>BPIE01000006.1 GCA_026003935.1 Tepidiforma sp. | reverse complement strand
CGAACCCGCAATGCGAGCCCGGCACGATGCGTGCCGGCGGAGGAGCTGTATGACATCAACAACCGAGGAACGGGTCCGAATTACGGCGGCCGCGCGGGCGCTGGGCGAACAGCTCGGCGACCCTGCCTGGCTGGCCCGCCTGCGCGCCGAGGCTGCAGCGCTGGCTGATGAACTCGAGTGGCCCGACAGCTACCAGTCGCGGCCGTGGAAGTACTACGACGCGCGGTCGATCGACCTGGCGCGCTACCCGGTCGAACAGGATGAATCGATTGCAGTCGAGGCCGACGACGCCGTCACGGTGACGACGCACGGGTTCGCGGAGGGCGCGACCGCGGAGCGGCTGGCCCAGCGGCTCGGGTCGGCGGTAGCGGCGGGGACGGACCGGTTCACCGCGCTGCACTACGCGTTTTTGCGGGAAGCGGTCATCGTCGATGTGCCGGCGAACGCCGAGCCTGCGACGCCGGTGCACATCCGGCGGTCGGTGAGCGGCGCGCAGCTGACGACGCCGCACACGGTCATCGTGACGGGTCCGAACAGCCGGGTGACGGTGGTCGAGGAGTACACATCGGACGAGGCGGAGATCCTCGCGGTGCCGGTCGCCGAAATCTTTCCCGGGCCGGGCTCCGAGGTTCGCTACTACGTTGTGCATCGCTGGGGGCCGGCGACGCGGTCGTTTGGGTACCAGCGGATGCTGGGGGCGGAGCGGGATGCCGCCTTCCAGAACCTCCAGCTCGTGCTGAGCGGGAGCGTCGTGAAAGGGCAGCTGGAGTCGTCGCTTGTCGGCCGAGGCACAGCGAGCGAACTGCTCGGCCTGGCGTACGGCCGCGGCGAGGAGTACGTCGATTTCTACACGCTGCAGGACCACATCGGGCCGGATACGCGAAGCGACCTGCTATACAAGGCGGCGCTGCGCGATTCGGCGCGGTCGGTGTACTACGGCCTGACGCGCGTGGGGCTGGAAGCGAAGAACGCTGACGCGAACCAGGAGAACCGGAATCTGCTCCTGAGCAAGACGGCGCGGGCAGACAGCGACCCGGTGCTGGAGATCCTGACGAGCAACGTCATCCGTGCGTCGCACGGCGCGACGGCGGGGCCGGTGGACGAGGAGCAGCTCTTTTACCTGCAGACGCGCGGGATCCCGCGCCCTGTCGCCGAGGGGATGCTCGTGTGGGCGTTCCTCGAAGACGTAGTGGCCAGGGTGCCTGATGCGGGCCTGCGGGAGGAGCTCCTTGGGCTGCTCGAGGCGAAGGTGAGGGGCAGCTGATGGGGTGGATCGCCACCATGGCAGCAGATGCGGTGGCGCCGGGCACGGCGAAGGTGTTCGAGGCCGGCGGACGGCGGATCGCAATCTGCAACACCGGCGACGGGTATTACGCAATTGACGACGTTTGTACCCATGACGGCGGACCGCTCGACCAGGGGCAGCTGAGCGGGAAGGAGATAGAGTGCCCAAGGCACGGTGCGCGCTTCGATGTAACGACCGGCCGGGCGCTCTGCCTCCCTGCTGTGCGCCCGGTGCGCACCTACCCGGTGCGCGTCCAGGACGGCGTTATCGAGGTCGATCTGCCAGCCTGAAGGAGGTGGCCGGTGCTTGACGTACGGCGCATTCGGCAGGACTTCCCTATCCTGCGGCAGCAGGTCAACGGGCGGCCGCTTGTCTACCTCGATAACGCGGCGACGACGCAGAAGCCGCGGCAGGTGATCGAGGCGCTCGTGCGTTACTACGAGACGTCGAACGCCAACATCCACCGGGGTATCCACACGCTCGCGACCCGGGCTACCGAGCAGTACGAGGATGCCCGCCGGAAGGTGGCGCGGTTCATCGGGGCGCGCGGCCCGGAGGAAGTGGTGTTCACCCGGAACGCGACCGAGGCGATCAACCTGGTGGCGCGGGCGTGGGGCGACGAGCACATCGGCGAGGGCGACGAGATCGTCCTCACGCTGATGGAGCACCACTCAAACATCGTGCCGTGGCAGCTGCTGGCGCGACGGAAGGGCGCGACGCTGCGGTACGCGGGCATCACGGACGACGGGAAGCTCGACCTTGACGAGCTTCGGCGGCTCATCGGGCCGCAGACAAAGCTCGTGGCCGTGACCCACATGTCGAACGTGCTGGGCACCATCAACCCGGTCGCCGACATCGCGGAGATGGCGCACCGGGCCGGCGCGCTGCTGCTGGTCGACGGCGCGCAGAGCGTGCCCCACCTGCCTGTCGACGTCCAGGCGCTGGGGGCGGACTTCCTCGCGTTCTCGGCGCACAAGATGCTGGGGCCAACCGGCGTCGGCGTCCTGTGGGCGCGGGCGGAGCTGCTGGAAGCGATGCCGCCGTTCCTTGGCGGGGGCGACATGATTGCGGTGGTGCGCCCGGAAAGTTCGACGTGGGCGGAGCTGCCGCACAAGTTCGAAGCCGGGACACCGAACATCGCGGACGTCATCGCCTTCGGGGCGGCGGTCGACTACCTGGAAGGCATCGGGATGTCGAACGTCCGGCGGCACGAGGAGGAGCTGACGGAGCTCGCCCTCGAGCGGCTGCGCCGGGTGGCCGGGGTCCGGATTTTCGGGCCGTCCTCGGCGAGCGAGCGGGGCGGCGTGGTGAGCTTTGCGATGGAGGCCGCCCACCCGCACGACGTCGCGACCATCGCCGACGGGCACGGGGTGGCGATCCGGGCAGGGCACCACTGCGCGCAGCTGCTGATGCGCGCACTCGGGGTGCCGGCCACGAGCCGGGCGAGCTTCAGCATCTACAACGACGTGGACGACATCGAGGCACTGGTCGAGGCGCTCGAGGGCGTGAACCGCGTGTTCGGAGAAGGACGTGAGCGAACCGCCGTTCGATGATTTGTACCGGGAGCTGATCCTGGACCACTACCGGAGGCCGCGGAACCACGGCCCGCTGGCCGCCCCGACGGTACAGGCAGAAGGGGTGAACCCGGTGTGCGGCGACGAGATTCACCTTGACCTGGCCATCGATAATGGAGTCATCGCGGACCTTGGCTTCTGGGGGCAGGGGTGTTCGATTTCGCAGTCGAGCGCCTCGATGCTGACGGAACGGCTCAAGGGGCGCCCGCTGGCCGAGGCCGAGGAGGTTGCGGGAAAGGTACGATCGATGCTGGTGGAGGGCGCGTCGCCGGACCCATCGCTCGGCGACCTCGAGGCGCTCGAGGGCGTCGCGAAGCTGCCGGTGCGGGTGAAGTGCGCGCTCCTCGCGTGGAACGTTTTGCTTGAAGCGCTGCGGCAGGCGAAGGCCGCCGCACAGGAGGAACACCATGGCTGATACCGAAACTCCGCAGGCCCCGACGTATGAACAGCTCCGCGAGAAGCTCCGGGAAGTGAAAGACCCGGAGATCAACATGAGCATCGTGGACCTTGGGCTGGTGTACGACATCCAGTACGACAACGGCGACGTGCTGGTGACGATGACGCTGACGAGCCCGGGGTGCCCGCTCGGCCCAATTATCCGGGGCGAAGCGTATGCGAAGCTGCGGGAGCTGCCGGGCGTGAAGGACGTCGACGTGCAGATTGTCTGGAACCCGCCGTGGGACCCGCGGACGATGGCGAGCGAAGACGTGAAGATGGCGCTCGGGATCTGGTGAGGGGGAGGGGTCAGCGCCCCTTCCACTGCGGGTCGCGGTGTTCGAGGAAGGCGCGGACGCCTTCTTTGAAGTCCTCGCTCGCGAAGAGGCGGGTGATGGTGGCCGTGCTGTCGGCCAGGTGGTCCATCGGGTCGCGGGTGAGGGACTGGTAGAGGAGCCGCTTGGTTTCGGCGGTAGCGAGCGGCGAGCCGCGGGATACCTCGTGGGCGAAGGCGAGCGACCGCTCCATCAGCTCGGCGTCAGGAACGACCTCGTGGACGTAGCCGATATCGCGGGCCCGGGTCGCGGAGATGATTTCGCCTGAGTAGAGCAGGTAGGCGGCGTTCTGCAGGCCGACGATGCGGGAGAGGAGCCAGGTGCCGGCGGCGGTATCGGGCACGAGGCCGCGGTGGACGAAGACCCAGCCGAAGCGGGCGGATTCGGCGGCGATGCGGAAGTCGCACTGCGAGGTGAACTCGACGCCAACGCCGACTGCGACGCCATTGACGGCGGCGATGGTGGGTTTCGGGATTGAGGCGAAGGTCCACGGGGCGGGGCGGTTTTCGCTGTAGGCACGGCCGTAGGTTTCGGCGCGGCCGGCGCTCGGCGGCTGGCCGGCGAGCTGCTGGAGGTCGGTCCCGGCGCTGAAGGCGCGGCCGGTGCCGGTGAGCACGAGGGCGCGGACGCGGTCGTCGGAGCCGGCCTGGCGGACGGCGTCTTCGATGGCCCCCAGCATCTCGTAGGTGATGGCGTTCATCTTCTCGGGGCGGTTGAGGCGCAGGATGGCGATTGCGCCTTCGCGGGTGTATTCGACGTCGGGCACGGGCAGGGGCCTCCGCGGGGTAGTGCGGCTGGAACACTACGGGATTGGGAGCGGGTTTGCGACCTGGAGGGCCGGCGGCAGTGCCTACTTGCCGCCGACGACCGCGACGGCTTCGCCGGGCTCGGGCTCGTGGGCGACGGCGCCCCGGGCGGGCAGGGCGCGGCTGCCCTTTTCCGCGACGCGGTAGACGAGGCTCTTCCCGGAGGCGAGCTTCCACTGGGCATGGAGGGCTGGCAGGCTGGCGAAGAAGAAGGTAATCACGGCCATGAGCGGCCACATCAGCAGGCCGGTGAGGTAGACCCAGCGGGACACGTAGGCGGGACGCGGGCCGCGGGTCCGCAGCTCGAAGACGATCATGACGAGGAGGGGGAAGAGGCAGAGGGCCACGAGGATGCCCGGGAGGTTGAGCCACATGGTCGGCTCGAAGATGCCCTCGGGCCCGATGCGGAACCAGCGCGAGGGCTCGAGGAGGTGCTCGGGGTGCCAGCCGGTGCCGGGCACCTCGTAGCGGCGCACCCACCAGCCCGGCAGCGGCGCGCTGAACCGGGTGGCGAAGCGAGAGGGAAGGAAGATGCCGAGGGTGACGATGTACCACTGGGCGGCCCAGAGCACGTGGACCTTGGTGACGGCGCCGGCGAGGAGGAGGCGGCGGCGCCAGGAGAGGGGGGAGCGGGGGTGCATGGCGGCGCGCCAGGCGTAGGGGATGTCGCTGGCGCCCCAGGCGTGGCGGACCGACTGGGCGTAATGGGCTTTCAGCGTCTTCCAGTAGCCATCGGCGAGGACGCAGTCGTTGCCGAGCGGGAGAAAGAGCGGCTCGACGTTGACGTCATCGCCGAGGGTGTAGGAGCACTTGAGGTAGAGGTGCCAGTCCTCGGGGATGACCTCTTCGTCCCAGTAGTCGACTTCGTGGAGCATCTGCCAGGAGAGGGAGTAGCAGCTCGTGGGGAAGCGGACGCTGCCGGGGATGAGGAGGTTGGAGGTGCGGTTGATGCCGGAGAGGCCGTCGGGGATGCGGAGGGGCGCGGGGATTTCCCAGATGTTGTTGGAGTTGAAGATGGTCGGCTGCCAGAAGGTGCGGTAGGGCTTCCTGGCCGTCAGGAAGAGGTAGTTGAGGGCGGCAAAGTGGGAGGGATGGAAGACGGCATCGGCGTCGCAGCTCGTGACGGTGTAGCGGAGGATGTCATCGCGGCCGTTTTCGATGAGGCGGATGTGGGCTTCGCGGGCAGCCCACGCTTCGTTCGAACCTTTACCGGGCGTCTCGCCGGGGAGGCCGGCCGGGTGGTAGGTGGCAAAGAAGTCGGCAAAGACGCCGGGGTAGCGGGCGAGAAGCCGGGCAGCCTTTTCGCGGGACCCGGGTTCGCGGTCCTCCATGGCGAGGACGACGACCAGCTGGCTGGCGACGGACTGGGCCGCGAGGGAATCGATGGTCCGGGCGAGCCCTTCTTCGGATTCGCGGTAGTTGGGGATGATGACGAGGTGGCGGGGCCACGACCAGCGGTCGGGCCGGCCTGCGCGGGCAGTCTCGGCGGCGTATTTGGCGCGCCAGTCGGTCGCCTTCCAGCGTTCGATGCGGCGGAGGCCGACGGCGCAGGCGATGGCGACCGAGTAGCTGCGGAGGAGCCAGTAGACGAAGAAGGCGACGCTCAGGACGGCGAAGAGGAGGGGCGCCTTGAAGGGGCCCCAGAAGATGAAGCTGATGAGGAGGAGGGAGAGGGCAAGGGGGATGGTGTTGCCGATACGCTCCCGGAGCGGGGAGCTGGCGTAGACGGAGAGGACCGGCTTTTCGCCGCGAGATTGCGCCGGAACGGCGGAAACGGAAGGCCTGGAGACCATATGCGGGGTGGCCTCGAACAAGGTCTTCCTACGCCGCCGAGGTTAGCTGCCGGGCTGCGACCGGAGATAGCCGCTCCGCCGTCGCCGGGATATGCTGCCGGCCCGGGCGGATTCGCCCCGAGAACTGGTTCCCCCGTTCTGCCCGGAGGGGCAGACTAGGCGCTGCGGACACGGGGTCCGCATGGTGCATCGTTCGCCCGGTACGCGTAAGCGTCAAGACCCCGGGCGGCAACAGATGGACGGAGGAGAGCATGGCAAACGAGCTGCAGGTTCGCGAATCCCTCATCGGCGACATCCGGGAAGTCAATTTCTGGTTCAGGTGCGGCGGCGAGCTGGTGCCCGGCGTGGCCTACCTGCCTGCCGGGGCCGACGAGCCGATGCCGATGGTGCAGATTCAGCACCCGGGCATGGGTGGGAAGGACGATTACTGGGTGAGCGACGTCGGGATGCGGTGGGCGAAGCGCGGATGGGTTTGCGTGGGCCTCGACGCGCCGCTGCACGGCGAGCGGCAGACGCACGATCCGATGGCGCTGTTTCGTCAGCCGGAGCGGTACGAGTCGTTCCGCGCGCAGTTCGCTGCGGAAGTTGCGCGGATGCTCGAGCTGCTGCCGGGGGTGCTTCCGATCGACACCGCGCGGCTGGGGTACGTGGGCTACTCCCTTGGGAGCATGATCGGGATTGCCGCTGTGGCCCGGAGCGGCAGGTTCCGCGCAGCGGCATTCTGCCTGGTCGGCGAAGGGGGACTTGCGGGGAGCGCCGCCGGGCCGGACTCCGATGCGGTGCAGCTCGGCGGCGTGGCGGTCCGGATTGTTGGGAAGACCGACGACGAGCTGATTCCGCGGGAGCGGACCGAGGCGCTCTATGCGGCGCTGCCGGGGGAGAAGGACCTGCAGTGGCTCCCGGGCGGGCACTTCGAAATCGGCCCCGACGTGGTGCGACTGGCCGAGGAGTGGATGCTGGCGAAGCTCTGAGGCGCGGAAGCGGCCTGCGGTGCCGATGCGTATACTCGCGAGCACTGCATATCTGCGCCGGAGTTTGCCATGGGGAACATGATCGACGGGGGCGAGATCATCGCCCGGATGATCAAGCAGGAGGGCGTCAGCCACATCTTCACGCTCTCCGGGGGGCATATCCAGAACATTTACGAGGGTTGCCTGAACAACGACATCGGCATCATCGACACGCGGCATGAGCAGTCGGCCGGGCACGCGGCCGACGGGTACTCGCGGATCACGTTCAAGCCGGGCGTTGCGGTGGTGACGGCCGGGCCGGGCGTGACCGATGTCGTGACGGCTGTTGCCAACGCTTACCAGGCCTCGAGCCCAATGGTGGTTATCGGGGGGCGCTCGCCGCTGCGGCAGTACGACATGGGTTCGCTGCAGGACATTGAGCTGCTCGATGTGATGAAGCCGATCACGAAGTGGGCGCAGACGGTCTATGAAACACGGCGGCTGCCGTACTACATGGCGATGGCGTTCCGCGAGGCGATGACGGGCAGGTACGGGCCGACGTTCCTGCAGGTGCCTTCGGACGTGCTGTTCGGGAGGGTGGATGAGGATTCGCTCGAATGGCCGCGCAACTACCGGGTGACGGGCGAAATCATGGGCGACCCGGAGCTGATCAAGCAGGCGGCGAAGCTGATCCGGGAGGCGGAGAAGCCGATGGTCATGGCGGGGTCGGGGGTGTTCTGGCACCGGGCGCACCGTGAGCTGGCGGAGTTCGCGCGGGCGGCGGATGTCCCGGTCTACACGAACGCGATGGGGCGCGGGACGCTGCGCCAGGACAACCCGAACTTCTTCTCGCTGTCGCGGAAGCCCGCCTTCGCGCAGGCGGATGTCATCGTTATCCTCGGGACGCCGATCGACTTCCGGCTGAAGTACGGGCGGCCGCCGGCGTGGAACCCTGCGGCGAAGGTTATCCAGATTGACATCGACCCGCGGGATATCGGGCGGAACCGGGACTTCACGATCGGCATCGAAGCGAACATCCGGCAGGCGCTGCTCCAGCTCACGTCGGAGATTGGGAAGGCGGAGCACCGGGAGTGGATGACGTACCTGCGCGGGCTCGAGAACCAGGCCGATGAGCAGCGGTCGTACTACATGAACTCCGATGCGGTGCCGATTCACCCGCTCCGGCTGTGCAAGGAGATTGCGGAGTTCGTGGATGATGACACGATCGTCATCGGCGATGGCGGCGACATCGTGGCGCTGGCGGCGAGCGTGCTGCCGATCAACAACCCGGGCCAGTGGATGGACCCGGGCCCGTTCGGGACGCTCGGGGTCGGGACAGGGTTCTGCATGGCGGCGGCAGTTGCGGCGCCGGACAAAAAGGTGCTGATGGTGAACGGCGACGGCACCTTCGGGCTGAACGGGTTCGACTTCGACACGTTTGTGCGGTTCAAGATGCCGATCGTGTCGGTGGTCGGGAACGACCGGTGCTGGCACCAGATTTATGTCGGGCAGAAGGCGCAGTACGGGGAGGGCCGCACCCCGGCGACGGTGCTCGGCGACAATGCGCGCTACGACAAGGTTGTGGAGGGCCTCGGGGGCCACGGAGAGTTTGTGGAGCACCCGGAGCAGATTAAGGCCGCGATCGAGCGGGCATTCGCCAGCGGCAAGCCGGCGTGCGTGAACGTCATCATGGACCCGGAGCCCGCGGGCGTGAAGGGCGGGTACGAATTCAAGTAGGCCTGCCGGGCGCCGGCGGGGAGGTGGGCAGCATGGAGCACATCGTGGTGGAACGGGACGGCCGGGTCGCGGTAGTGACGCTGAACCGGCCGGAGGTGATGAACGCGCTCAACCGGCAGATGTACGCCGAGCTGGAGCAGACGTTCCGGGAGCTGCACCGCGACCCGGACGCCTGGTGCATCGTGCTGACGGGCGCAGGGCGGGCGTTCTGCTCGGGCGACGATGTGAAGCAGATCATGCTCGGGGAGCAGCGGGATGAGACCGTCACCCGCCTGCGGGAGGTCAAGCCCCGGCCCACGCCGGCGGCCGCGGCCATCCTCGAGTGCGACAAGCCGGTGATCGCGGCCGTGAACGGCCCTGCAGTCGGCTGGGGGATGGACCTGGCCCTCTTCGCGGATATCCGCATTGCGTCGGAGCAGGCGAAGTTCGGGGAGCTGTTCATCAAGCGCGGCCTGGTGGCCGACCTCGGCGGGCTGTGGCGATTGCCGCAGATTGTCGGGCCATCGAAGGCGGCGGAGCTGCTGTTCACCGGCGATGTGATCGGTGCGCAGGAGGCGCTGGCGATCGGGCTGGTGTCGCGGGTGGTTCCCCACGAGGAGCTCCTGCCGGCGGCGATGGGACTGGCGAAGAAGATTGCGGCGAACCCGCCGATCGCGATGCGCTACATGAAGGAAGGGCTGCGCCGCTCGCGCCACGCCACGATGACGGAGATGGGCGAGTTCATCGGGAACGCGCTCGCCTACCTCTTCACCACGGAGGACCACCGGGAGGGCGCGCTGAGCTTCGTTGAACGGCGGGAGCCCGTCTTCAAGGGGCGGTGACCGGCGGGCCTGGCCGATCAGCTGAGACGGCCGGTGATGTAGTCGGTCATCGCCCGGATGTGGTCTTCCTGGTGGATGGTGACCCAGCGGAGGAGGTCGCCGATGGAGATCATGCCGACGAGGCGGCCATCTTCGATGACGGGCAGATGGCGGAAGCGGCGGCTGGTCATGAGCTGCATCGCCTCCTCCACGTGCCACTCCGGAGAGATGGTGACGGGGTCGCGGGTCATGACCTCGGCGACGCGGGTGAGGGCGGGGTCGCGGTCGGCATCGACGACCCTGCGGAGGACGTCGCGTTCGGTGAAGATGCCGATGGGGCGGTCGCCCTCGACGACGAGGAGGGCGCCGATGCCTTTTTCGTTCATCTGGCGGACGGCCTCAGCGACGGTGGCTGAGCGTTCGATGGTGTAGACGTGGCGGCCTTTTTCGGCGAGGACGCTGCTGACGAAGCCGTACATGGGAACCTCCTTGCCGGTAGATTCCCAGTATACGTGCCTGTCAAGCGCCCGTTTGGCGGCTGCGCCGCAGGCTGGGCAGTTTGAAGTTGTCCCAGGTGACGATGCGCTCAGGGGTGACGACGACCCACCGCCAGTTCCGGCCGCGGGCGGTGGCGTCGTTGCGGCGGGGCTCGGCGGGCTCGCCGTGGCCGCCGGCGTACTTCTTGCCCATCTGCCAGCGGACCTCTTCAAGGTGGGGTCAGCAGCTTCGGCGACGGCGTCTTCGAGGACGCGGCCCGTGCCCTGGAACATCGCGCCCTGGAGCTCGGGGAACCGCTCGTTGCGGTCGACGAGGACGGTGCAGACTGGGTTGCGGCGGAGATTTTCGACCTTCTGGCCGCGGCAGTAGGTGTAGATTTTGCCGCCGGCCCAGCCGAACCAGAGCGGGGTAAGGTTGATGCGGGTGCCCGGGCCGATGGTGGCGATGCGCATGTTCCAGGTGGTGAGCATGAGCTCGTCGAGCTCGTCGGGGGTGAGTGCGAGTTCCTTAGGGATGGGCATCGAGGGACCTCGTCTGGAGTGGTGCGAGGTGCTATCCTACAGGCGAAGCGGGCGGGTGTGGTTCAATGGCAGAACGCGACCTTCCCAAGGTTGAGACGCGGGTTCGATTCCCGCCATCCGCTCCAGAACGGTGAATGACGACGCCCCGCGGGAAATCCCGCGGGGCGTTTTGCTGCGGCGTTGGAAGGGGCGGGGTCAGGCGACCGCGGAGCGGGAGTTCTCAGCTGGAGCGGGGTGCTGGGGGCGGGCGCGGACGGCGGCGGCGATGCGGGCGCCGGGCTCGTGGTTGCGCGCTGCGACGAGGTCGCGCTGGGCGCGGCGGAGGAAGTCGCGGACTTCGAGTTCGCCTTCGTAGCCGGTGAGGGAGACCACGGGGGTGAGCCGCGTGGCGTACTCGTTCGGGATGCAGGCTGCGAGGGCCGGGAGGAGCGCCTCGGCCTTCATTGCGGTCGTGGCGAGGCGGTCATCGGCGATGATGGCAGCGAAGATCGGACCCTGGAGGTGGGCGACGAAGTCGCCTTCGCCGATGGCCTGGCGGAGCGCCCGGCCGACAGCGGGCAGGAACCGCTCCTCCGGATTCTTGAGCGCCTCGTAGCCGGTCACATCGGTGAGGGCGAGAGAGAAACCGCGGCCGTTGCGGACGGAGCGCATCATCTGGCGGCGGAGTTCGAAGACGAAGTGGCGGCTGTTCGGCAGGCCGGTCACCTCATCTTCGTAGATGCGGCCGCGGAGCCGGTCGATGGCGCGGTGGAATCGGCGGCCCTGTTCGGATTCCTCGTACCAGAACTGGAGGTGGACCACGGTGAAGAGGAGGGTAGTGAAGCCAAGCACGAACCAGTTCGTGCCGCCGCCCCGGGCGATGACCGTTTGAGCCTGGACGCAGAAGACGAGCAGCCACACGGCAAAGGTGGCCGGGCGAAGGAGGCGGACGACGAGCGGCGTTTCGACGGAGCCGAGTGCGGACTGCTCGGTCGAGGGCAGGAGGAAGGCGTTAAGGACGGGCGGTTTGTTCATGGGCGGCCCCGTTCGGTCTCACTGGTAGAGATCGAACGGGGGGCCACCCTTCCGCAGGGAGCATGTGTAAACGGTGTGTAATTCGTGGAGGGCTAGCGCCGCGGTGCGGGCAGGCTCATGAGGTATTCGTGGATGGCTTCGGCGGCGCGGCGCCCGTCGGCGAGGGCGGTGACGACGAGGTCGGCGCCGTTGACGTTATCGCCGCCGGCGAAGACGCCGGGCCGGGTAGTGCGGCCTTTCTCGTCGACCTGGATGAGGGCCTTCCGGTCGGTGCGGATGCCGGAGGTGGTCTGCGGGACGACGGGGTCGGCGCCGTAGCCGATGGCGATGACGACGGCGTCGGCGGGAATGACGAATTCGCTGCCGGGGACGGGGATGGGCCGGCGGCGGCCGGTCTCGTCCGGTTCGCCAAGCTGCATGCGCTGGCATTCGACGGCGCGGACGCGGCCGTTTTCGTCGCCGAGGATGCGGGTGGGCAGGGTGAGCATTTCGAAGCGGACGCCTTCTTCGCGGGCGTTCTTGCGCTCCTCTTCGCGGCCGAGCATTTCGGCTTCGGTGCGGCGGTAGACGCAGGTGACGTTCTGGGCGCCGAGGCGGACGGCGGTGCGGACGCAGTCCATGGAGGTATCGCCGCCGCCGATGACGACGACGTCGTTCAGCTTCGGCAGGGGGGTGCGCAGGCGTTCGGGGAGCATTTCGGGGGCGAGGTTGCCGCGCACGAGGAACTCGGTGGCGGAGTAGACGCCCTCGAGGTCTTCGCCTTCGATGCCCATTTCGTTGCCGACGCCGGCTCCGGTGCCGATGAAGACGGCGTGGAAGCCCTGCTCGAAGAGTTCGTCGATGGTGATATCGCGGCCGACGTAGGTGTTGCAGATGAACCGGACGCCCATCGCCTCGAGGTGGGCGATGTACTCGTCGACGATGTTCTTGCGCATTTTGAAGTTGGGGATGCCGTAGACGAGGACGCCGCCGGGCTCGGGCCAGTATTCGTAGACGGTGACGCTGTGGCCCTTATCGGCGAGCTGCTCTGCAACGGCGAGGCCGGCGGGGCCGGAGCCGATGACGGCGACCTTGAAGCCGGTCGGCTCGGGCATATAGCGGGGCATGGGGTAGCCGCCGAGCTGCTGGCGCTGGTAATCGGTGCAGAAGGCTTCGAGCTTGCCGATGGTGACGGGCGGCTCCTGCTTGCCGCCGGGCCGGATGGCGAACCCGACGACGCAGGCGCCCTCGCAGAGCTTCTCCTGGGGGCAGAGGCGGCCGCACATCTCGGGGAGGTTGGAGGTCTCGCGGAACTTGTCGGCGGCGCCGAGGATGTCGCCGGCTTCGATGAGGGCGAGCGCGCCGGGGATGTCGTTGTGGACGGGACAGGCCTCCTGGCAGGGCGCAGAGGGGCACTGGATGCAGCGCGAGGCCTCGATGCGGGCGGCGTTCAGGTCGAAGCCGAGGTAGGTTTCCTCGAAGTTGCGCTTGCGTTCTTCGGGGTCCTGCTTCGGAACGGGCTGGACGCTGATGGCGAGGCGGCGGGCGACGTCGTTGGCCATGCTTCTCCGGTGCCGGGATTGCGGCGTGATTCCAGGGTCACCTGATCGTACCTGAGGGGAGGGAGGAAGTGAACCGGGCTGCTGCGGCCTCAGGCGCCGGCGGCGCGCTGCTGGTACTCGCGGTCGGCGCGCTTGCCGCGGTAGACGCGCATGTCGATGGCGCGGGTGACCTGGGGTTCAAGGCGGAAAAGGAGCCGCGGCTCGGTCTGCATGTTGGCGAAGAAGGCATCGACCGCAGGGGCGTTGGCAGGGTCACCGCGGCCGACGTACTTTTCGACGAGGAGGCGGGAGATCGGCCAGATGTCGAAACCCGGGAGTTCGAAGGGGGTGACGCGGCCGTCGAACTCGACATGGCCGGTTAGGGGCGGGCCGGACTCGATGCAGAGCGAGGCGCGGGGGTCGCGCAGGAGGTGCCTGCACCAGACGCGGTTGTAGGTGCCGGTGATCCAGATGCCATCGTCGCGGTAGAGCCACCAGACGGGGACGGTGTAGGGCATGCCGTCGCGGCGGAGGGTGGCGATGACGCCGACGACCGGCAGCTGGAGGAATTCGGCGAGGGTTTCAGGCGTCATGCGGGGCATGGGCGGCGGGCTCCTCGGGAGCTGGCGGCGCGGGTTCCGCGGGAGGTTCGCGGAAGGCGGCCATCAGGATGCGGTCATCGTACCGCCCGTCGACCCAGGTGTGGGCGCGCTGGCAGCCTTCGACGGCGAACCCTGCGGCTTCGAAGCAGCGGCGGGCGCGCTCGTTGGAGGCGGGCACGGCGAGCCAGATCTTGCGGAGGTTCCGGAGCCGGAAGGCGTACTTAAGGAGAAGCCGGACGACATCGCGGCCGTACCTGCGGTTGATGTAGTCGCGGTCGCCGATGGTAATACGGAGCTCGGCGGTGCGGGCGGCTTCGTCGATGTTGCGCAGCATGCAGTGGCCGATGATCTTGCCGCCCTGGACTTCGATGGCGAACCAGGAGGGCCGGGGCGACTGGCCGGCGTAGAGGGCTTCGAAGCGCTCGGCGAGGTGCTCGGGCGTGAGCGGAACGGGGACATCTTCGCCGCCGAGGAGCTGGAGTTCGACGTCGTTATGGAAGTCGAGCAGCCGCTCGAGGTATTCGCGGCGCATGGGCCGGAGGATGGTGCGTTCGCCCTTGAGCATGGCGTGGCCGCCCCCTCGGGGTTGCGGAGTTGAGGTGCTACCGGAAGGTATCGGCTGGACCGGTGGCGGGGAGCAGGGGAGTTACCGGGGCGACTGAAGGGACGCGGTGAGCGAAACTCCTGTTCGTGCCGAATCACGCCGTGCTTCCCAAAGGCCGACTGCGTGCCGAGATTTTCCGGTCGGCGCGGCCGGACCTGCGCTTCCGGCTGCTGGTGTGGTTCTCTTGCGTGATTGCGACGCTGGGCCTGATTGCAGATTCGCCGGCGGTGGTGATCGGCTCGATGCTGGTTGCGCCGCTGCTGGGGCCGATTATGGCACTCGGGCTGGCTTTGCTTGGCGGGGCCCGGAAGGAGCCCCTTCCGCCGCTGTGGGCGCTGGCAGAGGGGGTAGTGGCAGCGATCGTGCTGTCGTATGTCATTGCCGAGCTCCTGCGCGCTTCTCCATTTGCGGTCCTGGAGACGCTCCCGGGGGAGGTACAGGCGCGGACGCGGCCAAACCCGCTGGACCTTGGTATTGCGCTGGCCGGCGGCGCAATCGGCGCATACGGCCTGGTGCGCATGCGCGCAGCGGACGCACTTCCCGGGGTGGCGATCGCGACAGCGCTCATGCCGCCGCTGTGCACGGTCGGCATCGGACTTTCGCTGGGCGACCGCGGCGTCTGGGGCGGTGCGATGCTGCTGTTCGCCACGAACCTGAGCGCAATCCTGACGGCCGCCGCCGTCGTGTTTTTGCTGAGCGGGGTCCGGCACAAGACCCCGACGCATCCCGGGCCCCGTTTGGTGCTGGGCGCAATCCCCGTTGTCGTGCTTGGTGTAGCCCTTGCCGGGCTGACAACGCGGGCAGTGCAGGAGGCGAGGGAGGAGGACCAGCTGGCGGCAGCAGCGCGGGAGGCCGTGGTGAACCTGTTCCCCGGCGGCTCCGTGGAGCGAGTGAGCCGGACGTCGGGGGATGACGGGAGCTTGCGCGTGCGCGTGGAGGCGCAGGTCGACCGGGAGCCGACTATTACCGATGCAGAGACAATCCAGGCGTATATCGCCCAGCAGACCGGCAAGCGAGTCCAGCTCGTCCTGGTGACGACGCCGGTGCTGGTGCTCGACCCGCTCAACCCGCCGCCCCCGGATGTCCGGCTTTTGACCCCAACCCCGACACCAACTGCTACACCGACGCGCACGCCCACGCCCACACCGACGGCGACTTCCACCAGGACGGGGACCCCGGGAGCGACGTCATCGGACCTGCGAACGCCGGGCTCCGGCGGCGCAGCGGGTGAGCCCGGGCGGAACGCGTCGGCAACTCCGACAAGGAGTTCGACGCCGGGGCCGACGCCCTAGCGGGCGGCATCGGCGGCGGTGCCGATGAGTTCGTAGCGGGGCGGCTCTATCCACTCGGCGGTCGGGGGGTTTTCCTGCCTGCGGAGCTCTTCGCGGCGCTTCTGTGTTTCGAGTTTGCGGGCTTTGGCGATGAGGAGGTCGCGCTGGCGCGCGTGCTCTTCGGCGCGCTGGATGGCGCGAGGGGACGGCGGACGGCGCGGAATGCCGGGGTACTCGCGGATGCGGCCCTCCTCGGCGAGCTGTTTCAGGTGGGCGCGCACGTTGTTGTCGGCGGCGCGCCGGAGCCGAGGGTCGATGTCGGGGTAGAGCTGGAGCATGATGTCCCAGCTGGAGAGGGCGCCGCCCCCTTCGAGTACCTGCAGGATCTGGCGCTCGCGCATGTCGCGGTGGTCGATGTACATCTGGAGGCGCTCGCGGGGGTCGCGGACGATGCGACCGTGGCCGGGGCAGATGACGCGGAGGTTCGGCAGTTCGAGGAGGCGCCGGAGGGTGCGGCGGTAGCTGGCGAGGTCCCAGACGGTGGTGGTGGAGCTGCCGAGGAGGGTGTCGCCGGTGAAGAGGACGCCCTCTTCTTCGATGTAGTAGCAGAGTGAGTCGACGGAGTGGCCGGGCGTTGCGAGGACGCGGACGCGGACGCCGCCGTCGAGGTCGATGACGTCGCCGTCGCGGAGGGCCTCGACGTCGCGCGGGATGCGGCCCTTGAGGAGCTGGCGGCCGTTTGCCGGGATGGCGACCTGCGCGCCGAGCTCCTCTTTGGCCCACTTGAGGTTGCCGGAGTGGTCGGCGTGGTGGTGGGTGATGGCGGCGATGGCGATCTCCTCGCGTTCGACGGCGGCGAGGTAGCCCTTGAGGAACCAGCGGTAGCGGTCGATCGCTTCGCCGGAGTCGATGGTGAGCGCCTGCCGGCCCGGGGCGCCGACGAGATAGATGCAGGTGAATTCGGGGTGCATCGGATTGTCGTCGGGGACGAGGACGGCGCGGACGGACGGCGAAATCTGCATGGGCTGGCAACCGGGGAGCGAGGTTGGGGAAGTGTACGGGAGGGCTGGCGCCCCCGGCAGGATTCGAACCTGCGGCCAAACGCTTAGAAGGCGTCTGCTCTGTCCTCTGAGCTACGGGGGCCTGCTGCCATTGTACCGGTGCGCCGCCCGGGGGCGGCTCGCGGGGAGCCGGCGGCGGGGGTAAGCTCAGCGGCCAAACGGGAGCAGGAGGGCAAAGCGATGGCGCTGGAGCAGTATCTCGCGGCGAGGCCGGAGGACGTCGGCATCGACAGTGAGAAGCTGGAGGCGGTGTTCGCGCGGGCGAAACGGGACGTCGACGACGGCACCCTGAAGAGCGCGCAGGTTGCCGTGGCGCGGGAGGGGCGGCTCGCCGGGGTGCGGACGTTCGGAACGGTGCGCCACGAGGGGCGCGAGGGGGAGGTGCCGGCGACGAACGAGACGCTCTACACGATTTTTAGCTGCACAAAGGCGATCGTCGGGGCAGCGGCATGGGCGCTCTGCGAAGACGGGCTGCTCCGGGTTGAGGAGCGGGTGGCGGCGATCATTCCGGAGTTCGGCACGAACGGGAAGGAGCAGATCACGGTGGAGCAGGTGATGCTGCACATTGCAGGATTTCCGTACGCGCCGTTTTCGCCGCTCGACTGGGACGACCGGGAACGAAGGCTGCAGCGGTTCGCGAGCTGGCGCCTGAACTGGGAGCCGGGGACGCGGTTCGAGTACCACGCGACGAGCGCGCACTGGGTGCTTGCGGAGATTATCGAGCGGCGGACGGGGAAGGACTTCCGGGCGTATATCCGTGAACGGGTTCTCGAGCCGGCGGGGGTGGAGGAGCTGTATGTCGGCCTGCCGGCGGAGGAGAACCGGCGGGTGGCTGACGTGCGGTATCTCATCCCGCCGACGCCGCCGCCGGGGGGCTGGGGCGAAGTGACGCCGGAGGCGATCCTCCAGTTCAACCGGCCGGAGGTGCGGGCGGTCGGGGTGCCGGGAGGCGGCGGAATTGGGGGCGCGGCGCAGCTGGCGCTGTTCTACCAAACGCTGGTCAATGGCGGCGTGGGACCGAGCGGGAGGCGGGTGCTGAAGCCGGAGACCATCGAGTGGGCGACGATCGTTCGGACGAAGGAGCACCACCGGGTGCCGATCCTCGATTACCCCGTAAACCGGGCGCTGACGGTAGTGGTTGCCGGCGACGACGGCTTCATGCACCTGCGGGGGTTCGGGCGGACGGCGTCACCGCGGGCGTTCGGGCACGGCGGCGCCGGCGGCCAGATTGGGTGGTGCGACCCCGCGACCGGGATCTCGGTCGGCTACTGCACCGACGGGTTCCTCGACGAAGTGCAGCAGGGGCGACGGATCACGGCGATCAGTTCGCTTGCGGCCCAGTGTGCGATTTCGTGACGGAGGCTGGGGCGGCACGGGATCCGGCGTCTACCGTGGCCCCGCGGTGGCTCCTTCGGGAGGGTCCTTGAGTCCGGTCAGGACGAGGACCGATGTCGTGATCATGGCGACCGTGAGGGTCCCGAGTCCGACGGCGATGAGTGCTTCCTCCGCTGCGCGGCCACGGAAGCCGGCCCCGGCGATGGGCATCAGCCGCTCCCCCGCACCGAGTGCGGCGGCCGCGAGAGTCGTTGCCCAATTGGTGTAGGTACCGACCAGTGCCGCCGCCAGGGCGATTCGCAGCCAGCGCGCGGGAAGGTTCAGCCGGGGCCAAACCAGACCGACCAGGACGAGAAAGATGCCGTTGAGCACGCCTTCGAGGTGGCTCGACAGCACCATACGGCGGTTTTCAAGGACCGGGGCGAGCAGCCCGGTCAGGAGCCCCAGCAGGAACAGGAGAACTCCGGCACGAATGAGGACGTGCCCCTGTTGGTTCTGACCCCGCGGCATACGCATACCCTCGCGGCGAGACTCGGCGTCACAGGTCTGGAAGCGGGGGCGCCCGCGAATGCTGCCGGTCCGGGGAGCAGCAGACCGCAAGCCGCCGGGCTGGCAGAGGTTGCGATGCCGGTGCGCGAGTTTCGATTGCGGCGCCCGGGGTGTCAATTGGCGGGCGGCGGGCTCCAGAAGCGGGGCTCGCGTTTTTCAAGGAGGGCGGCGACGCCCTCGCGGAAGTCGGGGCCGGCGGTCAGCTCGTCGAGGAGGCGCTGGGCTTCGCTGACGGCAGGGCCGACGCCGCGGTGGAGGTCGATGTAGACCTGGCGGCGGGTCTCGCGCAGGGAGGAGGGCGCCACGGTGCGCGCGAGCGTGCGGGCGTACTCGTAGACCGAGGGGAGAAGGTCGTCCCGGGGAAGGACGCGGTGGACGAGGCCGAGCCGCTCGGCCTCTTCGGCGAGGAAGATGCGGCTGGAGAGGAGGAGCTCCATCGCCGGGGCCAGCCCGATGAGGCGCGGCAGCAGCCAGGAGAGGCCGTACTCGGCGGGGAGGCCGAGCTTCCCGTGGGCCGTGGTCAGCTTTGCGCCGGCGGCCGCGAAGCGGATATCGCAGAAGCAGGCGAGGACGAGTCCGACGCCGGCGGCGGGGCCGTTGATGGCGGCGATGGTGGGCTTCGCGAGGCCGAAGTGATAGGCGAAGTCGTGGTCGAACTCGGGATGGACGCCGAAGCCGGGCCGGGGGATGTCGGGCGGGGTGCCCGGGTCGTAGCCGCCCTTTTCGACGTGGCCCTCGAGGGCGCGGGCATCGGCGCCTGCGCAGAATCCGCGGCCGGCGCCCGTGACGACGATTACCCGGACGGCGGGGTCGGCGTCGGCCTGCGCCAGGCACCAGCGGTACTCGGTGTGCATCCGCCCGGTCCATGCGTTGAGCCGTTCGGGGCGGTCCAGGGTGATGGTGGCGACCGGTCCATCGACCTCGTAGCGGGTGACTTTTAACTCCATAGGCGGATTGTACCGGGAGTCTTACAGGCAGCCGGGTACACTGAACGGGATGGGGATTTCGCCGGGAACGGAGGGTGCGCGGGAGCTGCCCCGGCGGTTGCCGAGTCCGGGGTTGGGCACGCTGCAGTACTGGAGCTGGCGGGCGGCGCGGGCGACGATCGGCCGGACGCCGGCGCCTGCGGCGTACCGGATCGCCGGGGGGCTCGGCGCTGCGGCGTACTGGCTCTGGCCGCGGGGCCGCCGGGCGATGCGGGCGAATTTCGCCCGGGTCCTGGGGACGGCCGAACAGGGGTTGGTCGACCGGGTGGGGCGCGCGTCGCTTGCGGCGTACTTCCGCTACCTGCTGGACTTCATGCGGCTGGGGAGCGGCAGGGCGCAGCTGCCGCGGGTGGATGGCGATGGGGCGTTCGCGGCGCTCGACCGGCTGCTGGCGCGGGGACGCGGCGCGGTGATTGTGTGCATGCATTATGGCAACTGGGATGCCGGGGCTGCCTACGCGGCATCGCGCGGCTATCCGCTCGCGGTCGTCGCGGAGGGATTCGGCGACCCGCGGCTGGATGCGCTGGTGCTGGGAACCCGGGAGCGGCTGGGGATGCAGGTCATCCGGATGGAGCGCGCGGGGCCATCGATGGTGCGCGTGTTAAAGCGGAACGGGCTGCTCGCTCTCCTCATCGACCGGCCCGTGCCGGGGGAGGGGGTCGAGGTGGAGTTTTTCGGCGAGGCAGTGCAGGTGCCGGCCGGGCCGGCGCGCCTGGCGCTTGCAACCGGTGCAGCCCTCGTGCCCGTGGCGTTCCGGAGGGTCGACCCCCTGGGCGAGCGGATGGAGGTCGTCGGCGATTTCTCGATCGTCCCCTGCGATGATGCGCGGCCGGAGTGCGTCCAGGTGCTGACGCAGCGGGTGATGCGGGCGCACGAGGCGTTCATCCGGGAGCGGCCCGAGCAGTGGTATATGTTCCGGGAGCTGTGGCGGGGGCCGGCGGACCGCCGGGGCGGAATATGAGCGCGCAGGCGTGGGCGATGCGGGCAGCGCGTCTCGTGGCTGGCCGGCGGCCGGGGCCGTTCTATGCGGTGGCCCCGGCGGTTGCGCGGGTGACGTGGTGGCTGAATCCGCGGGTGCGTCGGCGTCTGACCCGGAACATGCTGCCGCTCTGCGAGGGTGACCGCTCGCGCGCACGGCGGGAGGGGCTCCGGGCGCTGCAGCATGTCCTGGAGTACTACCTCGACCTCGTGACGCTCCCCGGGCGGGATATGTCGCGGTTCGAGGCGGAGCACCTGGAGATTTTCCACGTCGAGCGGCTCGAGCTGCTGCGGACGAACGGCGCGGTGCTGCTGGTGAGCGCCCACACGGGCAATGCGGAGCTGGCGATCCAGGCGTTGACGTACCGCGGGCGGTCGTTTGTGGCGCTGGTCGAGCGGCTGGAACCGCGGGACTGGGCGGAGTACATGCTGAAGCTGCGCTCCTCGGCGGGGGGCACCTTTCTCGAGACAAACTTCGGCGGCGTTCGGACGTGCATCGAAACGCTGCGCGCGGGAGGGGTCGTGGGGATGATGGGCGACCGGGACATCCAGCACACGGGGGTGTGCACGCGGCTGTTCGACCGGCCGGTGCGGCTGCCGCGTGGGCCGTGGGAGCTGGCGCGCCGGACCGGGGCGCTGGTGATTCCGATCTTTTCGAGCCGGAAGCGAGGTGACCAGTTCCGGATCGATGTCGAAGAGCCGTTCAGGGTCGAGGAGACGGAGGACGCGGATGGCGATATCCGAGCCGCGGTGGAGCGGTTTGCGGGGCTGCTGGAGCGGCACCTGCGGCGGGACCCGGGCCAGTGGGCGGTGCTCGAGGATTTCTGGAGGGTGCACGCCTGTGGGGAAGGCTGACCTCCACCTCCACACGCGCGTGAGCGACGGCTTCGCGACGGTCGAGGAGCTGCTCGAGTGGGTGGAGCATGCCACGGACCTCGACGTCATCGCGGTGACGGACCACGAGGACGTCCGCGGCGGCCTGCGGGCGCGCGAGCTGGCCGCCCGGCGGAGCTACCGGTTCGACGTCATCCCGGGTGCGGAGATTACGACGCTGCAGGGGCACGTGCTGGCGCTCTTCGTGGAGCGGGACCTGCCGAGCTTCCGGGGGGTAGAATCGACGCTCGCGATGATCCATGACGCCGGCGGCATCGCCATCGCGCCGCACCCGCTGAGCTGGCTGACGCGGTCGGTCGGCCGGCGGACGCTCGACGGCCTCCGGGAGCGGGCTGAGGCGGGCGTGCAGTTCGATGCCATCGAGCTGGCGAACCCGAGCCCGGCGGGCGTGCGGACGGGAGCGAAGGCTGCACGGCTGAATGCGGAGCTGTGGCGTTTGCCGGCGACGGGGAGTTCGGATGCGCACCACCTCGAGCATGTGGGCAGCGGCTGGACTGAGTTCCCGGGCCGGACGGCGGCCGAGCTGCGGCAGGCGATCGCCGACGGGACAACGCGGGCGGCAATGCGCCACCCGTCAGCGGTGCCGGCGGGCCGGCTGGCGCTCGGGCTGGCGTGGGGCTACACGGCAACTCCGCGCAAGGTGGTGCGGATGCTGGGAGGCCGGCGGTGAAAATCGCGCTTGTCAGCCCGTATGACTGGTGCGTCGAGGGCGGGGTGAAGACGCATATCCGCCACCTTGCGGCGTCGTTCCGGGCATGGGGCCACGAGGTGGTGATCTTCGCGCCGGCGTCGGACGCGGAGCGGGTGAGGGACGAGGTTCACGTGATGGGGCGGCCGTTTTCGATGCGGGTAAGCGGGTCGGTTGCGCGGATTACATTCGCGTGGAAGTCGCCGGAGGTGAAACGGGTGCTGCAGGAGCACCGTTTCGATGTGGTCCACCTGCACGAGCCGCTGATGCCGCTGCTGCCGTACCACTTCCTGCGATATTCACAGGCGGTGACGGTGGGGACGTTCCATGCAGCCAAGGACGGCGGGAACCGATTCTACGGGTACACTACGCCGCTCACGCGGCGATGGTTCCGGAAAATCGAGGGGAAGATCGCGGTTTCGCCGGCGGCGGCGAAGCTGGTAAGCCGGTACTTCCCGGGGTACTTCAACATCATCCCGAACGGGATCGATTACGAGCACTTCGCCGGGCCGGCGGAACCGTTCCCGGAGTTTATGGACGGCCGGAAGAACATCCTGTTCGT
>BPIE01000005.1 GCA_026003935.1 Tepidiforma sp. | reverse complement strand
GGCTGGAGAAGGCGCTGGGAAGCGCGGTGGCGCCGGGCATCGACCGCTTCACGGCGCTGCACTACGCGCTGCTGCGGGATGCGGTGCTCGTGGACGTGCCGGCGAATGCGGAGCCGGCTGCCCCGGTTCGAATCCGGCGGACGGTCAGCGGGGGCCAGTTTGCGGCGCCGCACACGGTGGTCGTGACGGGGCCGAACAGCCGGGTGACGGTGGTGGAGGAGTACACCTCGGATGAGGCCGACATCCTCGCGGTTCCGGCAGCGGAGGTGCTGCCTGGCCCGGGGTCGGAGGTCCGCTATTATGTCGTTCACCGGTGGGGGCCGGCGACGCGGTGTTTCGTGTACCAGCGACTGCTTGGGAGCGAGCGGGACGCGTCGTTCCAGAATCTCCAGCTGGTGCTGAGCGGCAGGGTAGTGAAGGGGCAGCTGGAGTCGTCGCTCGCTGGGCGCGGCACGGGGAGCGAGCTCCTCGGGCTGGCGTACGGGCGGGGCGAGGAGTATGTCGACTTCTACACGCTGCAGGACCATATCGGGCCCGATACGCGGAGCGACTTGCTGTACAAGGCGGCGCTGCGGGATTCGGCGCGCTCGGTGTATTACGGGCTGACGCGCGTGGGGCTGGAGGCAAAGAACGCGGACGCCAACCAGGAGAACCGGAACCTTCTGCTGAGCAAGTCGGCACGGGCGGACAGCGACCCGGTGCTGGAGATCCTGACGAGCAATGTCATCCGGGCATCGCACGGTGCGACGGCGGGGCCGGTGGATGAAGAGCAACTGTTCTATCTGCAGACGCGCGGTATCCCCCGGGCGGAGGCAGAGGCGATGCTGGTGTGGGCGTTCCTGGAGGACGTTGTCGCGCGGGTGCCTGATGAGCGGCTCCGGGGGGAGCTGCTGGGCCTGCTCGAGGCGAAGGTGAGGGCTGCCTGATGGTCTGGGTGCCGACGTTCCCGGCGGACGAGGTCGAGGCTGGCGCGGCGCGGGTTGCGGAGGCCGGCGGGCGGCGCATCGCGGTGTGCAACACGGGCGATGGGCTGTATGCGATCGACGACCTGTGTACCCACGATGGGGGCCCGCTCGACCAGGGCAGGTTGAACGGCAAGGAAATAGAGTGTCCCCGGCACGGTGCGCGGTTCGACGTGACGACGGGCCGCGCGCTCTGTCTGCCTGCTGTGCGGCCCGTAAAGACGTACCCGACGAGGGTAGTCGACGGGGTCATCGAGGTGGACGTGCCGGCGTAAGGAGGCCGCGATGCTGGACGTCGGACGGGTCCGGGAGGACTTCCCGATTCTGCGGCAGGAGGTGCACGGGCGGCGGCTCGTGTACCTCGACAATGCGGCGACGACGCAGAAGCCGCGGCAGGTGATCGAGGCGCTGGTTCGCTATTACGAGACGAGCAACGCGAACATTCACCGGGGCATCCATACGCTGGCGGCGCGGGCGACTGAGCAGTATGAGGGGGCCCGTGCGCGGGTCGCGCGATTCATCGGCGCGGGCGGGCCTGATGAGGTGGTCTTCACGCGGAATGCGACGGAGGCGATCAACCTCGTCGCGCGCGCGTGGGGCGATGCGTTCGTTGGTGAAGGGGACGAGGTCGTCCTGACGCTGATGGAGCATCATTCGAATATCGTGCCGTGGCAGCTGCTCGCGCGGCGCAAGGGGGCGGTACTGCGCTATGCGGGGGTCACGCCGGACGGGAGGCTTGACCTCGACGAGATTCGGCGGCTGATCGGGCCGCGCACGCGGCTGGTGGCCGCCACGCAGATGTCGAATGTGCTGGGGACGATCAACCCTGTGAGTGACATTGCGGAGATGGCGCACTCGACGGGGGCGCTGCTGCTCGTCGATGGCGCGCAGGGGGTGCCGCACCTCGGGGTTGACGTTTCGCGCCTTGGGGCGGACTTCCTCGCGTTTTCGGCGCACAAGATGCTGGGGCCAACGGGCGTTGGGGTCCTCTGGGCGCGGCGGGAGCTGCTCGAGGCGATGCCGCCGTTTCTCGGAGGCGGCGACATGATCGCGGTGGTGCGCCCGGAGGGTTCGACGTGGGCGGAGCTGCCGCACAAGTTCGAAGCGGGCACGCCGAACATTGCGGATGTGATCGCGTTCGGGGAAGCAGTGGCGTACCTCGAGGGCCTGGGGATGGCGAACGTCCGGAGGCACGAGGAGGAGCTGACGGCGCTCGCGCTGGAGCGGCTCGCGCGCGTGCCGGGGGTGCGGGTCTTCGGGCCGGCTTCGGCTGCGGAGCGCGGGGGCGTGGTGAGCTTTGCCATGGAGTCAGCGCACCCGCACGACGTGGCGACGATTGCCGACGGGTACGGGGTGGCGATCCGGGCGGGGCACCACTGTGCCCAGTTGCTGATGCGGGCGCTGGGCGTGCCCGCGACGAGCCGGGCGAGCTTCAGCGTGTACAACGGGCCGGATGACATCGAGGCGCTGGTCGAGGCGCTTGAAGGTGTGAATCGGGTGTTCGGGGAGGGCCATGGGCGAGCCGCCGTTCGATGACCTCTACCGGGAGCTGATCCTGGACCATTACCGGCGGCCGCGGAATCGTGGGCCCCTCCCGGCGCCGACGGTGCAGGCGGAAGGGGTGAATCCGGTGTGCGGGGACGAGATTCACCTTGACCTCGAGGTGGCGGATGGGGTGGTGCGGGACGTGGGGTTTTGGGGACAGGGATGTTCGATTTCGCAGTCGAGCGCGTCGATGCTGACCGAGCGGGTGAAGGGGCGGCGGCTGGAGGAAGCGGAGGAGGTGGCGGGGAAGGTACGATCGATGCTGGTGGAGGGCGCGCCACCGGACCGGACGCTTGGCGACCTCGAGGCGCTCGAGGGGGTGGCGAAGCTGCCGGTGCGGGTGAAGTGCGCGCTGCTCGCGTGGAATGTTTTGCTCGAAGCGCTGCGGCAGGCCAGGGCTGCCGCACAGGAGGAACGACATGGCTGATGCCGAGACGACACAGGTCCCGACCTATGAGCAGCTCAGGGAGAAGCTCCGGGAAGTGAAGGACCCGGAGATCAACATGAGCATCGTGGACCTTGGGCTGGTCTACGACATCCAGTACGACAACGGCGACGTGCTGGTGACGATGACGCTGACGAGCCCGGGGTGCCCGCTTGGGCCTATCATCCGTGGCGAGGCGTATGCGAAGCTGCGCGAACTGCCCGGGGTGAAGGATGTGGATGTCCAGATCGTCTGGAATCCGCCGTGGGACCCGCGGACGATGGCGAGCGAAGACGTGAAGATGGCGCTCGGCATCTGGTGACGGGGCGCGTTAGCGTCCTTTCCACTCGGGGTCGCGGTGTTCGAGGAAGGCGCGGACGCCTTCCTTGAAGTCGTCGCTTGCGAAGAGGCGGGTGATGGTGGCGGTGCTGTCCTGGAGGTGGTCCATGGGGTCGCGGGTGAGGCCCCGGTAGAGAAGCCGCTTGGTCTCGGCGGTGGCGAGGGGAGAGCCGCGGGAGACGGTGTGGGCGAAGGCGAGGGCGCGTTCCATGAGCTCGGCATCGGGCACGATTTCGTGGACGTAGCCGATTTCGAGGGCGCGGGTGGCTGAGATGATTTCACCGGAGTAGAGCAGGTAGGCAGCGTTCTGCAGGCCGACGATGCGGGCAAGGAGCCAAGTGCCGGCTGCGGTGTCGGGGACGAGCCCGCGGTGGACGAAGACCCAGCCGAAGCGGGCGGACTCGGCGGCGATGCGGAAGTCGCACTGGGAGGTGAATTCGACGCCGACGCCGACGGCGACTCCGTTGACTGCGGCGATGGTGGGCTTGGCGATGGCAGCGAAGGTCCAGGGTGCGGGCCGGTTTTCGGCGTAGGCGCGGCCGTAGGACTCGGCACGGCCGGCGCTGGGGGGCTGACCCGAGACCTGCTGGAGGTCGGTACCGGCGCTGAACGCGCGGCCGGTGCCTGTAAGGACGAGGGCACGGACGCGGTCGTCGGAGCCAGCCTGGCGGATGGCGTCCTCGATTTGGGCGAGCATTTCGTAGGTGATGGCGTTCATCTTCTCCGGGCGATTGAGCCGGAGGATGGCGGTGGAGCCTTCGAGGGTGTATTCGACGTCGGGCACGGGAGGGGCCTCCGCGGTGAATTGCGGAGGGGACGATACGGGAAGCCGACGGCGCTGGCGAGGGCGGGCTGCTGCTAATTGCCGCCGGCGACGGCGACCGGCTCGGCGGATTCGGATTCGACTGGACTGCCAGTGTGTGTAGCGATTGCGCGGCCGCCTTTTTCGGCCACGCGGTAGACGAGTGCGCGCCCCGAGGCGAGCTTCCACTGGGCGTGGAGCGCGGGGAGGCTGGCGAAGAAGAAGGTGATGACGGCCATGAGCGGCCACATGAGGAGCCCGGTGAGGTAGGTCCAGCGGGAGACGTAGACGGGCCGGGGGCCGCGGGTGCGGAGCTCGAAGGCGATCATCACGAGGAGCGGGAAGAGGCAGAGGGCGACGAGGATACCGGGGAGATTGAGCCACATGGTGGGCTCGAAGACGCCTTCGGGGCCGATGCGGAACCAGCGGGAGGGGTCGAGGAAGTGCTCGGGATGCCAACCCGTGCCGGGGACTTCGTAGCGGCGGACCCACCAGCCGGGGAGCGGGGCGCCGAACTGGGCGGCGAAGCGGGAAGGCAGGAAGATGCCGAGGGTGACGATGTACCACTGGGCGGCCCAGAGGACGTGGACCTTCGTCACGGCCCCCGCCAGGAGGAGCCTGCGCCGCCAGGAGAGCGGCGAAGCGGGGTGGACGGCGGCGCGCCATGCGTAGGGGATGTCGCTGGCGCCCCATGCGTGGCGGACGGACTGGGCGTAGTGGGCCTTGAGCGTTTTCCAGTAGCCATCGGCGAGGACGCAATCGTTGCCGAGCGGCAGGAAGAGCGGTTCGACGTTGACGTCGTCGCCGAGGGAGTAGGCGCATTTGAGGTAAAGGTGCCAGTCCTCCGGGATGACCTCTTCGTCCCAGTAATCGACCTCGTGGAGCATTTGCCACGAGAGGGAGTAGCAGCTGGTGGGGAAGCGGACCGAACCGGGAATGAGGAGGTTGGAGGTGCGGTTGATGCCGGAGAGGCCATCGGGGATGCGGAGGGGAGCGGGAATTTCCCAGATGTTGTTGGAATTGAAGATGGTGGGCTGCCAGAAGGTGCGGTAGGGCTTGCGGGCGGTGAGGAAGAGGTAGTTGAGGGCGGCGAAGTGCGAGGGGTGGAAAACGGCGTCGGCGTCGCAGCTGGTTACGGTGTAGCGCAGGAGGTCGTCGCGGCCGCGTTCGATGAGGCGAAGGTGTGCTTCGCGGGCGGCCCATGCTTCGTTGGAGCCTTTGCCTGGGGTTTCGCCGGGCAGATTGGCGGGGTGAAAGGTGGCGAAGATATCGGCGAACACGCCGGGGTAGCGTGCGATGAGACGGGCGGCTTTTTCACGGGCGCCGGGCTCGCGGTCTTCCATGGCGAGGACGACGACGAGCTGGCGCGCTACGGACTGGGCTGCGAGGGAGTCGATGGTGCGGGCGAGGCCTTCTTCGGACTCTTTGTAGTTGGGGATGATGACGAGGTGGCGGGGCCAGTGCCAGCGGTCGGGTGCGCCGCTGCGGGCGATATGCGCGATGTATTTCGCCTGCCAGTCGGTGCGCTTCCAGCCGGCGATACGGCGGAGGCCGATTGCGCAGGCGATGGCGACGGAGTAGCTGCGGAGAAGCCAGTAGGCGAAGAACGCGGTGCTGAGAACGGCGAAGAGGAGGGGCGCCTGGAACGGCCCCCAGAAGATGAAGGAGATGAGCAGGAGGGAGAAGAAGAGGGGCAGCAAGTTGCCGAGCCGTTCGGCGAAGGCAGACCGGGCAGCCACCGACAAGTTCGGAATGCCACGCTGCTGCATCGGGGCGGCGACGGATACGGAAGGCCTGGAGACCATGAGCCGCTGGCCTCGAACAAGGTCTTCCCACGCCGCCGAGGTTAGCTGCCGGGCTACGACCGGAGATAGCCGCTCCGCCGTCGCAGGTGGCGCGGGCCACGCTGCCCGGGCGAATTCGCCCCGAAAACTGGTTCCCCCGTTCTGCCCAACCGGGCAGACTAGGCGTTGCGGCGATAGAGTGGCCGCAGTTGCATCGTTCGCCGGGGCCGGGTAAGCGTCAAGGGGCGGTTACGCAGTCTTTTCGGCGAAAAGGGGCTGGCGTAGAGATGGATGAACCGCTGAAGACTCGGGAAACCGTTATCGGCGATATCCGTGCAGTAAATTTCTGGTTCCGATGCGAGGAGGAGCTGGTGCCGGGGGTGGCGTATCTGCCTGCGGGGGCAGATGAGCGGATGCCGATGGTGCAGATTCAGCACCCGGGGATGGGGTCGAAAGAGGACTACTGGGTGAGTGAGGTGGGGCAGCGGTGGGCGAAGCGGGGATGGGTGTGTGTTGGCCTGGATGCACCGCTCCACGGGGAGCGCGAGGGTCACGACCCGATGGCACTGTTCCGGGACCCTGGGCGCTACGAGGCCATCCGGGCGCAATTCGCGACGGAGGTGGAGCGGATGCTGGAACTGCTGCCGGGGGTGCTGCCCATCGACACGGAGCGGCTCGGGTACGTGGGGTATTCACTGGGAAGCATGATTGGGCTTGCGGCTGTGGCGCGGAGCGGGAGGTTCCGCGCGGCGGCGTTCTGTCTCGTCGGGGAGGGCGGGCTGGCCGGGAGCGCCACGGGGCCGGGTTCGGATGCGGCGAAGCTCGGGGGGGTGGCTGTGCGGGTCGTTGGGAAGACGGACGATGAACTGATTCCTCGGGAGCGGACGGAAGCGCTGTTTGCCGCTATCCCGGGGGAGAAGGACCTGCAGTGGCTGCCGGGGGGCCATTTCGAGATTGGGCCAGACGTGGTGCGGCTGGCGGAGGAGTGGATGACGGCAAAGCTGTAGGGGCGCGAGCGGCGAGCCGGGCCGGTGCGTATACTCGCGGACACTGCACATCACGCGCCGGGGTTCGCCATGGGGAACATGATTGACGGGGGCGAGATTATCGCCCGGATGATTCGGCAGGAGGGCGTGAGCCATATCTTTACGCTCTCGGGCGGGCACATCCAGAACATCTACGAAGGCTGCCTGAACAACGACATCGGCATCGTTGATACGCGGCACGAGCAATCGGCGGGGCACGCGGCGGACGGCTATTCGCGGATCACGTTCAAACCGGGGGTGGCGGTGGTGACGGCGGGGCCGGGTGTCACCGACGTGGTGACGGCAGTTGCGAACGCGTACCAGGCGTCGAGCCCGATGGTGGTGATCGGGGGGCGCTCGCCGCTGCGGCAGTACGACATGGGGTCGCTGCAGGACATCGAGCTGCTGGATGTGATGAAGCCGATCACGAAGTGGGCGCAGACGGTGTATGAGACGCGGCGGCTGCCCTACTACATGGCGATGGCATTCCGGGAGGCGATGACGGGACGGTACGGGCCGACGTTCCTGCAGGTGCCTTCGGACGTGCTGTTTGGCCGGGTCGACGAAGACTCGCTGGAATGGCCGCGGAACTACCGGGTGACGGGTGAAATCATGGGGGACCCGGCGCTCATCAAGCAGGCGGCGGAGCTGATCCGCAAGGCGGAGAAGCCGATGGTGATGGCGGGTTCGGGGGTATTCTGGCACCGGGCGCACCGGGAGCTGGCGGAGTTTGCGAGGGCGGCGGATGTCCCGGTGTACACGAACGCGATGGGCCGCGGGACGATGCGGCAGGACGACCCGAACTTCTTTTCGCTCTCGCGGAAGCCGGCGTTCGCGCAGGCAGACGTGATTGTTATTCTCGGGACGCCGATCGACTTCCGGCTGAAGTACGGGAGGGCGCCGGCATGGAACCCGGCGGCGAAGGTCATCCAGATTGACATCGACCCGCGGGATATTGGGCGGAACCGGGACTTCACGATTGGCATCGAAGCGAACGTCCGGCAGGCGCTGCTGCAGCTGACTTCGGAGATTGGGCGAGCGGAGCACGGGGAGTGGATGGCCTACCTGCGCGGGCTGGAGAACCAGGCGGATGAGCAGCGGTCATTCTTCATGAACTCGGATGCGGTGCCGATTCACCCGCTGCGGCTGTGCAAGGAGATTGCAGAGTTTGTCGACGACAACACCATCGTGGTGGGTGATGGCGGCGATATCGTGGCGCTCGCGGCGAGCGTGCTGCCGATCAACAACCCGGGGCAGTGGATGGACCCGGGACCGTTCGGGACGCTTGGCGTGGGGACGGGGTTCTGCATGGCGGCATCGGTCGCGGCACCGGAGAAGAGGGTGCTCATGGTGAACGGTGACGGGACGTTCGGGTTGAATGGGTTCGATTTCGACACGTTCGTGCGGTTCAAGATGCCGGTGGTGTCGGTCGTGGGGAACGACCGGTGCTGGCACCAGATTTATGTCGGGCAGAAGGCGCAGTACGGCGAGGGGCGGACGCCGGCGACGGTGCTCGGGGACAACGCCCGCTATGACAAGGTCGTGGAGGGGCTGGGCGGTCACGGGGAGTATGTGGAGCACCCGGAGCAGATCCGGGCCGCGATTGAGCGGGCGTTTGCGAGCGGGAAGCCGGCCTGCGTGAACGTGATCATGGACCCGGAGCCTGCGGGCGTGAAGGGCGGGTACGAGTTCAAATAGCCGGGCCGGGCCCGGGAGGATGGAGTGAAATGGAGCACATCCAGGTCGAGCGCGAGGGGCGTGTCGCCGTCGTGACGCTGAATCGCCCGGAGGTGATGAACGCGCTGAACCGCCAGATGTATGCGGAGCTGGAGCAGACGTTCCGGGAGCTGCATCGTGACCCGGACGCGTGGTGCATCGTGCTAACGGGGGCCGGGCGGGCGTTCTGTTCGGGCGATGACGTCAAGCAGATCATGCTGGGCGAGCAGCGGGATGAGACGGTGACGCGGCTGCGGGAGGTGAAACCCCGGCCGACGCCGGCGGCAGCGGCAGTGCTCGAATGCGACAAGCCGGTGATTGCGGCGGTGAACGGGCCGGCGGTGGGCTGGGGCATGGACCTGACGCTCTTCTGCGACATCCGGATTGCTTCGACGGCGGCGAAGTTTGGGGAGCTGTTCATCAAGCGGGGGTTGGTCGCGGACCTAGGCGGGCTGTGGCGGCTGCCCCAGGTGGTTGGACCTTCGAAGGCGGCGGAGCTGCTCTTCACCGGGGATGTCATCGGCGCACAGGAGGCGCTCGAGATTGGGCTCGTTTCGCAGGTCGTGCCGCCGGAGGAGCTGATGCCGACTGCGCTGGGGCTGGCGCGGAGGATTGCTTTGAACCCGCCTATCGCGATGCGGTATATGAAGGAAGGGCTTCGACGCTCGCGGCATGCGTCGATGGCCGAGATGGGCGAGTTCATCGGCAATGCACTGGCGTACCTCTTCACGACGGAGGACCACCGTGAAGGGGCGCTGAGCTTCGTGGAGCGGAGGGAGCCGGTCTTCAAGGGACGCTGATCGGCTGGCGGCGGAGGGGTCCGAGACGGCTCAGGCGATGCGGCCGGTGATGTAGTCGGTCATCTGGCGGATATGGTCTTCCTGGTGGATGGTGACCCACCGCATGAGGTCGCCGATGGAGATCATGCCGACCAGGTTGCCGTCTTCGATGACTGGAAGGTGGCGGAAGCGGTGGCTGGTCATGAGCTCCATGGCCTCTTCGACGTGCCAATCGGGCGAGATGGTAACGGGCTCGCGGGTCATGACCTCTGCGACGTGCGTGGAGGCCGGGTCGCGGCCGGCGTCGACGACCCGCCGGAGGACATCACGTTCGGTGAAGATGCCGACCGGGCGGCCGCTTTCGACGACGAGGAGGGCGCCGATGCCCTTTTCGTTCATCTGACGGACGGCGTCGGCGACGGTGGCGGACCGCTCGATGGTGTACACGTGGCGGCCCTTTTCGGCGAGGACGCTGCTAACGAAGCCGTACATGGGAACCTCCTTGCCGGTAGATTCCCAGTATACGGAGCTGTCAAGCGCCGGTTTCGCGGTTTTTGCGGAGGCTGGCGAGCTTGAAGTTATCCCAGGTGACGATTTTTTCGGGGGTGAAGACGACCCAGCGCCAGTTGCGGCCGCGGGCGGTGGATTCGTTGCGGCGGGGTTCGGCTGGTTCGCCGTGGCCGCCGGCATATTTTCGGCCCATTTGCCAGCGGACTTCTTCGAGGTGCGGGTCGGCGGCTTCGGCATCGGCATCTTCGAGGACGCGCGCGGTGCCCTGGAACATGGCGCCCTGGAGCTCGGGGAAGCGCTCGTTGCGGTCGACGAGGATGGTGCAGGTGGGGTTGCGGCGGAGGTTTTCGACCTTTTGGCCGCGGCAGAAGGTGTAGATTTGGCCGCCGGCCCAGCCGAACCAGAGGGGCGTGAGGTTGATGCGGGTACCGGGGCCGATGGTGGCGATGCGCATATTCCAGGTGGAGAGCATGAGCTCGTCGAGCTGCTCGGGGGTGAGTGCGAGTTCTTTCGGGATTGGCATGCAGGGGCTCCTCTCGAACGTTGTGCTGCGAGGTGCTACTCTACAGGCTGAAGCGGGCGGGTGTGGTTCAATGGCAGAACGCGACCTTCCCAAGGTTGAGACGCGGGTTCGATTCCCGCCATCCGCTCCAAAGAGAACGCATCGAGGCCCGGCAGGTGCCGGGCCTTCTTCGTTGGGGGCCCGGCCGGAGGCTATCTCGCGGGCAGCGGAGCACGCAGCGCCGGGCAGGTGCCGCGGGTGGTCGAGGAGGCGCCGGGCCGGGTGCCATGGACGAGGCGATGCGGGGCCCGGGTGCCGCCGGTTTCGACGAAAAGACGCCAGCATTTGACGCGGAACATCTCCCCACGGGCTGACAGTTTTGCTATACTAAGGCGTGCCGTTCGATCGTCGTAGCAGCACAGGACGCCCGCCAAGTGCCGCGCCGAAGTGCCGCCCGAGAGCACGGAAAGCCGGCATCATTCCGTCGCGATTCACCACCGCATATCCCGTCCTTTTTAAAGAGCACCTTCCGTCAGCCGACGTGGGAACGTCTTTTGCTGACGAGTGCCAGCGTCGTTTCGCCGTCCATTTTTCTCACTACGTCGACCATCTGTCCTGAAACTTTCGTCTTTCGTCCGACGTCTTCGCACGTCAACTCCGCCTGTTGTCACCGGGGCAACGCCAGTGATTACCTGAGGAGGTCTTGGTTGTCTGACACGCTTTCAGCCCTCGCCATCGCCGTCCAGGCCCGGGTGCCGGTCTTGCTCTGGGGCGCCCCGGGGACGGGCAAGAGCTCGGTGGTCCGCCAACTGGCGGGCGAGCTGAACCTCCCGGTGGAGGTGGTCATCGCCTCGGTGCGGGAGCCTTCGGACTTCGCGGGGCTGCCGCTGCTTACGGACGGGATGGTTCGGTTCGCCCCGCCGAGCTGGGCGGTGCGGCTGGCCGAGGCTGGCCGGGGCATCCTATTTCTCGATGAGATTTCGACGGCGCCGCCCGCGGTGCAGGCCGCATTGCTCCGCGTCGTGCTGGAGCGGACCGCTGGCGAGCTGGAGCTGCCGGATGGAGTGGCTATCGTGGCGGCGGCGAACCCTGCGGACGTTGCGGCCGGTGGCTGGGAGCTGAGTGCGCCCCTGGCGAACCGTTTCGTGCACCTGGACTGGCCGGTGAAGGCGCAGCGGTGGGCCGAGGGGATCCAGCGCGGCTGGACGCTCGCCGGGATACCGCGGCTCGCAGCGGACTGGGAGGAGCGGCTTCCCGCTGCGCGGGCGGTGGTGGCGCGGTTCATTTCCGCGCGCCCGGCGACGCTTCTCGCTCTGCCGCGGGATGAACAGGCGCGGGGACGGGCCTGGCCCTCTCCGCGGACATGGGAGATGGCGGCCCGGCTGGTGGCGGCGGTGGAGAGCACACCCGAGGGGTCGGCGGCGCTGGAGCCGCTGGTCGTCGGGTGTGTGGGCGCGGGGGCGGGCGGCGAGCTGCTCGCATTCATGCAGTTCGGTGCCGCGTGGGACCTCGAGGCGGCGCTTTCCGACCCTTCCAGCCTTGAGGTGCCGGAATCGCCCGATGCGGTGGATGCGCTCCTCGGCGCGGTGGTGGCGGCGTTCGCCGATGCGCAGGGGGAACTCGAGCAGTCGAAGCAGGAGGAACGGTGGGCCCAGTGCTGGCGGGTCATCGACCGTGTCCGGAAGGCGAGGGGGCGGGACGTCGTTGCGCCGCATGCGCTGGCGCTGCTGGAGCTCGGCAAGGGTAACTTCCTGACCCCGCAGGCGGCGCGGCCGTTCGTGCGGGTTCGGCAGACCGCCTCCTGAGGGCGGGCCGGGGTGAGAGGAGCTGCAAGATGACCGCAGGAGCTGCGAAGGTGGAGCGGCGCATCGTGCGCATTCCGCCGTGGCCGTATTCGCCGTACTACCTGTACCGGGGCGAGCTCTCGCACGGGCGGGCGGCCGGGCCGCTCCCGGAAGGAATGCGGGCCTTCCTGTGGGACGGGACTGGGCTGTACGAGCTCGAAATGGACCGGTGGCGGCACGGCTGCGTGCTGCGCCCCGATGAGGCTGGCTTCCGCGGGCCGCGCCTGCACGACCTGGCGCGCTACCTGCCGTCGGGACCCGTGCGATGGAGCTCGGGGCCGCTGACGATGTTCCGCTGGCTGAAACCGCGGTACAAGGCCGACCCGGGCGGGTGGTCGTGGCTGGCGCTCATTGGGCGGACGGTGGCGTTGCTGGAGCCGATCGACCGGACGGAAGAGTATGAGCCGCGGGGCTACAAGCGGAGCTGGCTGCGGGGACGGGTGCCGCAGGAGCTCCGGGCGTGGTACGAGGGTAAGCCTGAGGAGGTGTTCCTCCGCGCGCTGGCGCGGCTGGCGCTGAAGAGCTCGAACCGCGCTACGCTCGAGAAGCACCTGTGGCCGCGGAAGATGACGCCTGAGGCGGCCGAGCGGCTGGAGCAGCTCGTCCTCAAATGGGGGGAGCCAGTACCCGCTGAGACGGAATCCGCGATCCGGGCCTTCCTTGAAGAGGTGGACGTCGACCTGCAGACGGCGGAGATGCCGGCGAGTCCGCTGGATGCGGCACGGCGGCTGCTGGTGGAACGGCTGCCGTTCTTCGGTCATGCCGCCTTCGAGCTGGTGTTCGTCCCCGAAGGGAGGACCGGGACCGCCAGCGTGGACCGGTGGGGCCGGCTGTACTACAACCCGGCGTGGCTGCGGGCGCTTTCGGTGGAGCGCGCCGCGGCGGTGCTCTATCACGAGCTCGGGCATGTGCTGCGTCTCCACTTCAAGCGGGGTGAGGCACTGGGCGCCGACCCGGTGCTGTGGAACTTGGCCTGCGACCTGGAGATCAATGACGACATCCCCGAGCCGTTCGTGCTGCCGCGCGGCGCGGTGGTGCCCTGGCAGTTTGGGCTGCCCCGGGGCCTGACGGCCGAGGAATATCTCGAGCTGCTGTCGGCCAGCTACGGGCCAAGGATGGTCAGCCGGGCGGCGGCTGCCGGCTGGGACCCGTGCGGCTCGGGAGCGGGCGGGAACCCGGCGAGGTGGGAGCGCGCCGAGCCAGGCTCGGCCGCAACGAGGCGGCATGGACCGGCGGACGCCGCCCCCGCGGAGGGGCGAGGGCCAGACCCGGCTTGCGATGCTGACGGCCGGCCCGGGCACACGGGCGGGGGCGGCGCCGGGGGTGAGGGTACGGCGGAAGGCTGTCAGACCGCCGACTGGGGAGTGCGCGGCCTGAGCCAGGCCGAAATCGAGGGACTGGTGGAACGGACGATAGAGCAGGCGAAGAGGCTTGCCGATGCGGCACGGCGGGGGCGCTGGGGCCCGTCGACGGAGCCGGTTTGGGGGGAAATCCCGGGCAGCTGGGCCCGCTGGTTCGACCGGTGGGTGCGGAGCAGGGTCGACTGGCGCCGCGAGCTCGCCGGGGCGATCCGGGGTGCCCTGAGCCGGGCGAGCGGGATGGTCGACTACACCTACAGCCGGCCGTCGCGGCGGGCACAGGCGGTCGCTCCGGTGATCCTGCCGGCGCTGGCGGCACCTCAGCCCGAGGCGGCGATCGTGGTCGACACCTCGGGGAGTATGACCAGTGAGCTGCTGGCGGCTGCGATGAGCGAGGTGGAGGCGATCCTGCGGGCGAACGGCCGGGCAGCCTCGACGGTGTATGCGGTGGACGCGGCCGTGCAGACGGTTTCGCGGGTCACGAGGGCGTCGGTGGTTCGGCTGCAGGGCGGGGGCGGTACGGATATGGGCGCGGGCATCGAAGCCGCGGCGAGGGGCCGGCCGCGGCCCGACCTCATCATCGTCTTGACGGACGGGTACACGCCGTGGCCAGCGGCAGCACCGGGCGTCCCGGTGGTGGTGGGCGTGCTGGGCGGCCTGGCGCGAGACCGGTTCGCGAGCAGGCCGGAGACGCCGGCGTGGGCTCGGACCGTGCGCATCCCGGTCGATGAGGAGCCCGTGGGCTGAGGCTCAGGCGACGGCGGAGGAGGGGCCTTCGCTGGCGCCGCGCTGGGGACGGACGCGGGCGGCGGCGGCGAGGTGGGCGGCGGGGTCGTGGTTGCGGGCGGCGACGAGGTCGCGCTGCGCGCGGCGGAGGAAGTCGCGCACTTCGAGCTCGCCTTCGTAGCCGGTCATGGCGACGATGGGGGTGAGGCGGGTTGCGTGGTCGTGGGGAATACAGCTGGCGAGGGCGGGAAGGATGGCGTCGGCCTTCATGGCGGTGGTGGCGAGGCGGTCGTCGGAGATGATGGCGGCGAAGATAGGCCCCTGGAGGTGGGCGACGAAATCGCCTTCGCCGATGGCCTGGCGGATGGTGCGGCCGATAGTGGGAAGAAGTTTTTCTTCGGGGTTTTTGAGGGTTTCGTAGCCGATGATGTCGGTGAGGACGAGGGAGAAGCCGCGGCCGTTACGGACGGACCGCATCATTTGGCGGCGGAGTTCGAAGACGAAGTGGCGGCTGTTGGGAAGGCTGGTGACTTCGTCTTCGTAGATGCGTCCGCGGAGGCGGTCGAGGGCGCGGTGGAATCGTCGGCCCTGTTCGGATTCTTCGTACCAGAACTGGAGGTGGACGATGGCGAAGAGGAGGGTGGTGAAGCCGAGGACGAACCAGTTGGTTCCGCCGCCGCGGGCGATGACGGTTTGTGCCTGGACGCCGAAGACGAGGACCCAGATGGCGAAGGAGGCGGGGCGCAGCAGGCGCACGAGGAGCGGGGTCTCGACGGAGCCGAGGGCGGAATGCTCCTGGCCGGGGAGCAGGAGGGCGTTGAGGACGGGCGGCTTATTCATGTGCGACCCCGTTCGATCTCATTGGGAAGATCGAACGGGGGACGCGGTTTCTGCAGGTCGGGTTTGTAAACGGTGTGTAATTCGTGACCGTCAGCGACGGGGGGAGGGCAGCGTCATGAGGTATTCGTGGATGGCTTCGGCTGCGCGGCGGCCATCGGCGAGGGCGGTGACGACGAGGTCGGCGCCGTTGACGTTGTCGCCGCCGGCGAAGACGCCGGGGCGGGTGGTGCGACCTTTTTCGTCGACCTGGATGAGGGCTTTGCGGTCGGTGCGAATGCCTGAGGTGGTCTGGGGGACGACGGGGTCGGCGCCGTAGCCGATGGCGATGACGACGGTATCGGCGGGGATGGTGAATTCGCTGCCCTTGACGGGGATGGGGCGGCGGCGGCCGGATTCGTCGGGCTCGCCGAGTTCCATGCGCTGGCATTCGACGGCGCGGACACGCCCGTTTTCGTCGCCGAGGATGCGGGTCGGGAGGGTGAGCATTTCGAAGCGGACGCCTTCTTCGCGGGCGTTCTTGCGTTCTTCGGCGCGGCCGAGCATTTCGGCTTCGGTGCGGCGGTAGACGCAGGTGACGTTCTCGGCGCCAAGGCGGACAGCGGTGCGGACGCAGTCCATGGAGGTATCGCCGCCACCGATGACGACGACATCGTGCATTTTGGGGAGGGGATCACGGAGGCGTTCGGGGAGGAGGTCGGGGGCGAGGTTGCCGCGGACGAGGAATTCGGTGGCGGTGTAGACGCCCTGGAGGTCTTCGCCTTCGATGCCCATTTCGTTGCCGACGCCGGCGCCGGTGCCGATGAAGACGGCGTGGAAGCCCTGCTGGAAGAGTTCGTCGATGGTGATGTCGCGGCCGACGTAGGTGTTGCAGATGAACTGGACGCCCATGGCTTCGAGGTGGGCAATGTATTCGTCGACGATGTTCTTGCGCATCTTGAAGTTGGGGATGCCGTACACGAGGACGCCGCCGGGTTCGGGCCAGTATTCGTAGACGGTGACGCTGTGGCCTTTGTCGGCGAGCTGCTCGGCGACGGCGAGCCCGGCGGGGCCTGAGCCGATGACGGCGACTTTGAAGCCGGTGGGCTCGGGCATGTAGCGGGGCATGGGGTAGCCGCCGAGCTGCTGGCGCTGGTAGTCGGTGCAGAAGGCTTCGAGCTTGCCGATGGTGACGGGGGGTTCCTGTTTGCCGCCGGGGCGGATTGCGAAGCCGACGACGCAGGCGCCTTCGCAGAGTTTTTCCTGCGGGCAGAGACGGCCGCACATCTCGGGGAGGTTGGAGGTTTCGCGGAATTTGTCGGCGGCGCCGAGGATGTCGCCAGCCTCGAGGAGGGCGAGGGCGCCGGGGATGTCGTTGTGGACGGGGCAGGCTTCCTGGCAGGGCGCAGAGGGGCACTGAATGCACCGGGATGCTTCGATGCGCGCCGCGTTGAGGTCGAACCCGAGGTAGGTTTCTTCGAAGTTGCGCTTGCGCTCTTCGGGGTCCTGCTTGGGGACGGGTTGGACACTGATGGCGAGGCGGCGGGCGACGTCGTTGGCCATGCTTCTCCGGTGCCGGCGATGCGGCGTGGTTCCAGGGTCTCCTGATCGTACCGGAGGAGACGGGGGAAGTGAATGGCAGACTTCGTTATGTCGTTGAAGTGGTGCGGGCGCGCTGCTGGAACTCGCGGTCGGCGCGTTTGCCGCGGTAGACGCGCATGTCGATTGCGCGTGTGACCTCGGGTTCGAGGCGGAAGAGGAGGCGGGGCTCGGTTTGCATGTTGGCGAAGAAGGCTTCGACGGCCGGGGCGTTGGCGGGGTCGCCGCGGCCGACGTATTTTTCGGCGAGGAGTCGGGAGATGGGCCAGATGTCGAAGTCGGGGAGTTCGCAGGGGGTGACGCGGCCGTCGAATTCGACGTGGCCGGTGAGGGGCGGCCCGGATTCGATGCAGAGGGATGCGCGGGGGTCGCGGAGGAGGTGTTTGCACCAGACGCGGTTGTAGGTGCCGGTAATCCAGATGCCGTCGTCGCGGTAGAGCCACCAGACGGGGACGGTGTAGGGCACGCCGTCGCGGCGGAGGGTGGCGATGACGCCGACGGTGGGCTGCTGGATGAACTCGGCGAAGGTTTCAGGGGACATCCTCGGCATTGGGGGAAGGCTCCTCCGGGGCGGGCGGCGGGGCTTCCGCGGGCTGTTCGCGGAAGGCGGCCATCAGGATTCGGTCATCGTAGCGTCCATCGACCCAGGTGTGTGCGCGCTGGACGCCTTCGACGGTGAAGCCCGCTGCTTCGAAGCAGCGGCGGGCACGTTCGTTGGAGGCGGGGACGGCGAGCCAGATTTTCCGGAGGTTGCGGAGGCGGAAGGCGTATTTGACGAGAAGCCGCACGACGTCGCGGCCGTATTTTCGGTTGACGTAGTCGCGGTCACCGATGGTGATGCGAAGCTCGGCGGTGCGGGCGGCTTCGTCGATGTTGCGGAGCATGCAATGGCCGATGATTTTGCCGCCCTGGACTTCGATGGCGAACCAGGACGGGCGGGGGGACTGGCCGGCGTAGAGGGTTTGGAAGCGCTCGGCGAGGTGTTCGGGCGTGAGCGGTACGGGGACGTCTTCGCCGCCGAGGAGCTGGAGCTCGACATCGTTATGGAATTCAAGGAGGCGTTCGAGGTAGTCGCGGCGCATGGGCCGGAGGATGGTGCGTTCGCCCTTGAGCATGGACAGCGGCTCCGGGGAGTTGGTTCGAGGGATTCACCGAGAGGTATCGGCATCGCGGCGGCCGCAAATCAGGGCGGGACGCGGCGACCGGAACGGGGGATTGGGCGACACTGGGAGCGTGCCGAATCATGTGACGCTGCCGAAGGGCCGGGTTCGGGCAGAGATTTTCCGCGCGGCGCGGCCGGATTTGCGGTTCCGGCTGCTGGTGGTGTTCTCGTGTGTGATTGCCACGCTGGGTTTGGTGGGGGATTCGACGGCGGTGGTGATTGGGGCGATGCTCGTGGCGCCGCTGCTTGGGCCGATCATGGCGCTAGCCCTTGCGCTGCTTGGCGGTGCACGGCGGGAGCCGCTGGCGCCGATGTGGTCGCTGGCCGAGGGGACGCTGACGGCCATTGTGGTCTCGTATCTGCTCACGGAGCTGTTGCGGGCATCGCCGTTTGCGGTCCTGGAGACGGTGCCGGGAGAAATCCAAGCGAGAACGCGGCCGAATCCGTTGGACCTGGGGATCGCCCTCGCCGGGGGCGCGGTTGGGGCATACGGGCTGGTGCGCTTGCGGGCTGCGGATGCGCTGCCGGGCGTGGCGATTGCGACGGCACTGATGCCGCCGCTCTGCACGGTTGGGATTGGGCTTTCGCTCGGAGACCGGGGGATTTGGGGCGGCGCGCTGCTGCTGTTCGTGACCAACCTGAGTGCGATCATCAGTGCTGCGGCGTTTGTCTTTCTCCTGAGCGGGGTTCGTCACCGTACGCCGACTAATCCGGGGCCGCGGCTGTTGATCAGCCTGCTGCCGGTCCTGGTTGTGGGGGTCACGCTGGCGGCGCTGACCGGGCGCGCGGTTCAGGAGGCGCGCGAGGAAGACCAGATTGCGGCAGCCGTGCGGGAGGCGGTGCTCAACCTGTTCCCCCATGGGAACGTTGAGCGGGTTACCCGCTCGTCCGGGGACGATGGGAGTGTGCGCGTTCGTGTCGAAGCACAGGTAGACCGTGAGGCGACGGTGGGCGATGCGGAAACCATCCAGGCGTATGTGGCACAGCGCACGGGGAAGCGCATCCAGCTGGTGCTGGTGACGACGCCCGTGCTGGTGCTGGACCCACTGAACCCCCCGCCGCCGGACGTACGGCTGCTGACGCCTACGCCGACAGTTACGCCGACACCCACTGCCACTGCTGCCGCAACGCACACGCCGACACCTACCCGCACGGCGAGCCCGACGCGTGGCGCGGCAGAGACGGGGACGCCGGGGAGCGGAACGGCAGGCGGGGGCGGAGCGGCGGGGGGCGGCGAACCTGCTGCCGGGAACGACTAGCGGGCGGCGTCGGCTGCGGTGCCGACGAGCTCGTAACGGGGCGGCTCTTTCCACTGAGCGGTTGGCGGATTCTCCTGCCGGCGGAGCTCTTCGCGCCGTTTTGCGGTCTCGAGGCGACGGGCGCGGGCGATGAGGAGGTCGCGCTGGCGGGCGTGTTCTTCGGCGCGCTGGAGTGTGCGCGGGGACGGGGGACGCCGGGGGATGCCGGGATATTCGCGGATGCGGCCTTCGTCGGCGAGCTGCTTGAGGTGTGCGCGGACGTTGTTGTCGGCGGCGCGGCGGAGACGCGGGTCGATGTCGGGGTAGAGCTGGAGCATGATGTCCCAGCTGGAGAGGGCGCCGCCGCCTTCGAGGAGCTGAAGAATCTGGCGTTCGCGCATATTTCGGTGCTCGATGTACATCTGGAGCCGCTCGCGGGGGTCCCGGACGATGCGGCCATGGCCGGGGCAGATGACGCGGAGGTTCGGGAGCTCGAGGAGGCGCTGGAGGGTCTTTCGGTAGCTGGCGAGGTCCCAAACCGTGGTGGTGGAGCTGCCGAGGAGGGTGTCGCCGGTGAAGAGGACGCCTTCCTCTTCGATGTAGTAGCAGAGCGAATCGACGGAGTGGCCGGGGGTTGCGAGGACCTGTACGCGGACTCCGCCGTCGAGCTCGATGACGTCACCGTTGCGGAGGAGGTCGACGTCGCGCGGGATGCGGCCCTTGAGCAGGCTGCGGCCGTTGGCGGGGATGGCGACAGTGGCGCGGAGAGCTTCTTTAGCCCATTTGAGGTTGCCGGAGTGGTCGGCGTGGTGGTGGGTGATAGCGGCGATGGCGATTTCTTCGCGCTCAACGGCGGCGAGGTAACCCCGGAGGAACCAGCGGTAGCGGTCGATGGCTTCGCCCGAGTCGATGGTGAGCGACTGCTTCCCGGGTGCGCCGACGAGGTAGATGCAGGTGAACTCGGGGTGCATGGGGTTGTCGTCGGGGACGAGGAGGGCGCGGACGGAGGGGGAGATTTGCATGGCGCGAGTCCGGGGGAAGCGGGTGGTCGGGTGTACGGCGGTGGCGCCCCCGGCAGGATTCGAACCTGCGGCCAAGCGCTTAGAAGGCGCCTGCTCTGTCCTCTGAGCTACGGGGGCTCGCAGGGGATAGTATCCGGGTTTTTGGGGGCGGTTCGCGAGCTGGGGCTACCGGGGGTAAGCTTGCGTGCCACACCGAAGGGGGCATTTCGAGATGGCACTGGAGCAGTACCTTGCGGCGCGGCCCGAGGAGATCGGGGTGGACAGCGAGAAGCTCGAGGCGGTATTTGCGCGGGCCCGGCGGGATGTGGAGGACGGCACGCTGAAGAGCGCCCAGGTTGCTGTGGCGCGGAAGGGGCGCCTGGCGGGGGTGCGAACGTTCGGGACGGTGCGGCATGAAGGCCGGGAGGAGGAAGTCCCGGCGACGAACGACACGCTGTACACGATTTTCAGCTGCACCAAGGCGGTTGTCGGGGCGGCGACGTGGGCGCTGTGCGAGGAGGGGCTGCTGCGCATCGAGGAGCGGGTAGCGGATATCATCCCGGAGTTTGGAACGAACGGGAAGGAAGGGATCACGGTGGAGCAGGTGATGCTCCACATCGCGGGCTTCCCGTACGCGCCGTTCTCGCCGTTCGACTGGGACGACCGGGAGCGGCGGCTGCAGCGGTTCGCGAGCTGGCGGCTGAACTGGGAACCGGGGACGCGGTTCGAATATCACGCGACGAGCGCGCACTGGGTGCTGGCGGAGATTATCGAACGGCGGACGGGGCAGGATTTCCGGGCCTACGTGCGGGAGCGGGTACTGGAGCCCGCGGGCATCGAGGAGCTGTTCGTGGGGCTGCCGGCTGATTTGAACGGACGGGTGGCGGATGTGCGGCACCTCGTACCGCCGGTGCCACCGCCGGGCGGCTGGGGCGAGGTGACGCCGGAGGCGATTTTGCAGTTCAACCGGCCCGAGGTGCGGGCGGTTGGGGTCCCTGGGGGAGGGGGCATCGGTGGGGCGGCGCAGCTCGCGCTGTTTTACCAGGCGCTGGTGAATGGCGGCGAGGGCCCAAGCGGGCGGCGCATCCTGAAGCCCGAGACCATCGAGTGGGCAACGCAGGTACGGACGAAGGAGTATCACCGGGTGCCGGTCCTGGATTACCCGGTCAACCGGGCGCTGGTGGTGCAGGTGGCAGGCGACGACGGCTTTGCGCATCTGCGGGGCTTTGGGAGGACGTGCTCGCCGCGGACTTTTGGGCATGGCGGCGCAGGCGGCCAGATTGGGTGGTGCGACCCAGCGACGGGCATCTCGGTCGGCTACTGCACCGATGGATTCCTCGATGAAATCCAGCAGGGGCGGCGGATTACGGCGATCAGTTCGCTGGCTGCGCAGTGTGCGGCGGACTGAGCCTGGGGCCGCGGGGGTTCACGGGCCGTCCGCACCGGGGCGCAGCCGAAGGCCGGCCAGGATGATGGCGGTCGCCCCGAGCATCGCGACCGTAAGCGTGGCAAGGCCCCCGGCGACCAAGGCCTCTTCCCACCGGGTACCCTCGGCACCAGCGCCGGCGATTGGCATGAACCGTTGGCCGGCATCGAGGAATGCGGCAAGGAGCGTCGTCGCCCAGTTGGCATAGGTGCCGACGAGCGCGCCGGCGAACGCGAGCTTGAGCGGACGCTCGCCGAGGACGAGGCGGGGCCATGCGAGGCCGAGCAGCATGAGGAACATGCCGTTGAGGACGGCTTCGAGATGGCTCGAGAGGAGCAGGCGGTCGTTCGCGGCTGCTGGCCCGAGGAGGCCGGTGAGGAGTCCAAGCAGGAAGAGGAGCACGCCCGCGCGGATGAGCAGGACGCCCTGGGCGGGCCGGGCGTTTGGCATGGCGTTCCCCCGGGCGGATGCGACCGAGCCCGGGCGCGCGCAAGCGCGGGCGCCCGGTTCGAGCCCTGGCCGGATGGTGGAGTGCGAGGGGCGCGGCGTCAAGCACCGGCGGAGGGCCAGAAACGGGGCTCACGCTTCTCAAGCAGCGCGGCAACACCTTCGCGAAAGTCGGGACCGGTGGTGAGCTCGTCGAGCAAGCGCTGGGCTTCGACGACGGAGCTGGCGACGTCGCGGTGGAGGTCGGCGTAGACCTGGCGCCGGGTCTCGCGGAGGGATGACGGCGCGATGGTGCGGGCGAGGCGCTCGGCGTAGGCGTAGACGGCCGGGAGGAGCTGTTCGGAAGGGTAGACCTCGTGGACGAGGCCGAGGCGGTGCGCCTCTTCGGCGAGGAAGATGCGGCTGGAGAGGAGGAGCTCCATGGCGGGGGCGAGTCCGATGAGGCGGGGGAGGAGCCAGGAGAGGCCGTATTCGGCGGGGAGGCCGAGGCGCCCGTGTGCGGTGGTGAGCTTTGCGCCGGCGGCTGCGAAGCGGATGTCGCAGAAGCAGGCGAGAACGAGGCCGACGCCCGCGGCGGGTCCGTTGATGGCGGCGATGGTAGGCTTCGAGAGGCCGAAGTGGTAGGCGAAATCGGCGTCGAACTCGGGGCGAACGCCGAAGCCGGGGCGGGGGATATCGGGAGGGGTGCCCGGGTCGTAGCCGCCCTTTTCGACGTGGCCTTCAAGGGCTCTGGCATCGGCGCCGGCGCAGAAGGCGCGCCCTTCGCCGGTGACGACAATGACACGGACGGCGGGGTCGGTCTCGGCCTGCTGCAGGCACCAGCGATACTCGGTGTGCATGCGGCCGGTCCAGGCGTTGAGGCGCTCGGGGCGGGCGAGCGTGATGGTGGCGACGGCGTCGCGGACGCCGTAGCGGGTGACTTTGAGCTCCATAAAGGGATTGTAAACGGGCCGGTAGGCAGGGGCCGGGTACACTTGGAGGCGATGGGGGATTCCTCCGGGGCCGAGCGAACAGGAGCGCTGCCGAGAGCCGCCGCATCGCCCGGCTTGGGGGCGTTGCAGTACTGGGGCTGGCGGGCAGGGCGGGCCACGCTGGGGCGGACGCCGGCGCCAGCTGCGTACTGGATTGCCGGCGGGCTCGGGAGGGCGGCGTACTGGCTTTGGCCGCGGGGCCGCCGCGCGATGCGGGCAAACTTTGCGCGGGTGCTGGGAACGGCCGAGCGGCGGTCCGTGGACCGGGTGGGCCAGGCCTCGCTGGCCGGCTATTTTCGGTATTTGCTCGACTTCATGCGGCTTGGGATGGGTGCGGCGAGCCTGCCGCGGGTGGACGGGGAGGAGGCGTTCGCTGCCCTCGACCGCCTGCTTGAGCGAGGCCGAGGCGCGGTGATCGTGTGCATGCATTATGGCAACTGGGATGCCGGCGCGGCCTGCGCAGCGTCCCGCGGATATCCGCTGGCGGTGGTGGCCGAGGGGTTTGGCGATGCGCGGCTGGACGAGCTGGTGCTGGGGACCCGTGAGCAGCTGGGGATGGAGGTGATTCGCATGGAGCGTGCGGGGCCTTCGATGGTGCGGGTACTGCGGCGAAACGGGCTGCTGGCGCTGCTGATCGACCGGCCGGTTCCGGGCCAGGGAGTCCCGGTGCGGTTCTTCGGGGAGACGGTCGAAGTGCCGGCTGGGCCGGCGCGCCTCGCGGTGGCGACGGGGGCGGCGCTGGTCCCGGTGGCGTTCCGGCGGGTCGACGGGATGGGCCGAAGGATGAAGGTGGTGGGGGATTTCTCGATCGTGCCCTGCGACGAGGCGGGGCGGGGCTGCGTGGAAACGCTTACGCAGCGGGTCATGGAGGCGCACGAACGGTTTATCCGGGAGCAGCCGGAGCAGTGGTACATGTTCCGTGAGCTGTGGCAGCGGGGCGCGACCTCGGGGGGCTCTCAGTGAGCTGGCGGGCGCTGGCCATGCGGGGAGCATACCTGGCGGCGGGGCGCCACCCGGGCCCGTTCTATGCGATTGCGCCGCTGGTGGCCCGGGTGACGTGGGCGCTGTACCCAGCGGTGCGGCGGCGGGTGGTGCGGAATCTTCTGCCGCTTTGCGACGGGGACGTGGCGCGGGCGCGGCGGGAGGGGCGGCGGGCGCTGCAGCACGTGCTCGAGTACTACCTCGACCTGGTCACGCTGCCGCGGCGGGATATGTCGCGTTTCGAGGCGGAACATCTCGAGATTTACCACGGCGAGCGGCTCGATCTGCTGCGTTCGAACGGGGCGGTGCTGCTGGTGAGTGCGCACACGGGAAACGCGGAGCTCGCCATCCAGGCGCTGACGTACCGGGGGCGTTCGTTCGCGGCGCTGGTGGAACGGCTGGAGCCGCGGGACTGGGCGGAGTACATGCTGAAGCTGCGATCCTCCGCGGGAGGGACGTTCCTCGAGGCAAATTTTGCCGGCGTACGGGCGTGCATCGAGACGTTGCGGGAAGGTGGCGTGGTGGGCGTGATGGGCGATCGCGATATCCAGCACACCGGCGTGTGCGTGCAGATTTTCCAGCGGGCGGTGCGGCTGCCGCGCGGACCGTGGGAGCTGGCGCGGCGGACGGGTGCGCTGGTGATCCCGATTTTTTCCAGCAGGAAGCGGGGCGACCAGTTCCGGATCGATGTCGAGGAGCCGTTCCGGGTAGCGGCGACGGAGGATGCGGACCGGGACATCCGGGAAGCGGTGGAGCGATTTGCGGGGCTGCTGGAACGGCACCTGCGGCGGGACCCGGGCCAGTGGGCAGTGTTGGAGGACTTCTGGAAGGTGCACGGCTGTGGGGAAGGCTGACGTCCACCTGCACACGCGGGTGAGCGACGGGTTGGCGTCGGTCGAGCTCCTGCTGGAGTACATCGAGCACTGCACGGACCTCGACGTGATTGCGGTGACGGACCACGAGGACGTTCGCGGAGGGCTGCGGGCGCGGGAGGTGGCGGCACGGCGGGGGTATCGGTTCGAGGTTATCCCTGGGGCAGAGGTGACGACCCTGCAGGGGCACGTGCTGGCGCTGTTCGTTGAACGGGATATCCCGAGTTTCCGCGGGGTAGAATCGACGCTCGCGATGATTCACGACGCGGGGGGGCTGGCGGTCGTGCCGCATCCGCTCAGCTGGCTGACGCGGTCCATTGGGCAGCGGACGCTGGACGCGCTGCATGAGCGGGGGGAAGCGGGCATTTCGTTCGATGCGATCGAGCTGGCGAATCCGAGCCCGGCGGGCCGGAGGACGGCTGCGAAGGCGGCGCGGCTGAATGCTGAGCGGTGGGGGCTGCCTGCTACGGGGAGCTCGGACGCGCATCACCTCGAACACGTCGGGAGCGGCTGGACCGAGTTCGCGGGGAGGACGGCGGAGGACTTCCGGCGGGCGCTCGCGACCGGGGCGGTGCGGGCGCGGTCCGTTCCTAGCGGGGCGGTGCCGGCGGGGCGGCTCGCGCTCGGCCTGGTGTGGGGGTACGCTGCTACACCGCGGAAGGTGGTGCGGATGCTTGGAGGTCGCCGGTGAAGATCGCGCTGGTGAGCCCGTACGACTGGTGCGTCGAGGGGGGCGTGAAGACCCATATCCGGCACCTTGCCGAGTCGTTCCGGGCGTGGGGGCACGAGGTGGTGGTGTTTGCGCCGGCTTCGGAGCCGGAGCGGGTGCGCGAGGAGATTCATGTGATGGGGCGGCCGTTTTCGATGCGTGTGAGCGGCTCAGTCGCCCGGATTACGTTCGCGTGGAAGTCGCCGGAGGTGAAGCGAGTGCTCCAGGAGCACCGCTTCGATGTGGTGCATCTCCACGAGCCGCTGATGCCCCTGCTGCCGTATCACTTTTTGCGGTATTCGAGGGCGGTCAACGTAGGGACGTTCCACGCGGCGAAGGACGGGGGCAATCGGTTCTACGGGTACACGACGCCGTTGACGCGGCGTTGGTTTCGGAAGATCGAGGGCAAGATTGCGGTTTCGCCGGCGGCGGCGAAGCTGGTGAGCCGGTATTTCCCGGGGTACTTCAACATCATCCCGAACGGCATCGACTATGAGCACTTTGCGGGGCCCGCGGAGCCGCTGTCCGAGTTCATGGATGGGAAGCGGAACATTCTCTTCGTTGGGCGGCCTGAGAAGCGGAAGGGGCTGAAGTATCTGCTGAAGGCGTATCTGCGGGTGCGGCAGATGGAGCCGAACACGCGGCTCATCGTGGTCGGCGCGGGGGATTTTACGCGATACGAGCGGGTGATGGCACCGTTCCCAGATGTGGTGTTTCGGCCGAATGTGCCGTACGCGGACCTCCCCCGTTACCACCGGAGCAGCACGGTGTTTTGCGCGCCGAACACCGGGAATGAGAGCCAGGGATATGTGCTGCTAGAGGCGCTGGCGGCGGGCGATGCGGTCGTGGCGAGCAACATCGAAGGATTTGCGGGTGTGATGACGCATGAGCTGGAGGGGCTGCTCGTCCGGCCGAAGGACTCCGATGCCATTGCCGAGGCGGTCGTCCGGCTGCTGCGGAACCCGGCGCTGCGAGAGGCGCTTGGGGCCCGGGGGCGGGAGCTGGCCCGGCACTATAGCTGGGACAACGTGGCGCACCGGGTGATGTCGTATTACGAGCGGCTGCTGTACGAGCGGGAGCAGGTCGCGGAGACGCGGCGCCGGAGGGCGGCAATGGCGGGGTCGGGCGGCTGATGGGTGTGACGCTGTTGCCGACACGGCTGCCGAAGGGGCTGCAGGATGCGATCGGGCGGTCGGTCGGCCGGCTCGGGGTAACGCCCAACATGATTTCGCTGGCCGGCGCACTCGGGAATTGCGGGGCTGCGGTGCTGGTGGCGCGGGGAGAGCTCCTGCCGGCGGGGCTGGTCTACCTGCTGTTCTCGGCGCTGGACCTCGTGGACGGTGCGGTGGCGCGGGCGACGGGGAAGGCGACTCCGTTCGGTGCGGTGTTCGACGCGGTACTCGATCGCGCGAGCGAGGGGCTCGTGCTGGCGGCGTGTGCATGGTATTTCGCCGAGCGGGGCGAGGAGTGGCAAACGGCGTCGTCGTTCGCAGCGCTGCTGGGGAGCGTCTCGGTCAGCTACCTGCGCGCGCGGGCCGAGGTGGAGGGCGTGCAGATGCGGGAGGGGCTCTTCCGGCGGCAGGAGCGGGTGGCGGTGCTGGGGATCGGCCTGCTGGTCGGCTGGCTGGGAGCGGCGATACTCGTGCTGGCGGTGCTCTCGAACCTGACGGCGCTGCAGCGGGCGTGGATGCTGACACGGGCGCTGCAGGGCGGAGACCCGGAGGGAGCGGCGTCTCGATCATCGGGCTGAGGCGTGCGACGATTGGGGCATGAACGAACTGCAGGCGCGCGCGCGCGAGCTTTCGGACCGGATTTCTGACCTCCTGGTGCGTCTTTGACCTCGCCAGGGATGAAGCTCGCGTAGCAGAACTCGAACAGCAGACCCTCGAAGCCGGCTTCTGGGATGATGCGGCGAACGCCCGCAAGGTGATGCAGGAGCTCGCCGCGCGGAAGGACCGCGTGGAGACGTGGCGCGGGCTGGAGCGGCGTGCCGCGGACGCCGCGGAGTTGGCGGAGCTTGCGCTCGCGGAAGGCGACGAGGAGACGGCGGGCGAGGTCGCGAAGGAGCTCGATGCCATCGAGCGCGAGCTGAACCGGCTCGAGTTTCAGCTCCAGCTCTCCGGCGAGTACGACATGCGGAACGCGATTCTCGCGGTGCATGCCGGGGCGGGCGGCACGGATTCGCAGGACTGGGCGGAGATGCTTCTGCGGATGTACCTGCGCTGGGCGGAGCGGAAGGGATTCGAGACAGAGATTCTCGACGTGACCGAGGGGGAGGAGGCGGGCATCAAGAGTGCGACGGTGGAGGTCCGCGGGCCGTACGCCTACGGGTACCTGAAGAGCGAGCGCGGGGTGCACCGGCTGGTACGGCTTTCGCCCTTCAACTCGGCGGCGACGCGGCAGACGAGCTTCGCCAAGGTGGAAGTGATGCCGGAGGTGGACGAAGTCGGCGAGGTGGAGATCAACCCAGACGACCTGCGCATCGACGTGTTTCGGTCGAGCGGTGCGGGCGGGCAGAACGTCCAGAAGAACTCGACGGCGGTGCGGATCACGCACATCCCGACGGGCATCGTGGTGACATGCCAGAACGAGCGGTCGCAGGCGCAAAACCGGGAGAGCGCGATGAAGGTGCTCGAGGCGCGGTTGCTGGAGCTGGAGCTGAACCGGCAGGAGGAGGAGAAGGCGCGGCTGAAGGGCGAACATGTCGATGTTTCGTTTGGGAGCCAGATCCGAAACTACGTGCTGCATCCGTATAAGCTGGTGAAGGACCTGCGCACGGGGTACGAAACGTCGGATACGACGGCCGTGCTCGACGGGGATATCGACCCGTTCATCGAGGCGTACCTGAGGTCGCAGGTTGGGCAGGGGGTTGCATGAGACGCATCGGACTGGCGACGGCTGCGGTAGTATTGCTGGCCGTCGCCGGGGCCGGGCCTCTCCAGGCGGGCCGGGCGGCAGCCGTCATCGAATCGGTGACAGTGGAAAACTGGTACCCGCGGTCGCTGACATTCAAGGTGACGGCGCGGGCGGACGCCGACATCACGGACGCGACGCTGCATTACGCGATCAAGGGGCGGGGGACACTGGCGCTGGACAAGCCGAAGGAGCTGACGCCAGCGCGGGCGCTGACGGCAGAAGTCGAGCTGCTGGTGAACACGGGCCAGAACTACATCCCGGTGGGCTCGGAGTTTACGTATTGGTGGGAAGTGACGACTGCGGATGGGCAGGCGGCACGGAGTGAGGAGCAGACGTTCCTGTTCCTGCCGCCGGACCGGCAGTGGCAATCGGTCGCGAACGACTTCATGGTGGTGTACTTCCACGGGGACCGGGAAGCGCTGGCGCGTGCGTATCTTGATGCCGGGGCGGACACCTACGAGCGGATTGGAAAGGCGCTGTACGGGATTCAGCTGACGACGCTGCCGGTGAAGGTCATCCTGTTTGCGAATGAGGCAGAGATGGACCCGGCGCGCCCGGGGGCGGGCGGGCGGTTCGATGCGGCGGTAACGACCTGCGGGACCAAAGTGACGAACGACATCCTGCTCATGATCCCGGTCGCGTGCGGGTCGACGGACCGGACCGACACGCTGCGGCACGAGCTGGGACACATTTTGAATGAGACGGCCGGGGAGGGAACCCTGGCGAAGCTCCCGGCGTGGTTGGACGAGGGAGCAGCAGTGCTGGCCCAGAAGTCTCCGGGGGATTACGCGTCGGCGTTCGAGGGCGCGGTGCGGGCCGACCGGCTGATTCCGTTCAGTCAGATGACGGTTCCGGCGAGCAGCCCGCAGCTCGTGGGGGTGTTCTACGGGCAGGCGTACTTCATGGTGAAGTTCCTTGTGGAGCGGGAGGGGCCGGCGAAGTTCGGGGAGCTGATGCGGACGATCAAGTCGGGAACGCGGTACGACCAGGCGATCGCGCAGGTGTATGGCCTGACGCTGGCGGAGTTCGAAGATGCGTTCCGGCAGGAGCACGGGCTGGCGCCGCGCTCGGCGCCGACCGCGCGGCCGACGGCGGCGCCGACGCGCCCTGCGCAGCAGGTGCAGCCGACGCAGGCACCCACGCGGGCGCCGGCGCAGGAGGGTGGAAGCAGCGGAGATGGCAGCATCGACCGGGGGATGCTGGTGATCTTTGGGGCGGCGATTCTGCTTGCGCTGGCGGCGGTGTTCAGCTGGCTGGTGGCGATGCTGCTTGCCAACAACCGGGAACGCGGCGGAGGCATGGGCCCGGGGACGGGGTAACCCGGCTTGCGCCGAAGGGAAGCCTGACTAGCGCAAGCGGCCGCCCCGGTTGGGGCGGCCGCGGCGTTTCGCTGGTCGGTCGGGGCGGCGTCAGCCGCGAGGCAGGCCGAGCCCGCGAGTCGCGATGATGTTGCGCTGGATTTCGCTGGTGCCGCCTTCGATGGTGTTGGCGACGGAGCGGAGGTACATGTACTTGATGCGACCCCGCATGGGAGCCTTCGGGCCATCGGTCTTGCCGTCGAGCTGCCCGTAGAGGCCGAGCACCTTCATGCCGGTGCGGTAGATGCGCTGATTGAGCTCGGTGCCGTAGAGCTTGGCGACTGCGGCTTCGTGGCCGGGTGCAACGCCCTCCTTGGCCTGGATGGAGACGATTTTGAAGCTCATCATTTGAGCGACGCCAGCCTCGACGTAGCGCTCCACGAGCTCGTGACGGATGGCGGGGTTGTGGGCGAGGGTGCTTTGCCCGTTGGCGGTGTTTTCGCGGGCGAATTTGATGAGGTCTTCGACGGCCTGGCGTGCGCCGACGGAGCCGCCGATGTTGGAGCGTTCGAAGGAGAGGGTGGTCTGGGCGAGGTACCAGCCGCGGTTCTCTTCGCCGATGATGTTGGCGCGGGGAACGCGGACGTCTTCGAAGAAGACCTCGTTGAATTCGTGGGTGTAGGCGAGGTTGACGAGCGGGCGGACGGTGATGCCCGGGCTCTTCATGTCAACGATGAAGTAGGTGATGCCGCGGTGCTTGGGGGCATCGGGGTCGGTGCGCGCGAGGAGGATCATGTACTTGGCGAGGTGACCGCCGGACGTCCAGATTTTCTGGCCGTTGATGATGTAGTCGTCACCATCGCGGACGGCGCGCGTCTGGAGTGCTGCGAGGTCGGAGCCGGCGCCGGGCTCGGAGTAGCCCTGGCACCAGATATCTTCGCCGGAGAGGATGCCGGGGAGGTACTTTTTCTTCTGCTCGTCGGTGCCGTGGACGATGAGGGTGGGGCCGGCGAAGCCCACGGCGATGCCGCCGGGGCGGGGGAGGCGGGCCTCGGCGAGCTCCCAGTTGAAGATGAACTGCTGCATGACGGAGAGGCCGGCGC
>BPIE01000004.1 GCA_026003935.1 Tepidiforma sp. | reverse complement strand
CGCCGGCGACGAACGCGCCCGCGAAGCCGCACTCAAAGACCTCGAAAACGAACTCGGCACCGACGAGCGCGTCCTCGCCATGTTCGAGGCCGTCGATACCAGCGACATCCGCCAGTTCATCACCACCACCATCTCCAAAGAGCCCCACGAAACCGCCACCTTCAACAAGCACGAGGCCCTCCTCGACTTCTACCGCAAAATCCGCCCCGGCGACCCGCCCACCCCGGATAACGCCCGCAACCTCCTCAAGACCCTCTTCTTCGACCCCCGCCGGTACGACCTCGGCCGCGTCGGCCGCCACAAGGTCAACAAGCGCCTCGAGCTCGAAGAACCCACCGACCAGCGCTGGCTCCGGCCCTACGACCTCGTCGCCATCGTCCGCGAACAGATCAACATCAACAACGGACGCGGCCACCACGACGACATCGACCACCTCGGCAACCGCCGCGTTCGCGCCGTCGGCGAGCTCATCCAGCAGCAGTTCCGCGTCGGACTCCTCCGCATGGAGCGTGTCGTCCGCGAACGCATGACCATTACCGACCCCGAAGAAGCCACGCCCAGCGCCCTCATCAACATCCGCCCCGTCGTCGCGGCCATGAAGGAGTTCTTTGGCGGCAGCCAGCTCTCCCAATTCATGGACCAGACCAACCCCCTCTCCGAGCTCAACCACAAGCGCCGCCTCTCCGCCCTCGGCCCCGGCGGCCTCTCGCGCGACCGCGCCGGCTTCGACGTCCGCGACGTCCATCACAGCCACTACGGCCGCATCTGCCCCATCGAAACCCCCGAAGGGCCCAACATCGGCCTCATCGGCTCCCTCGCCACGTACGCCCGCCTCAACAAATTCGGGTTCATCGAAACCCCCTACCGCCGCGTCTACCGCGAAATGCTCTCCAACGACGACCGCCTCATCGGCCGCATCCTCCGCGAAGACGCCCTCGACGCCGATGGCAGCCTCATCGCCCCCAGCGGCACCATCATCGATGCCGCCATCGCAGCCCGGCTCGAGGCCGCCGGCCGCTCGGTCCCCATTCAGCCCTGGGTCTCCAACGAAATCGTCTACCTTACCGCCGACGAAGAAGACAAATTCAAAGTCGGGCAGGCCAACACCCGCATCGACGCCGATGGGCACTTCGAAGACGACCGCGTCGAAGTCCGCCTCTTCGAAAAATTCATGACCGTCCCGCCCCTCGAGGTCGACTACATCGACGTCTCGCCCAAGCAGATGGTCTCCGTCGCCTCGGCCCTCATCCCGTTCCTCGAACACGACGACGCCAACCGCGCCCTCATGGGCGCCAACATGCAGCGCCAGGCCGTCCCCCTCGTCCGCCCTGAAGTGCCCCTCGTCGGCACCGGCATGGAGCGCCGCGCCGCCGTCGACTCCGGCCACGTTCTCCTCGCAGAGGGCAGCGGCGAAGTCGTCGAAGCCACCGGCAACCAACTTGTCATCCGCTACGACGACCCCGCCCTCAACACCGACCCCGGCGGTGCCACCCGCACCTACCGCCTCACCAAGTTCACCCGCTCCAACCAGGGCACCTGCCTCAACCAGCGCCCCATCGTCTTCCGCGGCGAACGCATCGCCGCCGGCCAGCCCATCATCGATAGCTCCAGCACCCAGGACGGCGACCTCGCCCTCGGCCAGAACATCCTCTGCGCCTTCATGAGCTGGGAAGGCTACAACTTCGAAGACGCCATCATCCTCTCCGAAAACCTCGTCCGCGAAGACAAGTTCACCTCCATCCACATCGAAAAGCACGAAGTCGAAGCCCGCCAAACCAAGCTCGGCGACGAGGAAATCACCCGCGACATCCCCAACGTCGGCGAAGAAGCCCTCAGCCAGCTCGACGAAGACGGCATCATCCGCATCGGCGCCGAAGTCCGCGAAGGCGACATCCTCGTCGGCAAAGTCACCCCCAAGGGCGAAACCGAACTCACCGCCGAGGAAAAACTCCTCCGCGCCATCTTCGGAGAAAAAGCCCGCGAAACCAAAGACACCTCCCTTCGAGTCCCCCACGGCGAGCGCGGCAAAGTCATCGACGTCAAAGTCTTCGACCGCGACAACCACGACAGCCTCCCCGCCGGCGTCAACAAGCTCGTCCGCGTCTCCATCGCCCAGCGCCGCAAAATCTCCGAAGGCGACAAAATGGCAGGCCGCCACGGCAACAAGGGCGTCATCAGCCGCATCCTCCCCCGCGAGGACATGCCCTACCTCGAAGACGGAACCCCCGTCGACATCATCCTCAACCCAATCGGCGTCCCCAGCCGCATGAACATCGGCCAGGTCCTCGAAACCCACCTCGGCTGGGCCGCCAACACCCTCGGCTTCCGCGCCATCAGCCCCGTCTTCGACGGCGCCCGCGACTACGAAATCGACGACGCCCTCGCCCTCGCCTGGATGGCCCACGAAGCCGGCGCCTACTACTACGTCGACCCCCGCGACCGCGGCTTCGACCCTGAACGGCTCAAAGCCTGGATCGCCGAACAGGGCTACGACCCCGAGACCATCTACACCACACCCCAGGACGGCGCCCCGGCCCGCGCCTGCCTCGAAATCTGGCTCAACCGGTACCGCGCCGAGACCGGCCAAGCGCCCATCGAGCCCGGCCGCCACACCCGCGAAGAGCTCGACGAGCTCGCCAACGCCGTCTACCGCGAAACCAACGTACCCCCGCCCCTCTTCGGCAAAATGCGCCTCTACGACGGCCGCACCGGCGAGCCCTTCGACCAGCCCGTCACCGTCGGCTACATCTACATGCTCAAGCTCATCCACCTCGTCGAAGACAAAATCCACGCCCGCAGCACCGGCCCCTACAGCCTCATCACCCAGCAGCCCCTCGGCGGCAAAGCCCAGTTCGGCGGTCAGCGCTTCGGCGAAATGGAAGTCTGGGCCCTCGAAGCCTACGGCGCTGCCCACATCCTCCAGGAGCTCCTCACCGTCAAATCCGACGACGTCGTCGGCCGCGTCAAAACCTACGAAGCCATCGTCAAAGGCGAAGACGTCCTCGAGCCCGGCGTCCCCGAGTCGTTCAAAGTCCTCGTCAAAGAACTCCAATCCCTCGGCCTCGCCGTCGAAGTCTCCAACGACGAAGGCAGCTCCGTCTCCTTCCTCGATGACTCCGCCAACGACCTGCCCGAGCTCGGCCTCAACCTGACCGGTTTCGAACGCGAGGAGGATTTCTTCAATGCTCGAAGTTAACGACTTCAACCAGGTCCGGATCGCACTCGCCAGCCCCGAACAGATCCGCTCCTGGAGCTACGGCGAAGTCACCAAGCCCGAAACCATCAACTACCGCACCCTCAAGCCGGAAAAAGACGGCCTCTTCTGCGAAAAGATCTTCGGGCCCACCAAAGACTTCGAGTGCTACTGCGGCAAATACAAGCGCGTCCGCTACAAAGGCATCATCTGCGATAAATGCGGCGTCGAAGTCGCACGCGCCAAGGTCCGCCGCGAGCGCATGGGCCACATCGAGCTCGCCAGCCCCGTCAGCCACATCTGGTTCGTCAAGGGCACCCCGTCCAAGCTCGGCCTCCTCCTCGACATCTCCCCGCGCAACCTCGAACGCGTCCTCTACTTCGCCCAGTACATGGTCACCGAAGTCGACGAGGTCGCGAAAAACTTCGAAATCCAAAAACTCCACCGCGAGCTCGAAGACCTCCTCGCGGAACGCCTCGCCGACATCCGCCCCCGCCGCGAACAGCTCGAGCAGCGCCTCGAAGAAACCAACCGCGAGCTCCAGGCCAAAGTCGCCGAAAAACAGGCCCAAATCGAAGCCGAGCGCAGCGTCTCCCGCGAAGCCCTCGAAGCCGCAATCCAGCGTGCCATCGAAACGGTCACCGCAGCCAAGGGCGGCAACCTCGAAAGCCCCATCGAAATCCTCGGCGACGTCATTCTCGAAGCCGGCGCCAAGGTCACTGCCGCACAGGTCGGCAAAGTCGAGCGCGAAGGGCGCAAAAAACTCGAAGCCTTCGACAAAGAAACCGAACAGCTCAAAGAACAGGAAGCCCTGCTCGCCGATACCGCCCTCGAAGACGCCAAACAGGCGCTCTACGACGAGCTCAATCCCCTCCAGGAAAAGGAGCAGCAGGTCCGGCAGGAAGTCGAAGCCCAGTTCCGCGAACGCCTCCAGGACCTCGAATCCCTGCGCGACCCCGTCCGCGACGACGAAATCACCCTCCTCTCCGAGACTCGCTACCGCGAGCTCTCCGACATGTTCGGCCACGTCTTCAAAGCCGCCATGGGCGCCGAAGCCGTCCTCCACGTGCTCCAGCGCCTCGACCTCGATGCCCTCCGCGCCAAGCTCAAGCAGGAGATCATGGTCGCCTCCGGCATGCGCCGGAAGAAGGCCACCAAGCGCCTCAACGTCGTCGAAGCCCTCCGCAACTCCGGCAACAAGCCCGAGTGGATGATCTTCCAGGTCCTCCCCGTCCTCCCGCCGGACCTCCGCCCCATGGTCCAGCTCGACGGCGGCCGCTTCGCCACCTCCGACCTCAACGACCTCTACCGCCGCGTCATCAACCGCAACAACCGCCTCAAGCGCCTCCTCGACCTCGGCGCCCCCGAGATCATCATCCGCAACGAAAAACGCATGCTCCAGGAGGCCGTCGACTCCCTCATCGACAACGGGCGCCGCGGCCGCGCCGTCTCCGGCTCCGGCAACCACAAGCTCAAGAGCCTCTCCGACATGCTCAAGGGCAAGCAGGGCCGCTTCCGCCAAAACCTCCTCGGGAAGCGCGTCGACTACTCCGGCCGCTCCGTCATCGTCGTCGGCCCCGAGCTCAAGCTCCACCAGTGCGGCCTCCCCAAGCGCATGGCGCTCGAGCTCTTCAAGCCCTTCGTCATGCACTCCCTCGTCGCCAAGGGCCTCGCCCACAACATCAAGAGCGCCAAGCGCATCGTCGAACGCGCCCGCCCCGAAGTCTGGGACGTCCTCGACGAAGTCATCCGCGGCCGCCCTGTCCTCCTCAACCGTGCCCCCACCCTCCATCGCCTCGGCATCCAGGCCTTCCAGCCCGTCCTCATCGAAGGCTCCGCCATCCAGCTCCACCCGCTCGTCTGCGCCGCCTTCAACGCCGACTTCGACGGTGACCAGATGGCCGTCCACGTGCCCCTCAGCCGCGAAGCCGTCGCCGAGGCCACCCAGGTCATGATGTCCACCAAGAACCTCCTCTCCCCCGCGAGCGGCGACCCCATCGTCGCCCCCTCGCTCGACATGGTTCTCGGCTGCTACTACATGACCGACATCGACCCCAACGGCCGCGGCGCCTACCGCGAAGAAAACGGCCGCCCCGTCCAAGGCCTCTACGGCTCCTTCGAAGAAGCACGCCTCGCCTTCGACCTCGGCATCGTCGATATGCGCGCCCCTATCCGCGTCCGTACCGACCGCGCCGTCATGAGCGAAGGCGGTGTCGTCACCGAACCCCCCGCCCGCCCCGATGGCACCCCCGGCACCCACGTCATCGAAACCACCGTCGGGCGCATCATCTTCAACGAAGTCCTGCCCGAGGAAATCCCCTTCCAGAACCAGAACATGGACCGGCCCAACCTCCGCAAGGTCGTCGCCATGTGCTACCGGGCCCTCGGCGGCGAACGCACCGGCGAAATCGTCGACCGCATCAAGTCCGTCGGTTTCCACTACGCCACCCGCAGCGGCGTCACCATCGCCGTCCACGAAATCCAGGTCCCCAAGAACAAAACCGAACTCCTCGCCGAAGCCGACCGCAAAGTCGACGCCCTCATGGAGCAATACCAGATGGGCCTCATCACCGAAGAAGAACGGTACGAAGGCACCGTCGCCATCTGGGCCGAAACTACCAGCCAGATCGAAAAGGCCATCAAAGAGCGCATGCACGAATACGGCTCGCTCCACTACATGGCCTCCTCCGGCACCAAAGGCAACATCACCCAGATCCGCCAGATGGCCGGCATGCGCGGCCTCATGGCCGACCCCAACGGCAAAGTCATCGAGCTCCCCATCCGCGGCTCCTTCCGCGAGGGCCTGTCAGTCCTCGAATACTTCATCTCCACCCACGGCGCCCGCAAAGGTCTCGCCGACACCGCACTCCGCACCGCCGACTCCGGCTACCTCACCCGCCGCCTCATCGACGTCGCCCAGGACGTCATCATCCTCGAAGAAGACTGCGGCACCACCGCCGGCCTCTGGATCGAACAGGACGAACGCGACGACCTCGAACCGCTCCGCGCCCGTATCGTCGGCCGCTACGCCGCCATCGATATCGTCGACGAAGCCACCGGCGAAGTCCTCTGCCGCCGCAACGAAGAAATCAACGAAGCCGTCGCCGACGAAATCGACCGCCGCGGCATCCGCCGCGTCTTCGTCCGGACGCCCATGTCCTGCGAAGCCGAGCGCGGCCTCTGCCAGCTCTGCTACGGCCGCGACCTCGCCCGCGGCGAGCTCGTCAAACTCCGCACCGCTACCGGCATCATCGCCGCCCAGTCCATCGGCGAGCCGGGCACCCAGCTCACCATGCGCACCTTCCACACCGGCGGCGTCGCATCCCAGACCGACATCACCAGCGGCCTCCCCCGCGTCGAAGAACTCTTCGAAGCGCGCGCACCCAAGGGCGAAGCCATCATCAGCGAGACCGACGGCATCGTCGAAATCCACGTCGAAAACGACCGCCGCATCGTCCGCGTCACCAACGTCGATACCCTCGTTGAGGAATACGACATCCCCGCAAAGGCCGAGCTCCTCGTCAGCGATGGCGAGCGCATCGTCGCCGGCGCCCCCATCGCACAACCGCCCGCCGAAAAAGGCGCCGACCTCCCCGCTCAGCCCATCATTTCCCGCATCGGCGGCACCGTCCGCGTCGTAGGCAAGAACAAAGTCCAGGTCGTCTACGAAGACCGAGAAGAGCGCGAATACCCCATCCCCGCAGCTGCCCGGCTCCTCGTCGAGGATGGCCAGATGGTCTACGCCGGCGACCAGCTCACCGAAGGCGCCAAGAACCCCCAGCACATCCTCCACATCCAGGGCCGCGACGCCGTCCGCAAATACATGGTCGAGGAAGTGCAAAAGGTCTATAAGTCGCAGGGCGTCAACATCAACGACAAGCACATCGAAGTCATCACCCGGCAGATGCTCCGCCGCGTCAAAGTCGACCACCCCGGCGACACCGGCCTCCTCCCTGGCGACCTCGTCGACCGCCGTAAGTTCGACGAAATCAACAACCAGGTCATCGCCGAAGGTGGCGAACCCGCCACCGCCACCCCGGTGCTCCTCGGCGTCACAAAGGCCTCGCTCAACACCGATAGCTGGCTCGCCGCGGCCTCCTTCCAGGAAACCACCCGCGTGCTCACCAATGCCGCCATCGAAGGCGCCGTCGACCGCCTCCAGGGCCTCAAGGAAAACGTCATCATCGGCAAGCTCATACCCGCTCGCGCCGAGGTCGTCGTCCCCAAGCGCGAAACCTACGGCGAGCTCGACGTCCCTGAGTCGCTCCTCCTCGAAGAGGAATTCGAGCTCGAGCGTCGGCTCGCCGAGCGCGAAGCCGGCTCCGCCCGCCGCCGCTCCTCCGTCGGCCTCCTCGACGAAGACGACGACCTCGACTTCGAGGACGACGACGAGGACATCCTCATCGGCGGCGACGACCAGGACGACGACTAGCCCGGCCGCGCATCGCGCGGGCTCCCACCGACCCTCGTCACAACGGGGGCGGGGCTATCCGCCCCGCCCCCGTTCTCCTTAACCTGCCAATTCGGCCGGAGACCCGCCCCTATACCAGCTCCAGCAGCTCGCCCTCGTACTTCCGGGCCCCGCGGCGCAGGTCCGCCAGCTTCCCCACCTTCACCACGCAGTCAGCGACGCCCTTCTCGCCGCGGAGCGCGTCAAAGTTCTGCATTCCGCACACATTGCACGCCCCGTGGTGGCAGTCCCCCACCGTTTTCGTCGAATGCACAGCCTGCCACTGCCCCCGCAGGTAGGCCTTCGTCACGCCGCAGTCGATATGGTCCCACGGCAGCGGCTCGCGAGTGTCCCACTCCCGGTGCGCAAACCACACCGGGTCCACACCCGCCGCAGCAAATGCCGCCTGCCACGTTTCGAAGCTGAAGTGCTCGCTCCACGCATCGAACTTCGCGCCCCGGCGCCAGGCCTCGTACACCGCCTCCGCCACCCGCCGGTCCCCCCGCGAAAGCACCGCTTCAATGAAGCTGTCCCGCGGGTCGTTCCAGCTGAACTCCACCCCGGCTGCGCGGCAGCCGTCCTTCAGCAGGAAGTGTTTCGGCTCCAGCTCCTCGGCCGTATCCTGCCGTGCCCACTGGAACGGTGTGTGCGGCTTCGGCACGAGGTTGCTCGTGCTCACCCGCACCCGTGCCCGTCCGCCCACATACCGCTTCCCAATCGCCTTCACCTGCCGCCCCAGCTCCACAATCCCCGCCACATCGTCCATCGTCTCCGTCGGCAGGCCCACCATGAAGTACATCTTGATGCCGGTCCAGCCCCGCTGGAACGCGTTCTCCGCCGCCCCAAGCAGGTCCGCGTCGCTCACGAGCTTGTTGATCGCGTTCCGCAGCCGCTGCGAACCCGCCTCGGGGGCCAGCGTCAGGGTGTGCTTCTTCCCCTTCGCGATGACATTCGCCACGTCCACCGAGAACGTATCGACACGCGTGCTCGGCAGGCTCACCTTCAAATTCGGGAACCGCTCCGTCAGCTGTTCCACCATCGGCACGATTTCGCTGTGGTCCGTCGTGCTCAGCGAGAGCAGCGAAAGCTCGTCGTAGCCCGTATTCGCCATCAGCTCCGCTGCGGCCTGCACCACCTCCGCCGGCGACCGCTCACGCGTCGGCCGGTAGATCATCCCCGCCTGGCAAAAGCGGCAGCCCTGCGTGCAGCCGCGCTGGATCTCCACCGCGGCCCGGTCATGCACCGTCTGCAGGAACGGCACGATCGGCTTCACGAGCGGCGGCGGCAGCTGCTCCACGATACGCCGCCTGATGACCGGCGGCGCATCCGGCACCAGCGGCTCCAGCCCCGCAAAGTGCCCCGCATCGTCATACTTCGCCTCATAGAACGCCGGCACGTACACCCCAGGCATGCGCAGCAGGTCGCGCAGGCGCTGCCTCCGCGGCGTACCCTCGCGCTTCCACGTCCGCACGAGGTCCGCCAGCTCCACCACCGCCTCCTCCCCTTCGCCCAGCACGAACGCATCGAAGAAGAGCGCCATCGGCTCCGGGTTGAACGCGCCGCTCCCCCCGGCAATCACGATCGGGTCATCGTCCCCGCGCTCCCGCGCCAGTACCGGGATCCCGGCAAGGTCCAGCATGTTGAGCACGTTCGTGTAGGTCATCTCGTACTGGAGCGTAAACCCGACCACGTCGAACGCCCGCAGCGGATGCCGAGTCTCGAGGCTCCACAGCGGCACCCGCTCCCGCCGCATCTCCGCCTCCATATCGTCCCACGGTGCGAACACCCGCTCGCACGCCACATCCTCGATCCGGTTCAAAATGTCGTACAGGATGCCCAGCCCCATGTTCGACATCCCGATGTCGTACGAATCCGGGTAGGCAAGGGCAATCCGCACATTCGTCGCGGCCCAGTCCTTCGTCACGCTGTTCCATTCCCCGCCCGTGTACCGGGACGGCTTCGAAACGCGCCGCAGCAGCTCGTCAATCTTCACGGTCGGCATGTCGCCACCTCCATGCAGTGGGTGAGAAACACCGCAGGCAAGAATCCATGGTACCAGCCGCCGACACCCGCACCCAACCCGGCTGACCGCTGCACCAGCCCGCGCGATACTGGAGCCCGATGCCCACCGATGCCGTCATCCTCGCCGCCGGCGCTTCCACCCGCTTCGGCCCGGCCGACAAGCTCACCGCAGACCTCCTTGGGCGGCCGCTGCTCGCATGGTCCCTCGCAGCCTTCGAAGCCGCCCGGGGCCTCGGCTGCCTCGTTCTCGTCGCCGCCCCCGGGCGCGAGCACGAGTTCGAAGCCCTCGCTGCCGCATGGGCCCCGCGCGCCTGTTTCCGCGTCGTGACCGGCGGCGCGCGCCGGCGCGACAGCGTCGAAGCAGGCCTGCGCGCCTGCTCCTCCCGCTACGTGGCCATCCACGATGGCGCCCGCCCCCTCGTCACCCCGGCCCTCGTCGAACGCGTCACGGCTGCCGCCGAGGGCCGGCCCGGTGCAATCGCCGCCGTCCCCGTCACCGATACGATCAAAGAAGTCAGCTCCGGCGTCATCGTCGGCCACCCCGACCGCTCCCGCCTCTGGGCCGCCCAGACACCCCAGGTCGTCCTCCGCCAGGCGTGGCTCGATGCCGCCGCCATGTCCGACAACGACGAAACCGACGATGCCGCCATGCTCGGCCGCCTCGGGCTCGAATGCGCCGTCGTCGAAGGCAGCTACGACAACCTCAAAGTCACACGCCCCCTCGACCTCGACATCGCCGCACGCCTGCTCGCCGCCCGGGAGGCCGCCCCGTGATCCGCGTCGGCATCGGCGAGGACCTCCACCCCGTCGACGACAGCCGCACCCTCGTCCTCGGCGGCGTCATCATCGAAGAAGGCCCCGGCCTCCGCGGCCACAGCGACGCCGACGTCCTGCTCCACGCCATCACCGACGCTGTACTCGGCGCAGCCGCCCTTGGCGACATCGGGAGCTACTTCCCGCCTTCCGACCCACGCTACGCCCACGCCGACAGCGCCGACTTCCTCCGCACCGCCCTCCGGCTCGCCCGCGAAACAGGCTGGTCCCTCAACAACATCGACGCCACCGTCCGCGCCGAACGCCCCCGCCTCGCCCCGTACATCCCTCATATCCGCCAGCGCATCGCCGAGATAGCCCGCATCCCGGTCTCGTCCGTCAGCGTCAAGGCAAAGTCCGGCGAAGGCCTCGACGCAGTTGGCCGCGGCGAAGCAATGGCCGCGCTCGCCGTAGTCCTGCTCCAGCAGTAGCCCCCCGTGCCCGTACGCACCGCCGCGGCTAGGCTGGAACCCGTGGGCAAACGCATCTTCGATGTCGCCCTCGTTCTCCTTACCGCGCCCCTCTGGGTGCCCCTCACGCTCGCCGCTGCGCTCGTCCTCGCCATCGACCTCGGCGGCAACCCCTTCTTCCTTCAGCAGCGTATCGGCCTCGGCGGTCGGCCTTTCACCATGTACAAACTCCGCACCATGCGCCACGCCCGCCCGGGCAGGGAAGACCGCTACCACGTCGACGACTTCAAGACGTTCGTCTTCTCGCCCCCGGACAAACCCAATCCGCGCATCACCCGCATCGGCGCCCTCATGCGCAAGACCTCCATCGACGAGCTCCCAAACCTCATCAACGTTCTCAAAGGCGAGATGAGCCTCGTCGGGCCGCGCCCCGAGATTCCCGAGATCGTCGCCCAGTACCCGCCCCACTACCACCGCCGCCACGAGGTGCGCCCCGGCATCGCAGGCCTCGCCCAGCTCAATGGACGCTCAGATTTGACCTATGACGAAACCGTTACCTACGATCTCGCCTACGTGGATAACCACTCCCTCCGTGGCGACATCGCAATCCTCCTGAAAACCTTCCTCGCAGTCCTCAAAGGGAGCGGAGCCCGGTGAAACGCCCCAGCGGCCCCCTCGTCGCCATCCGGCGACTCGCGCCCGGCGACCCGCTGGGCACCGCCGTCGCCATCATGCTCGACGTCGCCGTCGTCGCCGCCGCCCTCGCGGCCGCCATGCTCCTCCGCTTCGACGCCGACGTCCCCCGCCGCAACGCCGAGTTCGTCATCCAGCTCTTCCCCTTCATCGCCGCCGCCTACGTCCTCGGCAACTTCCTCTTCGGCGTCTACCGCACCGTGTGGACTTACGGCAGCATCGGCGACATCATCGGCCTCTTCCGTCCCGTCGCCCTTGTCACGGTCGTGCTGTTCGCCATCAACTTCTGGCTCGAAGAGCGCCTTCTCCCGCTCTCCGTCATCCTCATGACCGGTGCGCTCGTCTTCCCCGGCATGGCCGTCGTCAAAATGCGCACCCGCCTGCTCATCCGTCTCCCATGGGTCAGCACCGGCGAGCGCCGCCTCCTCATCGTCGGCGCCGGTCACACCGGCCAGCTCCTCGCCCGCGAGCTGCAGGCCAACCCCAACCTCCCCTACCAGCCCGTCGGCTTCGTCGATGACGACCCAAAGCTGCTCCATCACCGCATTCACGGGCTCAAGGTTCACGGCACCATCGCCGAACTCGAGCACGTCCTCGATCGCATGGACGCCGAGGTCGTCGCCATCGCGCTCGACCGCCCCTCCGGTCACCTCGTTCGCGACATCGTCGGCATCTGCCAGCGTCGCAACATCCCCGTCCGCATGGTTCCCGGCGTCGACAACTGGGTCCTCGGCCATGCGCACGACACCCTCCGCGAAATCACCCTCGACGACCTCCTGGGCCGGGAGCCCGTCCAGGTCGACTTCGCTGCCTGCAGCCAGTCCGTCCGCGACAAAGTCGTTCTGGTCACCGGCGCAGCCGGCTCCATCGGCTCCGAGCTCTGCCGGCAGGTGCTGACCTTCCACCCCCGCGAGCTCCACCTGCTCGACAACAACGAAACCGGGCTCCACGACCTCTCCCTCGAGCTCAGCGGCGTCTCCCCCGAGACCACCGTCCGGCTCTGGGTCGCCAACATCGCCGACGAACCCCGCGTCCGCGAAATCTTCGCCCGGACCCGGCCCGACCTCGTCTACCACGCGGCAGCGCTCAAGCACGTCCCCCTCATGGAGGAGCACCCTTCCGAGGCCTTCCGCGTCAACGTCCTCGGCACCCTCTACTGCGCCGGCGCCGCCCGCGAATTCGGCGTCGGCACCTTCGTCCTCATCTCCACCGATAAGGCCGTGCGGCCGAGCAGCGTCATGGGCGCCACGAAGCGCATCGCCGAGCTTCTCGTCATCGCCCTCGCCCGCGAATCCGCACGTACCCGGTTCGCCGCCGTCCGCTTCGGCAACGTCATGGGCTCGCGCGGCTCCGTCGTCCCCACCTTCATGAAACAGATCGAGCGTGGCGGCCCGGTCACCGTGATGCATCCGGAGATGCAGCGCTACTTCATCTCCATTCCCGAGGCTGTCTCGCTCGTCATCCAGGCTGGCACCTTCGGCGGCCGCGGCGACATCTACATGCTCGACATGGGCGAAGAGATCAACATCCTCGAGCTCGCCGAGCGCATGATCCGGCTCCGCGGACTCCGCCCCGGCCAGGACATCCAGGTCGTCTTCACCGGCCCCCGCCCCGGCGAAAAGCTCCGCGAGGAGCTCGTCGCCGACTTCGAGCACCTCCAGCCCACCAGCCACCCCAAGGTCATGCGTCTCACCGCCGCCGTCGATGTCACCGAGCGCGAGATCCTCCGCCTTATCGACGAAATCCGCCAGGTCATGTGGGGCGACCCCGAAGAAGTCCGCCGCCGCATCCATCTCGTCGCCCGCCGCTACTCCCTCGACGAATCCGCCGAGAGCGCCGATGCCCCCGAAAGCGAGGCCCTCCCCTCGTGAGCGAGCCCCGCATCCACCCCACCGCCGAAGTCTCCCCCGCCGCCGAAATCGGCCCGGGCGCCAGCATCTGGCATCACGCCCAGGTCCGCGAGCGCGCCTCCATCGGCCCCGGATGCATCATCGGGAAAGGTGTCTACGTCGGTGCCGGCGTGCACATCGGCGCAAACTGCAAAGTCCAGAACTACTCCTGCGTCTACGAAGGCAATACCCTCGAAGACGGCGTCTTCATCGGCCCTGAAGTCGTCCTCACCAACGACCGCTACCCGCGCGCCATCAACCCCGACGGCACCATCAAAGCCGCGTCCGACTGGGACCTCTCCGGTTCGCGCCTCTGCTATGGCGCGGCCGTCGGTGCCCGCTCCGTCATCCTCCCCGGCCTCCGCATCGGGCGCTGGGCGCTCATCGCCGCCGGCTCCGTCGTCACCCGCGACGTCCCCGATTTCGCACTCGTCGCGGGCAATCCAGCCCGCCAGGTCGGCTGGGCCTGCGCCTGCGCCCGCCGCCTCGACCCCGACCTCGCCTGTCCCGGCTGCGGCCGCCGCTACCGTCTCACCGCCGAAAACCCGCCAGCCATCGAACCACTCCCACCCCCGGAGCACGCATGACCGCCGTCCCTCGCCCCTTCATCCCCGTCGCCCGCCCCTTCATCGGCGAAGCCGAAAAGCGCGCCGTCATGGAAGTCCTCGATTCCGGCCAGCTCGCCGCCGGCCCGCGTGTCGAAGCCTTCGAGCGCGCCTTCGCCGACTACATCGGCGCCAGGCACGCCATCGCCGTCAACTCCGGCACCGCGGCCCTGATCGTCGCCCTCCAGGCCCATGGCGTCGGCCCCGGCGACGAAGTCATCACCTCCCCCTTTAGCTTCATCGCCACCGCAACCAGCATCATCGCCTGCGGCGCGACCCCCGTCTTCGTCGATGTCGACCCCTTCGACCTCAATCTCGACCCCAACCGCGTCGAAGACGCCATCACCGAGCGGACCCGCGCCATCCTCCCCGTCCACCTCTATGGCCATCCTGCCCGCATCGCCGAGCTCGCCGAGCTCGCCGAAGACTTCTCGCTCGCCCTCATCGAAGACGCCGCACAGGCCCATGGCGCCGAGCACGCCGGGCGCCGCGTTGGCACCTTCGGCACCGGTTGCTTCAGCTTCTACCCCACCAAGAACATGACTACCGGCGAAGGCGGCATCATCACCACCAACGACGACGAGGTCGCCCGCCGCGCCCGCATCATCCGCAACCACGGGCAGGAGACCCGCTACCGGCACGACCTCTTCGGCCTCAACTGGCGCATGCAGGACCTCAATGCCGCCATCGGCCTCGCCCAGCTCCAGCAGCTTGAAGGCTGGACCGGCGCCCGCATCACCAACGCTGCCCGCCTCAACAGCCTCATCACCGGCTTCGAAACCCCGCGCGTCCGCGAAGGCGACCGCCACGTCTTCCACCAGTACACCATCCGCGTGCCCCGCGAACGCGACCGCCTCCAGCAGCAGCTCCTCGAAGCCGGCATCGGTACCGCCATCCATTACCCCGTCCCCATCCACCAGCAGCCCATCATCCGCGAGCTCGGCTTCGGCGAAGGCTCGTTCCCCGTGGCCGAAGCCGCCGCCGAGCAGGTCCTCTCACTCCCGGTTCATCCCGCCCTCGCGCCCGACGACGTCGAGTACATCGCCGCCACCCTCAACCGCCTCCATGGCTGACTCCCCGTGCACCAGCAGCCGCCGCGCGGTACCCTCGAACCCGTGAGCAAGACCCTCCGCGCCGCTGTGATCGGCCTCGGCTCCATGGGCGCCAACCACGCCCGTGTGCTCGCCGATACACCCGGCATCGAGCTCGTCGCCGTCGCCGACCCTGACGACGAACGCGTCCGCCGCGCCATCAACGGCCGCCCAATCCCCGGCTTCGCGTCTCCCGCCGCCCTCCTTGCCGAAACCCGGCCCGACTTCGTCAGCGTCGTCGTCCCAACCGGCCTCCACGAAGAGATCGCGCTCGCCTGCATCGAGGCCGGCGCCCACGTGCTCGTCGAAAAGCCCATCGCCGCCACCCTCGAGGCCGCACGCCGTCTCGCCGAGGCCGCACGCCGCGCCGGCGTCCTCCTCACCGTCGGTCACATCGAACGATTCAACCCGGCCGTCCGCGAGCTCAAGCGCCGCCTCGCCGAGGGACAGGGCGGCCGCGTCCTTCAGCTCCGCGCCCGCCGCGTTGGCCCCTTCCCCCACCGCATCCGCGACGTCGGCGTCATCCACGACCTCGGCCCCCACGACATCGACATCATGCGCTACCTCCTCGATGACGAAGTCGAACGCGTCTTCGCCGAGTCCCGCTCGCACATCGCAACCGGCAATGAAGACCTCTTCGCCGGCGTACTCCGCTTCCGCGGCGGAGCCATGGGGCTCCTCGACATCAACTGGCTCACCCCCACCAAAGAACGTTCCCTCACCGTCCTCTGCGAGCGCGGCATGTTCACCGTCGACTACGCCGCGCAGGTGCTCTGCTTCTACGAAAACTATGCGGCCGCCGCCAAAGAGGGCGTCTACGCCTCCGTCACCGAAGGCCCAATGACACGCTACCCCATCGCCAACCGGGAACCCCTCCGCGTCGAGCTCGAAGCCTTCCGCGACGCCATCCTCGCTGGCGGTCCCGCCCCCGTCCCCGCCGATGACGGTATCGCCGCCCTCGCCATTGCCGAGGCCCTCGTCCGCTCCGGCGAAACCGGCCTCCCCGTCTCCCTCGACGAGGTCGCCGCCCTCCCATGAACGTTGCCGTCGTCGGCATCGGCCGCATCGGCCTCCCCCTCGCCGTCACCATCGCCTCCCGCGGCCACCGCGTCACCGGCTGCGACATCGACGCGCGCCACGTCGAGCGCATCAACCGGGCCGAAAACCCCCTCCCCGACGAAGCAGGCCTCGGGCAGCTGCTCGCTGCCACCATCGCCGACGGCTCCTTCCGCGCCACCACCGATACCCCGGCCGCTGTCTGCGACGCCGACGTCGTGCTCTTCGCCGTCCGCGTCGATGTCGACGCCGAGGGCCGCGCCGACCTCTCCCACCTCCTCGCCGCCGTCGATACCGTCGCCCCCGCACTCAAGCCCGGTGCGCTCTGCATCTTCGATACCACCCTCCCCGTGGGCACCACCCGCCGCGTCCTCGCACCCCGCCTCGAATCCGGCGGTCGGCGCCTCGGCCGCGACCTCCACGTCGCCTTCTCCCCCGAGCGCCTCCTCATGGGCCGCGTGATCGAAGACCTCACCAAATACCCCAAGGTCGTCGGCGGCGTCGACCCAGAAGGCGGCCGCCTCGCCGCCGAGTTCTACCGCCAGACCTTCGGCGGCGAAGTCCTCCTCCTCTCCAGCGCCGAGGCAGCTGAGCTCTCCAAGCTCGCCGAAGGCGCTTACCGTGACCTCAACATTGCCCTCGCCAACGAGCTCGCCATGGTCGCCGACGTCCACGGACTCGACATCTCCGAAGTCATCCGCGCCGCCAACTCACAACCCTACTCCCACATCCACATCCCCGGTACCGGCGTCGGCGGCCACTGCATTCCCGTCTACCCGCGCTTCCTCATGCAGGGCGAAGGCCCGTCCGCCCTCTCGGCCCTCGGCCGTGCCGTCAACGACGCCATGCCCGGCTACGTGGTCCGCCGCCTCTCCGGCCTCCTTGGCGGGCTCGAAGGACGCCGCATCCTGGTCCTCGGCCTCACCTTCCGGCCCGATGTCGCCGTCACCTTCCACACCAACGCAGCCGACCTTCGCCGCGAGCTCCTCGCCCTCGGCGCCCGAGTCGAAGGCCACGACCCGCTCCTCACGCCCGAGGGTATCGCCTCACTCGGGTTCGAACGCGCCCCCGAGCCCCTCGCCGGCTACGACGCCGCCATCGTTCACAGCTACCACCGCGCCTACGCCGGGCTCGATTGGGCCCGCATCGCTCCTGTCATCGTCGATGCCCGCAATGCCCTCGACCGCTCCGCGGTCGAAGCGGCAGGGGTCCGCTACCTCGGCGTTGGGCGCCCGCCCACGCCCACGTCCGCCCAATCCCGTTAGCCCTCCCCAAGGCGCCGCGTCGCCGCATCCACCGCTGCCCCAAGGTCAGCCCTGAACCCCTGCTCCCGCAGGAGCCGCCCCAGCGCGTTCAGCAGCAGCAGCACATTCCCCGCCGTCGAGCTCTCTCCCATGAGCCCAATACGCCACACCCGCCCCTTCAGCTCACCCAGTCCGCCCCCGATTTCGATGCCGAACCGCCGCAGCAGTGCACCCCGCACCCACGTGTCATCCACCCCCTCTGGGATGCGCACCGTCGTCAGCACCGGCAGCCGATAGCCTGCCTTCGCGTGCAGCTCGAGCCCCATTGCCTCGAGACCCGCCTGCAGCGCCCGGCCATTCCGCTCATGCCGCGCCCAGCGCGCCTCCAGCCCCTCCTCCAGCACCAGCGCCAGCGCCTCGTGCAGCGCATACACCATAGAAATCGGTGCCGTGTGGTGGTACACCCGCCGCTCGTCCCAGTAGGCCTCCAGCAGCTGCAGGTCGAGATACCACGTGTTGCAGGGTACCTCGCGCCGCTTCACCGCATCCCACGCGCGCGGCGAAAGCGTAATCGGCGCAACCCCCGGCGGCGCGCTCAGGCACTTCTGCGTTCCTGAATACACCGCGTCCGCACCCCACGCATCCACCCGTACAGGGACGCCCCCGAGCGACGTCACACAGTCCGCCAAGAGCAGCGCCCCGGACTCCCGGGCAATCCGTGCGAACGGCTCGACCGGTGTCTCGGCCCCCGTCGAAGTCTCCGCATGCACGATGGCAAGCAGCTTCACGTTCCCCGCAGCCCGGACCGTCGCCTCCACCACCGCCGCATCCGCCGGCTCCCCCCACGGCGACTGCACGCGCGTCACCTCGCCACCCGCTCGCTCCGCCATCTGCGCGATACGCTCACCAAAGTAGCCGCAGATGCCGACAACCACCCGGTCCCCCGGCTCGACAAGGTTCATAACTGCCGCCTCCATCCCGCTCGTTCCCGTCCCCGGCGTGGCCAGCGTCACCTCGTTCTCCGTCAGCATCACCTCCCGCAGCATCCGGCGGCAGCCGTCCATCGCGCGCAGGAAGTCCGGGTCGAGATGCCCCAGCAGCGGCCGCGTCATCGCCTGCAGCACTCGCGGGTGCGCGCCGCTCGGTCCGGGGCCCATCAGAATCCTTGTCGGTGGCAGAAACGTCGTCGTAGGCATGCCGCTAATCCTACCCGCCAGCCCACCGAGCCGCTCCCCCGCCCACAGCCCGTTTTTCGACGCACGTGTACAATCGAGCCACTACTCCACGAAGAGGTTTCCCATGGACTTCCGAGACACCCCGGAAGAGGCCGCGTTCCGCGCCGAAGTCCGCAAGTTCATCGAAGAAGAGGGTCACAAGGCTCGCCAGCGCGACGAAGACGGCGAACGCGCCTTCTTCGGTGGTAGCAAAGAATGGACGAAAGCCCTCGCTGCCCGCGGCTGGGTCGCCCCCGCCTGGCCGAAGGAATACGGCGGCGCCGGCCTCTCCGTCATGCAGCAGTTCATCTTCAACTGGGAGCTCGCCGAGGCCCGCCTCCCCCGCCCCGGCGGCATCGCCGTGGGCTTCGCCGGCCCCACCCTCATCGTCCACGGCACCGACGAGCAGAAGAAAAAGTACCTCCCCGGCATCCTCTCCGGCGAAGATATCTGGTGCCAGGGCTACTCCGAGCCCGGCGCCGGCTCCGACCTCGCAGCACTCCAGACGCGCGCCGTCCGCGATGGTGACGACTACATCATCAACGGCCAGAAAATCTGGACGTCCGGCGGTCACCTCGCCAAGTACATGATCCTCCTCGCGCGCACCGACCCCGATGCCCCCAAGCACCGCGGCATCACCTACTTCATCGTTGACATGAAGAGCCCGGGCATCACCGTCCGCCCGCTCGTCAACCTCGCCTACACCCACGAATTCAACGAGGTCTTCTTCGAAGACGTCCGCGTTCCCCGCGCCAACATCATCGGCGAAGAGAACCGCGGCTGGTACCTCGCCCAGACCACCCTCTCCTTCGAACGCTCCAACATCGGCGGCTCCGTCGGCGCACGCCAGGCCGTCGAAGACCTCATCAAATTCGCCCGCGAAAACACCGCCAACGGGCAAAGCACCCTCGCCCACAACCCCGCCATCCGTCACGAGCTCGTGGAGCGCTACGTCGAGGCTGGCGTCGCTCAAATGATGAGCTTCAAAATCGTCTCCATCCAGGCCAAGGAGGGCGTTGCACCCGGCCACGAAGCCGCAGTCGCCAAGCTCTACGGCACCGAGCTCAATCAGCGCATCTACCGCACCGGCATGAAGGTGCTCGGCCTCTACGGGCAGCTCGACGGCAAGACCGATGGCCCGAAGGCTCCCATGCGGGGTCGCATCAAGTACATGTACCTCCGCTCCGTCGCCAACACCATCGAAGGCGGCACCAGCGAAATCCAGCGCAACATCATCGCGACTCGCGGGCTCGGCCTGCCTCGCGGCTGACGCCGCCCCGACCGACCAGCGAAACGCCGCGGCCGCCCCAACCGGGGCGGCCGCTTGCGCTGGTCAGGCTTCCCTGCGGCGCAAGCCGGGTTACCCCGTCCCCGGGCCCATGCCTCCGCCGCGTTCCCGGTTGTTGGCAAGCAGCATCGCCACCAGCCAGCTGAACACCGCCGCCAGCGCAAGCAGAATCGCCGCCCCAAAGATCACCAGCATCCCCCGGTCGATGCTGCCATCTCCGCTGCTTCCACCCTCCTGCGCCGGCGCCCGCGTGGGTGCCTGCGTCGGCTGCACCTGCTGCGCAGGGCGCGTCGGCGCCGCCGTCGGCCGCGCGGTCGGCGCCGAGCGCGGCGCCAGCCCGTGCTCCTGCCGGAACGCATCTTCGAACTCCGCCAGCGTCAGGCCATACACCTGCGCGATCGCCTGGTCGTACCGCGTTCCCGACTTGATCGTCCGCATCAGCTCCCCGAACTTCGCCGGCCCCTCCCGCTCCACAAGGAACTTCACCATGAAGTACGCCTGCCCGTAAAACACCCCCACGAGCTGCGGGCTGCTCGCCGGAACCGTCATCTGACTGAACGGAATCAGCCGGTCGGCCCGCACCGCGCCCTCGAACGCCGACGCGTAATCCCCCGGAGACTTCTGGGCCAGCACTGCTGCTCCCTCGTCCAACCACGCCGGGAGCTTCGCCAGGGTTCCCTCCCCGGCCGTCTCATTCAAAATGTGTCCCAGCTCGTGCCGCAGCGTGTCGGTCCGGTCCGTCGACCCGCACGCGACCGGGATCATGAGCAGGATGTCGTTCGTCACTTTGGTCCCGCAGGTCGTTACCGCCGCATCGAACCGCCCGCCCGCCCCCGGGCGCGCCGGGTCCATCTCTGCCTCATTCGCAAACAGGATGACCTTCACCGGCAGCGTCGTCAGCTGAATCCCGTACAGCGCCTTTCCAATCCGCTCGTAGGTGTCCGCCCCGGCATCAAGATACGCACGCGCCAGCGCTTCCCGGTCCCCGTGGAAGTACACCACCATGAAGTCGTTCGCGACCGATTGCCACTGCCGGTCCGGCGGCAGGAACAGGAACGTCTGCTCCTCACTCCGTGCCGCCTGCCCATCCGCAGTCGTCACTTCCCACCAATACGTAAACTCCGAGCCCACCGGGATGTAGTTCTGGCCCGTGTTCACCAGCAGCTCGACTTCTGCCGTCAGCGCCCGCGCTGGCGTCAGCTCCTTCGGCTTGTCCAGCGCCAGTGTCCCCCGCCCCTTGATCGCGTAATGCAGCGTCGCGTCCGTGATGTCGGCGTCCGCCCGCGCCGTCACCTTGAATGTCAGCGACCGCGGGTACCAGTTTTCCACTGTCACCGATTCGATGACGGCTGCCGCCCGGCCCGCCTGGAGAGGCCCGGCCCCGGCGACGGCCAGCAATACTACCGCAGCCGTCGCCAGTCCGATGCGTCTCATGCAACCCCCTGCCCAACCTGCGACTTCAGGTACGCCTCGATGAACGGGTCGATATCCCCGTCGAGCACGGCCGTCGTATCCGACGTTTCGTACCCCGTGCGCAGGTCCTTCACCAGCTTATACGGATGCAGCACGTAGTTTCGGATCTGGCTCCCAAACGAAACATCGACATGTTCGCCCTTCAGCCGCGCCTTCTCCTCCTCCTGCCGGTTCAGCTCCAGCTCCAGCAACCGCGCCTCGAGCACCTTCATCGCGCTCTCCCGGTTTTGCGCCTGCGACCGCTCGTTCTGGCATGTCACCACGATGCCCGTCGGGATGTGCGTGATCCGCACCGCCGTCGAGTTCTTCTGGACGTTCTGCCCGCCCGCACCGCTCGACCGAAACACGTCGATGCGCAGGTCGTCTGGGTTGATCTCCACCTCGCCGACTTCGTCCACCTCCGGCATCACTTCCACCTTGGCGAAGCTCGTCTGCCGCGTCGCCGCCGAGTTGAAGGGCGAAAGCCGTACCAGCCGGTGCACCCCGCGCTCGCTCTTCAGGTACCCGTAGGCGTACGGCCCGCGGACCTCCACCGTCGCACTCTTGATGCCCGCCTCCTCCCCCTCGGTCACGTCGAGAATCTCTGTCTCGAATCCCTTCCGCTCCGCCCAGCGCAGGTACATCCGCAGAAGCATCTCCGCCCAGTCCTGCGAATCCGTGCCGCCCGCCCCGGCATGCACCGCGAGAATCGCGTTCCGCATGTCGTACTCGCCGGAGAGCTGGAGCTGAAACTCGAGCCGGTTCAGCTCGCGCTCGATGGCATCGAGCTCCTTCGCGACCTCGCCCGCCGTCTCCTCATCGCCTTCCGCGAGCGCAAGCTCCGCCAACTCCGCGGCGTCCGCGGCACGCCGCTCCAGCCCGCGCCACGTCTCCACGCGGTCCTTCCGCGCGGCGAGCTCCTGCATCACCTTGCGGGCGTTCGCCGCATCATCCCAGAAGCCGGCTTCGAGGGTCTGCTGTTCGAGTTCTGCTACGCGAGCTTCATCCCTGGCGAGGTCAAAGACGCACCAGGAGGTCAGAAATCCGGTCCGAAAGCTCGCGCGCGCGCGCCTGCAGTTCGTTCATGCCCCAATCGTCGCACGCCTCAGCCCGATGATCGAGACGCCGCTCCCTCCGGGTCTCCGCCCTGCAGCGCCCGTGTCAGCATCCACGCCCGCTGCAGCGCCGTCAGGTTCGAGAGCACCGCCAGCACGAGTATCGCCGCTCCCAGCCAGCCGACCAGCAGGCCGATCCCCAGCACCGCCACCCGCTCCTGCCGCCGGAAGAGCCCCTCCCGCATCTGCACGCCCTCCACCTCGGCCCGCGCGCGCAGGTAGCTGACCGAGACGCTCCCCAGCAGCGCTGCGAACGACGACGCCGTTTGCCACTCCTCGCCCCGCTCGGCGAAATACCATGCACACGCCGCCAGCACGAGCCCCTCGCTCGCGCGATCGAGTACCGCGTCGAACACCGCACCGAACGGAGTCGCCTTCCCCGTCGCCCGCGCCACCGCACCGTCCACGAGGTCCAGCGCCGAGAACAGCAGGTAGACCAGCCCCGCCGCCAGGAGCTCTCCCCGCGCCACCAGCACCGCAGCCCCGCAATTCCCGAGTGCGCCGGCCAGCGAAATCATGTTGGGCGTTACCCCGAGCCGGCCGACCGACCGCCCGATCGCATCCTGCAGCCCCTTCGGCAGCCGTGTCGGCAACAGCGTCACACCCATCAGCCGCCCGACCCCGCCATTGCCGCCCTCCGGCGCCGCGTCTCCGCGACCTGCTCCCGCTCGTACAGCAGCCGCTCGTAATACGACATCACCCGGTGCGCCACGTTGTCCCAGCTATAGTGCCGGGCCAGCTCCCGCCCCCGGGCCCCAAGCGCCTCTCGCAGCGCCGGGTTCCGCAGCAGCCGGACGACCGCCTCGGCAATGGCATCGGAGTCCTTCGGCCGGACGAGCAGCCCCTCCAGCTCATGCGTCATCACACCCGCAAATCCTTCGATGTTGCTCGCCACGACCGCATCGCCCGCCGCCAGCGCCTCTAGCAGCACATATCCCTGGCTCTCATTCCCGGTGTTCGGCGCGCAAAACACCGTGCTGCTCCGGTGGTAACGGGGGAGGTCCGCGTACGGCACATTCGGCCGAAACACCACATCTGGGAACGGTGCCATCACCCGCTCGTATCGCGTAAAATCCCCCGCGCCGACCACGATGAGCCGCGTGTTCGGCTCCATCTGCCGCACCCGCAGATACGCCTTCAGCAGATACTTCAGCCCCTTCCGCTTCTCAGGCCGCCCAACGAAGAGAATGTTCCGCTTCCCATCCATGAACTCGGGCAGCGGCTCCGCGGGCCCCGCAAAGTGCTCATAGTCGATGCCGTTCGGGATGATGTTGAAGTACCCCGGGAAATACCGGCTCACCAGCTTCGCCGCCGCCGGCGAAACCGCAATCTTGCCCTCGATCTTCCGAAACCAACGCCGCGTCAACGGCGTCGTGTACCCGTAGAACCGATTGCCCCCGTCCTTCGCCGCGTGGAACGTCCCTACGTTGACCGCCCTCGAATACCGCAAAAAGTGATACGGCAGCAGGGGCATCAGCGGCTCGTGGAGATGCACCACATCGAAGCGGTGCTCCTGGAGCACTCGCTTCACCTCCGGCGACTTCCACGCGAACGTAATCCGGGCGACTGAGCCGCTCACACGCATCGAAAACGGCCGCCCCATCACATGAATCTCCTCGCGCACCCGCTCCGGCTCCGAAGCCGGCGCAAACACCACCACCTCGTGCCCCCACGCCCGGAACGACTCGGCAAGGTGCCGGATATGGGTCTTCACGCCCCCCTCGACGCACCAGTCGTACGGGCTCACCAGCGCGATCTTCACCGGCGACCTCCAAGCATCCGCACCACCTTCCGCGGTGTAGCAGCGTACCCCCACACCAGGCCGAGCGCGAGCCGCCCCGGCGGCACCGCCCCGCTAGGAACGGACCGCGCCCGCACCGCCCCGGTCGCGAGCGCCCGCCGGAAGTCCTCCGCCGTCCTCCCCGCGAACTCCGTCCAGCCGCTCCCGACGTGTTCGAGGTGATGCGCGTCCGAGCTCCCCGTAGCAGGCAGCCCCCACCGCTCAGCATTCAGCCGCGCCGCCTTCGCAGCCGTCCTCCGGCCCGCCGGGCTCGGATTCGCCAGCTCGATCGCATCGAACGAAATGCCCGCTTCCCCCCGCTCATGCAGCGCGTCCAGCGTCCGCTGCCCAATGGACCGCGTCAGCCAGCTGAGCGGATGCGGCACGACCGCCAGCCCCCCCGCGTCGTGAATCATCGCGAGCGTCGATTCTACCCCGCGGAAACTCGGGATATCCCGTTCAACGAACAGCGCCAGCACGTGCCCCTGCAGGGTCGTCACCTCTGCCCCAGGGATAACCTCGAACCGATACCCCCGCCGTGCCGCCACCTCCCGCGCCCGCAGCCCTCCGCGAACGTCCTCGTGGTCCGTCACCGCAATCACGTCGAGGTCCGTGCAGTGCTCGATGTACTCCAGCAGGAGCTCGACCGACGCCAACCCGTCGCTCACCCGCGTGTGCAGGTGGACGTCAGCCTTCCCCACAGCCGTGCACCTTCCAGAAGTCCTCCAACACTGCCCACTGGCCCGGGTCCCGCCGCAGGTGCCGTTCCAGCAGCCCCGCAAATCGCTCCACCGCTTCCCGGATGTCCCGGTCCGCATCCTCCGTCGCCGCTACCCGGAACGGCTCCTCGACATCGATCCGGAACTGGTCGCCCCGCTTCCTGCTGGAAAAAATCGGGATCACCAGCGCACCCGTCCGCCGCGCCAGCTCCCACGGTCCGCGCGGCAGCCGCACCGCCCGCTGGAAAATCTGCACGCACACGCCGGTGTGCTGGATATCGCGATCGCCCATCACGCCCACCACGCCACCTTCCCGCAACGTCTCGATGCACGCCCGCACGCCGGCAAAATTGGCCTCGAGGAACGTCCCTCCCGCGGAGGATCGCAGCTTCAGCATGTACTCCGCCCAGTCCCGCGGCTCCAGCCGTTCCACCAGCGCCGCGAACGAACGCCCCCGGTACGTCAGCGCCTGGATGGCGAGCTCCGCGTTCCCCGTGTGCGCACTCACCAGCAGCACCGCCCCGTTCGAGCGCAGCAGATCGAGCCGCTCGCCGTGGTAAATCTCGAGATGTTCCGCCTCGAAACGCGACATATCCCGCCGCGGCAGCGTGACCAGGTCGAGGTAGTACTCGAGCACGTGCTGCAGCGCCCGCCGCCCCTCCCGCCGCGCCCGCGCCACGTCCCCGTCGCAAAGCGGCAGAAGATTCCGCACCACCCGCCGCCGCACCGCTGGGTACAGCGCCCACGTCACCCGGGCCACCAGCGGCGCAATCGCATAGAACGGGCCCGGGTGGCGCCCCGCCGCCAGGTATGCTCCCCGCATGGCCAGCGCCCGCCAGCTCACTGAGAGCCCCCCGAGGTCGCGCCCCGCTGCCACAGCTCACGGAACATGTACCACTGCTCCGGCTGCTCCCGGATAAACCGTTCGTGCGCCTCCATGACCCGCTGCGTAAGCGTTTCCACGCAGCCCCGCCCCGCCTCGTCGCAGGGCACGATCGAGAAATCCCCCACCACCTTCATCCTTCGCCCCATCCCGTCGACCCGCCGGAACGCCACCGGGACCAGCGCCGCCCCCGTCGCCACCGCGAGGCGCGCCGGCCCAGCCGGCACCTCGACCGTCTCCCCGAAGAACCGCACCGGGACCCCCTGGCCCGGAACCGGCCGGTCGATCAGCAGCGCCAGCAGCCCGTTTCGCCGCAGTACCCGCACCATCGAAGGCCCCGCACGCTCCATGCGAATCACCTCCATCCCCAGCTGCTCACGGGTCCCCAGCACCAGCTCGTCCAGCCGCGCATCGCCAAACCCCTCGGCCACCACCGCCAGCGGATATCCGCGGGACGCTGCGCAGGCCGCGCCGGCATCCCAGTTGCCATAATGCATGCACACGATCACCGCGCCTCGGCCTCGCTCGAGCAGGCGGTCGAGGGCAGCGAACGCCTCCTCCCCGTCCACCCGCGGCAGGCTCGCCGCGCCCATCCCAAGCCGCATGAAGTCGAGCAAATACCGAAAATAGCCGGCCAGCGAGGCCTGGCCCACCCGGTCCACGGACCGCCGCTCGGCCGTTCCCAGCACCCGCGCAAAGTTTGCCCGCATCGCGCGGCGGCCCCGCGGCCAAAGCCAGTACGCCGCCCTCCCGAGCCCGCCGGCAATCCAGTACGCAGCTGGCGCCGGCGTCCGCCCCAGCGTGGCCCGCCCTGCCCGCCAGCCCCAGTACTGCAACGCCCCCAAGCCGGGCGATGCGGCGGCTCTCGGCAGCGCTCCTGTTCGCTCGGCCCCGGAGGAATCCCCCATCGCCTCCAAGTGTACCCGGCCCCTGCCTACCGGCCCGTTTACAATCCCTTTATGGAGCTCAAAGTCACCCGCTACGGCGTCCGCGACGCCGTCGCCACCATCACGCTCGCCCGCCCCGAGCGCCTCAACGCCTGGACCGGCCGCATGCACACCGAGTATCGCTGGTGCCTGCAGCAGGCCGAGACCGACCCCGCCGTCCGTGTCATTGTCGTCACCGGCGAAGGGCGCGCCTTCTGCGCCGGCGCCGATGCCAGAGCCCTCGAAGGCCACGTCGAAAAGGGCGGCTACGACCCGGGCACCCCTCCCGATATCCCCCGCCCCGGCTTCGGCGTTCGCCCCGAGTTCGACGCCGATTTCGCCTACCACTTCGGCCTCTCGAAGCCTACCATCGCCGCCATCAACGGACCCGCCGCGGGCGTCGGCCTCGTCCTCGCCTGCTTCTGCGACATCCGCTTCGCAGCCGCCGGCGCAAAGCTCACCACCGCACACGGGCGCCTCGGCCTCCCCGCCGAATACGGCCTCTCCTGGCTCCTCCCCCGCCTCATCGGACTCGCCCCCGCCATGGAGCTCCTCCTCTCCAGCCGCATCTTCCTCGCCGAAGAGGCGCACCGCCTCGGCCTCGTCCACGAGGTCCACCCTTCCGAACAGCTCCTCCCGGCCGTCTACGCCTACGCCGAGCGCCTCGCCCGCACCATCGCGCCGTCATCCCTCCGCGAGACCCGGCGCCAGGTCTACGCCGACCTCCACCGCGACGTCGCCAGCTCCGTCGTCGAAGCCCAGCGCTTGCTCGACGAGCTCACCACAGGTCCCGACTTTCGCGAAGGCGTTGCCGCGCTGCTCGAGAAGCGTGAAGCCCGCTTCTGGCCCTCCGCCGGTGCTTGACGCCGCGCCCCTCGCACTCCACCATCCGGCCGAGGGCTCGAACCGGGCGCCCGCGCTTGCGCAGCGCCCGGGCTCGGTCGCATCCGCCCGGGGGAACGCCATGCCAAACGCCCGGCCCGCCCAGGGCGTCCTGCTCATCCGCGCGGGCGTGCTCCTCTTCCTGCTTGGACTCCTCACCGGCCTCCTCGGGCCAGCAGCCGCGAACGACCGCCTGCTCCTCTCGAGCCATCTCGAAGCCGTCCTCAACGGCATGTTCCTCATGCTGCTCGGCCTCGCATGGCCCCGCCTCGTCCTCGGCGAGCGTCCGCTCAAGCTCGCGTTCGCCGGCGCGCTCGTCGGCACCTATGCCAACTGGGCGACGACGCTCCTCGCCGCATTCCTCGATGCCGGCCAACGGTTCATGCCAATCGCCGGCGCTGGTGCCGAGGGCACCCGGTGGGAAGAGGCCTTGGTCGCCGGGGGCCTTGCCACGCTTACGGTCGCGATGCTCGGGGCGACCGCCATCATCCTCGCCGGCCTCCGGCTGCGCCCCGGTGCGGACGGCCCGTGAACCCCCGCGGCCCCAGGCTCAGTCCGCCGCACACTGCGCAGCCAGCGAACTGATCGCCGTAATCCGCCGCCCCTGCTGGATTTCATCGAGGAATCCATCGGTGCAGTAGCCGACCGAGATGCCCGTCGCCGGGTCGCACCACCCAATCTGCCCGCCGGCGCCGCCATGCCCAAAAGTCCGCGGCGAGCACGTCCTCCCAAAGCCCCGCAGATGCGCAAAGCCGTCGTCGCCTGCCACCTGCACCACCAGCGCCCGGTTGACCGGGTAATCCAGGACCGGCACCCGGTGATACTCCGTCGTCCGTACCTGCGTTGCCCACTCGATGGTCTCGGGCTTCAGGATGCGCCGCCCGCTTGGGCCCTCGCCGCCATTCACCAGCGCCTGGTAAAACAGCGCGAGCTGCGCCGCCCCACCGATGCCCCCTCCCCCAGGGACCCCAACCGCCCGCACCTCGGGCCGGTTGAACTGCAAAATCGCCTCCGGCGTCACCTCGCCCCAGCCGCCCGGCGGTGGCACCGGCGGTACGAGGTGCCGCACATCCGCCACCCGTCCGTTCAAATCAGCCGGCAGCCCCACGAACAGCTCCTCGATGCCCGCGGGCTCCAGTACCCGCTCCCGCACGTAGGCCCGGAAATCCTGCCCCGTCCGCCGTTCGATAATCTCCGCCAGCACCCAGTGCGCGCTCGTCGCGTGATATTCGAACCGCGTCCCCGGTTCCCAGTTCAGCCGCCAGCTCGCGAACCGCTGCAGCCGCCGCTCCCGGTCGTCCCAGTCGAACGGCGAGAACGGCGCGTACGGGAAGCCCGCGATGTGGAGCATCACCTGCTCCACCGTGATCCCTTCCTTCCCGTTCGTTCCAAACTCCGGGATGATATCCGCTACCCGCTCCTCGATGCGCAGCAGCCCCTCCTCGCACAGCGCCCACGTCGCCGCCCCGACAACCGCCTTGGTGCAGCTGAAAATCGTGTACAGCGTGTCGTTCGTCGCCGGGACTTCCTCCTCCCGGCCTTCATGCCGCACCGTCCCGAACGTTCGCACCCCCGCCAGGCGCCCCTTCCGCGCCACAGCAACCTGGGCGCTCTTCAGCGTGCCGTCCTCCACATCCCGCCGGGCCCGCGCAAATACCGCCTCGAGCTTCTCGCTGTCCACCCCGATCTCCTCGGGCCGCGCCGCAAGGTACTGCTCCAGTGCCATCTCGAAATGCCCCCTTCGGTGTGGCACGCAAGCTTACCCCCGGTAGCCCCAGCTCGCGAACCGCCCCCAAAAACCCGGATACTATCCCCTGCGAGCCCCCGTAGCTCAGAGGACAGAGCAGGCGCCTTCTAAGCGCTTGGCCGCAGGTTCGAATCCTGCCGGGGGCGCCACCGCCGTACACCCGACCACCCGCTTCCCCCGGACTCGCGCCATGCAAATCTCCCCCTCCGTCCGCGCCCTCCTCGTCCCCGACGACAACCCCATGCACCCCGAGTACACCTGCATCTACCTCGTCGGCGCACCCGGGAAGCAGTCGCTCACCATCGACTCGGGCGAAGCCATCGACCGCTACCGCTGGTTCCTCCGGGGTTACCTCGCCGCCGTTGAGCGCGAAGAAATCGCCATCGCCGCTATCACCCACCACCACGCCGACCACTCCGGCAACCTCAAATGGGCTAAAGAAGCTCTCCGCGCCACTGTCGCCATCCCCGCCAACGGCCGCAGCCTGCTCAAGGGCCGCATCCCGCGCGACGTCGACCTCCTCCGCAACGGTGACGTCATCGAGCTCGACGGCGGAGTCCGCGTACAGGTCCTCGCAACCCCCGGCCACTCCGTCGATTCGCTCTGCTACTACATCGAAGAGGAAGGCGTCCTCTTCACCGGCGACACCCTCCTCGGCAGCTCCACCACCACGGTTTGGGACCTCGCCAGCTACCGAAAGACCCTCCAGCGCCTCCTCGAGCTCCCGAACCTCCGCGTCATCTGCCCCGGCCATGGCCGCATCGTCCGGGACCCCCGCGAGCGGCTCCAGATGTACATCGAGCACCGAAATATGCGCGAACGCCAGATTCTTCAGCTCCTCGAAGGCGGCGGCGCCCTCTCCAGCTGGGACATCATGCTCCAGCTCTACCCCGACATCGACCCGCGTCTCCGCCGCGCCGCCGACAACAACGTCCGCGCACACCTCAAGCAGCTCGCCGACGAAGGCCGCATCCGCGAATATCCCGGCATCCCCCGGCGTCCCCCGTCCCCGCGCACACTCCAGCGCGCCGAAGAACACGCCCGCCAGCGCGACCTCCTCATCGCCCGCGCCCGTCGCCTCGAGACCGCAAAACGGCGCGAAGAGCTCCGCCGGCAGGAGAATCCGCCAACCGCTCAGTGGAAAGAGCCGCCCCGTTACGAGCTCGTCGGCACCGCAGCCGACGCCGCCCGCTAGTCGTTCCCGGCAGCAGGTTCGCCGCCCCCCGCCGCTCCGCCCCCGCCTGCCGTTCCGCTCCCCGGCGTCCCCGTCTCTGCCGCACCACGCGTCGGGCTCGCCGTGCGGGTAGGCGTCGGCGTGTGCGTTGCGGCAGCAGTGGCAGTGGGTGTCGGCGTAACTGTCGGCGTAGGCGTCAGCAGCCGTACGTCCGGCGGCGGGGGGTTCAGTGGGTCCAGCACCAGCACGGGCGTCGTCACCAGCACCAGCTGGATGCGCTTCCCCGTGCGCTGTGCCACATACGCCTGGATGGTTTCCGCATCGCCCACCGTCGCCTCACGGTCTACCTGTGCTTCGACACGAACGCGCACACTCCCATCGTCCCCGGACGAGCGGGTAACCCGCTCAACGTTCCCATGGGGGAACAGGTTGAGCACTGCCTCCCGCGCCGCAGCCGCAATCTGGTCCTCCTCGCGCGCCTCCTGAACCGCGCGCCCGGTCAGCGCCGCCAGCGTGACCCCCACAACCAGGACCGGCAGCAGCGCTGATCAACCAGCCGCGGCCCCGGATTAGTCGGCGTACGGTGACGAACCCCGCTCAGGAGAAAGACAAACGCCGCAGCACTGATGATCGCACTCAGGTTGGTCACGAACAGCAGCAGCGCGCCGCCCCAAATCCCCCGGTCTCCGAGCGAAAGCCCAATCCCAACCGTGCAGAGCGGCGGCATCAGTGCCGTCGCAATCGCCACGCCCGGCAGCGCATCCGCAGCCCGCAAACGCACCAGCCCGTATGCCCCAACCGCGCCCCCGGCGAGGGCGATCCCCAGGTCCAACGGATTGGGGCGCGTTCTCGCCTGGATTTC
>BPIE01000003.1 GCA_026003935.1 Tepidiforma sp. | reverse complement strand
CAAGCGCAAGGTCCCCGTAACCACCTTCATCCGCGCCATCGACGTCCCCGGCCTGCGTCCCCGGCGACCGCGACAACCCCCGCTTCGAAAAGTACTGGAAGGCCGTCGATTCCGGTGATGAGCGTGCCCGCGAAGCCGCCCTCCGCGACCTCGAACAGGAGCTCGGCACCGCCGAACGTATCCTCGCCATGTTCGAGGCCGTCGACACGAGCGATATCCGCCAGTATGTCCGCGCTACCCTCGAAAAAGAGCCGCGCGACCCCGGCGTCCAGAACAAGCACGACGCCCTGCTCGATTTCTACCGCAAAATCCGCCCCGGCGACCCGCCCACAACCGACAACGCCCGCAACCTCCTCAAGCAGCTCTTCTTCGACCCCCGCCGCTACGACCTCGGCCGGGTCGGCCGCCACAAGCTCAACAAGCGCCTCGAGCTCGAAGACCCCACCGACCAGCGCTGGCTCCGCCCCTACGACCTCGTCGCCATCATCCGCGAGCAGATCAACATCAACAACGGCCGCGGCCACCACGACGATATCGACCACCTCGGCAACCGCCGCGTCCGCGCAGTCGGCGAACTGATCCAGCAGCAGTTCCGGGTCGGCCTCCTCCGCATGGAGCGCGTCGTCCGCGAACGGATGACCATCACCGACCCCGAAGAGGCAACCCCCAGCGCCCTCATCAACATCCGGCCCGTCGTCGCGGCCATGAAGGAGTTCTTCGGCGGCAGCCAGCTCTCCCAGTTCATGGACCAGACGAACCCGCTCTCCGAGCTCAACCACAAGCGCCGCCTCTCAGCGCTCGGCCCCGGCGGCCTCTCCCGCGACCGGGCCGGCTTCGACGTCCGCGACGTCCACCACAGCCACTACGGCCGCATCTGCCCCATCGAAACCCCCGAAGGCCCGAACATCGGCCTCATCGGGTCCCTCGCGACCTACGCCCGGCTGAATAAGTTCGGCTTCATCGAGACCCCCTACCGCCGCGTCTACCGCGAAATGGTCTCCGATAACCCGAACCTCGTCGGCCGCATCCTCCGCGAAGACGCCCTCGACCGCGACGGCAATGTCATCGCGCCCCGCGGCACGCGCATCGATGCCGCCCTCGCCGAGAAGCTCGCCGCCGCCGGCCGAACGGTGGCGATCCAGCCGTGGGTCTCGAACGAGATCGTCTACCTCACCGCCGACGAAGAGGACAAGTTCAAGGTCGGCCAGGCCAACACCCGCATCGACAACGACGGCCACTTCATCGATGAGCGCGTCGAAATCCGCCTCTTCGAAAAGTTCATGACCGTCCCGCCCATCGAGGTCGACTACATCGACGTCTCCCCCAAGCAGATGGTCTCCGTCGCTTCCGCGCTCATCCCCTTCCTCGAGCACGACGACGCAAACCGCGCGCTCATGGGCGCCAACATGCAGCGCCAGGCCGTCCCCCTCGTCCGTCCCGAGGTGCCGCTCGTCGGCACCGGCATGGAGCGCCGCGCCGCTGTCGACTCCGGCCACGTCATCCTCGCCGAGGGCCCCGGCGAAGTCCTCGAAGCCACCGGCACCCACATCAAAATCCGCTACGACGACCCTGCCCTGAATACCGACGACGGCGGTGCCTGCCGCACCTACCGCCTCACCAAGTTCACCCGCTCCAACCAGGGCACCTGCCTCAACCAGCGGCCGATCGTCTTCCGCGGCGAACGCGTCGCCGCCGGCCAGCCCATCATCGATAGCTCCAGCACCCAGGGCGGCGACCTCGCGCTCGGCCAGAACATCCTCTGCGCCTTCATGAGCTGGGAGGGCTACAACTTCGAGGACGCCATCATCCTCTCCGAAAACCTCGTCCGCGAAGACAAGTTCACCTCCATCCACATCGAGAAGCACGAGGTCGAAGCCCGCCAGACCAAGCTCGGCGACGAAGAAATCACCCGCGACATTCCCAACGTCGGCGACGACGCCCTCGCCCAGCTCGACGAAGACGGCATCATCCGCATCGGCGCCGAAGTCCGCGAAGGTGACATCCTCGTGGGCAAGGTCACTCCCAAGGGCGAAACCGAACTCACCGCCGAAGAAAAGCTGCTCCGCGCCATCTTCGGCGAAAAAGCCCGCGAAACGAAGGACACCTCCCTCCGCGTCCCCCACGGCGAGCGCGGCAAGGTCATCGACGTCAAGGTCTTCGACCGCAACAACCACGATGGCCTGCCCGCCGGCGTCAACAAGCTCGTGCGCGTCTCCATCGCCCAGCGCCGCAAAATCTCCGAGGGCGACAAGATGGCCGGCCGCCACGGCAATAAGGGCGTCATCAGCCGCATCCTCCCCCGCGAGGACATGCCCTACCTCGAAGACGGCACCCCGGTCGATATCATCCTCAATCCCATCGGTGTCCCCAGCCGCATGAACATCGGGCAGGTCCTCGAAACCCACCTCGGCTGGGCCGCCAATACCCTCGGGTTCCGCGCGATCAGCCCGGTCTTCGATGGCGCCCGCGACTACGAGATCGATGACGCCCTCGCCCTCGCCTGGATGGCCCACGAGGCCGGCGCCTACTACTACGTCGACCCCCGCGACCGCGGCTTCGACCCCGAACGCCTCAAGGCCTGGATCGCCGAGCAGGGCTACGACCCCGACGCCATTTACACCAGCCCGGAGGACGGGGCACCCGCCCGCGCCTGCCTCGAAATCTGGCTCAACCGCCACCGCAAAGAAACCGGCCAGCCCCCCATCGAGCCCGGCCGCTACTCCCGCGAGGAGCTCGATGAGCTCGCCAAAGAGGTCTACCGCGACACCAACGTGCCGCCGCCCCTCTTCGGCAAGATGCGCCTCTACGACGGCCGCACCGGCGAACCCTTCGACCAGCCGGTCACCGTCGGCTACATCTACATGCTCAAGCTCATCCACCTCGTCGAAGACAAAATCCACGCCCGCAGCACCGGCCCCTACAGCCTCATCACCCAGCAGCCCCTGGGCGGCAAGGCCCAGTTCGGCGGCCAGCGCTTCGGCGAAATGGAGGTCTGGGCCCTCGAAGCCTACGGCGCCGCCCACATCCTCCAGGAACTCCTCACCGTGAAATCCGACGACGTCGTCGGACGCGTCAAAACCTACGAGGCCATCGTCAAGGGCGAGGACGTCCTCGAACCGGGCGTCCCCGAGTCCTTCAAGGTCCTCGTCAAAGAACTCCAGAGCCTCGGCCTCGCCGTCGAGGTCTCCAACGACGAAGGCAGCTCCGTCTCCTTCATCGACGACTCCGCCAACGACCTGCCCGAGCTCGGCCTCAACCTGACCGGTTTCGAACGCGAGGAGGATTTCTTCAATGCTCGAGGTGAATGACTTCAACCAGGTGCGGATCGCCCTGGCCAGCCCCGAACAGATTCGCTCCTGGAGCTACGGGGAAGTCACCAAGCCGGAAACCATCAACTACCGCACCCTCAAGCCCGAAAAGGACGGCCTCTTCTGCGAGCGCATCTTCGGCCCCACCAAGGACTTCGAGTGCTACTGCGGCAAATACAAGCGCGTCCGCTACAAGGGCATCATCTGCGATAAGTGCGGCGTCGAAGTCGCCCGCGCCAAGGTCCGCCGTGAGCGCATGGGCCACATCGAGCTCGCCAGCCCTGTCAGCCACATCTGGTTCGTCAAGGGAACGCCCTCCAAGCTCGGCCTCCTCCTCGATATCTCTCCCCGCAACCTCGAGCGCGTCCTCTACTTCGCGCAGTACATGATCACCGAGGTCGACGAAGAGGCGAAGAACGCCGAGATCCGCCGCCTCCAGCGCGAACTCGACGAGCTCCTCGCCGAGCGCCTCGCCGACATCCGCCCGAAGCGTGAGCAGCTCGAAGCCCAGCTCGAGGCCGCAAACCGCGAGCTCCAGGCGAAAGTCGCCGAGCGCCAGGCCCAGATCGAGGCCGAACGGAAGGTCTCCCGCGATGCCCTCGAGGCCGCCGTCCTCCGCGCCGTCGAAACCGTCAGCGCCGCAAAAGGCGGCACCCTCGAGGCCCCCATCGAAATTCTCGGAGACGTCATCCTTGAGGCCGGCGTCAAGGTCACCGCAGCCCAGGTCGGCAAAGTCGAACGCGAAGGCCGCAAGAAGCTCGAAGCCTTCGACAAGGAGACCGCGAAGCTCAAGGAGCAGGAATCGCTCCTCGCCGATACCGCCCTCGAAGACGCCAAGCAGGCCCTCTACGACGAACTCCACCCCCTCCAGCAGAAGGAGCGCGCCATCCGCGAAGAGGTCGAGGAACAGTTCAAAGAGCGCCTCCGCGACCTCGAATCCCTCCGCGACCCCGTCCGCGACGACGAAATCGTGCTCCTCACCGAGAACCGTTACCGCGAGCTCTCGGAAATGTTCGGGCACGTCTTCAAGGCCGCCATGGGCGCCGAGGCCGTCCTCCACGTCCTCCAGCGGCTCGACCTCGATGCCCTGCGCGCCAAGCTCAAGCAGGAAATCCTCGTCGCCTCCGGCATGCGCCGGAAGAAGGCGACCAAGCGCCTGAACGTCGTCGAGGCCCTCCGCAATTCGGGCAACCGCCCTGAATGGATGATCTTCCAGGTCCTCCCCGTCCTCCCACCGGACCTCCGCCCCATGGTCCAGCTCGATGGCGGCCGCTTCGCCACCAGCGACCTCAACGACCTCTACCGGCGCGTGATTAACCGCAACAACCGCCTCAAGCGCCTCCTCGATCTCGGCGCCCCCGAGATCATCATCCGCAACGAAAAGCGGATGCTCCAGGAGGCGGTCGACTCGCTCATCGATAACGGCCGCCGCGGCCGCGCCGTCTCAGGCTCGGGCAACCACAAGCTCAAGAGCCTCTCCGACATGCTCAAGGGCAAGCAGGGCCGCTTCCGCCAGAACCTCCTCGGCAAGCGCGTCGACTACTCCGGCCGCTCCGTCATTGTTGTCGGCCCCGAACTCAAGCTGCACCAGTGCGGCCTCCCCAAGCGCATGGCCCTGGAGCTGTTCAAGCCCTTCGTCATGCACTCGCTCGTCGCCAAGGGCCTCGCCCACAACATCAAGAGCGCCAAGCGCATCGTCGAACGCGCCCGCCCCGAGGTCTGGGACGTCCTCGATGAAGTCATCCGCAACCGCCCGGTCCTCCTCAATCGGGCGCCCACGCTTCACCGGCTCGGCATCCAGGCCTTCATGCCCGTCCTCATCGAAGGCTCCGCCATCCAGCTCCACCCGCTCGTGTGCGCCGCCTTTAACGCCGACTTCGACGGCGACCAGATGGCCGTCCACGTCCCGCTCAGCCGCGAAGCCGTCGCCGAGGCCACCCAGGTCCTCATGTCCACCAAAAACCTCCTCTCGCCGGCCAGCGGTGACCCCATCGTCGCGCCCTCGCTCGACATGGTCCTCGGCTGCTACTACATGACCGACATCGACCGGAACGCCCGCGGCGCCTACCGCGAAGAAAACGGCCGCCCTGTCCAGGGCCTCTACGGCTCCTTCGAGGAAGCCCGCCTCGCCTACGACCTGGGCATCATCGACATGCGGGCTCCCATCCGGGTCCGCACCGACCGCGCCGTTATGGGCGACGGCGGCGTCGTCACCGAGCCGCCTGCCCGCCCCGACGGCACCCGCGGCACGCACGTCATCGAAACGTCCGTCGGCCGCATCCTCTTCAACGAGGTCCTTCCCGAGGAACTCCCGTTCCAGAACCAGACCATGGACCGGCCGAACCTCCGCAAGGTCGTCGCCATGTGCTACCGCACCCTCGGCGGCGAACGCACCGGCGAAATCGTCGACCGGATCAAGGCGGTCGGCTTCCATTACGCCACCCTCTCCGGCATCACCATCGCCGTCCACGAAATCCAGGTGCCCAAGAACAAGGCCGAACTCCTGGCTGAGGCTGACCGCAAGGTCGACGCCCTCATGGAGCAGTACCAGATGGGCCTCATCACCGATGAGGAGCGCTACCAGGGCACCGTCGAAATCTGGCAGGAAACGACCGAGAAGATCGAGAAAACCATCAAGGAGCACATGTCGGAGTACGGCTCCCTCAACTACATGGCCTCCTCCGGCACCAAGGGCAACATCACCCAGATCCGCCAGATGGCCGGTATGCGCGGCCTCATGGCCGACCCCAACGGCAAGGTCATCGAACTCCCCATCCGCGGCTCCTTCCGCGAAGGCCTCTCCGTCCTCGAGTACTTCATCTCCACCCACGGCGCCCGCAAGGGTCTCGCCGATACCGCCCTCCGCACCGCCGACTCCGGCTACCTCACCCGCCGCCTCATCGACGTCGCACAGGACGTCATCATCCTTGAGGAGGACTGCGGCACCTCGGCCGGCCTCTGGATCGAAGCCGACGGCCGCGACGACCTCGAACCCCTCCGCGCCCGCATCGTCGGCCGCTACGCCGCCATCGACATCGTCGACGAGGCTACCGGCGAAGTCCTCTGCCGCCGCAACGAGGAGATCACCGAGGCCGTCGCCGATGAGATCGACCGCCGCGGCATCCGCCGCGTCTTCGTCCGCACGCCCATGTCGTGCGAGGCCGAGCGCGGCCTCTGCCAGCTCTGCTACGGCCGCGACCTCGCCCGCGGCGAGCTGGTCAAGCTCCGGACCGCCGTCGGCATCATCGCTGCCCAGTCCATCGGCGAGCCTGGCACCCAGCTCACCATGCGCACCTTCCACACCGGCGGTGTCGCATCCCAGACCGACATCACCAGCGGTCTCCCCCGCGTCGAAGAGCTCTTCGAAGCCCGGGCGCCGAAGGGCGAGGCGATCATCAGCGAAATCGACGGCGTCGTTGATGTCGTCGTCGAGAACGACCGCCGCATCGTCCGCGTGACCAACGTCGACACCCTCGTCGAGGAGTACGACATCCCCGCGAAGGCCGAACTCCTCGTCCAGGACGGCGAACGGATCGTCGCCGGCGCGACCCTCGCCCAGGCCCCCGCCCCGAAGAACGCTGACCTTCCCGCCCAGCCCATCATCTCCCGCATCGGCGGCACCGTCCGCGTCGTCGGCAAAAACAAGGTCCAGGTCGTCTACGAAGACCGCGAAGAGCGCGAGTACCCGATCCCGGCCGCTGCCCGCCTCCTCGTCGAAGACGGCCAAATGGTCTACGCCGGCGACCAGCTCACCGAAGGCGCCAAGAACCCGCAGCACATCCTCCACATCCAGGGCCGCGATGCCGTCCGCAAGTACATGGTCGAGGAAGTGCAGAAGGTCTATAAGTCCCAGGGCGTCAACATCAACGATAAGCACATCGAGGTCATCACCCGGCAGATGCTCCGCCGCGTCAAGGTCGACCACCCCGGCGACACCGGCCTCCTCCCCGGCGACCTCGTCGACCGCCGCAAGTTCGACGAGATCAACAACCAGATCATCGCCGAAGGCGGCGAACCCGCGACCGCGACCCCCGTCCTCCTCGGCGTCACCAAGGCCTCCCTCAATACCGATAGCTGGCTCGCGGCCGCCTCCTTCCAGGAAACCACCCGCGTCCTCACCAACGCCGCCATCGAAGGCGCAGTCGACCGGCTCCAGGGCCTGAAGGAGAACGTCATCATCGGCAAGCTCATCCCGGCCCGCGCCGAGATCGTCGTGCCGAAGCGCGAAACCTTCGGCGACCTCGACGTCCCCGAGGCCCTCCTCCTCGAAGAGGAGTACGAGCTCGAGCGCCGCCTCGCCGAACGTGAAGCCGGCTCCCGCCAGCGCCGCTCCGCCGTCGGCCTCCTCGAGGACGAGGACGACTTCGGCGACGACGATGACGACATGCTCATCGGCGCCGACTCCGACGAAGACGAGGAGTAAGTCCGGTCCCGTCCCACCGCCGCACCCACACACCAGGGGGCGGGGCCATTCGGCCCCGCCCCCTCTCATCCTGCGCCCGGGCAGCCCGCGCTACACGAGCTCCAGGAGCTCCCCTTCGTACTTCCGGGCGCCGCGGCGCAGCTCCGCCAGCTTCCCCACCTTCACCACGCAATCCGCAACGCCCTTCTCCCCCCGCAGCGCATCGAAGTTCTGCATCCCGCAGACGTTGCACGCACCGTGGTGGCAGTCGCCCACCGTCTTCGTCGAATGCACCGCCTGCCACTGCCCCCGCAGGTACGCCTTCGTCACCCCGCAGTCGATATGGTCCCAGGGCAGCGGCTCGCGCGTATCCCACTCCCGGTGCGCGAACCACGCCGGGTCGACCCCGACCGCGGCAAAGGCGGCCTGCCAGGTCTCGAAGCTGAAGTGCTCGCTCCAGGCGTCGAACTTCGCGCCCCGGCGCCACGCCTCGTAGACCGCCTCCGAGACCCGGCGGTCGCCCCGCGAAAGCACGGCCTCGATGAAGCTGTCCCGCGGGTCGTTCCAGCTGAACTCCACACCGGCGGCCCGGCAGCCGTCCTTCAGCAGGAAGTGCTTCGGCTCCAGCTCTTCGGCCGTATCCTGCCGCGCCCACTGGAACGGCGTGTGCGGCTTCGGCACCAGGTTGCTCGTGCTCACCCGCACCCGCGCGCGCCCGCCGACGTACTTCTTCCCAATCGCCTTCACCTGCTTCCCCAGCTCCACAATCCCCGCCACGTCCTCCATCGTCTCCGTCGGCAGGCCCACCATGAAGTACATCTTGATGCCCGTCCAGCCCCGCTGGAACGCGTTCTCGGCGGCGCCCAGCAGGTCCGCATCGCTCACGAGCTTGTTGATCGCGTTCCGCAGCCGCTGCGACCCCGCCTCAGGGGCCAGCGTCAGGGTGTGCTTCTTCCCCTTCGCAATCGCGTTCGCCACGTCGACCGAGAACGTGTCGACCCGCGTGCTCGGCAGGCTCACCTTCAGGTTCGGGAACCGCTCGGTGAGCATCTGCACCATCGGCACAATCTCGCTGTGGTCCGTCGTGCTCAGCGAAAGGAGCGACAGCTCGTCGTACCCGGTGTTCGCCATCAGGTCCGCCGCCGCCCGCACCACCTCCTCCGGCGAACGCTCCCGCGTCGGCCGGTAGATCATCCCCGCCTGGCAGAACCGGCACCCCTGCGTGCAGCCCCGCTGGATCTCGACCGCGGCACGGTCGTGCACCGTCTGCAGGAACGGCACGATCGGCTTCACCAGCGGCGGCGGCAGCTTCTCCACGATCCGCCGCCGGATGATCCGCGGCGCTTCGGGCACCGTCGGCTCCAGCGCAAGGAAATGCCCGGCATCGTCATACCGCGCCTCGTAGAACGCCGGCACGTACACCCCCGGAACTCGAAGCAGGTCGCGGAGCCGCCGCTCCCGCGGCGCCCCTTCCCGCTTCCAGTTCCGCACCAGGTCTGTCAGCTCGACCACCACCTCTTCGCCTTCCCCGAGCACGAACGCGTCGATGAACAGCGCCATCGGCTCCGGGTTGAACGCCCCGCTCCCGCCAGCAATCACGATCGGGTCCTCGTCCGTCCGCTCCCGCGAAAGCACCGGGATCCCGGCGAGGTCCAGCATGTTCAGCACGTTCGTGTACGTCATCTCGTACTGGAACGTGAACCCCACCAGGTCGAACTCCCGCAGCGGATGCCGCGTCTCGAGGCTCCAGAGCGGAATCCCCGCTCGCCGCATCTCCGCCTCCATGTCGTCCCATGGTGCGAAGACCCGCTCGCAGGCCACATCCTCAATTCGGTTCAGGATGTCGTACAGGATGCCGAGCCCCATGTTCGACATCCCGATGTCGTAGGCGTCGGGGTAGGCCAGCGCAATCCGGACGTTCGTCGACTCCCAGTCCTTCACCACGCTGTTCCACTCCCCGCCCGTGTACCGCGAGGGCTTCGAAACCCGCGCGAGCAGTCCGTCGATTGCAACCGTTGCCATCAAACAATCCTCCATGCAGTGGGTGAGCAGCACCGCAGGCAAGATCCCATCGTAGCAGCCGGCGCCCCCCATCCATAGCACGCCCCGGGCTGACCCCTGGCCGCCGGTCGGCGATACTCAAGGACGTGCCGACCGATGCCGTTATCGTCGCCGCCGGCGCCTCCACCCGCTTCGGCAGCGCCGACAAGCTCACCGCCGACCTCGCCGGGCGCCCGCTCATCGCCTGGTCGCTCGCCGCCTTCGAGGCCGTCCGCGGCCTCGGCTGCCTCGTCGTCGTCGCCGCGCCCGGCCGCGAAGCCGAATTCGAGGAACTAGCCCGGACCTGGTGCCCCCGCGTCTGCTTCCGCGTCGTGGCCGGGGGCGCCCGCCGCCGCGACAGCGTCGAGGCCGGCCTCCGCGCCTGCTCCAGCCGCTACGTCGCCATCCACGACGGCGCCCGGCCGCTGGTCACGCCCGCGCTCATCGAGCGGACCATCGAAGCCGCCCAGGGGCTTCCCGGCGCTATCGCCGCAGTGCCCGTCACCGACACCATCAAGGAGGTCCGCGGCGGCCGTATCGTCGGCCACCCCGACCGCTCCCTCCTCTGGGCCGCCCAGACGCCGCAGGTCGTCCTCCGCCAGGCCTGGCTCGATGCCGCCGCCATGTCCGACAACGACGAAACCGACGACGCCGCGATGCTCAGCCGCCTCGGCCTCGAATGCGCCGTCGTCGAAGGCTCCTACGACAACCTCAAGGTCACCCGTCCGCTCGACCTCGACCTCGCCGCCCGCCTCCTCGCCGCCCGGGAGGCTGCCCGGTGAACATCCGGGTCGGCATCGGCGAAGACCTCCACCCCGTCGACGACGGCCGCACGCTCGTCCTCGGCGGCGTCATTATCGAAGAAGGCCCCGGCCTGCGCGGCCACTCCGACGCCGATGTCCTCCTCCACGCCATCACCGACGCCGTCCTTGGCGCTGCCGCCCTCGGCGATATCGGCGCCTACTTCCCTCCGAGCGACCCCCGCTACGCCCACGCCGACAGCGCCGACTTCCTCCGCACCGCCCTCCGCCTCGCCCGCGAAGCCGGATGGACCCTCGGCAACATCGACGCCACCGTCCGGGCCGAGCGGCCCCGGCTTGCCCCGTACATCCCTCACATCCGCGAGCGGATCGCCGAGATCGCCGGCATCGAAACAGGCGCCGTCAGCGTCAAAGCCAAGTCCGGCGAAGGGCTCGATGCCGTCGGCCGCGGCGAGGCGATGGCCGCCGTCGCCGTTGTCCTCCTTCACCGGTAGCGAACGGAAACGCCCGCGCTCCTCGTGCCCGTAGCCCCGCCCGGGGATAGGCTGAAACCGTGGGCAAACGCCTGTTCGATGTCACCCTCGTGCTCGTCACCGCCCCGGTCTGGGTGCCCATCATGCTCCTCGCCGCCCTCCTCCTCGCCATCGACCTCGGCGGCAATCCCTTCTTCCTCCAGCAGCGCATCGGCCTCCACGGCAGGCCGTTCACGATGTACAAGCTCCGCACCATGCGTCACGCCCGTCCCGGGAAGGAAGACCGCTACGTCATCGACGACTTTCGCACCTTCGTCTTCTCACCCCCGGATAAACCCAATCCCCGCATCACCCGCCTCGGCGCCTTCTTCCGCAAGACCTCGATCGATGAGCTCCCCAACCTCATCAACGTGCTCAAGGGCGAAATGAGCCTCGTCGGTCCCCGGCCCGAGATCCCGGAAATCGTCGCCCAGTACCCGGCGCACTACCACCGCCGCCACGACGTCCTCCCCGGCATCGCCGGGCTCGCTCAGCTTAACGGCCGCTCGGATTTGACCTATGACGAAACGATTACCTACGATCTCGCCTACGTGGATAACCACTCCCTCCGCGGCGATATCGCCATCCTCCTGAAGACCCTCCTCGCAGTCCTCAAGGGGAGCGGCGCCCGATGAACCGCCACGCCGGTCCCCTCGCCGCCCTCCGCCGGCTCGCCCCCGGCGACCCGCTGGCCACCCTCCTGGCGGTCGCTCTCGATGTTCTCGTTGTCGGCGCCGCCCTCGCCTGCGCGATGCTCCTCCGCTTCGATGCCGAGGTGCCCCGCCGCAACGCCGAATTCGTCCTCCGCGTCTTCCCGCTCATCGCCGCCGCCTACGTGTTCGGCAACTTCGTCTTCGGTGTCTACCGCACCGTTTGGGCCTACGGCAGCATCGGCGACATCATCGGCCTCTTCCGGCCGGTTCTGCTCGTCACCCTGCTGCTCTTCGGCATCAATTTCTGGCTCGAAGAACGGCTCCTCCCCCTCTCCGTCATCCTCATCGCTGGCGCCCTCGTCTTCCCGGGGATGGCCGTCGTCAAGATGCGCACCCGCCTGCTGGTCCGCCTCCCCTGGGTCGATACCGGCGAACGCCGCCTCCTCATCGTTGGCGCCGGCCATACCGGCCAGCTCCTCGCCCGCGAACTGCAGGCCAACCCTTCGCTCCCCTACCAGCCCGTCGGGTTCGTCGACGACGACGAAAAGCTCCTCCATCACCGCATCCACGGCCTCAAGGTCCACGGCACCATCGCCGAACTCGAGCACGTCCTCGAGCGCATGGACGCCGAAATCGTCGCCATCGCGCTCGACCGGCCCAGCGGCCAGCTCGTCCGCCAGATCGTCGGCACCTGCCAGCGGCTCAACATTCCCGTCCGCATGGTCCCCGGCGTCGATAACTGGGTCCTCGGCCACGGCCACGACACCCTGCGCGAAATCACCCTCGACGACCTCCTCGGCCGCGAACCGGTTCAGGTCGATTTCGCCGCCTGCAGCCAGTCCGTCCGCGACCGCGTCGTCCTCGTTACCGGCGCGGCCGGCTCCATCGGCTCCGAACTCTGCCGCCAGGTCCTCACCTTCCGTCCGCGCGAGCTCCACCTCCTCGACAACAACGAAACCGGCCTGCACGACCTCTCCCTCGAGCTCGCCGGCGTCTCTCCCGAGACGGCCATCCGCCTCTGGGTTGCCAGTGTCACCGATGAGCCCCGCGTCCGCGAAATCTTCGCCCGCACCCGGCCCGACCTCGTCTACCACGCCGCAGCCCTCAAGCACGTCCCGCTCATGGAAGAGCACCCCGCCGAAGCCTTCCGCGTCAATGTGCTCGGCACCCTCTACTGCGCCAGCGCCGCCCGCGAATTCCAGGTCGGCACCTTCGTCCTCATCTCAACCGACAAGGCGGTCCGGCCCAGCAGCGTCATGGGCGCCACCAAGCGCATCGCCGAGCTCCTTGTCATCGCCCTTGCCCGCGAATCCACGCACACCCGCTTCGCGGCCGTCCGCTTCGGGAACGTCATGGGCTCCCGCGGCTCCGTCGTCCCCACCTTCATGAAGCAGATAGAGCGCGGCGGTCCCGTCACCGTCATGCACCCCGAGATGCAGCGCTACTTCATCTCCATCCCCGAGGCCGTCTCCCTCGTCATCCAGGCCGGCACCTTCGGCGGCCGCGGCGATATCTACATGCTCGACATGGGCGAGGAGATCAACATCCTCGAACTCGCCGAGCGGATGATCCGCCTGCGCGGGCTTCGCCCCGGCCAGGATATCCAGGTCGTCTTCACCGGCCCGCGCCCCGGCGAAAAGCTCCGCGAAGAGCTCGTCGCCGACTTCGAACACCTCCAGCCGACCGCGCACCCTAAAGTCATGCGCCTCACCGCCTCCGTCGAAGTCACCGAGCGCGAAATCCTCCGGCTCATCGACGAAATCCGGCAGGTCATGTGGGGCGACCCCGAGGAAGTTCGCCGCCGCATCCACCTCGTCGCCCGCCGCTTCTCCCGCGACGATGCCGCCGCCGACGCCCCCGAAAGCGAGGCCCTCCCGTCGTGACTGCGCCGCGCATCCACCCCACCGCCGAGGTTTCCCCCGCCGCCCGCATCGGCGCCGGCGCCAGCATCTGGCACCACGCCCAGGTCCGCGAGCGCGCCGACGTCGGCCCCGGCTGCATCATTGGCAAAGGCGTCTACATCGGCGCCGATGTCACCGTCGGCGCCAACTGCAAGGTTCAGAACTACTCCTGCGTCTACGAGGGCAACACCCTCGAGGACGGCGTCTTCATCGGCCCCGAAGTCGTCCTCACCAACGACCGCTACCCGCGCGCCATCAACCCCGACGGCACCCTCAAGGCCGCCGCAGACTGGGAGCTCTCCGGCTCCCGCATCTGTTACGGCGCAGCCATCGGCGCCCGCTCGGTCGTGCTCCCGGGCCTGGTCATCGGCCGCTGGGCGCTCGTCGCCGCCGGGTCCGTGGTCACCCGCAGCGTCCCCGATTTCGCCCTTGTTGCCGGGAACCCCGCCCGCCAGGTCGGCTGGGCCTGCGTCTGCGCCCGCCCCCTGGGCGCCGACCTCGTCTGCCCCGCCTGCGGGCGCCGCTACCGCCTCGCCGGCGAATCGCCCGCTATCCTCGAACCAGTCTCAGGCCCGGAGTCCCCATGACGACCGTTCCCCGCCCGTTTATCCCCGTCGCCCGCCCCCACGTCGGCGAAGCTGAAAAGCGCGCCGTCATGGAGGTGCTCGATTCCGGCCAGCTCGCTGCCGGCCCCCGCGTCGAAGCCTTCGAGCGCGCCTTCGCTGCCTACATCGGCGCCCGCCACGCCATCGCCGTCAACTCCGGCACCGCCGCCCTGGTCGTCGCACTCCAGGCGCACGGCGTCGGCCCCGGCGACGAGGTCATCACCACCCCCTTCAGCTTCATCGCCACCGCGACCAGCATCATCGCCTGCGGCGCTACCCCGGTCTTCGTCGATATCGACCCCTTCGACCTCAACCTCGACCCCGAGAAGGTCGAAGACGCCATCACCGAGCGGACGAAGGCCATCCTGCCCGTCCACCTCTACGGCCACCCGGCCCGGATCAGCGAACTCGCCGAGCTTGCCGAGGACTTCTCCCTCGCACTCATCGAAGACGCCGCCCAGGCGCACGGCGCCGAACACGCCGGCCGCCGCGTCGGCACCTTTGGCACCGGCTGCTTCAGCTTCTACCCGACGAAGAACATGACCACCGGCGAAGGCGGCATGATCACCACCAACGACGACGAAATCGCCCGCCGCGCCCGCATCATCCGCAACCACGGCCAGGAGGTCCGCTACCGGCACGACCTCTTCGGCCTGAACTGGCGCATGCAGGACCTCAACGCCGCCATCGGGCTCGCCCAGCTTGAGCAGCTCGAAGGCTGGACCCGCGCGCGCATTGCCAACGCCGAGCACCTCAGCAGCCTCATCCGCGGTTTCGAAACCCCCCGCGTCCGCGAAGGCGACCGCCACGTCTTCCACCAGTACACCATCCGCGTGCCGCGCGACCGCGACCGCCTCCAGCAGCAGCTCCAGGAGGCTGGCATCGGCACCGCCATCCACTACCCCGTGCCCATCCACCAGCAGCCGATCATCCGCGAGCTAGGCCTCGGCGAAGGCGCCTTCCCCGTCGCCGAGGCGGCCGCCGCCCAGGTCCTCTCCCTCCCCGTCCATCCCGGCCTCGAACCCGAGGACGTCGAGTACATCGCGGCCACCCTCAACCGCCTCCGCGGCTGACCCCGGCTGACCTGCCCGTGCACCTCCGCCCATCCCGCGCTACCCTCGAACCCGTGAGTCGAACGCTCCGCGCAGCCGTCATCGGGCTCGGTTCCATGGGCGCAAACCATGCCCGCGTCCTCGCCGATACCCCCGGCGTCGAACTCGTCGCCGTCGCCGACCCCGACGCCGAGCGGGTCCGCAAGGCCGTCCAGGGCCGCCCGATTCCCGGCTTCGAAACAGCCGCGGCCCTCCTCGCCGAAACCCGGCCCGATTTCGTCTGCGTCGTCGTCCCCACCGGCCTCCACGAAGAGGTCGCCCTGGCCTGCATCGAGGCCGGGGCCCACGTCCTCGTCGAAAAACCGATCGCCGCCACCCTCGATGCCGCGCGCCGACTCGCCGACGCCGCAGAACGCGCCGGGGTCCTCCTCACCGTCGGCCACATCGAGCGCTTCAATCCCGCCGTCCGCGAACTCAAGCGCCGCCTCGACGAAGGCCAGGGCGGCCGCGTCCTCCAGGTCCGCGCCCGCCGCGTTGGCCCCTTCCCCCACCGCATCCGCGACGTCGGCGTCATCCACGACCTCGGCCCGCACGACATCGACATCATGCGCTACCTCCTCGACGACGAGGTCGAGCGCGTCTACGCCGAGTCCCGCTCCCACATCGCCACCGGCAACGAGGACCTCTTCGCCGGCATGCTCCGCTTCCGCGGCGGCGCGATGGGCCTCCTCGATATCAACTGGCTTACCCCGACGAAGGAGCGCTCGCTCACCGTCCTCTGCGAGCGCGGCATGTTCACCGTCGACTACGCCGCCCAGGTGCTCTGCTTCTACGAGAACTACGCCGCCGCCGCCCGCGAAGGCGTCTACGCCTCGGTGACCGAGGGCCCGATGACCCGCTACCCCATCGCCAGCCGCGAGCCGCTCCGCGTCGAACTTGAGGCCTTCCGCGACGCCATCCTCGCCGGCGGGCCGCCCCCGGTGCCCGCCAGCGCCGGCATCGCTGCCCTCGCCGTCGCCGAGGCGCTCGTCCGCTCCGGCGAAACCGGCCTCCCCGTCAGCCTCGATGAGGTCGCCACCCTCCCATGAATGTCGCCGTCGTCGGCATCGGCCGCATCGGCCTCCCGCTCGCCGTCACCATCGCCTCCCGCGGCCACCGCGTCACCGGCTGCGATATCGATGCCGCCCACGTCGAACGGATCAACCGGGCACAAAACCCGCTCCCCGATGAAGCGGGCCTCGGTGAACTCCTCGCCCGGACCATCGCCGACGGCTCATTCCGCGCAACGACCGACACGGCCGCCGGCGTCGCCGACGCCGACGTGGTCCTCTTCGCCGTGCGCGTCGATGTCGACGCCGACGGCCGCGCCGACCTCTCCCACCTGCTCGCCGCCGTCGACACCGTCGCTGCCGCCCTCCGTCCTGGCGCCCTCTGCATCTTCGATACCACCCTCCCGGTCGGAACCACTCGCCGTGTGCTCGCCCCCCGCCTCGAAGCCGGCGGACGGAAGCTCGGCGTTGACCTCCACGTCGCCTTCTCCCCCGAGCGCCTCCTCATGGGCCGCGTGATCGAAGACCTGACCAAGTACCCCAAGGTGGTTGGCGGTGTCGACCCCGAAGGCGGCCGGCTCGCCGCTGAGTTTTACCGCCAGACGTTCGGCGGCGAGGTCCTCCTCCTCTCCAGCGCCGAGGCCGCCGAGCTCTCGAAGCTCGCCGAGGGCGCCTACCGCGACCTCAACATCGCCCTCGCCAACGAGCTCGCCATGGTCGCCGATGTCCATGGCCTCGATATCGCCGAGGTCATCCGCGCGGCCAACTCCCAGCCCTACTCCCATATCCACGTTCCCGGCACCGGCGTCGGCGGCCACTGCATCCCCGTCTACCCCCGCTTCCTCATGCAGGGCGAAGGCCCCTCCGCCCTCTCAGCGCTCGGCCGCGCCGTTAACGACGCCATGCCCGGCTACGTCGTCCGCCGCCTCGCCGCGCTCCTCGGCGGGCTCGAAGGCCGCCGCGTCGTCGTGCTCGGCCTCACCTTCCGGCCCGATGTTGCCGTCACCTTCCACACCAACGCCGTCGACCTCCGCCGCGAGCTCGAAGCCCTCGGCGCCGTCGTCGAAGGCCACGACCCCCTCCTCACGCCCGAGGGCGTCGCCTCGCTCGGCTTTCAGCGCGCCGCCGAACCGCTCCGCGGCTACGATGCCGCCATCGTCCACAGCTACCACCGGGCCTACGCCGGCCTCGACTGGGCGCAGGTCGCACCCGTCATCGTCGACGCCCGCAACGCCCTCGACCGTACCGCCGTCGAAGCGGCCGGTGTCCGCTACCTCGGCGTTGGCCGTCCGCCGACGCCCGCCGGCGGCTAGCCCGCCCCGAGCCGCTCCGTCGCCGCGTCCAGCCCTGCCCGGATGTCTGCCCTGAACCCCTGTTCCCGCAGCAGCTTCCCAAGCGCGTTGAGCAGCAGGAGCACGTTCCCCGGCGTCGAACTCTCCCCCATCAGTCCGATGCGCCACACACGGCCCTTCAGCTCTCCGAGCCCGCCGCCAATCTCAATGCCGTAGCGGTGGAGCAGCGCACCCCGCACCGCCGTGTCCTCCACCCCCTCCGGGATTCGGACCGTCGTCAGCACCGGCAGCCGGTAGCCCGCCTGGGCGTGCAGCGTCAGCCCCATCGCCTCAAGCCCCGCCTGCAGCGCCCGCCCGTTCCGCTCATGCCGGGCCCAGCGCGTCTCCAGCCCCTCCTCGAGCACCAGCGACAGCGCCTCGTGCAGCGCGTAGACCATCGAAATCGGCGCCGTGTGATGGTAGGTCCGCCGCTCGTCCCAGTACGCCTCCAGCAGCTGCAGGTCGAGGTACCACGTATTGCACGGCGTCTCCCGGCGGCGCACCGCATCCCACGCCCGCGCCGACACCGTGATCGGCGCCACCCCCGGCGGCGCGCTCAGGCACTTCTGCGTCCCCGAATACACCGCATCGGCGCCCCACGCGTCGGCCCGCACCGGCATGCCGCCCAGCGACGTCACGCAGTCCACCAGCAGCAGGGCGCCGTTCTCACGGGCGATCCGCGCGAACGGCTCCACCGGCGTCTCCGCCCCCGTCGAGGTCTCCGCATGTACGATAGCGAGCAGCTTCACGCTGCCGGCCGCCTTCACCGCGGCCTCGACGACCGCCGCATCGACCGGCTGCCCCCACGGCGACTGCACCCTCGTGACCTCGCCGCCGGCCCGCTCGGCCATCTGCGCAATCCGCTCCCCAAAGTACCCGCAGATGCCGACCACCACCCGGTCGCCCGGCTCCACGAGATTCATCACCGCGGCTTCCATCCCGCTGGTGCCGGTTCCCGGCGTCGCGAGCGTGACCTCGTTCTCCGTCTGGAGCACCTCCCGCAGCATCGCCCGGCAGCCGTCCATCACGCGGAGAAAATCCGGGTCGAGGTGGCCGAGCAGCGGCCGCGTCATCGCTGTCAGCACGCGGGGATGCGCCCCGCTCGGGCCCGGGCCCATCAGGATACGAGTCGGGGGAGTAAACGTAGTCGTCGGCATGCCGAACATCCTACCCGCTCACTGCCCCAGCCGCTCCCCGCTCGCCCACAGCCCGTTTTTCGACACGCGTGTACAATCGAGCCACTACAGTCGAGAGGTTGCTCCATGGACTTCCGAGACACCCCGGAAGAGGCCGCGTTCCGCGCCGAAGTTCGCAAGTTTATCGAAGAAGAGGGCCACAAGGCCCGCATCCGTGACGACGACGGCGAACGCGCCTTCTTCGGCGGCAGCAAAGAGTGGACGAAGGCCCTCGCCGCCCGCGGCTGGGTCGCACCCGCCTGGCCGAAGGAGTACGGCGGCGCCGGCCTCTCCGTCATGCAGCAGTTCATCTTCAACTGGGAGCTCGCCGAGGCCCGCCTCCCGCGCCCCGGCGGCATCGCCGTCGGCTTCGCTGGCCCCACCCTCATCGTCCACGGCACCGAGGAGCAAAAGAAGAAGTACCTCCCCGGGATCCTCAGCGGCGAAGACATCTGGTGCCAGGGCTACTCCGAACCCGGCGCCGGCTCCGACCTCGCCGCCCTCCAGACCCGCGCCGTCCGCGACGGTGACGACTACATCATCAACGGCCAGAAGATTTGGACCTCCGGCGGCCACCTCGCCAGGTACATGATCCTCCTCGCACGCACCGACCCCGATGCCCCCAAGCACCGCGGTATCACCTACTTCATCGTCGATATGAAGAGCCCGGGCATCACCGTTCGCCCGCTCGTCAACCTCGCCTACACCCACGAGTTCAACGAAGTCTTCTTCGAGGACGTCCGCGTTCCCCGCGAGAACATCATCGGCGAGGAGAACCGCGGCTGGTACCTCGCCCAGACCACCCTCTCCTTCGAGCGCTCCAACATCGGCGGGTCGGTCGGCGCCCGCCAGGCCGTCGAAGACCTCATCAAGTTCGCCCGCGAAAATGCCACGAACGGGCAGAGCACCCTCGCGCATAACCCGGCCATCCGCCACGAGCTCGTCGAGCGCTACGTCGAGGCCGGCGTCGCCCAGATGATGAGCTTCAAGATCGTCTCCATCCAGGCGAAGGAAGGCGTCGCCCCCGGCCACGAAGCCGCCGTCGCCAAGCTCTACGGCACCGAGCTGAACCAGCGCATCTACCGCACCGGCATGAAGGTCCTCGGCCTCTACGGTCAGCTCGATGCAAAGACCGACGGCCCGAAGCCCCCGCTGCGCGGGCGCATCAAGTACATGTACCTGCGCTCCGTCGCCAACACCATCGAAGGCGGCACCAGCGAAATCCAGCGGAACATCATCGCGACCCGCGGCCTCGGCCTCCCGCGCGGCTGACGCAGCTGTCGCATCCGGCGAACCATTGCGCGGCCGCCCTGCTCAGCAGGGCGGCCGTGTGGCGCTCCAATACGCAGACAGGCACCTTCGCTGCGCCGGCGCTGCCGATAAGCCCGCACTCCCCAGCCCGGCTTTGGTTCTCAGCTTCCGCCTGAGCCCGGCGCGCTTGGCCCGCCGCCGGCGCCCCGCTCGCGGTTGTTCGCCAGCAGCATCGCCACCAGCCAGCTGAAGACCGCCGCAAGGGCCAGGAGCAACGCCAGCCCCAGGATGATCAGCAGCCCGCGGTCGACCCCGGAGTCCCCGCCCGCGCTCCCGCCCGCCTGGGCAGGCGCCTTCGTCGGGGCCGGAGTCGGCTGCGCCTGCTGCGGGCGCTGCGTCGGCGCTGCCGTAGGCGCCGCAGTCGGCGCCGAGCGCGGCGCCAGGCCGTACGCCGCGCGGAACGCGTCCTCAAACTGCTGCATCGTCAGCCCGTACACCCGCTGAATCGCCTGGTCGTAGCGGACTCCGCTCTTCATCGTCCGCATCAGCTCAGCGAACTTCCCGGGACCCTCGCGGTCAACCAGGAACTTCACCATGAAATACGCCTGGCCGTAGAACACCCCCACGAGCTGCGGATTGCTGGTCGGCACCACCATCTGGTTGAACGGAATCAGCCGGTCCGCCCGCACCGCCGCCCGGAATGCGCCTTCGTAATCCCCCGGCGACGACTGCGCGTAGACTGCCGCGCCCTCGTCCAGCCACGCCGGCAGTTTCGCCAGCGTACCCTGCCCCGCGATGTCGTTCAGGATGTGCCCCAGCTCGTGCCGCAGCGTGTCCGTCCGGTCGGTCGAACCGCACTGCACCGGGATCATCAGCAGGATGTCGTTCGTCACCTTGGTGCCGCAGGTGGTCACAGCTGCATCGAACCGCCCGCCCGTGCCCGGCCGCGCCGGGTCCATCTCTGCCTCGTTCGCGAACAGGATGACCTTCACCGGGAGCGTCGTCAGCTCGGTCCCGTACAGCTCCCGGCCGATGCGCTGGTACGTGTCCGACCCGGCGTCGAGGTACGCCTTCGCCAGCGTCTCCCGGTCCCCGTGGTAGTACACCACCATGAAGTCGTTCGCCACCGACTTCCACTGGCGGTCCGGCGGCAGGTAGAGGAACTGCCGCTCCTCGCTCCGTGTCACCTGGCCGTCCGCCGTTCGAATCTCCCACGAATAGGTGAACTCCGAGCCGACGGGGATGTAGCTCTGGCCCGAGTTCACCTGGAGCACCACCTCGGCGGTCACCGTCCGCCCGGGCGTAAGACTGTCCGGCTTACCCAGCGCCAGCGTCCCCCTGCCCTTGATCGCGTACGACAGGGTTGCGTCGGTGATGTCAACGTCCGCCCGCGCCGTCACCCGAAAGGTCAGCGTCCGCGGATAGCCGTTTTCCACCGTCATCGATTCGATCACCGCAGACGCAGCCGCACCCCGCGGCGGCAGCCCGGCGGCCGCCAGCACGAGCAGCGCCGCTGCCGCAGCAAGCGCCCCGCGCCTCATGACTCCTCCTGCCCGACCTGCGCCCGCAGATACGCCTCGATGAACGGGTCGATTTCGCCATCGAGAACGGCTGTCGTGTCCGTCGTTTCGTACCCCGTCCGCAGGTCCTTCACCAGCTTATACGGGTGGAGCACGTAATTGCGGACCTGGCTCCCGAACGAAACGTCAACGTGCTCGCCCTTCAGCCGCGCCTTTTCTTCTTCTTGCCGGTTCAGCTCCAGCTCCAGCAGCCGTGCCTCGAGCACCTTCATGGCGCTCTCCTTGTTCTGCGCCTGCGACCGCTCGTTCTGGCACGTCACCACAATCCCCGTCGGGATATGCGTGATGCGTACCGCCGTCGAGTTCTTCTGCACGTTCTGGCCGCCGGCCCCGCTCGAGCGGAACACGTCGATCTTCAGGTCGTCGGGGTCGATCTCGATCTCGCCGACCTCGTCCACCTCCGGCATCACCTCCACCTTCGCAAAGCTGGTCTGCCGCGTCGCCGCTGAGTTGAACGGCGAAAGCCGCACCAGCCGGTGGACCCCGCGCTCGCTCTTGAGGTACCCGTAGGCGTACGGCCCGCGTACCTCCACCGTCGCGCTCTTGATGCCCGCCTCCTCGCCCTCGGTCAGGTCGAGAATCTCGGTCTCGAACCCCTTCCGCTCGGCCCAGCGCAGGTACATCCGCAGCAGCATCTCGGCCCAGTCCTGCGAATCTGTCCCGCCGGCGCCGGCGTGTACCGCCAGGATGGCGTTCCGCATGTCGTACGGCCCCGAGAGCTGCAGCTGGAACTCGAGCCGCCGCAGCTCGTCCTCGATGGCGTCGAGCTCCTTCCGCACCTCCTCGGCCGTCTGCTCGTCGTCCTCCGCTGCCGCCATCTCGAGCAGCTCACCCGCCTCGCGGGCGCGCCGCTCCAGCCCGCGCCACGTTTCGACGCGCTCACGCCGGGCGGCCAGCTCCTGCATCACCTTCCGCGCAGTCGCTGCATCGTCCCAAAAGCCGGGTGCGAGGGTCTGCTGTTCGAGTTCTGCTACGCGAGCTTCATCCCTGGCGAGGTCAAAGACGCACCAGGAGGTCAGAGATCCGGTCCGAAAGCTCGCGCGCGCGCGCCTGCAGTTCGTTCATGGCTCCATCCTCGCACGCCGCCCCGCGACGATCGAGCCGGCCGCTCAGCCGCGCTCGTCCCGGAGCGCCTGCGCCAGCATCCAGGCCCGCTGGATCGCCGTCAGGTTCGAAAGCACCGCCAGCACGGCCATCGCCGCCGTCAGCCAGCCGAGCACCAGCCCCACTCCGAGCACGGCCACCCGCTCCTGCCGGCGGAACAGCCCTTCCCGCATGGGTACGCCTGCCACCTCGGCCCGCGCCCGCAGGTAGCTCACCGATACGCTGCCGAGGAGCGCCGCAAAGCAGGCCGCTGTCTGCCACTGCTCGCCGCGCTCCGCGAAGTACCACGCGCAGGCGGCCAGCACGATCGCCTCGCTCGCCCGGTCGAGCACCGCATCGAAGACCGCCCCGAACGGACTCGCCTTCCCTGTCGCCCGCGCGACCGCCCCGTCAACCAGGTCCAGCGCCGAAAACAGCAGGTACACGAGCCCCGCAGGCAGGAGCTGCCCACGCGCCACCAGCACCGCCGCAGCGACGTTCCCCCCGGCGCCCGCGAGCGAAATCATGTTCGGGGTAATCCCGAGCCCGCCGACCGAGCGGCCGATCGCATCCTGCACGCCCTTCGGCAGCCGCGTCGGCAGCAGCGTCACGCCCATCAGCGGCCCGACCCGGCCAGCGCAGCCCGCCGCGCCCGCGTCTCCGCTACCTGCTGCCGCTCGTAGAGCAGCCGTTCGTAGTACGACATCACCCGGTGCGCGACGTTGTCCCAGCTGTAGTGCCGGGCCAGCTCCCGGCCCCGTGCGCCGAACGTCTCCCGCAGCGTCGGGTTCCGCAGCAGCCGGATCACCGCCTCCGCGATGGCATCCGGGTCTTTCGGGCGCACCAGCAGCCCCTCGACCTCGTTCGTCATCACCCCGGCGAACCCCTCGATATTGCTCGCCACCACCGCGTCGCCGGCCGCCAGCGCCTCCAGCAGCACATACCCCTGGCTCTCGTTCCCCGTGTTCGGCGCACAAAAGACCGTCGAGCTCTTGTGGTAGCGGGGCAGGTCCGCGTACGGCACGTTCGGACGGAACACCACGTCGGGGAACGGCGCCATGACCCGCTCGTACCGCGAAAAATCGCCCGCGCCAACAACAATCAATCGCGTGTTCGGCTCCTGCTGCCGGATGCGCAGGTACGCCTTCAGGAGATACTTGAGCCCCTTCCGCTTTTCCGGCCGTCCCACGAACAGGATGTTCTTCCGGCCGTCCATAAACTCCGGGAACGGTTCCGCCGGCCCGGCGAAGTGCTCGTAATCGATCCCGTTCGGGATGATGTTGAAGTACCCCGGGAAGTACCGGCTTACCAGCTTCGCCGCCGCCGGCGAAACCGCGATCTTCCCCTCGATTTTCCGGAACCATCGCCGCGTGAGCGGCGTAGTGTACCCGTAGAATCGGTTCCCGCCGTCCTTGGCTGCATGGAACGTCCCCACCGTCACCGCCTGTGAATATCGCAGGAAGTGGTACGGCAGCAGCGGCATCAGCGGCTCGTGCAGGTGGACCACATCGAAACGGTGCTCCTGCAGCACCCGTTTCACCTCCGGCGACTTCCAGGCGAATGTAATCCGCGCAACCGACCCGCTTACCCGCATCGAAAACGGCCGCCCCATCACGTGAACCTCGTCCCTCACCCGCTCCGCGTCCGACGCCGGCGCGAAGATCACCACCTCGTGGCCCCATGCCCGGAACGACGCCGCAAGGTGGCGGATATGCGTCTTCACCCCGCCCTCGACGCACCAGTCATACGGGCTGACAAGCGCGATTTTCACCGCCGGCCTCCCAGCATCCGCACCACCTTGCGCGGAGTTGCCGTGTAGCCCCACGCCAGCCCGAGCGCCAGCCGGCCCGCCGGCACCGCTGACGGGTGGCGCATTGCCGCCCGCGTTGTCCCGTCGGCGATCGCCTGCCGCAGCTCGGCCGCCGTCCGGCCCGGGAACTCAGTCCAGCCGCTGCCCACATGCTCGAGGTGGTGCGCATCCGAACTCCCCGTCGCCGGCAAACGCCACAGCTCCGCATTCAGCCGTGCAGCCTTCGCTCCCGTCCGCACGCCCGCCGGGCTCGGGTTCGCCAGCTCGATGGCATCGAACTGCACGCCCGCCTCAGCCCGCTCCCGGAGGCCGTCGAGCGTCCGCCGGCCGACCGACCGCGTCAGCCAGCTCAGCGGGTGCGGCGCGATGGCGATGCCGCCGGCGTCATGGATCATCGCGAGCGTCGATTCTACCCCCCGGAAGCTCGGCAGGTCCCGCTCCACGAAGAGCGCCAGCACGTGCCCCTGCAGCGTCGTAATCTCCGCACCCGGGATGACGTCGAACCGGTAGCTCCGCCGGGCGGCCAGCTCGCGCGCCCGCAGGCCGCCGCGGACGTCCTCGTGGTCCGTCACCGCGATGACGTCGAGGTCCGTGGCATGCTCCACCCACTCGAGCAGCTCCTCGACCGTCGCGAAGCCGTCGCTCACGCGCGTGTGGAGGTGGAGGTCAGCCTTCCCCACAGGCGTGCACCCTCCAGAAATCCTCGAGCACCGCCCACTGGCCCGGGTCCCGCCGCAGGTGCCGCTCCAGCAGCCCCGCAAACCGCTCCACCGCGGCTCGGATATCGCCATCCGCGTCCTCCGTCTCCTCGACCCTGAACGGCTCTTCGACATCGATCCGGAACTGGTCACCTCGCTTCCGGCTCGAAAAGATCGGAATCACCAGCGCCCCGGTCCGGCGCGCCAGCTCCCACGGCCCACGCGGCAGCCGCACCGGCCGGTCGAACAGCCGCGTGCACACCCCCGTGTGCTGGATGTCCCGGTCGCCCATCATCCCCACGACCCCTCCCGCGCGCAGCGTTTCGATGCACGTCCGAACGCCGCCGAAGTTTGTCTCGAGAAAGGTGCCCCCCGCCGAGGAGCGCAGCTTCAGCATGTACTCCGCCCAGTCCCGCGGTTCCAGCCGCTCGACCAGCGCCACAAACGACCGCCCGCGGTACGTCAACGCCTGGATCGCCAGCTCCGCATTGCCCGTGTGGGCGCTCACCAGCAGCACCGCGCCGTTCGTCCGCAGCAGCTCGAGCCGCTCGACGTGGAAAATCTCCAGGTGCTCCGCCTCGAACCGCGACATATCCCGCCCGGGGAGCGTCACGAGGTCGAGGTAGTACTCCAGGACATGCTGCAGCGCCCGGAGCCCCTCCCGCCGTGCGCGCGAGCGGTCACCCTCGCAGAGCGGCAGCATGTTCCGGGTCAGACGCCGACGCACCCGCGGATTCAGCCACCACGTCACCCGCGCAACCGCCGGGGCCACCGCATAGAACGGCCCCGGCCGCCGGCCAGCCACGAGACGCGCTGCCCGCATCGCCCACGCCTGCGCGCTCATATTCCGCCCCGGCGGTCCGCCGGCCCCCGCCACAGCTCCCGGAACATATACCACTGCTCGGGCCGCTCCCGGATGAACGCCTCGTGCGCCCGCATCACCCGCTGCGTCAGCACCTGGACGCACTCCGGCCGCGCATCATCGCAGGGGACGATCGAGAAGTCGCCGACGACCTCCATCCGCTCGCCCAGGGGGTCGACCCTCCGGAACGCCACGGGCACGAGGGCTGCACCGGTTGCAAGCGCCAGGCGGGCCGGCCCGGCCGGCACCTGCACTGCCTCGCCGAAAAACTCCACCTCGACCCCCTCCCCCGGCACGGGCCGGTCGATGAGGAGAGCGAGCAGCCCGTTCCGCTTTAACACGCGCACCATCGATGGCCCCGCGCGCTCCATCCGGATGACCTGCATCCCCAGCCGCTCCCGGGTTCCTAGCACCAGCGCATCTAGCCGCGGGTCGCCGAATCCCTCCGCGACGACCGCGAGCGGATAGCCGCGCGATGCCGCGTAGGCAGCCCCGGCATCCCAGTTGCCATAATGCATGCACACAATCACCGCGCCGCGTCCCCGCGCCAGCAGCCGGTCGAGCGCCGCGAACGCCCCATCGCCATCCACCCGCGGCAGCTGCGCCCTGCCGCTCCCCAGCCGCATGAAGTCCAGCAGGTAGCGGAAGTACGCCGCAAGCGACGCGCGCCCCACCCGGTCGACCAACCCCTGTTCGGCCGTCCCCAGGACCCGGGCGAAATTCGCCCGCATCGCCCGGCGGCCCCGCGGCCAGAGCCAGTACGCCGCAGCGCCGAGCCCCCCGGCGATCCGGTACGCCGCAGGCGCCGGCGTCCGGCCGATCGTCGCCCGCGCCGCCCGCCAGCTCCAGTACTGCAGCGTGCCCAACCCCGGACTCGGCAACCGCCGGGGCAGCTCCCGCGCACCCTCCGTTCCCGGCGAAATCCCCATCCCGTTCAGTGTACCCGGCTGCCTGTAAGACTCCCGGTACAATCCGCCTATGGAGTTAAAAGTCACCCGCTACGAGGTCGATGGACCGGTCGCCACCATCACCCTGGACCGCCCCGAACGGCTCAACGCATGGACCGGGCGGATGCACACCGAGTACCGCTGGTGCCTCGCGCAGGCCGACGCCGACCCCGCCGTCCGGGTAATCGTCGTCACGGGCGCCGGCCGCGGATTCTGCGCAGGCGCCGATGCCCGCGCCCTCGAGGGCCACGTCGAAAAGGGCGGCTACGACCCGGGCACCCCGCCCGACATCCCCCGGCCCGGCTTCGGCGTCCATCCCGAGTTCGACCACGACTTCGCCTATCACTTCGGCCTCGCGAAGCCCACCATCGCCGCCATCAACGGCCCCGCCGCCGGCGTCGGACTCGTCCTCGCCTGCTTCTGCGATATCCGCTTCGCGGCCGCCGGCGCAAAGCTGACCACGGCCCACGGGAAGCTCGGCCTCCCCGCCGAGTACGGCCTCTCCTGGCTGCTGCCACGCCTCATCGGCCTGGCCCCGGCGACGGAGCTCCTTCTCTCCAGCCGCATCTTCCTCGCCGAAGAGGCCGAGCGGCTCGGCCTCGTCCACCGCGTCCTTCCCCGGGACGACCTCCTCCCCTCGGTCTACGAGTACGCCCGCACGCTCGCGCGCACCGTGGCGCCCTCCTCCCTGCGCGAGACCCGCCGCCAGGTCTACATCGACCTCCACCGCGGCGTCGGCCCTGCCGTCAGCGAAGCCCAGCGCCTCCTCGACGAACTGACTGCCGGCCCCGACTTCCGCGAGGGCGTCGCCGCCCTCCTTGAAAAACGCGAGCCCCGCTTCTGGACCCCGCCGGACGGGGATCCCGGCGGCTGACTACCGCCCGGCATGGGCCGCTGTGGCTATTCCACCGCACACTGGGCCGCAAGCGAACTGATCGCCGTGATCCGTCGCCCCTGCTGCACTTCGTCGAGGAACCCGTCGGTGCAGTAGCCGACCGAGATCCCGGTCGCGGGGTCGCACCACCCAATCTGGCCGCCGGCGCCGCCGTGCCCGAACGCCCGCGGTGACGCCGTCCGCCCGAACCCCCGCAGGTGCATGAAGCCGTCGTCGCCGGCAACCACTACCGTCAGCGCCCGGTTTACGGGGTAATCGAGGATCGGCACCCGGTGGTGCTCCTTCGTCCGAACGATCGTCGCCCACTCGATGGTCTCCGGCTTCAGCACCCGCCTCCCGCTCGGTCCCACGCCGCCATTGACCAGCGTTTGGTAGAACAGCGCCAGCTGCGCCGCGCCCCCAATTCCGCCGCCTCCCGGCACCCCGACCGCCCGCACCTCCGGCCGGTTGAACTGGAGGATCGCCTCCGGCGTCACTTCGCCCCAGCCCCCCGGCGGCGGCGTCGGCGGGATGAGATACCGCACGTCAGCCACCCGCCGGTTCTCCTCCGCCGGCAGGCCGACATACAGCTCCTCCACCCCCGCCGGCTCGAGAACCCGTTCACGGATATACGCCCGGAAGTCCTTCCCAGTCCGCCGCTCGATAATCTCCGCAAGCACCCAGTGCGCGCTCGTCGCGTGGTACTCGAACCGCGTCCCCGGCTCCCAGTTCAGGCGCCAGGCCGCAAATCGCTGCAGCCGCCGCTCGCGGTCGTCCCAGTCGAGCGGCGAAAACGGCGCGTACGGAAATCCTGCAATGTGGAGCATCACCTGCTCCACCGTGATCTGCTCCTTCCCGTTCGTGCCGAACTCCGGAATGATCGCCGCCACCCGCTCCTCAACCCGGAGCAGCCCGTCTTCGCAGAGCGCCCATGCCGCTGCCCCGACGATCGCCTTTGTGCAGCTAAAAATCGTGTAGAGCGTCTCGTTCGTCGCCGGCACCTCCCCCTCGCGCCCCTCGTGGCGCACCGTTCCGAACGTCCGCACCCCGGCGAGCCGCCCCTCCCGCGCCACGGCAACCTGCGCGCTCTTCAGGGTGCCGTCGTCGACGTCCCGTTTCGCCCGCGCGAACACCGCCTCCAGCTTCTCACTGTCGATGCCGACGTCCTCCGGCCTCGCCGCGAGATACTGCTCCAGCGCCATCGCTTTGCCCTCCTGCTCCCGTTTGGCCGCTGAGCTTACCCCCGCCGCCGGCTCCCCGCGAGCCGCCCCCGGGCGGCGCACCGGTACAATGGCAGCAGGCCCCCGTAGCTCAGAGGACAGAGCAGACGCCTTCTAAGCGTTTGGCCGCAGGTTCGAATCCTGCCGGGGGCGCCAGCCCTCCCGTACACTTCCCCAACCTCGCTCCCCGGTTGCCAGCCCATGCAGATTTCGCCGTCCGTCCGCGCCGTCCTCGTCCCCGACGACAATCCGATGCACCCCGAATTCACCTGCATCTATCTCGTCGGCGCCCCGGGCCGGCAGGCGCTCACCATCGACTCCGGCGAAGCGATCGACCGCTACCGCTGGTTCCTCAAGGGCTACCTCGCCGCCGTCGAACGCGAGGAGATCGCCATCGCCGCCATCACCCACCACCACGCCGACCACTCCGGCAACCTCAAGTGGGCCAAAGAGGAGCTCGGCGCGCAGGTCGCCATCCCGGCAAACGGCCGCCAGCTCCTCAAGGGCCGCATCCCGCGCGACGTCGAGGCCCTCCGCGACGGCGACGTCATCGACCTCGACGGCGGCGTCCGCGTCCGCGTCCTCGCAACGCCCGGCCACTCCGTCGACTCACTCTGCTACTACATCGAAGAAGAGGGCGTCCTCTTCACCGGCGACACCCTCCTCGGCAGCTCCACCACCACCGTCTGGGACCTCGCCAGCTACCGCCGCACCCTCCGGCGCCTCCTCGAACTGCCGAACCTCCGCGTCATCTGCCCCGGCCACGGTCGCATCGTCCGCGACCCCCGCGAGCGCCTCCAGATGTACATCGACCACCGCGACATGCGCGAGCGCCAGATCCTGCAGGTACTCGAAGGGGGCGGCGCCCTCTCCAGCTGGGACATCATGCTCCAGCTCTACCCCGACATCGACCCTCGGCTCCGGCGCGCCGCCGACAACAACGTGCGCGCCCACCTGAAACAGCTCGCCGAGGAGGGCCGCATCCGCGAGTACCCCGGCATTCCGCGCCGTCCGCCGTCCCCTCGCGCCATCCAGCGCGCCGAAGAGCACGCGCGCCAGCGCGACCTCCTCATCGCCAAAGCCCGCAAACTCGAAACACAGAAGCGCCGCGAAGAGCTCCGCAGGCAGGAAAACCCCCCGACCGCCGAGTGGATAGAGCCGCCCCGCTACGAACTCATCGGCACCGCCGCCGATGCCGCCCGCTAGGGCGTCGGCCCCGGCGTCGAACTCCTTGTCGGAGTTGCCGACGCGTTCCGCCCGGGCTCACCCGCTGCGCCGCCGGAGCCCGGCGTTCGCAGGTCCGATGACGTCGCTCCCGGGGTCCCCGTCCTGGTGGAAGTCGCCGTCGGTGTGGGCGTGGGCGTGCGCGTCGGTGTAGCAGTTGGTGTCGGGGTTGGGGTCAAAAGCCGGACATCCGGGGGCGGCGGGTTGAGCGGGTCGAGCACCAGCACCGGCGTCGTCACCAGGACGAGCTGGACTCGCTTGCCGGTCTGCTGGGCGATATACGCCTGGATTGTCTCTGCATCGGTAATAGTCGGCTCCCGGTCGACCTGCGCCTCCACGCGCACGCGCAAGCTCCCGTCATCCCCCGACGTCCGGCTCACTCGCTCCACGGAGCCGCCGGGGAACAGGTTCACCACGGCCTCCCGCGCTGCTGCCGCCAGCTGGTCCTCCTCCCTCGCCTCCTGCACTGCCCGCGTTGTCAGCCCGGCAAGGGCTACACCAAGCACGACAACGGGGATTGCGCCCAGCACCAAACGGGGCCCGGGATGCGTCGGGGTCTTGTGCCGGACCCCGCTCAGCAAAAACACGACGGCGGCGGCCGTCAGGATTGCGCTCAGGTTCGTGGCGAACAGCAGCATCGCACCGCCCCAGACGCCGCGGTCGCCCAGCGAAAGTCCGATGCCGACCGTGCACAGCGGCGGCATGAGCGCTGTCGCGATCGCCACCCCGGGAAGTGCGTCCGCTGCGCGCATGCGCACCAGGCCGTATGCGCCGATTGCGCCGCCGGCCAGCGCAATACCAAGGTCCAGCGGGTTTGGCCGCGTCCGCGCCTGTACCTCCCCAGGGAGCGTCTCCAGGACCGCAAATGGAGAAGCGCGCAGGAGCTCGGCAATGACATACGACAGCACGATCGCTGCCACTACCCCCTCTGCCAGCGCCCACAGCGGCGGAAGGGGCTCCTTCCGGGCCCCGCCAAGCAAAGCCAGCCCGAGTGCCATAATCGGCCCCAGCAGCGGCGCAACCAGCATCGAGCCGATCACCACCGCCGGCGAATCTGCAATCAGGCCCAGCGTCGCAATCACGCAAGAGAACCACACCAGCAGCCGGAAGCGCAGGTCCGGCCGCGCCGACCGGAAAATCTCGGCACGCAGTCGGCCTTTGGGAAGCACGGCGTGATTCGGCACGAACAGGAGTTTCGCTCACCGCGTCCCTTCAGTCGCCCCGGTAACTCCCCTGCTCCCCGCCACCGGTCCAGCCGATACCTTCCGGTAGCACCTCAACTCCGCAACCCCGAGGGGGCGGCCACGCCATGCTCAAGGGCGAACGCACCATCCTCCGGCCCATGCGCCGCGAATACCTCGAGCGGCTGCTCGACTTCCATAACGACGTCGAACTCCAGCTCCTCGGCGGCGAAGATGTCCCCGTTCCGCTCACGCCCGAGCACCTCGCCGAGCGCTTCGAAGCCCTCTACGCCGGCCAGTCGCCCCGGCCCTCCTGGTTCGCCATCGAAGTCCAGGGCGGCAAGATCATCGGCCACTGCATGCTGCGCAACATCGACGAAGCCGCCCGCACCGCCGAGCTCCGTATTACCATCGGCGACCGCGACTACATCAACCGCAGGTACGGCCGCGATGTCGTCCGGCTTCTCCTTAAGTACGCCTTCCGGCTCCGGAACCTCCGCAAGATCTGGCTCGCCGTGCCCGCCTCCAACGAGCGCGCCCGCCGCTGCTTCGAAGCCGCAGGGTTCGCCGTCGAAGGCTGCCAGCGCGCCCACACCTGGGTCGACGGGCGGTACGATGACCGCATCCTGATGGCCGCCTTCCGCGAACCTCCCGCGGAACCCGCGCCGCCAGCTCCCGAGGAGCCCGCCGCCCATGCCCCGCATGACGCCTGAAACCCTCGCCGAATTCCTCCAGCTGCCGGTCGTCGGCGTCATCGCCACCCTCCGCCGCGACGGCATGCCCTACACCGTCCCCGTCTGGTGGCTCTACCGCGACGATGGCATCTGGATCACCGGCACCTACAACCGCGTCTGGTGCAGGCACCTCCTGCGCGACCCCCGCGCCTCGCTCTGCATCGAGTCCGGCCCGCCCCTAACCGGCCATGTCGAGTTCGACGGCCGCGTCACCCCCTTCGAACTCCCGGGCTTCGACATCTGGCCGATCTCCCGCCTCCTCGTCGAAAAGTACGTCGGCCGCGGTGACCCTGCCAACGCCCCTGCGGTCGATGCCTTCTTCGCCAACATGCAGACCGAGCCGCGGCTCCTTTTCCGCCTTGAACCCCAGGTCACCCGCGCCATCGACATGCGCGTCTACCGCGGCAAGCGCGCCGACCGCGAGTACCAGCAGCGCGCCGCCGGCGCCTGAGGCCGCAGCAGCCCGGTTCACTTCCTCCCTCCCCTCAGGTACGATCAGGTGACCCTGGAATCACGCCGCAATCCCGGCACCGGAGAAGCATGGCCAACGACGTCGCCCGCCGCCTCGCCATCAGCGTCCAGCCCGTTCCGAAGCAGGACCCCGAAGAACGCAAGCGCAACTTCGAGGAAACCTACCTCGGCTTCGACCTGAACGCCGCCCGCATCGAGGCCTCGCGCTGCATCCAGTGCCCCTCTGCGCCCTGCCAGGAGGCCTGTCCCGTCCACAACGACATCCCCGGCGCGCTCGCCCTCATCGAAGCCGGCGACATCCTCGGCGCCGCCGACAAGTTCCGCGAGACCTCCAACCTCCCCGAGATGTGCGGCCGCCTCTGCCCCCAGGAGAAGCTCTGCGAGGGCGCCTGCGTCGTCGGGTTCGCCATCCGGCCCGGCGGCAAGCAGGAGCCGCCCGTCACCATCGGCAAGCTCGAAGCCTTCTGCACCGATTACCAGCGCCAGCAGCTCGGCGGCTACCCCATGCCCCGCTATATGCCCGAGCCGACCGGCTTCAAGGTCGCCGTCATCGGCTCCGGCCCCGCCGGCCTCGCCGTTGCAGAGCAGCTCGCCGATAAGGGCCACAGCGTCACCGTCTACGAATACTGGCCCGAGCCCGGCGGCGTCCTCGTCTACGGCATCCCCAACTTCAAAATGCGCAAGAACATCGTCGACGAGTACATCGCCCACCTCGAGGCGATGGGCGTCCGGTTCATCTGCAACACCTACGTCGGCCGCGATATCACCATCGACGAACTCTTCGAGCAGGGCTTCCACGCCGTCTTCATCGGCACCGGAGCCGGCGTCGGCAACGAAATGGGCATCGAAGGCGAAGACCTCGAGGGCGTCTACTCCGCCACCGAGTTCCTCGTGCGCGGCAACCTCGCCCCCGAAATGCTCCCCGAACGCCTGCGCACCCCCCTGCCGAAGCTGAACGACGTCGTCGTCATCGGCGGCGGCGATACCTCCATGGACTGCGTCCGCACCGCCGTCCGCCTCGGCGCCCAGAACGTCACCTGCGTCTACCGCCGCACCGAAGCCGAAATGCTCGGCCGCGAAGAGGAGCGCAAGAACGCCCGCGAAGAAGGCGTCCGCTTCGAAATGCTCACCCTGCCCACCCGCATCCTCGGCGACGAAAACGGCCGCGTCCGCGCCGTCGAATGCCAGCGCATGCAGCTTGGCGAACCGGACGAGACCGGCCGCCGCCGGCCCATCCCCGTCCCCGGCAGCGAATTCGTCATTCCCGCCGACGCCGTCGTCATCGCCATCGGCTACGGCGCCGACCCCGTCGTCCCGCAGACCACCTCCGGCATCCGCACCGACCGGAAGGCCCTCATCCAGGTCGACGAGAAAGGCCGCACTACCCGGCCCGGCGTCTTCGCCGGCGGCGATAACGTCAACGGCGCCGACCTCGTCGTCACCGCCCTCGCCGACGGGCGCCGCGCCGCCGAAGCCATCCACGAATACCTCATGAGCCTGCCCGCACCGCGGCGCTAGCCCTCCACGAATTACACACCGTTTACACATGCTCCCTGCGGAAGGGTGGCCCCCCGTTCGATCTCTACCAGTGAGACCGAACGGGGCCGCCCATGAACAAACCGCCCGTCCTTAACGCCTTCCTCCTGCCCTCGACCGAGCAGTCCGCACTCGGCTCCGTCGAAACGCCGCTCGTCGTCCGCCTCCTTCGCCCGGCCACCTTTGCCGTGTGGCTGCTCGTCTTCTGCGTCCAGGCTCAAACGGTCATCGCCCGGGGCGGCGGCACGAACTGGTTCGTGCTTGGCTTCACTACCCTCCTCTTCACCGTGGTCCACCTCCAGTTCTGGTACGAGGAATCCGAACAGGGCCGCCGATTCCACCGCGCCATCGACCGGCTCCGCGGCCGCATCTACGAAGATGAGGTGACCGGCCTGCCGAACAGCCGCCACTTCGTCTTCGAACTCCGCCGCCAGATGATGCGCTCCGTCCGCAACGGCCGCGGTTTCTCTCTCGCCCTCACCGATGTGACCGGCTACGAGGCGCTCAAGAATCCGGAGGAGCGGTTCCTGCCCGCTGTCGGCCGGGCGCTCCGCCAGGCCATCGGCGAAGGCGACTTCGTCGCCCACCTCCAGGGTCCGATCTTCGCTGCCATCATCGCCGATGACCGCCTCGCCACGACCGCGATGAAGGCCGAGGCGCTCCTCCCGGCCCTCGCAGCCTGCATCCCGAACGAGTACGCCACGCGGCTCACCCCCGTGGTCTCCCTCACCGGCTACGAAGGCGAACTCGAAGTCCGCGACTTCCTCCGCCGCGCCCAGCGCGACCTCGTCGCAGCGCGCAACCACGAGCCCGGCGCCCGCATCGCCGCCGCCGTCCGCGCCCGCCCCCAGCACCCCGCTCCAGCTGAGAACTCCCGCTCCGCGGTCGCCTGACCCCGCCCCTTCCAACGCCGCAGCAAAACGCCCCGCGGGATTTCCCGCGGGGCGTCGTCATTCACCGTTCTGG
>BPIE01000002.1 GCA_026003935.1 Tepidiforma sp. | reverse complement strand
CGCGCCCTCCGCGAACCCGTGCGTCGTCACCGTGACGGCGTCGTCGGCCTCGACTGCAATCGATTCATCCTGTTCGACCGGGTAGCGCGCCAGGTCGATCGACCGCGCGTCGTAGTACTTCCACGGCCGCGACTGGTAGCTGTCGGGCCACTCGAGTTCATCAGCCAGCGCTGCAGCCTCGGCGCGCAGGCGGGCCAGCCAGGCAGGGTCGCCGAGCTGTTCGCCCAGCGCCCGCGCGGCCGCCGTAATTCGGACCCGTTCCTCGGTTGTTGATGTCATACAGCTCCTCCGCCGGCACGCATCGTGCCGGGCTCGCATTGCGGGTTCGGCGGTCGGGCCGGCCTCAGCCGACCGCGCCCTCCATCTGCAGCTCGATCAGCCGGTTCAGCTCCACGGCGTACTCCATCGGGAGCTCCTTCACAATCGGCTCCACGAAGCCGTTCACAATCATCTTGGCCGCCGCCTCTTCCGAAAGCCCGCGGCTCATCAGGTAGAACAGCTGGTCCTCGCCAAGCTTCGAAACGTACGCCTCGTGCTGGATGTGCACGTCCGGCGCGTCGATCTCCATCGTCGGGTACGTGTCCGAGCGCGACTCCTCATCGAGCAGCAGCGCGTCGCACCGCACCGTCGACTTCACGTTCTCGCACCCCTCGTACACCTTCAGCAGGCCCCGGTAGCTCGTCCGGCCGCCGTCCTTGCTGAGCGACTTCGAAATGATGGTCGACGTCGTGTTCGCCGCTCGGCAGCCGCGCCCTCCGCGAAGCCAAGCGTCGTGACGCTCACCTCATCGCCCGCCTCGATCGCGATCGACTCGTCATGCTCCGCCGAGTAGCGCGCGAGGTCGATTGACCGCGCGTCGTAATACTTCCACGGCCGCGATTGGTAGCTGTCCGGCCAGTCCAGGTCATCCGCAGCGCGCGCAGCTTCCGCCCGCAGCCGCGCCAGCCATTCGGGGTCGCCAAGCTGGGCCCCAAGCTCGCGGCTCACCGCCGCAATCTTTACCCGTTCCTCGGTAGTCGGTCCCATGCAACTCCTCCGCCAGCGCACAACGCGCCGCGTTCATATCAGCGAAGCCCGGCGGCCGGCCTCAGCCGACCGCACCCTCCATCTGCAGCTCGATGAGCCGGTTCAGCTCCACCGCATACTCCATCGGGAGCTCCTTCACGATCGGCTCCACGAAGCCGTTCACGATCATCTTCGCCGCCGCCTCCTCCGAAAGCCCCCGGCTCATCAGGTAGAACAGCTGGTCCTCGCCGAGCTTCGAAACGTACGCCTCATGCTGGATGTGCACGTCCGGCGCATCGATCTCCATCGTCGGGTACGTATCCGACCGCGATTCCTCGTCGAGCAGCAGCGCATCGCACCGCACCGTCGACTTCACGTTCTCGCAGCCCTCGTACACCTTCAGCAGGCCCCGGTAGCTCGTCCGCCCGCCGTCCTTGCTCAGTGACTTCGAGATGATCGTCGACGTCGTGTTCGAAGCTGCGTGCACGATCTTCCCGCCGGCATCCTGGTGCTGCCCCTTCCCGGCAAACGCCAGCGAAAGAATCTCACCGTGCGCGCCCGGCTCCATCAGGTACACGCTCGGGTACTTCATCGTCAGCTTCGACCCGAGGTTCCCGTCGACCCACTCCATCACCGCGTCCTGGTAGGCCACCGCCCGCTTCGTCACGAGGTTGTACACGTTGTTCGACCAGTTCTGGATCGTCGTGTACCGCACCCGCGCTCCGCGCTTCACGATGATCTCCACCACCGCGCTGTGCAGCGAGTCGCTCCGGTAGATAGGCGCCGTGCACCCTTCCACGTAGTGCACCTGGCTCCCCTCGTCCGCGATGATCAGCGTCCGCTCGAACTGCCCCATGTTCTGGGTGTTGATGCGGAAATACGCCTGCAGCGGAATCTCCACCTTCACGCCCTTCGGCACGTAGATGAACGACCCGCCGCTCCACACCGCGCTGTTCAGCGCCGCGTAGCGGTTGTCCCCCGGCGGAACGACCGTCCCGAAGTACTCCTTGAAGATGTCCTCGTGCTCCTTGAGCGCCTGGTCGGTGCCCAGGAAGATAACCCCCTGCTTCTCCAGGTCCTCGCGGATGTTGTGGTACACCACCTCCGAGTCGTACTGCGCCCCGACACCCGCAAGGTACTTGCGCTCAGCCTCGGGAATGCCCAGCCGGTCGAACGTCCGCCGGATGTACTCGGGCACATCGTCCCACGACCGCTCGTCCCGGTCCGTTGCCTTCACGTAGTAGTGGATGTCGTCGAAATCGATCTCCTTCAGCTGCGGGCTGCCCCAGGGCGGGTCCTGCTTCTGCCAGAAAATCTCGAGCGCCCGCAGCCGGAATTCCCGCATCCACTGCGGCTCACCCTTCATGTCCGAGATCACGTTCACGATCTCCCGGCTCAGCCCCTTGTTCGCCTTGAACAGGGCCTCCTCCGGGTCGTAAAACCCCCACTTGTATTCGCCAACGATCGCTTCAGGTGCCGTCGTCATTTCCCCTCGAACTCCTCTCTGCTGACGGCCGGGTGCACCGACACCCGGTCTTGGCTTAGGCCCGCGCAAGCTCCGCGAGGAACTCGTCGTACCCCCGGGCCTCCAGGTACTCGGCCAGCTCCGGCCCGCCCGAGCGCGCAATCCGCCCGTCCACCAGCACATGCACGAACTGCGGCCGGATGTGGTTGAGCAGCCGCTGATAGTGCGTGATCAGCAGCAGCCCCATGTTCGGATTCATCAGCTTGTTCACCGCATCCGCCACCGTCCGCAGCGCGTCGATATCCAGCCCCGAGTCCGTCTCGTCGAGAATCGCCATCGCCGGCTCCAGCACGGCCATCTGCAGCATCTCCGCTCGCTTCTTCTCGCCGCCGCTGAAACCGTCGTTCACGTACCGCCGGGCGAAATCCTGGTCTACCTTCAGCAACTCCATCTTGCTGAAGAGCTTCTCCCGGAACTCCCGGATCGGCACCTCCTCCCCGCGCACCGCGTTCACCGCCTGCCGCAGGAAGTTCACCAGCGTCACCCCCGGGATCGGCACCGGATACTGGAATGCAAGGAACAGCCCCTTCCGCGCCCGTTCGTCGGGTGACATCTCCAGGACCGACTCGCCCTTGAACACGATGTCCCCGCCGGTCACCTCGTACGCCGGGTTGCCCATCAGCACGTTCGCCAGGGTGCTCTTGCCCGAGCCGTTGGGCCCCATGATCGCGTGAATTTCACCGGCGTTGATGACGAGATTGACCCCTTTCAGGATCTCCTTCTCGCCGATCTTCGCCCGGAGGTCGCGAATCTCCAGGAGTGTGCTCATCAGGTTCTTCTCCTTATTCTTGATTCTTGGTGCGTTACCGCAATTCGACGGTTTCGATGATTTGCCGCTGGCCCGGCGAACCCCGGACCAGGTACTCACAGCACGGTGCCCCATCGACAATCCGATTGAGCTGTTCCACATCGCGGCCGAGCAGCAGCTCGATCGCCTTCCGGTCGGCCTCACACGGCAGGTCCGAAATCTGCGCCGCCGCGTGGTACGGGCACGACGAGTTGATCAGGTGAATCCCGTCGGGCTCCAATCGCCACGCCTCCAGGATCCCCTCCCGCCGCAGCACTTCCGTCACCCGCGCCACAACCTCCTCCACTGCCCCGCTGTCCGGGACCTCGTCGCGGTGCCGCGAAGCGAGCGCTTCAGCCACGTTCGCCATCACCTCCGCCACCACGTCCGGGTGCTGCTCCAGCCCGCGGAGCATCCGCGCCATCAGGTCTGCGTACGCCGGCGGAATCGTCCCGAATGCCTTCTCCGTCGGGAAAAACGCGTAGTACGGCCTCCCCGTCGCCTGCTTTACCGCCCGCGCCTCGACCAGCCCATCCGCGCGCAGGTTCTCCAGGTGGCGCCGCACCGCCGCCGGGCTGATGTCGAACTGCTCTGCCAGCTCCTCAGCCCGCGCGCCGCGGTGGTCCACGATGTACGCGAGAATCCGGTCGCGCGTGCCCTGCATGCCTCCACCTTAGCCCCCTTCCACGACTTTCGCAACTTCAATGTTGCGAAAGCTCAGAACCGCCGCTCCCGCTCCACGCCGCCACCACATCGGGCGTCAACGCCTCCGAATCCCGCATCCGCCGCATCCGCAGCGCCCGCCCAAACTCCGCGCCAAACAGCAGAATCGTTCCGTTGATGTACATCCAGAGCAAAAATGCCAGCGCCGAGCCGAACCCAGCGTAAATCGCCGTGTCCCGTGAAAAGCTCGATTGCGCCACGAGCACCGCCACCACATTCTTCGCCGCCTCGAACAGGACCGTCGCAAGAACAGCGCCAGCCAGCGCATCCCGCCACGCCGGCCGAATAGCCGGCGTCAGACGGTACAGCACGACGAACATCGTGAACGTGACCACAGGCGCCAGCACCAGCCCGGTCACCTCGGTTGCCGCCTGCCGGTCGAACGGAAAGGGCGCGTTGCCGTCCACCTTCGCAGCCACCACCCGAGCCGTCGCGGTCGCCGCCACCGACACCGTCACCAGCGCACCCACGACGGCCACCAGCAGGATGTCGATGAGCTTGCTCCGCCAGAATGGCCGTTTCCCCTTCACGTGCGCCGTAGCATTTAGTCCGTTCCGTACCGCGCCAAAGATGCCGCTCGATGACCAGACCAGGAAGAGGATCCCGAAACCAAGGCTCGCCGGGCTGAATTCCTGGGCCCGCCGCACGACCGCCTCAACGTTCCCGCGCACCTGCACCGTCTGCTCGAGCGGCACCTGCTCGAACACCCAGTTCACAATCGCCTCGCGGTCGGCAAACAACCCGAATACCGAAAGCGTAATCAGCCCCAGCGGAATCACGGAAAAGATGCCGTAGTACGCGATCGCCGCCGCGTACGTCGGACAGTCGTCGTCCAGGTACCAACGCACGGCAGCCGCCACAACTTCAAACGGCGTGCGTACGGGTCCCGGCACCGCCCGCCAGCTTCGCCGGGCGCGCTCCCTCATCGCTCCATCTTAGGGCGCAGGTTCGCCCCGCGGGAACCGTCCCGCTGCCAGCCCCTCCAGCACCTCCTGCCAGGCTGGCCCCACCTGTTCCCACGCGAACCGGCGCGCGGCCGCCCGGAACGGTTCCCGCGGCGGCAGCGAACCGGTCAACAGCCGCCGCAGCCGCTCCACCAGCCCGGCCTCGTCGTCCCACAGGAGTGCGTGGAACTCCGCCGGCACAAGCTCCGGGTACGCGTACCTTCTCGGAGCGCAGGGGATGCACCCCGCAGCCATCGCCTCCACCATCCCAATGCCGAAAAACTCGTGCCGTGTCGTGCTCACCACAATGTCCGCGCGCCGCAGCAACCTTCCGTACTCCTCCCGCGACTCCGCATACCCGAAGTGCTCGACCTGCTCCCCCAACGTCTCCCGGATGCGCCACATCGCCGGGCTCGGGTTGTCCCCCGGCTCCCCTGCGATGATCAGCCGAAAATCAACCCCATCCTCCGCAAGCCTCCGCAACGCCCGCTCGAACAGCTCTGGCGACTTATCGAACTCCCAGCGGTGATTCCACAGCAGCCTCCGCGGTCCCTCCCCCCGTTCTTCCGGCCCATCGAGCCATCCCAGCTCCACACCCACCGGCACCACCGCGCTCTTCTCCCTGATGGCCGCAATGCCCTGGTCCGTGAGCCAGTTGTTGGGCTCCTTGCGCAATGTCTCGAACGCACCCAGCAGGTCCTCCCGGTGGAACGCGGAATTGAACGCCACCGCGTCGGCTGCCAGCGCGCTGTGGTAATTCACCTGCCCAAACCACGAATTGAACTTCGTTCCCCGCAGCCGCGGGTACGTCACCTGGTTTTCGTGGAAATACGCCATCGCCGGCACGCCCCCGACCCTCCTCCGGGCCAGCGCAAGGAACACCGCCAGGTCCACCAGGTCCGTCGCCACCACGAAATCGAACGTCCCGGGCGTCGCTTCAAGCCGCGCGGCCAGCTCCTCCGCCCCCCGCCGCATCCGCTTCCGCCATTCCCCCGCAGGTAGCGAGAGGACGGTCCACGCGACCCGCGTGTGCCGCAGCAGCCCCTCGAGGAACGCCCGATGACTTCCGCCGTCGAACGGCTGCAGGAACAACCCGCGCAGCATCATCCCAGCCTACAGGTGGCCGAGCTCCGCCAGCCGCGCCAGCGCCGCCTCCATCTCCCGGTCGTCCGGGTCAACCGCCCGGTACTGCCGGACGCAGTGCCCCCCGTACTTCTCAACGAGGTACCAGTCGTCGTCGATGATGAAATCCGGCCGCGGCTCGACGCGCGGGTCCTTGTCGAACATCCCGTCCACCCATTCCGCCAGCCCATGCAGGTGCACCACGCGCTCGACATGCGCGAGCCCCGCCGCACTCCACACGTAGACCCGGTGCCCTGCCGCCTTCAGCCGCTGCATCGCCTCACGCGCACCCGGCCTCAGCGCGTTCGTGTGCTGGTCGATATGGACCAGCGTCTGGTCCACGTCGAAAAAGATATTCATCGCACGTCCCCCTCTCCCGCCGCTGGCGCCCGACCACGCCAGCCAAGCACCCGCGCCGAATTCCACATCGTTCGCCCGTAGCCGAGCACCACCACCAGCCCTACCCCAAACGCCAGCACCCCGGCGCTTACCACCGCCGACCCGACATTCTTGTACCACGTGTGGGCGAGCAGCGCCCCCCCGCAAAACACCGCCGTCAGCGCGTACACCGTAAGCGTCACCCGCAGTCCCGATAGCCCGAACATCCGCTCCAGGCGGTCATGGAAGTGGTCAAAATCCGCATGCATCGGGTGCCGCCCATCGAGGAACCGGCGCAAAAACGCCACCGCCGTATCAAGGACCGGCAGCCCCAGCGCCACCAGCGGAATGTACAGCGGCACACGCCCCGTCTCGTCCAGCGCCCCGGCAACGCTCAACCCCGCCATCGTAAACCCGAGGAAGTACGCCCCCGAATCGCCAAGGAACCTCCGCGCACGCCCAAGGTTGAAGGGCAAAAACCCTAGCGAAGCCCCGCACAGCGCAGCGAACAGCATCGCAATCAGGTCGTGCCCCAAGTCCCACGCGATGTACGACATCGTCCCCGAGACCATCGCCGCCATCCCAGCCGCCACCCCGTCTTTCCCATCCACCAGGTTCACCGCATTGGTCACGAGCACGATCCACGCCACCGTCACCACCGGGTCGAGCAGCCCCAGCGCCACCGCTTCCCCCCCGGGGAGCGTCATCCGGTCGACGTGAAACCCCGAAAGGTAAAGCGCTGCCGCCGCGAGAACGTGCGTCCCGAACTTGAACCTCCAGTCCAGGTCCCGAAAGTCGTCCCGCGCCCCCATCGCGCAGACGATGCCGCCGCATACCCCCAGCATCAGGAACTGCTGGCGGTCCTCGCTCACGAACTCCCGCGCCTGCTCTGAAAAGGCCGCCATCACGAACGGCGCCGCAACGAACCCCGCCAGGATGCTGATGCCCCCAATCCGCGGCATCAGCTCTCCGCGCCGACCGCGCTTCGTCGGCAGACGAAGCACCCACGTCAGCGGCAGCGCCACCGCAAACGCCGCCAGCGCCGAACCGAGCTCAAGCCACACGCGTCATCACCCGCATCACCCGCGGCATGCAGCGCATGGTACGCCGACAGCAGCCGATGGTCAGCCCCGTGCGGCCACTGCCTGCCCCACCAGCTGCCCGTCGTGCATCTCCAGCACCCGGTCTGCCAGCTCCGCCATCGCCATGTCGTGCGTCACCATCAGCCCCAGCTTGTCCCGGCCCTTCACCTCCGCGATCAGCGACTGCACCACCTGCTTCCCCCGCGCCGAATCGAGACTCGCCGTCGGCTCATCGACCAGCACCAGCTCCGGGTCGTTCATCAGCGCCCGCGCAATCGCCACGCGCTGACGTTCGCCCCCGCTGAGTTCCGTTGCCAGCGCATCACGCCGCGCCGTCAGCCCCAGCTCCTCCAGCAGTTGGTCTGCCCGCGCCCGGGCCGCCTTCATGTCGCTCCGGTTGATGCGCGCCATCACCAGCAGGTTCTCCCGCGCCGTCAGGTACGGCAGCAGGTTGTTCGCCTGGAAGACGAACCCCACCTTGGTCCGCCGGTACTCCGCCAGCGCCTTCCCCCGCAACTGCGCGATATCGCGCCCGTTGACGTCGATCGTGCCCCGCGTCGGTGTCAGCAGCCCGCCGATCATCGCCAGCATCGTCGTCTTCCCCGAACCGCTCGGCCCGACAATCGCGACGAACTCGCCTGGCTCCGTCGCGAAACTCACGCCCCGCACGGCATGCACCGCACGCTCCCCCTCCCCGTACACCTTGTCCAGGTCGCGCACCGTCAGCCGAATACCCATCTCGTGCTCCTTTCCCTGCCTGCGCTGCTACTGCTGCTGCCCGAGCGCGATGATCGGGTCCACCTTCGCCACCTGCCGGCCCGAAAACAGCACCCCAACGACCGCCATCAAGAGCAGCAGCACGCTCGTCGTGACGAACGTCCCCGTCGTAAACGCGATGGGCACCGGGTCCGGCGCTTGCTTGATTGCCTCGTTCGTCAGCCACGCCAGCGGCACCGCGATGACCACACCCCCGAGCGCCACCAGCAGCGCCTGCACCAGCAACTGCCGGAAAATGAACCCCGTGCTCGCTCCCACCGCCTTCAGGACACCGATCTGCGGCGTCTTTTGCAGCGTCAAAACATAGAAGAACACCCCAACCACCAAGCCCCCGATTAGGTACCCGAACACGCGCAGCGCCTGCACCGTCGATTGCTGCCCCGCCACCCCCTCGATATTCGCGAACGCCGTGCTCTTCGAAACCGCCTCCCAGCCCGTGCCACGCTTCCCCGCCAGCCCTTCCCCCTTCAGCAGCACAATCGACGCCGAAGGGGTGTTCTCGGTTACCATCCCGTACTTCATCTCCCGCCACGTGCTGCGCAGCATGTACACCGACGGCTGGAAGAAGAACGCGCCCTCGTTCAGCTCCCCGACGATCGTGAACTCCCGCTCCTGCAGCCGCACGCTCAGCCGTACCGTGTCGCCGACCTTCAGCCCCGAGGCCCGGAGGAACTGCCGGTCCGCCAGCAGTCCGTTCACGTCATCGGCCGTCAGCGCCCGGCCCGCCCGCACCGGCGGCTCGCCGATGCTCCCCGGGTCGAAACCCAGCACCGCCGCCGACTTTACCCGCCCGTCGTCTCGCCGGTAGTTCACCGCCATGTACCCCAGCGGCGCCGATTCGCGCGCACCGGACTCCTCCCCGATACGCTCCACCGTCTCCGCGCTCAACTCCGAGCGGATCACGCTCAGCCCGGCACGGTCCGAGTAAGCAATCGCGTCCGCATCGAAGTTCCGCAGCGCCCGCCCCGCTTGCTCGTTCAGGCCCACGCCAAGGCCATTGATCATCAGCACCAGGAAGCTGATGAGCGTCACGATCAGGCCGACCAGCGCAAACTGCAGCTTCCGCCGCCGAATCTCGAGAAACCCAATCATTGGTCACTCCTCCTGTCCCTGTCGGGACGAATCGCGTCAAGGACAACGTCCACGCACCGCTCAAACGACGCCTCAGCGCCCCCTTCGAACCGCTCAGGCATCATCGCGGGCAGCAGCCCGTGCGAGAACAGCGCTGCCACCAGCAGATGCGTCACGGCCGCCGGGTCTGCCCCCGGCCGGAGCAGCCCCGAACCGGCAGCTGCCCGCAGATATCGCTCAATCTCGGCGAGCACCGCCTCGCTCGGCCCCATCAGCCACGCATGGAACGCGGGGAGGTGCTCCCACTCCGCGAGCGCCGTCCGCACCCCCCGACCCGAAGCTGAGAACGCGCGCAGCACCAGCCGCAGATACGGCCGCAGCTCCGCCTCGAGGTCGCGCGGCGCCGCGGGCAGCGGGTGGGCCGCAAGCCGCTCCACGGCCTCCCGGTGCCCCCGCTCGATCGCCGCACCGATCAGCTCCTCCTTGTTCGCAAAGTGCCGGAACAGCGTCACCTCATTCACACCCGCGCGCGCAGCGATCTTCCTCGTCGTCGCCCCGCGAAACCCTTCCTCCTCGAAGATCTCCCGCGCCGCAGCCAGCAGGCGCTCCGTCGTCGCATCCATCCCCGCCATCCTATCATGCAAGCACTTGCTTTCAGTATCCCCGCTCACCACCGCCCGTTACCATCTCCCCGTGCTCCAGGAGCCCTCGCTCGAACTGCCCGCACACGCCCTGCCGCCCCGCGCCTCCCTCGTCCTCCCCCGCGGCGCTCTCCCCTCCCTCCGTGCCTCCATCTGGATGGGCGGGGCCCACAGTCTCCTCGGCGAGCCCCTCTCCCCAGCGGCACTCGATGCCGCCTGGCTCGTCGATTGCGCCGGGGACATGCCCCACCCCTACCGGGCCTCCGCCGCAGCCCACCTCGCCTGTGTCTTCTCCGACGTCGAGGTCCTCGCCCTTCCTTCCCGCCACATCCTCCCCATCGTCGACCGCCTCGCCGCTGCCCTCGCCGAGCCCGCGACGGCCCCTGCAGCCGTCTACATCATGTGTACCCACGGCATGAATCGCAGCGGCCTCATCACCGGCCTCCTGCTCCGCCGCCTCGGCTTCAATGCCGAAGCCGCCATCGCGCAGATCAGGGCAGCACGTCCTGGCGCACTCTCCAACGCCTCATTCGTCGACCTCATCCGGCGCGCCTAGCCGCTCCCGCCGCCCTCCCGGCTGCGCCCCATCATTGGGCTCGCCCAGCAGGTCCGGCCGGCGCTCACGAGTCCGCGCCAGCCGCTGCGCCCGCCGCCACGCCTCGATCCGCGCATGGTGCCCGCTCAGCAACACGTCCGGCACCGCCCAGCCCCGGTACACCGCGGGCCGCGTGTACTGCGGATGCTCCAGCAGCCCATCCGCAAACGACTCCTCCTCCGGCGATGCCGCATCCCCGAGCGCCCCGGGGATGTGCCGCGTCACGGCGTCGATCAGCACCATCGCGGGCAACTCACCTCCCGTCAGCACGTAGTCGCCAATTGATATCTCCCGGTCGACGCAGTGCTCCACGAACCGCTCATCGACCCCCTCATACCGACCGCACACCAGAATCAGCCGCGGCTCCGCAGCCAGCTCCCGCACGATGCGGTCATTCAGCCGCTCCCCTGCCGGCGTCAGGTACACCACCAGCCCGCGCTCCGGTGCCTGCGCGCGCACGAACTCCAGCGCACGGTCCAGCACGTCGACCCGCATCACCATCCCCTGTCCCCCGCCAAACGGGTAGTCGTCCACGGTCCGGTGCCGGTCCGTCGCGTGCTCCCGGATGTCGTGAACGTGAAGGTCGAGCAGCCCGTCTTCCCGCGCCCGCTTCACAATCGACACGTCGAGCGGTCCGCGAAAAGCCTCAGGGAAGAGCGTCAGGACATCGACCCGCATCGCATCTCCACGATCAACGATGCCGCCTCCCCGGGCAACTCTCGAGCGGCTCAGCCTGCCCCCGGCCCATGCTCCACCGGCCCCGCCAGCAGCTCCGCCGCGTGGTTGAGCAGCGGCAGCAGCACCTCCATCCCCTCGCGTACAGCCTTCGGATTCCCCGGGAGGTTCACGATCAGCGTCCGACCCCGCGTCACCGCAACCCCCCGCGTTAGCGCCGCAAACGGCGTGTACTGCAGTCCGTTCGCCACCAGCGCCACCGCAATACCCGGCACCTCCCGCTCCGCCACGCTCCTCGTCGCCTCCGGCGTCACATCCCTCGGCGTCAGCCCCGTTCCCCCCGTCGTAATGACCACATCCGCGACCCCGCCGTCGGCCCACGCCCGCAGCTGCCCGGCAATCTGCTCCAGCTCGTCCGGGACAATCGCCCGCGCGGCCACCGCATGACCGGCAGCCGCTGCCAGCTCGGCAATCAGCGGCCCCCCGAGGTCCTCCCGCTCCCCCGCAGCACCCCGGTCCGAAACCGTCAATACCGCAATCCGCGCCACGCACCGATCCTACGCCCCCCGGTGGCCGCGGCCAAAAAAACGTATTGACACGCCCTTCAGGGGGCACCTACTATGCCCGCGGGGGACAGATGGGGACAAATGGGAGATAGTGGAGTCTCAGCCCATCCTCCGAGTTCAGTTCCCATCCGACACCCGGAAAGGCTCATGAGGGCATGCAAACGCGCTTCTCGGGCGCTTACGACTACAAGCTCGACGACCGGGGCAGGGTGCCAATCCCCCCGGCCTTCCGGGCTGCCCTCAAGGAGGCCTGCTACCTCGGCGCCGGCGCCGACGACTGCCTCCACCTCTACTCCGGCGAAGAATTCGACCGCCAGGCAGCGCTCTTCGATGCCCTCCCCGAGGGCGACCCCGTCGCCGAGGACGCCCGCCGCGACTTCTACGCCAACTTCTGGCCAACCGAGATCGACTCTCAGGGCCGCATCAACCTGCCCGACGACCTCGCCGCTCGCGCCGGCATCACCAAGGACGCGCGCGAGATCAAAGTCGTCGGCGTTGGTCGCCGCATCGAAATCTGGAACGCCGCGGTCTACGCCGCCCGCGAAGCCGAACGCAAGCGCGCCCGCGCCCAGGTCGCCGCATCCGGCTTCAGCGCTGGGCGCCCGCCGCAACCCCAGGGAGGAGCGTAACGTGGTCGTCATGACATCCTCCCTGCCGCTCCACCAGCCCGTCCTCCTCGAAGAAGCCCTCGGCTTCCTCGATGTCCGCGAGGACGGCACCTACATCGATGGCACCACCGGTCTCGGCGGCCATGCCGAGGCCATCGCCCGCAAACTCGGCACCGCCGGCAGGCTCCTCTGCATCGACCAGGACGCCGAGGCGCTGGAGTTCGCGCGCGCGAGGCTGGCACCGTTTGGGAGGCGGGTCAGCTTCGTCCACGCGAACTTCCGCGAACTCGACAGGGTCGCCGCGGAAGCAGGTGTCACATCCGCCGACGGTATCCTCTTCGACCTGGGCTTCTCGTCCTTCCAGGTCGAATCCCCGCGTCGGGGGTTCGCCTTCTCTCACGACGGCCCCCTCGACATGCGCATGGACCCGTCGGCCGGCGGCCCAACCGCCGCCGACATCGTGAACACCTGGGACGAACAGTCGCTCGCAGCGCTCTTCTTCGAATACGGCGAAGAGCGGCATGCCCGGCGCATCGCGCGCGCCATCGTTGCCGCACGCATGCGCCAGCCCCTGCGAACGACTACCCAACTCGCCAGTGTCGTCGGGCAGGCCGTGGGGGGTGCCGGGAGACGCACCCCAAATCACCCCGCCACCAAAGTCTTCCAGGCGCTCCGGATCCAGGTGAACGGTGAACTCGACAGCCTTCGCCTGGTGCTTCCGCTCGCCCACGGCCTGCTCGACCCTGGAAACGATGACCGCCGCCCCGGCAGGCTCGTGGTCATCAGTTTCCACTCCCTCGAAGACCGCATCGTCAAGCAGTACTTCGCCCGCGAAGCCTCGGATTGCATCTGCCCGCCGGGGCTCCCGGTCTGCCGCTGCGGCCACCGGCCCACGCTTCGCATCCTCACCCGGCGCGCAGTGCGCCCCTCCCCTGCGGAAGTCGCCCGTAACCCCCGCGCCCGCAGCGCCGTCCTCCGGGCCGCTGAGCGGAGGTCCTAGCCATGGCTGCCATCAACCACCCGCTCGGCGGCGCTCGCCGTCCCATCGGCCTCCCATTGCCGTCCCCGCGCGTCAACTGGGCGGTGGCTGCGGCCCTTGCCTTCCTCCTCTTCGCTGCCCTCCTGCCCGTCGTCCAGAACAGCTTCGTCACTTCCCGCGGCTTCGATATCCAGGCCTCCCAGCGCGAACAGGCCCAGCTCCGCTCCCAGATCGCACTCCTCGAAGCCGATGTCGCCCGTCTCACCTCCCAGTCCCGGATCGAGCGCCGCGCACAGGAAATCGGCATGGTGCCAGCGGCCGACCCGATCTACGTCACCGTCCAGGAACCCGGCCCCGCGCCGGCGAAGCTTCCCGCGGAGTATCTCCCCGACCCGGCGCCCACGCCCGCGCCGCAAGACTCCTGGTGGAAGTCCCTCCTCAGCTGGCGACCCTGGTAGCCAGCACCACCACCGCCGTCGAACCCCGGCGGCCGGAGGCGCGTTCGGTATGAGCATCCAGAAAGCGCGGCCCACCCGTCGCGTCTGGCTCCCCGCGTTCTTCCTCGGCCTCTTCGGGGCCCTCCTCGCCGCGCGCCTCGTCCAGCTCCAGGTCCTCCAGCACGCCGCCTACGCCGCCCAGGCCCGCAACGAGCTCCTCGGCGACTCCACCCTCTATGCCCGCCGCGGCGCCATCCTCGACCGCAACGGCGGCGTCCTCGTCACCTCCGTCGATACCTGGGACCTCTACCTCAATACCCGCGCCTGGCGGGATGCAGCCTCCCGCGAAACCACCCTCCAGAAAGTCTCCGAAATCACCCGCATCCCCCGCGACCAGGTCGAAGCCGCTCTCGCAAGCTCCCCGGGAGTCGAAATCCGCATCGCAGTTGACCTCGACTACGACCTCGGCCAGCGCCTTATCGAAGCCGACCTCCCGGGCGTCGTCCTCCTCCCAAACACCGCCCGCATCCATCCCGAAGGCGACCTCGCCGCCGCTGTCCTCGGCTTCATTGGCCTCGACAATACCGGCCTCGCCGGCATCGAGCAGTACTACAACGACATCCTCCAGGGAAAGCCCGGCCGCGCCGTCTACGAGCGCGATACCCTCGGCGACCCCATCCCCTACGGCCGCTACGTCGCCACCGAGCCCGTCCCCGGCGACGACCTCGTCCTCACCATCGACCGCTACCTCCAGCGCCTCGCCGAGCAGATGCTCGCCGAGGCCGTCAAGGAACACGGCGCCGCCGGCGGCACCATTCTCGTGATGGACCCGGCCAACGGCGAAATCCTCGCCAACGCCACCCTGCCCAGCGTGCGCTACTCCACCCTCGAACAGGACCTCGCCAGCGCCTCCGAAGCGCGCAGCCCGTTCAAGAACATCACCGTCACCGACACCTACGAACCGGGCTCCGTCATGAAAGTCGTCACGGCCGCCGCCGCCATCGACGCCGGCGTCGTCACCCCTGAGACCACCTACGTGGATAATGGCGTTGTGGATGTGGAGGGGGTGCTCCTCAAAAACTGGGACGACGGCGTCTACGGCGAGCAGACGATGACCGGCGTGCTCCAGCACTCCATCAACACCGGCGCCGTCTTCATGCAGCAGAAGCTCGGCACCCGCCTCTTTCAGTCCTACCTCGAAGCCTTCGGATTCGGCCAGAAAACCGGCGTCGACCTCCCCGGCGAGGCCGCCGGCTTCTTCCGCCGCCCCGAAGACCCCGGCTACTCCCCCGTCGACGTTGCCACGCAGTCCTTCGGCCAGTCCATCAGCGTCACCCCCATCCAGATGATGCAGGCCATCGCTGCCTGCATTAACGGCGGCAACCTCATCACTCCCCACATCGTCAAAGCCCGCATCCTCCCCGATGGCTCCCGCATCGACGTCCAGCCGACCGTCGTTCGCCGCGTCATCTCCGAAGCAACGAGCGATGCCGTTCGCCGCATGATGGGCGAAGTCGTCGCCCAGGACCCGGACGGATGGGGCCGCAACCCTGCCCATTACACCGCGGGCGGCAAATCCGGTACCGCCAACATCCCCGTGTGGGGCACCTATACCGATGACCAGCAAATCGTCTCCTTCATGGGCTTCGCTCCCCTCGAAAACCCGCGCCTCCTCGTCCTCGTCCGTCTCGACCGCAACCGCAACCTCCTGACCGGCACCCAGGCAGCCGGCCCCATCTTCGCCCGATTCGTCGACGAAGCCCTCCGCTACCTCGGCGTGCCCCCCGAGAAGGGCACCAGGAGCAGCGCGCGATGACCGGCCACCTCACCACTGACTTCATCGCCGAGGAAATGTCCCGCCGCGGCTACCGCGTCCACTTCGGCGGCACCGCCGAAGTCTCCGGTGGTTCCGCCGATTCCCGTGCCGTTCGCCCCGGCGAGCTCTTCTGCGCCTTCCCGGGCGAGCGTACCCACGGCGACAACTTCGTCGATGCCGCACTTCGCGCAGGCGCCATCGCGGTCATCTGCTCCCGCGAGCCCGCCGTCATCCCCGAAGGCCGCACCGTCGTCGTTGCCCCTGATACCACCCGCGCCGTCGGTGAGCTCGCCCGCGCCTGGCGCCTCGCCTGCTCACCCCGCGTCATCGGCGTCACCGGCACCGTCGGGAAGACCACCGCCAAGGACCTCTGCGCAGCCGCGCTCGCCCCTTTCTTCCGCGTCTTCAGCCGCCGCGGCAACTACAACTCCCGCGAAGGGCTGCCCCTTGCGTTGCTCGGCCTCCGCCGAAACGATGAAGTCGCGGTCCTCGAAATGGCAATGGACAGCCGGGGCGAAATCGCCTACCTCGCCTCCATCGCCCTCCCCGAAATCGGCGGCGTGCTCAACATCGGCCTCACCCACATCGAAAAGCTCGGCTCCATCGAAGCCATCGCCGAGGAAAAGCTCTCCCTCGCTCGCGCCCTCCCGCGCGCCGGCACCGCCATCCTCAATATGGACGACCCCCGCATCGCACCCGAGGCCGCCCGCCTCCCCTGCCGCGTCATCGGCTTCGGTTCGCCGGGCTCGGGTGCCGCGCTCGTCGTCACCGATGCGCACGCCCGCGGCCTCGAAGGCACCGAATTCACCGTCGCATTCGAGGGGGAGCACCAGGTCGTGCGCTCTCCCCTCCCCGGCCTCCACACTATCCCCGCTGCCCTCTTCACCATCGCCGCCGGCCTCGCCCTCGGCCGCAACCTGCCGGAAATGGCCCGCGCAGTCTCGACTGCCGAGCTGCCCGACCGCCGCATCACCGTCCGGAAGAGCGACACCGGCGCCACCATCCTCGACGACCGCTACAACTCCAGCCCGGCATCGCTCGCAGGCGCACTCCGCCTCCTCCGCGACTCCAGCGGCCGCCGCATCGCCCTCCTCGGCAAGATGGCGGAACTGGGAGCATTCGAAGAACAGGAGCATCGCGCCGCCGGTGCCCTCGCCGCCGACTGCGCCGATGTGCTCGTCGCCGTCGGCGAAACCTGCCGCGTCATGGCCCAGGCAGCCCGCGAGGCCGGCCTCGCACAGGTCCACTGGTTCGCCGACAAGAACGAAGCCGCTCGCTTCGTCCGCGATATCCTCGGCCCCGGCGACACCGTCTTGCTGAAGGCCTCCCGCTCCCAGGAGTTCGAAACTCTCATCCCCCTGCTAGAGGGCGAACCATGATCCACGCCCTCTTCTCCGGCTTCGCCACCTTCCTCCTCGCCCTTGCCCTCGGCGAGCCCATCGTCCGCTACCTCCGCCGCCGCCGCATCGGGAAGCAAATCTCCGAATACCTCCCCGAGCACCAAAAGAAGGCCGGCACTCCAACCTTCGGCGGCTTCATCATCTGGCTTCCGACCCTCCTCGTCACCGCCGTCGCCGTCGACTGGTGGAACCACCAGTCCATCCTCCTCCCCCTCGGCATGATCGCCGTCACCGCGGCCGCCGGCTTCGTCGATGACCTCGGCACTCTCCAGGACCGCCGCCAGGGCGGCCTCTCGTGGCGCTTCAAGCTCGGCTTCACCGCCGTCTTTGCCCTCGGCGCCGCAATCGTCCTCTACCGCTACATCGAGGTCGAATCCATCAACATCCCCTACGTCGGCTCCTACGGCCTGGGCCTCCTCTACATCCCCCTTGCCGCCGCCATCATCGTCGCCACCACCAGCGCCGTCGCCGTCAGCGATGGCCTCGACGGCCTCGTCGGCGGCACCACCCTCATCGCCTTCATCGCTTACGGCATCATCGGCTTCATCCAGGGCCAGGAGTTCGTCGCCACCTTTGCCTTCATCATCGCCGGCGCCAACCTCGGCTACCTCTGGTACAACGCCCACCCGGCTCGTGTCATCATGGGCGACACCGGCGCTCTCGCCCTCGGCTCCTCCCTCGCCGTCGTCTCCCTCATGACCGGCCAGTGGCTGCTGCTTCCCCTCATCGGCATCATCTTCGTCCTCGAAGCCGGCTCCAACATCCTCCAGATCGGGTCTTACCGGCTCACCGGCCGGCGCATCTTCCGCCGCGCCCCCTTCCATCACCACCTCGAGCTCATCGGCTGGGCCGAAACGCAAATCGTCACCCGCTTCTGGATCATCGGCATCGCCGCAGCCATGCTCGGCGTTGCCCTCGCGCTGGAGGTCCCGGAACGATGAACGCCCCGGCAGACGCCGTCGCACCCGGCCTCCCTCCCCTCGAGGGCCTTCCCGTTCTCGTCTACTCGCTCGGCATCGAAGGGCGCGACCTCGCCCGCTGGCTCATCGCCCGCGGTGCCCGCGTCACCATTTCCGACACCCGCACCGACGCTGCCCTCGCCGAAGCTGGCGCCTCCGTCCCCGAGGGTGTCGAACGCGTCGTGACCGGCCAGCCCCTGCTCGACCCCGCAGGATTCGGCCTCCTCGCCGTCTCCCAGTCGATCCTCCGCTACGACCCGGCACTCGCCCGCGCACGCGAACTCGGAATCCCCATCACCTCGCAGATGCGCCTCTTCCTCCAGCTCTGCCCCGGCCGCACCATCGGCATCACCGGCTCCAGCGGCAAGTCGACCACCACCGCCCTCGTCGGCGCCATCGCCCGCGAAGCCGGCGCCGAATTCGTCCTCGGCGGCAACATCGGCGAGCCGCTCCTCGCCCGCCTCAACGAAATTCGCCCAACCACCGACGTCATCCTCGAAATCAGCCACACCCAGCTCCAGTACACCGACCGCTCCCCCCACATCGCCGCAGTCACCAACGTCACGCCCAACCACCTCGACCAGTTCTCCTGGGACGAATACGTCGGCCTGAAGCGCAACCACATCGCACACCAGGGCCGCGCCGATGTCGCCGTCCTCAACCACGACAACCCCGTCACCCGCACGTTCATGGCATCCGTCCGCGGCCGCCTCGTCGCCACCTCCATCGAGACGGCGCTCGCTGCCGACGGCGCCTGCGTCGAAGACGGCGAGATCGTCATCCGCCGCGGTTCCCGCGTGACCCCCGTCGTCGCCGTCAGCGAAATCCGCCTCCGTGGCCGCCACAACCTCGCAAATGCCGTCATGGCTTGCGCCATCGCCGCTGAGGCGGGCTGGCCCGTCACTGCCATGGCCCGCGCCATCCGCACCTTTGCCGGCGTCCCCCACCGCCTCGAACCGGTCGGCCGTGCAGGCGGCGCGCTCTGGGTGAACGACTCGATCGCCACGAGCCCCGAGCGCACCGTGGCCGGCCTCCGCGCATTCACCGAACCCGTCGTGCTGCTCCTCGGCGGTCGCGACAAGCACCTCCCGCTCGACACGCTTCAGGACGCGGTCCGCGAGCGCTGCCGCGCCGTCGTCTGCTTCGGCGAATCCGGCCCCCTCTTCCACGAGGCTGTCGCCGGTCTCGTCGATGTCGCCATCCTCGTCGATTCCCTCGAATCCGCCGTCGAAGCGGCCTCCGGCCTCGTCCGCCCCGGCGACATCGTTCTCCTCTCCCCCGCCGGGACCAGCTTCGACCGCTTCCCCAACTTCGAAGCCCGCGGCGCTCGCTTCCGGGAGCTGGTCCGCGCCCTGCCGGGCTTCACCGAGGAGGTGTCGCCATAGCCGCCGCACGCACCGGTGAGTGGTCCCCCGGCCGCCCCGACTACGTCGTCGTCGCCATCGTCTGCATCCTCACGGCGTTCGGCCTCGTCGCGGTCTACAGCGCCTCCTTCGTTCGAAGCCTCGTCGACTTCGGCGACCCCTACTACTTCGTCATCCGGCAGGCCATCTGGGCCGTCGGCGGTGCAGTGGGCATGTTCCTCATGTCCCGCTTCAACTACCGAAACTTGCAGGGCCTTGCCGTGCCCCTCATGGCCGTCACCATCGCCCTCCTTATCGCCGTTATCGTCATCGGCGTCGAAGGCGGCGGTGCCCGGCGCTGGATCGGCGTTGGACAGCTCACGCTCCAGCCCGCCGAGTTCGCCAAGCTCACCGTCATCATCTACCTCGCGGCATGGCTCGCCTCAAAGGGCAGCTCTCTGCGCAGCTGGGAGCACGGGCTCGTCCCGTTTGTGCTCATCATCGGCGGCGTTAGCGCCCTCATCCTTCTCCAGCCCAATCTCGGCACCACCCTCATCATCCTCGCCATCACCGTCACCATGTTCTGGGTCGCCGGCGCCAGCTTCCTCCAGATGCTCGCCCTCCTCGGCAGCGGCCTCTTCGCCATCGTCGTCCTCGCCCTCGGCGCCGGCTACCGCGCAGAGCGCCTCACCGCCTTCTTCCACGCCGAAAAAGACCCCGACGGTATCGGCTTCCAAACCCTCCAGGCGCTCATCGCCGTCGGCAACGGCGGCGTCTCCGGCCTTGGCCTCGGAGCCAGCCGCGCAAAGTTCTTCTACCTTCCCGAAGCCCACACCGACGGCATCTTCGCCATCATCGGCGAAGAGCTCGGGCTCCTCGCCGGCCTCGGCCTGCTTCTCCTCTATATCCTGCTCATGATTCGCGGCTACCAGATTGCGCGCCGCACCCGCGACGAATTCGGCCAGCTCGTTGCTACCGGTATCACCACGTGGGTGGCTGTTCAGGCCTTCCTCAACATCGGCGGCATCCTCCGCGTCATTCCCCTCACGGGCGTCCCGCTGCCGTTTGTCAGCTTCGGCAGCAATGCCCTCGCAGCACTCCTCCTCGCCATGGGCGTGCTCATCAACATCTCCCGCTACGGCAACGACCGCGGCGGGTACATGGACCAGCACCCGCCCGACGCCCGGCCGCGCGGAACCATCGTCCGCCGGGAGCGCGAACCGTGACCACCATCGTCCTCACCGGCGGCGGCACCGGCGGCCACCTCTTCCCCGCCATCGCGGTGGCGCAGGCCTTGCGCGGCGGCGAGCGCCCGCCGCGGCTCGTCTTCCTCGGTCCCGAAAACCGCGGCGAGCGCGCCACGATCGACGCTGCGGGCATCCCCTTCGAGCCCGTCCCCGCAGCCCCCGTCCGCGGCCGCTCCCCGCTCGGGCTCATCCGGAGCCTGTTCACCCTTGCCCGGGGCACCATAGCCGCGCTTGCCCGCCTCCGCCGCCACCGCCCGGCCGCCGTGTTCAGCACCGGCGGCTACGGCAGCTTCCCCGTCAGCCTCGCCGCGTGGCTCCTTCGCAGGCCGCTCGTCGTCTTTCTCCCCGACGTCGCACCCGGACTCGCCGTGCGCGTCGAGAAGCGCCTCGCTGCCCGCATCGCCACCTCCACCCCGGCCGCCCTGAATCACCTCCCCCGTGCCAAGACCATCGTCACGGGCTACCCGGTCCGGCCAGAGTTCTTCGCCCTCGACCGGGCCGCCGCCCGTGCCGCAGCCGGTCTCCCGGATGGGGTCCCGGTGGTCGTCGCCGCGGGAGCCTCGCAGGGCTCGCGCGCGCTCAACGACGCCGTCTTCGCCGGCCTCGAGACCGTCCTCGAGCATGCGATTCTCGTCCACGTTACCGGCCAGGCCGGGCTCGACGAGGCCCTTCGACGCCGCGACTCGCTCCCCGCCCACCTCGCCGGCCGCTACCACCCCGCACCCTTCCGCCGCGACCTCCCCGCCGTCATGGTTGCTGCCGACCTCGGCGTGTTCCGTGCCGGTGCCTCGATACTCGGCGAGCTCCCGGCTGCCGCGCTCCCGTCGATCCTTGTGCCCGGCACCTTTGCCGGCGCCCACCAGCGCGACAACGCCCGTTGGCTGGTCGAACAGGGCGCAGCCGAACTGCTCGAAGAGTCCGACCTTGCGCTCCTGCCCGGGCGCATCACGGCCCTCCTCGCCGATTCCGCCCGCCTCGACGCCATGCGCGCGGCCGCCCGCGCCCTGGCCCGCCCCGCGGCCGCCTCTGACATCGCAGCGCTCCTCCTGGAGGTGGCACGGTGACAGGCACCCTCCGCGGCCCAATCCACCTCGTCGGCATCGGCGGCATCCACATGTCCGCCATCGCCAGGCTGCTCCTCCAGCGCGGCATCGCCGTTTCCGGCAGCGACCTCCGCCGGTCGCCCCTCACCGACGACCTCGAAGCACGGGGCGCCCGCATTTTCGAAGGCCACGCCGCCGAGCACCTCCCGCCCGGCACTGCCCTCGTCGTCACCACAGCCGCCGCCCGCACCGACAATCCCGAAATCGCCGAGGCCGGCCGCCGCGGTATCCCCGTCATCCTCCGCGCCGAAATGGTCGCCCGACTCCTCGAGGGCAAGCGCCTCATTGCCGTCGCGGGCTCCCATGGCAAAACGACGACCTCCTCCCTCATCGCCTTCATCCTCGACCGCGCCGGCCGCCAGCCGATGTATCTCCTCGGCGGCGAATGCCCCGACCTCGGCGGCCACGCAGCATGGGGCGCCGGCGACCTCGCCGTTGTCGAAGCCGACGAATACCGCCGCGCCTTCCATGCCTACACCCCGGCGGTCGCTGTCATCACCACCGTCGAGCCCGACCACCTCGACGACTACGGCACCCCCGAAGCCTACGCTGAGGCCTTCCACGTCTTCGCCCGCCGGACGCAGCCGGGCGGCCTGCTCCTCGCCTGCACCGACGACGCAGGCGCCCGCCGTGTGCTCGACCTCCTCGCCGGCGAACCCTTCGAGCGCGAGGCCTACGGCCTCGACGCGGCGGCCCATTGGCGCGCTGTCGACGTCCGGCTCGGGCCCTCAGGCGGCCGCTTCACGCTCGAGCGTGCAGGTCGGCCGCTAGGCGACATCGACGTCCGCGTCCCCGGCCTCCACTTCGTCCGCAACGCTGCAGCCGCCGCAGCTGTCGCGCTCCACCTCGACGTCCCCTTCGAAGCCGTTCGCACCGCCATCGCGGAGTTCCACGGCGCCCGCCGCCGGTTCGAATACGTCGGCGAAGCCGCCGGCATCACCGTCATCGACGACTACGCCCACCACCCCACCGAAGTCCGTGCCCTCGTCGAAACCGCCCGCGCTGCCTTCCCCGGCCGCCGGCTCATCGGCATCCACCAGCCGCACACCTACAGCCGAATCGCGTACCTCTGGAATGATTGGCTCGGCTGCTTCAGCGGCCTCGACGACCTGCTCATCGTCGAAACCTACGCCGCGCGCGAAGACCCGGCCGCTGGCCGCTCCGCCCGTGACCTCGCTGCGGCCATTACTGCCCCGCACGCTCGCTACGCCGCAGACTTCGACGAAGCCGTCCGTATCGCCCGCGGCATCGCCCGCCCCGGCGATGTCGTCCTCACCATCGGCGCCGGCGACGTCAACGAGGTCGGCCCCCGCTTGCTGGAGGCACTCCGATGAGCGCCCTCGAACGTCTCGCCGCCTTCGTCGAGCCCCTCGGCGAGCTCCGCCGGGGTGAGCCGCTCGCCCGCCACACCACCTTCGGCATCGGCGGCCCCGCCGACCTCTTCCTGACCGTTCGCTCCGGAGAAGCGCTCGCCGCTGCCGCGACAGCCGCCGCCGACGAGGGCGTGCCCCTCTTCGTCCTCGGCTCCGGCAGCAACATCCTCGTCGCCGATGCCGGCATCCGCGGCCTCGTCATCGACAATCGCGCCCGCGCCGAGCACCTCGAAGGAACCGTCGTCCGCATCGAAAGCGGAGCAAGCTTCGCCGCCTTCGCCCGCCGCATGTGCCGCCGCGCACTCGACGGCCTCGCCTGGGCTGTCGGCATCCCTGGCACCCTCGGCGGCGCCGTCGTCTACAACGCCGGCGCCTACGGCGGCTGCCTCGCCGACGTCCTCCGAAGGGTCCGTCTCCAGCTGCCCGGCGGCCGAATCGAATGGGTCGATGCCGCCGACCTCCGGCTCGTCTACCGCGGCAGCCGCTTCACCCGCGGCGAGCTCCGGGGCCGCACCGTCCTCGAATGCGAGCTCGAGCTCGCCCCCGGCGACGCCGCCGACCTCCTTCGCCGCGCCGCCGCCTACGACGAAAAGCGGCTCGCTGCCCAGCCACGCGGTCGAAGCGCCGGCTCGACCTTCAAGAATCCCCCTGAAGCGCCTGCCTGGAAACTCATCGACGCCGTTGGCATGCGCGGCATGCGCCGCGGCGACGCGGCCATCTCCGAAAAGCACGCCAACTTCTTCGTCAACGAGGGCAACGCCTCCGCTGCCGACGTCCGCTGGCTCATCGATGAAGCGCGGCGCCGCGTAGCGGAACAGTTCGGCATCACCCTCGAGCCCGAAGTCGAGTTCGTAGGGGACTGGTCATGAGCCGTCAGCGCGTCGCAGTCATTTTTGGCGGCCGCTCCCGCGAGCACGAGGTCAGCATCGTCTCCGCGCGCAGCGTCATGGCCGCCCTCGACCCCGACCGCTGGGAGCCCGTGCCGCTCGGTATCTCCCGCTCGGGCGAGTGGCTCACGCCTGCCGAGACGCAGGCAGCGCTCGATGCCGGCCTGCGCGCCTTCGCCGGTCTCGGCCGGCCCCTCCTCACCGCCGGCGAGACCCTCGCCGCACTCGCCGCGTGCGATGTCGCCTTTCCGCTCGTCCACGGCACCTTCGGCGAAGACGGCACGCTCCAGGGGCTCCTCGAAATGGCCGGCATCCCGTACGCCGGCGCAGGCGTCGCCGCCTCCGCCATCGGCATGGACAAGGCGCTCATGAAAGCCATCTTCCGCGAGGCAGGCATTCCCGTTGCCCGCTATTCCGTAATCCGATCATGGGAGTATACACTTCACCAGAATTCGTCTATGGCCCTCATCGAAGACGCGATCGGCTATCCCTGCTTCGTCAAGCCCGCCAACGGAGGGTCCAGCGTCGGCATCACCAAAGTCCGCTCCCGCGAAGACCTTCCCCGGGCATTCGAGGCAGCCTTCGCCTGCGACGATAAGGCAATCGTCGAAGAAGCCATCACCGGCCGAGAGCTCGAATGCTCCGTGCTCGGCAACGAAAACCCCGAAGCCAGCGTCGTCGGCGAAATCGTCCCCGACCGCGAGTTTTACGATTACGACTCTAAGTACGACCCGGCCTCACAGACCGAGCTCTACATCCCCGCGCCGATCACCGAAGCCGTCGCCGCCGAGGCCCGCGAGCTCGCCCTCCGCATGTACCGCGTCATGGGCTGCGAAGGCTACGCACGGGTCGACTTTTTCCTCACGCCATCCGACCGCCTGCTCGCCAACGAAGTCAACACCATCCCCGGCTTCACCAGCATCAGCATGTACCCCAAGCTCTGGGAAGCCTCCGGCCTTCCCTATTCCGAGCTCCTCACCCGTATCCTCGAGCTCGCCTTCGAACGCCACCGGCGGAGGCCCCGGCCATGATCATCCGCCGCAACCGCAATCCCCGCCCCGGCGTTGTCCGCACCATCGTCCGCCGCAGCCGCCCCGTGGTGGGTGGCGAAGCCGCCCCGCGCCAGATCGTCCGCCGCGAACGCGTCATCGGGGTCGGCGTTGTCCCCGCTGCCGCCCCGCGTCGGCGTTCGTTCCTCCCGTCACGCCGGGCCCTCTTCGCGCTCAGCTTCGCGGCGGTGCTCGCTGCCCTGTTCGCCGGCGGCGCGTGGCTCTACCGCTCGCCCTACTTCCGCGTCGAGACCGTCGAAGTCGTTGGCCTGGAGCGCATGTCCGACAGGACCGTCGTCGAGGCCGCCGCCGTCCTCGGCGACAGCATGTTCACCGCCGACCTCGCCGCCGCCCAGCGCAACATCTACGCGCTCCCGCTCGTCGCCGCCGTGCACATCGAACGAGAGTGGCCTTCCTCCATCCGCATCGTCGTCGAAGAACGCCGCCCCTGGGGCACCTGGGAACAGGCCGGCGTCGACTACCTCATCGACCGCGAAGGCGTCGTCATCGCCGTCGGCGAACGCCTCGAACCCGGCGCCCCCGCCATTCGCAGCTCCGAGCCCGGTTCCCGCCTCGTCGGCGACCGCGTCGACTACCAGGCCGTCGATGCCGCCGCCGAAATCTACGAGCTGCTCCCGCGCCAGCTCGGCACCACCGTCTCCGAAGTCGCCTTCATCAAAGGCAAAGGTGTCCAGGTCACCACCGCCGATGGCCAAATCGCCCTCTTCGGTGACTCCAGCTCCATCGCCTACAAGCTCGCCGTCTGGGCCGCACTCGCCGCCGAGGCCCGCGAGCGCCACATCAGCTACACCACCATCGACCTGCGCTACGGCAATCGCCCGGTGCTGCAGTAGCGGACGTGAGGAAAGGGGGAACACCATGCGTCGACGCTCAACCGTAGCAGCCATCGATGTCGGCTCCACCAAGGTCGCCGTCGTCGTCGGCGACATCGCCGAAACCGGCGAGACTCGCATCCTTGGCGTCGGTGTCGCACCCGCTGCCGGCCTCTCCCGCGGCGTCATCGACAACATCCAGAGCGCCCGCGAAGCCATCACCATCGCCGTCCAGAAAGCCGAACAGGCCTGCGGCATGCGCATCCTCTCCGCCGTCGTCGGCATCTCCGGCGGCCACATCGCCAGCCAAAACAACCGCGGCATCGTCGCCATCCCCGACCGCACCCGGCCCATCTCACCCGACGACCGCGCACGCGTCCTCGAAGCCGCCGGCCAAATCGCCATCCCCACCAACCGGCAGGTCATCCACGTCGTCCCCCGCACCTATTGGGTGGAGGGCACCGAACCCGTCTCCGACCCCGTCGGGATGTACGGCTCCCGCCTCGACGCCGAAGTCCACATCGTCTCCGGCGCCGTCTCAGCCATCCAAAACCTCACCAAGTGCGTCGAAGGCGCCGGCGTCCAGGTCGACGAAATCATCCTCGAGAGCCTCGCCTCCGCCGAGAGCGTCCTCACCGAACAGGAGAAACAACAGGGCGTCGCCCTCGTCGATATCGGCGGCAGCACGACATCCATCGCCGTCTTCGATGAGGGCGCCGTCGCCCACACCGCCTGCCTCCCCATCGCCGGCTCCCACCTCACCACCGACCTCGCCCGCGTCCTCCGCTGCCCCTGGGAGAGCGCCGAGCACGTCAAATGCACCGTCGGCGCTGCCTACGCAGACCCCTCCATGACCGGCGAAACCGTCGAACTCGAAGCCTTCGGCTCGAAGGCGACCAAGCACGTCCCCCTCGAACACGTCTGCGCCATCCTGCAGGCCCGCACCGAGGAGATCCTTGAAATGGTCGGCGTCGAGCTCAAGCGCGTCGGCTACCTCGACCGCATCGCCGCCGGGCTCGTCCTTACCGGCGGCTCCAGCCAGCTCCGCGGCCTCGCCGAAGTCGCCGAAGAACGCCTCAACCTCCCCGCCCGCCTCGGCAGGCCCCATGGCTACACCGGCCTCTCCGACCTCATCGGTACCCCGGCCTTCGCCACCTCCATCGGCCTCATTCGCTACGCCCTCGCCAGCCGCGAACGCCCCGGAGAGCTCCCCGCCCCCGCGTTCGAAGGCAGAGGACGCACCCTGCTCGACCGCATCCTCGGCATTGGGAGGTCGCTCATCCCCGAAAAGTAACCCTCGCGCCGAACCGCCCAGCCCCCGCACCACACCATAGCCTCATTCGTCACAAGGGAAGGACAACCGAAATGAGCACGCGTTACGACCTCGACCTGCTGCCCGATATCAAAGTCATCGGTGTTGGCGGCGGCGGCTGCAATGCCGTCAACCGGATGGTTCGCGCCAAGATCCCCGGCGTCCAGTTCATCGCCTGCAATACCGACGCCCAAGCGCTCGCCAGCTCCGAAGCCCCAACCCGCCTCCGCATCGGCGAAAAACTCACCAAGGGCCTCGGCGTCGGCGGCGACCCAACCCGCGGCGAACGCGCAGCCGACGAAAGCCGCGACGAAATCTACGACCTCCTCCGCGGCACCGAGATGGTCTTTGTCACGGCAGGAATGGGCGGCGGTACCGGCACCGGCGCTGCACCCGTCGTCGCTGAGATCGCCAAGGAATGCGGCGCCCTCACCATCGGCGTCGTCACCAAACCCTTCCCCTGGGAAGGCTCCCGCCGCATGAAGCAGGCCGAAGACGGCATCGCCCGCCTCCGCGACAAAGTCGATACCCTCATCGCCATCCCCAACGGCAGGCTCATCGAAATCTGCCCCCCGAACGCGACCGTCGAAGAAGCCTTCGAAACCGCCGACGACGTCCTCCGCCAGGCCATCCAGTCCATCTCCAACATCATCAGCCAGAACGGCTCCATCAACCTCGACTTCAACGACGTCCGCACCACGATGAGCGAAGCCGGCCCGGCCCTCCTCGCTGTCGGCAAGGCCAGCGGCGAGAACCGCGCCGTCGAAGCCGCGCGCGCGGCCACCCAGAGCCCCATCCTCGACCAGTCCATCGAAGGCGCCCACAGCGTCCTCTTCAACGTCACCCACAGCGGCAGCCTCGGCCTCCGCGAGCTCGATGCCGCGGCCCGCGTCATCGCCGAGGTCGTCGACCCCTCCGCCAACATCATCTTCGGCACCGTCGTGGACCCCCGCGTCGGCGACGAAGTCCACATCACCGTCATCGCGACCGGCTTCACGCCTCGCGTCGCCACCATCGGCGACCCGCTCGAAACGAGCTCCGGCCGCATCCGCGATTTCAATCTGCCCGGTGTGAGCAACATGGAGGACGCAGAACTCCCAGCATTCCTCCGCCGCAACCTCCGCTCCCTCAACACCACCGACGCCGACCAGCTCGGTCGCGTCGCACGATTCCGCTAAAGACAACGGGCTGAAAGGAGGGAACTACCTAACCGAACGCGCAAAAGCCCGGAAGGACACTCCCCTTTCGGGAAGCGGGGGCTCGATGCAATGGGAGATGGCATCGAGCCCCTGGCTCTTGTCGCGACGGCTACCCCGCCGGTAGCTCCCCCGCTTTCAGCCGGAGGCGTAACGTAACATACCCGCCATCCCGCTGACCAGACATCTCCTGCAATACGGCCTAACGCAGCTCGTCAGATTCTCGCGCACCGCCTGCATCTTCGACCCCCGGGCGTAGCCGCTCGAAACCCGAGCACGCCAGTACCGGCAGCGGCGGATACTTCCGGAACCTCCCATCCGTGCGCGACCGCTCGCACAGCCAAAACACCGAACCGCGCCCGCTCACCACGCGCCGCGCCCACGCGCAGCTCTGCGCAAAGCCCCACGCGCCTCGCCTCGCCTTCCACGCCACCAGTATCCGGCGCCAACCCCTCGGCCACCAACCTCCGCCCCGCGCCCCCGAACTCCTGTATCCTGCCCCCACCTATTCCAGCCATGGAGCGCATCTATGCCAGGCGCCCTCGAAGGCATCCGCGTCCTCGATTGCACCCAGATCATCGCCGGTCCCCTCGCCGCCTCCCTCCTCTCCGAAATGGGAGCCGATGTCGTGAAAGTTGAACCCCTCGAAGGCGAACCCTGGCGCCTCCAGGCCGAGGTCATTCCCAAAGAAAGCAAGAACTTCCTCGTCCAAAATCGCGGTAAACGCGGCATCGCCCTCAACTTCAAAGACCCGCGCGCCGCGCCCATCCGCGACCGCCTCATCGCCTCCGCCGATGTCCTCATCACCAACTACCGCCCGGGCGTTCCCGAGGCACTCGGCATCGACTACGAATCCGCCCGCAGCGTCAACCCGACGATCATCTACGCCGAAAATACTGCCTTCGGAAAGCACGGCCCCGATGCCATGCGGCGCGGCTACGACATCGTCGCCCAGGCCATGAGCGGCCTCAGTACCTCCAACCCCAACCTCCAGAACGGCCTCCCCATGCCCGTCGCCTTCGCCCCGGCCGATGTCGTTACCGGCTACGCCCTCGCCTGGGCCATCACCGCCGCCCTCTACCACCGCCAACGGACCGGCGAAGGCCAGGCCATCAACTCCAGCCTCCTCCTCTCCGCCCTCGCACTCCAGGCCGGCTCCCGCGAGGTCGTCGCCCTCGACGAACCCATCCGCAAGCAGAAGCTCGAACACCTCGCCGAAGCACGCACCCGCGGCGCGTCCATGGAGGAGATCATCCGCGAACGCCGCCGCTTCACCCCCGAGCTCTCCGGCAACATCTACTACCGCCCCTACAAGACGCGCGACTCCTACCTCGTCGTCGGCTGCCTCGGCCCCGGCCCCCGCGCCCGCTTCCGCGACGCCCTCGGCATTACCGACCCCCGTTACGAACCCGGCTTCGACCCCGCACGCCTCCACGACGTCGCCGCCGAGCTCGTCCGCGTCTGCGAGGAAAAGTTCCTCCAGCGCACCAACGCCGAGTGGCTCGCCTACCTCGACCAGTTCGACATCGCCTGCGGCCCCGTCCGCTTCGTCGAAGAACTCTTCGACGACCCCCAGGTCGCCGCCAACGGCTTCATTGAGGAGTACGACCACACCCTCCTCGGGCCCATGCGCGGGCCCGCCCCAGTTGTCCAGATGTCCGCCACCCCGACCCGCATCCAGCGCGCCTCACCGGCACTCGGCGAGCACACCGACGAAGTCCTCCGCGAGGCCGGTTTCGATGACGCCGAAATCGCCCGGTTCCGCGCCGAACGCCTGGTCGGCTGAGCACCCGTCTGCGCACAGCACCCGCGAGAATTTGGGAACTTGCTAGGTCAAGATTGGATTGACCTGTCTACCTCGTCTCATTACTCTGGCCAATGGAGGTCAGCAAATGAAGCGAGTGAACATGGGCGTCATCCTCGCGGGGGGGGCATTTCTAGCAACCTTCGGCATCGCCTATGCTGATTGAATCCAGGATTTCTCGGTGTGGCCTAGTCAGCAGACGAAGACGGCGTACTTTTACGCTACCGAGTACTGTTACCCGGCTCAGTCGCAAGTGTGTTACCGCTTTTGGGAGAGCGTTCACGTCAGCTGAACTACCGGTGGCGTCACCATTCAGTCGTTCACTGCATACGGTGGATACCGAACCGGGAAACCAGTGCTGTACTACGTTCCCGCAACTACCTGGACGTAAGGTCAGGGATGGTGGGGAGGAACAGTCTTCCCGTTCGTACCCGTTGCAACTGGCTCCCTCAGCAGGTCGCCGTCCAGCGGGGCGACAACGCCGCCGTCTACTACGTGCCCTTCGCCGGCGGAACCGCTGAAGTGCGCAGCTGGACAACCGGAACGGGTGCGGCCCCATCCGACGGCGATCTCGGCCCGCTCCTCTCGTCCATCAAGTAGGAACCCGTCCGCAACAACCGCACTCCTCGCGGGGCCCGGCGCACAACCGGGCCCCCGCCGCTTCTGCTCACAGGATGAGCATCGCATCGCCGAAGCTGTAGAACCGGTAGCGCTCGCGAACCGCCTCGTCGTACGCCCGCAACACGAGCTCCCGCCCCGCAAACGCACACACCAGCATCAGCAGCGTCGACCTCGGCAAATGGAAGTTCGTCATCAGCACGTCCACGACCTTGAAGCTGTCACCGGGCAGAATCTTGAGCGACGTCCACCCCGCATACGGCACCACCGCCCCGCACTCCCGCGCCACGTGCTCCAGCGTGCGCACCACCGTTGTTCCCACCGCGACCACGCGCCGCCCTTCGGCCTTCGCCCGCGCGACCTCCCCCGCGGCGGATTCCGGTACGGTGATGTGCTCCGCATGCAGGTCGAAATCACGCGGGTCGTCCACGTTCACCGGCTTGAACGTGCCCGGCCCGACCTCGAGCGTGATGGCCGTCCGTCGCACTCCCGCGGCTGCGAGCCGCTCCAGCAGCTCCGGCGTGAAATGCAGTCCCGCCGTCGGCGCCGCCGCGCTCCTTGCCTCCCGCGCATACACCGTCTGGTACCGCTCCGGGTCTCCCCGGTACTCCCTGATGTACGGCGGCAACGGCACCTCCCCCACTCGCGCGGGGTCGAACGCTTGCGCGAAATCCAGCACCACAGTGTCACCGTTCCGCCCCTGGCAAACCGCCTCCAGCGGCCCCTCGTGCGTCTCGAACACGAACCGCCGGCCCGGCGCCGCCCTCCGTGCCGGCTTCATGAGCACCTCCCACCGCGTGTCCGTAAACGGCCGGACCAGCAGCACTTCCACCATCCCGCCCGTGTCCTCCCGCCGCCCGAACAGCCGCGCCGCCATCACCCGCGTGTCGTTCACCACCAGCAGGTCGCCCGGCCGCAGCAGGTCCGGCAGGTCGCGCACCACCCGGTGCTCGATGTGCCCCGCAGCCCGGTCGATCACCATGAGCCGCGCGGAATCCCGCGGCTCGGCCGGCTCCTGCGCGATCAGCTCCCCCGGCAGCTCGAAGTCGAAATCGTCTGTCCGCATATGCCCCAGCATTGCGCCTTTATGCCCAGCGATCTACGGTGCCTCCATGGCTATCGACCCTGTCCGGGGCGAGGTCGATGAGCACGGCGAGCCGCCCCTCGACCTGCCGCTTTCCATCGAGCGCAGCGCCATCCGGCGCGTCACCGCCGAGCAGGTCGAAATCGAGCGCAGCGCCGTCGGCGCCGCTGCATTCAGCCGCGGCACCATCCGCCAGTCGCAGGCTGGCGTCCTCATCGGCCGCTCCGTCGCCGTAGACCAGGTCCGCGTCGGCATCCTTGCCTCCCCCGTCGTCCGGGGCGACGTCCACACCCTCCTCGACCTCCGCTCTGCCGTCGCTATCGGCTTTGGGATGGTGCTGGGGAAAGTGGTCGTTTCGCTCGTGCGCTCGGCCGCGCGAAAGCTCCTTCCATAACCTCCACCTCGCCCTCCCCGATTACCTCCGCCGCGGCATCCGTCCTGAGCTGGCCGCAGGCCGCCGAAATTTCGGTTCCCTTCTCGACCCGCACCGTGCAATTCACCCCGCCTTCCCGAAGGATGCGCTCGAACGCAAGGACACGCTGCCGCGATGGCCTTCGAAAGCCTCCTGCCGTCGGGTTTACCGGGATGAGGTTCACGTGCGCGCCGCTCCCCCGTACCAGCCGCACCAGCTCCCGAGCCGTTTCGTCGCTGTCGTTTTCCCCTGCGATCAGCGCATACTCGAACGTCACGCGCCGCCCGGTCCGCTCGAAATACCGCTTCGCTGCCGCCATGAGCTCCCGCACCGAATGCGGCCCCGCCGTAGGCACCAGCCGCCGCCGCAGGGCGTCGTTCGGAGCATGGAGCGAAATCGCCAGCCCCACCTGTAGCCCCTCCTCCGCCAGCCGGTCGATGCCGCGAATCACGCCGACCGTGGAAATCGTGACGTGCCGCTGCCCCAATCCGAACGCCCGCGGGTCCGTCAGGATGCGCACCGCCCGCATCGTTGCCGCGTAGTTCGCCAGCGGCTCCCCCATCCCCATGAAGACCACATTCGTCACGTGTTCGCCCCGGGCACGCAGCAGCCGGGCAAGGTGCACCACTTGGGCCACGATTTCGCCTGCGCCGAGATTTCGCTCGAACCCCATCTGGCCCGTCGCGCAGAACACGCACCCCATCGCGCATCCCGCCTGCGTCGACACACATACGGTCGAACGCCGTCGTCCGCCCGCCCTTGACGGCGGATACTCCATCAACACCGTTTCGATCAGCGTCCCGTCCGGCATCTCCAGCAGCAGCTTCGTGGTCAGCCCATCGTCGCTGACCACCCGCCGCACCTCCCGCGCCGGCGACAGCGTCAGCCGCTCCCCCAGCTCCTTCCGCAGCCCCGCCGGGAGCAGCCGCATCTCCTCGAAGCCGCCCGCCAGCTCACGATACGCCGCATGCAGCACCTGGTCCGCCCGGTAGCGGGGCGCGCCGAACTCTCCCACCAGCGTGTCGAGCTCCGCAGGAAGCAGCCCAAGCAGCGAAGACTTCGCCTCGTTCATGCGAGGCCAACCTGCGGCGCCAGCTGCCCTCGCTCCCCGGCTACGAACGCCCTGCCCGGCATTCGCCGCCCTCCCGGCCGCTGCACCTCCGTCAACGCTACCCACCCGTCCGCGAACCGCACCGCCGGTTCCCCGCCGATGAGCGCCATCGTACCGGCAGGTGCCGCTGGCCCCTCGACAGGGCGGCCCCGCCAGCATCGCAGTGCGTCGCCCCGGTAGAGCACGTACGCCCCGGGCCAGGGGTCGTAGGCCCGCATCGCCCGCTCCGCCTCCGCCGCGGTCATCGAGGCGCGCAGGTGCCCGTCCTGCTTTCGAATGAGCCCGCAGTAGGTCGCTGCCGCATCGTCCTGCGGAACTGCCCGCAGCCGCCCCTCCAGCCAGTCCGGCAGCACCCGGACCAGCTCAGCCGCGCCCAGCTCCGCCAGCCGCGCTTCGAGCGACCCCGTCGTGTCGTCCGGCCGAATCGGCTCCTCGACCCGCGACACCACCGGCCCCGCATCCATCTGCAGCACCAGCTCCATGATGCTCACACCGGTGATCGTATCACCCGCAAGGATGGCCGCCGTCACCGGCGAAGCACCTCGCCACCGTGGCAGAAGCGAGGCATGCACGTTCACCATCCCCCGCCGCGGTGCATCCAACACCCCTTGCGGCAGGATTTTTCCGTATGCGGCGACCACACCGGCGTCCAGCTCCAGCTTCCTCAGGAGGTCCCGGAACGCGGCCCCCCGCACAGATTCCGGCTGTTCCACGCGGAGCCCTAGCTCCAGCGCGGCCCGTTTCACGGGCGGCGGCGCCATCCGGCCCCCCCTGCCCACGGGTCGGTCCGGTTGCGTCACCACGACGGCCACCTCGAATCCCGCACCCGCCAGCGCCCGCAGAGACGGAACCGCAAACTCCGGCGAGCCGAAGAACGCCAGCCTCGCGGTCACCGGCGCCACCGGTGCACGTCGAAAAACCGGCTCGCGCTCGTAAACAGCACCCCCGGCTCAGCCTCCCGCAGCCACTCCGGGTGGACCACCACGGCTCCCGTGGCAGCCAGCACGATGCTCGGCTGGATTCCCCGCCAAACGTCCTGGACCTGGCGGTACGAGTCGAGCCGTATCTCGCTATCGGTCGAAGTCCGGCCCCGGGCGATCAACTCATCCATCACCGCGTCCTCGAAGTTCGCGAGGTTCAGCCCCGCCGCGCCCAGCTGCGAGCTGTGCCATCCAAAATACAGGTCCGGGTCCGCTCCCTGGTCCCACAGCACCACCGCAGCCTCGTACTTCCGTTCCTGCAAAAAATCCCGCCGCAGGACCGAAAACGTCGTACTGGCAACCGTCGCCCGTACCCCAATCGCCTCCAGCTGCTTCGCTACAGCGTTGGCTAGCGCCACGCGCTCCGGTGCATTGTCCGTCCGAATCGTGAACCGAAACTCCTGCCCCTCCCGCACGAGGATGCCGGTCGTCGGGTGGGGCTGCCATCCCGCCTCCTCGAGCAGCTGACGCGCCCGGGTCACATTGACCCCGATGTCGTCCAGCTCCCCGTCGTAGGCCCAAGTCCCCGGCACGATTGGCGAGGCCGTCGCCTTCCCTACCCCATTGAACACCTCCCGCACGATTGCATCCCGGTCAATCGCCAGCGAGAGCGCCTGTCGGACCCGCTCGTCGCGGAAGAGCGAATTCGTATTGTTCAGGTAGAGCATCGCGAGGACCGGTTTCGTCGCCGCCGTGAACCGCTTGCCATCGACCTCCGAAACGTCGTCCAGCTCCGCCTGGCTCCGCGGTCCCCGAAGGTACAACCCGTCGGTTTCACCAGCGGCGAACGCACGAATCGCCTGCGGCTCGTCGGGGTAGAACTTCAGCACGATGCGGTCGATCCCCGGGCGTCCGAGATAATACGACGTGTTCGCTGTCAAAACGGCCTGGCTCGCATCCAGCGACTCCAGCCGGTACGGCCCGCTCCCGACCGGCCGAGCGTTGAACGGGTCGTTCTCCAGCTCCTGCGCCCCCTTTCCTCCAAGCAGGTGCTCCGGCAGCACACCAACCGTCGCGCTCCTCGCGAGGAACGGCGCCGATGGCTGCCGCAGCCGGATAACCACCGTGCTCAGGTCCGGCGTTTCCACCGTCACCCCGTTCCAGCCCTCCGCCATCGCCGGGTCATCGAAATCCGGGTCTTGCAGCAGCCGCACCGTGAACGCAACGTCCCGGCTCGTTACCGGCTCGCCATCATGCCACCGGGCGTTGGCCCGGATGCGAAACGTGTAGGTCGTGCCTCCATCGGTCACCTCCGGAAGCTCGGCTGCCAGGTCCGGCACCACCCGGCCCTCCCGGTCCACCCGCACCAGCCCCGAGAAGACCAGCCCGGCAAGGTCCGCATCGACCTCGTTCGCATTGACGAAGAGCGGGTTCACCCGCTGCCAGGTGCCCGCGACGGCCTCCGAGTAGGTCGCCGCGCCGGGCAGCACGACCGAATCGTTCCCGGTCAGTCGCAGCCCGAGCGCCACACTCGCCGCCAGCACCGCAGCAGCGATGCTCCCAACCACCACGAACGCGAGGCGCGAACGCGCCCGACCGTTCGCTTCCATCAGCCCGCTACTGCCACTCCACGCTCAGGAATGACACAAAGATGAACACAATCACCAGCAGAATCGTCGCCTGGAACAGCGTCCGCTCCAGCCCCCGCTTCGTCCGGTACACCGAACCGCCCGACATCCCCCCGAGCGCCGCCCCGAATCCGCTCCCTTTGACCTGCAGAAGCACGACAAGAATCAGCAGCGCCGAAACGAAAATCTGGAGCAAGTTCATCAGCATGGGAACCTACCGTACGAGCGCGACCGGCTCCTCCTGCGGAAGCGCCCGTCGCGGTGAAATATTCAGCGAATCCCGCTGATCGTACAGCCGCATGATCGTAGCCGCGAGCTTGTGCGGGTCGTGCCGGTAGCGGTTCTCCTCAGCTACCACATCCGCCTCCACCAGCCGAATGCCCGGGTGGGCCCTCACGGCCTCGGCCGAAACCTTGACCGCCTCCGCATGCCATGCCTCTGGCAGCTCCGGCGCAATGTTGTTGTTCGCCACCACCACCTGCACAATCCCCTGCCCCGCGTGCCGCTCCAGCGCCTCGATGTGCTCCGCAACCCCAAACCCGTCCGTCTCGCCGTGCTGCGTCGCGACATTGCAAACGAACACCCGCAGCGCCGAAGTCTGCTGCACCGCCTTTCGAATGCCTTCGACCAGAAGGTTCGGCAGCACGCTGGTGTACAGGCTCCCCGGACCAATCACCACCATGTCCGCGTCAAGAATCGCCCGCACCGCGTCCGGGTGCGCCTCCGCGTTCGACGGATTCAGGTACACCTCGCGAATCGCCGCGCCCCGCTCCGAAATATTGTGCTCCCCATGCACCACCTCGTCTTCATGCGTCCGGGCGCTTAGCGTCACATCCTCCAGCGTCGAAGGCAGGATCGTACCGCGGACGTTCAACACCCGGCTCGCCTCGTGAATGGCGGCCTCGAAATTTCCCGTCACCTCCGACATCGCCACGATGAACAGGTTCCCGAACGAGTGCCCCTCCAGCCCGGCCCCGTTCGTGAACCGGTACTGGAACAGCTTCGTCATCAGCGGTTCGGCCTCCGCCAGCGCGGCGATGCACTGCCGCAGGTCGCCCGGGGCGACCACCCCAAACTCCTGCCGCAGCCGCCCGGTACTCCCGCCGTCGTCGGCCACCGTCACAATCGCCGTCAGGTTGCTCGTGTAGTTCTTCAGCCCGCGCAACAGCGTCGAAAGCCCGGTCCCGCCGCCGACAGCCACGATCTTCGGCCCTCGGCTCAGGAACCGCTTCGCGTAAATCGCCTCCGCCAGGTTCTGGTCCCGCCAGTCCGGGCGCACGAACGCGTACAACAGCGACTGGTTCAGCTTGTACACCGCCAGGCCTACCGTCCCCAACGACGCCGAGATGAACAGCAGGCCCCGCACCCACCTCGGGATGAACTGCAGCGTGAGGTAGTAAAAAATCCCCGGCAGCGGCGCCTGCAGGTACGCCTCCCGCAGGATGTAGGCGATGCCCAACCCCATCAACACCACCCCGAAGAGCAGCAGCACCAGCCAGCGCTTGATGTGCATGCCCGGGTACAGCCACTTCAGCGCTGAGTGGTCCCGGACCCGGCGCCACGTCATGGGCACCAAGTGTACCACCGCGCGTCGATAACGATTGGGCGACTGATCATTTCTTCAGCTCGCGTTCCAGCAACTCCTGCACCACCTGCGCATTCGCTCGCCCCCGCGTTTCCCGCATCACCTGCCCAATCAAGAACTTGATCGCCGTCTCCTTGCCTGCGTGGAAGTCGGCCACCGCCTTCGGATTCGCAGCGATAGCCTTCTGCACCAGCCCCGTCAGTTCATCCTGCCCGCTAATCTGGGCGAGCCCCTGGCGCTCGATGATCTCCCGAGCGGAATCCCCGCTCGCCACCATCTGGTCGAACACGTCCTTGCCCACCAGCGCCGTCACCGCCCCGCTTGCGACCTGCTCCACCAGCTCCGCCAGCGCCGCAGGCGCGAGCGGGAACTGGTCGATCTCTGCCTGGTTCGCGTTCAGCCACCGGGCCACTTCCCCCAGCATCCAGTTCGCCGCCAGCTTCGCACGTCGCCCCTCGTCCCCGCTCAGCTCCGCCATCAGCGCCTCGAAGTACTCCGCCCGCGGCCGCTCCTCGGCCAGCGTCGACGCTTCATAGGCGCTCAGCCCCAGTTCCCGGTACCGCGCGATGCGTGCCCCCGGCAGCTCCGGCAGCCGCGCCCGAACCCGCTCCACGAACTCCCGGCTCAGCCGCAGCGGCGGCAGGTCCGGCTCCGGGAAGTAGCGATAGTCGTGGGCATGCTCCTTGCTCCGCTGGCTCAGCGTCTCCTGCCGCTCGTCCGACCACCCGCGGGTTTCCTGCTCGACCCGCCCCCCGGCCTCCAGCACTGCAACCTGCCGCTGCGCTTCGAAGACCAGCGCGTCGTGCACCGCCCGGAAGCTGTTCATGTTCTTGATCTCGACTTTCGTTCCGAACCCCGGCTCCCCCTTGCGGCGCACCGAGATGTTCGCATCGCAGCGGAAGTCCCCCTCCTCCATGTTCGCCTCGCTCACCCCGATGTACCGCAGCACCTGCCTCAGCCGGACGAGATACTCCCGCGCCTCAGCCGCGCTCCGGATGTCCGGCTCGCTCACGATCTCCATGAGCGGCGTCCCCGAACGGTTCACGTCGATCAGCGAATAGGCTTCCCCCGTCACCGGGTCCACCCGGTGCAGCAGCCGCGCCGTGTCCTCTTCCATGTGGACCCGCGTGATGCCCACGCGCCGCCGCTCGCCGTCAACCTCGATATCCAGCCAGCCCTTCCGGCAGATTGGCAGATCGTACTGCGAAATCTGGTACCCCTTCATCAGGTCCGGGTAGTGGTAGTTCTTCCGGTCAAACTTGCTGAACGGTGCAATCTCGCAATTCAAGGCCAGCCCCGTCAGCACGATCCCCTCGATCGCCTTCTCGTTGATCACCGGGAGCACCCCGGGCATCCCAAGGCACACCGGACAAACGTGCGTGTTCGGCTCCGCTCCCGAATAGTCCGCACTGCACCCGCAAAACATCTTGCTCGCAGTCTTGAGCTGGCAGTGCACCTCGAGGCCGATGACGACCTCGTAATCAGCTGCAATGGCGGTCACGCTGCCTCCTCCGCCGAGTGGACACCTCCCGAGTATAGGCGCGCACCCCGCAAGGGGTAACCGGAAACACCCCCATGCCGGCCGCTCCATCACAGGCCGCCGGCCTTTAGCGCCAGCCGGAACGCCACGAGCAGCAGCGCACCCGCCAGTGCCCGCAGGATCAGGCCCCCGTGCAGCCGGTGCGCCAGCCGTGCCCCGACCTGCGCCCCCGGGATAGCCCCCGCCGCCAGCAGCACCGCTTGCCCCAGCGACCGGTCCCACCCGATCACGCCTTGCGCTACGTGGACCGCCGTCCCCTCGGCCGCCATGAATGCCAGCACGAAATGCGAGGTGGCTGCAGCAATATGGACCGGGAAGTGCAGCACCGTGGCCATGATCGGCACATGGATGATGCCCCCGCCAATCCCCAACAGGCTGCTCACGAATCCCACCAGCGTGCTGATCGCCACCCCCTTCCACAGCTGATACGAATACGCATACGTGTTGCCGTGCACGTCCCGCACCACCCGCCGCACCACTCCCCGCCCCCGGACCGGCTCCACAATCGCCTGCTCGTGCCGCCGCACCAGCAGGTACACCCCAACCCCCGCGAGCAGCACCGCAAAGACCGCATCGAAGAGCCGCCGCGGCACGAAACCCACCACAATCGCGCCGGCAACCGCCCCCGGGAACGTCCCCAGGATGAACCACCACGCCGACCGGTAGTCGATTCGGCCCTGCCGCGCGTACGCCACCGAACCCGAAGCCGCGTTCGCGCAAACCACCAGCAGCGAAATCGCCGTGATCGTCTCGGGGTCCTTGTCCGGGTACACCAGCAGCAGCACAGGCACCAGCACGAACCCGCCGCCCGCCCCCACCAGCGTGCCGAAGGCGCCAACCGCAAAACCGAGCAAAACGAGGAGAGGGTCAGTCGCTTCCAGTGCGTTCCCTCGCGCGGCCGATACCGCGAGTTTCCCTGCCCCGGTGCCCCCGGTCCAGCCCGCACCTCACACGGGGATGCCGCTGTCCTCCGGGAAGTCCGGCCGCCGCCCGAAGGCCCGCCCCCGCAACCGTTCGAACGCCCCGCCGACACGGTCCTGCAGATGCGCCCAGCGCCGCTCCAGCCGCCCCCGCAGCCAGCTCCGTGTCGAACCCATCTCCCGGTAGCGCGCGTAGCGCGCCTCCAGCCGCCGCCGCTGCCGCATCCGCCGCAACCGGCCAAGCTCCCGCACCAGGGCCCGGCGCAGCAGCGCCGCCGCCTCCGCGTGGTCCGTGTGCGCACCCTCGCCCGGCTCCGCCACCGTGTGGTCCACGATTCCCAGCCGCAGACAGTCGTGCGAGGTCAGCCGAAGCCGCTCAGCCACCTCCGCCGGCCCGCCCTCCAGGACCGCGGCAGCATCCTCGGGGCGAACCACCTCGTACACCGCATTGTCAAGCATCAATACCCGGTCGGCGGCTGCCATCGCCATCGCCGCTTCCGAATTGCCCTCCCCGATGATCACCGAGATGGTCGGCGAAGCCGCCGCCAGCATCTCCGCCATACACCGCGCAATTGCACTCCCCTGTCCCGCCTCCTCAGCCGCCAGCGACGGGTCCGCCCCGGCCGTGTCCACGAGGGTCACGACCGGCAGCCCCAGCCGCGACCCGAGCCGAATGGCCCTCGCCGCCTTCCGGAACCCCGCGGGCCCGATGACGCCGTTGTGCTCCCCGACGTGCGGCCGAACCTGACCAATGAACACTGCGGCCTCGCCGTCAATAGCCCCAATCCCGGCCACCACGGTCGGGTCGTCGATGCCGCTCCGGTCGCCGCGCAGCTCGAAAAACGCCGTCGTCATCCGCTGGATAAACTCGCGGCTCGTCGGCCGATTCTCGTGCCGGGACAGCTGCACCTGCTGCCACGCAGGACGTGGCGTGTGGTGGACGTGCCCCGGCCGCCCCGCGCTCAGGCCGTTGACCGGACTGTGCCGGTCCAGCAGGTCCAATAGCCCCGCCAGCGTGTCCCGCAGCTGCGGGCGCGAGACCACCGCATCGATGAGCCCGTGCCGCAGGTGCGCCTCGGACGTGTGCGCGCCCTCCGGCAGCCCATTCTTCGCCGACGCCTCCAGCGCCCGCAGCGCCGCGTACCCAACCAGCGCATTCGGCTCGGCAATCAGGACATCCGCCAGGTTGATGAATCCCGAATAGGCCGACCCCGTCGTCGGATCCGTCAGCACACAGATGTACGGCAGCCCCTCGCGGGCGTGGCGCTCGGCAGCAACCGCAATCCGAGGACCCTGCATCAGTGCCAGCAGCCCCTCCTGCATTCGGGTGCCCGACGTCGAACACACGAGCACCACGGGCAGCTTCCGCGCCCGCGCCCGCTCGAACGCGCGCGCCAGCCGTTCTCCAGCCGCTACCCCAATCGAACCCCCGAGAAACGCGAAGTCCACAACCCCAAGCACGACATCGTGCCCCCCAATCGCCCCCCGGCCCGTCACGACCGCTTCCGTCAGCCGCGTTCGCCGCTGCTCCTGGACCACCCGCGACCGGTATGACGCCCTCCCGCTCCCCGGGAACGAGAGCGGGTCGATCGCCGAAACACCCCGGTCCTGCTCGTGAAACGTCCCGAGGTCGACGAGCGTTGCCACTCGCTCCTGCGCCGTCAAATGAAAGTGAAACCCGCAGGCATGGCACACCCGGAACCGCTCGTACAGCCGCGAGCCTTCGAGATTCGCCCCGCACGAAAGGCAGCGCTCGGGCTGCCGCTCCGGTTCCGGCTGCAGAGCCCCATCGCCTCGTCGCAGGAGAGCCTTCAATCCTTTCACGCTCGCTCCAGTCTATCAGGCATCGTCCCCGGCGCCCTCTTGCACGAGGACCCGCCGTGAATCCCCTTCCTCGCGCGGCCCCACGACGCCTTCCTCCTCCAGCAGCTCGAGGATCTTCGTCGCCTTCAAATAGCCCACCCGCAGCCGCCGCTGGAGCAGTGCCGGCGAGACCCGCTGGTGTTTCGCCGCCAGCGCCCGCGCCTGGGCGACCGCCGGCTCCTCCGCATCTACCTCGATATCCGCATCGCCGCCGTTCTGTGCAGCAAGCGCCTCCTCCAGCAGCCGGTCCGCGGTCTCCGGCGCCAGCGCTCGGAACCGGTCGTCCTTCCAGAACGTCACCAGCCGCTCCACCTCCGCGTCCGACAGGTACACGCCCTGGATGCGAATCGGCTTCCCCACATCACGAGGCAGGTAGAGCATGTCGCCCCGCCCCAGCAGTTTCTCCGCCCCGCCCATGTCGAGAATCGTCCGCGAATCCGTCTGCGACGTCACCGCAAACGCGATCCGCGTCGGGAAGTTCGCCTTGATGAGCCCTGTCACGACATCCACCGAAGGCCGCTGCGTCGCCACGATGAGGTGAATCCCCGTCGCCCGGGCGAGCTGCGCAAGCCGGCAGATCAGCTTCTCCACCTCGAACGGCGCCGCCATCATGAGGTCCGCCAGCTCATCGATGATGACCACCCAGTACGGCAGCTTCTTCAACGTCCGCGGGTGCTTGTTGTAGGCCCCGATGTTCCGGACCCCGAGCTCCGCGAACTTCTTGTACCGCGCCTCCATCTCCCCAACCACCGCCTGCAGCACCCCCACCACCTTGTCCATGTCCACGATGACCTCGCTGAACGCCATGTGCGGGATGCCCGAATACCCGACCAGCTCCACCCGCTTCGGGTCCACCATCACGAACCGCACATCGTCCGGCGTCGCGTTCATCATGATGCACGCGATGATGGCGTTCATGCAGACGCTCTTCCCCGAACCTGTCGCCCCCGCGATGAGCAGGTGCGGCATGTCCGCAAGGTCGGCGACCACGGGCGCCCCCGCAACGCCTTTGCCCAGCGCGATCGCGAGCTTCGACTTCCTCGCCAGCTCGGCAAACTCCTTCGTCTCCATCACCGAACGGAGCGTGACGACCGTCGCGCTGTCGTTCGGCACCTCGATACCAACGATGGCACGCCCGGGGACCGGCGCCTCGATGCGCAGGCTCGGGGCCGCCAGCGCCAGCGCAAGGTCATTCTGCAGCGCCGTAATCTTGTTCACCCGGACCCGCGTCCGCGACACCTCCACACGCTCGGTACGCGGCCGCCCGTCCGGCCCCACCAGCGGCTTCCCGCTCTCGTCCCGGAGGGGCACCTCCTTGTAGCGAATCTCCCAGCCCGGCTCCACGCCGAATTGGGTCACCGTCGGCCCTTCGTTAATCTCCACCACCGTCGCATCGACCCCGAAGCTCGCCAGCGTGTCAACAATCAACTGCGCGCGCGCCGCATTGTCGTGCCTCCGGCTCGCGCTCGGCTGCGGAGGATTGAGCAGCTCCATCGCCGGCAGATGCCACCCGCTCTTCGTCTCTAGCGGAAGGTCGAGTTGTGCCGGCGCGGCATCCTCGGCCGCGTCATCCGATTCCCCCGGTTCGGGTGCGAAGGCTGCCGGCAGGTCCTCTTCAACCTGCTCCGGCGTCTCGAGGTCGTCGCCAGCCGCCGGCGCAAACGTCGCCGCCGCGCCAGCCCCGAGAGGCGAAGCCGGGGCACCGGGGTCGATCCTCGGCCTGAACACCACCGGCGGCGCCTCCAGCGCCGGGCCCGCAGGCTGAAGCCGCCCGAATTCCGACGCCCCAATGACGACCTCCTCGTCACGCTCCGGCCGCCGGAAGATGAACGCCACCCAACGTCCCACCGCCGCAACCGCCCGGTGCGGAAGCCGCCGATGCCATGCTTCCTCCAGCCAGAGCGGCACGTGCGTGGCAACCCACCGCGTCGGCCCCGGCGCAAGGAGCGCCGCTGCGATGATGAACAGGCTCAGCCATGCTGCCTTCCCGAGCACGCCCGCTACCAGCGCCTGCCCCACCCTGCCGCCGAGGCTCACCTCGGAGAAATCCACCGCCCCCACGCTCCAGCGCGCTTCGTTCAGCCCCAGCAGCCCCCACGCGAACAGGCCCAGCGCAGCAACCCCCGCCGTCCGCCGTACGAGCAGCGCCCGGTCGAGAAACCACGCCCGCCAGCTCACCACCGCCCCGTACAGCGCCCACCCAGCCAGAACCGCCAGCCCAAACCCCAGCGTCCGCAGCACCGCATCGCGCCCGCGTTCGAGCGCCGCCGCCCCGTCGAACAGCGCCACCCACGCCGCCAGCGCCGCCACGCCGGCACACCCAACCGCGGGCTTCCACCACCGCCGAAGCCACACCAACTGCTGCCCGCGCCTGGAACTTCTCGTACTCCGCCGGGCCGGCGAACGCGCCGGGCGGGCCCGGCCCCTCGTCGTGCGTGCCGCCATACGACCTGCACTCCTCAGCTGCCGGCCGAAAACCCCCCGCTGGTCCCGGCCACGCGCCCGCTCACAAACTTGCCAACCTAGACCTCGACTGTCACGGTCAGCACCATCGGGCGCCTGCGCGTCTCATCATAGAGGAACTTGCTCACCGCGTCCCGGATCCGGCTGTTGATGTCGCCGAACTCCGCGTAGTGTTCGGCACCTTGCAGCGCCTTCGCCACCACCTCCCGCGTACGCTCCGCAAGGTCCTCGCGCTCTTCCAGGTCGACGAAACCCCGCGCTAGGATCTCCGCCGGCCGCTCCAGCGCACCTGTCTGCTTCTCCACCGCGACGATGACAACCACCACGCCATCCGTCGAGAGATGCGCCCGGTCTCGCAGGATGAGCTGGTCGACATCCCCGATGCCGAGCCCGTCGACGTACACATAGCTCGCCGGCACCCGGTCCGAGACCCACGCCGCCTCTTCATCGATCTCCAGCACGTCCCCGTCCGTCAGCACGAACGCATTCCCCGGCGGAACCCCCACCGACTCGGCCAGCCGCGCATGCACCACGAGATGGCGGTACTCGCCGTGAATCGGAACGAAATACTCCGGCTGGAGCAGACTCTGGATAATCTTCAGCTCCTCCCGGCTCGCATGGCCCCGGACATGGATGTTCGAAATCCGGTTGTAGAGCACGTCCGCCCCCAGCCGGAAGAGATTGTCCACATTCCGGTACACCGCCTGTTCATTCCCGGGAATCGGCGATGCCGACAGCACTACCGTATCCCCTTTCGTAATCTGGATATGCCGATGGTCGCCGTTCGCCATGCGCGTCAGCGCACTTGTCGGCTCGCCCTGGCTGCCGGTCGTCACCACCACCAGCTTCGACGGAGGCGTATTCCGCATCTCCTCGACACCAACAATCGTCCCCTCCGGCGCCTGCAGATACCCCAGCTGGCGCGCCATGGCGACGTTGTCGATCATCGACCGCCCAGTCACGAAGACCTTTCGGCCGGTGAACACCGCAGCGTCGATAACCTGCTGCACGCGCGAAATGAGCGACGCAAACGTCGCCACAATCACCCGCCCTTGCGCGTTGACCATGATCTGCTTGAGCGCTTCACCCACCAGCTGCTCGCTCGGCGTATACCCGTCGATCTCCGCATACGTCGAATCCGCCAGCAGCAGCAGACACCCCTGCGCCCCAATTTGCGCCAGCCGTATCAGGTCGGTGTGCTGGTCCATCACCGGCGTGTGGTCGAGCTTGAAGTCGCCCGTGTGGACCACCGGCCCCAGCGGCGTGTGGATGATCAGCCCGCACGCATCCGGGATCGAATGCGCGACGGTGAAAAACTCGACCCGGAACACCCCCGCCTCGATGAGCTGCCCCGGCTCCACAACGTGCGTCGTTGCTTTCTGCGCCAGCCGGTGCTCCTGCAGCTTCACCCGGACCAGGCCGTCCGTCAGCCGTGTGCTGTAGACCGGCACATCGAACTCCTTCAGGAAGTACGGCAGGGCACCCACGTGGTCCTCGTGCCCGTGAGTCAGGAACACTGCCCGCACCCGCTCCTTGCGCTCCCTGAGGTAGCTGAAATCCGGGATGACCAGGTCGACCCCGAGCATCTCCTCCTCGGGGAACATCAGCCCGACGTCGATGACGATGATGTCCTCACCGTACTCGAGCAGCATCATGTTGCGGCCGATCTCTCCAAGGCCGCCCAGCGGAATCACACGTAGCGTCGTCTTTGAAGTCATGAGCTCCTATTCGAACAGGGGAATTTGCTGCGGACCAGTCCCCGGATCCCCGGCCGCCCCGCTGATGGACGCGTCCTCTATCGGCGGTCCCTGCACCGCTTCCTCCGCCGGGGCTGCGGAATGCGTTTTCTGGGTGTCATCGCTCCATCGCACGCGTTCCACGGCGGCGGTCGCGCCCGAACGCGCCCGCGCGATAACCTCGGCGAGCCTCCGGAAGTCCTCCACCATCACCTCCCGCAGATTCGCCTGCCGCAGCGCCGCCGCTGGGTGGTACATCGGGACGATCACCCGGCCGTCGACCGTTGCCGGGCGTCCGTGAATCCGAGAAATCGCGGCCTGCGGGAACCACCTCGCCATCGAAAACCGCCCCAGCGTCACGATGACCAGCGGGTCCACCAGGTCAATCTGAAGGTCGAGATACTCCGCGCACGCGGCAATCTCCCCCGGCAGCGGGTCCCGGTTCCCCGGCGGACGGCACTTCAGCACGTTGCAGATGTACACCTCATCCCGCCGGAGGCCCGCCTCGGCAAGCAGCTCCGTGAGGAACTGCCCCGCGGCCCCTACGAACGGCCGCCCCTGCTGGTCCTCATGCATCCCGGGCGCCTCTCCGATGAACATCACATCGGCGTCGAGCGGTCCCTCGCCCGGCACCGCCCGGGTCCGCGTTTCCGCGAGCGCACACATCCGGCACGCCCGGATGAGGTCGTACAGCTCCCGCGCACGTTCCTCCTTCGTCACCGCGATCACGGGTGGGCCCCCTCCGTCGCTGGCCGGGTCCGCTCCGAAACCTGCATCCGCAGCCGCCGTGTCGCCGTCGCTGCCATCTGCAGCCCAATCGCCGAAAGCACCACCGCGAACACTACCTGCAGCCCCCGTCCGCTCAGCTGCGTCGCGAGCCCAGCGCCGGCAACCGCACCCGGGACTGCCGCCGGCGCAATCCAGCGCGCGGCAACCGTGTCGACCGTCCCCTGCCGGTAGTGCGTCAGCGCACCCAGCGCCGAAGAAAGCACGATGACCACCAGCGAAATCCCCTGCGCCGCATGCTGTTCCGTCCCCAGCACCAGCACCATGGCCGGCACGAAGACCGCCCCTCCCCCGACACCCAACGCTCCGCTCGCCAGCCCCCCGGCCAGCCCGATGGCGCCCGCCGCAGCCAGCTCGGCCCCTTTCCCCGGCGTCAGCCAGCCCCCCGCAGGCGCGAACAGCAGCATCCGGAGCGACACCGCAAGCAGGAACAACCCAAAAAGCTGCCGAAGCCGCAGCGCGGGCACCCGCATCGCCAGCCGCGCCCCGGCCACGGCCCCCGTCATCGCCCCGGCCGCGAGGCCGGCAAACAGCAGCACGTCGAAATGGCCCGCCGCACCGTACAGCACCGCCGCCACGCCCGCCGTCGCGGTGATCACCACCAGCGACGTCCCGTGTGCCACGTGCTGCCGCATCCCAAGCGGGCCCGTCATCAGTGGAACCATTACTGCACCCCCGCCCCCGCCGAGCAGTCCGCTCAGCAGTCCCCCGCCGAACCCCGCGGCGGCCGACCATCCGGCCCGCCCTTTCACGGCCCCTGCCCCGCCTGTTCGCGACGCTTGGGCTGCACCGCCCACGCCATCAGAATGCCCACGAAATAGAGCCCCAGCAGCGGACCGGCCACGAACGTCTGCGTCACCGGGTCCGGCGTGGGCGTCACCACTGCCGCAATGATGAACACCACCACCACCGCATAGCGCCAGAATCCCAGCAGCTGGCGAGCCCGAACCAGCCCCAGCCGCGCAGCAATCGCAAGCACCATCGGAAGCTCGAACGAAACTCCAACCCAGAAAATGATGCGCGTCACAAAATCGACGTACTGCCGAATGCCGATCACGTTGTCGATCTCATCACTCCCCAGCTCGAGCAGAAAGCCGAGCGAGGCCGGGAGGATCACCCAGTAGGCGAAGGCCATGCCCGCTAGCAGGAACAACGCTCCCCCAACGATGCCCGGGATAAGAATCTTCCGCTCCCGCGGTGTCAACCCCGGCACGATGAACGCCAGCAGCTGGTACAGCACTACTGGCGAGGCAAGAATCAGCCCGCCGTACAGCCCAATCTTCACGATGATGCCGATCCGGTCCGTCGGCGAAAAACTCGAAACCTTGAAGTCCTCCACCCGATCCCGGGCCGGGGCCACCATCCAGCCGAGAATCGTCTCCCAGAAGAAGAAGCACACGATGACCCCCACCAGCACCGCCAGCCCGCTCACCATCACCCGGTACCGTAGCTCCTTCAAATGCTCGAGGAGCGTCATCTCCGGGCCGCCGCTGTACCCCGCCTCCGCAGGCGGCGCCCCGGCATTCCCGTCGCGGATCGGCTCGGCCACCATGCGCGTCAGAACACCAGCGGCGGTCCCGCATCGGACCGGCTCGACGTACCCGTGGCTTCCGCCGGCGGCGAAGGAAGCACAGCTTCAGGCGCACCCGAGACACCGCCCGGCGCGCTCAGCGCCTGCTGCGCCGCGGCGTCAGCCGAACGCAGGCTCGCATCAACCTCCGCGAGCCCCTCGTTCAACTTCGCCTGCTCCTCCCGCAGCGTTCGCTGGGCCAGTTCAATCTCGCCGCGCATCGTGCGGTACTGCTCGTCGAGGTAGTCGATTTCGTCGCGGAACTCGTCCCGTACCGCACGCGCGTACAGCTGCATCTGGCGGACCGCCCGCCCAATCTGATACGCCATTTGCGGCAGCCGCTCCGGCCCCACTACCACCAGCAGCAGGACCAAGATGAGCAGCAACTCCTGGTAGCCGATGCCCAGGAACTCCACGCGTCCCTCCCGGGGGCTGCCCGCGCCCCCTCGGCGCGGGCTCCTTACTTGTCTTCGACCCCGTGGTCCTTCAAGTAGTCTACGGCGTCCTGCACCGTCACGATCTTCTCCGCGTCTTCATCGCTGATCTCGAGCCCATCCACGTCGCTCGCGAACTCCTCCTCCAGCGACATGATCAGCTCGACAAGGTCCAGCGAGTCCGCGTTCAGGTCATCGACGAAGGAAGCGCTCGGCACCACTTCCTCCTCCTCCACGCCGAGCTGCTCGACCACAATCTTCCGAACACGTTCGAATACGGTTGCCACAGTCCTGGTTTCTCCTCGGGATTACGTTTGCTGGGTAGAGTCCGTTGATGTTGACTCAGCGCTCCCGCCCGGTTCACCCGCCGCCTCCGCCGGGTTCTCAGCCCGGCCGCGAAGCCGCTCGCTCACCGTCCGCAGGACGCCATTCACGAAGCTCGGCGAGGTATCGCCTCCATACCGATGCGCAAGTTCGACGGCCTCGTTGATGACGGCCGCAACCGGCGCCGCATTGTCCGAGACGAGTTCCCATATTGCAAGCCGCAGGATATTGCGGTCAACGACGGCCAGCGTGTTCACCGGATACTTCGGCGCCGCCTCCTGGATATACCGGTCGAGCTCCGGAATCAGCTCCCGCACCCCGCGAACCGCTTCGAGCCCCCGCTGCTCCCACTCCTCCCCTCGCAGCGATGGTGTCGTCTCGCGCTCCTCCCGCAGCCGGCGGCGAAACGCCGTCTCCGGCGAGTGCCCGGAGGTCTCGCCTTCGTACAGCGCCTCAAGAGTCAGCTGACGTACGAGCCGATATGGGCTGGCGGTCACGCCATCACCATACCGCCGTCCACGTGAATGCACTGCCCCGTGATGTACCCCGCCCCGTCGCTCGCCAAAAAGGCCACCAGCGGCGCCACCTCCTCCGGCCCCGCAAGCCGCCCGAGCGGAATCTGCGACTTCGCCCATTCCACCGCCTGCTCCGTCATCCCCTGGATGATGTCCGTCTCGATGAAGCCCGGCGCCACCGCATTCACCGTGATCCCCCGCGAGGCCACCTCTCGCGCCAGCGCCCTCGTGAAGCCGATGAGCCCGGCCTTGGCCGCCGCATAGTTCGCCTGGCCCGCATTCCCCATCACGCCCACGACGCTCGCGATGTTGATAATCCGCCCGCCCCGTGCCCGCAGCATCGGCCGCATCGCAGCCCGCGTCACCAGGAACGCCCCGCGAAGGTTCACCTGGTGCACGGCATCCCAGTCCTCGTCGCTCATCCGCATGAGGAGACCGTCCCGCGTAATCCCCGCGTTGTTCACGAGGATGTCCAGCCCGCCAAACCGTTCGACGGTCGCCTTCACCATCGCCGAGGCATCGTCGGCCTTCGCCACGTCACCGCCCACGGCGAACGCGTCGGTCCCCATCGCCCGGACCTCTGCCGCCACCTCCTCCGCGAGCTCGGCATTCGCCCGGTAATTGACTGCCACCCGCGCCCCGCGCCGGCCGAATTCGAGACAAATCGCCCGTCCGATGCCCCGGCTCCCGCCGGTGACCAGCGCAGCCTTGCCTTCCAGGTCACCCATCCGACAGCTGGACCCGCACGGACGCCGCATCGTTCACATTGATGCAGGTCGATTTCCGCAGCATTCGCTTGATGATCGCCGTTAGCACCCGGCCCGGCCCAAACTCGATGAACGTGTCGACACCCTGCTCACCAAGGAACTCCACCGTCCGGCTCCATTGCACCGGCCGGCATACTTGGTCCACCAGTTCGTGCCGAATCGCCATCTCATCCTGCGTAGGCGTGGCCGTCACGTTCAGCACCACCGGCACCGCCGGGTCCGCCAGCGAAGCCGTCGCCACCGGCTGCACCATGCCATCGGCTGCGGGCCGCATCAGCGAGCTGTGGAACGCCCCGCTCACGCTCAGCGGGATGACTTTCACCGCACCGCGCGCCTTCGCATAGTCGAGCGCGCGCACCACGGCCTCCCGCCGCCCGCCAATCACGATCTGTCCCGGCGCATTCACGTTGCACACCTCGGCGCCCGCCTCCCGGCATATCTCCTCGCAGTCCGGGAGGTCGAGTCCCAACACCGCGGCCATCGTCCCGGGGTTCTTCTCCCCCGCCGCCTGCATCAGCTCCCCGCGCGTCCGAAGCAGCCGGATCGCCTCGTCGAACGGCAGCGAACCCGCAGCCACCAGCGCCGAATACTCGCCGAGCGAATGGCCCGCAACGAACGCCGGCCGCTCCAGCAGCTGCGGCGAAACCTCAGTCGCCACCTTGAGCAGCGCCAGGCTCGTCACCGCGATCGCAGGCTGCGCATTTCTCGTCTGCTGCAGCTCATCTTCCGGCCCTTCGAAACAGAGCCGGCTCAGCGGAAATCCCAGGATATCGTCGGCCCGGTCGTACAGCTCCTTCGCCGTCGGGAACTGCTCATACAGGTCCTTGCCCATCCCGACGGCCTGCGCCCCCTGCCCCGGGAACACAAACGCCCGGCCCTTGCGGACCGGGTCGCTGTACACGAGGAACGGTTCCAGGGCCGTCGCTCCGAAGGTTAGTCGAGCTCCGGTTCGGGCAGCTGGATCACTTCCCGGCCCCGGTACGTCCCGCAGATCGGGCAGGCGTGATGTGCCAGCCGCGGGCTCTTGCACCGCGGACAATCGATAATGTGAGGCAGCTTCATCTTCAGATGCGAGCGGCGCTTTCCCTGGCGCGAAGCTGCGTATTTCCGCTTTGGCAGCGGCGGCATAGCGGCTCTCCTTCAGGTCGTTACCCATCATTCCGAGTCTGCAGTGTGAGCAGGCTCGCCCATCGCGGGTCGATCGGTGCACGCTCGCACTGGCAGGTTTCCATGCCGAGGTCCGTCCCGCACTCGGGGCACAGCCCCGGGCAGTCCGGCCGACACAGCGGCTGCATCGCGGCCGCCATCACCGTATATTGCCGGACCGCCTCGGTAATGTCGACCTGGTTGTCCAGCCCAATCAGGAAGGTGTCCTCATCCTCGCCCTCGATCGCCTCCACCCGGTGGCCGTCGACCAGGTCCACCTGCTGGCGATAGAACTCCTCGAACACCACCTGCTCCGGGTACGCGAACGTCACCAGGCACCGGCTGCATTGCGCCTCGATCAGCACATCCGCCTCGCACCGTACAAGGACTCCTCGCGGCACCCGGACCAGCACCACCGTCCCGCGGTGGACCGGCTCCTCCGGCTCGATGGCATACCGCCGGCTCGCGCCGACTTCAGATTTCAAGAGCCCCGCAACGTTGAAACGCATCCCTCCGCCCCTCCTTCGTGACCTTCTTCTCCAGTAAACCCTATCCCTGGTCCGCCCGGTAGGCCCCGACGCCAAGGAGGACGCATCATGACCGACGAAACAACCCAGTAAACCCTATCCCTGGTCCGCCCGGTAGGCCCCAGTTCGCCCCGAACCACGCCATAACGTCGGCAAAAGTGTGATGATTCAGCCCGCTCCGCCCCGCCGCCATTGAGCAGGCCCTGCGCGCACCCTAGGCTTTGCCGCTAGGGTTAGCCCTCCGGAAACCGCCCATGTCGCTCACCACCGAACTCCGCACGCTCCAGGAAATCGACGACGAGCTGGCAGCCCTCGAAACGGCCCTCGCCGAAATCGACGCCCGCCTCGCCCATTCCGAGGCGCTCACAGCGTCAGAAGCCGCCTTTAACGAGGCCGACGCACGCTACCAGGAGCTTCGGCGGTCCCAGCGCGACCTCGAAGCCGGCATCGCCGACCTCAATGCGAAGATCGTTCCCGAAGAACGGCGCCTCTACGACGGGTCAGTCCGCAATCCGAAGGAGCTCACCGCCATCCAGCACGAGGTGGAACACCTCAAAACCCAGCGCGGCGCCCTCGAAGACCGCCTCCTCGAAGTGATGGAAGCCCTCGAAACGGCCTCCGCCGCTCGCGCCGAAGCAGAAGCACGCCTCGCTGAAGCCCGCCGCGAACGCGAGGCGGAGACGGCCGCCCTTCGAGCCCGGCGCGAAGACCACGCAGCCCGTCTCGCCGCGGCTCTCGCACGCCGCGAGGCCCACGCCGCGCGGATTCCTCCCGCGGCACTTCGCCTGTACGACGACGTACGCCGCCGCCGCGGCCACGCAGTCGCCCGGATACAGGGCTCCAGCTGCACCGGCTGCCGCGTTGCCATCCCCGAAAGCGTCCGGCGCAAATCCTTCGACCCCTCAGCCATTCCCCAGTGCCCCAACTGCGAGCGCATCCTTTACGTCGGGTAGACACCCGTGCAGGCCATCGGCTATTTCTCCGCCACAGCACGCCGCAACGGCCAACGACGCACCCTTGGCCAGCAAAATCGCGCCTTCCTCGACTTCTGCCAGCGCTCCGGCTACGAAGTCGCCGCAACCTTCGCCGACCCCGATGAAGCAGCCGGCCCAGGCTTCCAGCAGCTCCTCGAATTCCTCGCTCGCCCGGGTCGCACCTTCACCGTCGTCGTCATCGATTCCCTCGCCGCCCTCGGACCCGACCTCGGCGCTGCCGCCCTCCGTCTCCTCGAGCTTGAACACTGCGGCGCCACCGTCCTGCTGGCCCACGATGGCACCGAAGCGTTCAAATCCCTCATCGATACTTGGGCCGAACGCGGTGAAGGCACGCCCATCTCCGAGCGCGTCCGCTCCGCCATGCGCCGCAAAGCTGTCCGTGGCGAAGTCCTTGGCCGCCCGCCCTACGGCTACCGCGTGGGCCCGCGCCGCCGCCTCGAGCTCGTCCCCGAAGAAGCCGTCGTCGTTCGCTATATCTTCCGCCTCTACCTCAGCGAAAACCTCGGCATCCGCAAAATCGCCGGCCGCCTCAATGACGAAGGTATTCCCACGCGCCGCGGCGGCCGCTGGAGCATGGTCACCGTCCGCGACATCCTCCGGAATCGCGCCTACCTCGGCCACTACTCCCGCTTCGGCACCACCGTAACCGACAGCCACCCCGCCCTCGTCTCCCCCGAAGACTTCCGGCGCGTCCAAGACCGCCTCCAGGCTCGTCACACACCGGCCCGCCAGCGCTCGGTGACCCCCTTCCTGCTGAGCGGCCTCGTCTATTGCTCCCGCTGCGGCAACAAGATGATCGGCGTCAGCCGCCGCCAGTCCTGGCTCACACGCTCCGGCGAATCCCGCACCGCCACCTACCGCTACTACCAGTGCGAGACCCGCACCAACCAGAGTTCCTGCGGCTACAACACCCATCGCGCCGCCGAGCTCGAGGCTCGCGTCCGCGACGCCCTTGCCAGCGACGACCACCCCGGCCCGCGCGTCCGTATCGCCGGCAACGCCGACTCCTACGCACTCGAGCTCGCCTCCCAGGTCGACCGCATCGAATCCCGCATCAAGCGCAACCGCCGCCAGGTCGAAGAGCTCGTCGCCGATGCCGCCCACGGCCACATCTCCATCGAACGCCTCAAGGCCCTCGGTGCCGACCTCGCCGAAGAACACCGCCAGCTCCAAGCAGAGCTCGCCGCCGCCCGCGACCGCATCCGCGCCCACGAATCCGAGGCCGAGCGCCGCCGCCACCTCGAACAGCAGCGCGAACGCCTCCTCCGCGATTGGGACACCCTCCCCTTCGACGACCTCCAGGCCGCCCTGCGCGACGTCGTCGACCGTATCGACGTCGACGGTGAGGACGTCCGCGTCTACCGCCGTGCCTGAATCGCGTGTCGGTCCGCGCCCTCCCCGTGCATACTGGAACCAATGTCCGAAAACCTCTTCACCATGCTCTCGGCCTATCGGCCGGGCTCCAAGGCAAGCCCCTTCGAAAACTACTGCACCAGCGCTCTCGCCTACTTCCTCCGCAGCGGCCACCGGATGCTCAACGCGCTCTTCGCTCAGGCCGCCGGCGTCGGCACCGAACCCCTCGCCCTCGTCGAAGTCCAGCCGCGCCTCGCCGATGCCGGCATCGCCGACCTCCTCCTCACCTACGAAGGCGGCCGCCGAATCCTCGTCGAAGTGCAGGTCGAACCCGGCGCCGATGAGTCCCAGCTTCCCGCCATGGAGACCATCGCGCGCCAGTGGAGCGCGCCGCCCGCTTTCATCATGCTCGGCCTCCCCCGCGATGACGTCCCCGCACCCTGGGTCCCCATCACCTGGTACGAAGTCGTTGAAGCCCTCGACGGCGACCCCGACCCTATCGCCGCACAGTTCCGCCAGTTCGTCCTCGAAGACATCCTCGGCCTCGGCGAAGTGCCGCTCGACGAAGCGCTCTCGACCAACCGGCTCCACGCACTCATCGGCGCCGCCCTGCGCATGCGCTTCGGCCCCGCCGTCCGCTACGTTGCCAGCGCCTCCCGCCCCATCGGAGGTCACTACCGCTACTTCGGCACCACCTTCGCCCTCCCTGGCGAAGAGATGAACTGCTGGATCGGTCTCGTCAACGAAACCGTGCCCCTCGGCGAGCACTACCACCTCATGCTCGCGGCGCGCCAGCGCCCCGTCCTCTTCCCCGTCCAGCAGCCCCGCGCCACCGGCGACTGGAAATGGCCCAACTGGACCGGGATGGGGCGGGTTGTCCGCCCCATCACCGGCGTCCAGGTCGAAGGCCTCCTCGAGAGGCTCGGCCCCGGCTGAGCCACCGACCCTAAAGCAGGTCCCCGCCGCAGGCCGGCGCCGTCGTCCCAAACTCCTTGAATGCCTTGATGACGTTCCGCCCCGTCGTCCAGCGGTGCACCTCGTCCGGCCCGTCCACCAGCCGCTGCGAGCGAATCGCCGTGTACCAGCGCGCCAGCGGCGTATCGAGGCTGTACCCCAGCGCGCCGTGCAGCTGGATCGCCGTGTCCACCACCTTGTGCACCATATTGGCGAGGAACACCTTGGCGATGCCGTTCTCCTGCCGGATGTCCAGCCCCTTCTCCGCCTTCCACGCAATGTGCAGCAGCATAAGCCGCGCGATGTACAGCTCCGTCGCGCAATCTGCGAGCATCCATTGCACCCCCTGCCGGTCCGCCAGCAAGCGCCCGAACGTCTCCCGCTCGGTCACCCGCTTCGCCGCCATGTCGAGCGCCCGCTGCGCCATGGCGACGTTATGCATCCCGTGCCGGAGCCGCCCGTACGCCAGCCGGTGCTGCCCCATGTTGAAACCGTTCCCCTGCCCCCCGAGCAGGTTCTCGTGTGGCACCACCAGGTTCTCGATCCGCACCTCCGCGTGCCCGCCCCCCAGGATGTGGCTCAGCGGCCCCTCGATCGCCATCGTCGGGATATCCCGAATGATCCGGTAGCCCGGGTTCGGCAGCTCCACGATGAACGTGCTGAACTGCTGGTGCCGCGGCGCGTCCGGGTCCGTTTTCGCCATCACCACGGCAATATCTGCAACGCTCGCGGCGCTCGAAAACCACTTCTCCCCGTTCAGGACCCAGTTGTCCCCATCCCGAACCGCCGTCGTCTTCATCCCCGTCGCATCGGCACCCGCTGCCCGCTCCGTCATCGAGTAGCACACCCGCTTCTCACCATTGAGCAGCGGCTTCAGGAACTTCTCCTTCTGATAGTCCGTCCCGTGCTGCAGAATGGTGAGCATCGTCGCGTCGTCCGGGCCCTGCGTATTCAGCGCCAGCGCCCCGAGGTAGCTCTCCCCCAGCTCCATCTGCACCAGCGCATTTGCCAGGGGCCCCAGCCCCATACCGCCCCATTCCTTCGGCACGAACGGGCACCAAAGCCCCTGTGACCGCGCCTTCTGGCGAAGCTCCGCCAGCACCTCCTTGTACGGCTCCCCATCGAGCAGCCGCTTCTCCGCCGGGATGCATTCGCCGTGTACGAACTCCCGCACCTTCTGGCGAATCGCCTTCGCCTCCGCCGGGATCTCAAAATCAACAGCCATCGGTTCTCAAGTTCTCCCTTCACGGTCTGGTCGCAGGGTGCACGCAGCGCGTCCCCGCAAGGCCCGCCAATCATAGCCGCTGGCTCTCGCTCCCGCCGGGGCCCTCCGACGGTACGCCTCGCCTGCCCGGTCTCGCCGCTAAATGCCGCTGCCGCCCGAAACCACCAGCAGCGAGCCCAGTCGTATAGCTCGAAGCATCCGACGCCAGGTAGAGCGCTGCTCCGACAATCTCGCGCGGCTCGCCCCCGCGCTGCAGCGGGATCGACGTCCGTGCCCGCTCCTTGAACGCCTCCATGTCCCACGCCTTCGAAATGTCCGTCAAGAACGGTCCCGGCACGATGCAGTTCACCCGCACCTTCGGTGCGAACGCCCGCGCAAACCCCACGGTCATCGCGTTCAAACCCGCCTTCGCCGCCGCGTATGGAATTACATCCGGCGCCGGGTGCAGCGACGCCGTGCTCGAAATCATGATGATGGAGCCCCCGTTCCCCTCCGCCATCTTCGTCCCCACCAGCGCCGTCAATCGGAACGGTCCCTTCAGGTTCACGTCCAGCACCTTGTCGTAAAGCGCCTCCGTCACGTTCGCCACGTGGTCGTAGATGGGCGACATCCCCGCGTTGTTGACCAGCACATCGACCCGCCCAAACTCCTCGAAGGCGCGCCGCGCAAGGTCCTCAACTTGCCCCCACTCGCCAACGTGGCACGCAACCGGCAACGCCCGCCGCCCGGTCTCTCGCACCACCTCCTCCGCGAGACGCTCGCACGCGTCCAGCTTCCGGCTCGCAATAATCACATCGGCCCCCGCGTGCGCGAACGCGAGCACCATCTCCCGTCCCAGCCCCCGGCTCCCGCCCGTTACCAGCGCGACCTTCCCCTCGAGGCTGAACAGCTTTCCGATCTCCATCGCGAACTCCCTCGTGAACTCAGCCTGATTGCCGCGCAAGCCTACCGCATCCCGCTATCCACAGCCCGGCAATCGCGCCTAGCACCCGCTCCCGTTACCCTGAAACCAATACTGGGCCTACGCCCCAAATCGCTCTCCGCGGGACGCACCAATGGCCAAAGTCGGCATCATGGAAACGGCCATCCGCGATGGCCATCAATCCCTCCTCGCCACGCGCATGCGCACCGAGGACATGATCCCCGTCCTCGAGCTCATGGACTCCATCGGCTATCACGCCATCGAATGCTGGGGTGGCGCCACCTTCGATACCTGCCTCCGCTTCCTCAAGGAAGACCCGTGGGAGCGCCTCCGCGAAATCAAGAAGCGCCTCAAAAACACCCCTACCCAGATGCTCCTTCGCGGACAGAACGCCGTCGGCTACCGCCACTACGCCGACGACGTCATCTACGAGTTCTGCGACCGCGCCGTCCAGAACGGCATGGACATTTTCCGCATCTTCGACGCTCTCAATGACACCCGGAACCTCGAAACCGCCTTCCGCGCCGTCAAAAAGGCCGGCGGCCACGTCCAGGGCGCCCTCTGCTACACCACCTCCCCCGTCCACACGGCCGACTCCTTCGTCCGCCTCGCCGACGAAATGATCGCCATGGGTGCCGACTCCATCGCCATCAAAGACATGGCCGGCCTCCTTAGCCCCGCCATGGCCAGGGACATCGTCGCCGGCATCCGCCAAAAGCACCCCGACATCCTCATCCAGATGCACTGCCACGATACGTCCGGCTTCTCCGAGATGGCCTACCTCATGGGCGTCCAGGCCGGCGCCAACGTCATCGACTGCGCCATCTCGCCGCTCGCCGGCGGCACCAGCCAGCCCGCAACCGAAACCCTCGTCGCGGCACTCGATGAATTCCCCGAATACGCCACCGGCCTCGACATGGAGAAGCTGCGTCAGCTCGCCGACTACTTCCGCGGCGTAAGGCGCAAGTACTGGAAGTTCGAGTCCGGCCTCCTCGGCATTGATGCCGGCGTCATCGCCCACCAGGTCCCCGGCGGCATGATCTCCAACCTCGTCGGCCAGCTCCGCGAACAGGGCGCCGAGCACAAGCTCGCCGAGGTCCTCGAAGAAAATGCCCGCGTTCGCGCCGACCTCGGGTATCCGCCGCTCGTCACCCCGAGCTCCCAGATTGTCGGCACCCAGGCCGTCCTCAACGTCCTTACCGGCAAGCGGTACGCCACCGTCACCCGCGAGACCCGCAACCTCGCCAAAGGCATGTACGGCCGGACCACCGTCCCCATTGCACCCGAAATCCTCCAGCAGCTCCTTGGCGATGAGAAGCCGATCGACCACCGCCCCGCCGACGACCTTGACCCTGAAATGGAGAAGGCCCGGGCCGAAATCGCCGACCTTGCCGAGAGCCCCGAAGACGTCCTCAGCTACGTCATGTTCCCCCAGGTCGCGCGGGAATTCTTCCAGTGGCGGAAGGAGGGTGGCGGTCCCGAGCGGGAGCTCGTCGCCGCCGTCGTCGGCGCAATGACCATCTCGGAGAAAAAGCAGCAGTCCGCCGCACCCGCTCCCGTCATCGTCCCCAACGGCGACACCAGCAACTGGCGCTCCTTCGGGCGCCTCCGCCAGATGCGCTAAGGAGGAATCGCCATGGCCAAGGTCACCATCGGAGGCCGCACCTACGAGGTTGAAGTCCGCGGCGACCGCGTCGTCGTCGATGGACACGAGTTCCCCGTAACCGTTCGCGAGGACGCCGGCTACCTCACCGTCACCGCAGGCAGCGTCCCCTACCGCATCCAGCTCCCGCCCCCTGGCGAGCGCCAGAGCGGCATGGAAGTGCAGGTCGATTACCGCCCCTTCACCGTCCAGTGGGAAGGCCGCCTCGGCGGCAGCTCCGCACCGCGCGAACGCGCGGCCGCCAGCGCCCCCACCGGCGGCGCCAGGTCCGCCGTCAAAGGTGCGGTCACCGCCCAGATCAGCGGCAAGGTCGTGCGCGTCAACGTCAAAGCGGGGCAGACCGTCGCAAAGGGCGATGTCCTCCTCATCCTCGAAGCCATGAAGATGGAAAACGAAATCAAGGCGCCCGCCGACGGCACCGTCCGCGAGGTCCCCGTCAGCGAAGGCCAGCGCGTCGCCGAGGGCGACGTCCTCGCGGTCATCGACTAGTCACCGCCTCCCGGCGTCGAACGCCCCGAGGGGCCGCGGACACCTGTCCGTGGCCCCTCGGGCCTTCCCGGGGGATAATGACGTCGGGCCCGTAGCTCAGCGGTAGAGCAGTGGACTTTTAATCCATTGGTCGAGAGTTCGAATCTCTCCGGGCCTACGAATCGGTCCCCCCGGCCTCCGACGTCGGGTCGAGCGGTACCTCGAAGTCGCGCAGCAGCCGCTCCAGCACTTCCTCGTTCACCCTGCCCGTCTCCGCACCCTCGGCTCCGCGCTTCGTGTAGTCCAGCGCTTCCAGCACCGCCAGCTTCCGTTCGAGCACGCCCCACACCACATCGTCGAGCGTCCCCGGTGCCGTCACGTAGTACACGTTGACCATCTTCTGCTGGCCGATCCGGTACGCCCGGTCCTCCGCCTGCAGGTGATTCGCAGGTACCCAGTCGAGGTCATTGAAAAACACCTGCGTCGCGGCCGTCAGCGTAATGCCTGTACCTGCCGCCAGCAGGTTCCCGATGGACACCTTCACCGCCGGGTCCTCCTGGAACCGGTCGACCGCCTCCTGCCGCGCCGCCTGGCCCGTCTCGCCCGTCAGCCGCACCGCAGCGTCCCCGAAGTGCTTCTGCAGCATGTCGGCCACAGCCGTGAAGTTCGTAAAAACGATGGCCTTCTCGCCGCCCGCCAGCGTGTCCTCCACGAGCGCAGCCGTATGCTTCGCCTTGTCCTTCGCAATGGCGTGGCGCAGCTTCGAAAACACGGGCAGCAGCTCGTTCCAGCGGACATTCCCGCCATTCTGCTCGTACTGCTCCCGCGCCAGGTGCACGAGCTCCTCCGTCATCGCCCGGTAGCGCGCCCGGTCCAGCTCGACATCCAGCGTCGTGCGCAGTTTCGGCGGCAGGTCGAGCACTTCCTCCTTCCGCCGCGCAAGGATCGTTCCTTCCGTCCTCGCCTTCAGCTCTTCAAGGTTCGATGCCCCGCTGAAGTCCCACCCGTACGTGTCCTTGAAGCCGGCGCAGTACCGTTTCCCGAAGTCCACATAATCGTCTCCCAGCGGATGCCCAACCGCCCGCAGCAGGTTGAATAGTTCGATTGGGCGGTTCATTACCGGTGTCCCCGTCAGGAGATACCGATCCTCCACCTGGCCGAGAATCGCCATCGCAGCCTTCGAGCGCGCCGCCTGCTGGGTTCTTGATGTAGTGCGCCTCGTCGAGGATGACGCCTGCCCAGCGGTGCTTCACCAGCTCCGGCTTCTTCCGTGTCAGGATGTCGTAGTTCACGATGGTCCACCTCGCGGGAATCACCGCATCGGGCCCATTCACGATGCGCACCTCGGCGCCCGGGTACACCCGCAGGATTTCCCGCCGCCAGTTCAGCTTGAGCGAAGCCGGGCATACCACGAGCAGCTCGCCGTCCGGCCGCCGCTCCGCCAGCGCGATAATCGCCTGCCGCGTCTTTCCGAGGCCCATGTCGTCCGCGAGGATCGCCCCCCGCGACGCCGCGAGGAACCGCACCCCCTCCCGTTGATGCGGAAACAGGTCCGGGAACCTCGACACCACGTCGTCCGCATTCACCGAACGCACTGCGTGCAGCCCCGCCGCCCGCGCCACGTCGCCCGCATCCGCGCCCGCAGCGTCCAGCGCCCGAAACGCGTCCGCCGCGTACTTCAGCGGAACCGACCACTGCCGGGTCTTCCAGTCGTACCGCTTCACCGGCAGGCTCCGCATCGCATCGACCAGTGCCTGCACCTTCGGAAACTCGATGATGACGCTGTTCCCCCGGACTGAGGCGGTCACCTTCGTCCGCTCCGCCTGTGCACCCTGCCCCTCAGCCAGCTGCTCTTGGTCCGACATCTGCGCCTCTGGCTTTCGTCCTCCGGGACCTCATGGTCCCGGGCAGACATGACCGTACGACACACTCGCGCCATCCCCTGTCGTAGCGACGCGCCCGGGGAACCGCCCCAGCCAGGCCCGCTCGCAGCCAGCTCCTGTGCAACAGCCCGGCAGAATCCAATCCGCCGACCCGCCTCAGAGCGTGGCCGGAACTCCCTCGATCGCTTCCCGCAAGTCCTCGGCCCGGTCGTCTCGCGTAACCACTGTCAGGACGTCGCCGAGTTGAATGACCGTATTTCCCGACGGAATGGCCACCGCGCCCCGTCGCCGCACGAGCACCACGAGCGCGCCCCGCAGCGCCCCTACCGAGCTCAGCCGCTGCCCCTGCAGTCGCGGGTTCGCCACCACCAGCCGGAGAACCGCGTACTCCCCTTCCGCCGCCGCCATGATGTCGCCCAGCGGCGATGGCGTGACCATCGAAGCCAGCTCGTCGGCGACCGCAATCGCGGGACTCACGACGGTGATTCCCGATGCCTCGAACGCCGGGATGTTCGCCGGGTCCATCACTCGCGCATACACCTTTACTGGTGCCATCTGCTGCGCCAGCCGCGCAGCGAGAAGCGCGCGCTCGTCGTTCTCGGTCGCAAAAATGAGCCCCTTTGCCTGAGTCACGTCAATTTGCTTCAAAACCTCGGGCGTCGCGATGTCTCCGAAAACCCCCTCAAAGCCCGCTTCTCGCGCCTCGACGACCCGGCCCTCGTCCGCATCCACCACGAGAACCGGCTCACCGGCCTCACTCAGTCTCGTGGCGACCCGCCGGCCCACCTCGCCAAACCCCACGACAACAAACCGTTCCGGCGTCACGCGCAGCACACGGGAAAGCAAAGGTGCATACGCCGATTGTAGGCCGATTGTCATCAGGATGACGAGAAACACCAGCGCCACCAGCTGGTCCTGAGCTCCCCCCAGCCGGCCTTCGGCCTCCACCGCGACGACGCTCGCCAAAGACGCAGCAACGACACCGCGCGGGGCCACCGCGGCCAGGAAGAGCCGCTCCCGAACATTCAGGTCGCTGCGCCATGTTGCCAGCGCCACCAGCAGCGGACGCCCCACCACCATCAACACCCCGACCGCAAGGAATCCCGCTGGCCACAGGTCACCGAGGCTCTCCAGCGAGACGCTCGCCGCCAGCAAGACATATACCGAGGCCACCAGGAATGCCACGATCGTTTCCTGGAACTGGTCCATCGCCTCCCGATGCGGAATTGGAAGACTCCCCAGCGCGATGCCCATGACAACCATCGCGGTCAGCCCCGACTCATTCCCCAGCGTCTCCGAAATCCCGAAAACTCCCAGCGCCGCACCAACCGCGAGCAGCGCAACCTCATGGCCCTCCAGTCGCCGAACGACGCGCGTCACCCCATACACCACCGCCGCACCGGCAGCACCGGTTGCCACCCCAAGCGCAACGCGAGAAATGACCCACCGCGCCGGCCCTCCGGGGTCAACCGACTCGGCAAGCGCAATGTCCAGGAGAAACAGTGTCAGCAGTGCCCCAAACGGGTCGATAATCACGCCCTCGCCCAAAAGCGCCGTACGAATCTTGTCGTTGACGCGGACCGCGCGCAGCAGCGGCCCGATCACACTTGGCCCCGTCACGCACACGAGCGCGCCAAAGAGCGCTGCGGTCCTCCACGGCAGACCCACGATGAGCGCCGCCGCCAGCATGCCCACCAGCGGCGTGACCACCAGCCCGCCAACCACGAGATTTCGAACTACCGGACCAGTCCGCCGAAGCCCCCGAAGATTCAGCCTCGTACCGCCCTCGAACACGATGAGCGCAACTGCCACCGCAACTGCAAAGGGAACGAGGCTACCCAGCTCCTCGACCTTGATAATGCCGGCCCCATCGACTCCAGCCGCCATCCCCACCCCAAGCAGAAGCACCGGAAACGGGACCGGAATCCGCGTACACAAAATCCGCCCGCCCGCGGCCGCCGCAGCCACAACGCCTACCGCCTGGAAGCCCGCCTCAGAAGCCACGAGCCTTGCACCCGCTCGCCGACGGCGTGTCCACTGCACTCAACGGCATGAGCACGGAGTCTAGCATCAACACCCCGCTCGGTGTTCGAAGAACCCCGGTTGGCCCGTTCCGTCTTGCGGCGCGTCCATGAGAAACTGGACCAGGCGCAGTGCCGGGCCCCCGTAGCTCAGCGGACAGAGCAGTGGTTTCCTAAACCATGTGCGCAGGTTCGATTCCTGCCGGGGGTACCACCTTCGCCTGCGCCGGTGTCGCTTCTCCGTCGTTACCACCACGATCGCCCCGGTTCCCGTGCTCTCGTTGCTCCTACCAGTCGTAGGCGGGGCTCCGACCCAATGGTGCAGGTGCAAGCGTTGGCCTCGCCGCGGGGGTCCCCCGCCCGCCTCGAAGGGTGCGCGCCGTAGGCAGAAGACTCCGCCGGCCGCCTCCCCTGGGCCGAAATCGGCTTCCCCTCCGGTGACGCAGCAACGCTCGAACCCGGGACAGCCCGCACCTGTGAGGTCGTCCGTCCCATCGGCCTCAGCCTCCAGCTCCCGGCCGGCACGTCGTGGGGCGCACTGCCGCTCGAGCTGCCCTCCAGACCCCCGGACGCGCTTCGCCCGGCGTACCATTACGGCGACGCTCCAACCACGTCCCGGAGGCGGCACATGTCCTACCAGTACATCCTCGTCGACCGCGAAGGCCCGTACATCACCATCACCATGAACCGCCCCGAGCGCCGCAACGCCCTCTCCATCGGCCACCTGCGCGAACTGCGCGACGCTTTTCGGCAGGCCGGCGAATCTGATGCCCTCGGTGTCATCCTCGCCGGAAACGGCCCCGTCTTCTCCGCCGGTCACGACTTCTCCGAAATGGCCGGCGCGGGCCTCAAGGAAATGCGCGACCTGCTTTGGACCTGCACCGAGCTCATGGAGACCATGCAGCGCATCCCCCAGGTCGTCATCGCCCGCGTCCATGGCCTCGCGACCGCCGCGGGGTGTCAGCTCGTCGCGACCTGCGACCTCGCCGTCGCCTCCGAAGACGCCGCCTTCGCGACCCCCGGCGGCAAAGGCGGCTGGTTCTGCCACACCCCGCTCGTTGCCGTGAGCCGCACCATCGCCCGCAAACACGCCCTTGAGCTCGCGCTCACCGGCGACACCATCGACGCCCAGACTGCGCTCCAGTGGGGCCTCGTCAACCGCGTCGTCCCGGCCGAACTGCTCGAATCCGCCACGCTCGACCTCCTCCAGCGCGCGACCCGCGGTTCCGCCTTCTCGAAGGGCGTCGGCAAGCTCGGCTTCTACACCCAGGTCGAAATGAGCCAGCACGACGCCTACGCCTACGCCGTCGAGCTCATGGCTGCCGCTTCCCAGTCGGAGGATGCACAGGAGGGCATGCGTTCATTCCTCGAAAAGCGCCCGCCCCGCTGGCAGAACCGCTGACGCGCAGCACGCGAATGTGACCTAAGTCAAACCACGTCCGCCCGCGAGACAGCATCTTTCTTGCATGACGCAGGTCATCCTCGACAACCGCGGGCTCGAACCGCCGCAGCCGCTGGTGCGCATCCTCCAGGCGCTCGCCAGCCTCGGCGCGGGCGACGAGCTCGTCGCCCTCATGGACCGCGAACCTCGGCTCCTCTACCCGGAGCTCGAGCGCCGAGGCTACGCGTGGGAGTTCAGTGATGCCGGCGACGGCCCGCGCATCCGAATCTGGCGGGCAGCGAGCGCATGAGCGGTCACCAGCCCGGCACCGTTCCCCCGGCCCGGGTAGTTGCCCCCTTCTTGGTGACGGCCCCGCTCGGCCTGGCGCTCGCTGGAAGCGCGCTGCTGTTCGCCGCTCCGGAAACGCTTGCCGGACCATCGACGCCCGCTCTGCTCGCCGCAGTCCACGCGGTCATCCTCGGCTGGCTCACCCTGTCTATCATGGGTGCCACATTACAGCTCCTGCCAACTGTCCTTGAAGGCCGCCAGCCCATCGGGGTGCTTGCACAGGCTGCATTTGCGCTCCTTGCCGGCGGCGTGCTGCTCCTCGTTAGCTCGTTCGCAGCGTGGCGACCCCCGCTGCTCGCCGGCGGCGCACTCCTCGCCGTTGCCGGCGTCTCGACCTACCTCGTTGCTGCTGCGCGGCCGCTCATCTCGGCTAGAGCGACCTCGCCGGAGCTCACCGGCCTTCGTTTGGCGCATCTCCTCCTCCTCCTCACAGTACTCGCGGGTCTCACATGGGCCCTCGCACTCCACTTTGGGTGGTTCCCCGTAACTCCGGGCCTCGTCGCAGCCCACGCACACCTCGGTCTCATCGGCTGGCTTGGAGTCGCAATCTCCGGTGTCACGTACCGCCTCCTCCCGATGTTCGCTCTCATCCGCGGCCCTGTCCCGCGATTTCGGAGCGCCTTCCCCTCGGTGTTCTTCGCCCTCGCACTCTTGGCCTTCCCGGTCCACGCAGCCGAACTTCCCGTGGCGGCCCGATTCGGATTCGAAGCGACGCTCGCCCTGGCCGCGTCGGCGTGGCTGGCCGACGTTTGTAGCCTCTACCGCCATCGCCTTCGCCGAAAACTCGGCCTCTATGGAACGGCAACCGTCGCCTCGTTCTGGTTCCTCGCCCTGGCGCTCCTTTGCGCCCCCGTGGCAGTTCTCACGTCCCCTTCCGGTCATCCCGGACAGAGCGCCGTGACCATCGCGTGCGGCTTCCTGCTCCTGGGCGGCTGGGCAGGCTCCACCCTCATCGCCAATAGCTTCAAGATCGTCCCATTTCTCGCGTGGTATCACCGATTTGCGCCTCTGGCCGGGCGGCAGTCGACGCCCGGGACCGCCGACCTCTATCCCCACTGGCTGGCCGTCAGCGCATACGCTGCCCTCCTTTGCGGCACGATCCTGGGGGCGCTCGCCGCGCTCCTCGCGCTGCTCCCGCTGCTCCGGGCCGCCGGGGCTGCCTGGCTGGTCGCTGGCTTCTCCGCAAGCGCAGCCCTGGCCGCTACGTTCATCACTCGGCCGGCTGCCCCCTCTTCCGAACCGCTCACCTCTGCGCCATCAGGTCCCCGCCCCGCTCAGAGATAGCGCCGAAGTCCCTCCAGGTCCCGCACAATGTACCGGTGCCGCTCCACCTCGATGACCCCGGCCGATTCCAGCCCCTTCATCGTCCTCGCCACTACCTCGCGCACGCTCCCCAGGAGCGTTGCCAGGTCCTCTCCGCTCAGTCGGCGTTCGAGTTCGACGCCCCGCTCCGTGGCTCTGCCTCGCTCCCGCGCCTCGAGGTACAGGTACCGGGCGAGGCGTTGCTGCACCGTCTGGAGCGAAAGCTGCTCAACGAGCTCATTGAACGCACGCAGTCGGACAGCCAAATGCTTCAGTAGAGCCCTCGCCACCGCCGGGTACCGTTCTACCAGCACCATCGCCACGCTCGTCGGGACCAGGATCACTTCCGCCTCCTCCAATGCCTCCACGCTGGCCGGGTTCGGTCCCCCATCAAAAATAGGCACCTCGCCGAACGTCTCCCCTGCCGACGCAACGCGCAGCGTCTGCTGCCGCCCATCGGCCCCCGTCCTGAAGAGCCGTACGGAACCGCTCCGGACGAAATAAAACCCGCCGCACTCGTCCCCCTCGGCCATCAGCAATTCCCGCGAACCCAGTCGGACCTCGCGGAGCAGCGGTGCAACGGTCTCCGCTTCCCGCTCCCCGAGCGAAGCGAAGTGCGGAATTGCCAGGACGTCGACAGCCTCGACAGGCATAGCCCCATTCTCGCCCCCGGCCGCACGCCGGTCACGCTCGCCATCGAAAGCATCGATGGATGAACAATATGGGTTCAATCGACCCTCGAAATGAGAGCCATTCGTCCTGTCTGGCGAGCTCCCCACCCGTGACCATTGTCACATCGTCGCGGTGAGCGCGGGGTCATGCTCGGACCGTCACCGCAAGGCACCCGGGAGGCACCATGGACCGCCGACAGTTCATCAAGCTCTCAGCAGGTCTCGCAGCAGCAGGCACCGCGGCCTATGCAGGGGCTCGTCTCACCTTCCTCGAGGCCGCGTCCGGCGTCGCCAATCCGCTCCAGTACTACCCGAACCGCGGCTGGGAACGCCTCTATCGCGACCAGTATGCGTACGACAGCTCGTTCACCTTCGTCTGCGCCCCGAACTGCACCCATAACTGCCGCCTCCGTGCGTTCGTTCGCAACGGAGTCGTCATCCGCACCGAACAAAACTACGACTGCCAGGACGTCGGTGACCCGGCAGGCAACTTCGCCACCGCGGCCTGGAACCCCCGCGGCTGCAACAAGGGCGCAACCCTCACCCGGCGCATCTACGGCCCGTACCGCCTCCGCGGTCCCATGATCCGCAAAGGCTGGAAAGCCTGGGCCGATGACGGCTTCCCGCCCCTCGACGCCCAGGCCCGCTCCAAATACCTCTTCGACGCCCGCGGCAGGGATACCTTCGTCAACGTCACATGGGATGAAGCCTTTCGCTACGCCGCGCGTGGCCTCGAAGCTGTCGCCCGTCGCTACTCCGGCGAAGAAGGGAAGCGAATCCTCCTCGAGGAAGGCTACCAGCCAGAAATGGTCGAGGAGATGGGGGGCGCCGGCACCCGAACGTTCAAGCTGCGCGGCGGCATGGGGCTCCTCGGCGTCCTCGGCAAATACGGCATGTACCGCATGTCCAACATGATGGCGCTCCTCGACGTCCATGTGCGCGGCGTCCCGCCCGAACAGGCACGCGGTGGCCGGAACTGGTCCAACTACACCTGGCACGGCGACCAGGCACCGGGCACCCCCTTCGTCACCGGCCTCCAGAATTCCGACTGCGACTTCAACGACATGCGCAACGCCCGGCTCCACATCGGCGTCGGGAAAAACCTCGTCGAAAACAAGATGGCCGATGCCCACTTCTTCATCGAGCTCATGGAGCGTGGCGGCAAGATCGTGACCATCACCCCCGAATACTCCCCGCCAGCGACAAAGGCCGACTACTGGATCCCATGCCGCCCCGGTCTCGGCGACACGGCCATCTTCCTCGCCATCGCCCGCATTCTGATGGATCGCAACCTCTACGACGCCGACTTCGTCAAGCGGTTCACCGACCTCCCGCTGCTCATCCGGACCGACACGCTCAAGCGCCTCGACCCGCGCGACATTTTCCCCGGCTACCGCCCTGCCCTCGACCCAAACGGCCCCAGCTTCAAAGTCCAAGGACTCACCAGTGACCAGTACGCGAAGCTCCAGGACTATGTCGTCTACGACGCCAAGTCCCGCTCCCTCCAGCCCATCACCCGCGACGATGTCGGCGACCGCCTAACATCACGAGGCATCGACCCGCAGCTTGAATACTCCGGCGCCGTCCGTACCCTCGACGGGCGCGAATTGCAGGTCACGACCCTCTGGGAGGCCTACCGGCTCCATCTCCGCGACTATGACGTCGCCACCGCGGCAGAGATCTCCGGCGCCCCCGCCGAGCTCATCGAGCGGCTCGCGCTCGACATCGCAACCATCAAGCCGGTCGCCATCCACGTCGGCGAAGGGATCAACCACTGGTTCCACGCCACCCTCCACAACCGCGCTGTCCACCTCCCACTCATGCTCACTGGCAACGTCGGCCGTTCCGGAGCTGGCATGTACTCCTGGGCCGGCAACTACAAAGCTGCCCTCTTTCAGGGAACCCCCGAAACCGGCCCCGGCTTCAAGGGATGGATCGCCGAAGACCCGTTCGAGCCGAATCTCGACCCCTCCGCACCCGGCAGGGACATCAAAGCTCACGCTTACACCAAGGACGAAGAGCCGGCCTTCTGGGACCACGGTGACCGTGCCCTCATCGTCGACACGCCGAAATATGGGCGAAAAGTCTTCACTGGCAAGACGCACATGCCCACCCCCACGAAGGTCATCTGGACAACAAACGTCAACCTCATAAATAACGCCAAGTGGCTCTACATGGTCATCTTCAATGTCCTGCCAAAGATCGATATGATCATTACGCAGGACATCGAGATGACGCTCTCCTGTGAGTACTCCGACTTCGTCTTGCCGGCGAATTCTTGGCTCGAAACTCAGCAGGTGGAGGTCACTGCATCCTGCCAAAATCCCTTCCTGCAAATTTGGAAGGGAGGCATCCACCCAATCTTCGATACCAAAGACGACATCGCAATCATGGCGGGCGTCGCCAGGGCCCTTGCCGAACTCACCGGCGACGAACGCTTCGCCAACTACTGGAAATTCGCCCTCGAAGGCCGCGCCGACATCTACCTCCAGCGGCTCCTCGATTCCTCCGGGACCACCAGCGGGTACCGCGTCGATGACATCCTCGCCGGCAAGTATGGCGAACCAGGCTCAGCACTCATGTTGTTCCGCTCCTACCCGCGCGTGCCCTACTACGAGCAAATCCACGACAACATCCCCTTCCATACCGACACTGGCCGCATGAATTCGTACTGTGACATCCCCGAGGCTATCGAGTACGGCGAAAACTTCATCGTCCATCGAGAAGGCCCCGAGGCCACCCCATACCTCCCAAACGTCATCGTCTCCTCCAACCCTCTCATCCGGCCAGAAGACTATGGCATCCCGCCCGAAGACGTCGACCCCGAACATCGCACCATCCGCAACATCAAGCTGCCCTGGGCACAGGTCAAACAGACGAAAAATCCCCTCTGGGAGCAAGGCTTCCGCTTCTACTTCCTCACCCCCAAGACCCGGCACACCGTCCACTCATCTTGGTCCGTCACCGACTGGATGAACCTCTATGCCACCGATTTCACCGACCCCTACCGCGCCGACCGGCGCATGGCGAGCGTCGGAGACCAGCAGCTGCACATGAACCCCGAAGACGCCCGCGAACTCGGCGTCGAAGAAGGCGACTACGTCTGGGTCGACGCCAACCCGGCCGACCGGCCCTTCTTCGGCTGGACCCCGGATGACCCCCGCTACAAGGTCGCCCGTCTCATGCTCCGGGTGAAGATCAACCCGGCATACCCCCGTGGAGTCGTCATGACCAAGCACGGTGGCTTCGGAGCGACCGAAAAAACCGTCCTCGCTCACGAGACCCGCGCCGATGGGCGCGCCGTCTCCGCCGATACCGGCTACCAGTCAAACTTCCGCTACGGCTCCCACCAGAGCGTCACCCGCGACTGGTCAATGCCCATGCACATGACCGACCACCTCTTCCACAAGGCCAAGGTCGCCCAGGCCTTTATCTTCGGTGGAGAAGCCGACAACCACGCCGTCAACACCGTCCCCAAAGAGACACTTGTCCGCATTACCAAAGCTGAAGACGGCGGCCTCAACGGGCAGGGCAAGTGGGCCACCGCCCAGGACGGTATGTCCCCCTCCCGCACCAGCCCCGTCATGGACCGCTACCTCGCAGGGAACCTCGTCACCGTCCGGAGGGCCTGAACATGACAGAGAAAGAATTCGAACTGGACGACCCCTACGCCTTCGTCGCCACCAGATTCCCCGTACCAGATGCCGTCGACCAGGATGCCGTAATGGCACGGTGTATCGTAGAAGAATACGCACTCATGGCCATGCCACCAGAAAAGGCACTCCGGATGTTCGCTTCTCCCTACTTTGTCGGTACCCATGAAATCTACCGTCGAAGAGGTGAGAGCTTCGTCCGCGAAATAATCCGTTCTGTCTACGGAAGAAAACCCGGGGAGCTAGATGGCTACCGTCTATAACTGGCAGATTGGCCGTCAAATGCAGTACCGCTTTGAGGCGGGAACGCAGAAACGGCAGTTCGCCGCCGTTTTCAACATCAACCGCTGCATCGCCTGCCAAACCTGCACGATGGCCTGCAAGTCCACCTGGACCTTCTCGCCCGGCCAAGAGCTCATGTGGTGGAACAACGTCGAAACCAAGCCATTCGGCGGCTATCCCCACCACTGGGACGCCAAGCTGCTCGCACTGCAGGAAGCCGCAGACCCCGGCGGCCAGGTCTGGGAAGCCCATCCCCCAACTCCCTCGGCCCCGTACGGCACCTTCGCGGGAAAGACCATCTTCGAAACCGCCGACGGCGTCGAACGGCAGGCCACCGGTTACCTCCCGGCCGAGGAAGAGTGGAAATCGCCAAACCTCTACGAAGACACCGCCACACGCTTCTCTCCGGGTGGCACTTCCCTCCCCGAGCACTCCGGCTGGTTCTTCTACCTCCAGCGCATCTGCAACCACTGCACCTACCCTGCATGCGTTGCCGCCTGTCCCCGCAATGCCGCCTACAAGCGCGAGGAGGACGGCATCGTGCTCATCGACCAGGAGCGGTGCCGCGGGTACCGCAAGTGCGTCGAGGCCTGCCCCTACAAAAAGGCCATGTATCGTCCCACCACCCGAACCTCCGAAAAGTGCATCGGCTGCTATCCCCGCGTCGAAGGCACCGACCCGCTCACCGAAGGCATCCCGATGGAAACCCGCTGCATGACGGCCTGCATCGGCAAGATCCGCCTTCAAGGGCTCGTCAAGGTCGAACCCGATGGCCAATGGACCAACGACCCCCAAAACCCCCTCTACTACCTTGTCCACGTCGAACGCGTTGCTCTCCCCCTCTATCCCCAATTCGGCACCCAGCCAAACGTCTACTACATCCCGCCGCGATGGGTCCCGCGCGAGTACCTCCGTCAAATGTTCGGCCCCGGCGTCGACGAAGCCATCGAACGGTACACCAATCCCTCCCGCGAGCTCCTCGCAGTCCTTCACAAAATGCGCGAGCTCGCGACCGAGCTCGCGAGCTTCCCCGATGCCCTGGTCCAGCTCCGGCAGCTCGACGTCCTGCTCTCCCAACTCGACCAGGCCGCATGGGACGGCCAGCGCGTCGCCGTACTCTCGGTAGGCACCGCGGCGGATTGCCCAGCCTTTGAAACCGCCTACTTCGCCGCCGAAGCCAATCGACAGGCCCATCGCATGGCCGACCTCGCCGGCCTCTACCGTGCCTTTGGCGTCGCGCCCGCTCCCGGCGCCGGCCGCCCAGACGACCTTTCGATCGAACTCGAATTCCTCGCCTTCATGCTCGAAAAGGAACTCTTCGCAGCCCTCCATCGCGGCGCACCCCGCGTCGCTCAGGTTCGGCGGGGTCTTCGCATCTTCCTCGGTCAGCACCTCGGACGCTGGCTCCCCCTCTTCATCGAACGGCTCGCGGCGCGCGCCGAGGGCACCGTCTATCACCCTGCCGGGCCTCTCCTCCGGGACCTCCTCGACCGGCAGTGCGGCAGGCTCGGGCTCCGGGACATCGAGCCCGCGCCCGGCTTCGACCCCGCCGCCTGGGAGTCTCCTCGCAGCCATGGCCCCGAGCTGGGCGTCTCCAGTTTTGTCCCCGTCGAGAGTCTCGCAGAGGTTGAAGAGCCATGAAACGCCCCATTCGCTGGCGCAGTCTGACTGCTGCCCTCGCCATCCTCCTCACGGCCGGAGGCCTTCAGCTCCTCGATGCCAACCCGGCAGCCTCGCAGGCCGTGCTGCTCGTGGCCTACCAGTCACCCTCCGACCCCGGACTCGACCCCTCGGCAGAGGCTTGGAATGCTGTCCGCGCCGTGGAGGTACCCCTCTCCGCCCAGCGCGGGAGCTACGCCGCCGGCGGCGGTTCCGTCTCGACCGTTCGCCTCAAAGCGCTCCACCACGGCTCCCGCCTTTTCATTCGTGTCGAATGGAACGACCAGTCCGAGAACGCCAGTGCCCTCAGGGTCGAAGACTTCACCGACGCCGTCGCCCTCGAATTCCCCTCCCGCTCCGCTTCGACCGTGCCCTCGGTGTGCATGGGCCAGCCCGATGCCGGCGTCAACATCTGGTACTGGCGAGCCGACCTCGACCTTGGCGCAACCAGCCTCGCAGCAGCCAATCCCAACATGCACGTCGATGCCTATCCCTTCACCGACGATACGTTTTTCACCGCCAGGGGCGCAGGCAACCCGGTTGCCGGCGATGGCCCGGTGCAGACCCTGACCTCTCACCTGTTCGGGTACCTCAGCACCTCCCCCGTCCAGGACGCCGCGGGGGCAGGAGAACGCACCTCTAACGGCTGGGCTGTCGTCTTCTCACGCGAGTTCGCGAGCGAAGGCCCCGATCACGCCTCGTTTGCACCTGGGGCCCGTACGGACATGGCGGTCGCCGTCTGGGATGGCGCCCATCAGGAGCGAGACGGCATGAAGTCCGTGTCCCAGTTCATCACCCTTCAAGTCGCCGATGCCCGCCTGCCCGAATCGAATGGCCTCGACGTCCGCCTGGTCGTCCTTGCGGTCGGGCTGCTGCTCGGGGTCTCTGCTATCGGGGTGGCGCTCGCCGTCTACGGCGCATCCGAGCGGAGGTCCTAACGTGTTGTGCCGCCGCGCCAAACTCCTCGGCGATTCGGCCATTTCCGCGGTCCACAGCCTCGCTCCATGGCTCGCGACTGCCGCAGTCGCGGAACTCATCCTCCTGCGCACGGCCACCCGCGTCGCCATCCACGTCCCTGCACATGAAGCGCTTCGCACACCCTATCTGGTGCTTGCTGCCGCGGGCCGCTACGCCTTCTACGTCACCCTCGTCGCCGCGGGCGTGGTACTCCTCGCGAGCATCGTCGCCATCGGCCTCCGTGGGTCTCCACCAGCAAAACTTGCAGCGCTCTTCCTCGCCTCATTCCTGGTCTCAGCACTGCTGCTCGACCTCTTGCCCGGAACCGCTCCATTCGTTGCAGCCACCGCTGCCCTTGCTGCACTGGCCCTTTCCGCCGCCCTCGCCGCTGAGCGCGGGCACCGCCACGCTCCGAACGCTCGATGAAGACGACTACATCCTGAGCGGCCCGGCCCGCCTCACCACCTCCACCGCAGGCCTGGTCGGCTCCACCGGCGAAATCGCCGGCCGCGAATCCGGCATCCGCGAAGGGTCCATCACCATCCGCATCCGCGTCCTCGAAGGCCGGCAGCTCTTCCTTGGCGTCGCTTCCCGCCAGGACCTCGACGCCTACCTCGGTACCGCCCGCCACGAAATTCTCGATGACATCCGCTACGACCCCCTCGAAGCCCGCCGCACCGCTGTCGGTGCTGCTGCCCTGTTGCCCCCTCCCGCCGGCGCCGTCCCCTGGGTAGCTTCCGTCTCGGGAGATGCCCCGCTCGATCTGGCCTGGCAGCCCGAGAACGGCGACTTTGCCTTTGCCATCCTCCGCAGCGACGGCCAGCCCGGCATCGACGTCACCCTCGAATTCGGCACCAAATTCCGCTACCAGCGCGGCTTCGCCATCGCCGGCATCGCCATCGGAGCCATCCTCATCCTTGTCGGGCTGCTTGTCGCCGTCCTGGGCATCCGCCGTCGCCGCCCCTCTCCGCCCGCCCCGGGTATGTCACCGCTGTCCTAGACCAGGCGAATCCAGCGCCGCTTGCCGACCTGCACCACCGTCCCGGGCCTCGCAGGTGTCGTCGGCTCCATCACCAGCCCGTCCACCGTTACCGCCCGCTGCTCGAAGAGCCGCCGGGCCTCGCGCTTCGATGGCGCCGCGCCCGCCGCCAGCACCACGTCGATGAGGGGCTCGCCCTCCCGCACACGGTGTACCGGGATGTCGTCTGGCACTTCCTTCCGCTGAACAGTCCGCTCGAAGTACTCCTGCGCCCGGAGCGCCGCCTCCTCGCCCCAGAATTCCGTCACGATGGTCCGCGCCAGCAGCTTCTTCGTCTCCATCGGGCTCCGTTCACCCGACCGCATCGCTGCCATGATGGCCTGCACCTCGGCCGGGTGCAGATTCGTCCCCAGCGTAAAGAACTGCTCGATGACCTCGTCCGGGATCGACATCACCTTGCCGAACTGCACCTCCGGCGGGTCGTCCACACCGATATGGTTCCCCTTCGACTTCGACATCCGCTCCTTGCCATCGAGACCAACCAGGATCGGCAGCGTGACCGGCACGTGCGGCCGCTGGCCCGCATCCTCCTGGATCTTCCGGCCCGCCATCAGGTTGAACAGCTGCTCGGTGCCCCCGACCTGCACATCGCAGGCGAGTGCATATGCGTCGTACCCCTGCATCAGGGCGTACAGGAACTCGTGCAGATACACGGGGTCGCCCGCTTCCCAGCGCAGCCGGAAGTTCTCCCGTCGCAGCATCTCCGCCGCCGTGAACTTCGACATCAGCCGGATGATGTCCGGCAGCATCAGCTTCCCGAGCCACTCCGAGTTCCGACGAACCTCCGTCCGCTCCGGGTCGAGAATGCGCGCTGCCTGGTCGAAGTACGTCGCCTCGTTCGCCTTGATCTGCTCCGGCGTCAGCATCGGCCGGAGCTTGTTCTTGTCGCTCGGGTCCCCCACCAGCGCCGTGTAGTCACCGATCAAAAAGATGCAGTGATGCCCAAACTCCTGGAACTGCCGCAACTTCCTCAGCGGCACACAGTGCCCGAGTGTCAGCGAGCTCGCAGTCGGGTCCACACCGAGGTACACCCGCAGCGGCCGGTCCTCCTCCAGCCGCTCCCGCAGTTCGCGTTCCATCTGGCGCTTCAACAGCGGGTCGCCGTAGTCGACGCCGCTCATCAGCACTTCGAGCTGCTCATCGACTGGCGCCATCGTCCTCGTCATAGCGTGTGCACCCGCGGGGCGTTCTCCGTGTCAGGCGCCGCCGAGCAGCCGGCGCGCCTCTCGAACATCTTCGGCGATCTGCGCCTTGAGGGCATCGGGCGAATCGAACTTCACCTCCCCGCGAATCCGCGCCACCACCTCGAGGTCCATTCGCTCCCCGTAAATATCTCCCTCGAAGTCCAGCAGATGCGTCTCGATCGAGACATGCCCCGCATCGAACGTCGGCCGGCGCCCAATGTTCGTCGCCCCCATCAGCGTCCGCCCCGCCACCATCGCCCGCGTCGCGTACACGCCCAGCGCCGGCAGCGCCCGGTCGGCGGCCACCGAGATGTTGGCCGTCGGGAAGCCGATCGTCCGCCCCCGTTCAAAGCCCCGCACCACAGGGCCCGAAAGCCGATACGGCCGCCCCAGCAGTGCCGTGACCCGCTCCATGTCTCCCGCCGCCAGCGCCGTCCGCACCGCGGTCGAGCTGTACCGTTCGTGGTCGTGCATCAGCGGCTCGACCTGGACCACCTCGAAGCCCAGCTCGGCGCCAAGCCGCCGCATCCGCTCCACCGTGTCCCGCGGCGCCCCGCGCCCAAACGCCGCATCCGGCCCCAGCACCATCAGCCGCATTCGCAGCAGCTCCACGAACGCCTGCGCGAGCTCCTCCGCTGTCACTTCCGAGACTTCGCCGGTGAACGTCAGCGGAATCACCCAGTCCGCCCCTGCTGCCCGGATGAGCTCCATCCGGTCCTCGAGCGAGGTCAGGTAGCTCGGCGGCACCTCCGGCCGCAGCACCGTGATAGGGTGCGGATGGAGTGTCACCACGCCAGGCGAAAGCGCCCGCCGGCGCGCTTCGTCCCGGAGCCGCGCGAGCAGCCACTGATGCCCCCGGTGGACACCGTCGAGCACCCCAATCGTCAGCGCCGTCTCGGGCCCCGGTGCACCGGCTGCCAGCTGTGCCCGCGTGAACGAAGGAATCCCCATCTCCATCATGCTACTCCCGGCCGGCCATCCCGGCAGCCCGCTCCCCGCCCATGACGTCCGCGGGCATCGCGCAGCGGAAGCCAAACCGTCACACTGTCCGCACCTCCCACAGGAGCCTTCGCCATGTCCGATGACCTCCTCGCCAGCCTCCAGCAGCGCATCCAGCCGTTCTTCCCCGGGCTCCTTGGCATCCGCCTCACCGGCGCCGCCCCCGACCGCGTCACCGCAGAGCTCACCGTCCGCGATGAGCTCTGCACCGTGCCCGGTATCCTCCACGGGGGCGCCATCATGGCCTTTGCCGATACCCTCGGCGCCGTTGGCACCATCCTCAACCTCCCCGATGGCGCCGGGACCACCACCATCGAATCCAAGACCAACTTCTTCGCGCCCGGGCTCGTTGGCACGACCATCACCGCCGAGTGCATCCCCCTGCACCGCGGCCGCCGCACCCACACCTGGCAGACCACTATCCGAAACCCTGAAGGTCGCCTCATCGCCCAGGTCACCCAAACTCAGATGGTCCTCTAGCCCGGCGCGTCACCGCTGCCATTCCCCCGCCGGCTAGCCGAAATCGTGCGACTCCGGCCGCTCGAGGAACCCCGGCAGCGGACACCGCCGGAACGATTCCGCCACGATGTTCGGAAAGCCGCTCTGCTCGTTGTCGACCCGCCCCCGCACGATGACGAACGGCTCCATCCGGACCAGCTCCGGCTGCCGCTCCTGCAACCCGCGGTGCACCACGACGTTCGCCAGCCCAAACTCATCCTCGAGCAGCATGAACATCACCCCGCTCGCCGTCACCGGTCGCTGCCGCGTCACCACCATCCCCGCCATCTCCACGACCATGCCCTGCGGCAGCCGGTTCGGGTTTCGCACCCCGCCCAAGTGCCGGCTCGTAATCAACCCCTCGTGCAGGAGCGGCCGCACCAGCCCCATCGGATGCTGCCCCGGGCTCAGCCCCAGCCGTTCGTAATCCCACGCCAGCGCTTCCCACGCCTCCAGCGGGGGGAGACTCGCCATGTCCTGCTCCGTCGGCAGCGCCAGCGCCAGCTGACGAACCGGCACCGCCGATTGCCGCGCCGGCGGCTGCGGCATCCGCGCCTCCGTTAGCAGCCCGAGCTGCCAGAGGAGCTCCCGCCGCGCCAGCCCAAAGCCATCCAGCGCCCCTCCACGGATCAGCATCTCCGCCTGCTCCCGCGTCATTGCCGTCCGCACCAGCAGGTCCCGCAGCGAACGATAGGGCCCGTTCGCCTCACGCTCCGCCACGATGCGCTCCGGCAGCGAACGGTAGCCCGCGAGCTCTCGATGCTGCCGCCGGTCCTGCCACCCCCCGCCAATCCCCTTCACCTGCTGCAGCCCGAGCCGGACATTTCCCTCCTCCGGCCAGGCACCTGCCCGCGACCGGTTGACGCACGGCCCCAGCACCCGGATGCCGTGCCGCTCCGCATCCTGCGCCAGCACCTCCACCGGGTAGAACCCCATCGGCTGCGCATTGAACAGCGCGCAGTAGTACTCCGCCGGGTAGTGATACCGCAGCCACGTCGACTCATAGGCCAGCAGCGCAAACGCCACCGCATGGCTCTTCGGAAAACCAAACGCCGCAAACGCCGCCATCTTGTCGAACGCCACCTTCGCCGCTTCCCGGCTCACCCCGTTCCGTTCCGCTCCCGCGAGAAACTCCGCCTCCAGCGCCAGCATCGCCTCCGAAGACCGCTTCCGGCTCATCGCCCGCCGCAGCCGGTCGGCCTGCCCCGGCGTAAAGCCCGCAACCGCGCACGCAATCTGCAGCACCTGGTCCTGGTACAGCACGTGCCCCAGCGTCTCCCCGAGACAGTGCTCGAGCAGCGGCGCAAGCTCAGGGTGCCCGTAGTCCACCTCGATCGCTTCACCCCGCGCCAGCCGCTCCCGGTACTCCATGTACGGCCGGAACGCCCCCGCCATGATCGGCCCCGGCCGGATGATCGCCACCTGCACCGCAAGGTCATCCAGGTTCCGCGGCTGCGTCCGCGGCAGCGTCTGCACCTGCGCCCGGCTCTCGATCTGGAAAACACCCATCGTGTCGCCTTCCCGGATGGCTGCATAAATCTCCGGACTGTCGTGCGGCACCCGCCCCAGGTCCACCCGTATCCCCCGCTCCGCCTCGATGATGTCGAGGCATTCACCCACCGCTGAGAGCATCCCAAGCGCGAGAAAATCGATCTTCACGAACCGCGCATCATCGACCGAATCCTTGTCCCACTGGCAGACGTACCGCCCCTCCATCCGCGCTGGCTCCACCGGCACCACCGACGAAATCGGCTCCGCCGAGACAACGACCCCGCCCACGTGCTGCCCGATGTGCCGCGGAAACCCCGACACCTGCCCCGCCAGCTCCACGAGGTCCCGCCAAATCGGCGCATCCACGAGATTCCGCAGCTCCGGCACCTTCCCCAGCTGCTCCGCCAGCCCCTTCGCATCCGCAAACGGCCCCGCCAGCCGGTTGATCTTCGCCAGCACTGGCTCCGGCAGCCCCAGCGCCTTCCCCACGTCCAGCACCGCGCTCCGGAACCGGTACGTCGGGAACGCCGCCACCAGCGCCGCATGCTCCGGCCCGTACCGGTCGTAAATCCGCCGCAGCAGTTCGTCCCGGATGTCCCGCGGAAAATCGAGGTCGATATCCGGCAGCGAATGCAGCTCTTCGTTCAAAAACCGCTCGAGATAGAGGTTGTTCCGTACCGGATCGATATGCGAAAGCCCGATCAGATAGCACACAATCGAGCTCACCGAAGACCCCCGCCCACGGCCCACCGGCCGCTCGTCCGGCGCCAGCCGCCGGTCCCGCCCGTGCAGCTCGGCCGCCACCTCGTTTACCAGCTGCAGAATGTCCCAGTACACCAGGAAGAAACCGGCCAGCCCGTGCTTCTCGATGAGCGCGAGCTCCCGCTCCAGCCGCTCCCGCGCCTCCGCCCCGTATGGGTCGCCCGGCGGATACTTCCTCCGGAACGCCCGTTCGCACACCCCCCGCAGAAAGCTGTCCAGCGTCGCCCCCTCCGGCACCGGGTAGTCCGGCAGGCGGTACGGCAGGTCCCGCGTGAGGTCGAACGTGCACCGCTCAGCAATCGCCAGCGTGTTCGCAATCGCCTCCGGACGCCAGGCGAACCGCTCCGCCATCTCCGCCGGCGCCTTCATCAGGAACTCCGAATTCGGCCGCCGGACCGCGTGCGATGCGTCTAGCGTCAGCCGGTGCCGCACAGCTACCAGCACGTCCTGCAGCCGGTGCCGTGTCCGCACGTGGTAATGCACATTGTTCGTCGCGACCGTCGAAACACCGCACGCATCCGCGACCCTCGCAAGCACGGCATTCCGCCTCCGGTCGCCGTACACGTCGTGGTCCTGCAGCTCCACGAAATACCGGTCCCCGAACGCATCCCGGTAGCGACCCGCCACCTTCCGCGCACCCCGCTCATCCCCCGCCGCCGCCAGCCGCGCCAGGGCCGAGTCCCGGCACCCTGAGAGCACGATGAGCCCCTCACCCTGCGCAAGCAGCCGCTCCTCCTCCACCCGCGGCGTATCCTTCCCGTACGTTCGATAGCCGCGGCTCAGCAGCCGGCAGAGGTTCCGGTAGCCCTCTCCATCCCCCGCCAGCACCGTCAGGTGCGTAACAGCCGCTGGGTCCTGCCCCTCCTCGATGACACTGATTTCGCAGCCCGTGATCGCCTTCAGCCCCCGCGTTTTCGCTGCCTGCGCAAACTCCATCGCTCCATACAGGTTGTCGTGATCCGTCAGCGCAAGCGCCGCATACCCGAGCGCCAGGGCCCGGTCGATCAGCTCGTCCGTCGTGCTGGCCCCTTCCCGGAGCGACCAGCACGAATGCGCGTGGAGTTCAGCGTATGCGGCCACGCCGAAAGTATAGAACAAACGTTCGGCGGCGGGAGCGGACCGCCGCCGAACATCGCCGCTCCCGGCCGCCTGCCTACCGCCAGTTGCCGAAGAAGAGCGTTACCGTCTGGCCGCCGGCCACCGTCACCGTCTGCGGGTTCGGCGTCGTCACCACCCAGTTCGGCTGCAGTATCTCCGTCACCGTGTACGTCCCCGCCGTCAGCGGAATGCATACCCCAGGCGTTCCTGCCGTCCCCGTCGTTACCGTCGTCACCACCGTGCTGCCCTGGCTGATCTGGAACGACCATCCCTGCAGCAGCGGCTCGTTCGAATCCTGCACCCCGTTCTGGTTCTGGTCGTGAAACTTGAAGATGCAGAGTGTCCCGTCCATCGGCACCGGCGTCGGTGTGGACGTGGGCGTGGGCGTTGGGGCCGGCGTCGGGGTCTTCGTCGGCGTCGGCGTGAAGGTTGGCGTCGGCGTAGGAGTCTTCGTCGGTGTGGGCGTGACTGTCGGCGTCGGCGTCGGAGTCTTCGTCGGTGTGGGCGTGACTGTCGGCGTCGGGGTCCCCTTCGGGGGCACGACGGTTACCGGCAGGCTGATCGGCGTCTTCGTCGGCGTCGGGGTCCCCTTCGGGGGCACGACGGTTACCGGCAGGCTGATCGGCGTCTTCGTCGGCGTCGGGGTCCCCTTCGGCGGCACGATCGTGGCCGGCACCGTCCCCACGGCAAGCGTCGGTGTCGGTGTCGGCGGCGTCGGCTTGCACTTGCCCATGCTCCCCGCCTGGTAGACCGCCTGCACCTCGCTCGCTGTCAGCGCCCGCTTGTAGACCGAAAGCTCATCGATCATGAACGAGCCGCCGCCAGGAGCCCCCATCACGGCCGGCGCCGTATTGTCCAGGTTGCCGGTGAACCAGATCGTCGCCGGTCCCTGCGCGGTCTGCTGCCCGTCTACGTACCACCGCACGACATTTGCGGGCCCCCGGTCGACCGTCACGGCGATGTGCTTCCAGCCGGTCGACCACGCCGGCCCGCTGAAAGGCGGCGGGGCATTCGCGCCGCTCTTCCGCAACCAGAAGTGCCCATACGAAAAGGCGACCTGGTACCCGTTGGCTCCGCTGTCCAGTTTCGAGAGCACGTTGCTGACGTCCGAACCCTGGCTCCAGCGCGAAAACCAGAACTCGAACGAAAAGCTCCCGGTCCCGAAGAGCAGGTCGGCCTGCGACGGCGTCGAACCCGTCGTCAAGGTGCCCAGGCCGAGCGGCGTATTGCCGAGGTCCCAGGCCCCGCCTACCTTCCCCGTGACGGGAGTCGTGGTCCCCGTATACGCCAGGTCGTTCGGAAACCCCGCGATGTCATGCGCCACGCTCCCGCTCGTCTCGTCGAACGTCCACCACGCGACGAGGTCCGGCGGCGGCGGGACACAGGCCAGTTGCGGCGCGCCCCCGCCGCCCCATGGCCAGCACGCCGCAGACGCCGCGGCGAACATGGCCGCCGCCAGGCACAGCCCGGCTCTCCGTACCTTGCGTAGACTCCAGCTCAGCATGCACGTTCCTCCCGCAGAGGCGCGCTCACCGCGCCTCCCACGCTGAGACCGTCGAACCTCGACAGGTCTTACAGGGATTCTTGCCCCGGGACTTCCCGCTCCCCGGAACGCCCCGGCGACTCCGCCCCGCCGCATTCAGTCGCTCGTCTCGTCCCTTCGTTCGTCGCGCTCCGCGACACTGCCTGCCGCGGCGTCCGTCGGTCCCGGCCGCCGGAATTGCGCATAGTCCGCTCCAATCAGCGACGAAAGCCCCGATGCCGTCGGCGCCGCCCCCGGCTGCGCCGCACGCGCAGCAGCAAACGGACTCCGCTCGCGGGCCAGCGTACGCTCGAGCACCTCCCGGCGCCCCTCCGTCACCAGCCGCCCGTCCGCCAGCTCCTCCACCCTCCCCGCCAGCTCCATCACCAGCCGGTCGTGCGTGCAGGCGATCACCGTGATGCCTTCCACCCGCGCAAGGTCGCGCAGCAGCCCGAACACCGCCGACGCCGTCGCGGAGTCCAGTTCGCCCGTGGGCTCGTCCGCGAGAATCAGCCGGGGACGAGCCGCCAGCGCCCGCGCAATCGCAACCCGCTGCTGCTCACCCCCCGAGAGTTCGTAGGGACGATGCTCCGCTCGTTTCCCCAGCCCCACGAATGTCAGCGCTTCCTCCACCCGCTTCTGCCGCTCCCGGAATCCAAGCCCGGCAATCCGCAGCGGCAGCTCGACATTCTCCCGCGCGGAGAGCAGCGGCAGCAGCCCGAACGACTGGAAAATGAACCCGATCGTGTGCCGCCGCAGCCGGTCCAGCTCCCGGTCCCGCATCTGGTCGACCCGCTGCCCGTCGATAAGGACCTCGCCGCTCGTTGGCCGGTCAAGCCCGGCGATCAGGTTCAGCAGCGTCGTCTTCCCCGAGCCCGAACGCCCCACGAGCGCGAGGAATTCCCCCGGCTTCACCTCCAGTGACACGTCCCTCACCGCCCATACCTCCTCCCCGCCGGCGCGGAAGTTGCGCGAAACCGACCGCAGCTCGACCGCCGCTCCCTCGCTCACCATCGCGCTCCCCTCCCGTCTGCCCGCCGCGTGCCGTCCGGCAGCACCTCGATGCGCCCCTCGCCCAGCAACACCCGCACCCGCTCGCGGATATCGAGCGCCTCGAGGTACTCCCTCGGCAGCTGCAGCCGCCCCGCAGCATCCACCAGCACATACTCATCGTGTGCCACCCTCGCCTCGGTGCCCTCGAATCGCACCCTTCGGTAAATCTCGATGCTCGTCCGGCCGTCGCGGATCGCCACTACCCGGTCCACCCGCGAAGCAATGTCGGGGTCATGCGTCACGATCACGATCGTCGTGCCCAGCTCCTTGTTCAGCGTGCGGAACACCTCGTAGACCGTGTCCGCCCCGACCGAGTCCAGCTCGCCCGTCGGCTCGTCGGCCAGCAGTAGCGGCGGCTCGTTCGCCAGCGCAACCGCAATCGATACCCGCTGCTGCTCACCGCCCGAAAGCATCTCCGGCCGGTGATGCAGCCGGTGCCCCATCAGCACCATCTCCAGCAGCCGTACAGCACGCTCCCTTGCCTCCCGCGGCGGCACCCCATCCAAAACCATCGGCACCTCGACGTTCTGGACCGCCGTCAGGTACGGCACGAGGTTCCGCCCCGTCTGCTGCCACACGAACCCAACCTGCCGCCTCCGGTACCGCACCATCTCCCGCGACGACATCGTCAGCAGGTCGACCCCGCCCACGAAACACCGCCCCGCCGAGGGCGTATCGAGCCCCGCAAGGATATTCAGCAGCGTCGATTTCCCCGAACCCGAAGCCCCGACGATGGCCATGAACTCGCCCCGTCGAACCTTCAGGTCGAGCCCCCGCAGCGCCACCACTTCGAGGTTCGAAGTCTTGTAAATCTTGAACAGGTCCTCGCAGCGGATATACAGCTCGTCTTCCGCTGTCGCTTCCGGGGCCGTCGTCAGCCTCTGCTCCATCAAATCTCCCCAATCCGCAGCGCCCGGTGCACGGCGAGACGCGTGTAGACCGCGGCCAGCGCCGCGATTGTCGCAAGGAACACGGCCGCCAGCAGCACGTACACCGTGAGCACCGCCGGCCAGCTCACCTGCGAAACGAGCGGCGGCACCGGTTCGCTGCCCGATTCGGTCACGCCAAGATACCCGATCATCAGCCGCCCCAGCGGAAAGCCGAGAAGAGTCCCCACGGCCACGCCCGCCACGATGACGAACACCTGCTCGAAGCTCACCAGACCCAGCACCTGCCGGCTGGAAAACCCCATCGTCCGCAGGATCGCGAACTCCAGCGCGCGCGCCTGTGCAGCCATCGCCGCGTAGACCGCAAACCCGAGCGCTGTCAGCAGCAGCACAGCCCCAAACGACAGGAACAGAATGCCCTCCCAGCTGGCAGCGACGAGCGGGTCCGCCTCCTGCGCCGAGCGAATCGTGGCCCGGTCGAAGACCTGTTCGGCATGAACGCCGCGTTCGAGAAGCGCCTCCCGGCTCATCACCTCCGGGTCCGCGCCCTTCATCCATGCCTCATTGGCGTAGACCGCGTCCGCCAGCCCCGGGACCCCCGCTGCCAGCTCCTGCAGCGCCTCGAGGTCTGCCACGAGCAGGTACGTGCTCCCCCGCGGCTCGTGCCCCGGGAAATATTCGAAGCTGCCCGCTACCCTCGCCCGCACATACTGCCGATTGACATATACCGTGAGCTCGCCCCCGGTCTCGAGGTCGGCCAGCTCGAGGAGCCTCGATTCCGCCAGCACCGGCAGCGTCGTATCCGGCCGAACCACCCGGAACCCGAACAGCGGCCCCTGGCCCGGCGCCCGCGTGAACGCAATCCGCGCCGCATTCCCGCCATCGCGTCCCGCACCGGGTGCAAACGACACCGCGCCCGGGTCCGCCAGCGCCTGCCCCGTAATCAGCTGATACCGCTCGAAGCTGTCGAACGGTTCAATCACGGCCCACCCCTCGGCCCCGTTGCCCGGCGCTTCAGGCAACTGGACTGCCGCGCTGACCATCACCTCGTCCACGATGACGATGGCGCGCTCGGCCACCTGCGGCGCTGAGCCCGCGGTCCGGACATACACTGCGTCGAGCTCCTTCGCCGTCTCCGTGCGGTACGGCCCTCCCTGTCCGAATCGCGCCTGCGACGGCTCCGAAAGGTTCGCCGCAAAGAATCGCCAATCGCCCGTTGTCTCCGGCTCCAGCGGGAAGAGTGTGTAATCCCAATACGTCCCGTTCGGGTCGCGCAGCCGAATCGCGAGCCGCGCCTGGTTCGGCCCGTACGGGAGCCGCGCCCACAGTCCTATCCATCGCGACCCTGCCGGTATTTCGACGCCCCGCACCCGCTCCCCGGTATCGACGGTCAGTCTCTCCAGCAGCTCGCCGAGCCCGCTGCCCGCAAAGTCCCCCCGCCAGAATGCGACCTCCTCGAAGCTGGTTCGCTCCACCCCGAGCACCTCGATACTTACGCCCTGGAACGCCGAGATGTTGTACGAACCGGTCTGCCTGCTCGCTGGCGACACCACCGCAGCCCCGGTCGCCGCACGGACCCGCTCGACGAAGACGTCGTTCGGCACGGCTGCCGGGTTCCGAACATCCGCGAGCCGCGACTCCGCGCCCGCCTCGTAGGCTGCGCGGTCGTCATACCCCCGCTCCAGCGTCGCCCGGTAGCCCGCAGCGAACATCCCGACCGCCGTGGCCAGCAGCAGGAGCAGGATGAGTCGGTTGTACTGCAGCGGTGCCCGTGTCATGCGCGTCAATCCCAGCTCCACAGTCGCGCTCTCCCAACGGCGGCCCGCCCATGCAATCACCCCCAGCACCAGCGGGAAGAGGCGCAGGAACACCAGCGCCACCATCACCATGAAGAGCGTTGGTGAGAGCAACAGGAGGGGGTCAGCCGAGAGCTCCCCGAAGAGCCGCTCCGTCACCAGCGACCCGCGCTCGCGCAGCTGGTAGAAAAGGAACGCCCCAACGGCCACCAGCGCAAGGTCGAGGTAGTACTTCAGGAACAGCGGCCGGGTTTGCGGCCGCGCGAGACTGTGCTTGTAGTCGATGGTCGTCCCCCGCGATGCCCTCCACGCCGGCAGCAGCAGTGCGCCAAACGCCATCGCCGCGCCGCCCGCCGCCGCCCCAAACGCCAGCCCCGAAAGCGGCACGTCGAGCGCCGCGTCGCCGCTCAATGGCGCAAACGGGGGCGTATACCCCAGCACACTGATGGCCGCCGCGGCGATGAACGGCCCGGCAATCGCTCCGGCGCCGCAGATGAGCAGCCCCTCGATGGCGTACACCGCCACCACCTGCGCCGGGCTTCCGCCCCGCGACCGGAGCAGCGCGATCTCTCCCTGCTGCCGCTCGACCACCATCGACGAGACCATCACGAGGTAGTACAGCGCAATCCCCACCACCTGCAGCATGAGGGCGAAAAGCGGCAGCCGTGTGAAAAACAGCTTCGTCTGGTACGCGGCAATGATGTCCGCCAGCCCGGTCTCCACCACGACGTTCGGTACTGCCTCGCGCAGCGATGTCACGAGCGCGCGCGTGTTCGCCTCCACCGTGCCTGCGTTCCTCGCGTCGATCCCACCAATGTCCGTGAAGAGGTAGGTTTCGAGCGTGCTGTCCATGTCCGGCAGGTAACCCGACACGGCCTCCCGTACCGTCGCCTCGTCGACCCAGAACGGGTAGGTCGCCCATGAGGTATCCAGCGCGAACCTGTCCGTCCTGCCGCCCCAGTAGGGCTCCGCCGGGTCCTTCGGCGCGATGATCGCCGTCACCACCACGCGGACCGGCGCAACATCGGCGCGCCAGAACGGATGCAGGTCGAACGCATCACCCACTTGCACGCCGAACCGGTCAGCCGCTTCTTTGCCGATTGCAGCGCCAACCTCCCGCCCCCCAGCGGCGTCGGCGGCGGGCAGCGGCCAGCTCCCGTCCACCACCGACACGTGCTCGAGCAAATCATCCGCGAACTGGAAGTGGCCCCGGGGCCGCTCCGGGTCGTCCGGCACCGTGGCCCCGGGCGCAGTCACGTAGAACGTCGCGGTCCGGCCGAACCGCGCCACGGATTCGGTAACCCCGCCGAGGTAGCGTGCGAGCAGCCCATCCACCTCCGCCCGCCGCTGGCGATAGTCATCGAGCGCCGGCCTGCCCGAGATCACCACCCGCACATTCCGCTCCTGCGGCTCCGCGGTTCGAAGCTCATGCCTCAGCCCGAGGTCCCGCACCGCGTCGGAATACAGCACCACACTGGCCATCAGTGCCGACGCCGTGACCACGCCAACGGCAGCCGTGGCCGCCAGCCGCCGATTGGCTGCCAACCGCCGGAGCACCATCGACAGCACGACGAACGCCGTTCGCATCTCGCCAGCGAACCCTACCCGACCTGTATCGACGCGGCAAAGCCCGCGCGCCAGCCGCCCGTTCCTCGTGTACAGTTCTCGCGATGCGGACAGCGTTTGCGACGTGGCGCATCTTTGCCAACCGGAGCATCACCAACTGGCGACTTCTCGCGGTGCTCGGTCTCGGCATGCTCATGGCCGCCTCGCTTCTCGCTGCCGCTCCTGTCTACGCCCGCACCATGGCCGACCTTGGCCTCACCTTCACAGTCCGCGACCGCCTCGGCGAATCCCCCGGCAACCGCGTCAGCTTCACATCGATCCCCCTCGCCACCCCGCAGGGCACGGACCTCCGCAAGGCCGTCGAAACGCGCATCGCCGAGCGTATCGGCTGGTTCTCCGCCGGCGAATCGCGGGTGCTCGTTGGCCCCCGCTTCTTCCTCGCGGCCCCCGGTGAAGCCGTCCCGCCGCTGGCGCCGGTCGGCCAGCTCCAGTCGGTGACCGGCTACGAAGCCCATGTCACCGTTCTCGAGGGCGAGCTTCCCCGTCCCTCCGCCCCCGGCCAGCCGCTCCAGGTCGCCGTCTCCCGCGATGCCGCCCGCGCAGCGCGCCTCGCCGTCGGGCAGCAACTCCACCTTGTCGAAGACTTCGACACCTGCGCCCGAGAAATCCCCCGCGAAGACCGCCCCCCGCCGCCCCCCTGCACCCCCACCGCAGGCGTCACGTTCACCCTCTCCGCCGTCGTGACCGCCATCATCGACCCCCTCCAGGCCGACGATTCCTTCTGGGTGCTCCCCGCCGAGCGCTTCTTCGCTCCCTACCGTCTGCTCCCCGAAAGCGGCCCCGTCGTCCCGATGTTCGTCCCCGAGGTGACGCTCATCGAAGGCTTCGGGAGCCAGTATCCCGCCTATGGCGCCGCCACCGCTTGGCACACCTTCGCACGCCCCGAGTCACTCTCCCGCGAGACCTTCGAGCGCGCCCGCGAAGACCTCTCTGCGCTCTACTACGACCTCGAGCCGCTGGGAGGTGCCAGCTTCAGCCCGCTCGGCAACGTCCTCCGCGACTACGGACGCTCGCAGCAATACCAGCAGGCGCCCCTCGCCATCCTGCTCCTGCAGGTCGCCGCCGTGGCCTGTCTTCTACGTCGTCCTCGTCTCCATCGTCATCGTCGAGCGCCTCGGCGACGAAATCGCGCTGCTCCGCAGCCGGGGCGCGACCGTCGCACAGGTCGCCATCATCACGCTCGGCGAAGGTCTCCTGCTCGCGCTCCCCGCCGTCCTGCTCGCGCCGCTCCTCGCAGCCGCCGGTACCGCGCTGCTGGGGCTCACGCCAACCTTCGAACACGTGAACGGCGGGCGCCTGCTTCCCGTTGCCGTACCGCCCGTCGCGTTCCTCTACGCCGCCGCCGGTGCCGCGGTCTCACTCGTTGCGCTCCTCGTTCCGTCGCTCCTGGCAGCACGCACCTCCGCCGTCGCCCGCCGCCGTGAGCAGGCCCGTCCCGGCAAACCCCTGTTCCAACGCTACTACCTCGACCTCGCGCTCGCGGCAGTTGCCGGGCTTCTCCTCTGGGAGTTGAGCGAGCGGGGCACCGTCTTCACCCCCTCCGCCACGGGCGGCGTAACGTCCGACCCGCTCCTCCTGCTCTCGCCCGCCATTCTCGCGGCGGCCGCGGCGGCGCTCCTCCTCCGCCTCTATCCGCTTCTGACGCGCATCATCACCGCCGCCGTCTCCCGCGAAGCCTCGCCCCCGGCGCTGCTCGGCCTCTGGCAGGTTTCACGGAGCCCCGGTCAGTCCGCGCGGCTCGCGCTCCTGCTTGCCCTCGCGCTCGCAGTTGGTACCTTTGCCGCGTCTCACGCCACAACTGCATCCGCCACGTTCGAAGAGCGGGCCCGCTTCCAGGCCGGGACCGGCCTGCGGGCTATCACCACCGGCAGCGCCGACCTCGGCCTAGATGGTGCCGCCGCCGACGCCCTCCTCCGCGCCGAGACCGGCGTCCCGCTCGCCTCCTCCGTTCTCCGCCTCCCCGCTGCTCCCGTCGGTGCCGGCGTAACGGGGCGCACCTTCCAGGCGCTCGGCGTCGACCCCGACATGGCTCCGCTGCTCCTCTGGTTTCGCGGCGACTTCAGCGACCGGCCCCTCCGCGACCTCATGGCCGAACTGGGCGCGCCCGAACCACTGCGGGGCATCACCCTGCCCCCGGGCACCACATCGCTCAGCATCGATGTCCGCGCCTCCTCCACCCCGAACCAGATGACCCTCTGGGCTCGCATCCGCGACGCCTCTGGCAACCACCAGCTCGTCGAGTTCGGAACCATTGAGCCCGGCCAGTGGAACACGATGACGGCCCCCATCGCCCGCGCCTACGAAGGCCAGCTCCCCGAACCCCTCGACCTCGTCGCCCTGGTCATCACCGAACCTTCGAACCGCTTCAACACCCTCGAGCTCACCATCGCCTTCGACAACCTCACCGCCGCGACCGCCGCGGGGATCTCCACCGTGCTCGATGCGTTCGAAGGGCCCAACCCCGGCTGGACGCCGCTCCCGGCCCGCGTCAGCCTGCCCGATACCTTCGAGCTAACTCGCGACGCCGCAGCCTCGGGTCAGGCTGGCGTCATTCGGCGAGCGCCCGGGCAAAGCTCGGAACTCTGGGGCCTCGCACCCGCTCAGCGGGCGATCCCCCTCCCCGTCATCGCGACCCGTTCTTTCCTCGCGTCGACCGGCCTCGCCGTAGGTTCGGTCGGACACGTCAGCGTCGCAGCGGTCACGGTGCCCATCCGAATCGTCGGCGAAGTCAACGCCTTCCCGACGCTCCCCTCTGCGAACGGCCCCGGCATCGTGTTCAACCGCGACCAGCTCATCTCGTGGCTCGGCCTCGCCGGTTCCTCTACCCAGCCTGTCCTCAACGAAGCCTGGCTCGAACCGCCCCCCGGCGCCGACATCCCCGCAATCGAACAGCTTCTCCGCAACGACCCCTTCAACTTCGGAATCGTGACCGACCGCTCCCGCGAACTCTCCCGGCTCGAGCGGAACCCGCTCATCTCCGCCGGCGGCGCAGGCATCCTTTACCTCGCATTCGGGGCGGTCCTGCTTCTTACCACAGTCGCCCTGCTGGTCTCCCTTTGGATCGTCGTCCAGCGCCGGAGGACCGAATTCGCCGTCCTTCGGTCCCTCGGGCTCTCCCGCGGCGGAGTAGCCCGCGTCCTGGCCGTCGAGTATCTCTTCGTCGCCGTCGTCGGCGTCGCGGCCGGGACGTGGCTCGGCCGCGGCATCGCCGGCCGCATGCTCTCATTCCTCGATGTCGATGAAACCGGCCGCCTCGCCGAGCCCACCTACCTCCTGCGCACGGACTGGCTCCTGGTGCTCGGCAGCCTCGTCGCGGTCGCCGCCGCGTTCCTCATCGCCCTTACGTTTGCGGCCCGGCTCATCGCCCGCACTTCCGATGCGCAGGCACTTCGCACCGAATAGCCTCACTCCCCGGGCAGTACCAGCAAGCCCCGCCCCGGGTCGAGCTCGCCCGCCTCGTTGAGCAAAACCGCTACCCGATCGCCCGGTCCCACCACATCCAGCCCACGCCCGCGGGCGACGTACAGCGGCGCCTCCTCCTCCCACCAAACCTCTGCGCGTCCGCCCGCCGTAGCCAGCACGAACCTGCCCGGTTCGACCGTCTCGATGATGCCCGTCACCAGCGGCAGCGCGGCCGGTTCCCCAAGCGCCTCGTGCCCCCCGAATGGCCCCGCCACCCGGCCCTCCACCGTGCCGGCCTCCCCGAGCACGATCGCCCGGATCGTCGCATTCCGCACCTCGTTGGGCACGCCGATAACTGCGGCCGGCATGCCCGGCGCGGCATCGGCTTCCCCGGCGCGCTCCAACACCCAGACCGGTGCACTTTCGGGGACGGCCAGGCGCACCGGCCCCGCCGCACCGGAACCCGCCAGGTCCGTTCCCTCCACGCGCTCCACGTTGAAGGCCGCGAAATTGGCCCCCCGGGGGACGGCCATCGGGCCCGGTGTCGGCGGCGCACCGCCGCCTCCCGTTCCCCGTGCCGCGACGACGATGCCCGCGAGGATCCCGGCCGCCACCACCACGATGGCCGCCGGGGCAGCGGCCTGCCGCCAGCTCCATCCCGTCCGCGCGGCTGCCATACCGTCCATCGCGCGGATCGTAGCCGACCCCGCCCCGCTACGCCTCCTCGATGGTCACCCGCGTGATCGAAACCGGGTCGAGCGGCCGGTCCTGCGCACCCGTGGGCGCGGTCGCGATGGCGTCGAGTACCTCTTCGCCCCCGGTCAGCCGCCCGAAAATCGTGTAGTTCGGCGGCAGCGGGTAATCCGCGTGCATGATGAAAAACTGGCTCCCGTTCGTGTTCGGGCCCGCGTTCGCCATCGCCAGCGTTCCGCGCGCATATGGCCGCGTCACCGGCTCATCCTCGAATCGATAGCCCGGCCCACCCCGGCCCGTACCGGTCGGGTCCCCGCCCTGGATGACGAACCCCCGGATCACCCGGTGAAAGATCACGCCGTCGTAAAACCCCTCGCGCGCAAGAAAGACAAAGTTATTCACGGTCTTCGGCGCTTCGTTGGGAAAAAGCTCCGCCGTCATCGTGCCGGCCGAGGTCTCAATTGTTGCCCGGTACGCCTTCGCCGGGTCGATGTTCATCGCCGGCGGCTGAGCCCACTGTTTGGCCATCGCCACACCTCCTTGCTCAACCCAGCCTACGGCCTCCCGCACTTAGCCGCCCTGTCCCTACGGGCCAACCCCGATTTTAGCGGCTGCTCAGGCAAACTCCCGATAGGCATCCTGGCTGCCCGGCCGAACAATCCCGGTAGCAACTCCCGCTGTCCAGGAGACCGTGCATGTCTCAAGCGTCGTTCGCGTCGCGCGACCGGCTCGTCGCAGGCGTCATCGCTGCCCATGTTCCTGTCGTCGTCATGGTGGCCTTGGCCGTTGGCCAGCTCTCCTTGCTCACCGCTGTCGTCGGGAGCGCCGTCATCGCAGGCGGCACCTGGCTCGCCTACACGGCCGCTGCCGGTCAGCGGGCGTTTCGGGTCGTGGCCGCGGTCGCACTCATGGCCATGTCCGGCATGCTTATCGCGGCTTCCGGTGGCGAAATCGCCGTCCACTTCCACGTCTTCGTCTCGCTGAGCTTCCTCATCATCTACTACGATGCCCTGCCCATCGTCGTCGCGGCTGGCGCCATCGCGGTGCATCACCTGGCCGGCAACTACCTGTTCCCGGCCTACGTCTTCGATTCCGGTGCATCACTTGCAATCGTCCTCAAGCACGCCGCCTTCGTCGTCCTCCAGACAGCCGTAAACGTCTACGTGGCCGAGCGCGTCCGCCGCTCCACGGCCGCCGTCAGCGCCGCAGCCGACCGTCTCGCCGGGCAGCAGCTCCCTGCCATGCGGGAAGCGTTCGAGGCCGTCGCCCACGGCGACCTGACCCGCGAAATCACCTTCGCGCCTGCCCACGTCAGCGCCTCCAACACCGACGAAATCGGCTCCATGGGAACCGCTTTCAACCGCCTCCAGGACCAGCTCACCGATATCGCTCGCGCCGCCAGCCAGATGAACGCCAGCCTGGCCGCGCTGGTCCGTGACGTGGCCGCGAACGCGCAGCGTGTCCTGCACACCGCAGCCAGCGTCGAAGGCTCCGCTGCCGACGTCGCCAGCGCAGCGGGTCAGATTGCCCAGGCATCCGCGGACATCGGCGACCTCACGGCGCGCCTCGCAGACATCGCCTCCGCCGCCGAGGCCAACCTCGGCCGTGCCGCTGCCGAGGCCGACCACGTGGCCTCGGTGACCAGCGGCACCACCCTCACCGCCCGCGAGGCCCGCGAGGAAATCACCGAGATTCATGCCCGCCTCATCGACATCGCCAGCCTCGCCGCCGAAGTCAACGAGGCCACGCGCGGCAGCAGCGACGCAGCCCGCCAGGGCCAGGACGCCGTCCGCCTCGCCGTCACCTCCATGGAGGCCATCGCTGGCGCTGTAGAAAGGGCAGCCGCGACCGTCAACGAACTCGGCGCCTACGGCGAACAAATCGGCAACATCGTCACCGTCATTGACGAAATCGCCGCCCAAACCAACCTGCTCGCGCTTAACGCGGCTATCGAAGCCGCCCGGGCGGGCGAACAGGGCCGCGGCTTCGCCGTTGTGGCCGAAAACGTCCGCCAGCTCGCGGAGCGCTCGAGCGCCAGCACCCGGGAGATCGCCGACCTCATCGCACGCATCCAGGAACGCACCACCGAGGCCGTTACCGCCATGGAAGCGGGCGTTACCGATGTCCAGCAGGGCCGCGAAGTCACCGCCCGTGTCGACGCCTCACTCGGCGAAATCATCGCAAACATCGCGCACACCAGCGAACGGGTTCACGCCATCGTCGAGCGAATCGGCGCCCTTGCCGGCAGCGCCAGCACCGTCGTCGAGGCAGCCGAATCGCTCGTCCGCACCGCCGAGGAGGCCGGCGGCGGCGTCGGAGATATCGCTGCCGCAGCCCGGAGCGTCCTCGCATCCGTCGAGCAGGTCGCGCAGAGCTCCTCGGAGACCGCCGCAACGGTCGAAGAGCTGAACGCGTCCACGACCACGCTCGGAGACCGCGCTTCCACGCTCGACCGCGAAGCGGCCGCTCTTCGGGACCTCGCCGAGACGCTCACCCGGAGCGTCGGCGCATTCCGGGTCGCTCCCGCTGCTGCTCCTCAGGAATTCCAGCCTCGCACCCTTGACCGCCGTGCGGCCTGAGCCAGGCTCCCTCGCACACCGTGCCCTGCTGGCGGCCATCGTCCTCGCGATGATGGCCGCCAGCCTGGTCGCCGCCTTCGAATCCGCTGCGGCCCGCGCAGCCCACAGCGCGTACCGGTTCTTCTGCGGCTAGCCGCACCGCGCACCTACACCCGCTGCTCGCGCACCCCCTGCGGCACCAGCCCGTCATTGACGCTCCCGAGCCATTCACGCACCCAGGGTTCCTCCGCGCGCTTCGGCAGCGCCCGCAGGATGTCGCGCGTATGCGTCGGGTCGTGAATCGCTACGCCCCAGAGCAGCCCGCCAAACCGCACCTTCGAAGGGGGAATGTTCAGCGCCTTCCGGTCGCCCCCGTACATGATCTCCTGGTCGAGGTGGGCATCCGTGAATTCCGCCACGGCTGCCAGCAGCCGCTTCCGGTGCTCTGATGCCTCGGCAAGCAGCTCCTCGATGCTCTTCCCCCGGCGCGAGACCACCGCGGCCTCGTTCCAGTCGTCAATGTCGAACGGGTTCGGGATTGGCGTGTCGGGCAGCGGCGCCTGTTGCCCTACCATCGCCGCGAATCTCGGGACGATGAGCCCATCGATCGTGCACAGGTGCGCGATGTAGTCCTTCACCGTCCAGTGGCTCCCCGGGACGACTGCCTCGAGTTCCTCGGCCGTCAGCGAACGGCACAGATGCTCGAACTGCCGCCGGTGCCGGTTGAACTCGTCGATGACCAGCTGCACGCGAATGTTCACAGCAAGACCTCCGTCGCCGAACTCTACCGGCCCCCACCCATCGTCGCCAGTTCGCGCTCCGCTACCCCGCCGTGGAACAATTGCCGCCATGCCAGGCGCCCCGCTCCTCATCCGAAACGCTGCCATCTTCGATGACGAAGCCCGGACCTTCCGCCCGCCTGCCGACGTCCTCTGCAGCGCCGGCCGCATCGAGCGCATCGCGCCCGCCGGGACCATCGATGCGCCCGTCGGCCCCGTCGTCGATGCAGCAGGGGCCTTTCTGCTCCCGGGCCTCATCGACTGTCACGTCCATCTGACCTCGTCCGGCGCGCCTGATGACCTCGCCGCGTCCCGCGCCGAGCCCCTCCCGTTCCGTGCCTGGAAGGCGGAACGGCACGCGGCCGCCACCGTTCGCGCCGGCGTCACCACCGTCCGGGACCTCGGCGCCGCCGACTACCTCAATGTCCAGCTCGCCCGCGCCGTCGATGAGGGCCTCCTGGAAGGCCCACGCATCCTCGCTGCCGGCTACGGCGTCACGATGACCGGGGGCCACGGCCACGGCTTCATCGCCGTCGAAGCCGACGGCCCCCACGAAGTCCGCAAGCGCGTCCGCGAACAGCTCCGGGCCGGCGCGACCGCCATCAAACTCTTCGCGAGCGGCGGCGTCATGACCCCCGGTGTCGACCCCCGCTCGCCCAGTTTCACCCTCGAAGAGCTTCGCGCCGGCGTCGAGGAAGCCCACAAAGCATTCCGTGTCGTGGCCGCCCATGCCCAGGCCACCGAAGGCATCAAAAACGCGATCCGCGCAGGCGTCGACTCCATCGAGCATGGCGTCTGGCTCGACGACGAATCCCTCGAGCTCATGCGCCGGCACGGCACATTCCTGGTCGCAACGCTCACGGCCCCGTGGCAGATCGCCCACCAGGGCGTCGAAGCGGGTGTTCCTCCCTACATGGTGGAAAAGGGCTGGCAGGTACTCGAAGCCCATGAGCAAAGCTTCCGGGCGGCTCTTCGAGCAGGCGTCCGCATCGCCATGGGCACCGACCAGGGCACGCCGTTCAACCGTCCCGGCGAAAACGCCCAGGAGCTCGTGCGCATGGTCCGCCTCGGCCTCTCGCCGCCCGCCGCGCTCCTCGCCGCCACGGCCTGGGCCGCCGACCTCCTCCGCATCGCGGACCGCACCGGGCGCGTCCGCGAGGGGCTCGACGCTGACCTCCTGCTCGTCGCCCGCGACCCGCTCGAAGACATCGCCGTCCTCACCGACCCCGCCGCGATCCGCGTAGTCGTCGCCCGCGGCAAGATGGTGGTGAACAGGAATCCCGACGCGAACCCCCCGGAGGACGCATGAGCCAGCTCCAGAAGATCATCGCTAAGATCCAGCGCAGGGAGGGCCCCTCCATCGGCTTCGGCCGCGTCCCCCGCGAACAGCCTCGCGCCATGGCCCTCCTCGCGACCGCACGCACCGCCGCAGATGCCCGCGCAGCGCTCGAAGCCGGCGCCGACGCCGTCCTGCTCCTTGCCGGCAGCGCGGCCCTCGCCGCAGAACAGCTTCACCAAATTGCGGGCCCGAAAGTCGCCGCTGGTGTATCGCTCCCCGTCCTCTCCGTCGCCGACGCCGAAAAGCTCCGCGAAGCCGGTTGTGACTTCGTCGTCAGCCCCCTCGAAACGACCGACTCCGCCGCGGTCGACGTCGAAAAGATGGGTCACCTCGTCGCTGCAAGCGAGGCCATCGAAGACAATGCGCTCCGCGCCCTCGGCCCCCTGGGGCTCGACGGCCTCTTCGTCCAGCGCGCACACGGTCCCATGAAGCTCTCTGAACAGCTCGGCCTCGTGCGCCTCTCCTCCTTCTCCAACACGGGCCTCGTCGTCACCGTTGACCTCGCTGCGTCGGCGGCCGACCTCCGCGTCCTCCGCGACTCTGGCGTCGTCGCCATCGTCGCCCCCGAAGGCGCGGCCGCCGCCGACATCGCATCGCTGAACGAGCGACTCCGTGCGGTGCCCGCACCCCGCAAACCGCGCAGCGACTCCACCCAGGTCGCCCTCGTACCCTCCCTCATCGGCGGCCACGACCACGAGGACGAAGAGGACGACGACGAGGAGGAGTGACATGCCCCAGGTCGCCCTCGAACGGTCCGGACCTGTCGCCACGCTCACCATCACCAATCCGCCCCGCGGCTACATGGATGCCGCAACCGTTGCCGAGCTCGATGCGGCCGCCGCCGCAGTCGAGTCCGACGAAACGGTCCGCGCCGTCGTCATCACCGGGGGCGTGCCTGGCGTCTTCATTCGCCACTACTCCGTCCACGAGCTCGAAGCCCTCGCCCGCCAGCTTCGTGAACGCGGCGTCGCGGTCGACCCGGCCCGGCTACTCCCGCCGCGCGACATCGACCGCGTCTTTGGCCGCCTCGAATCCATGCCCAAACCCGTTATCGCTGCCATCAACGGCTTCGCCATGGGCGGCGGGTTTGAGCTCGCCCTCGCCTGCGACCTCCGCATCGCCGAACAGGGCCCCTACGAGCTCGGCCTCCCCGAGGTGCGGCTCGGCATCCTCCCCGGCGCCGGGGGTACGCAGAAGCTCACCGCGCTCGTCGGGATGGCCCGAGCGCTCGAAATGACGCTCCGCGGCCGCACCGTCTCCCCCGAGGAGGCGCTCCAGCTCGGCCTTATCCACGAGCTCACACCCGCCGGCCGCTCGCTCGAGCGCGCCCACCAGCTCGCAGCCGAGCTCGCAGAGATGCCAGCCCGCGCCGTCGGCCACATCAAGCGCCTTGTCCGCGCAGCCGGGAGCGGCACCCCCCTCGAAGACGGGCTCGCCCTCGAGCGCACCCTCTTCCTCGACCTGCTCCTCTCCGACGAGGCGCTCGAGCGCATGGCGCGCATGAACGCCGATGACCTCGACATCCGCGACGCCTGACGCTGCCCGTACGAGAGACCTCCTCGGAGCCTGGTTCCGCGCCTCCGGCCGCCACGGCCTCCCGTGGCGCCGCCTACGCGAGCCGTACCCCGTCCTCGTCTCAGAAGTCATGCTCCAGCAGACGCAGGTCGACCGTGTCGTCCCCTACTACCACGCGTGGCTCGACCGCTGGCCCGGCTTCGCGGAGCTGGCTGCCGCAGCGTCCGCCGATGTCATCACGGCCTGGCGCGGCCTGGGCTACAACCGCCGCGCCCTTGCGCTCCACGCCGCCGCCAGGGCCGTCGTCGAACGTCACGCCGGCCGTTTCCCATGGGAGCCGAAGGAGCTTCGAGCCCTTCCCGGTGTTGGGCCGTACACAGCAGCCGCCCTCCGCTGCTTCGTGCTCGACGAGCCGCTGCCCGTGCTCGACACCAACATCTCCCGGGTCATCGCCCGCCTCGCGCTTGGTCAGGCCACCGCGCGCGACGTCCCCCGCAGCGCCCTCGAAGCCGCCGCGCGCAGCTTCCTCCCCGCTCAAGGGGGCAGGGACCACAACCTCGCCCTCATGGACCTGGGCGCGCTGGTTTGCACCTCCCGCACGCCCTTGTGCGGCTCCTGCCCTGTCTCGACGCAGTGCCGCTGGTACGCTTCCGGCCGCCCGTTGCCGCCCCCCGACCGCCGGCCGCCGGCTCCCCGCTTCGAAGACACCGCACGCTTCGCCCGCGGCAGGATTGTCGACCGGCTCCGGAACGGTCCGGCCCACAAGGCTGAGCTCTCCGGCATCCTGCCTCCCCGCCACCGACCCTATCTCGAGGCTTACCTGGCTTCCCTCCAGCGAGACGGGCTCGCGGTTCCGCTCGGGCCCGATACGTGGGCGCTTCCGCCCGGGTAAGGCCTCCGTCCTACGTCCCTTCCTGCCAGCTCGAGAGGTAGCGCTGCTGCTCCTCCGTCAGGTAGTCGATCTGCACGCCCATCGCATGGAGCTTGAGCCGCGCGATCTCCTGGTCCACTTCGTGGGGGATTTCGTAGACCTTCTTCTCCAGCTTCTGCGCATTCTGTGCGATCCACTCCGCCCCAAGCGCTTGGTTCGCGAACGACATGTCCATCACGGCAGCCGGGTGCCCCTCGGCGGCTGCTAGGTTCACCAGCCGGCCCTCGCCGAGCAGGTAGAGCCGCCGCCCGTCCTGCAGCCGGTACTCGTCCACCGAGGCGCGGACCGCCCGCTTCCCTTCACTCATCGCCTGCAGCGCCTTCAGGTTTATCTCGCTATCGAAATGGCCGCTGTTGGCCAAGATCGCGCCATCCTTCATCGCCTCCAGGTGCTGCCGGTCGATGACGTTGATGTCGCCCGTGAGCGTCACGAAGATGTCGCCCAGCTTCGCCGCCTCCGCCATCGGCATGACCCGGTAGCCGTCCATCACCGCCTCGAGCGCCTTTACCGGGTCCACCTCCGTCACGATGACCTGCGCGCCCATCCCCCGCGCCCGCGCCGCCACGCCCCGGCCGCACCACCCATAGCCGGCGACGACAAACGTCTTGCCTGCCAGCAGCACGTTCGTGGCCCGGACGATACCGTCGACCGTCGACTGCCCCGTCCCGTACCGGTTGTCGAACAGGTGTTTGGTGTCGGCTTCGTTCACCGCCACAATCGGGTAACCGAGTGCACCGGCCGCTGCCATCGCCCGCAGCCGGATGACGCCCGTCGTGGTCTCCTCAGTCCCGCCGACCACCCCGGCCAGCAGGTCGCGCCGGTCCTTGTGCAGGGTCGCCACCACGTCCGCGCCGTCGTCCATCGTCAACTGCGGCCCATGTTCCAGCGCCTGGTGAATATGCCGGTAGTACGTCTCGTTGTCTTCGCCGCAAATGGCAAACACCGGGATGCCGTACTCCTCGACGAGCGCCGCGGCCACGTCATCCTGCGTGGAGAGCGGGTTGCTCGCGCAAAGACGCAGCTCGGCCCCGCCGTCGCGCAGCGTAATCGCGAGATTCGCCGTCTCGGTCGTCACGTGAAGACATGCCGTCATCCGGATTCCGCGGAGCGGCTTCTCCCGCTGGAACCGCTCGCGAATCAGGCGCAGAACCGGCATCTCGCGCGCGGCCCATTCGATGCGCCGAACGCCCTCCGGCGCAAGGCGTGGATTGGCAATGTCAGACGGGGTCGACAATCCGGGGACTCCTGGAACGATTTCGAACCGGGCTGCTAGTCGTGCAGCGTTACGAAGGCTCCATCATACTTCCGGCCCCGGATAGCAGCACGAATCCGCCGCAGCGAAGCCCCCAGCCCCGAGGGGTCCCGCCGCGTGGCGCTCGCCTCCACCAGCTGACACGCTTCCCGGTATCCCAGCCGCACGTACGCCGCCACCGCGGGCGTGTTGCGCGGGTCTACCGTCAGCACCACGTAGTCGCACATGTTCAGCAGCGCCTCCGTCACCGCGCTCGTCGCGGCCGTCGCGTATCCCCGCCCGCGGTACGCCGGGTGCGTGAACACGTTCCCGACGACCGCGACGCCCTCCTGCCGCGAAACGACGTGCGTCCCCGCAATGGCCACCAGCCGACCCTCCGCCACCACCCCCCGGTACACGCCCGCATCGATGTGCTCCGGGATGTAGTAGCTCGGCCCGTTCTCGCTCCCGTACAGCGCGTTGATTCTGCGAATGTCTATCCCGGTCAGCGGCACCGCTTCCAGCGGCCTCGCCGGTCGGAACGTCTCACGCGTGACCACCATCCGGACCATCGGCTGCTGCGTGGCGAGCCGGTACACCCGCTTCAGCACGTCCATGTGCTGCGGCTGGCACGTCGCGTATGTCTGCGCCGTGCCCGGGTGAATCGACAGCACAGCGTGGATGGCATCCGGGTCGCCCATGACAAACGTCGCGTCGCCGAGCCCGCCCCGGCTGTGCAGCACCAGTCCCACGCCGGTCGTCCCGCGCGCTAGGAACCACCGTGTCCGTGCGAACAGGTCCGGCTCGAGCTGCCCCAGCGCATACGCGGTGTACTCGATACGCGCTCGCAGCAGTGGCCGAATCTCGTCCGGGTCCCGCAGTTGGCGAACGACATAATCAAGCCTTCGCGCGGGGATGGCGCCGGCCCGCAGCTCACGCTCAGCCATCAGCCATCGACCTCGAAATGCGTCAGCGCCCGGAACTGCCGGTATCGCTGCTCCACCTCCTCACGCTCCAGCGTCAGGAGGCGCGTCGGCCCAAACCCCTCCACGCAGAAGGACGCCACCGTCGAACCGTAGATGATGGCCTGGCGGATGGCGCGCTGGTCGATGGTCCCGACCGAGTCAAGGTACCCCATGAATCCGCCCGCGAAGGCGTCCCCTGCACCTGTCGGGTCCACGACCTCCTCCAGCGGGTAGCCCGGCGCCACGAAGTAGTCCTCCCCGCTGATGTAGGCCGCACCGTACTCCCCCAGCTTGATGATCACCGCTTTGGTGCCCCCGTTGAGGAGCGCCCGGCCCGCCTTCGCGATGCTCGGCATGCCCGCGAGCTCCCGCGCCTCGCTCTCGTTGATAGACACGAAATCGGCCGTCCTGATCGCCCGCAACAGCTCATCCCGGGCGCCATCGATGAAGAACTTGATGGTGTCCACCATCCTCGCCCGCGCGCCCGGCACCATCGCCATCAACCGCTGCTGGAGCACCGGGTCGCCGGCCGCAGCGAACAACCCCGTCGAATGCTCCCAGCCCGCAGGCAGCCGCGGTTCCCACGACGCGTTCACCCCGAGCACGGTGTACAGCGTGTCCCGGGTGTTCATGTCGTAGTGGTACCGCCCGCCCCAGCGGCTCGTTTCGCCGCCCGGCACAACCTCCAGCCCCGCAAGGTCGATGCCCGGCCGTTCGAGTGTCCGCCGCATCTCGTCCGGGAAGTCCTCCCCAACCGCTGCCAGCAGCCGCACGTCGGTGAAAAGCGACGCCGCCAAAGCGGCACACGTCGCCGAACCCCCGAGCGACCCCTCACGCCGCTCGAATGGCGTTTCGATCTCATCGATCGCCACCCAGCCGGCTATGAGGAGGCTCATCGCCCCGCCCCCAGCCACCGCGCAAGCACCGGCCCCAGCCGTTCCTGGACCGTCGCCGGCACCGCTTCTCGCGGCGCCACGATGGCCGAATCCAGCGCAGTGCCGCACGGGCAGTCGTCCCGCGCTGGCAGCGCCGAAACGAGCCTGCGCACCGCCTCCTGGCTCACCGCCACATTCCGGCGCAGCGTCTCGAACACCGTCGCGGCATCCACCGCAGCCTCCGATGCATGCCAGCAATCGTAATCCGTCACGCACGCCAGCGTCGCGTAGCAGAGCTCCGCCTCCCGCGCCAGCTTCGCCTCCGGCAGCGCGGTCATCCCGATGAGGTCTGCCCCCCAGGCCCGGTGCAGCTCGCTCTCGGCTCTCGTCGAGAACGCCGGCCCCTGCATCACCACGTACACGCCCCCATCGTGCACCGTCGCGCCCGCCTCCCGCGCAGCCTCCAGCGCCGCAGCCCGCATCTGCGGGCAGAACGGGTCGGCAAAACTGATGTGCGCCACCAGCCCCTCGCCGAAAAACGTCGATGGACGGCCCCACGTCCGGTCGATCAGCTGCGACGGCACCACAAGGTGCCCCGGCGCATACGCCTCCCGCAGGCTCCCGACCGCAGAGACCGAAAGCACCCGCTCAACGCCCAGCCGCTTCAGGGCCCAGAAGTTCGCCCGCTGCGGAATCTCAGAGGGGAGGATGGTGTGCCGGCGCCCATGCCGCGCGAGGAACGCCACCCGCACCCCGCCAAGCCGCCCGATGCGAATCCGGTCGCTTGGCGGCCCGAAGGGCGTCTCGACCGCGACCTCGTCCACCTCCTCCAGCCCGGGCATCTCGTAGAATCCCGAGCCTCCAATCACCGCCAGCGGAATCCGTTCATCCATCGCTTGGCTCCCCCGTGGTCGCCCGGAACAGCCGGGCAAGGCTTTCGCGATACGGTGCACGCGCCACGCCCCGCTCCGTGACAATGCCCGAAATGAGCTCCGCCGGCGTGACATCGAAGGCCGGGTTCCACGCTGGGACCCCGTCCGGCGCCCAGCGCACGCTGCCATAGCCGCCGACCTCCGTTTCAGGCCGGAACTCGATCGGAATCCCCGCGCCGGTCTTGCACTTTGGGTCTATCGTGCTCGTCGGCGCAGCGATGTAAAACGGGACCCCGCCGCGCGCTGCCGCGAGCGCCAGCCCCAGCGTCCCCACCTTGTTCGCGGTGTCGCCATTCATCGCAATGCGGTCCGCCCCTGTCACCACCGAGGCAACCCTTCCGCTCACTACGAGCGATGCGGCCGCCGTGTCGGGGAGCAGCATCGCAGGGATACCCGACCGCTGCAGTTCCCAGGCCGTGAGCCGAGCACCCTGCAGCAGCGGCCGCGTCTCGGTCACGTAACACGTGCCGAGCTTGCCCCGCGCATGCGCCGCGCGAACCACCCCGAGGGCCGTTCCGATGCCGCCCGTCGCCAGCGTCCCCGTGTTGCAGTGGGTCAGCACGTCCCCAGCCGGCAGCATCTCTGCCCCGACCTCCGCAAGCTCCCGGTCCTCCTCCTGCCGCCGCCGGAAATACTCGCGGCAGAACGCCCACGCCGTCTTCGCCCGTTCTCCCGGCGGGACTGCCAGCGCCGCTGCGAGGCATGCACCGGCCCCCGTGGCCAACTCCACCGCGGTCGGCCGCACGGCCGCGATGCGCTCCGCCGCGGCTCGCAGCGCATCATCGCCCGGGTCATGACCTGCTGCCATTGCCACCCCCGCCGCCCCGCAAAGCCCGAGTAGCGGCGCCCCGCGAACCCGGAGCGCGCGAATCGCCTCCTCGAGCTCATCGAGCCGGGTCAGCGCCAGCCACCGCTCCTCGTGCGGCAGCCCCACCTGGTCGAGCACGTGCAGCGTCGGCGGTTCGAACCGGATGACCGGGAACGGCTCCACCTCACGCCTCCTCGAACCGCAGCACCGCTTCCACCGCATACGCACCGAGCCGCTCCCGCCCGCCGAGACCGGCCAGCTCGATCAGGAACCCCATGCCGCACACCCTTGCCCCGAGCAGCTCCACGAGCTTCGCGGTTGCCAGCGCCGTCCCGCCCGTGGCCAGCACGTCGTCCACGATGTACGCCGCCGTGCCGGGAGCCAGCGCGTCCTGGTGAATGTCCAGCCGCGACTCCCCGTATTCAAGCGCATACTCCACCGTCAGCCGCGCTGCAGGCAGCTTTCCCTCCTTGCGGACCGGCACGAACGGCAGCCCAAGACGGTCGGCAATCGGTGCGCCGAAGAGGAACCCGCGCGATTCAATCCCGACGATCGCCCCCGCGCCCGAGTCCCGCGCCAGCGCCGTCAGCGCATCGAGCGCCGACCGAAACGCCCCCGGGTCGCCCAGCAGCGGCGTAATGTCCCGGAACAGGATGCCGGGGCGCGGAAAATCGGGAATACTCCGGATGAATCGGGCCAGTTCCACGCCAGCGATTCTACGCCACCCCCGCGGCCGGGCTACGCGCTGGCGAAGCCCAGTGGCTCCCAGCGCTGCCCCATCAGGGGCTCATGCGGCACTCCGAACCAGTTCTCAATGACCGTCGCATAGACGCGCCGGAAATCCGTCGTGTAGCCCAGGTTGCCGTTGTCGACCAGCTGGTCGAGCCGCGGACGTTCGCCATAGAGCCCTCCCCGGACCTGCCCGCCGAGCGCAAACACCACACTCGCAGCGCCGTGATCGGTGCCCCCGTTCGCGTTCTCTGCAACCCTGCGGCCGAACTCACTCCACGTCAGCACCATCACCCGGTCCGCATGCCCCTGGGCGGCGAGGTCCGCATAAAACGCCGCCAGCCCCTCATCGAGCGTTTGCAGCAGTTCCACGTGACGGTCGGCCTGGTCGCTGTGGGTGTCGAATCCGCCCAGCGTGATGTGCCCGACGCGCATCCCCAGTCCGCCGACGATCGCCTCCGCGAGCACCTGCAGCCCGGCGCCGAACGAGGTCTCCGGATACGTCACCGCTGGCGTGTACCGCTGGTGTGCCTCCCTGAGCAGCTCCGCGCTCGCCACGGCCGTCTCAGCCGTGGTTTCAAGGAGCACGCCGTGCGGCGAAGCCGCCGGGTACTGCTCGTACAGCTTCATCAGCGTGCGAACCCTCGGGTCCGTCCCGGGCACCGTTTCGCCCCCGAATGCCACGCCGTACTGGTCGGGGTCACTCACCGTAGGGACCGCCACCTCCGGCGAATACAGCTCCCTGGCGGGCGCCGTGCCCACGTTGAACCCAAGGAACGGGTCGTGCTCGGCATCCTCGAGCGCTTCCAGCGTCCGCCCAAGCCAGCCGGTGTCGAGCCGCACCTCCGGGTCTCCAGCCTGCCAGATCGCCATCGACTTGAAATGGCTGTAGTTCTGATTCGGATAGCCGACGCCCTGCACCACGGCCAGCTTTCCGCGTTGCCAGAGCTCATGCAGCCGCTGCATCGACGAGTGGAACCCCATCCCGTCGCCTATCGGGAGCACCTCGCCCTCGGGCACCGCCAGCGTCGTTCGTGCGGAACGGTAGGCCCCGTCGGCGAACGGCACCACCGTGTTCAGCCCATCGTTACCGCCCGCGAGCTGGACGAGCACGAGCACCCGGTCTGCACCGGCAGCACGGACACTCTCCGGGTGCATCCCCGCAAACGCGACCGCCCCTTTTAGAAGTGAGTGGGACGTCGTTCCGATGCTCACCAGCGAAACCGCGCCCCTGACAAACTGTCGACGTGTCAGCATCCTGTTACCTCCATCTGCGGCTGCTGCCAGCCGCGCACGAGTGGTTCATGCGAGCTGGAACTGCGGGCTGCAAAGCACCAGGTACGCCACCGTGGCCGCCCGCTCCCGCACATCTGAGATGGCACTGGCATGGGTGACGAGCTCGTCCCGGGATTCTCGAGGGACATCACCATCCACGAGCCGCAGCAGCGCCTCGTCGACCATCGCCTCGGCATCGCCCATGGCTTCCAGCACCGGGATGGCCGCGGGCCGACCGCCCGGGAACGTGACCTCCGCCGCCACGTTGAACCGGGCAAAGAGCGCCGCGCTCGAAAGCCACGCCGGGCCCCCGGGCCATCCCCCCACATTCGGGGGTTCAAATAGCCGTTGCCCCATCTGGTCCAGCAGCATGGTCAGGCTGTCGCTCGTCCTCCGCCGCCCGGCTTGAACCGCGCCGCCCGGCAGCGCTCCGAGCTCGAGCCCTCGAACCGCCGCCACGACCAGCTCGACGGGCGAGCGAACCTTCGCCCGGTAGGCCCGCTCCGACCAGAACTCGTCCCCGGCCAGGATCGCCCGCACCACCTCGCGAATCGAGTGCCCGGAGCGGTTCCAAACGTCCACCAGGCGGTCGATCGACTCGGGTGCCGGGTCATCGTAGACGAACTCCCGGAACAGGCGGGTCGTGATGTACCGGGCCGTCGCTTCCTGCTCCATCACGATTGCCACGATGTCCTCGCCGCCAAAATTCCCGCGACGGCCCAAAAATACCTTCATCCCGTCGTCGTGGAGCCGGGGAGCGAGCATCCACTCCGGGTTCCAGCTAGCGACCGCCTCCTGCAGCGCCTGCTGGCGCTCTCGCTGCGTCGCGCCTTCAGGGACATTCGGCCGGGGCAGCGGAGTCACGCGCCAGCCAGTGAAGGCGCGCGCCGCCTCCCGCACATCCTCCTCCGTGTACGAGCCTTCGCCCATCGAGAATAGTTCGAGCAGTTCCCGCGCGAAATTCTCGTTCGGGTGTGCAGCGCTCGAACGCACCGTGTCCAGGTAGTACATCATCGCCGGGTCCTTGCTCGTCGCAAGGAGCAAGTCGTCGTACCGGGCCACGGCCAGCGAGCGGTACAGCTCGTTCTGCTTCAGCAGCAGAGGCGCCAGGCTCCCCAGCGTGGTGACCTGGCTGGTGAGCAGCCCATGCCAGATCAGCGTCATCCGCTCTTCCAGCGGCCGCGCCGTGAACGCCATGCGGTTCAACCACCAGCGCTCGAACTGCTGGTGCATGACGTTCCGCGGCCCTGCGCGTACGAGCTGGTCGCGAGTCAATCCCTCCCTGCGAAGGCGCTCCTCCAGTGCGGCATTGTCGACCGAATCGAAGCTCAGGAGACGGTCGGCGGCCTCCTCGGGGCTCAGCGCCGCATAGAGCTCGATCTCGGCGCGTGTCCCTCCAAAGCCGGCCCGCCGCAGCAGGTGGCTGGCCCGTTTCCATGGGTCAGAAATCCCGCGCTCCCCGTTTTGGTTCGCGTTGAGAGCGGCCTCAGCGGCCACGGGACCTTGTTCCTGGTCACCCGTCCCCTCCTGCTCGCTTGACCCGCTGCGGGAAAGCGCAAGACCCGCGCCCACGCTCAGCGCCGCCGCTGCAGCCGCGGCGCCGCCCGAGGCAATCAGCCGGCGACGGCTCCAGTGACGCGCCAGCACCTCACCCGTCAAGTCGTACATGCCCTGCCTCCAGCGAAAGGCTCCTTACAGCGCGCGAATTCGCGCATCTGTCACCAGAATGGCGCGTGTTGAGCAGAAGGTGCCGGCTGCCGCCGTGGATCTTGGTTGTCCAGACCACCAACGCCTTGCCGGGCCGCATCGAAGGCCAGGCCGGCTGGCTGGCCCCACCGGGCGCAGTCCCCGGGGTTGCCGGCTTCTTTACCCTGCCCCCTTTTGCAGCCCGGACACCCGTCACCGCGAGTTGGCGCGCGTCCATCTAGTCGGTGAAGGAGTTCACAAGTGGCATCTTCAAACCGACGCTTCGCAAACGAACGCCACCCGCTCCTGAAACTCGCCGCCGCAGCTGCTGCGTGCGCCACCTTCGGAGCCATCTGGGCCGGCTTCTCCGCTTCTCACCCGGGAAGCAGCGCCGACGCCCTCCAGGCCGATCTGTTCGCGCAGGCCTCAGCCGGCTCCGGTGAAAGCACATCATCGCCGGCTGCCGCCTCGCCGTCCGCACCGGCCACGCCGACGGCCCCCGCGACGTCCTCGGCCCCAACAGCGACACCCACGGCCGCGGCCCAATCCGGCACATCCGGGTCTTCCAGTTCCACCGCTCCAGTTCAGCGGAGGTCACGCGGCTCATGACTTCGTGGCGTCTTGGGGTGTTCACCGGTTTTGCGGTCGTCTGCTCGGTCCTCGCCGTTCGGGTCGTTCAAGGCTCGACCTCTGCGGACACCTGGCACGCGCTCCGCGCCGCCGGGTTCGTGACCTATCTCCTGTTTTGGCTCTCCGCCCTTACCGGCATGGCCTTCTACCTCCGCATGTCCGTCCCCGGCATTCGGCAGACCGTCATGTTCGAACTGCATCGAGCCAGCGGAGCACTCGCTGCCGCCTTCCTCGCCGGCCACCTCGTGGGGGTCCTCGTCGACCCGTGGATCGACTTCTCACTCGTGGACGTGCTCGTGGGTGCAACAGCACCGTACCGGCCGCTCGCCCTGCTCCTGGGCGCCTCCGCTGCCTGGGCGCTCGCCATCGTAACCCTTACCACCGCGTTCGCTGGCCGCTTCCTCTACGCAACGTGGCTCAACCTTCACCGCCTGGCGTTTCCCGGTTACGTCCTCGCGCTGCTGCACGGCCTCGTCGCCGGGTCCGATTCGGCGAACCCGCTCGTGCTCTCGATGTACGGCCTCACGGCGGGTGCGCTCGCCGGGCTCGGTGTGCTCCGCCTCGCCGGCAGAGTCCCGACCGCCGCCTCGGCGACCCTGCCGTCCCGCTAACCCGTCAGGCCCAGCCCCCGCAGGAACGCCTCGTTGTTCGGCTCCCTGCCGAGGAAGTCCCGCACCAGCTGATTCCCGTCCACCGAACCGCCCCGCTCGAGAATCGTCTCCCGGTAACGCCGGCCAACGTCTGCGCTCAGCGGCCCCGCGGCCTCGAAGAGGGTGTACATGTCGTCCCCAAAGACGTGGGACCAGAGGTAGCCGTAGTATCCCGCGTCGTACCCGAACAGGTGCCCGAAACCCGATTGGAAGTGCGTCCCCTCCGGGTAGGGAAATCCGGTTATCTCGTGCAGCTCGGCCACGAGCCTCGTCGAATCCCCATCGAACCCCGGCGAGTGGTACCGCAGGTCGAGCGTCGCAAAAAAGATTTGCCGGAGCGTCAGGATGCCGCTGTTGAGGTTCTTCGCAGCCACCATCGCGTCGATCAGCCGCCGGGGCAGCGGCTCGCCCGTCTGCCAGTGCCGCGCAAACGATGCCAGCACGTCCGGCTCCCAGCACCAGTGCTCCAGCATTTGACTCGGCGCTTCCACGAAGTCCCGCTCTGTCTGCGTGCCGCTGAATCTCGCGCGCTCTGCCCGCGTCAGCGTCTGGTGCATGATGTGCCCGAACTCGTGGAAAAACGTCACCACCTCGCCGTGCCGCAGGAGCGACGGCTGGCTCCCCGATGGCTTCGTGAAGTTCGCCACTATTGCACTCACCGGCTTCTGGTAGCCCCCGTCCGCGAGCCGGCGCCCTCGCCGCAGCGTGAACGCCGCGGCATGCCCGTACTTGTTCGGCCGAGGGAACAGGTCCATGTAGAATCGCGCGAACGCCGGGCCCCCCTCAGCCTCGCTGATATCGAACGCACGCACATCCGGGTGCCAGCGCGGCGCTTCCGGATTCTCCGTAAACCGCACGCCCAGCACCTGCTGATAGACGGAGAACAGCCCCTCAACCACCGCGTCGAGCGGAAAGTACTGCGCAATCTCGAACTCATCGACCGCGTATTGCGACTTTAGCTGCTCGTTGTGCCAGTACCGCCAGTCCCAGATGTTCACCTCGTCCGACCCGGTCCGCTCCTTCGCAAACGCCCGCATCGCCGCGAGGTCGCGCTCGGCCTTCACCGCAACTTTCGACCGCAGGTCAGCAAGGAACTCCTCGACGGCCTGCCGTGTTCCCGCCATCCGGGTTTCCGTCCGGTAGTCGGCCCACGATGCATAGCCCAGGAGCGCCGCCGCTTCCTGCCGCAGCCGCAGTGCCCGCTCCAGCAGCTCCACGTTGGCGCGCCCGCCCTTGCGCTGGTCCTTCTCGAAGAGCTCGCGTCGCAACGCGCTATCAGGGCAGTTCGCCATGAACGGCTGGACCTCCGGATAGTCGAGCGAAACCCGGTAATACGTTTGCCCGTCCCGCTCGACCGTGCGCAGCCGCTCCACCCACGCATCCGGCATCCCCGCGAGCTGCTCGCGTGTTACCTCGATTCCGTCGTCCCAGTCATCGATGTTGTTCCGGAACTGCACGCCGACCTCCACCAGCTCGTCCATGAGCTGGCGCAGCCGATCGCGCTGCTCCCGCGGCAGCTCGAACCCATTGCGCCGGTAGTCGCGCAGCTCGAACGCGAGATAGCGCGCATCCTCACCCGCAAGCGACTTCGCCTCATCTGTCCCGGCGAATTGGCGCACCGCCTCGTAAAGGTCCTCCCGGAACGAAAGACCGACCAGATACTTGTCGAGCCGTTCGTCCCACTCCCGCGCCGTCGCGCGCAGGGCATCATCCGCGGAAACGTACGCGAGGAATGCATACGCCCCCGACGCGAACGCGACCGGCTCGACCGCCTCCTCCAGGGCCAGCATCGTGTTGGCGTACGTGCGGACGCCCGGGGCCAGGCCCACGATGCCCTCGACACCGGCCTCACATGCATCGATCGCTCGCTGGCATGCGCCTGCAAGCTCCTCTGGTGTCAGCCGCTCCCATGGCACGAGGTCGAGGTCGCTCCCCATAGCGGCCTCCTCAGCGGGTCAGCCACGCGAATTGCTGCGGCTTCCGCTGGCTCCTCGCGCTAATCATGATGTTGACGATCGCCGGCTTATCGCACGCGAGCGCCGCTTCCAGCGCCGGCCGGAGCTCAGAGGGCTGCGTCACGAAGAAGCCCCTGCCGCCGTAAATCTCCGCCATCTTTTCATAATGCGCATTCGGAGTGTAGGCGCTCGGCGGGACACGCGTCGGGTCCAGCTCGTCCGGCCCACCGCCAATGCCGTTGTTATTGATGATGATGAACACGATGTTGTTCAGCCCGTACCGCGCGGCCGTCTCCACCTCCATCCCGCTGAACCCGAAAGCAGAGTCCCCTTCGATGCAGAACACGCGCTTTTCCGGGTGCACCGCCGCCGCCGCAATCGCCTGTCCAACACCGACCCCCATCGTGCCGAACGTGCCCGCGTCCAGCCGGTGCCGGGGGAAGAAGTTCGGCATCAGCGTCCGCCCGATGTCCATCGTGCTCGCTCCCTCGTTCACGACGATCGCGTCCCGCGGGATGTACTCGCGGATGTCCCGGTACACGCGGTAATACCCCATCGGCACCGACTCGTCGGCCATCATCTCGGCCACGGTGGCGGCGTTCTCCTCGATCTTCTTGCGAAGCCCCGTCCACCACGTCGTCTCCGCCGGGTATTGCCAGGGCGATTTCGCCAGCGCCTCGTTCAACTGCCCCGTGATCGCTTTCGCATCGCCGACGAGCGCCACCTCCGTCGGCACGTTGTTGCCGATCTCTTCAGCGGCAATATCCACTTGGATGACCCGCACATTCGGGTCGAACCGCGGCGGCTGCCCGAAGTGCAAAATCCAGTTCAGCCGCGCCCCAAGGAGCAGCACGAGGTCCGCATTCTGCAGCGCGAACGACCGCGCCGGCGAGATGGCCAGCGGGTGATCGTCGGGAACCACACCCTTGCCCATCGGGGTCGGCAGGAACGGCAGCTGCGTCGCATCGATGAACTTCCGCACCTCCTCCTCCGCGCGGGCGTAGGCCGCACCCTTGCCAACGATCACCAGCGGCCGCTCCGCCGACTTCAGGGCATCCAGTGCCCGCTCCACGCTCTCCCACGGTGCCAGTGAGCGCGGCGGGTCGGGACACCGCGGCGGGAAGTGGACCTCGCTCTCCTCAACCGTCCCCGTGATGAGGTCGCCCGGCAGGTCGAGATACGCCGCACCGGGGCGCCCGTAGATGGTCGACCGCACCGCCTGCTCCACAAAAAACGGGATGCGCTTCGTGCTGTCCGGCCGCGCAGCGTATTTCGCATACGGGCGCGCCGTTTCAATCTGCGGCGCCTCCTGGAATGCGCCCTGTCCGTTCTGGTACGAGTCGTTCGCTCCGCCGATCAAGATCATCGGCCAGCAGTTGGCCCATGCGTTCGCCATCCCCGCAATCCCGTGCACCATGCCCGGCCCAGAGACGGCAAGGCATACCCCGGGCCTCCCCGTGAGGTACCCGATCGCCGCCGCCGCGTAGCTCGCCGCCTGCTCATTCCGGAATCCGAAGAACTTGATCCCCTCCCGCTGCGCGTGCACGGCGATGGGCACTACCGGAATGCCCACCACCCCGAACATGTACTCCACGCCCTGTTGCCGCAGGGCCTTTGCGACGATTTGTGCTCCGGTGAGCTCCGCCATGGCGCCGACCTCCCTCAGATGCGTTGCAGACAGAATGTGCCGGCAACTCTACGGGAACCGGCCCCCACCGTACACGGCGCCGGTGTAGCCTCATGGTGTGGCCCGCATCCGCGCCGACCTTCTCCTCGTCCAGCGCGGCCTCGCCGACTCCCGCGAGCGCGCGCGCCAGCTGATCATGGCCGGGCTGGTGCGAAGCGGCACCCGAGTGCTCGTCAAGCCTGCAGAGCCGCTCGACCCCGGCGCGCCCCTCGAAGTCAACGAGCCGCTCCGCTACGTGAGCCGCGGCGGCCTCAAGCTCGAAGCTGCCCTTAGCACATTCGGCGTCTCTCCCTCCGGCCTGCGCTGCCTCGACCTCGGCGCCTCCACGGGCGGCTTCACTGACTGCCTCCTCCAGCACGGCGCCGCCTGCGTCATCGCCGTCGACGTCGGCCGGGGCCAGCTGCACCAGCGCCTCCGCGACGACCCGCGCGTACAGCTCCTCGAGGGCGTCAACGCCCGCGACCTCCCTCCAATCCCCCACGTCGACCTCGTCGTCGCCGACCTTTCGTTCATCTCACTCGAAAAGGTGCTCCCCGCCGTCGCTCGCCGGGTCCCGCCCCGGACGCCTGCCGTGGTGCTCCTCAAGCCCCAGTTCGAAGCCGGGCCCGCCGACGTGCCCTCCGGCGGGGTCATTCGCGACCCCGCCGTGCTCGAACGGGTCAAGGCGCGCTTCCTCCGCTGGGCGGCCGAACATCACTGGGAAACCTGTGGCATCATTCCTTCGCCTATCCGCGGGGGCGATGGCAACACCGAGTTCCTCGTGTACCTTCGCACCCCGCCCGCCGGGGACACGTGATGCTGCGCCGCGCCGTCATCTTCCACGCCCCCCGCAGCGAAGGTGCGCTCGCCTTCGCTCGTCAGGTCGCGCAGGAGCTCGGTCGGCGCAACATCGCGGCCTCCGTCCACGACGCCTGGTCCGAACCCCCCGCTGCAGCCATCGCCGCCGCCGACCTCATCGTCTGCGTGGGCGGCGATGGCACCGTGCTCCGGACCGCCCGCATTACCATTCCTCACGGCATCCCCATCCTGGGGGTCAACATGGGCCGGCTCGGCTTCCTCACCGATATGAGCCCGCGCGACTTCTTCAACGCCATTGAGCGGGTCGTCGCAGCCGACTGGCGCATCGAAGAGCGCATCATGGTCCATGGCGAGGTCATGGCCGACGGCAACGCGCTCCACGCCTTCGATGGCCTCAACGACATCGTCGTCAGCCGCAAATCCCCCGGCCGCCCCGTCTACGTCGATGTGCACATCGACGGCGCCCGCCTCGCCATCTTCCGCTGCGACGGCATCATCGTTGCCACGCCCACAGGCAGCACCGGCTATTCGCTCAGCGCGGGCGGTCCTATCCTCGCCCCCACCGAGCACCACCTTGTCCTCACACCCGTCTCCGCGCACCTTGCGCTGGGACGCTCCCTCGTGCTCCAGCCCGACTCCGTCATCGAGATGGCTGTTACGAGCGAACAGGGCGCAATCGTCAGCATCGACGGCCAGGAAGATGAGCCCGTCGCCGCCGGCGTTCGCATCCTTGTCCGCCAGAGCGACCACGTCACCAGGTTCGTCCGCTTCCGCGAGCCCTCCAGCTTCTACGCGGAGCTCGCCGAAAAACTCGAAATGCAGCTCTCCAGCACCATGAACCCCAGTGCTTGAACGGCTCGAAATCTCCTCCTTTGCCGTTGCCCGCGACCTCGCCATAGACCTCCGCCCCGGTCTCACGGTGTTTACCGGCGAGACTGGCGCGGGCAAATCCCTCATCGCCGATGCCATCGCGTTCGTCTTCGGCGCGCGCATGGGCCGCGACGTCATCGCCCACGGCGCCGACCGCGCCGTCGTCCGCGCCCGCCTCGCCGTTCAGGGCCGGCCGCGCACCATCGAACGAACGCTGACGCTTGCCGGCCGCTCGACGTTTCGCATCGACGGCGAAGCCGCCCGGCTCGACGAGGTCAGGTCGCTTGCCGAGGGCTACCTGGACATCCACGGCCAGTCTGAGCACCTCGCCATTCTCCGCCCTCCGGTCCAGCTCGCCGCGCTCGACGCGTTCGCTGGCCTGAATGACGACCGTGCCGCCGTGGCCGCCCTCGTCCGCGAGCTGCGCGAAGTCCGGCGGCGCCTCGATGCGCTCCGCACCGATGCTCGCGAGCGGGAGCGGCTGGTCGAGCGGCTCACCTTCGAGGTCGGCGAAATCGACGCAGCAGCCCTCGTCCCGGGCGAGGATGACGCCCTCCGCGCCGAGCAGGCTCGCCTCGCCGGCGCGGCCCGCCTCCGCGAAGAAGCCGCCCGCGCGCTCGCGGCCCTCGAAGAACCCGCGCTCAGCGAAGTGCTCGCTGCCGTCCGCGCCATCACCGCCCGCGACCCCTCCGCCATCGAGCTCGCCGATGCCGGCGCCGTCCTCGAATCAGCCTCCCTCGACCTCCGCCGCGCGCTCCGGGCCTACGCCGATACCCTCGAAGAGGACCCGGAGCGGCTCGCGTACATCACGGAGCGCCTCGACCGGATAGCACGGCTGCTGCGCAAGTATGGCGACTCCATAGATGCCGTCCTCGCCTACCGCGACCAGGCCGCTGCCCGCCTCGCGGACCTCGCCGGTTCCGAGGCCTCGGTCGATGAGCTCGAAGCCCGTGAGCGAGCGCTCCTCGAGCAGCTCGCCGTGCGCGCTGCCGACCTTTCGCATCGCCGGCGCATCTCGGCCGGTGCCCTCGTCCGGGCTATCTCCGCCGAGCTTTCACACCTCGCGATGGGCGGTGCCGGCCTCGCGGTCGCGTTCACCTGCGACGACGAGCCCTCTGGCATCCCCGTCGCGGTGCCCGATTACGAAATCATCGCCGCCGATTCGCCCCCGCTCGGCGACATCCCGCTCGAGACGGCGCCGCGCGCCTTCACCGAGTCGGGTGTCGACCGCGTCGAATTCCTCGCTTCCTTCAACCCCGGCGAACCGCCGCGCCCCCTCTCCGCAGTCGCCAGCGGCGGCGAAACATCGCGCTTTCTCCTCGCACTGACCATCGCCCTCGGTCAGGCTGCTTCCGGGCGGCTCGAAATCCTCGACGAGGTCGATGAGGGCGTCGGCGGGCGGACCGGCTCGGTCGTTGGCCAGGCCCTCCGCCGCCTCGCTGCGCGACATCAGGTGCTCTGCATCACCCACCTGCCGCAGGTCGCCGCCTTCGCCGATACCCACTTCGTCGTCGAAAAGCGGACCGACGGCCGCCGGACGTGGTCCGAAGTCCGCGAGCTCGGGCCCGACGAGCGCAAACAGGAACTCGCCGCGATGCTCGGCGGCGTCTCGGAGGCCAACCTCGCCGCAGCGGCCGAACTCCTGGAAGCTGCCCGCCTACCCGTCTGAGACGTCCCGTACATGCCGCCGTATCGCCACCGCCCGGCGCGCTGCCTCGTCAATAGCAGCGGTCGGGTCCGACCCTGCCTGCGATACCTGCAGTGCCACCACGATAGCCTCGATCGCCGCCGCGACATCGCGGAATACCTCGCGCATGGCAGGGTCCCGGTCGAACCACGTGTTTCCCACACACGCAGTCTGTCCCCCGCGCCCCGCATGGCACAGGGCCAGCCGCGTGACGTCCAGGTGAAGATGCCGGGCGCGGCGCTTACCGCTCGCCGCGAAGGTGCGCCGTTGCCAGCCGGTCAGCGTAGGCGTTCCACCGCGACGTGCTGTGACCCCGGAGCCACACAATCCGCGCCTTCGGCTTCCGCCGCTTGAGTTCCCACGCCCGCTGAACGAGGTCGAGATTCTCGACCGGGCCGCCCTTGCGTTTCCATCCCCGCGCTTCCCAGCCTTCCGCCCATTCGTTCAGCGACCTCACCACGTACTGGCTGTCGGAATACACCGTCATCGGCTCGTCTGACGGAGCCATCTCCAGCCCCGCAATCATCCCCATCCACTCCATCCGGTTGTTCGTGGTCGCCGCCTCGTACCCCTGCCGCTCGTCCACCACCCTCCCATCCCGGACGTACACCGCCCCCCAGCCGCCGGGCCCCGGGTTCCCCGAGCATGCACCGTCCGTGAAGATGCCCGTTTGCGGGTCGAACTGACCGCCCGGTGTCCCCGCCGCAGCAGCCCCAACGCCTGCCTCTGAGGGTGTGGCTGACTCTTCCCGCCCTCCATCCCGGCAGCCCCTGCAAATTTTCGGAATCCAGCCCGGGTACCGCCGCAGCGCAGCCTCGGGCACCGAAAACCCCCGTCCGCAAGTGGTGCAGGTGAAGCTGGTCACCACGTCACCTTAGCGACGTCCTACCCTGGCGGCCACTCTTGCTACAATCCGTCATCCAACGCCTCCGGGGAGGGCCATGGCAGGCCGGCTCCAAGGAAAGGTCGCGATTGTCACGGGTGCCGGCTCACGCGATGACGGCGTCGGCAATGGCCGCGCGATCGCTGTGCTCTTCGCCCGGGAAGGCGCCCGCGTCCTCCTCGTTGATAGGCGCCTCAGCGCTGCTGAAGTCACGGCCCGCATGGTCGCTGAGGACGGCGGCGAAGCCGAATCGTTCGAAGCCGACGTCACCCGCGAGGATCACTGTCGCGCCATGGTTTCCCGCGCCGTCGGCCGCTGGGGCCGGCTCGACATCCTCGTGAACAACGTCGGCATCGGGATTCGCCGCCGCATCCCGGATATAGCTCTCGAAGAATGGGAGCTGCAGATGCGGGTCAATGTCACGAGCATGGTCCTCGCCAGCAAACACGCAATCCCGGCCATGATTCACGGCGGGGGCGGGGCCATCCTCAACATCTCATCGATCGCCTCGTTGCGTGGGCGCGGTCTTGCCCCCTACGCCGCCTCGAAGGGCGCCGTCGAAGCCCTCACCCGTGCCATGGCAGCCGACCACGGCAGGGACGGCATCCGCGTCAACGCTATCGCTCCTGGGCCCGCCTACACCCCCATGGTCGCCGCGGGCATGCCGGACTCCGTGCGCGAGGCGCGGCGCAAGTCTACCGCGCTCGGCCTCGAAGGTACCGCCTGGGACATCGCGGCCGCAGCTGTCTACCTCTGCTCCGATGAAGCCCGCTGGGTCACGGGCGTCGTGCTTCCTGTCGATGGCGGCGTTCTCGTGAACTGATTCCGCCCCAAGGCCCGGCAGGCGCCCCTGCGCACGGCTCACCCTCCCGCCGAACCTTTCAGTGTGAAGGTGCGCCTTGCTCTCGTTGGCGCGGCAATCGCCGCGGTTCTGCTGGCTGGCACGGGTCAGCACGCCGCCATGGCCCAGTCCGTGCCGCCCCTCGTGTCTGCCTCCGAAACCACCTACCGCCTCGACACTGCCGCCGGCACCGTCGGCGTCGAGCTGCGCGTCGAATTCCTGAATCAATCGCAGGGTGACATCACCACCGTTCCCGTCTACATCCTGCCCCACGCGCAGGACCTCGCCATCACACGCGACAGGCAGCCCCTCGCGTTCTCCCTGGAGCCCGGGGACGAGGCTGCGCGCCGCACCGCCGTGGCCTCAGTCGCGCTGCCCGCCCCGCTCAAGCCCAAGGGCCGGGTCACGCTCGAGGCCGCCTATCGCCTCCCCAACTCGACCGGGCCGCTCATGACCCTCGAACCTGGCCTCATCGAGGTGCCGTTCATCGGGCAGGGGCCCGGCTCGTGGGTCTTCGTCGATGTCCCAAAGTCCGGCGACAACGTCCTCGACCCAGGCTGCCTCGTCGGCAAAGACCAGCCCGCAGAGGTGAAGAACGCCGGGCTCCAGCGATGGGTGTGCGGCGACGTCCTCGCCATCTCACTCGCTGCCGACGACCCCGATATCCTCGAGCGCTGTGCCGCCCTTGATGACCGCTGCCGCCAGCGGGTCGATGCCGGCGTCTTCTCCGCCTTCGCTCTCTCCGTCACTGATGAGTCGCGCCGCGGCGTGCTCACCGAGCCGGTCACCATGCCCGATGGCCGCCAGGTGACCATGACACTCAAATACTTCCGCCGCGATGCAGACTGGGCTGCTCGCCAGTTTGCCATCGCGAAGCAGGCATTCCCGCTGCTCGAAACCCTGTTCGGTTTCAAGTATCCCTACACCGATGTCACGATGCGCCAGTCGTACCACATCGCCACCTACGGCATCGCTGGCGTGGCCTTTTCCGGCCTCGGGCAGGTGCTCCTCTCCCACGAAACCGGAGGAATCGACGAAGAAGTCACTATCCACGAGCTCGCCCACCAGTGGGCCGGCAATACCCAGCTCGCCCGCCCGTTCCTCTGGGAGGGGCTCGCAGAGTGGGCGACACGCGTCATCGCCCCCCAGGTTGGCGTGACTGTCCGCGCGCTCGATTGGAAATCTGCAGAAGTCTCCTACCCCCTCGCCGCATGGGGCACCACCATGACGGGCTCCCCCGAATATTGGTACGGCCGCTCCGGCGATTTCTGGTTCGCCTACGAGGAAGCCATCGGCGGCCGCCAAAATATGACGACCGTCCTCTCGCGAATCGACGACGAACCCGCCCTCTGGCGCCTCAAGGAAGGCTGGTTCATGGACCAGGGCGAGTTTCTCTCAGACCGCAACCTCGACCAGCTCTTCCTCGAGTGGGTGTTTGTTCCCGAGACCGCGAAGCCCCTCCTCGAACAGCGCCGCGCCGCCCACGACCTCGTCCGCGGCCTCCGCATACGCGCCGAGGAGGCCGGCCTCGGCGCGGGCATCCCTTCGGACATCTACAACAACCTCATCGCATGGGTGTTCGAGCCGGTCGCTGGCCAGGTCGCTGAGGGCGACCGGCTCATCGCCGCGTACGGCTCCGCCCGGGCTCTTGCGTCCGCAGCGGGCCTCCAGGTCCCAGACGCCATCGCCGTCTCCTGGGGCAAGGCCCGCCTCTCCGAAACCGCCCGCCTCATTGAAGACATGCGGCAGGCCGTCGTCGCCATCCAGGCCGCCGAAGCCCAGCTCGCCGACGAACCGGCCGACTCGCCCTTCCGCGCCGGCATCACCGATGCTCGCACGCTGTTCGAGCAGGGCGACTTCGTCGGGGCCCGAACCGCCGCATCGTCCGGTGTCACCGGGCGCGTCAACGCCGATGCCGCCGCCAAGCTCATTCAGCTCGCCCGCGAGAAGCGCGACACCTTCAGCCCTGGCTTCTTCGCCCGCATCGGCATGCTCTTCACCGACCCCGACGCCAAGCTGCGCGACGCCGAAGCCGCGCTCGCCGAGGGCGACGGCACCCGCGCGCTCGAACTCGCCCGCGAGGCCTACGAGACCTGGGACGGCGCATCGGCCCGCGGCATCCAGCGGCTGGCCACCCTCGCCGCGATCATGGGTGCGCTGAGCTTCGCCGTTTGGCTGCTGCTCCGGCGCCTCGAGAACCCGCCCGCCGCCAAGAAACTCGGCCAGGGCCACTACATCGAGGCCGACGTCCGCCGCGGCAGCTGGAAGGACTGGGAAAACACCCCCGAGTAAGCGCACGGCTTCATCTGCGGCGGGCCGGGCGGTAGAGTCGGAACTGTGCCCGAGCACTTCGATGCCATCGTCGTTGGTGCTGGCCCTGCCGGCTCGACTGCCGCCCGCGAACTCGCCGCCGCCGGTGCCCGCGTCCTGCTCCTCGACCGTGAACACTTTCCCCGCTATAAGGCTTGCGGGGGCGGCATCCCCCGCCGCACCGCGCGGGTCCTTCCCTTCCCGCTCGACCCAGTCGTCGAAGACGAAGTCTCGCTCCTCGATATCGCATGGCGTGGACGCTGCCGGTTCGTGCGCGATTCCGGCGAACCCTTCGCCGCCATGGTCATGCGCGACCGGTTCGATGCACTCCTGCTCGACTACGCACAGCGTGCCGGCGCCGAATTCCGTCAGGGCTCCCCGGTCCGCACCCTTGAGGCAGCGCCCGCCGGCGTGTCCGTAACCACGGAAGGCGGATTCAGCGCGGGCGCGCAGTTCCTCATCGCTGCCGACGGCGCGCACTCGCCCGTTGGGAAGATGGCTGGCCTCGGAGCCGGGCTCGCAGAATGCGCCGCCTACGAGGTCGAAGTTCGCGCTCCCGCGCACCGTGTCCGCGCCAACCGTGCCACCGCCTTTATCGAGCTCGGATTCCGGCCCTGGGGCTACGCGTGGGTCTTCCCGAAGGCCGAAGTTCTCTCGGTCGGCATCGTCCTTCCCCCGGACCAGGCCGGGACGATGAAGCAGCAGGTCAGCGCCTACCTGCAGCGCCTCGGGCTCGGCGGCGCTCCTGTCGACATCTCCCGGGGACACAAGATTCGGTTCCGCCGCGGCGCCGAGCGCATCGCCGACGACCGGGTGCTCCTCGCAGGCGATGCTGCCGGTCTCGCCGACGAATTCACGCAGGAGGGAATTTTCTATGCCATCGAATCCGGCCGCATCGCCGCCCGCGCGGTCCTCCGGGCTCTTGCCGGCCAGGCACCCCTGTTCGCCTACCAGCGCGACATCGACCGCGAGCTGATGCCCGAGCTTCGCGCTGCCCGGCTCATCGCGCACATGTTCTATGGCATGCTTGGCCGATTCCCCGGCCCGTGGCTCCTGGCGACCCGTGCCCTGCCCTATCTCTGGGATGCCTTCTTCGCAGTACAGCGCGGCGAGTCGACCTATGCCCGCGAAGTGCACCGCGTCCCAATCCTCCCCGCCATGGCCCAGCGGCGGCTCGCCCAAACGTGATGCTCGACCCGGCCTCCATCATCGCCCGTCTCGAGCCCATCTACGGCAGGCCCGTCCTCCAGCCCAGCGGCGATGCCGTCGCCGAGCTCATTCTCACCATCCTCAGCCAGAACACCTCAGATACCAATAGCGGCCGAGCTTTCATTGCCCTCATGCGAAGCTTTCCCTCGTGGCAGGCCATCGCCGACGCCCCCGTCGAGGTCATTGAAACCGCGATCCAGCCAGGCGGCCTCGCCCGTCAGAAGGCGCCCCGCATCAAGGCCGTCCTCCAGGCAGTGGAAGCCCGCTCTCCCGAATTCGACCTCTCATTTCTCCGGGACATCCCGCCCGAAGAAGCCCGCAGCTGGCTTCGTTCGCTCCCCGGGGTAGGCCCCAAGACAGCGGCCTGCGTACTGCTCTTCTCCCTCGGCATCCCCGCTCTCCCCGTCGACACCCATGTGGAGCGGGTGGCAAAACGGCTCGGCCTCGTGTCCGAATCAACCACGCCGGAACGCGCCCACGACCTGCTCGAAGCCGTCGTCGACCCCTCCGACTACTACCCGTTCCACATGCTGCTCATCAAGCACGGCCGGCGCACCTGCGCCGCCCGCCGCCCCGCGTGCGGCCGCTGCCCCCTCGTCGAATGTCCTGCCCGGCCCGCGCTCGCCGCCAGCATTGAGGCCCCCGCTCCCCCCGCGTAGAGTGCGGTCCGTGGAGTACCGCTGGCGCGCGCTCGGTGCCGTGGCCTTCGGGACCTACATGGCCACGATGGATTTCTCCATCGTCAATGTTGCGCTGCCTACCCTCGCCCGCGAGTTCGACCGCTCCCCGGACACCGTCGTCTGGGCCACCCTCGTCGCCAGCCTCGTCGTCACCGGTCTCACCCTCACCGCCGGGCGGGCCGGCGACCTCTACGGTCGAAAGCGGGTCTACATCGCTGGCTGGGTCATTTTCACCATCGGAATGGCGCTAGCGAGCTTCGCCCCCTCGTTCGAAATCCTGATCGTCATGCGCTTCCTGCAGTCCATCGGTGTCGCACTCGCCATCGCGAACGGCAACGCCATCGTCACCGAAGCGTTCCCCCCCGAGCAGCGGGGCCAGGCGCTCGGCACCACTGGCGCTGTCGTCGGTGCCGGGCTCATGTCCGGCCCCATCCTGGGCGGCATCATCCTCGAGTTCTTCTCCTGGCACGCGGTCTTCGCCCTCCGTGTTCCTATAGGCGTCGCCGCAATGACGCTCGCCTGGCTTGCCATCCGGCCTTCGTCACCCTCGGCGGCCGGTACAGCGCGCCGAATGGACGTACCCGGGGCGCTACTCCTCTTCATCTCGCTCTCCTCGGCGCTCCTTGCCGTCAACCGCGGCCAGTCGTGGGGCTGGTCATCGGCTCCGGTGCTCGGCCTGCTCGCGCTCTCGGCGGTCGCCTTCGCGCTCTTCCTGCGCGTCGAATCCCGCTCGCCCAGCCCCGTTGTCGCCCTCACGCTCTTCCGAGAGCGCGACTATTCCGTTGGCGTGAGCAGCCTCGCACTCAGCTTCCTCGGGCAATCATCCGTCACCTTCCTCCTCCCCTTCTATCTGCAGGAGGTCCGTGATTTCTCCACCGGGCGCGTTGGTCTCATCGTTGCCACCATCCCCTGCATGATGTTGCTGCTCTCACCGCTGAGCGGACGCATCAGCGACCGCTACCGCTTCACCCATCAGGCCACGATTGGCATCGCCCTCGTCTCCGTCGGGCTCTTCTCACTCGCCACCATCACCGCCGAGACCCCGGTCGCGCTCATCGTCCTGCGCCTGGCTGTCATTGGGATTGGCACTTCAGTGTTCATGTCGCCGAACAGCGCCACCATCATGAACAGCGTCCCGCCCGACCGCCTCGGTACGGCCTCTGCGAGCGTTGCCACCGCCCGCAATATCGGCAACGCTGTGGGGCTCGCACTTGCCAGCGCGGTCCTCGTAGCTGCCGCCAGCGCGTCGGCAGGCTACACTGCCACCCGCGTCGCCGACCTCCCCGATTCGGCGATCGTCGACGGCGTCCGCGCCGCCTTTGCAGCCGCCGGCTTCGCATCATCCGCAGCCGTGGCCGCTTCCCTCCTCCGCGGCGGTCGCCGCGATCCTCTCGTCGCCGCAGGCACCCCGCTGGTTCGCCGCGGAAACCCCCCACCCCCCTGACCAGGAGGTCCCCATGGAACGGCGTTTCGAAGGCAAAGTCGCCATTATCACCGGCGCCGCCGGCGGTATCGGCCTTGCTGCCGTCGAACGTTTCGCGAACGAAGGAGCCAGCATCGTTGCCGTCGACCTTCCCGGCACCGCGCTCGACGATGCCGTCGCGACGGCCGAATCCGCCGGCGCTCAAGCCATAGCTGTCCCCGCCGACGTCACGCGCGCCGCCGACGTCGAACGCTACGTCTCGGCGGCCAGGGAGCGCTTCGGACGAGTCGATGCCTTCTTCAACAACGCCGGCATCGAAGGTTGGATCGGCCCGATGCTGCAGTACCCCGAAGACCAGTTCGACCGCGTTCTCGCCGTCAACGTGAAAGGCGTCTGGCTCGGCATGAAGTTCGTCGCTCCGGTCATGGCCGCCAATGGCGGCGGGTGCATCGTCAATACCGCCTCCGTTGCGGGGCTCAGCGGAACCCCGGGGATCATCGCCTACGGGGCCAGCAAGCATGCCGTCGTCGGCATGACTAAGACCGCCGCCCTCGAGCTGGCGCCGATGCGAATCCGCGTCTGCGCCGTCTGCCCCTCGCCGATCGAAACGCGCATGATGCGCGCCCTCGAACGGGGCATCAACCCCGACGAACCAGAGGCCGTCCATCAGCAGATGGCAGCCGCGAACCCCCTGGGCCGCTACGGCGAGCCCTCGGAAGTGGCCGCCCTCGTGGCCTACCTCTGCAGCCCCGATGCAAGCTACCTCACGGGCACCATCATCCCCATCGACGGCGGCAGAATGGCGCGCTGACTGGAGAACGCGCCCCCATGCGCCGAATCTCATCATGTGAGGTGCGCGGGGCCGGCGATTGAGTGCAGAGCGGTTACCCGCCGCTTTGGCGCTCGTACCGCCCTCCACGCGCTCGACCTCGACGTCGAAGCCGGCGAGATTGTCGGCCTTCTCGGCCCGAACGGCTCCGGCAAGACGACAACGCTCCGCATCCTGGCCACGCTCCTCCGGCCCGACAGCGGCACCGCCCGCATCCTTTCCTGGGACGTTGCCGCTGAACCGATGCAGGTCCGCCGGCTCATCGGGGTCATGCCGGAGCGCCCGAGCCTCTACGACCGTCATCCCGTCGAAGATAACGTCCGGTTCTGGGCCGAGGTCCACCAGGTCCGCGACCCGGGAGCGGCCGTCGCTCGAGCACTCGAGTTCGCTGGGGTCGCCGACCGTGCCCGGGACCCTGCCGGGAGCCTCTCCAAGGGTCTCAAGCAGCGCGTCGCCCTTGCCCGGGCCATCGTCCACCGGCCGCCAGTCCTCTTGCTCGACGAACCCTCCTCCGGGCTCGACCCCTCGGCCGCAGCCTCCATGGAAGGGCTCATCCGTGACCTCGCCCGTGAGGGCACCACCATTCTCCTGAACACCCACCGGCTCGCCGAGGCCGAGCGCCTCTGCGACCGTGTCGCCATCCTCCGCGAAGGACACCTCCTCCAGGTTGGTACGCCGCAACAGGTCCGCGCAGCGCTCCTCGGCCACATCGTTGAAGTCGAATTCGCTGGTCTGGTCGACCTCCCTGTGCGGCGCGCCGTCGAATCCTTCCCCGCCGTCCGCGAAGTCTGGTGGTCCCCTTCGGCTGTCAGATGCCGTCTCTCCGATGCCGGCCGCGACACGCCGGAGCTTGTCGCCAGGCTCGTTCGTGCTGGCGCCGCCATCGTCGCCGTCCGCCCCGCAGGCGACCTCGAACGCGCCTACCTCGAGCTCATGAGCCAGCCTGTCCCCGGGAGCCTCGCCGCGTGAGCAATGCCGCCATCACCTCCAGCCCCGGCGTCCGGGCGCTCGCGCGCAAGGAACTTCGCGAGCTCCGCAGACACCGCATGATTGTCGCGACGGCCATCGTGCTCCCGATCGCGTTCCTCGTCCTTCCGGTCCTCAATCTGCTCCTCTACGAGCCTTCCCGCGCCATCGGAGGCCCCGATTTCGCCGTCGGGCAGGCAATGTTCTGCTTCTTCCTCACTCCCGTGATCATGCCGGCCACCATGGCCGCCTACGGCATCATCGGCGAACGAGACCAGGGCACGCTCGAACCCCTCCTCACCCTTCCGTTGAGCGACCGCGAACTCCTCGCCGGCAAGGTCGCAGCAATCCTGCTGCCCACGCTCGGCGCATCGTTCGGCATCTATGCCCTCTACATGGCCGTCGTCGCCCTCGCGGTGGAACCGCCAGTTCGCTCGCCTGCGCTCGACTGGACGTGGCCGTTCGGTCTCCTGCTTGCAGCCCCGCTCCTGGCGCTCTTTTCGACGCTCACCGGAATGTTCTTCTCTGCCCGGTCGAAAGACGTCCGCATCGCCGAGCACCTGAGCGGGCTTGTCCTCCTTCCCTCGATGTTGCCGGTGCTGCTGATCGTCACACGAACCGTCGAGCCGTCCGTCCTGACGTGGTGCGTCTTCGCCGCCGCCGTTGCGGCGATTGACGCCGGCCTCTGGCGGCTGGTCGTTCGAGCCTTCGACCGCGAACGCGCCATCTCCACCGCCTGACAGCCCGAGCCGCGGCTCGCCCTGCATGCGCTTCCGGCGTAGCCTGTGGATGTGGCGGCGCCAGCGAGCGGTGAGAGGGTCCTGGATGGCTCGGTCGCCGCCATCCCGGTGGCCGCGCTTGTTGCAGTCTTTGGCGCTTCGTTCGGCGTCCTCGCGCGCACATCCGGGTTCCCGCTGCTCGGTGCCGTCGCGATGTCTGCCACCACCTTCGCCGGGTCGGCCCAGTTTGCCGCCGTCTCCATCCTCGCCGAGGGCGGCGGGCTCGCTGCTGCGGTCGTCGCCGCGGTCCTGCTCAACGCGCGCTACGGCCCCATCGGCCTATCTGTAGCCCCGTACCTCCCGGGGGCTTGGCTTCGGCGGGTCCTCGCTTCCCAGCTCGTCGTCGACGAGTCGTGGGCCATCGCTTCCCGCACGGATGGCTCGGTCTCGCCGCAACGGCTCATCGGCGCCGGGTTGGCCGTCTACCTCGGCTGGGTGGGCGGGACCGCCCTCGGCGCGGCAGCCGGGAACGCCCTTGCCGACCCGGCCGCACTCGGCCTCGACGCTGCCTTTCCCGCGCTCTTCCTTGGCCTTCTTGCGCCCCGCGTGCGCGAGCCCCGCGCCCGGCGTGCCGCCGCCGCCGGGGCCTTGATCGCCCTCGTGCTCGTCCCATTCACGCCCCCCGGCGTGCCGGTCATCGCTGCCGCCGCCGGCGCCGTCCTGGGTCAGCGCCGATGAGTACGCCTTGGGCCGCAGTGCTCCTCGTCGGTCTGGGAACGGTCGTCATCAAGGCGGCCGGCGTTCTCCTGCTCAGTGGCTCCAGCAGCCGCGTCCGCTCCGCGGCCCGGTTCGAACACCTCGCCCCTGCCGTGCTCGCGGCCCTGGTTGTTACGGCCTCCCTCTCCGACGGCTCCCGCCTCGTGCTCGACGAGCGTTCAGCCGGGCTCGCTGCTGCCGCCGCGGTCCTTGCCCGTCGCGGTCCCCTCTTCCTCGCAGTCGGGACCGCAGCCCTCGTCACGGCCCTCCTGCGCCAGCTCTAGCCAACCTCAACGCCGCGCCCGGACCACCAGCACCGGCCGACCGCTGTCGCGGATGACTTCCTCCGTGACGCTTCCCACCAGCAGGTGCGAGAGGCCAGACCGGCCATGGGTGGCCATTGCAATCACATCGACGTCCAGCTCGTTGGCCAGCTCGATGATGGCCTTTGCGGGCTGGTGCGCCCACTCGACATGCACGGTGGTGGCAGCCCCCGGCAATTCCTGCGCCGCAACCTGCTCCAGCCTCTCGCGCCACTCGGTCGCCTTTCGCGTGACCGCCTCGCCGTGACTTTCAAGCAGCCGCGGCGGCGGAATTCGCACCACCGTCGTGCCCGCCGCAACCCCCAGCGGCTCTCTTGCCGGCCGCTCCGTTCGCCCGCGGACCGCCTGCGGGTCAAGGACTGTCGCAAGATGCACCTCGATGCCCGGTGCCATCTCCGTCAATCGCCGAACCGCCGGCATGACCGCAAGCGCATCTTCACTGCCGTCGAGCGGAACGAGTGCGCGCATGCAGCAAGCCTCCCCATATGCTGGCGCTATCCTCGGCGCCCGCCCCTTGCCCGCCATCGGACGTTCGGCCCTATCCGCCGGTCCAGGTGACCGGAAACCTAACAAAGCGTCATCTTCGTAAAATTCCGCTGACACGCCCTTGCGCAGTCTCCTGAGCAGGTGCTAAAAATTGAATGGGTCGCGCTGGATGTCGTGTCCGCTCCACACATCCACCGGCCCTATTTTTGTTGCCCGCGCACTGGCTCGAAGCTCGCTCCCTGCTACACTCCCGCTTGATGAAGACGCGCGTCATATCCCGCACCATCGTCCCTGCGTTCGTGGCCCTCGCCAGCGTCGCCGCTGCTGCCGCCGATGAGGGCGGAGGCACCGCGGGCCACGCAGCCCAGGCCGGCGGAACCGCCGCCGACGTCCTGCCAGCCGTCCTCTGGTCGCTCGTGGGCGTTGGGGTCTTCGCCGTCGTCCTCGGTGTCCTCTACCTGTTCAAACGGCAGGTCGGCGGTTTCCCGGAGAACCCCGATTGGGTGGCCCCCATCTCCATCATGCGCTCGCGCGACCTCCCCGCTGACGATGACGCCCACGGCCACGGCGATAGCCACGACGCGCACGCGCCCGCCCACTAGACCTCAGCCGTTCACCAAGAACCGCACCGGCCCGGTCGCATGTGACCGGGCCGGTGTCGTCTCAGGGACGATGCCGTAGCCAGCGTCAGGTCAGTTTGAGTGCAAGCGTTTGCGCAAGGTCCAGGTGGATGCCTGGCCCCATCGTCGTCGTGAGCGTCGCGCTCCGGATGTACTGCCCCTTCGCCTCCTTCGGCTTCGCAGCGTTGACCGCCTCGATCAGGGCAGCCAGGTTCTCCTTCAGCTTCTGGTCTTCGAAGCTCACCTTCCCCAGCGGCACATGGATGTTTGCCAGCCGGTCGAGCCGGAACTCCACGCGGCCCTGCTTCGCCTCCTGCACCGACTTCGCGATGTCCTCGGCGCCGACCACCGTCCCGGAGCGCGGGTTGGGCATCAAGCCCCGCGGGCCGAGGATGCGGCCCAGCCGCCCGACCTTCCCCATCATCTCCCGCGTCGCGATCGCGACATCGAAGTCGAGGAACCCGCCTTCGATCTGCTTGATGAGGTCGTCGCTGCCGACGTGATCGGCACCGGCCTCGCGCGCCGCGGACGCCGCCTCGCCCTCTGCAAACACGAGCACCCGCATCACCTTTCCGAGGCCATGCGGGAGCACCGTCGACCCGCGAATTTGCTGCTCCGCATGCCGCGGGTCGAGCCCCGTCTTGATGTGAAGCTCGACCGTTTCGTCGAACTTTGCCGGGTGGATCTCCTTCGCCAGCGCAATGGCCTCATCCACCCCGTAGAGCCGCGACTTATCCACCTTGGCAGCCGCTTCCCGGTAGCGCTTCCCATGCTTCGGCATTAGTCCACCACCTCGATGCCCATGCTCCGCGCCGTCCCCTCGATAATCCGCATCGCTTCCTCGACGGTATTGGCGTTCAGGTCCGGCAACTTCATCTCGGCGATCTTGCGGATATCCTCCGAAGTCACCCGGCCGACCTTGTTCAGCCGCGGATTGCCGCTCCCCTTCTCAACGCCAGCGGCCCGCCGCAGCAGGTCGGCCGCCGGAGGCGTCTTCAGCACGAAGGTGAACGAACGGTCCTCGTAGACCGTCAGCTGGGCCGGGATGATGAGCCCGATCTTGTCCTGCGTCCGAGCGTTGTACTCCTTGCAGAACTCCATGATGTTCACGCCATGCTGGCCAAGCGCAGGGCCAACAGGCGGCGCCGGGTTCGCCTTCCCGGCGGGCAGCTGCAGCGTGAGCACTGCCCTCACTTTCTTCGCCAATGTCGTCTCCTTGTGTGCGAACGGCGCGCTCCACGCACGCCTCCACAGGGTCCCGCCAGCAACGGCGAGCCAACCATCAAGTATCGCCGCACCCTTCCTCCCGGGCAACGTCCGGCCTCCAACAGGCCAGTCCCTCGCCCCGCGCGAGAACCTTTCGCACCCGCGAACCTTTCGCACCGCGGAAAAGGCGATTTACCGGAAAGATGACTTCCCCGAACGGCGCGCGTGCGTATACTCCCGAGTCGCCCCTGCTTTCTATGGTTCCCATTGAAGCGGGGCGAACTCAGCAAGGGGGGACCTCTCCAACCTATGTCGGACAACTACTGGAAGCGAAAGCTTGCCCGGCAGGGCATTAGCCGGCGCCGTGTCCTCGGCGGCGCTGCCACCGCAGGCATCGGCGTCGCCGCCCTCGGCCTCGTCGGCTGCGGCGACGATGATGACGATGACGGTGGCTCTGCAGGCGGCACCTCGACGCCTTCCGGCTCTGGCAGCCCCGCTGCAAGCCCAACTTCGGCCGCCCAGGCCCCGCAAAAAGGCGGTACCGCCCGCTTCGTCTCCGCCAATAACACCTGGGACACGTTTGACGTCGACCGGTCGCGCTTCTCGCCGGTCGCCTGGCTCATGGGTATGACCAACCTCGGTGTTACCCAGTGGAAGAGCTTCACCAAGGCCGAAATCGAAGGCGCCTTCGCCGAGAAATGGGAGCAGCCCGACCCCAACACCATCGTCTTCACCGTCCGCCAAAACCTCTTCTGGCATGACAAGCCCCCGGTCAACGGGCGCCAGGCCAACGCCGAAGACATCGCCTTCTTCATCAACCGAAATAAGAACGGCAAGCTCCTCGACGGAACCGAAGACCCCAACTTCTACCGCAAGTCCGCCTACCAGAACGTGGACAAGGTCGAAGTGGTCGACGACCGCACAGTGCGCGTCACCTTCACCAAGCCCGACCCCTTCTTCCTCACCACGCTCGCCGGCTCCTACTCCAAGGTCCAGGCCCCGGAAGCGGTTCAGGCCTTCGAGAAGGACTACGCCAACATGAAAGCCGACCTCGTTATCGGGACCGGCGCGTTCGTCCTTACCAAGTGGTCGGCTGAAGGCGACTCCGAGTGGGTCCGCAACGACAAGTTTTACACCCAGGTCAACTGGGATGGCGTCAAGTGGCTGCCCCTCTTCACCGACCAGACCGCCCAGCAGGCCGCCTTCGAGCAAAAGCAGCTCGACGCCTTCATCCCCACCCAAAACCAGGTCATCCAAGACCTCCTCAAGCGGTTCGAAGGCCAGATTCACGAGGTGAAGGTCTTCGGCGGCAACCCGCAGGCAGGCACCTACTACGGCGGCGCTGCCCCTTGGAACAACCCGAACCTCATCGGCGCGATTTTCCGCGCCCTCGACCGCCGCGCACTTATCCAGTCGATCCTCCAAGGCAAAGGCGTCCTCTCGGGCAACGTTCCGCCCGCCCAGGCAGCGTTCTCCATCACGGAGAAGGAACTCATCACCTTCCCCGGCTACCTCGAAGACCGCGCCACCGAAGAGGCCGAGGCCCGGAAGATGTGGGAAGCCGGCGGCGGTCCCGCCCTCGGCGACATCATCGTTGACATCCCCGACATCTACGAGGGCCTCTACTCCGGCGTCTCCGCGCTCATCACCAATCAGCTCAAGAAGGTCCTCGGCAACAACTTCGTCGCCAAGATCGAGCCCTACTCCACCATCACCGGAAAGATCGTCAAGCAGGAGTACGGCAACGGGAAGAACAACATCTGGTACGGCTGGATCACGGAAATCTCCGACCCCGAACCGACCCTCCTCAACTTCCTCCAGTACAACTCCAGCCAGCCCCAGTGGCAGCAGTTCGGCGTCAAGATCGACAAGGTCGACCAGCTCACCGCCCAGGCCGTGGCTGAGTTCGACATCGCCAAACGCCAGGAGCTCTCCAAAGAGGTTATGCGCGAGCTCGTAAAGAACTACGGCGCCGGCATCCCGTACAACATGGTCGCCGTCAACTCGTCCATGCGCTGGAACTACCTCAAGTACCCCGAGGCAGTCTCCTTCGTCCAGATGCACCAGTACGGGACCCAGTGGTGGTTCGACCAGAACGACCCCACTTGGAAAGGCCGGCCGGCCTAGGCCGCGCCGTTCACCGCTGCGGGTCGAGAGGCGCTAGAATGCGCCCCTCGACCCGCAGCTGACGTTGCGACATAAAAGGGGGACATCGCGAGTGAGGACCTACATTCTCCGGCGGGCCGTCGTCAACATCCCGGTCATCTGGCTGGTAGCCACGCTCGTCTTTTTCGCCACGAGTGTCCTGCCCGGCGACTTCGTCGCCCAGCGCATCGCCGCACAGGACCCGACGTCGACCGACCCGGCACTGCGTGAGGCCCAAATCCAGGCAGTCCGCAAAGACCTTGGGCTCGACAAGCCCATCGTCCAGCGCTACCTCATCTACCTTGGCAACCTCCTTCGCGGTGACTTCGGAATCTCCTACCAAACCCGTGAATCCGCCCTCCAGGGAATGAAGGAGGGCCTCCCCTACTCGATCCAGCTCGCCCTCATGTCCCTCATCGTCGCAGTCGTCACGTCCGTCCCCATCGGCATCATCTCGGCCATCCGCCAGGACACGATTATTGACTACGTCCTGCGCGTGTTCGCCATCCTTGTCCTTGCCATGCCCAACTTCTGGGTCGCCACGATGGCCGTCCTTTACGTGGTCCGCTGGGGCCTCTGGGAAGTGCCAATCAGCTCAGCACCACTCCTCTGGGAAGACCCCGGAGCGAGCATGCGGCTCTTCGTCATCCCTGCCGTCGTCGGCGGTCTCGCCTCAGGCGCCGGCGTCATGCGCCTCCTCCGCTCACAAATGCTCGAAGTCCTGCGCCAGGACTACATCCGTACCGCCTGGTCCAAGGGCCTGCGCGAACGGGTCATCATCGTCCGCCACGCACTCAAGAACGCCATGGTCCCCGTCGTGACCGTGCTCGGCCTCAGCCTCGCCGGCCTCCTCTCGGGCAACGTCGTCTTCGAAAACCTGTTCGCCATCCCCGGCGTTGGCCGCCGCATCCTCGCCGCCATCGTCGCCCGCGACGTCCCCGTCGTGCAGGCGTTCGTACTCGTCATCGCCACCTTCGTCGTCTTCGTCAACCTCGCGATCGACCTGCTCTATGGCGTGCTCGATCCGCGCATCCGGTACTCCTAGGAGGAAGCTGCCATGGCACAGGAACAGGCCGTCATGGAGCGCCCCGGCTCCTTCGAAATCCCCCGCAGTCTCAGCGACCGCCCCGCCTTCATCCGGGCACTCGTCCACACCGGCCGCTTCTTCCGCTACAAGCCGCTCGGCGGCGTCGGTGTCGTCATCATCGGACTGTGCGTGTTTGCCGCCATCTTCGCCGAGGCCATCGACCGCTACGACCCCGAAGACATCTTCAAGGCCCCTAACCCAGCCTACGACCCTGAGCTTGCCGAAAAAGCCCTCACCGACCCGACCATCCGTCTCCAGTACCCGCCTGAGAAGCTCGAGAAAAACGACCTCCCCATTACCTTCGGCGGTCCATCTGCCCAGCACTGGCTCGGCACCGACGGCCTCGGCCGCGACCTCTACTCCCGCATCATCCACGGCTCCCGCACCGCCCTCTACGTTGGTCTCGGCGCGGCCCTCATCGCCACCATCAGTGGCACCATCGTCGGTCTCGCCAGCGCCTACTTCGGCGGGTTCGTCGATTTCTTCATTCAGCGCATCGTCGACACCCTCCAGGCATTCCCGCCCCTCGTCCTCCTGCTGCTCTTCGGCCAGGTCGTCGCCAATCCCACCCTCACCGTCAACACCATAGCCCTCGGCATCCTCGGGACAGCCAGTTCCGCCCGTGTTGTACGCAGCGCGGTGCTGGCTGTCCGCGAAGAGGTCTACGTCCTCGCCGCACGAACGATCGGCGCCAGCGACAGCCGCATCATGGTGCGCCACATCTTCCCGAACATCACGGCGCCCATCATCGTCACCTTCACCAGCTCCATCGGCATCTACATCCTCGTCGAAGCCACGCTCGCCTTCCTCGGCCTCGGCGACCCAACCGTCGTCTCCTGGGGGAAGATGGTCGAAGAAGGCCGGCGCAACGGCCCCTCCGACCCCTGGATGGCCTTCATCGTCGGAATGGCGCTTACCCTGGTGGTGCTCGGCTTCAACCTCGCCGGAGATGCCCTGCGCGACGTGCTCGACCCGCGCCTCCGCGGCGGTGGCGGCCGGGCTGGCTTCTAACCCCCGGCGCCCGCCAACAGCCCACAACCGCACCAAAATGAAAGGCCCCCGGGGCGGCAACCCGGGGGCCTTTCGTTGTTGCCGAACCGTGCCGGAGAATCGTCCCCGGCCGTTCGGAGCCGGGGACGAGCCGATTGCCGACCGCTAGACTCGTTCGACCTGCAGGAAATCCAGCTCGACCGGCGTCTCCCGGCCGAACATGTTCACGATAACCTTCACGCGGCCCTTTTCGGTGTTGATCTCGTCCACGGTCCCCACGAAATCCTCGAATGGCCCGTCGACGATCCGCACCGATTGACCCGGCTGGAACGCCACGCGAACCCTGGGCTGTTCCATCCGCATTGCCCGCAGGATGTGGTTCACCTCATCCTGCGAGAGCGGCACAGGCCGCGTCCCCGAACTCACGAAGCCCGTAACCCCGGTCGTGTTGCGGATGAGATGCCATACCGCATCCGAATCCGGGTCCTTCTCCTTCAGCTCAATCGTCTGCACGAGCACGTAGCCCGGGTACAGCTTCCGCTTCACCGTTCGCCGCTGCCCGTCGCGAATCTCGATCTCGTCCTCCGTGGGCACCACCACGTGGAAGATCTTGTCCCCCGCGTCCATTCGCGCCACGGTCGCCTTGATCGCGTTGCGCACCTTGTTCTCATGGCCGCTGTACGTATGGACGAAGTACCACTTCCGCCCCGGTGCGTTGATCTCCTCGTCCGTCAGCTGCTCCTGCTCCAGCGCGTCCTCGTCCTTGCGCCGCCGCGAGGCGCGCTTCGGAATCTGCTCATTCTGCTCAGGGCTGATGTCGGACGGCGCTGTATACGCCTTCGGTTCGTCAGTCATCGTTAGAAGAACAGCCTCTCGATGGTCCAGCCGAAAACGAGGTCGACAGCGCCCAGGAACAGGCCCATCAACACCGCCACGATCGCCACGACGATGGTGAGGTACCGCGTCTCCTGAAACGACGGCCACGTCACCTTGCGCAGCTCCGCGATGACGTCCGCCACAAACCTCGGCTGCAGGCGCTTGAGGAACCCGAATGGGCGCCGCTTTGGCGCCTCCGGGCGCGCAATAGCACCGGGCGCACCGGTCGACCGCGGAAGCGAAGGCCGCGCCGGCCGCTGGGCCTCCGCTGGCTGGGAACCCTCCGGCGCCGCTGTCGCCGCGCGCCGGCGTTGTGTACGTGCCATTGGCGTTACCGCGTCTCCCGGAACAGGACGTGCTTCCGCAGCCCCGGGTGATACTTCTTCAGCTCAAGGCGGCCAGAATCATTCCGCCGGTTCTTCTGGGTCGTGTACCGGTACACCGGCCCCTCCGTACTCTGGAGGTGGATGATGATCCGGTCCCCCTTCTTGCTGGCCATATGGCTCCTCCCTCCTTACCCCGGGGCTTAGCCTCAGGCGAGGATTTTGGTGACGACGCCGGCGCCGACGGTGCGGCCGCCTTCGCGGATGGCGAAGCGGAGGCCGTCTTCGATGGCGACGGGCTGGATGAGCTCGACGGTCATGGTGATGTTGTCACCGGGCATGACCATTTCGACGCCCTCGGGCAGGTTGATGGTGCCGGTGACGTCGGTGGTGCGGACGTAGAACTGCGGCCGGTAGCCGTTGAAGAACGGGGTGTGGCGGCCGCCCTCTTCCTTGGAGAGGACGTACACCTGCGCCTCGAACTTCGTGTGCGGCTTGATGCTCCCCGGCTTGCAGAGCACCTGTCCGCGCTCCACTTCGTCCCGCTCGATGCCGCGCAGGAGGCAGCCGACGTTGTCGCCCGCCTGCCCCTCGTCCAGCATCTTCTTGAACATCTCGACACCCGTCACGGTCGTCTTCTGCGTCTCCCGCAGGCCGACGATCTCGACTTCGTCGCCGACTTTCACGACGCCGCGCTCGATCCGCCCCGTGACCACCGTGCCGCGCCCCTTGATGCCGAACACGTCTTCGATCGGCATCAGGAACGGCTTGTCCAGCGGCCGCACCGGCGTCGGGATGTAGTTGTCGACCGCATCCATCAGCTCCCAAATGCACTTGTATTCCGGTGCGTTCGGGTCGGTCGAGGTCGACTCCAGCGCCTTCAGCGCCGAACCGCGGATGATCGGCACCTCATCGCCCGGGAAGCCCTGCGAGCTCAAGAGCTCCCGCAGCTCGAGCTCCACCAGCTCCAAAAGCTCCGGGTCCTCCATCATGTCGACCTTGTTCAGGAAAACCACCAGCGCCGGCACTTCGACCTGCCGCGCCAGCAGCACGTGCTCCCGCGTCTGCGGCATCGGCCCCTCCGGGGCAGCAACCACCAGGATCGCCCCGTCCATCTGCGCCGCACCCGTGATCATGTTCTTGATGTAGTCCGCATGCCCCGGGCAGTCGACGTGTGCGTAATGCCGCTTGTCCGTCTCATACTCCACGTGCGCAATCGCAATCGTAATGCCGCGCGCACGCTCCTCCGGCGCATTGTCGATCGAGTCGAACGGCCGATACTCGGCCTCCCCCTTCAGCGCCAATACCTTCGTGATCGCCGCCGTCAACGACGTCTTCCCGTGGTCAACGTGCCCAATCGTCCCGACGTTGACGTGCGGTTTCGTCCTCTCGAATTTCGCCTTCGCCATGGGTTGCCTCTGCCCTCCGGGCCTGGTTTGGAACGGCGGCCCCGCCGCCGGGAATCCACACTGGAGCCCTCATCCGGGTTCGAACCGGAGACCTCGTTCTTACCAAGAACGCGCTCTGCCTGCTGAGCTATGAGGGCCTACCGCCCGGCGGTCGACCGCCGGTTGATGTGGCTTGGTGGTGGAGAGAGTAGGATTCGAACCTACGAAGCGCGAAGCGCGGCAGATTTACAGTCTGCTGCCATTAACCACTCGGCCATCTCTCCATGGCGTCCCCGGCTGCTCGCGCAGCCAGGCTTTTGTGTTGGAGCCCGAGAGGGGATTCGAACCCCTAACCGTCCGATTACAAATCGGATGCGCTGCCGTTGCGCCACCCGGGCCTTGCCTCCCGGGAACCCCAGCGGATTCCAACACAAAAACGATCCGCCGCAGCGGATCAAGCTCTAAGTATGCGTCCGGGACGTCACAATGGCAAGCAGTCAACCGCCCGGTCGCCGCTGCCTTGCAATCAAAATATAGCAAGTGTACAAGCAGAGATGAACAGCCTCTCCCAAGCAGGGTGCTCGTTGACTTCGCTCGTCCCCGCTACCCGCATGTTCCACCACCGCTGGTCGGTGCCAACCATCGCCCGCCTCTACCGCGATGGCCCTCAACGCGCGGCCGAGCTCCAGCGCATCTTTGGCGCCTCCCGCGACACCTTCGCGCAGACGCTCCGCGCCCTCGAAGCCGCGGGCGTCCTCGTCCGCCAGCCCGACCGTCGCAGTTACCGATGCGACCTGACCAAAGCCGGCCGGGTTGTCGGCCAGGCATGTATCGAAGCCGTCGAAACCGTCCGAGCTATGGAAATCGTTCCGCTCGCACTCAAGAAATGGCCCATGCTCGTGCTCGTCGCCGTCGGGCGAGGTGCCAGCCGCTATTCCCGTATCGAAGACGACCTGCCCGGCATCACCCCCCGCGCCCTTGCCCTCGCCCTCAAAGACCTCAACGACGCGGGCCTCGTCGAACGCACCGTCGAGCACACCTACCCGCCGACATCGCGCTACACGCTCACCCCCAGGGGGCAGGAACTCTTCCCCGTCATGGACCGCCTCTGCAGCGCCGCCGCCCAAGCTCTCCCCTCCGAAGCCTAGCGCTGCCCCGGCCGGATTTTCCTCCTCCGCCTTCCGGTCTCCGGTATGCTCCAGCCCCATGAGGCGGACGGCGCTGTTTTCCGTCGCTGTCTGGGCGCTCGGCGCTGTACTGCTCCGGGCTACCATTCTCGCGCCCCAGTATTGTCCGGCCGTCAGTCCCGAGTCGGCACTCGCATCCGCTCGCCTCGCCGCCGCATGGATCGAATCAAATCAGTACCCCGACGGCTCGTACGTTTACGAATACACCATCGACAGTGACACCGACCTCCTCGGCTACAACGTCGTCCGCCACGCCGGCGTCACGATGTCCCTGTACCAGCTCGCCGCGGCCGGCGACCTCTCGGTCCTGCCTGCGGCCGATGCCGGACTCCGCTGGATGCTCCGGAACCTCTACCGCCACGATGACTGGGCCGCGCTCCAGGACCCCGGCAATGGCACCGTGCGGCTGGGCGCTACCGCCCTGATGCTCGCGTCCCTCCTCCAGCGCCGCATTGCCACGGGCGACGACCAGTATGACGACCTCATGCGCGAGCTTGCCCGGGGGATGCTCGCGCTCCAGCTCCCCGATGGCGCCTTTCTCAACCGCTGGGACGTCGCGGCCGCCGCTCCGGTCCCAGGCGAGCGGTCCAAATACGCCACCGGCGAAGCATTCTGGGCCCTCACCCTCATGCACCGGCTCTTCCCCGACGAGGGCTGGGACGTTCCCGCCCGCCGCACCGCCCGGTACCTCGCCGAAGACCGCGACCGCGTTGAAAACCTCAAATTCCCCCCGTGGGCCGACCAGTGGGCCGCCTACGGCTTCGGAGAGATGGCTGCCTGGGGACTCACTGATAGCGAAGTCCGCTACCTCGAGTCTCTTGCCGGCCGCTTCGGGCTCCTCGTCCGCAGCGATGCCGCCCGCCGCGACACCTGGTGGTCGCGGCTCCTTCACGGGCGGCAGGCCCGTGCGGCGGGGCTCGGCACTTGGGGCGAAGGACTCGCCGGCCTCCACCGGGCGGCCGCAGCCGACCCCCGCCTCACCCACCTCTTGCCCGCCGTCGAAGAGCGACTCGCCTGTGCGGCGGGCATGCTCCAGGAACGGCAGTTCGACGCTCGTGAAGCCGCAGCCGCGCCCAACCGGACGCGTGCTGAAGGCGCCTGGTTCACCGACGGCATTACCCGCATGGACGACCAGCAGCACGCGCTCTCTGCCCTGCTCCTCGCTTCGCTCATCCTCGCCGGAAAGGACCAGCCGTGAATCCCTGGCTTGCCCTCCTCGTCACGCTCTCCGCGCTGAACCCGTTCGCCATCGCTGCGAGCATTGGTCCGAAACGTCCGGAACGGTTCGCCCTGCTGGCTGCCGGCATCGTCGGAGTCGCCGCCTACGCGGTTGCCGCCGTCACAGCGAACGACCTTCTCCGTGCCTTGTCGGTCGAGCCCGAGACCTTCGACGTTGCTGCCGGCGTCATCCTCGCCGCCTCCGGCGCCTCCCTCCTCGCGGTTGGGCCGCGGCCCCTTTCCGCGGAACCCCAACCGGACGGGTTTCGTTCGCTCCTTGTCCCGCTGGTGTTCCCCCTGCTCCTCGCCCCGTCACCGCTGGCGGTCGCGGTGCTCATCTCGGCCCGCGAGGGCTGGGAGCTGGCAGCGGTCAGTTCCGGCGCGGCCGTTGCGGCAGCGCTCCTGCTGGTAGCCGCGCGTATCGGGCGAAGCCGCGCCGCAGTCGATGGCCTCGCACGGCTTCTCGCCGCCCTCACGGTCATCTTCGCCGCGGCGTTCGCGGTCGACGGCATCCGGTCGGTCTGAACCTCCTTCGCTCGGCCCGATTTCGCCAGAACCAACCCCCGTCGGTACACTCGAAGGCACACCACGTCACCCCACCACCGGAGCACGACCGATGGCAGGCCATTCGAAGTGGGCGCAGATCAAGCGCCAGAAGGGCGCCAACGACCAAAAGCGAGGCGCCCTCTTCACCAAACTCACCCGCGAAATTATGCAGGCAGCGAAACAGGGCGGTCCCGACCCTGCCGGCAACTTCAAGCTCCGCCTCGCCATCCAGCGCGCACGTGCCGCCAACATGCCAAACGACAACATCGAACGTGCCATCTCCAAGGCTACGGGCGGCGCACAGGAAGACCAGCTCGAAGAAATCACCTACGAAGGCTACGCACCGGGCGGCATCGCTATCCTCGTGGCCGCTCTCACCGATAACCGCAACCGCACCGTCTCCGAGGTTCGGCACCAGTTCAGCCGTGCTGGCGGCAGCCTCGGCGAGTCCGGTTCCGTGGCCTGGCAATTCGAGCCGCGCGGCATCATCACCATCCCCCTCGAGGGGCGCGATGCCGATGACGTGGCCCTCCAGGCCATCGATGCAGGCGCCGAAGACGTCGAGCTCCAGGGCGACGTCATTGAAGTCCGAACCGACCCCGCAACCCTCGAAACCGTCCGCAAGAACATCGAGGCAGCCGGACTGCAGGTCGAGAACGCCGACTTCGCAATGATTCCCAAGACGACCATCGAGGTCGACGAAAAGACTGCCCACCAGGTGCTCCGCCTCATCGAGGCCCTCGAAGACCTCGAAGACGTCCAGCGCGTGTACTCCAACGCAGACTTCAGCGACGAGGCCATCGCCAGCTACGCAGGCTGACCTGCCGATCTCAGCCCCCGAGGCGCATCAACACGATTGCCGCGTACAGCGCAGCGAAGAGCCCGAGCGCGTGCACCGTCCGTTCCATTCTGTCCTCCTCAAGGGAAAACGCATCGCGGCTACGCGGCGTTCCCCCGGTCACCGAAAATTCGGGAGTCTCCCGTACATCCCAAACAGAGACAGCTGGAACGGCGCAATGCTTACCGCGCTTTGCCCGCCTTCTCGCGGCCCGGGATAGGCTGCATTCTCGCCGTGCAGTCGAAGACCCGCCCGAAGTGAAACACGAACGCTTCGACCACCTGCTCCATATCGACCTGCCGGCCAACTTCGGCAGCCATCGTCGTCACTTCCACATCCGCCATCCCGCAAGGGTTGATCAGTTCGAAATGCCCCAGGTCCGGGTCGACGTTCAACGCGACACCGTGCATCGTTACCCAGCCGCGCACGTTCAGCCCCACCGATGCAATCTTCCGCCCATCCACCCAAACGCCGCGGCCCCGCTCCGAGCGCTCTCCTCTCAACCCCCAGTCCGCCAGCACCCCGACGACCGTCTCCTCGAGACCAGCGACATAATCCGTCACGCCGATGCCCCAGCCCTTCAGCGCGATGATCCCGTAGGCAACGAGCTGACCGGGGCCATGGTAGGTGATGTCCCCGCCCCGTTCCGTCTGCACGATTTCGATGCCGTACCGCTCCACCGTTTCGCGCTCTACCCGGAGGCTCGGGACGGGGTGGCTTCGCCCGAGCGTGAAAACCGGCCGATGCTCAGTCAGGAGCAGGGTGTCCACGCCCGACCCGGCCCGCCGCGCAGCCTGGAGCCGCTGCTGCAGCCGGTGAACCTCCCCGTAAGTGGTCGTGCCAAGGTTGTATACGGCGACCGATCGCCCTGCGGCGTCTGTGCCTCTCGACATCGTCCGGTCACCCCCAGAGTCGGTATGGGTTCTCCACCAGCGAGCGTACCCGAGCAAGGACACGGCCGGCGTCTCCCTCCCCGAACATCGTGCTGTCATACCGCATCGTGACTGTCCCCTGGCCGTCGCGCCCGGCGCCGAGCCCGAACGCGAGTCTGCCACCCGCGAGGCGCGGCTCGAGCCGCTCGACCCCGATCGGCAGCAGCGAGACCACGACCCATTCGGCTCGCTCGAACGACGCTTTCCCATCCGCCCTCGCGAGCACCATGCGCCGGAACTCCTCCTCGAGCGGCTCGGCCACAGCGAACGACCTGTCGGCCTCAGGTTCGACGATGACCATCCCCGCGGGCCCCACGCTGACCCCGGCCTCGGCAAGCGCCCGGGCAATCGCCCGCAGCGCGAGGTCCTCCAGCCGCGGCTTTGGCCCAAAGGGGTGCCACTCGTCGCCCAGTGCGTCCACCGCCTCCTGTGCGCGCGTCCACGATACACAGACGTGCGCGCTCAGCACCTCCGCGCTCGCGGCCGCTTCTGCCGCGATGCGCACGAACCGTTCGCTTCCTTCCATCGGGACCCCGGCGACCGGACTCTCGTCGGCCCCGACACCCGCGCCGGGGTCGTCTCCTCGGCCCCGGGCTGGCTCGCCCACGGCTGCAGCCTGCTGCTCCGCCTCCTCGTCCCAGAGCGGGAGACCGGGGATGGCGCCGCCCGGCTCTGGCAGCGGGTCCGCCCGCTCCGCTCCTCGCTGCGGGAACGGAACCACCACGGCCTCGTCGTCGGCGGCCCCTTCGTCCCGTCCGTCCGGCACCTCGGCCGAATGCTCCGGCTTCCCGCACGTCGGCCGCTGCCGCCGTTTGACCGAGGTCTCCGGCGACGGTCTCGCCTCCTGGTTCCGTCGCGCGCAGTTCCTCTTCCGCCGGGAGCGCCTCGCCCTTGCCAAGGATCACCCCGAGTACCGCGCCCTTGCGCTCGATGCTCCCCGCCGGCTTCCGATGCCGCAGGACCCCTGCGCGGTCGGCCTCCAGTTCGACCGCCACAAAATCGCATTCGAGCCGGCATACGGGCTCGCCCGGCGCGACCTCCGCGCCGTCGGGTCGATACCACTCCGCAACCACGCCGCCGACCATATCGCGGCCAAGGTCCGGCACAGAAACCAGCGACGCCACAGCCTGCCTCCCCGGGGCAATCTCCCTGCTAGGAGGTTCGGCCGATGCCGCCCCCGGGAGGAGCATCCAATTCGACCCGCCCCGGCCGGTCCCGTGACAGCATCGTGACCGCCCGGTAGTGCCGCCTCAGCCCCGCTCGTCCGGGTCACCGACGGGACCGCGCACGAGCCGCGGGAGGCCGTACCCAACCGCAAGCGCTGCAAGCGCCGTACCGCCGAGGACAGCCATCCCCGTGTCTCCCGAGACCAGCCCCCAGGCCGCCGAAATCCCGCCCGCGACCGCCAGCACCACGCCTCCGTAGCGCCCGGCGAGCATCCCCCGTTTCACAGGCATCGCTGCCCCTTCAGCTCCCCGGGACCGGTGCAGAGGGTGCCGCCTCGCCCGCGATGCCGGGCGCCGCTTCCTCGATGATGGCGTAGTCCTCAGGCCGCAGCGGCTGTAACTCGCCCCTGCGGTACTGCTCGTAGAGGCGGAAGAGCGCGTCCTTGTGGGGCCTGACCCGCCCGATAGGGCAGGCCGCCCAGTCCTTCTCTGATTCGTCGCAGTAGCCCAGCCGCTGCTCCCCGCACTTCGGCTGCAGCATCCTGCCGAGGATGGGCTCCACCCGCATGACCTCAGCCCGCATGAGGGCTGCGACCCGGCGAAACTCCCACTGGGCCCGGGTGCAGAGCCGGAGGTCGCAGATGTGCAGCAGCGACTGGAAGTTCACCGTGACCTTGAAGTTCGTGTTCGTGGCGTTGGGCAGCAGGAAGCGCGCGTCCTCCGCGGGCACGCCAGCCTCCACCATCCGCTCATACAGGGCGCCCGCCTCCTCGAAGAGGCTCGCCATCTCGTCCTCCAGCCCGGCCCTCTTCACGCTCTCCGGCACGGTGTAAGGGAAAGCCCCGCCCTTGTAGGTGACGTAGCGCTGAGACTGCTGCTCGAAACTGATGCCGACCCGGTGCCGGACGAACTGGTGCGAGAACGCGCGGCTGACGCCGGAGATGGCGAACTCGAACCAGACCTGCTCCAGGGGCGAGCTATGGCCCGTCTTCAGCCTCTCGATGACGAAGGCCTCCATCTGCTCCCTACTGATGCGCTCAGATGCAATGCGCTCCGCCACCTGCTGGGGGGTCAGGCTGGAGTAGCACACCCTGTAGGCCATGTAGAGCGAACGGATGGGGTCCGGGCTATGAGAGAGTAGGGTGACGGTTATCGGCATGGCGGCGCCTCCGCCGCCATTGTCGCCGACAGGTCCTTCGCCCGCGACTCTGTTACGTAGCCTACCCCGAAATTCACAGCGTAGCGCGGTTCAGGCAGCGAAGTTCAGCTTCAGCCCCTTCGTCGGCCACGCCTCGAAAAGGCCCAGCCGTCCCGTCGAACTGAGCGTCACGTAGAGCGATGTCATATTCGGGGCGAAGCACGCATTGGTCGTGAGCAGGTCCGGGCAGGGGAAGTGCTGCACGCGCGACCCATCGGGCGAGAACATCGTCAATCCTCCGTTCAGGATTGTCGCCACGATCACGTTCCCCTCGGCATCCACGCACATGCTGTCGCAGAAGCTGTAGCCGAAGGGCGGCGCACCCGGCACCGTCCCGATGACCCTGCCGTTCGCAACCTGCCCCGGTGCCTGCACATCATAGGCCCAGACCCGGCCCGTCGGCGTCTCTGCCACGTAGAGTGTCCGTTCATCCGGGCTCAGCCCGATGCCGTTCGGCCCTTCCATCGGGAAAATGATCTCCCGAATGAACTTTCCGTCCGGCGAGGCGTAGTAAACGCCGGTGCGGTCCTTCTCCCTCGGCCGGTTCTTCCCGAGGTCGGTGAAATAGAAGTTGCCCTCCCGGTCGAACACGAGGTCGTTCGGCCCCTTGAGGGGCATCCCGTTGCACTCCGTGTACAGCGTGCTTACCTCACCGCCGAGCGTCACCCGCTGGATGGCGCCGCCGCGGTAATCCTCCGGCTGCTCACCGGGGAACAGCCCCGTCGAGCCGTCCGGCAGCGGCCGCCGATGCCACTGGAATCCGCCGTTCTGGGTCACATACAGCGCACCGTCGGGCCCCAGCGCTGCGCCGTTCGGGCCGCCGCCCGTCACGGCGAGGACCTCGACCGTCCCATCCGGCTTCACGCGGCTAAGCCGCCCGGCCGCAATCTCCGTCACGATGACGTCGCCGTTGGCAAGCGCAACCGGCCCCTCAGGGAATTCCAACCCGGTGGCCACGATGCGAGGTTCCACAGTGCTACCCTCCGTCGAGATGCGCGAATCCTACGCTCACGCTGGCGAACGGTTCCAGACCGTCCCCGACCTCGCCGGGCGAGCCCGCGCATGTCGCCGCTGCCCCGCCGTCGTGCCCGGCAGCGCCGTCGTCGACCTCCCCTCCGAAACTCGGCCCGTCCTCTTCGTGGGTGAAGCGCCCGGCCGCCGCGGTGCCGCCCGCACAGGGCGCCCCTTCGACGGCGACACGGCGGCCGCCCGGTTTGCATGCCTCCTCGCCGCTGCGGGGCTGCCAAGAGCCGAAGTGGCGCTGACCAACGCGGTCCTATGCCTGCCACTCGACGACCGCGGCCGCAACCGACGCCCGCGCGCTGCCGAGGCTGCGGCCTGTCTGCCGTTTCTCACCGAAGTCCTCGACCTCGTCCGGCCGCGAGTCGTCGCCGCCCTCGGCGCCGTTGCGCTCGCTGCGCTCGGCCGCATCGAACCGCATCGGCTCACCCTCAAAGAGCACGTCGCGCAGCCGTGCCCCTGGCGCGGCGTGTGGCTGATGCCCCTCTACCACCCTGCCGCGCGCTCGGCTGTCCACCGCCCCTTCCGACGCCAGCTCGCAGACTGGCGCGCCCTCGGCGAGGTTTACCGCTCCCTGACGGCCATCGCAAATTTCCGTTGACAGGCCATCATCGCAAAATTACGATTGCGGTACCCTGCCCACGGAGGTGCCCAATGTCCGTACCCGGTCCCGATGAAATCCGAGAACTCGTTGCCCGTGCCTATGCCGGCCGCGTGCGCCCCGTCCTCGAACGCGCCGAAACGGTCGAACTCCTCGAAACCGTCCCGGCCTCAGACTCCTCGTCCTGCTGCTCGCCAGCGCCCGCGGAGAACTCTCCCCAAACCTGCTGCGGCGATGTCCCCGCCGCCGGTGATGACGTCGCCATCAGCCGCATCGCGGAGCTGTATCGCCAGTCCGACATCAACGACCTGCCTGCGACGGTGACCGACGTCGCCTTCGGCTGCGGAAATCCCACCGCCATCGCAGCCCTCGAACCCGGCCAGGTCGTCCTCGACCTCGGCTCCGGCGGCGGCATCGACTGCTTCCTGGCGGCGAAGATGGTGGGCCCCAGTGGCCGCGTCTACGGCGTCGACATGACGCCCGAGATGGTCCGCCTTGCCCGCAAGAATGCCGAGAAAGTCGGCGCCGCAAACGTCGAGTTCCGCCTCGGCGAAATCGAGCACCTGCCTATGCCCGACGAGTCCGTCGACGTCATCATCTCCAACTGCGTCATCAATCTCTCGCCCGACAAGCCTCAAGTCTTCCGCGAGGCGTTTAGGGTGCTCAAGCCGGGCGGTCGACTCCAGGTCTCCGACATCGTCTGGACGAAGCCCGTGCCGGACGAGGTCCGGTCCGATATGGAGCAGTGGGCCGGGTGCATCGCCGGCGCCCTCCTCGAGTCCGACTACCTGGAGCACATCCGCGCGGCAGGCTTCGTCGACGTGACATCGGAGGCCACCGAGTACCCGGGCGGCAAGGGCATCGCCTCTGCAGCGGTGGTCGCCCGCAAGCCCGCTTCGTCCGCTGAAGGCTGCCGCTGCGGAATCTGCTAAGTCGCCGCCGACCCCCGGGAAACCAACGTGAACGGCCGCCCCGCCGGGCGGCCGTTCACGCGGAGCCCGCAAGCGGGCGTTATCCGACGATGCCCCGGTTGCGGAGGTCGGCGATCTGCTCCGCGCTGTAGCCGAGGCCCCCAAGGATTTCGTCGGTGTGCTGTCCAATGAGCGGAGCCGTCGAACGCGGCATGCCGGGCGTATCACTCAGCTTCGGCGCCACGCCAATCTGCTGCACTTTCCCGACCGGCGAATCGAGCTCAACTACCATGCCGCGCGCGAGGTTGTGCTCGTTCGTGACCACGTTCTCCATCTCCAAGACCGGCGCGGCACAGATGTCGTACTGCGACATCAGCGCCATCCACTCGTCCGCCGTCCGGGTCGTGAAGATGCCCGCAAACCGCTCGATCATCTCCGGCCACTTCGCCTGGTCGAATTGGTGCGGGAGCAGGTCCTCCGTGCCGAGCACCCGGCACAGGTTCTCCCAGAAGTGCGGCTCGATGCTCCCAATCGAAAACCACCGGCCGTCGGAGCAGCGGTACGTGTTGTAGAACGGTGCTGCACCGTTGAGGAGATATTCACCGGGGCGGATAGGCTGGCCCGTCGAGAAGTAGTGGCTGAACGCGCTCGTCATCAGCGACAGCACTCCATCGCTCATTCCGACATCGATGTTCTGGCCTCGGCCCGTCTTCTCGCGGGCAATGATTGCGAGGCAAATCGCGAACGCCGCGGTCAAGCCGCCGCCGGCGAAGTCAGCAAGCAGGTTGACCGGAATCGCCGGCGGCTGCCCCGGCCTCCCAGTCACCCCAAGCGCCCCGCCAATGGCGATGTAGTTGATGTCGTGCCCAACGAGATTCGCGTACGGACCCGTCTGCCCAAACCCCGAGATTGAGCAGCAAATCACCCGCGGGTTGATCTTCGAGAGCGTGTCGTAATCGACCCCGAGCCGCTTCACCACCCCGGGGCGGAAGCCTTCGATGACCACATCGGCGCCCTCCACCATCCGGTAAAAAATTCTCCGCGCCTCCTCCTCCTTCAGGTTCAGCGCAATCGACTTCTTCCCGCGGCCGAGCGCGTTGAACGCCGCCGCCCGTTCCGCAGCTTCGCTCCGCCGCAACCCCGTCGTTCCGAGCTTCGCCGATGCGCCCGGCACGGCCTCGACCAGCGTCACGTCCGCGCCGAAATCCGCGAGCAGCATCGAACAATGGGGACCCGGCGCCAGCCGGGAGAGGTCGAGAACCTTGATGCCATCAAGTGCCATCACCATGGGGTCGCAATCTCCTGCAGGGGCTTGATCTGTGCCGGTAGCATGCTGGCGCCCGCTCCCCCGCGCAACCGCTTGCACAGCCCGCCCCCACCCGGTAGACCTCCGCTCAAAGCCAGCCCCCGAGGAGTTCCCCCATGCCCCGTCTCAGCCAGCTCAGCCGCTCCGTCGAAGGCAAGGTTGTCCTTGTGACCGGTGCAGGCAGCGGCATGGGCCGTGCCACCGCCATCCTCTTCGCCGACGAAGGCGCTCGCGTCGCTGCCGTCGACGTCAACCGCGAACCGGTAGAAGCCGTCGCCGCCGAAATTCGCGCCGCTGGCGGCGCAGCCCGAGCATGGGCCTGCGACGTCGCGAACCGTGCAGCCGTCGAACGGCTCGTCGAAGAAGTCGTCGCCGAGTTCGGCGGCCTCGACGTCCTCGTCAACAACGCGGGCATCTCCGCCGCGGCCCCGTTCGAATCCGAGAATTACGAGGACGTGTGGTCCCGGACCCTCGCGGTTGACCTGACTGCGATGACCCACACCATCCGCGCCGCCCTGCCCCACCTTCGGCGCTCATCGAGCCCCCGAATCATCAACATCGCCAGCACCGAAGGTCTCGGAGCAACCCCGGGCCACAGCGCCTACACGGCGGCCAAGCATGGCGTCGTTGGGCTCACGCGTTCGCTCGCGCTCGAATTCGGTCGTGAGGGCATCACCGTCAACTGCGTCTGCCCCGGCCCCATCCGCACCGGCATGACCGAGGCAATCCCCGAAGAAGCCAAGCAGAAATATGCCCACCAGCGGACAGCCCTGCGGCGGTACGGCCTCCCCGAGGAGGTTGCGCACATCACCCTCTCGCTTGCCATGCCGGCCGCTTCCTTCGTAACGGGTGTCGCCCTGCCCGTTGACGGCGGCCTCACCATCCGCCGGGCGTGAGCCGTTGACGCGTGAGCGGCCGGCGGCCCGTATCATGGCGGGCGTGACATCCGCTTCCCTCGAGATCGAATGGCAGTTTGCTGCGCTCGATACCCGCCCGGTCCTGCGATGGCTCAGCTCCAGCCCGCTCGCCGGCTTCAGCGTCCAGCCCGACGGCACCCGCTCCCTCGACGACAGCTACCTCGACACCCCCGACTGGCGTATCCACCGCGCCGGCTACGCCTGCCGCGTCCGCCGCACACCAGAAGGGGCTGAGCTGACGCTCAAGTCGATGGCGGAGCCCGCCGACGGGATTCGTACGCGCCGCGAAGTCACTGCCGCCCTCCCGTCTCCCGAGGTCGACCCCCGGGAAGCACCCGGCGAGGCCGGCGAAGCACTCCGCGCTCTCTGCGGCCGCCAGCCCCTCGCCCCGCTCTTCCGCCTCCTTACCTCCCGCCAGCGTTTCCAGCTCGCCGACAACGAGGGCCGACTCGGCGAAGTTGCCCTCGACGACACGTCGATCCCGGTAGCCGGCGGGGAGCCCGTCCGTCTTGCCCGCGTCGAGGTCGAAGTCGACGCCGCAGCCGTGGAGCGTGCGCGCCCATTCGTCGAGGCACTCGTCGCCGCCTGCAGCCTCAGCCCGGCAGCCACGTCCAAGTTCGAAGCTGCCCTCGTGGCGACTGGCCAGCGCCCCCCGCCGCCGCCGTCGTTCGGCCCGGAGGCCGTCGAGCCGTCCATGTCCGTCGGCCAGGTTGCGTACGCCGTGCTCCGCCGTCAGTTCCGGGTGTTTCTCCTCAACGAGCCCGGCACCCGGCTGGGCGAAGACATCGAAGCGCTCCACGACATGCGCGTCGCCACGCGCCGACTCCGCGCGGCCATGGCCGCTTTTCGCCCCTACCTCACGCCGCGCATGCTCGCCTTCCGCGATCAGTTCGGCCAGGTCGCCCGGGCCCTTGGCGAAGTCCGCGACCTCGACGTCCAGCTCGAACGGATGGCTGAATGGCGCGCAGAATTCCCCCCGGAACGTGCCCACTTGCTCGACGGCATCGAGGTCTTGCTCCAAAAGCGCCGACTGGCCGCCCGCAAACGAATGCTTCAGGTGCTCGACTCTCGCCGCTACGAGCGACTCTGCGCACGCTTCGCAACGGCGCTCAGGTCGGGACCGCCCCGCTCGTTCGCCCCGGCTCGCGTGCCCGTCCTCTCGGTCGCGCCCGACCTCGTCGAGCGCCGCTACCGCAAAGTGCGCAAACTCGGCGACCGCATCCGGAAATCGTCCCCGCCCGAGGAGTACCACCTCCTCCGCATCGAGGCCAAGAAGCTCCGCTACGCGCTCGAATTCGTCGGTAACGGCGTCTACGGAAAACCCGCGTTAGAGTTCAGCGCGCGCGTTACGGCCCTGCAGGACCTGCTCGGGCTGCACCAGGACGCCTGCGTCGCAATCGACCTCCTCGAAGAGCTGGCCGCCACCGCCGGCCGCCGTCTCGAGCCCCCGACGCTGATGGCCATGGGCATGCTCGCCGAGCGCTACCGCAGGCACGCCGAGGAGCTCCGCGCGCGCTTCCCTGCCGTGTACCGTGAGATGCGCGGCGCCGAATGGAAGAAACTTCGCCGCCTCATGGAATCCCTCCGGCCACCCTCCCCACCCCCGCCCGGCACTTCCGCCAACCATCGCCCCTAGGCGCAGCAGCCGGTATCCTTCCCACCCGGGCATCCGAACCCATCCCGGCCCGGAGCGGCGTCCGCCCGGTCGGAAATCGGAAATCGCGAACCCGGGAATTCGCCACATGGCAGTACTCGTCGACCAGGACACGCGCCTCCTCGTGCAGGGCATCGGCACCGAAGGCGCCAATCACATGCGCCGCTCCATCGCGTACGGTACGAACGTCGTCGCGGCCATCCATCCCAAGCGCGGCGGCGAGCAGCAGGACGGCGTCCCCATCTTCACCACCGTCGACCAGGCGGTCCGCGAAACCGGCGCCAACGTCAGCATCATCTTCGTACCGGCCCCCGGCGCGGCCGATGCAATCCTTGAAGCCGCGGCAGCAAAAATCCCCCTCATCGTCTGCATCACGGAGGGCATCCCCGTCCTGGACATGGTCCGCGTCAAGGCTGCGCTCCAGTCCACCGGAAGCATCCTCATCGGCCCCAACTGCCCCGGCGTGATTACGCCCGGCACGAAGACCCGCGTTGGCATCATGCCCGGCGACGTCTTCATGCCGGGCCGAGTGGGCGTGGTCAGCCGCTCGGGCACCCTCGTCTACGAAGTCGTGGCGCAGTTGACTGCGGAGGGCATCGGCCAGAGCACCTGCATCGGCGTTGGCGGCGACCCCATCATCGGAACCCGCCAGGCCGAGGCCGTTCGCATGCTCAACGAAGACCCGGACACCGATGCCATCGTGCTCGTCGGCGAAATCGGCGGTTCCGCCGAGCAGGAGGCCGCCGCCTACATCCGCGAGCACGTCAAGAAGCCCGTTGTCGCGTTCATTGCCGGCGCGACCGCACCCCCCGGTCGCCGCATGGGGCACGCCGGCGCCATCATCTCCGGCGAAGACGGCAAGGCGGAAAACAAGAAGGCGGCCCTCCGCGCCGCCGGCGCCGTCGTCTCCGACTCGCCCGCCGACATCGGCGCGACCATGAAGCGGCTCCTGACCGAGCGCGGGCTGCTCAAATAACCCCGCACCGACCAAACTCGACCCAAGCCCGGGGTTAGCGGCCCCGGGCTTGCGCTTCGTTGGGGGGAAATGTTCCAGTTCTGTTACATTTTCCCCTCACAGCGTGGCCCGGCAGGTTCCTCGGCCTCCGGGCGGAATAGCATGAGCGCCATCACGATTGCCCGCGCGGGAGGTGACCATGGCCGCCATCGAGACCTCGGAACCCCGCTTCGTGGATTCCCTGCTCGGCGCTGTGCACCGTCTCGAGTCCGCGAGGTCGCCGCGCGCTACCCGTGAAGCCATCCGCGACTGTGCGCTCGCGATCGAATTCCGCCTCGATACGCTCGCGAGAGAGCTCGACCCGGAGCGGGGCGTTCTCGACCCCTCCCTGCGTTCCGCCGGGCAGGCCGTCGAGTTCATCCTTCGCAACGTTCTCGTCGACGCCTGGCAGCTGCTCCAGTCGGGCGATGAAGCGCTCGCCGATTGGCCCCGGGTCATCGCTTTCAGACGCGCTGCGGCGCACGCCGCCCGCCGCGAAGCGGAGTTTGCCTTCGGCCAGCTCTCGCTCCCGGAAGCGCTCGATTAGTTCCCAGGCAGCTTCTGCCAAAACGTCAGCCAGTTGCCCGCCAGGTCCTCGATAGTAAATTCCCACTGGCCCCACGGCCGCGGCGCTAAGGGGTCCACAACCTGCACGCCGGCGGCGGTGACCCGGTCCCAGAGCGCCTGCAGGTCTTCCGCCTCGATGTAGAGTGCATTCGGTCCAGCCTTTCCCAGCCGCTGACGAATTGCCAGGTTGTAGCCCTCGCCAAAGAAGTCCGCTGGTGCCTCAAGCATGACCGTCGCATCTCCGTAGGTCAGCGAGGCGTTCGCATGTACGTCGGGAGCGCGGCGAACGGTGAAGCCAAGTACACGGACATAAAAGTCTATGGCGGCATCGAGGTCGGCAAATCGCAGCGCCGGAATGACACCCCAGCCTGGCATGGCATCCTCCCCGCTCCGATGTGAGCTGCCGCAGCCTACACGGGCAGCGGAGCCGCGTAAACTGCGCGCTACGGCTGAGCTGGCATTCTCCATGCCCCTGCCCCGGGGCCGGACACGGCTACCCAGTAGGCGCGGCCGGGTTCGAGCATCGACAGCGTGTTCGCCCCTGGCACCGCGGCACCTGCCGGGAAGTACGCGAGCCACGCCTGGCTCGCTGCGTCCCAGCCGTAGACGGCGGTAACCTCGGTGCCGGTGACACCCTCCAGCGCCTCAGCGGGAGACGTTGCCGGGCCGGTCCACGTCACCAGCGACCAGCGGAACTGCAGCGGCACCGGCGTCGCCGACTCGCGGCCGGCCTCCGCCACCCAGCCTACGGTGTTCCCGTCGTCCCCCGGTGCCAGCACGAGCACCCGAAGCGGACCGGGGATGCTCTGCGAGATTCGGACCCACGCCTGGCACTCGTCTGTCACCCCGTCGAGCAGCGGCGGAAAGCTCCGGACAGGGTTCGACGAGGCTGCGTTTGCCGCCGTAGAAAATGTCGGCACATCCAGCGCCTCGCGTCCCGGGGCCGTCCCGCCCGCGCTCGTCTCGATGATGATGCCCTCGCCCGCCTCGATGATGAAATCGACCGGCATGCCGAGCACAGGATGGAGACTGACAGCACCAGGCAGAGGCTGACAGAATCCGTCCCGGTCGAGGGCATGGAAGACGACCCACGCAAACTGGCTTCCGTCGACCTGCGGCTCGATGACCATGGTTACCGGACCGTCGCCGTCTGCCCGCGCCTGCTGACCGAGGCCTATCGTCAGCCCGGCCGTCGCAACGAGCGCGGCGAACAACAGCAGAAGTCTCGACCCGAATCTGTGCATGCGCGAAGTCTATCGCCCCGCAAGGTTTCGGGCCTCCCACCACGCGCGAACCGAACAACCAGGCGCGAACCGAACGGTCTTGTGACGTTCAATCAGCACAGGGGCGCTCGGGATGCCCACCACCACGGCCGCTGCGTTCCCTCGCTCAGTCCCCGAACACTTGCGGGGCCGGCAGCGGTCTCCTGCCCGCCGCCACTGACGACCTGGTCGCGCCAGCCGCAATGTACGTCCCAGACCGGCTGGCTGTCGCACCCGCCGAAAGAAGAAGGCCAGCGACCCTGCCGGGCGCTGGCCTGACGTCTCGTGCGTGGGATGGTGGGCGATACTGGATTCGAACCAGTGACCTCTGCGATGTCAACGCAGCGCTCTAACCATCTGAGCTAACCGCCCACGCTGCCCTGTAGCATACGCCGGCAAGGCCCAAGCCGCCAGCCTCTCGCGCCTGTCCCGCATGCCCCCTACCCTGAGGACATGCCCCGTCGCGGCCGCAGCTGGAAGTCGCCCACAGAACCCGTCACGCTCACGCTGCGCGTCGAAGGCCTCGTCTTCGGCGGCGCCGGCCTCGGCCATGCTCCCGACGGGCGCGTGGTGTTTATCTCGTTCGCGGTGCCCGGCGAGCTCGTCGAAGCCGCCGTCGAACGTGAATACCCGGACTACCTCGAGGCTGTGACGACTCGCGTTATCGAGCCGTCCCCGGACCGCGTCGACCCGAGGTGCCCGCTCTTCAGTGAATGCGGGGGCTGCCAGCTCCAGCACATGGCCTACCCCGCGCAAGTCCGGGCCAAGGAGGCCGTCGTCCGCGAACAGCTCGAGCGCATCGGGCGCCTTGACTCCTCGGTGGTGCGCCCCATGGTCGGCGCCGCTGACCCATGGGCGTATCGCAACCAGGTCCGCTTTTCCACCGGTCGCAAATTCGGGGATGTTGGCTTCATCTCCCGCCGGGGCCATGGCCTCCTCAAAGTGGAGCACTGCCCAATCGCCGACCCCTGGATAAGCGACCTCCTTCCGAAGCTCCAGGGGCACGGTGCGGGCCTCCACCAGGTCCAGGTCCGGCACTCCCGGGCAACCGGCTCCTTCCTCATCAACCCCGCAGTACCCGGTCTCGACCTCCCTACCGGGCAGTCCAGCTACCTCGAGCGCCTCGCTGGCTGCGACTTTGTTGTAAGTGCCTCGGCCTTTTTCCAGGTCAACCCTGCCCAGGCTGAAGAGATGGTCCGCCTCGTGGGCGAGGCGCTCCCGCCCCGCGGGCGCCTCCTCATCGACGCCTTCGCCGGCGTCGGGACCTTCGCACGCATCTTTGCCGACCGCTTCGACTCCGTCGTCGCGATCGAAGAGTCGAACAGCGCCGCCCGCGACGCGAAAGTCAACCTCCGGTCAGTCAAAAATGCCCGCATCCGGGTCGGAAAGGTCGAGGAGCTGCTGCCGACGTTCGAGGACCATCCCGACGCAATCGTCCTCGACCCTCCGCGCGCCGGGTGCGCTCCTCCTGTCCTCAGCGCCATTGCCGAATTCCGGCCGCGCGTGGTCGTGTATGTCTCCTGCAATCCCGCGACCCTCGCCCGGGACCTTCGCGTACTCGTCGATGCCGGCTACCGGCTGACCGATGTCACGCCTCTCGACATGTTCCCTCAGACCGGCCACATCGAATGTGTGAGCCGCCTCGAATGGCCCCCAGCATGACCCGTTCCGTCGTCCTCGCCTCGGCATCGCCTCGCCGCCGCGAGCTGCTCGCGGCATTGCTCGACGACTTTGTCGTCGATGCACCCGACATCGCCGAGGACCTCGCGGGAGACGCCGTCGACTGCGCCCGCCAGCTCGCCTACGCCAAGGCCGAGGCCGTCTTTCGCCGGCATCCCTCTGCAGTGGTGGTGGGCTGCGATACCGTCGTCTTCCGCGGCCTCAAGCTCTATGCCAAGCCGGCCGACTACGGAGAAGCCGTCGCAATGCTCCGCGAACTGCGCGGCCGGCCGCACCAGGTCGTCACTGCCGTCGCCCTCTTCTCCCCCGAAGGCTCCGCTGTCGACCACGAAATCTCGACGGTCTACATGTCTGACCTCCCCGATGACGTCCTCGAAGCCTACGCAGCCTCCGGGCGAACGCTTGACAAGGCGGGCGGCTACGCCATCCAGCACGAAGATGTTCGCCCAGTCGGCCGCCTCGAGGGCTGCTATTGCGGGGTCATGGGCCTCCCCCTTTGGACTCTCTACCGCCTGCTTGAGCTATTCGGGTGCAAACCGCACCCGCCCGAGCGCCGGTTCGGCCGCTGTGCACAATGCCCGGCGCGCCCCTCCGGACCCCCTTGGCAGGCGCCGCCGGAGGAGTAGACTGGCGCTCTGCAGGCGGGGCGTGGGTTCCGCCCCGCGGGAGTCTGTTGCATGAGCAATGACCGCTCGCTTGGGAGGGGGAGCCCCGCAGGCGGTTCGCGGCCCATCCGCGTGCTCGTGGTCGACGACCACGCCGTCATCCGCCAGGGTCTCCGCATGCTGCTCGAAACGCGCCCGGAGATCGAAGTTGTCGGCGACTGCGAAAACGGTCGCGAAGCCCTGCTCGCGGTCGAACGCCTCCGTCCAGACGTCGTCCTCATGGACGTCGTCATGCCGGGCCTGAACGGCATCGAAGCGACGCGCCAAGTGAAGCGCGCCTCCGCCTCGACCAAAGTCGTCATCCTCTCCGGGTTCGTTGATGAGGAGCAAATCACCGGGGCCATCCGTGCCGGCGCCTCCGGCTACCTGGTCAAGAACTCCGACGTCTCCGAGCTCATCCTCGCCATCCAGACCGTCCACCGCGGCAACCAGTACTACTCCGCAGCCCTCTCCGAGGGCTTCGACATTGCCGAGCTCCAGCTCCAGGCACGGCGCCCCGACCACCGGACCTCCCTCGATACGCTCACACCGCGCGAGCGTGAGGTACTCCAGCTCATCGCCGAGGGTCGCACGAACCAGCAGATCGCCGACGAGCTCGTCGTCAGCGTCAAGACGGTCGAAGCCCACAAGTCCCACATCATGGACAAGCTGAAGGCCCGCTCCCGCACCGACCTCATCCGCTACGCGCTCAAGCGCGGCATCGTTCGCCTCGAAAGCATCGACGAAGCCGAGCGCACGCTCTCCAACCTCGGCGGCGCTGCCGAGGGCTGACTAGGCCTTCGCTCGCGAAAAGTCCAGTGCCCGGCGGTACGCGCCCGCCGCGCGTTCGAAGCTCTGGAACACCGGTATCCTCGCGGCGTTGAACTTCGGCTGGATGCTCGCCACGTATTCCGCTTCGTGTGCCGGGTGCAGCACCGCCACGAACGGCTTCTCCGACCGCGCGATATGGGCGGCCAGCGTCGCAATGGTCGCGTCCAGGGTCTCCGGCTTCGACTTCCACTGCCGCGCAGCGAACATAGCCGAGAGCTCCATCGCCATGCCGTCGACGTTGGGGTCCGCATCCACGATGCGCAGGATGCGGTCGAGGGTCTCCATGTTTCCCTGGATCGTCCCTGCCATGTCGAGCGGGTTCTGAAAGCTCCCGCCGACGATGTTGAAGAACTCTCCGAGCTGCGCGTAGGTGGAGTCGCTAAACCGCGGCACGCGGAGCCCCGCCTTCGCGAACGCATCCGTCATGGAAACCGACTGGCCGCCCGTCTGTGCCAACAGCGCCATGCCGTCCCCGCGCGGCGACCTTGCCCGCACGAGCATCTTCATCGCGTCAATCGTTTCGTCGAGGCTGTTGGTCGTGATGGCGCCGCACTGGCGCATCATCCCGTCCCATACCGCCTGCGGCGCCGCGAGTGAACCCGTGTGGGACATCGTCGCCCGCGCTCCGGCCTCGGTCTGGCCGCCTTTCCACACCACGACCGGCTTCCTCCTGCACGCCTCCTTTAGTGTCGCGAAGAACCGCCGCCCATCTTTCACGCCCTCCACGTACATCCCGATGACCTTCGTCTCGTCGTCGAGCATCAAGTACTCGAGATAGTCGGAGACGTCGAGCACGATGGCGTTGCCGAACGACGCACACCTGCTGATGTACATCCCGTTCGCCGCCGCCACGAGACTGAACATAATGCCGTGTGTGCCCGACTGGCTGAGGAAGCCGACCTCGCCGTCGTCGGTCACCGGCGCGTCGGCGTTGAACCGCACCCCCGCCTTAGGCAGGTAGAGCCCCATGCAGTTGGGCCCCACGAGATTGAAGCCCGCCTCGCGAGCCATCGCCGCGAGCTGCTCCTGCAGCCGGATGCCCAGCTCCTCTCCGGTCTCCGCAAACCCCGACGTAAAGAAGCCAGCACCCCCAGCCCCGGCCGCGATCAAATCCTTGAGCACGTACGGGGAAACCTGCCGCGGCACCGCCACCAGCGCATAGTCAATCGGCTCTGGGACATCGAGCACCGAGCGGAAGTTCTGCACCCCGAGCGCCTCGATGCCGGGAATCTCCTTCTCATCGAGCTGAACCGAATACAGGCGCCCGCCCCGCTCCTTGAGGGGCAGATTATTGTGGAGCCACATGTAGCCGGGCCCCTTGTCGCCGATGACGGCGACCACCTTCGGGTTGAACATACGGTCCAGCCGATGCCCCGGTACCGCCATCTGATTCTCCTCCCGGGCGTTACGCCGCTTGCTCAGTTCTCGCTGATGACGATGCGCGCGTCGACCGCGAGCGCTCCATCCGGGTACGCGAACACCGGGTTGAGGTCCAGCTCCTTCACCTCCGGATGCTGCTGAACGAACTCCGACACCTTGAGGATGGTTCGCTTTAGCGCCTCAATGTCAGCTGGCGGCTGCCCGCGAACACCAGCCAGCACCGGCCGCCCCTTGATTTCGTCGATCATCTGCTGGGCGTCCTTCTCCTCCAGCGGCACGAGCCGGAACGACACATCCTTGAGCACCTCCACCATGATGCCGCCCAGGCCGAACATCAGGACCGGCCCGAACTGCGGGTCCGTGGTCATCCCCACGATGACCTCGGTTCCCTGCGGAGCCATGTGCTGAACCGCCACGCCGGTGATGCGCGCGCCCGGGACCGCCCTCGTCGCATTCGCCACGATGTCATCGAATGCCTGCGCCACCGATTCCCGGTCGCGGAGGTTCAGCTTCACCCCCCCGACATCCGATTTGTGCGCAATGTCGGGCGAAACGATCTTCATGACCACGGGAAATCCGACCTGCTCGGCGAGCGCCTGTGCCTCGTCGCGGGTCTTTGCGAGGAGCGTCGCCGCCACCGGCACGCCCGCCTCCTGCAACAGCGACTTGGCCTCGACCTCGGTCAACAGCGTGCGTCCCTCGGCGCGCGCCTGCGCGACTACGGATTCGAACGACATGGAAGCCTCGCGGAAATGGGTGGTGTCCCGGGATTGTACGGGAACCTGCCCGTGCGTCCCACCGCCATAGCCGCTACCCTCCGCCCCGCGGAGGACCTCCTGTCATGAACGAACTGTTCGACCTCATCGTCGTCGGCGCTGGCTCGGCCGGCGCCGTCATCGCCGCCCGGGCCAGCGAGGACCCGCGCCGTTCCGTACTGCTCGTGGAAGCCGGGCCCGATTATCCCAACCTCGAAACGCTCCCCTTCGACCTCGTCAACAGCCACAACAACTCCTACTCCGCCCACGACTGGGGCCTCAGGTATCGGCCAACCGCGGCAGGCCGGCCCGCTCCCCTCCCCCGTGGACGCGTCACGGGAGGCTCCAGCGCGGTCAATACGACCATTGCGCTGCGCGGCGTGCCCGAGGACTACGACGGCTGGGCAGCTGCCGGCAACCCCGAGTGGGCCTGGGAGCGCGTCCTCCCGGCATTCCGGCGACTCGAGCGCGACCTCGATTTCGGCGACCGCCCCTACCATGGCGACGCGGGGCCAATCACGATCCGCCGCTACACGCGCGAAGAATTGACCCCGGTTCAGCAGGCCTGGCTCGAAACCGCCGACGAGCTCGGTTTCCCCCGCTGCGACGACGCCAACGACCCTTTCGGCTGGGGTGCCGGCCCTCACCCAATGAACAAGGTCGGCCGCCTCCGCATCTCGACTGCCATCGGCTATCTCGCCCCCGCGCGCGCCCGCCCCAACCTCCGCATCCAGCCCAATACGCTTACCCGGCGCATCCTCTTCGAAGGCCGCCGGGCAGTCGGCATCGAAGTCGAGCGCGACGGTCAAGTCGAACGGCTCCGCGCCCGGCTCGTGGTCCTCTCCGCCGGGGCAATCCATTCGCCGGCGATACTCCTGCGGTCGGGCATTGGGCCCGCGGATGAGCTCTCCCGCCTCGGCGTGGAGCCCGTGCACATCGCACCCGGGGTCGGGACCCGCCTCAGCGACCACCCCGCCCTCGCCGTCGTCGCGACCGTCCGCGACCCCCGCCTCCTCGACCCCGACCAGCCCATCGTCCAGACCATCCTTCGCTATACCGCTCCCGACAGTCCCCACCGCAATGATCTCCAGGTCGAGGCGTTTTCCTTCTCCCCGCGCGCCAACCAACCGCTCCAGGCAATCGCTGTGGCAGCCGTCCTGGAACAGGTCAACGGCACTGGCACGCTGCGCCTGCCCTCCGCCGACCCCCATGCCCCGCCCATCATTGAGAACCACTTTTGCGAGGACCCGGAAGACCGCCGCCGCCTTCGCGCCTGCTTCCGCGACGCCATCCGCTTCGTTACCACCGGGCCGCTCGGCGCGCTCGTCGACAGCCTCCTCTTCCCCGACCCCGGACGCGAGCTCACCGACGAAGCCCTCGACCGTCTCCTCCTGCGCCTCGCAGCTAGCGGGTACCACCCCTGCGCGACAGCGCCTATGGGCCCGCCGACTGACCCTGGCGCCGTCGTCGACCAGTACGGACTCGTCTACGGCGTCGAAAGCCTTGCCGTCGCAGATGCCAGCATCATGCCGACGGTGCCCCGCGCCAATACCAACCTCTCCACCATCATGATCGGCGAGATGGTCGGAGAATGGATTCGCACGCAGCCGGCCCGCTACGGGCTGTGAAGCCGGAGGAGAGACGCGGACGCCTACTCGACCACGATGCGGCCCGTCGTCGAGCCGCACTGGTACGGGTAGCTTAGCCCGGCCTGGTCGAAGTCTCGCGCGTATTCGCCGCTCGTCTGCTGTGGCGACGATTGCCCCGCCAGCATGATGGAGACCGGCTCGGACGTGTTCTCCCACTTCCACACTACGCGCGTGCGGGCCTTGATGGTGACCTCCGCGGGTTCGCAGCCTTGGTCCGTGACCTTGATCTCCACGGTCTGGCGCTCCTGGCTCGTCGCCGTGCTGTTGACGTTCGGGTTCACGTTCTCGAGCTTCACATCAGAGTTGTCGTTTCCGCCGCCGCCGCACGCTGCGGCAGTCAATGCCGCCGCGCCGAGCACTGCCGCCAGCGCCTTCCGGATTCCGGGTGCATTTCGGACCACGGGCTTCCTCCTCGACGGTCTATCGATGGCGCCGAATCGTACCATCAGAAGAGACTATTCACGCCGGGTAGTTACGGTGGGGTTCAGTATCAGGCCCCGGTTTGGCGGTGCTCAGACGCCCCGGTGCCGCTGGACGAACCGCCCGATCCGCTCCAGCGCGCGCTCGATCTGTTCGAAGCTGCTCGCGTAGCAGGCGCGCACATGCCCCTCCCCGCAGGCACCGAACGCGTCACCGGGGACCACCGCAACCCGTTCCTCGGCCAGCAGCCGTTCGCTGAACTCGAGGCTGCTCATCCCCGTCACCCGGATGTCCGGGAAGGCATAGAACGCACCCCGCGGCTCGAATGTGGGCAGCCCCACCGCGCGAAAGCCATCGACGATGAGGCGGCGCCGCCGGTTGTACTCGGCAACCATCTCCGCCACGAACGCCTCGCCTTCGTCGAGTGCTGCGACCGCAGCGTACTGAGAAGCCGTCGGCGCCGACATCATGACGTACTGGTGCACCTTCATGATCGCCTCGGCAATCGCCGCCGGGGCAGCGACCCAGCCGAGCCGCCACCCGGTCATCGCGTAGGCCTTGCTGAACCCTCCGAGCAGGACCGTTCGTTCCCGCATCCCGGGCAGCGAGGCGAAGCAGGTGTGCTCGCCTTCGTACGTCATCCGGTCATAGAGTTCGTCGCTGATCACGGCGAGGTCGTAACGTTCGACGACTTCTGCCACCCGTTCGAGGTCGGCGCGCTGCATCGTCGCGCCCGTCGGATTGGCCGGGTACCCCAACAACAGCACCCGGGCAGAAGGCCGCATCGCTGACTCGAGGTCCCCCGGCATCAGGCGAAAGTCGTCCTCGGCCCTCGTCGGGACCGGGAGAAACTCGCCCCCAGCCATGACCGTGACCGGCATGTACGCCACATAACTCGGGTCCGCACACAGCACGCCGTCTCCGGGGTCAACCAGCGCCCGCATCGCGACGTCGAGACCTTCGCTCGAACCCGACGTAATGACGATCTCTGTTCGCGGGTCATACCGCACGCCGTAGAGGCGCTCCAGGTGCTCCGCCAGCCGCTCCCGAAGCTCGAACAGCCCGTAGTTCGAGGTGTAATGCGTATCGCCACGTTCAATGCTGGCAACCGCGGCCCGCCGGAACGGCTCCGGGGTCACGTAGTCCGGTTCCCCAACGCCCAGTGAGATGACGTCTTCGATAGTGCTCAGCAGGTCGAAAAACCGCCGAATACCGCTCGGCGGAACAGCCTGCACGCGTTTCGACACGTGGCGCACTGGCGAGGACGGGGTGGACGTCTCAGCGGTCATCGGTGCTGCTCCTCCTTGCCCCCCGCCAGCCATTTCCTACCGGGAAAGGCCGCCCCGGGGGCGGCCTTCCTGTTGGAGTTCTCGACGTACGGTTCCGACCGCCACCCTTACCGGCGCGCACGCGCAGCCGCAGCGGCAGCAGCAGCGAGGAGCGCGGCGAGAGTGGAGGTGTGAACCATGCGTGCTAACTCTCACGGCTCCCGTTCATAACGTCAATACCGGGCTTTCCCCACATTTTCGCCTTCGCCCCACTGCAGCACGCCCCTACACTGGTCTCGACGTGTCGGTCATCAGCTACGATGCCATCCCGTACGAAGGCACCGCGGTCGAAGCCTCCCACCCCCGCCGCCTTGCCGCCCTCGGGCGCCTCTTCGGCATCGATACCCCGCCCGTGGCCGGCGCCCGCGTCCTCGAGATCGGCTCAGCAGTCGGCGAAAACCTCAACGCGATCGCCGCCGGGCTCCCTGGGGCAGAGTGCCTGGGCATCGACAACGCCCCGCGTCAGGTCGCCGCCGCCCGCGAAACGGCCCGCCGCCTCGGCCTTACCAATGTGCGCTTTGAGGTCCGCGACATCATCGAACCCGGCGCCGACCTCGGGACGTTCGATTACGTCATCGCCCACGGCGTGTACTCCTGGGTCGATGCCCCGGTTCGCGACCGTCTCCTCGAACTTTGCGCCGCGGTGCTCCGCCCGAACGGTATCGCCTTCGTCAGCTACAACTGTTACCCGGGCTGGCATCTCCGCCTCCCACTCCGCGACCTCATGCTCTTCGCAACACGCCAACTGCAGGTCGAGCCGGACCAGCTCGTCGGCCACGCGCGGGCCATGGCCGCCATCGTGGCCCGGACAGCCCTCGCGCTCGAGTCCCGTCTGCCCGGTGGCCCGCTCTATGCCCGCGTGCTCGCCCGCGAGCTTGAATTCATCGCTGACCGCCCCGACGACTACGTCGCCCACGAACACCTCGAACCCACCAACTCCCCCGTCTACTTTGCCGACTTCGTCGCCCACGCAGGCCGGTACGGCCTCCAGTACGTCGGCGACGCGTGGCCCCTCCGCATGGCCTTGCCCGACCTCGCCGAAGACGTCGCAGCCGAGTTTGAATCCCTCGCTCCCGGCCAGGTCGAACGGGAGCAGCTGCTCGACTTCGTCCACGGCCGCACCTTCCGTGAGTCGCTCCTCGCCGCGCCCGCCGCCGTGGTGCGCCGTCCCCCCGCACCCGACCGCCTCCGCGGGCTCGCGGTTCGCCTTCTCGGTGAGTTCATCGCCCCCGGTGAAGACCGTTTCGACCCCGCACTGCCGAAGCTCGTGCACCCCGGCGGCATCCTCGTCGTCCGCGACCCGGAACTCCTTGCGGCGCTCCGGTACCTCAGTGAGCGGCGCCCGGCTGCCGTCCCCGTCGACGAGCTCGAACGCTTGGCCGGCCCGGGTAGATTTTGGACTGCGGTGGCGCCCCGTCTGCTCCGCCTCTACCTGCAGGGCGGTTTGCAGCTCGAAGCCGAGCCCGCCGACCTTGCCGCGCAGCCGGGGCCCCATCCCCGGGCCTTCGCAGTTGCGCGTGACCAGGCCAGCCGTGGCGACCCGATGCCCGTGTCCCTGACACACGCCGTTCACGAAGTGCCCCCGCTGCCGCTCGCACTCCTCCCCTTCGTCGATGGCACCCGCAGCCTCGACGACCTCGCCCTCGTCATCGTCGAGCAGCTCGCGCCGGCGGCCGAGGATGACGCCATCCGCGCCGCCGGCGTATCCTTCGCCACCGCCCGGGTCGCAGCGGCGGCGGCGCTCCAGTGGCTTGCCCGCCACGGTTACCTCGAGGCGTAACCCGGCATCAACATTCCGGTTTGCTGAGGCCTGCCCTTGTCGGACCCTGCTGAGCTCACCATCGCCGAAGCCTCCCGCGCTATCGCCCGCCGGGACCTCTCGCCCGTTGAATTGACCCGGGCCTGTCTGGCCCGGGTCGAAAGACTCAACCCGGCCCTCAACGCTTTCGTCGTCGTCACCGCCGAAAGCGCCCTCGAAGAGGCGGCCCGCGCCGAGGCCGAGCTGCTCGCCGGCAAGTACCGCGGCCCGCTGCATGGCATCCCGGTGGCCTACAAGGACCTCTTCGACACCGCCGGCGTCGAGACTGCTGCCGGCTCTGCCGTCCTCCGGGGCCGCGTGCCCGACCGCGACGCTGCCGTGGTCGCCCGACTGCGAGCGGCTGGCATGGTCATGCTTGGGAAAACGAACACCCACGAGTTTGCGTGGGGCACCACGACCAACAACCCTCACACCGGCCCCACGCGAAACCCGTGGGACCCCGAACGCATCCCGGGCGGCTCCAGCGGCGGCTCCGGGGCCGCCGTCGCAGCCCGGATGTGCCCTGCTGCTCTTGGCACCGACACTGGCGGCAGCATTCGAATTCCGGCAGCCCTCTGCGGTTGTGTCGGCCTCAAGCCGACGTTCGGACGGGTCAGCAGAGCCGGCATCATCCCCATGTCGTGGCAATTCGACCACCCCGGTCCCCTCGCCCGCAGCGTCGAAGACGCGGCTCTCGTGCTCCAGGCAGTAGCAGGTTACGACCCCGAGGACTTCGCCACGGTTCCGGTCCCCGTCCCCGACTTCGCCGATGCCCTCGTCCCGGACGTCCGCGGCCTCCGCATCGGCGTGCCGCGCGACCAGTTCTTCGGTCTCCTCGACCCGGAGGTGCTCGTCGCGGTCGAGGAAGCACTGGAGGTGCTGCGCGGTCTGGGTGCCGCCGTTGACGACGTCGAGTCCGGCTTCACTCGCGAAGACATCATTGCGGCGTGGCGGCTCGTGAACGTCGAAGGCCGTCTCTACCACGCACCCTGGCTCGAACAGTCGCCCGAAGCCTACAGCGAGGAGCTCCGCGGGGTTCTCCTCCAGCCCCTTCCCGAGCCGCTCGACCTCAGCGCCGCCTATCTCGCGAGCTATCGCGTCAAGGAAGCGGTCCGTCGCCTGTTCGAACAGGTTGACTTGCTCGTGACGCCGACCACGATGCGGGCCGCGTCGCGCATCGGCGAAGACCCCGTGCAGGTCGAGGGTATCGAACTGAGCACAGGAGCCGCGTTCGCTTCGCTCACGATGCCGTTCAACGTCGCGGGGACCCCCGCTGTCAGCATCCCATGCGGGTTCACCTCCGACGGCCTGCCCATCGGACTCCAGCTCGCGGGCCGGCCGTTCGACGAAGTGACGGTCCTCCGGGCGGCATTCGCCTTCGAGTGCGCCACCGACTGGCACCGGCGCGCCCCCGCCGTGTGACCGTCGTCAATCCAGCATTCGGCCGCGCCGGGCCGCAGCCGCCACCCGGTCCGCGTCGAAGAGCTCCACGCGGGGGCCGGCTGGCAGTCCTTCGACCCAGGTCCGGGCTGCCTGTGAGACCCGCCCCGTGGTAACGAGTACCGCAATGCTTGCACCCCGAGCAGAAGCCGCGCCGTACAGGTCGCGCACGGTCGGCGCCCCGACGGTTCCCCCCGGAGCCAACCGCTTGCACTGCACAACTGCAGTTTCGCTGCCCCGGCGGGCCACGAGGTCGATGCCGCCGTCCCCGGGCCCGCCGATCTGCTCTACCTTCCACCCCGCCCGCCGCAGCCACCCGGCGACCGCCCCTTCGAACTCGCCGGGGGCCAGCCGCTGGAGACCTTCCACTGTCCTCCGCAGCATACGCCGTCGTGCTGCCCCCGCCGCACCGTACACCATGCCGAGCGCCCCAACCCCGAAGAGCACCGCCCCAAGCCACCCGAGGCCGAACGGGTCGAGCTGCAGAGCTGCGGCCCCGATAGCCGTTGCCGCTAGCCCGAATCGCAACACGTGTCTACCCCGCTTCCCGGCCGGGGATGCGCTCCCGGCGGCTCGGGCAGGCTACCTCGCGGACAGCGGCGCCAGGAGATTCCGGAAACCGCTCGCCTGTTCGTAGGCGTGTGCAACCTGCAGGATGCGCCCCTCGTCGAAGAAGTTCCCGATGATTTGCATGCCCACCGGCAGCCCGTCGCTGAAGCCGCACGGCACGCTCACCGCGGGCAGACCCGCCACCGAGGCCGGCAGCGTGTAAATGTCGTTCAGATACATCGCGAACGGGTCATCCACCTTCGCGCCGAGCGGGAACGCCACCGTCGGCGAGGTCGGCGTGACCAGCACGTCGTATCGCGAAAATGCTTCCGCAAATTCGCGGCTGATCACCGTCCGCACCTTCTGCGCCTTCAGGTAGTAGGCGTCGTAGTAGCCCGCACTGAGCGCGTACGTCCCGAGCATGATGCGCCGCTTGACCTCGTTGCCGAAGCCTCTCGCTCGGGTCTGTTCGATGTTTTCCCAGAGCGAAGGCGCCGCGCGGTCGCTGAAGCCGTACTTCACGCCGTCGTACCGGGCGAGGTTCGCGGAGGCCTCACTCGGCGCAATGATGTAGTACACCGCGAGAGCATGCTCCGTGCTCGGGAGCGACACGTCACGGTCCACGATCGCCCCTAGCGAGGCCAACACCGCCAGTGCCTCCTCGATTCTCGCGGCAACACCCGGCTCCATACCGCTGATGAAATACTCCTTCGGCACGCCCACCCGCATCCCGCGGATATCCCGCCCGAGGTAGTGCCGCAGGTCGGGCATCGGCTCCGGGTTCGTGGTGCTGTCCCGCGGGTCGTGCCCGCCGATGCAATCGAGCATCGTCGCGACATCCTCGACATCCCGCCCGATTGGACCGACCTGGTCGAGCGAGCTCCCGAACGCGATGATCCCGTACCTGCTGACCCGTCCGTAGGTGGGATCGAGCCCCACCTGCCCGCACAGCGCCGCCGGCTGGCGAATCGACCCCCCCGTGTCGCTCCCGAGCGACACAAGACATTCCCCCGCCGCTACGGCTGCAGCCGACCCGCCCGACGACCCGCCGGGAACGAGGTCAGGATTCCAGGGGTTGCGCGTCGGGCCGTACGCGGAGTGCTCCGTCGACGAGCCCATCGCAAACTCGTCCATGTTGCACTTGCCAATCATCACTGCGCCGGCGCGCCGTAAGTTTTCGTAGACGTGGCTGTCAAAGGGCGGGATGAAGTTCTCGAGCATCTTCGACCCTGCCGTCGTCCGCACACCCCTCGTCACGATGAGGTCCTTCACCCCGACGGGGATGCCCGTGAGGGGCGTCGCCGTCCCCGCTGCGAATTTCGCGTCCGCTTCGCGGGCCTGCTCGAGGGCCAGCTCAGCCGTAAGCGTGATGTACGCGTTGATCGTCGGTTCCACCTCCGCCACCCGCTCGAGTACCGATTCCGTGAGCTCGACGCTCGTGAACTCCCGGCGCCGCAATCCTTCATGCGCCTCGTGCGCAGTCAGCTTCCAGAGGTCACTCATTCCAGCACCGCCCGTACCCGGAGATACCCGTCCTCGGTCAGCGGGGCGTTCGCCAGCGCCTCGTCACGCGGCAGTGACGGCTGCACCTCATCGTCCCGCATCACGTTCGCGAGCGGGAGCGGGTGCGCCGTCGGTTCGATGCCCTCGGTTTCGACCGCGGCCAGCGCCTCGAAGTGGTCAAGGATTCCCGAAAGCTGCGCCCGGAATCGCTCGACCTCGTCTTCGTCGAGGGCGATGCGGGCAAGACGGGCAATGTGCAACACGTCATCACGAGTCAGCGCCATGCCGTCAAGAATAGGGGAAGCCCGCCTTACCCGCCGTCGTTCGTTCAGCCGGCTGCTTCTGGTACCCTCGTTTCCGATGCCGAGCATCCGCCCCGGGCGTGCAGGGGGTGTCCGCCCGTGACCAGCATTGTCGTCCGCCGACGTCTCCGCGAGCGCCGCCGCAATGGCGGAAGTCGCGCGCGCCCCCTCCTCATCGCCCTCCTCGCCCTGCTCGGCCTCGGCGCGGTTGGCGCTGCCGCCGGCTTCGGCGCCCTGTTCACCATCTACAACTCCTACGCGCGCGACTACGTCCCCATCGAGCAAAAGCTCCTCGAGGTCTCCTCGGTGCCGACGGAAATCTACGACCGCGGCGGTCCCGAAGGCGGCGTGCTCCTCGCCACGCTCTCCAATCCCAACGCCCAGCTCCTGAATCCCGTCACGCTGGACCAGATCTCACCGTGGATGGTTGAGGCCACCGTCTCCACCGAAGACAACTCCTTCTGGACGCACCCGGGCGTCAACCTCCGCGGGCTGATTCGCGCAGCCTACGAGAATTACATCCTGAACGACTTCGGCGCCGGAACCGGCGGCTCATCCATCACCCAGCAGCTCATCAAGAACGTCTATATCTGCCCGTCCATCGCGGAGGACGGCGACAACCGAAATGCCTGCGTGACCGCCGAACGGACCCTCGACCGCAAACTTCGAGAAATCGCCTACGCCATCGAGCTCGAACAGGACTACACCAAAGAACAAATCCTCACCTGGTACCTGAACCAGATCAGCTACGCTGACCGGTATATCGGTGTCGAAGCTGCAGCACAGGGATACTTCCGGAAACCCGCCAAAGACCTCACACTCGCCGAGGCTGCCCTGCTCGCCGGCATTCCCCAGGCGCCGACGACCTACCATCCCCGCCTCAATTGCGTGAAAGACGATCAGGGCGAGTGCATCTTGGACGACCTTGGCCGCGCGGTGGTCGGAGGCGACGCCAAGGCCCGCCAGGAGGACGTCCTCGACCTCATGGTCCGCCACGGGCGCATCACTCCCGAGCAGGCCGCCGCCGCCAAGGCTGAGGAAATCCGTGTCTACCTCGGCTCCAACCCTCAGCGTGCGGAAGCCTTCGTCGACAACCAGGTCGAACCCCGCCTCGTGCGCATGTGCGAGGCCGGCATCCTCCCCAAGCTCCCCAGCGCCCCTGACTGCAAGTCGAGCGTCCACATGGCCGGCTACAAGGTCACCTCCACCCTTGATTGGGAGCTCACCGCAAAGGCAATGGAGATGGCACGGGGTTTCATCGCCGCCGGCCTCGAAGCCGGCTGCGAATGCTATAACGCCGCCATCGTCACCATCGAGCCGTCCACCGGCCAGATCATCGTCTACGCCCCCAACCGCGACCCCTCCTACCGCTCAGACCGGCGCGTCGCTGGCGACATCGACCAGCTCAACGAAATCAACCAGCCCGGCTCTTCCTTCAAGCCGGCCGTCTACCTCACCTGGTTCGATGTGCTCAACAAGGCCCCGATGAGCATCTTCTGGGACACCAGCCCGCTCACCGTCGAAGGCACAGCCATCGAAAACCCCAGGCGGGACGCCGACAAGACGGAAGGGCTCATCTCCGCACGCGCCGCCCTCGGCGGCTCGCAAAACGTTGCCGCCTTCCGCGCCGCTCAGGAAGCCGGCGTCGACAACGTCATCAAGATGGCGAAAGCGCTGGGCATCACCACGCTCGAACAGCGCTTCGACCCGACCTTTCGCTCGCACCCCGACGTGACCTACGGTGCCTCCATCGCGACCGGCGGCGCTAACATCCGCGCCATCGACATGGCCTACATGGATGCCACCATCGCCAACATGGGACGCATGGTCGGCGTTCCGTCGCTCGCCCGCTATGTGAAGGTCAGCGAGCTGAAGAGCACAGCGCTCGATACCGGTGCCGACTACGAGCTCGCCCTCGAGCAGAAAATGCTCTTCGACAAGGGCTACATCCGCATCGAAGGGACCCGCGAACTGGACCCCGTCGTTGTCTTGGAAGTCCGCGATAAGGACGGCAACGTCATCTTCCGCCAGGGCGAGCCGGAGTCCCGCCAGGTCGTTGATGCCGGCTCAGTCTGGCTGCTTCACAGCATCATGTCCGACTGCACCGCACGCTTCATCATCTGGGGCTGCGGAGGCAGCAACAACGACCTCGGCCTCGATTTCTTCGCCAACGGTCAGCGCATCCCGTCCGGTGTAAAGACCGGAACCCAGCAGGGGCCTCGTTCGGCCGCTGATACGCTCGAAACCTGGATGACCGGCTACAGCCGCCATGCCGCCACTGCCGTCTGGGTGGGCAACGCGACCAACGAGCTGGTCAACGACCGCCAGTTCGCAGCCGCCAACACGACCGTCCGGCTCTGGAAAAACTGGATGGGGTACTATCACGAAACCTTGGCCGCCCGCGGCGTCCCCGACATCGGCAAAGGCTTCTCTGACCTCCAGCCCAAGAACGTCGCCCAGCGCGAGTTTCAGACGCCTGCCACAGACCGCTACCTCGGCCCCGACTTCAAATACTGCGACCAGGTCGTGACCGCATGGGTCCGGACCGACGTCACCTACGAATCGGATTGCGAGGAAAAGGAAATCGACAGCCGCAACGGGTTGCTCGCCACCGAACAAACCCCCGCCGAATTCCGAAAGGTGCAGAAGTTCGTCAAGCTGCCGGCCTTCAAACCAGAACTGGCCGAAGAGCTCGCCCAGAAGCGCGGCATCCCAATCGCTCCAAAGGAGAAGAGCACCGGGCTCGCCGCCATCGCCATCAACAACATCACGACCGGCCGCACCATCTCGAGCGACACCGACGTCATCGGCACGGTCAACCCGCCCAACCTCAAAAACTGGAAGCTCGAGCTGGGCAAGTCGTCGTCTCCGAGCGAATGGACCACCATCGGCGAAGGCACGGCGAAGGTCGAAAACGGCACCCTCGGAACCATTCGCCTAAGCGGACTTGAAGACGGCGTCTACACCCTCCGCCTCAGCACGAACGACGGCAAGGGGCTCTCCCTGCAGGTCTTCATCAACATTCGCCGCAGCGGGCTTCCGTCCCCCGGCGCCACACCGACGCCGTTCGGCGGCGTCCCCAACAACGTCGTCACCCCAACGCCGACACCTCAACCCTGACCTGCGCCTGCTCGACGGGGTACACTCCCGCCGCAACCGCACCCCCGGAGGCCCGCATGGGTTACGCACGCCCCGAACTCTTGGTCGAGCCCGACTGGCTCATGGACCATCTCGATGACCCGGCAGTCCGCATCATCGACTGCGCCGCGCTCGAAGCCTACCGCCGCGCACACATCCCCGGCGCGGTCCACTTGCCCGTCCACTACTACATCAAGGAGAAAGGGCCCCCCTGGGGCCGAGCACGGCACCTTTGTCATGCCGCCGCCAGAGTTCGAAGCCCTCATGGGTCGGCTGGGGGTTACCAACGACACGCTCGTCATCCCCTACGATGACAACAACGCGCTCCTCGCCGCGCGCATGTGGTGGGTGCTCAACTACTACGGCCACGCCAACGTTCGCGTGCTGAATGGCGGGTGGCATCGCTGGCTCACGGAAGGGCGCCCCATCACCTTTCACGCCACCCGGCCCGCCCCGACCGCGTTCACCGCTCGGCCCAACCCGGAGCTCATCGCCGATGCGGAGTACCTCAAAGCGCATCTCGAAGACCCCGCCTGTCAGGTGCTGGACGCCCGCACCGACGAGGAGTGGAACGGCACCAACGACCGCGGCAATCGCCGGGTCGGCCACGTGCCCGGTGCACAGCACCTCGAATGGGTCCGCTTCGTCGAAACGGGCGACACCCGCCGCTTCCTTCCCGCCGAGGAGATTGAGCGTCTCCTCAATGAAGCCGGCCTTCGCCGTGACCGGGCCACCATAACCTACTGCCAGGGCGGTATTCGCGCGGCCCATGCCGCGTTCGCCATGGCGCTCGTCGGCTACGACAACGTCCGCGTCTATGACGGCTCCATGCGTGACTGGGCGAATCGCGACGATACCCCGCTCACCCTCGAGTAGTCCGCAGCTCCGCTGAGCCAGCGAGGGCCCCGGCATCATTGCCGGGGCCCTCGCTGTCGGGAGACATTAGGCTCAGCTTCCCTACTCGGAAACTGGTGCCACCGGTTCCTTTTCTGCGGGCTCACGCTCCCATCGCAGCAGGGCTTCCACGGTAAACCCGAGGTCTGCCCTCTCGCACAGCGATGAGCAGTATGTCATCTTCATTCCGCTCGGGGACTTCCGCCAGTCGTAGCGGAGGCCGCACCGCGCACACACACGGATATTATTCAGGTTCATCCCGGTTGGCCCGGGGCCGATCGGCGTTTCCATGTCAGGCCTCCTTGTCCGGAGTGGCCGCCTCGCGCGGGTCGGCTTCCGTACACGATCCAGCGTAGAGAGTTGCGGAGCGTTTCGCAAAGCGACCCACCCCCGGCGCTTACCCGGGGCTGAGCCCCATCACGCCGCAAGCAACGCCCGCCATTCGCCCCGCACGAACTCGAACTCCCGCAGCAGTGTCTCGATCGTGAACCCGAGGTCAGCCTTCTCGCAGAGGCTCCCGCAGTACGTCATCTTCAGATAGGCGCTCGGCGAGCGCCGCCAGTCGTAGGGAACCCCGCAATGCTGGCAAACGCGCATGTGACTCGGCATCCTGGCCCTCCTGTGCTGCTGCCGCGCAGCCCGTCTGTCCACAATATTCGGCATTCGCCCTCCGCGTGTTCACTCCATGAAAACCCGAACTTCTCCAAAGGCAATCCCGAGCGCCCGCGGCGGCGCGGCGCGGACAGCTACCAGTCTGCTACGCGAGGTGCTCCCTCCCGAAACTGGCGACCGCGGGAAACGCGCGCTCGCCAGTGCCGATTACACCGGTATATGCATTCCCCGCTTGAGCCCCTCCCCTTCCGGAAATCACCCGCTCCGCGGCACCGCCTCGAGCCTCGCCCGGCGTTCGTCCCGCGTGAGCGCGTCATCATCGCGGGCGAACAGGTCGTTGTGCCCGCCCGCGGAACTGCCAGTACATCCCCGCTCCGGTATCGTGGAGGCCAACGCTCTACTGCCTGAGGTGACATGCTGCCGGCAGCGCTCCAAACGGCCGTCCAGGCGAGGCTTCGCGCACTAGCCTCAAACCAGATTGTCCGCCGCATTTGGGCCCGGGACCACACGGTCTGGAAGCCCGAACCAGCCGAGTGCGCCGACCGCCTTGGCTGGCTCACGGTGCATCAGCAAATGTTCCCCCGCCTCCCCGCCTTCGCCGCGCTCCGCGAGGAACTCACCGCGTCGGGCGCGGAGACACTGCTCCTGCTCGGGATGGGCGGCTCCAGCCTCGCACCCGAGGTCATGGCTTCGGCATTCGGCCCCCAGCCGGGCAGCCTCCGCCTCGAACTCCTCGATTCAACCGACCCGCGCCAGCTCGCCGCGGTTCTCGAACGCATCGACCTCGACCGCACGGTCGTCACGGTGTCCAGCAAGTCCGGCACGACGGTAGAAACACGGGCCCAGTTCGCCTTCTTCTGGAACAAGCTGCCAAACCCCGGGCGCTACGTCGTCATTACGGACCCCGGCACCCCGCTTGAAGCTGAAGCCCATCGGCTCGGTATCAGCCGCCTCGTTCTCAATCCGCCCGACATTGGTGGGAGATTCTCCGCCCTCTCCTGCTTCGGCCTCCTGCCTGCAATGCTCTGCGGGGTCGACGTCCCCGGGCTGATCGGCCGCCTCGGCCCCATGGTCACCGCCTGCCAAGAGTCGAACGACCCCGAACGCAACCCGGGAGCGTGGCTCGGCGCGGTTCTCGCCGAGGCCGCCCGCGCCGGCCGCGACAAGCTGACCCTCATTCTCCCCCACCAGGTCGAGGCTCTCGGGCACTGGATCGAACAGCTCATCGCGGAGTCGACCGGCAAACACGGCGTCGGCATCCTGCCGGTCGAGGGCGAACGCATCGGACCCCCGCCCGTGTACGGGAGTGACCGCCTCTTCGTCGCCTGCGGCCCGATTGACGGCCTCGACGAGCTCGAAGCCGCCGGCCACCCCGTCGTGCGCCTCCCCGCTATCGGCCCTCTCGACCTTGCTGCGGAGTTCTTCCGCTGGGAGTTTGCTACGGCCGTCGCGGGGCACATCCTCGGGGTCAACCCCTTCGACCAGCCGAATGTCGAAGAAGCCAAGCGGATGGCGCGCCGCCTGCTTGCCGGCGAGACCCCCGACCCCGCCACGCCTCCCCCGTCGGACGTGCTCTCGTCGCTGCGGCCCGGCGAATACCTGGCAATCCTGGCCTACCTGCCCCGAGAGCGCGCGACGGCGGCTCGCCTCGACCGTGCCCGGCACGCCTTCCGCGACCGGCTTCGTGCGGCGGTCACCGTGGGTTTCGGCCCCCGGTACCTCCACTCCACCGGCCAGCTCCACAAGGGAGGCCCCAACACCGGCGTCTTTCTGGTCGTCGAGGAGCCTCCCGGGGTCGATTACCCCGTCCCTGGTGAGGCATTCACCTTCGGGCAGCTCGAGGCCGCGCAGGCCCGCGGCGATGTGGCCGCCCTGCTCGAACACGGAAGGCGTGTCGCGCGCCTCTCGCTCGAAGAGCTCGAGAGCCTGGCAGCAGCCCCATGATGGGTCAGCGCGTCGCCGGCATCCTCCTCCATCCGACCTCCCTTCCCCACCCCGGCGCCCTCGGCGAGCCCGCGCTGCGATTTCTCGACCTGCTCGCTGCGGCCGGTGCACGCGCCTGGCAGATGCTCCCGGTCGTCCCGCCGGGCCCGTTCGATTCGCCCTATGCCGGCCGCTCGGCTTTCGCCGGCGACGACCGCTTGATCGACCTTGAGTGGCTCGCAGGCCGCGGCTGGCTGGACCCTCGTGAGGCCATGCTCGAACCCTGCGGGGAAGCCAATCGCGTGGACTTCCACGCACTCCGCGCAGCTCGGTTACCGAGGCTCCGAAGCGCCTTCGAACGCTTCATCGCGGGGGGAGGGAGCGCGGCCCTCGACGCGTTCTCGGCAGCACACCCCTGGCTTGATGACTACGCGCTGTTCGAAGCCGTACGCGAGCTGACCGGCCAGCCCTGGTGGCAGTGGCCGCCGCAGTTCCGCGTCTACCCTCCCGACAGGCCAGCGCCCGGCACAGCGCTCGCCGAGGAGGTGCAGTTCCAGCGCTTCCTCCAGTTCGTGTTCGACACCCAGTGGCAGGAGCTGCGAGAAGCAGCCCGCGCGCGAGGCGTGCTCCTCATCGGCGACATGCCGATCTTCGTCGACCGGGACAGCGCCGACCACTGGGCCCGGCGACATCTGTTCCTCCTCGACGAGGCTGGCAATCCCGCAGTCGTTGCAGGCGTGCCCCCCGATGCTTTCAGCGACACCGGCCAGCGGTGGGGCAATCCGCTGTACGACTGGGACGCCATGCGCGCCGAAGGCTACGCATGGTGGGTCGCCCGCTTTCGCCGAATGCTCGAGCTCTTCGACGCCATCCGCGTCGACCACTTTCGCGGCTTCGTCGCTGCCTGGCACATCCCCGCCGCCGAACCGACCGCCGTCAATGGGCGCTGGGTTCCTGGCCCCGGCCGCGAACTGTTCGACGTCCTCGAACGCGAGCTCGGCAGGCTGCCCATCATCGTCGAGGACCTCGGAATCATCACCGACGACGTCCGCGCTCTCCGCGACGAGCTCGGCTACCCCGGCATGGCCGTGCTCCAGTTCGCGTTCGGCGGCGACCCCAACAATCCCTACCTCCCGCGTAACCAGCGAGAGAATCAGGTCGTATATACCGGCACCCATGACAACGACACGACCCTCGGCTGGTGGAGCACCCTCTCGGAGTGGGAGCGCGATAATGTCCGACGTGAACTCGGCATCGATGGTGCAAACATCGTCGACGACATGGTCCGCACCGCGTACGAAAGCGTTGCCGAAACGGCCATCATCCCCATGCAGGACGTCCTCCGCCTGGGCAGCGAGCATCGGATGAACTTCCCTGGCCGCGCCGAAGGCAACTGGAGATGGCGCTTCGCCTGGGAGCAGGTTCAGCCGGACCGCCTCGCCTGGCTCGCGGAGCTCGCCGGCCGAACCGGGAGAGCCCGCCTTGCCTGACCTCGTCCTCTCGGTGCTCGACCAATCGCCCATCCGACGCGGCGGAACCCCGGCCGAGGCCATCGCCGAGACACTGGAACTGGCGCAGCTGTGCGACACCCTCGGATACCACCGGTACTGGCTCGCCGAGCATCACGCGGCCGGCTCGCTGGCTTCCGCCTCGCCCGAGGTGCTCATCCCCCGGGTCGCGTCCCTCACCAGGCAGATTCGTGTCGGCTCGGGCGGCGTCATGCTCACCCACTACAGCCCCCTCAAGGTCGCCGAGCAGTTCCGGATGCTCGAGACGCTCTTCCCCGGGAGAATCGACCTCGGCATTGGACGCGCCCCCGGGAGTGATACGCGCACAGCAGCCGCCCTCGGACGCGGTCGCGGCCTGCCCGACGTCGACCGCTACCCGGAACAGCTCGCCGAGCTCGAAGGATTTCTCACGGGCACGTTCCCGCCCGGCCACCCCTACCGCGGCATCGTCGCCCAGCCCGCCGGCCCCCGGGCGCCCGAATTGTGGCTGCTCGGCTCCACGACAGTGAGCGCGCAGCTTGCCGCTGAGCGGGGGTGGGCCTTCTGCTTCGCGCAGTTCATCTCCGCCGAGGGCCCTCACGATGTGCTCAGGCGGTACACCGAAGCGTTTCAACCTTCGCCGTGGCTGCCCCAGCCCCGGTCGGCCCTCGCAGTCGCCGCTACCTGCGCGGAGACCGACGAGGAGGCCGAGGTGCTCGCGTGGAGCCGCTGGGCCAGTAGAGTCATCAGCCGCGCCCGCCCGGGTGAACCGCCCGGCGTACCCTCGCCCCGCGACGCCATGGCGTTCGACTACACGGAAGCCGAGCTCGACTACCTCGCGTACCTCCGCGAGACGTCTATCTACGGCAGCCCCGGCACGGTTGGAGCGAAGCTCCGCGAGCTCGCGTCAGCCTACGGCACTGACGAGCTCGTGATTGTCACGATCACCTTCGAGTTCGCCGCCCGGAAGCGTAGCTACGAGCTCCTAGCAGCCGAGTTCGGACTTGCACCCTTGCCCGGCTGACCCTGCAGCCCTCAGCCAGGTGTCGTACGCTCTCCGCACCAACCGCACTGCGAGGTTCTGCGATGGAGTACCGACCCCTCGGCCGAACCGGCATCCGCGTCAGCCCGCTCTGCCTTGGCGCGATGATGTTCGGAGGCAAGACCGCGCCAGGCGATGCCGCCGACATCATCGACCGGGCCATCGATGCCGGCATCAATTTCATCGACACTGCCAATGTCTACGCCCAGGGGCGCAGCGAAGAAGCTGTTGGCGATGCTCTCAAGCGCAACGGCCGCAGAAACGACATCGTGCTGGCAACCAAAGTGCATGGCCGGGTCGGCGAAGGCCCCAACGCGATGGGCAACACCCGCCGCCATATCATCGAGCAGTGCGAAGCCAGCCTCCGCCGCCTCAAGACCGACTGGATCGACCTCTACCAGGTCCACCGTCCACAGCCCGACGTTCCTATCGACGAAACGCTCCGCGCGCTCGACGACCTCGTCCGCTCCGGGAAGGTCCGCTACATCGGGACGAGCACCTTCGCCGCCTGGCAGCTCGTCGAAAGCCTTTGGGTCTCGAAGGAGTACGGGCTCGAGCGGTTTGTCTGCGAGCAGCCCCCCTATAACCTCCTTGACCGGCGAATTGAGCGCGAGCTGCTGCCCATGGCGCAGGCCTACGGCTTCGGCATCATCCCGTGGAGCCCGCTCGCTGGCGGGCTCCTGACCGGCAAGTACTCCCGAAACGCACCACCCCCGCCCGACAGTCGTTACGCTAACCTCGATGCCAACCCCATGTACCGCCGCCGCATGAACGATGCCATCTGGGACGTCATTGAGCCGCTCGAACAGCTCGCCCGGGACAAGGGAACCACCCTCTCTCGTCTCTCGCTTGCCTGGTGCATGCACCAGCCCGGCGTCACCAGCCCCATCATCGGGCCTCGCACCATCGAGCAGCTGGAAGACAACCTCGCTTCGCTTGAAGTTGCCATAACCGACGAAGACCGCGAGGCCATCGACCAAATCATCCGCCCCGGCACCCACGTCTCGCCCTATCACGAGGCCGATTGGCGTGCCGGCCCGTTCCGGTGGTAACACCCGCAGACGCGGCATTGACACCCCGGCCGGGGCGCCGGTAGCGTCCCGCCCACACTGCCCCGGAGGCCCCCGTGCTGGAAATGACCGGCGGCGAAGCCGTCTACCGCGCCCTCCGTGCGCTCGGCGTCGAACACGTCTTCGGCATCGTCAGCGTGCACAATATCCCCATCTACGACGCCATCCACCGCCTCGGCGGTATCACGCCCATCGCCGTCCGGCACGAGCAGGGCGCCCTCCACGCTGCCGACGGCTACGCCCGCGCGACCGGCCGCCTCGGAGTCGCGGTCGCCAGCACCGGCCCCGGCACCACCAACGCCATGACCGGCCTCTACGAGGCGCAGTTCGCCTCGAGCCGAGTGCTCCTCATCACAGGGCAGGTTGAATCGCTCTCCTACGGCAAGGGCCGGGGCTTTCTCCACGAGGCCGAGGCGCAGCTCCCGATGCTCCGAACCGTGACCCGCCGCGCGGAATCGGTTCGCCGCACCGAGGACATCGCCGAAACGATTGTCGCGGTCGCCCGCGACATCTGCACCGGGAGACCGGCGCCGGGCGCAGTGGAAATCCCCATCGACCTTCAATACGCCCGCGCACCGGTCGACGTGCCGCACGTCGAGGCGTGGCCGCGCATCGCGCCCGACCGTGCAGCGCTCGCCCGTGCAGCAGAGGTCCTGCGCTCTGCCCGCCGCATCCTGGTCTGGGCCGGCGGCGGGGTCCTTGCGGCCGGGGCCGAGTCCGTGCTCCAGCAGCTCGCGGAAGCACTTGGCGCGCCCGTGGTCACGTCCCCAAATGGCCGCGGCGCCATCCCGGAAGACCACCCGCTCGCGCTCGGTCCCCTCTCGGCCCACCCCGCTTTGCAGGAGCTTTTCGAAACGGCGGACGCCGTGCTCGCCGTAGGTACCCGTTTCCAGGCCGGTCCTACCCGCAACTGGACGCTCCGCTTCGGCGGGCAGCTTGTTCACGTCGATGCCGACCCCGCTGTCGTCGGTCGTGTGTATCAACCCGATGCGGCCGTCGTTGGCGATGCCCGCCTTGCGCTTGCCTCGCTCCTGTCCGACCTGGAGGGGCACCGCAGCGACCCCGACTACGCCTCCCGGGCCGCCACCCTTCGCGATGCGGCTCGCGAGCAAATCCGGCGCGAAATCGGCCCGGACTACGCAGCCATCATGGACGCTATCCGCGAACTTGCCCCGCGTGACACGCTCCTCGTGCGCGACGCCACGGTCCCCGCCTATCTGTGGGGCAACCGCCTCCTGCCCGTGCTCACACCGCGTACCTCCATCTATCCCACCTCGGCCGCCATCGGCCCTGCCCTCCCGCTGGCCATCGGCGCGTCCATCGGGACAGGGAGGCCGGCCGTGATCATCCAGGGCGATGGCGGCTTCATGCTCAACCTCGGAGAGCTCGCAACAGCGGCCCAATACCGAGTGCCCGTCGTCGTCTGCCTGTTCAACGACGGCGGTTACGGTGTGCTCCGCACCATCGAAGCCCGGACCTTCGAAGGTCGCCAGTTCGGCGTCGACCTCGCAACGCCCGATTTCGTCCGGCTCGCCGAAGCGATGGGGGTTCCCGCTGAGCGGGTGGACTCCGCCACCGGTTTCCGCGCCGCGCTCGAACGAGCCATCGTCGCCGGCGGACCCGCCCTGATCGATATCGACATGTCGCGCCTCGTCCCCATGGGCGGGCTTGGCTCCCCGCCGCCGCGCCGCACACCCGACATCGCGAACTGACGATGCGCCTTCGCGAAAGCAGAACGGCCCTCCCCGGACGGGGGAGGGCCGTTTGCGTCCTGGCGAATTGACGGAACGCTAGACCTGCGAGAGCACCTCCCGCATCTTCCGCCAGCGCTCTGCACGGATGCGCGCGGCACCTTCAAGATTCGACGTATCGACTTCAGCGATCATCGCCCCGTAGGCCGCGTACGTCGGGATTTCATCGTCGGTCAGCTCGCGCATGCGCTGCTTCCGCTGCAGGGCCTTCTCGATATACGGAGCCAGTTCGTCCATCTTCTGCCGCTGGCGGCGCTCCTCTTCCTCCTTGAATTCCGGCATCACCTCCGCAGCGAACAGCTCCAGCGCCTCGCAGATATGCTCGTGCTTGTTTTTGCCTCCCTGCTGGATGAATACCGTCTGGTCGACGCCAGCGTCGGCGAACTTCCGCAGGTGCTGCCGCAGGTCCTCAGGTGTCCCGATGCCGTCCGTACCGCCGCCGAGGAAATCGAGCTGCTCGGCACCCATGGCCGCCTTTACCCGCTCGTAGTTCTCCCAGATATTCGTCCGACCCGGCTTGTGGTGCCCGAAGACATAATGATGGCCGAGCCCAAATTGGAAGAACTTGAAGCCGTCGAACCCCCGCCGAAACGCTTCCTCCCGGTCGTGGTGAATCGAGAAGCTCGTCACCATCGCGATGTTCGGGTTCACCGTGTGCCCGATCGGCACGCACTCCCGCTTGAACGTCTCGTAGTAGTCGTCCACCCACTTCTTCGCTTCGGCGGGGTCGACGAACGCAAACGTCAGCGCGCCGATGCCCAGCTGAGCTGCGAGGTGGATGGTGTCCCGGTTCGAGCACGCCACCCACAGCGGCGGGTGCGGCTTCTGCACCGGCTTCGGCACCACGTTGCGAACCGGCATGGAAAAGTACTTGCCCTGGAACCCGGGGTACGGGTCCATCGCCATCATGTTGCAGACCTGCTCGGTCGTTTCGAGCCACATCGCCCGCCGCTCCGCCGGGTTGATGTTGAAGCCCTCCAGCTCGGCCCGCGATGCCGACTCGCCTGTCCCGAACTCGACTCGGCCGTTCGAGACCAGGTCCAGCGTCGCAATCTCCTCGGCGATGCGGGCAGGCGGGTTGTAGTTCGGTGGCATCAGCTTGATGCCGTGCCCCAGCCGGATGCGCTTCGTCCGCTGGCTCGCCGCAGCCAGGAACACCTCAGGACACGACGAGTGCGAGTACTCTTCGAGGAAGTGATGCTCCACCTCCCACGCAAAGTCGATGCCCAGGCGATCGGCAAGCTCAACTTGGTCCAGCGCATCCTGGAAGAGCTTCAGCTCCGCACCATCGTCCCACGGGCGGGGAAGCTGGTGCTCATAGAAAATCCCGAACTTCATTCGAAACCTCCTGTGTGGGCGGAGTCTAGCAGAACGCTTAGGGCAGTGCGAACTTCCTGGCGGTGCAGCCATCGCACTTCGGAATTTGCGCTTCTCTCCCCATCAACTCAGAATCCACCCCGGGGACACGGGCGGAATTCGAACGCCGGAGGAGCCACGTGAAGCGCCAGCAACGCACCCCCGAACAGGAGCGCGCCATCACTGCGCTCTTCCGCGCCAGCGCCCTGCTCGACCCCGTCCGCCTCACCCTTTGGGACCGCGAAAACCTCACCGTCACCCAGCTCCGCCTGCTCGGTCACCTCGCCGAACAGGAAGGGCTGAGCAACGCCGAGCTCGCTGAACGCCTCTACGTGACCCGGCCTTCCGTTTCGGCCCTCCTCGAGCGGCTCGAACGTGGCGGGTTTATCCGGCGGGAGGTTTCACCCAACGACCGCCGGAGCATTTGCATCTGGCTCGAACCCCGCGGGCGTGCCGTCGTCGATTCGCTCCGCGAGGAGCTGCGCGACTACGCCGCCGGCCTCATGGAGTTCATGTCCCCCACTGAGCTGATCGAGTTCGCCCGTGCCGTAGAACGTTTCGTGGAATCAGGCAGCCTTCGCCGCAAACGTGACCTCCAGGTCGAAGACCCCGACTGCTGACCACGTGCAGGGAGATTCCCAGCTCCGCCTCGCCGACCTCCTGTCCACCGCCTCTTCCCTCGCGGCGTTTCGCTTGGAGTCCGAAATCACCGTCGAACACCTTCTCCAGGCGCTCGCTGTACTCCTTGGCGAAGCAGAGTTCGAGGCACTCGGGCGCGGAGTTTCCCCCCTCGTTCCCCGGCGGTCTCCGCCCGTGCCAGACGCGTTCGTCACCTCGTTCGCGCAGCGCTGGAATGAGCGGCTCGGCGGCCCCTTTGCGCCCATCCCGCCCGGGATTCTCGAAGAACTCCGTAAGGAACTCGAGTCCTCGCCCCTGTGACTGCCGGTGCAGTGTTGCCGCTAATGGCAACCCCGCCCATAGTCCGCCCGTGGAATGGGTCGCCGAAGCTGTTGCCGGCGCGGCCGGTGCGCTGCTCGGGTTTTGGTTCCCCGCAGTCCAGCACCGCTGCTACCGGGAGCCGATATTCCGGGAAGACCCGGCCCGGGGAGCGCGCCTGCTGGCCCTCCGCGCCTTCACGGTGCCCGCGGGTGCGCTCGTCGCCGCCCTCGCCTTTCGTCCCGGGCAGCCCGATGCCGTTGCCTCGTGGCTGACCGCCGCCTTTAGCCTGCTCCTTATCGCCGTCAGCTCCACCGACTTCGACCGCCGCCGAATCCCCAACAAGCTCGTCTATCCCGGCATCATAGCCGCCATGGTCGCCGCACCTCTTTGGCCCGACCGTTCGGCTCTCGACATCGCCCTCGGCGCAGCGGTGGCCCTCGTCGCCGCCTTCGCCCTCCTCACGCTCGGCGCGCTGGCCGGCGCTGCCGCGCGCTCGCGTGAAACCGCGTTCGGCATGGGCGATGCCAAGCTCATCCTGCTCATCGGGCTGCTCACCGGGTGGCCCGCGGTCATGTCAGCGCTCGTCTTCGGCATCCTCCTGGCCGGCGTCGTCGCAGCTGTGCTCATCGTCCTTCGCGGGCGCGGCTCAACCTACAGCTACGGCCCCTACCTCGCGGCAGGGGCCGTCATCGTGCTCCTCTGGTTCGAGCGGTTCGGCTGAATTACAGGTTCTTCAGCTGGATGATTGCCGGCCCACCGATCACGATCATGATGGCCGGGAAGATGAAGAACACGAGCGGGAACACCATCTTGATGGGCGCCTTGAACGCAGCCTCCTCCGCGCGCTGACGCCGCTTCGTCCGGATGACACCCGTCTGCACCCGGATGACGCTGCCGATCGAAATGCCCATCGCTTCCGCCTGCACAATCGCGTTGATGAGCTGGCGCAGCTCATCAACGCCGGTGCGGTCGGCCATGTCGAGGAACGCATCCCGCCGTGCGCGCCCCATCTGCACCTCGCGCATCGTTCGAGTCAGCTCCTCAGCAAACGGCCCCTTCACCTTCTCGATGACCCGCGTAAACGCAGCGTCAATCCCGAGGCCGGCTTCCACCGAGGCCGTGATCAGGTCGAAGGCGTCCGGGAGCGACTTCCAAATCTCCTTCTGGCGCCGGCGAATGCGCCCGAGGAGGAAGATCCGCGGCGCATACAGCCCGATCCCCGTTAGCACGGCGAACACGAGCAGCGTTCGCTGCGCATCGAGACCGGCCGACATCGAGTAGACAAGCCCCAGGAGCGGGAACAGGCCAGCGAGCACCGCCACCAGCGCGATGAACTGCCCCGGCTTCATCCGAAGGCCGGCCTGCACGAGCGCCATCTCCACGCGCTCTTCGATGGATGACGGCAGGATGGCATTGATCTGTCGGTTGATGCTCTGGATGAGCGGCTTGATGACGCGCTGCGAGAACGCCGCTTCCGGGTCGGGGAGCGATTCCCGCGACGGCCGCGTGTAGCGCAGGCCGCCGAGACGCACATCCATCGCCGAGTTCCCCGCCGACCGGTAGAGGAGGCCGTACGTCATCAGCATCACGAACAGGAACGTGCTGAAGGCAATGAGGAGTTCCATCGCGCTACACCTCGATGTTGACGATCTTCTGGATGATGAGGTAGCCGATGACCTCGCTGATGAAGGCGCCCATCAGCATCAGCCGCCCCAGCGGGTCCGTGAACAGCAGCCCCGTAAATTCCGGGCTGATCATGTAGAAGATGACGAGCAGACCAATCGGGATGCCGCCGATGACGTAGCCGGTCATTCGCTGCTGCGACGTCAGCGTGCGAATTTCGCCCTTGATGCGCTCCCGTTCGCGCATGGTGTGCGCCACGTTGTCGAGAATCTCCGCGAGGTTCCCGCCCACGCTCCGCTGAATCAGGATCGCCGTAATGACAATGTCAAAATCGGGGCTCCCCACTCGCTCATTGAGCGCCGCGAGAGCCTGCTCCACGCTGGCACCCATCGCCGTGTCCCGCAGCGTCCGGCGAATCTCCACCGAAAGCGGCGCGGGAATCTGCTCGGCCGCCGCTTCCATCGCCTGCAGCAAGCCGAACCCCGCCCGGAGCCCGCTGGAAAGCATCTGCAGCAGCTCCACCAGCTGGCCTTCCATCTTGTGAAGCCGGCTCGAGATACGCCGCTTGAGCCAGAAACCCACGAGCAGCCAGCCCAGCGGCGCGAGCATCACACCCAGGATGGGAAGCGGCAGCAGTGCCACGCCCACGAGTGCGAACATGACCGCTACCACCAGGCGCAGCGTGAAGTACTCCTTCGCATTCAGGGTCAGGCCCGCACGCTCCAGGTCGCGCGTCCAATTGGCAGCGATGTTGCCGGAAATCAGCGTGATGCCGGCGAAATTTACCGACGCCCGACGCCGCAGCCGCGCCCGCGTGTCCTGCGGGAGCTGCGCCTCCACCTCGCGCAGCTTCCTCAGCCGAGCCGATGCCTCGACGCCGCCCCCGAAACCAAACACCCAGAGCATCAGGAGCGTCGCACACACACCTGTCGAGATTGCCGCGAGGACCAGCATCGTCGTTACCAGCCTTCCCCGGTGCCAAACAGATTGTTCGGCAGCTCGATACCTGCGATGGCGAACTTGTGCGCGAACCCCGGCCGAATCCCGGTCGGGCGCATTGAGCCGTGCACCTTTCCGTCCTCGTCGACCCGGTCCAGCTTGAACAGGAAGATGTCCTGCAGCGTGATGGTGTCTCCCTCCATGCCGCTCACTTCCGTCACGTGCGTCACCTTGCGCGAGCCGTCCTGCAGCCGGCTCAACTGAACGAAGATGTGAATCGCTGAAGCAATCTGTTCGCGGATGGCCCGAGACGGCAGGTCCATCCCTGCCATCAGCACCATGTTTTCGAGACGGGATAGCGCTTCGCGCGGGTTATTTGCGTGAATCGTCGAAATCGAGCCGTCATGACCCGTGTTCATCGCCTGGAGCATGTCGAACGCTTCCTCGCCGCGGACCTCGCCAACGATGATGCGGTCCGGGCGCATGCGGAGGCAGTTCCGCACCAGGTCGCGCTGCTTGATCTGGTTCTTCCCCTCGATACTCGCAGGCCGCGCCTCGAGCGTAATCACGTGGTCCTGTTGGAGACGAAGTTCGGCAGGGTCCTCGATGGTGATGATGCGCTCCGTGTTCGGAATGAATGCCGAAAGCGCATTGAGGATGGTCGTCTTACCGGTGCCGGTACCGCCGGAAATGATGATGTTGAGGTGCGCCCGGACGCACATCGCGAGGAACTCGGCCGTCTGCTCGCTCAACGCGCCAACGGCGATGAGGTCGGCCATGCGCATCTTGTCAGCGCGGAACTTTCGAATGGTGATCGTCGGCGCCTTCGGCGAAGCAGGCGGGATCGTGATATTTACGCGGGAGCCGTCCGGCAGGCGGGCATCCACCATCGGGCTCGATTCGTCGATGCGCCGCCCGAGCGGGGCTACGATGCGCTCGATGATGCGCATGACATGCGCCTTGTCGCGGAAACGCACAGGGCTCCGGAAAATCCGCCCTTCGCGTTCGAAATACACCTTGTCGATGTCGTTGACCATCACTTCAGAGATGGACGGGTCGCGAAGCAGCGGCTCCAGCGGTCCCAGCCCCAGCGCCTCGTCGGCGACAGCCTCGAGCAGCTCGTCACGCGGCATCCCCCCGAGCTGCAGCCCCTCCTGGACGAGCAGTTCGCGCGCGGCTTTGATGACCGCCTCCCGCTGTTGCTCCGGCGCGAGGCCCTCGAGCGCGCCGTGCTCCAGCTCCTCGATAAGCAGTTCATGCAGGCGAATCTTCGTCGCCTCGGCAACGGCGTTGGCGCCCGCGGCGCGCCCGCCCGGTGCATCCACCTGCACCGGCCGCACGGGCCGGAGCGGCGCCCCGGGGGCAGGCTCAGCGGCTTGGTGCTGCGCCGGCTGTGCTCCACCGTTCCGGGCCAGCCCGCTCGGGCGGCCCTGCCCGGGAATCCCCGGCGGCGGTGGAGAGGCCGGCTCGATGTGCCCCCAGGGCTTTCCCGTGCTAGGCCGCCCGAGCTGCCCCGAAGGCCGCAGTTTCAGCGCATCAGGATTGCCCACCGGCGGATTTGGTGCACCTGGCTCCGGCGCCGGCCCTTCCGCCCGCGGCGGAACACCCTGGTCGCCCGGCAGGAGCCGGCGCCGTGCACCCCAGCCAAATGCCGGGCGCTCCCCGTCTCCCGCTGCTCGTCGATCGCGAAAGTCATCCGGCATGGCGCCAACCTCCAATCACACGCATCTCAGGCGCTCTTTCGGAACAGACCGCCGAGGAGCCCGCCCAGCCCCCCGCTCTTCCGCGCCTTCGAACGGGCCCGGATGCCCGCGAGGGCCCGGGCAATCTCCCTGATCTCCGTCGCTACCCGGCTGTTCGGCCGGCTCAAAACGATGGGCCGGCCCAGCTGGGCCGCCTTCACGACCTCGGTGTCCTGCGGAATCTTCCACCACAGGTCCGTGTCCAGCGTCCGCTCGACATCTTTCTCCCGTACTCCGGTGTCGACACCGGCCCGGTTCAGCACCACCTTGATGCGCTCGTCGTCGTTGCCAAACCGCTCGTGCAGCATCTCGAGTGCCAGGACGGTGTCCTTGATGCTCGCCATGTCAAGCGTCGTGATGAGCAGAATCATCGTGCCCACCTCGATCGCCGCCGCGACGATTTCATTGAACGTTCCCGGCGTATCCAGGATCACGAAGTCGTGCGTCTGCGAAAGAACGTCGACCACGTCCCGGATATGCGCCGAGCTCAGGTTCCGCCAGTCGCTCGGACGCGTCGGTGCCGGGAGGATGCGCACCCCAGACTCGTGCTCCACGAGGTATTCCCGCAGCGTGTTGCGGTCGACGTTGTCGAGGTTCCGAGCCAGGTCCGCGATCGACCGCTCGACCGGGATGTCCATCGTGATCGCCACGTCGCCGAAGCGCGTGTCCATATCAACGAGCGCTACCGTCTGGTGCGCCTCCGTCGCGAGTGCCACGGCCAGGTTCGACGCGATCGTCGTTTTCCCGATGCCGCCCTTCGCGCCGAACACCGTGATGATGGTGCCCTGTGCCACCGGGTCGGCGAGTTCGCCGCGCCGCCGCATCGCCTCCCGTTCCTTCTTCTCGAGCACCTTCATGATCGAGGTCTCGAGCTCCTCCGGGTCCAGCGGTTCGACTAGGTAGTCCGACGCGCCCCCAACCATCGACTGGCGCATGAGGCGGATGTTCGCCTCGGTCGAGAACACGATGATCGGCAGGTCCGGCAGGCCATCATTGATGCGGGAGAGGGTCTGGACCGGGCGCACGAGCGGCTCCTCGATCCGCATCAGCACCAGGTCGGGCCGCATCTGAAAGCACAGGGTGAATGCCTCCACCCCGTAGCCGGCGGTCCCGAGAATCCCGAACCCCAGCATCTGGAGCGTCTTGGCCAGCTCGGCCGAGCTCTCCCTGTCCGGGTCCACCACGAGAAGCTGCGGTACTCGTGCCATGGTTGTCGTTTCCTCCACCGTCTGCACCCCGGCGACCACCAGGGGCCTGCGTCATCGGTCTGACCGGGGGGCCGGCAGCGCCGGCCCCCCGGCTGAAGTTCTCTCCTGCTACCGCACCGGGAACAGGTCGTCGTACGTCCAAACCTGCTTGCCGGTGATCGGGTCCGTGTCACCCTTCTGGCGCGGCAGGATGCGGTACTGCCCCACGTCGTCGCGCATCGCATCGATGAGCGCCACCTTCGCCGCGAGGTCCGGCGGCAACGCCAGCGTGATCGAGACCGCCTTCTCGTAGGTCGCGTTCTCTTGCTTCACCGCTCCCGCGCTCGTCGCGGAGACCATATCGCCAGCGCCGTCGGCTGTTCCATCAGGGCTGCTCCCGCCATCCACCTTCGGCACCGTCTTCACGACGGTCTGCGCCACTGCCAGCACCTCGACGTCTTGGGCGATGTACCCCGCGACCACGTTGGGCTTCTCCTCACCGGTCAGCGGGTCAACCTTGCTCAGCGTCGTGATGCCGAGGATGTCGACACGGTCGCCCGGCTGGGGCAGGCCCGCCGCAATCCACGCCTCGTGCGGAACCTGCAGCGAAATCGCCCGCATGCCCTGCGGCACCTTGTAGGCGAGCGTGTCCTGGCCCACATACGTGGTCACCTTGGCATCGATGACTTGCTCGCCGGCGAACATCGGCGCCGTCGCAACCTTGCCCACGAGTGACGAGAGCTCGCTGTCCTTCACCCGCCCGGGCAGGAGCGCCGTCGCCGGGATCGTCCGCGTCGTGAGCATGTCGGAGGTAATCTTTTCGCCTACCGCCACGTCGCGCGTCAGGACGACGACCGTTTCGGCCCCCTCGCCAGCGAAGATTTCGCTCTCGAGCTTGTCGTTGCCGCCGCGGCTGTTCAGGAACGCGAAGACGAGCAAAGCGCTCAGGAGACCGAACGCACAGGCGAGCAAGAGCACGCCCTTGTTCCGATTCGAACCACTGGTAGCTGCCGCAATCGATCTGTTCACGTGAGAACTCCTCCCCTTGCTATATCGGCGGTCTTACGGTTCCCCTACAGACCGCCCCGCGAATCCGCCAGAGAAACGACATCCCCGCCGGGGCTCGGACGGGGATGCCGTTCGCTGAGGCCATGTTCCGGACTACCGAACCAGCGCGATGTGTGTCTGCTCCGCGATTGCCTGGAATGCCTCGTCGAGCTGTGCCGTCGTCGGTGCGTGATAGAACTTGCCGCCGCCGATATCCGCCAGGTCTTGCAGGAACGAGATGTTGAGGTCGTTGCCGAGCCCGATCGTGAAGATCATGATGTCAGCGTCCCTGGCCCGCTCAGCCTCCTTGCGGGCATGAGTCTCTGCCGTACTCACGCTGCTCCCCGTGCTGCACGACGTGCTGTTGTAGTTCGCCGGGTTGTATGCCGAGCTCCCGCAATACGTGTTGGCGATGCCGTCCGTTACGAGCACCAGCACGCGAACCGCGTTCGCACGCTTCCCCGGGCCGTCGAGCACCTGTCTGCCAACGGCCAGGCCGTGGGGGATGTTCGTCGCGCCGGCCGGCCACAGGACGGCGTCGAAGCTGTCACGTACGGTCGAAAAGCTCGAAGTGAGGTTCTGGCTGATGGCAGCCGTCGTCGAGTACCGTACGGAGCCAATTTTGTCGTAGTCCGGGTCGAACAGCGTCGTAAAGTACTTCGCCGCATCGATCGCAGCGTCGAATGGCTGCGCCGGGCCGTTCTGGGTCGTGGTGGGTGTGTAGTAGCTCGCCAGCTGGCAATAGTCGTTCCTGCTCGAATAGCCGGTGCGGTTCGCCCACACCTCCGCATTCGCCGCATGCGACGTTGCCGTCGTATACACGCCGGTGCTGTTGTTCTGCTGGCCCCGGACGACCGTCAGCGTGTTGGTTGAAACATTCACCCCGGTGATCCGCATCAACTCGCCGTCGATCATGATCATCCCGGCGCGCAGACCCGAGGCGGATCGCTGCCAGTACGGCGTCGTGCTGTTGAACGTCGTCCCGAAGTTGCTTCGGTTTGTCGACGCGTTGGTGCTCGTAAAGATGCGAACGTCGTTGAGTGGGATGCTCGTCTGGGTCGCGGTGATCGCCGAACGCAGCCTCGGGAACGCGAATCCGCCCGCCGGCGTCAGCCGTCCCGGGCTCATCATGTACGCCCCCGAAGTCTCCGTCTGCGCGAAGCTGTCGAAGCACATCGACCCCGAGATGTCGAACACCACCACGATGTCGAGTACCTGCGACTCCGCATCGCCCGATGCCGATACCGTCCAGTGGTCCACCCCAAACAGCCGCGCGAACCACGTCGGGATGTCCGCCCGCGCCTCCACCCGCACCGCCTTGTTCCCTTCCGGGTACGAGACAGCGAACTGGACGTTGGTCCCCTGGCTCCGAATGAAGCCGCTGTTGTCCGTCCAGTACTCGGTCGCCTTCGTGGCCGCATCGGTCTCGCTGGGCATGCTTTGCGCGGCCGCGAGTGCTGCCGCGTCCACCGCCGCCTGCATCTGCGTCCGCGCCCACACGTACCGGCCCACATCGATGCTCATCGCAACGAACCCGATGAACACCATCAGGAAGAGCGCGAACAGCGGCAATGCTTGCCCGCGCTCATTCCTCAAACCTCTGCGAAGCAGCGAACGGACCATCGCTCGCCTCCTTTGTTCTGCCTGTAGACCGACTACTCCAGCCGCATCGAGGCGTGCGACCTGATCGTGAGGTCGGAGAGGTTGCCGCCCGATACGAGGTTCACGATGTCCCCGATCGGAGTCACCCAGTCGAAGTCGTAGGCAACATCGATCTCCACCATCGACCCGCGCGACCCCTGGATGTTGTTCGTCGTAATCGTCACCTTCGATGGGTCGATATTGCACTGGCTTGGGTAGTTGGCACAGAAGCTGTCGTAAATCCGCGTCTGCACCGTTGAAAGGTCAGATTGGACGGCCGCAATGCGGGCGCCTTCGCGGGCAGCATTCGTGATCAACAGCCACGTGTGGAAGGCCCGCCCAAACTCCACCATGCTCATGAACAGGAGCACGAAGAGCGGCAGGATCATCGTGAACTCTACGAGCGCCTGCCCGGTCTCCGTCTCCCGGAAGCGCCGCAGCAGCCGCCGCAACGCCGAACGCCGGGTCGTGCCCGGCTCCACCTCTCCCTGCTCCAGGGATTGCTGACCCGCTTCCAACATGCTGCGGTCTCCTGTCTGATGGCAGAAGGGGCGGGGAACTTCCGTCCCCCACCCCTTCGCTGCTGGTCGCTGTGCCGGCGTCACCGGCAACGCGAACTAGATGCTGCCGGCGACGTTGTTCAGTGCGTCGGAGATGTTGCTGCCGAGGAGCGTAAGAGCGCCAATGCAGACGATGGCGATGAGGGCGAGGATCAGGCCGTATTCGGCGAGACCCTGGCCTTCCTCGTCGCGCGCCTGCCACGCGGCGACCTTGCTGACGGCCCAGTTGCGAAGCTTCGACATGTCGGTACTCCTACCTCTCTTTGTTGGGGTCCCTGCCCCGGGTATGTCCCCCTCGATGCTGGCGCCCTTGCTGCGGGCCCCAGGGCCCCTGCCTTCCTGCTGACTTCCGCGAACCCCTTGCGGGCTTGGCCGTCGCGTTGGTCGCCTTCCGGCGGGACGCCACCATCGCTGGAGCTATTCGCAAGTTCGGCCGCGCTCCAGCCCCCCAAAAGGCCAGTCACCTACGTGCAACCCCTTCGTCTCCCGCGCCCGGTTGGCTCCTCCTCCCTGCACCTCCAGTGCCCCGCTGCCGACGTTATCTATGACGACCGGGCCAATACGGCTCGGCAGGGAGCAGAGCGTATGACGAACCCCAGCACACCGCCCGCGGAGCATCCACCTGCAGCGTGGAAGCGGCGCCTCTCAACCGCCCAGGACGCCGCGCTTGTCGTAGTCAGCGCGCTCTTCTTCTACGCCCACGGCCGCTCGGCGCTCGAAGGCCATTCCGCCGCCAGCGCCTTCTTCGCCATCGAACAGGCCATCCTTGTCGGCATCTTCCTCACCCGCCGGCGCCCCATCTACACCTCGACGCGCGTCTACGACTGGGTCATCGCGACCATCGGCGGGTGGTTCGCGCTCGCTTCGAGACCCGCCCCCTCCGGCGGAATCCTCGAAGGCTACGGCGTCGCGCTTCAGGTCGTCGGACTCACCTGGGTCATCGTCAGCTTCGCCACCCTTGGACGGAGCTTCGGCGTGGTGGCCGCCAACCGCGGGCTCAAGACATTCGGCCCCTACCGGTTCGTCCGCCACCCGATTTACCTCGGGCACAACATCACCCTGGCGGGGTTCCTGCTCGCCAACCTCTGGTGGTGGAACGCCTTCGTCTTCGCGACCGTGCTGGTCTTTCAGGTGTTGCGCATCCAGGCCGAAGAACGCGTGCTCCGCGCCACCAGCGACTACGACGAGTACGCCAGCCGCGTCCGCTGGCGACTCCTGCCGGGTCTCTACTGACCCCTACCGGCACCGGCCACCATGGCCCGCGGCAGCCGCCCCGCCGACCTGGCAAATCAGCAGCCCCCCGTGCGACGGGCTCTTTGCAAGGGACTGTGTGCTCGCCGAACCCGGCGATGTCCGGGGAGATGCGCAGCCCGCGATGACCCCCTCGAACTTGCCGCGTGTGTTCTCGTCGCACACAGCGCTGCCCGCGGGTTCCGGCGGGGGAGTGGCGACCGCAGTAACTACTTGAGAGACTAACCGCATCGCGATTCTCCCCCGTGGGATGCCTCAGGAACCGTCCCCCCCACGCGACGAGGCCCGCAATTCGGCTCGTCGGCCCCGCCGGTCGGCCGGGGGCAACCGGCCCCCTCCCGGTCGCGCCACCGCGTGGCGAGCGAGACTCGGCTGGTCACGCTGGTCTTGCGCATGGCGGTCTCGACGTAGTGCTTCACCGTCGAGGCGCTCAGCCCCACCGTGAGCGCGATTTCCGCGTCGGTCATCCCGCGGGTGACGAGTGCGGCCACCTCGCGTTCCCGCGAGCTGAGTTGCTGTTGCATCTGCTCGCCTCCGGCCGCGCCGACTCCCGCGGTGTCGGGGATGTCATCGCGCCGATGCACTCGCGGCTTCTACACCGAATACAAGCGCTGGCATTGGTTCTGGAATCTGCGAGGTCCGATAAACCGCCCCGGTGTTGTGCACCGCACCCGGCGACCACGAGACGGAATACGGTGCAAGGCGGGCCAGCGTGGCTATCAGGTCCTTACGAACAACGAGAATCACGACTGGCTGACGCGGCCGATTCCTGAATTCGGCCGTGCAAGTGATGCCGGATGTTCATCTGGAGCGGGCGGCGGGAATCGAACCCGCACCTCAACCTTGGAAGGGTCGCACGCTACCACTACGCCACGCCCGCACTCCATACACGGGACCGCCCCGCTTTCCAGTCTAGCAGAGCGGACGCCATCGTTCGCCGGTCCCCCGGGCCATACGATCGGGCTCACATCCGAGTTCTCATCGCCGAACCGTTCCCGGGCCAGCGCCGGCGCAGTACCTCGTGCTACGCCGGCGGTCTGGAAGCCTCGCTCGCTGCAGGCGACGTCATCACGGCCCGGCTGTTTGCCCCGCGGTGGAACCCGCCTTCTGTGTTCCGTGGCGCCGTCGCACGATGATCCCGCGCCGCCGCCTGCGAAGCGAGCCGCGGCGGTTTCGAAATCGTCCACCTCGCCGACCAGGCGCTCGCCCCCGCGGCGCACGTTCTGGCCGCCATGCTCGAGTCGTTGTGACGATTCATGACATCCTTGGTCTGTGGAGGCCCGGCTATTTCCGTAGACGGCTCGGACCGGTCAAGCGCAGCTCCCTCCGGCGGCCGCTTGGGCGCTCGCGAGTGCCGACCTCGTGGTTGCGCCGTCGCAGTTCAGCCGCCAAGACCTCCCGCAGCACCTGCCGGTTCAACCCGACCGCGTGGTGGTGGTCCCGAATCCCCTCGCCCCGTCCTCCGGCCGACTTCGCGGGTCGATGCCGAAGCAAGCCCTCGCCGGGGCTGGCGTGGTCCAGCGAGCCGGCCCGCGCGTCCGTCGATAGGCCACACGGGCCCTCACAAGGGTCTCGGCGCCCTCCTCGAGGCCATGCCGACGCCGCGGCTCCAAGAAGCCATTCTCATCCGCGTCGGGCCCCGGCCGCCTCGCTCATGGCTCGCGAAGGGCGGTTCACCGAGCATAGGCCCCTCGCGGACGACCGCCTTCGCCCGCTCCACGCAGCCCTCGCTCGCGGGAGTCTTGGGCTATCCGGTCCTGGCGGCGATGGCTATGGGGCTGCCGGCCGTGGCATCCGATGGCGGGGCCATCGCGGAAGTGGCCGGAGATGCCGCCCTGCTCGTGCCGTTAGACAGCCCCGGCTTTCCCGTCAGGTTCGGTGAATCCATGACGCGGCTCCTCGGTGCCCCCGGCTTCGGTCGACGCCTCCGGGAAGCCGGCGTCGCTCGCGCGATGGAGTTTTCGGTGGAAGCCGCCGGTCACAGACTTGCCGCCGTCTACGCAACGTTGGCATAACCGCGTGCCGCGCTACGATGCCGCCGTGGGCATTGCTGCCGGGAGCCTCATTGCGCTCGTCTTCCGCTTCGGCGCGACGTTTCTCTGGGCCGCCATCGGTGTGCTCACTGCCCGCCAGCTCTCGGTGGATGAGCGCGGGGCGTACGCCTCGGCCGTCGTCTTCACCTCTGCCGTTGGCGGAATCACCAGCCTCGGCGCAGCGACCGGCTACTTCGTCGCTAACCGGCGCCGCGAGCCCGCGGAGGTCGCAGGCAATGCCCTGGTTCTCGCGCTTGGGGCCTCCTTGCTGGCACTGGTCTCCGGCGCCGCGGCCTGGCTCGCGCTGCCGGGCGACCTCGGCCGGCTAGGACTCGTCGCGGGCATGCTGCTCCCCCCGAACATCATCCGGAACACTCTGAACGGCATCGTTCTTGGCGAGGGGCGCGTCACCTGGTTCAACCTCATCGCGAACCTGCCGGTGGCAGTCGGCTTCATGCTCCTCGTCATCGTGCTCATCGGCTGGGGAGAACGAACGGCCGTTGCCGCGCTGGCTGCGTGGGCGGCGGCCCAGTACCTCGGTCTCCTTCCCCTGCTCGCGTGGCGTCCCGGCTGGTGGACGTGGCTGCTCCGGCATCGGCCCAATCCAGGTCTCCTCCGCGGGATGCTGCGGTTCACCCTCGTAAGCGGACTTGCCGGCGTGGTCGGCCTCCTCAACTATCGGATCGACCTGCTGCTGGTGGTCAGCCTCGATAGCCGTGAAGGCGCCGGCATCTACGCCTCGGCCATCGCTGGTGCCGAGGCACTCTGGCTCTTTTCTTCCTCGATCGCCATGGCGTCGTTTGCCCGCGTCGGCGCCGAATCGCGCGAAGAGGCGGCCCGCATCACCGCGACGGGCGTTCGCCATACGCTGCTCATCGTGACTGTTGGGGCGGCGGCCCTTGCGCTGCTTGCCCCCTGGGCGGTCGTGGTGCTGTTCGGTCCCGACTATCGGCCCGCTGCCCTGCCGTTGCGCATCCTTTGCATCGGAACGCTGCTCTACGCGCCGCAGTCCCTTCTGAACAACTACTTTGCGAACCAGCTCGGTCGGCCGGGCATCGTGCTGGTCCTTGGGCTTCTCTCACTTGCATTCAGCGTCCTGGCCGGTCTCGCGCTCATCCCGGTCTACGGCTTCGTGGGTGCAGCCTGGGCAACGACTGCAAGTTACCTTGCCTCTGGCGCCACAGCCTTCGCGTTGTTCCTCTGGCTTGCTCCGGTGTCCCCGTGCGAGGTGTGGCGCATTCGCCGCTCCGACCTCCAGCGCTATCCCGCACTCGCTCGCGAACTCGCGTCCCGCGCGCGTGCGAAGGCCTGACCTGCCCCACGCTCAGGCACGCCGCCGCGCGGCCCGGCCGGGCACGTCGCGCCGAGCCACCTGCGGTCTCGACGCGGCCCGCCTCGCCCGCGCCGTTCCTCCTCCGCGGAAGAGCTGCGGCCCGAGCCACGTCGCAATGAGCGTGAGCGACCATGCCAGCACCACGGACCAGCGGACCGGTTCCGGGATGTTCCACGCCCGGTTGATCGAGATTTGCCAGTTGAGTGCCAGCACCGGCAAGAACGCCGCTGCTGTCCAGCTCCCCGCCCACCAAAGCTGGCGCCGGTCTCCGCCGATTGCCGCGAAGGGCAGGAACCAGACCAGGTACCACGGCAGGAAGCCCGGGAAGGCAGCGAACAGAAACAGGCCCATCACCCAGGCCGTCGCCCGTGCCAGGTCGCGCCCCGTTTCGAGGGGATGTCTCCAGAGCACCACCGCGAGAATACCGAGCGCGGCTATGTACCCCAAGAAGACGAGCCGGTCGTTGCCCTGGCCGCCGAAGCCGGCCATGCCCGAAAGCACACCTGCCGGCGTAGTCGGAGCCACCGCCGTTGCCGGGCCGAGGGTGCCGTTCCGAACGGGAGCGAAGTCGAACGTGTACGCCGCCAGCAGGATGAATCCGAGCGCCGCTGCGCCAATGGCGATGGCACGCCGGAGGTGCGGGAACCAGTACACGGCGAGGAGCGGCGCCGCCAGCACGAGCGCGTATTTGCAGAGCGCGGACGCCAGGCCGGCGGCTGCACTGCCCGCGCGTCCCTTCCATCCCGGAACCGTCGCGACCCCAAGCGCGAGCACGCCGAAGAACGCCATCAGCGAGTCGTTGTGGCCATCGCCCGGGTACTGCCAGAGCATCATCGGGTTGAGTCCGATGAAGCCCGCCGTGAAGGCGGCATTCCCGCCGAATCGCCTCGCGATCAACCCTGCCGCTGCAGCCGTTCCAACGAAGAACAGCCCGGCGATGACCTTCTGGCCGAGGAGGTTGGCCCTGAAGTTGTCCCCGACGAACGGTAGCGTTGCGCCCCCGATGACGTATGCGAGCGGGCCATACCCGCTCGGGTTCGAACGATACACCCGGACTTCGTTCGCGACCGGGTCGTCCACCTTGTCAGGGGTGCCGCTGAATTCGGCCGGCCACTTGCCATGGAGCCAGAACGTTCGCACATCCGCCGCGAGGTGTACGGCATCGGGCGACGTGAGCGGCATGGCCGGGAGCATCGCGAGGCTGCAAATCACGGTGCCCGCCACAGCCCCGGCGAACGCATACCGGAATCCCCGCCAGAGCGCCCAGAGGGCCAATCCGTAGCCCAGGAACATGAGCGAAATGAGAAGAAACGTGTCGACGAGGTCGGGAATGCCGCCCCGCAGCACCCGTGAAATGCCGGCACGGGCGACGACGTCGATGTCGTTCGCCAGGCTCACGCGGGTGGCGATGCCGAAAAACAGCGTCGCCGCGAGCAGGAGGGTAGCTCCCCCGAACACCCACGCCGGGACAGTCGTGCCGCTGTCAGCGGCCCGCAGCGGGTTCGCCACGCGGCACCTCCGTCGACGTCCTCCGCGCTGGAGCCCACGCCTGCACCCGTACGGTGAGCATCGCCCACGCGCCGATAGGGAACCAGAGCATGCTCAGCAGGCTGTGACGAATTGCCAGCTCAAATCCACGGCGGCTGACTGGGAGCAGCCGCTCCCGCCACGCTATCCAGGCCGGGATGCCCCACTCCGCAGCAGCCGTCGGGAGCGAAACCGCGCGGGGCAAAGCTCCCGGCAGGCCCGTCAGCGAATGCACCGCGGCGATGCTAGCGCCGAGGCGAGTCAGCATCCGTGTCGGCGCTACGAGGTAGACCGCGAGGTCGAGCGCGGCCGGGTCGCCCCCAGCGGCTCGTCGCACGAGCGCCGGCCACAGCCGCCGCAGCACGAGGAGGTGCCCCCGAACCCATCGGAGCCGCTGACGTATCGACGTGCCTAGGTCGCGCGGTTCGCCGACCGCCACGCGCGCCTCCGGAACGTACACCACCCGAATCCCGCGCAGTGCCAGCAGGACGGTGAGCTCGAGGTCCTCCGTCAGCGTTTCGACCCGGCGGAGCTCTTCCCGCAGCACGCTCGGCTTGATGAACCACCCGCACCCGCTGATGGTCGTCCCGAGACCGAGCGCTTCCCGCGGGCGCCACCAGAACAGATTCCGCGCCTTGCGCCCGAATCCGTACCCCTCGGCGGTCCACTCCGCATCCTCGATGGGAACCGTCTCGGCCTGGAGACACCGCGCATCCGGTCCGCGCCTGGCGACCGCACGCAGGAGCCCCGGCTCTACCCGTGCATCCGCGTCGAAGATGCCAACGTAGTCGTACCCCTCGCCGATGGAGGCCAGAGCACCCCGGATGGCCCACGCCTTGCCGGGGGTGTCCGAAGCCGTTTCTATGACCCGGGCTCCAGCCGTCATCGCAGCTGCCGCCGTGCCGTCGGTGCAGTTGTGGGCAACGACGAACACGTCCCGCAGCTCCGCTGGGTATTCCTGGGCGAGAAGGTCGCTGACGACCCTGCTGATGACAGCCTCTTCGTCCCGCGCGCACGCAACCAGCGCAAAGCGCGGACGCCAGGTTGGCGGCGCCGGGAGGCGCGGGCGCCCGCGCCGGGCGTAGCCGGCAGCCGTGATCGCCGACTGGTACAGCGAGACCGCGAGCATCAGCAGCTCTGCCGCGAACAGAACCCGGGTCAGCGAGCGAAACGCCGTCGCCACGGGGGCCATTATCCCCCGGAGCGGCGTCCTGTCGATTCCGCCCGAAGACGGGGGCGCCCCGCGACCTTGCGTCGCGGGGCGCTCGGTTTGCGCTGCTGTGGAGGACTGCCTAGCCGCGCGGGAGCCCGAGCCCCCGCGTCGCGATGATGTTCTTCTGGACCTCGGTGGTGCCGCCAGCGATGGTCGCAGAAACCGATTGCATGTACCCCATCGACGCCCGGTTCCGGATGTTTCCGTACATGCCGTACAGGTGCATCGAGAGATTGGCGATGCGCTGGCTCAGCTCGCTCGTGAACAGCTTGCACATGCTCGCCTCGTGGTTCGGGATCTTGCCCGCAGCCTGCATCGAGACAACCCGGTAACTGAGCATCTTGGCCACCTCGGCCTCGATCCAGCGGTCGGCGAACTCCCGCCGCACGGTGTCACTCCGGAACTTCGCCTCTTTGCCTTCTTTCGCCTGCCGCATCAGGCCCTCGAGCTGCTTGCGGATACCCACCGCCGAGCCGATCGACGACCGCTCGAAGTCGAGCGTTGTGGTCCCAACGTACCACCCCCGGTTCTCCTCACCCACCCGGTTCTTCACCGGGACGCGCACGTCCTCGAAGAACACCTCATTGAACGTCTGCGTCCCTGCCAGCGTCGTCAGCGGCCGGACCGTAATACCCGGCGACTTCATATCAACCAGCAGATAGGTGATGCCGCGGTGTTTCGGTGCATCCGGGTCCGTCCGGACGAGCATGTACATCCAGTCGGCAAACTGGGCTCCGGTCGTCCAGATCTTCTGGCCATTGATCACATAGTCGTCGCCGTCGCGAACCGCCCGCGTCTGAAGGCTCGCAAGGTCTGAACCCGCGCCGGGCTCGCTGTAGCCCTGGCACCAGATGACTTCGCCGCGAAGGATCTTGCCGAGGTGCTCTTCCTTCTGCTCCTCCGTCCCGTGCTCGATGAGCGTTGGGCCAATCATCATCACGCCGAATCCGCCGACGTTGGCCGGCACGCCAGCCTCGGCGAACTCCTCGTTCATGATGAACTGCTCGACGACGGTCATGTCCGCGCCGCCGTACTTCTTCGGCCAGGCCGGCGCAATCCAGCCCTTGGCAGCCAGCTTGTCGCGCCACTCCTTGATGGCGCCCATCCGGGCAAATAGGCTGCCCTCACCGCCCTCGCCGCCCGAGCGCAGCGCGGCGGGGGCCTCCTTCTCAATGAACTCGCGCACTTCTTTGCGCCACGCCGCCTCGCGTTCGTTGTCTCCGAGATTGATCGCCATGGGATGTCCTTCTTCTTCGAAAGCTGCTGTCGGTTGCTCCGGGGAGCTGCGTTTCCCGATTGTGGACGAACCGGTACCCGCCTGCAAGCGAACGCCGTTCGCGTTTGGTGAGCGTGCGCTCAATTGGTCCGCGCGAAAACTTCAATCGCCCACAACCTTCCGAGACCGAGCCGCTCGTGATAGCCTTCACATTGTCCCACCCGGGTGCGGTGGCCGGCTTTCGGTTCTGTCCCTTCTCCTACTGCTCTGCTTCCATCTGCCCTCCGGCCGGCCACCGCACCGCCCCCTTGCTGGTATCCTCTCCCCGTCATGACTCACCCCGCCGGCGTTCGTCGCGTCTCCTGGCAGGAGCGGTGGCAAGACCTTCGGCCTGTGCCGTTCCGACCGTTTGTCGAAGTTCTCCCGGGCCTCTACCAGGTCCGAACACGCGCATCCCGCTCGTATCTCATCGCCGAAGACCGCATCACCGTCATCGATACCGGTGCGCCCGGCTCCGGTGAGCGAATCCTCGAGACGGTCCGGGAGCTCGGCCGCTCCCCGGACGACATTGCGGACATCGTCATCACGCACAGCCACCTCGACCACGTGGGCGGCCTTCCTGAGCTGCAGCGCTGGGTCCCGGCCCGGACGGGCATACATCTCGCCGAAGCCCACCACATCGAAAGCGACGACCCGCTTCCCAACCCGTTCACCCACCCGCTGCTCGCCCGCATCTCCGAGCCCTATCTGCAGTGGGTGGACCCCGGCCGCGCCCGCATCGACGTCTATCTGCGCGACGGCGATGAGTTTCCGGTCCTCGGTGGGATGCGCATCGTGCATGCTCCCGGTCACACCCCTGGCTCCATTGCGCTCTACTTCCCACAGCGCGGCGCACTCATCGTGGGCGACGCAATGCAGTATCGCTTTGGGCGGCTGATGCTCCCCCATCGCCTTTTCACGCAGGACATGGCACAGGCGGCAGACTCCATCCGTCGGCTCGCCGAGCTCGAGTTTGACACCCTCTGCTTCAGTCACTTCCGCCCCATCGTGCGCGATGCCGACCGGCGCGTCCGCGAATTCGTCCGCTCGCTCCCCGCATGAACACGCTGCCGGAACTCCTGGCACGCTCCGCCGAGCGCTACCCCGAGCGCCTCGCGCTCACCATGCGCGCGGGCGTTCGAACCACCCGTTACACCTATTCCGCCCTTGGTCAGCGCGCGCAGGGGTATGCCCGCATGTTCACGGGCATGGGACTCTCGCCCGGCGACCGGGTCATCGCCTGGGCGCCCAACCAGCCCGAGTGGGTCGCAGCAATGTTCGGCACGTTCATCGCCGGCGGAGTGCTCGTCCCCCTCGACGTCCGCAGCTCACCGGAATTCGTAGAGCGGGTGATTGCCCGCGTCGAACCGAAGCTCGCCCTTGCAGGGCGCGCTCAGGCAGCGCAGCTCGAGCGCTTCGAGTTCCCCATCCTCGTGCTCGACGATGCTCGGCCCCCCGCGGATGGCCGATTCGAGGGCCCGCCCCTGGCCGGCGCGGACCTTGCCGAGATTATCTTCACCAGCGGCACGACCGGCGACCCGAAGGGCGTGATGCTCACGCACCGGAACATCGTGGCCAATGTCGAGGCAGGCCTTGCCGCCATTGACATCGGGCCCGGCACGCGCATGCTCTCGCTTCTGCCTCTGAGCCACATGTTCGAGCAAACCGCTGGCTGCTTCGCTCCGCTGGCCGCTGGCGCTGCGGTCTGCTATCCCTCAAGCCGCCAGCCAGCCTCCCTAAGCCGAACGATGCAGGAGTGGAAGCCGACCGTCATTATCGGCGTGCCGCAGGTGCTGAGCCTGCTGATGGCGGGCATCGAACGTGAAGCGGAGGCCCGTCATCGACTGGGCCTCCTGCGCACGCTCCGCCACGTCGCCCAGCCCCTCCCCGCGCGGGTGAGGCGGCTTCTCTTCCGCCCTGTGCTTTCCCGGTTCGGCGGCGCCCTCGACTTCGTGGCGACCGGCGGGGCCGCGATCGACCCCGAGGTGCAGCTCAAATGGGAGACGATGGGCGTCGCGGTCGTCGAAGGCTATGGCACGACCGAGTGCGCCCCCATCGTTTCGATCAATCCTCGCGAAGACCGCCGCATCGGGAGTGTCGGCCGTCCCCTTCCCGGTCAGCAGGTACGCATCGCGGAGGATGGCGAAGTACTCACCCGCGGGGAAAACGTCTTCCCGGGCTACTGGCAATCGCCCGAGGCCACCGCGGCGGCCTTCGACGGCGACTGGTACCGCACCGGCGACCTGGGCTACCTCGAGGACGGCTACCTCTACCTCAAGGGGCGTAAGAAGGACCTCATCGTCCTTTCCGACGGCCAGAACGTCTATCCCGAAGACATCGAAACCGTCCTCCGGCGCCAGCCCGGGGTCACCGATGCCGTGGTTCTTGGGCTGACGGTCGAGGGACAGGTGCGGCTCCACGCCGTGGTCGTCGAGGCGCAGCCCGGCGCCGCTGCCGAGGCCGTCCGGCGCGCCAACGAGGCCCTCGATGCCCGCCAGCAAGTCCTCGGCTGGACCGTCTGGCCCGAGCCTGACTTTCCGCGGACCCACACGCTCAAGGTTCGGCGGCCGCTCGTAGAGGCCTACCTTCGCGAACACCAGCCGCCGCCCGCACAAGCCGTGGTTGACTCCGATGATCCCCTCCTCCGCATCATCGCGGCGCTTTCCCGCACTGGTGCGGCGCTGGCCGACTCCGTCAACCTCGGCCCCGACCTCGGCCTCGATTCACTCGCCCGGGTCGAGCTCCTGTCGGCGATCGAGGACGACCTCGGCGTGTACGTGGACGATGCCGAAGTCGGCCCGCAGACTACCATCGGTGAGCTTCGGCGCATGGTAGCAAAAGGCGAACGCAGGGTCCGCATCCGCAAGTTTCCCGCCTGGCCGCGGTGGCGCACCGTCCAGTGGCTCCGGCAGGCGCTCCTCTCGTGGTTCGTGTTTCCCCTGCTTCGCATCGGCTACAGCGTCGAGGTGCGCGGTCGAGAACGGTTTGCCGCCGTCCAGCAGCCCTGCCTCATCATCTCGAACCACAACATGCACCTCGACCAGGCCATGCTGCTGCGGAGCATGCCGCCCAGCTTCAGGCGCCGCGTTGCCATCGCTGCCGCAGCCAGCGATATCTTCGGCAACCGGCTGCGCGGCTTCTTCGCAAGTCTTCTCGGAAACGCTTTCCCCTTCGCCAAGGAGGGCTCGGGGGTGCGGGAAAGCCTCGAATACGTCGCGAAGATGCTCGGTGAGGGCTGGAACGTCCTCATCTTCCCGGAAGGCAAGCTGACCGTCATCGGCCCGATGCAGCCCTTCAAATCAGGAACGGGACTCCTCGCCGTCGAGACTGGCGTACCCGTGCTCCCGATGCGGATCGACGTGCTCCGCCCCGGATTCTATGAAGGGAAGTGGCTGCCCCACCCACGGGCGCGCGTGCGGGTGAGCATTGGCGAGCCAATTCGCTTCGAGCCCGGCATCTCCTACCAGGAGGCTACGGCGCGGCTGGAAGAAGCCGTCCGCAACGCCTGAGCGGCCTGTGCTCAGGCCGAGCCGCCGGCCACCGCCGGGACGATGCTCACCTCGTCGCCGTCCTTCAGCGCCGTCGACAGGCCGTCGAGGAACCGCACGTCGTCGCCGTTCACATAAATATTCACGAACCGCCGAATTTGGCCGGTCTCGTCGACCATTCGCTCGCGGATGCCGGGATAGGCGGATTCAAGGTTCGCCACCAGCGCCTCCAGCGTGGAGCCATCGGCGGTCACGGTCGACTGGTTGCCCGTCAGTGGGCGGAGCGGCTGCGGAATGCGGACAGTGATGGGCACGAGAAATTCCTTCCTGTGGGTATCTGCAGAGATGTCAGAATGCCGGGCTGGCAGCGCCCCGCCGATGGCCGATGGGGCTCAGCCTTCCACAACGTCACCGGTGACGGGGTCGACGCGGACGCCGCGCTCCTGCGCCCAGGCGATGCTGCGCTCAATCTCGTCCGGGTCACCCTCGAGCTCGAGCACCACCCAGCCGGTCTTCTCGTCGACGTCAGCCATCCGTACATTCGTGATGACGCGGAACTCGTGGCCGAGGCGATAAATGATCGGCTCGCGGATCAGGTTCTCGGGAAAGGTAAACCGCACGCGCTTCACGGCCATCAGGCGACCCCCTGAGCGACCCGCGCATTGTACGCGGCGTCGAAGCTCTCCATCGTGGCGTCGATTTCGAGCGGCGGATTCAACGCCTCGGCGACGGCCTCGACGGTCTTGAACCCGGCACCCGTGATGAATGCCACGGTCAGTTCGTCTGGGTGGATATGCCCCTGTTCGGTCAGCTGCTTCAGGGAAGCGATGGTGACACCGCCCGCGGTCTCGGCAAAGATCCCTTCGGTTTCCGCGAGCAGCTTCATCCCCGCGACGATCTCCTCGTCCGTCACGCTTCCGCAAGCTCCGCCAGTCTCCTTGAGCTGCACGAGGCTGTAGTAGCCGTCGGCCGGGTTCCCGATGGCTAGCGACTTGGCGATTGTGTTCGGGCGTTGCGGTCGGAAGTTCATCGTGCCTTCCTGCCAGGCCGTGGCAACCGGCGAGCAGCCCGTCGCCTGCGCACCGCTCATTCGCGTCTTTGGCTCGTCGATGAGCCCCGCCTTCCAGAGCTCCTGCAGCCCCTTCCGGATCTTCACGAACAGGGAGCCGCTCGCAATGGGCACGACGCAGTGGTCAGGCGCCCGCCAGCCCAGCTGCTCTGCCACTTCGAAACCGAGCGTCTTCGACCCTTCCGAGTAGTACGGGCGCACGTTTACGTTCACGAACGCCCAGTTGTAGGCACCGGCCAGCTCGGCGCAGAGCCGGTTGACGGCATCGTAGTTCCCGCGCACCTTCACGAGCGTCGGACCGTAAATGCTCGAGCCAAGCACCTTACCCAGCTCGAGGTCGTGCGGGATGAACACCACCGCTTCCATTCCGGCTGCAGCCGCGTGGGCGCTCACGCTGTTCGCAAGGTTGCCCGTGCTCGCGCACGCGAGCTTGTCGTAGCCCAGCTCACGGGCGCGGCTGCTCGCGACTGCCACCACCCGGTCCTTGAACGACCACGTCGGGTTCACCGTGTCGTTCTTGATGTACAGCTTCTTCAGCCCGAGCGCTTTCCCGAGGTTCTTGGCCTCGATGAGCGGCGTGAACCCGGCGCCGATGTCGATGGCCGAATCAGCGTCGCACGGCAGGAAGTCGCGGTACCGCCACAGCGAAGCAGGCCCGCGTTCGATGCGCTCGCGGGTCACTACCTTCCGGATGGCATCGTAGTCATACGTGACCTCGACGGGCCCGAAACAGAAATCACAAACATGCCGCGCTTCGAGCGGGTACTCCCGGTGACACTCGCGGCAGCGAAGATTCTTGGCATAACTCATGCTCGTTCCTCCCTGTGGAAACTGGACCTGCGGCAGCGGCGCGCTGGCGCGGTGCTCGTCAGGCAATGGCGGAAAGGACGTCGGGAGGCCCCTTCTGGTGAGGGGCTAGAGCATGACCATTCGGCCCAGGAACTCAACCATCTCGGCATCTCCTCGTTCCGCGTGGGCCGTGTTTCGGAGCGAAGTCGCTCTCATCTTTCCCCCAGGGATGCACGCCCGGGAGGCCGGATTTGGCACCTTACCGCGCTGGCAGGTTGCCGGGGTTTCATCGGGCCGGTCCCTCAACCCCATCTCGATACGAGCGGCCACGTTCGCGGGATTTCCGTCAATGCTAGCACGAGCTCCCCAGTACGGGACAAGCCTCTGTCGCCCAAGTCAATCCGCAGGCACCAGTTCGAACGCCTCGATGACCGCCACGAGCTCGCGGGGCTCGAGCGCCCGTCCCAGCAGTCCATCGAGGTAGCGCAGGTCAAACGGATCGCCTCTCTCCGCGCCTGCAGCCGCTGCCAGCATCCCCATGTAGGCGGCTGCGAGCGGCTCCGTCGCCGACAGAACCTCAGTCACCGCTGGATACGACGCTGCGACGAATTCCGCGAACGACCGGTACGGTGCCGTCGTATTCGGCATCACCGCAGACACGCCTGGCGACTGGAGGATACCCACGGATTCTGGCCAGGCAGCGCCGCTGTTGAGCAGTGCAAGGGCATCGATGCGCAGCTCCCGCGCGAGCTCCGTCCGCTCCTCCGCCAGCGAGGGGTCGGCCGCTACGAGCTGCAGGTAGAGGAGGGTGTCGAATGCCGTCGCCGCCACCTCCTCGACCTTGCTGTCCGCCTGGTCGCAGTGGACCGCCTCATGGGCGAGGAGCGGCATCAGGAGCTCGAATCGGTCGTACCTCAGCGATGGATGAATCGAGACGACGCGGGCCCCGGAACCTTCGTAGGTCACACGCGCGAGAAGCTTCGCGTCGCCCGGCGGTTCGCGGAAATCGATGCTCGCAGCTGGCAGCCCCGTGCAATTGTTCGTAGTGAGCAGGTCGGTGAGCGCCGGCTCAGCGAATGTGCCCGTCAGGCCAGCAAGAGCGGCCCGGAGCCTGGGCGAGGGCACGATGGCCTCGGGAATCGCATCGTAAGTCGCGAGAGCGTCGGAGCTGGTTATCGCGTCTTCCCCGCGCATCGCGAGGTGTCGCCGAAGCGCCTCTCGCATGGATGCCGCATCGTCACCGGCGGGGTCGGGCCCCGGTGCTGCCGGCGGGTCGAAGAACCCGGGATCGGCCGGCACCAGCGCCGAGCTCGCCAGCAGCGCGATGGCCGGTTCGAAGGCGCCCGTGATGGGCGCCTCGATGCTCCCCTCTGCTCGCGGGTCGAACGCCTTCCGCGAGACGACGAGCACGCTCCCGGTGGTTACCAGCGTGTCGACGGTCAGCACGACCTGGCGGCGGTCTTCGGTGCTGCGCTCCGCCGATTCCACAAGGACCGTTGTCGTGCTCCCATCAGCCCGCTTGAGCCGAAGCTCGAAGTGAGATGCGAGCGGCACGCGAGACTCGGCGAACCGCGCTGGCCCCGTGAACGTCACGATGACGCGGCTGCGGAGCGTCGCCGCGCCGTCCTCGCGGACGCGCTCCGCCGCGACCGAAGCCACCCCCGGTGCGGGGCTGGCCCCGCTGCCGTGAGAGCACGCTGCCGCGAGCCACACCAGCAGTCCGCTCAGCACCACGAGGGGCCGCGCGGCTGCCATCATGGGTCACCTCCCCCGGTAATTCGGTTTGCGCTTCTCGGCGAATGCGCGTGGCCCCTCTTTCGCATCTTCAGTGGCAAAGAGCCGCCCGAGCAGCAGGTCCTCGAACGCGAGACCATGCTCGAGCGGCATATCGAGCCCGCGGCGAATCGCTTCCTTGGCTGCCCGGACGGCAAGCGGGCCCCGCTCGCAAATGACACCGGCAATCTGGAGGGCCCGGTCCATCAGCTCCTCTCGCGGCACGATGTGCGAAACGAGCCCGATGCGGAGCGCCGTTTCTGCGTCGATCTGCTCCCCGGTGAGAATCATGTAGTTCGCCCAAGCCTGCGGAATCGCCCGGGGTAGCCGCTGTGTGCCGCCCGCGCCGGGCATGATGGCCCAGCGAACTTCCGGCAGCCCGAAGCGCGCGTCCGGCGTGCAGACCCGAATATCGCAGGCCAGCGCAAGCTCGAGCCCGCCCGCAAGGCAGTAGCCGTTGATGGCGGCGATAATCGGCTTGTCGATGGTCATGCGTTTCGTAAACCCGCCGAACGGAACCGGCTTGCCGCCCTCAAACTGGTTTTCTCCCCGCGCGGTTGCGACAAGGTCCATCCCGGTTGAGAACGCCTTCGCCCCCGTCCCCGTTAGGATGGCGACCCTCAGGCTGTCGTCATCGCGAAAATCGCACCATGCGCGATACATCTCACTCGAAGTCTTCGCATCGATGGCATTCAGTGCCGATTCCCGGTCGATGGTGATGATGGCGACGGCGTCGCGCTTCTCGTACCTGATGTTAGTGAATCCAGCTTCTGGCATGGTGAGGCTCCCTGCGCGTGCTTGGCCGCAGAATACCCCCGCCTGCGGGGCCCTGCATGGCTGACTACCTCGAGGTGAAGCGCAAACCCGGTGGCGACGTCCACACCTACGTTACCGAGCTGGTTCACCGCGGCCGGGGCCTCGTCATCGTCCGCTTCCATATGCAGCGCGGCGGCGGCCCGCCGGAAATCCCCGTCGTCGTTCCTCCCGGGTCGGTCTCGCTCGGTTACTTCTGGTCCCGGCGCCCGTACAACCTCTACCGCTGGCGCGACCCTGCCGGCAATCTCATCGCCCACCGATTCGACGCCGTGAACGGTGTCCGTATCCTCCCCGACCGGGTCGAATACCGGGACCTCGTACTCGATTGGTGGGTCCTGCCGGGCGACGTGCTTCTCGAAGAGGACCGCGACGAGTTCGAGGCACTCGCAGCGGCTGGAGCCCTGACCGCAGCTGAACTCGCCGCTGCCAGCGCCGCAAGCCGGGCCATCCACGCCCGTTACCGCCACATCCTCGACGAAGCAGCGGAACTCGAGGCTCGCCACGTCGAGGGTTCGGACGCGTAAAATGCCCGCATGCTCCGCGCCCTCCGCCCATACCTCAACGCCTTTCTGCTTGGCTTTGTCGTTACGTTCGTCATATTCCTTTTCGTTCGCTTCAATGCCTCTGACGTTGTGCTCGGCCTCGTGATTGGAGCGGTTGGCGGAGGGGCGGCGCTCGCGCTCTACATCTACCTCAACCGCAAGTTTGGGCGGCAGGAGGAGGTGTACGACCGCGACGGCAATCCGGTGCGCCGCTGACTGCCGGTTTGTGAGCCCCCTGACGCGGGCGTACACTGTAGATTCGAACCACCACCGCCGGAGTCATTCGTGCACGTTATCGGGCTGACGGGCGGCATCGCCAGCGGCAAATCGACCGTGACCAACTTCTTCCGCGAACGCGGTATCCCCGTCATCGACGCCGACGTGCTCGGACACCGCACCTACGACCCGGGGACTGACACCTACCGCCGGGTCGTCGAAGTCTTTGGGAGCGACGTCGTGGCTCCCGACGGCACCATCGACCGAAAGGTCCTCGGCGGCAAGGTCTTCGGCAGGCCGGACGAACTCAAGAAGCTCACCGATATCGTTTGGCCCGGTATTCGCCGCCTCGCCAGCGAGCAGCTCGCCCAGTTCGAAGCTGCGGGCAACGACATCGCCGTTCTCGAGGCGGCGGTCCTGTTCGAGGCGGGCTGGGAAGACCTCGTCGACGAAATCTGGGTCGTGGTCGTTGACCCCGACATTGCCGTTCAGCGCCTCGCGAGCCGCAACGGCCTCGACGCGGAGGCAGCCCGTGCCCGCATCGCCTCCCAGCTCAGCAACGAGGAGCGTATCCGCCGGGGACACGTCATCATCGAGAACAATGGCACGCTGGAGGAGCTCAACGCCCGCATCCAGCAGGCCTGGGAAGCACTACAGGAGCGGCTGCGCGCCGCAGCCGGGAGGAACTAGCCAGTGGCCGAAAACGGGTCCGTCCAGGGCGCAACCATCTACGCCGTAGAAGAATACAGCGTTCACGAAGAGCCCTATTACCTCCCCATCGGGGACGAAGTGCAGCTCTTCGAAACCGCCTACCGCCAGCGAATCCCTGTCCTCCTCAAGGGCCCCACAGGAGCAGGCAAGACGCGCTTCGTCGAGTACATGGCGTACCGCCTTGGGCGTCCCATGATGAAAATCTCCTCGCGGACGGGTGAAGAAGTCGAGCACCGGATGCCGCTGATCACTGTTGCCTGCCACGAGGACCTCACCGCCAGCGACCTCGTCGGACGCTACCTTCTCGATACTGACGGCACCCGCTGGGTCGATGGCCCGCTGACCCGCGCCGTAAAGGTCGGTGCCATCTGCTACCTCGACGAGGTCGTCGAGGCCCGCAAGGACACCACCGTCCTCATCCACCCCCTTACCGACTACCGCCGGCTCCTGCCGATTGAAAAACTTGGCCAGGTAATCGAAGCGGCCGAAGGCTTCCTGCTGGTCATCAGCTACAACCCCGGGTACCAGAGCGCCCTCAAAGACCTCAAGCACTCCACCCGCCAGCGATTCATCGCCATCGAGTTCAACTACCCGCCGCGCGAAGCAGAGGCCCAGATTATCGCGCACGAATCCGGCTGCGATGAACGAACGGCCATGGACCTCGCCCGGCTCGGGGAAAAGGTTCGCAACCTCAAGGAGCACGGCCTCGGCGAAGGCGTCTCCACCCGCCTGCTCGTCTACGCTGGCCGCCTCATCGCCGAGGGTATTCCGCCGCGGCGCGCTTGCCAGGTCGCCATCACCTGGGCGCTTACCGACGACTCCGAAGTGCAGCGCTCCATCGAAGAGGTCGTCACGAGCATCTTCGAGTAAGGAGCCCGGGTGCGCCTCGGCATCGTCTCCGATATCCACTGCAACATCCAAGGCCTCGAACGCGCGCTCGAACTCATGGCGCCCTTCGACCAGCTCTGGTGCGCCGGCGACAGCGTCTTCCAGTTCCGCTGGTCCAACGATGTCGTTCGGCGGCTGCGGGAGCTCGATGCCGTGGTTGTCCTCGGCAACCACGAGGAGACGCTGCTCGGCCCCGATGGACAGCGCGCGCTCTCCAACCCAAAAGTCGATCAGGACCTCGTTGCGTGGCTTCGCCAGCAACCCTACCGCGTTGAGCGTATGGTCGACGGTAAAAAGGTTGTGATGACCCACGGCTCCCCGTGGGAACCCTGGAAGGACTACCACTACCCCCACGAGCCGATTTGGGCGCGCGCCGCCGAACTCGATTGCGACGTCCTCATCGTCGGACATACCCACTACAAGATGGCCCAGCGGTTCGGCCGTGTGCTCGTTATCAATCCCGGCTCTGCCGGCGACCCGCGGGACCACCGGAACGACTTCCAGCTCTCGTGCGCAACCTGGGACACGACAACCGGTGAGGTCGTCTTCTACGATTACCCTGACCCGACCCGTCACTTCGTCCGCCATTCGGGGGAGCAGTGAGCCCGCATCCGCGACCGCCGTTCGCCCTTTCGCGACCTGTACGAGCCCACTGGGCAAGGAGGACCTACGACGCCGATGTCCATCGTGACTGAGCTCCTCGCCCGCCACCAGGAGCGGCTGTCCGGCTTCCCGGCCCCGCTCGGCCAGCAGTTCGAAGCTGGCCTCCGTTCGCTCGCTGGCCGCCTCACCCCAAGCCAGCTCCAGGCCTGGGCCGAAACTGGCATGGAACTTACTGCCCTCAGCCTCCGCTCGTGGGAAGCTGCCGTCGAGTACTTCAAGGCCGGGTCGGCCTACCCGCCGCAGGCGACCTGGGACACCATCGAGACAGTCGGTCGGGATGCGCTGCAGATGGCCGCGGAATCGGCTCCGCTCGCAGTGGCATTTCTCCGTGCCGCTCCCGCTGCCATCGGCACGGTCGGGCCAGGCAATGTGCATGCGTGGGCGGAGCTCGGCCGCCGCCTCTACAAAGGGAACTGGAAGAGTTCCTCGCTCGCCGCGCAGTTCTACGAGGTGACTCCCGAGCTGTTCCGCGTCCTTCGCATCGGGCAGGCGTCGCGCCTCATCATCTTCGTCGACGAGCTCGCCCGCCACAGCTACGAGCTCGCCTCAGCCTGCCTTGCCGCCGCTCCCGCCGTCCTCGGCAGACTCGAAGAAGACGACCGGCTCCCGTTCGTTACCTTCGCCACCGAGCTCGCGCAGAGCTCCTGGGCCGACTCCCGGCTCTACTTCGATCGCGGCGTGCCTTTGCTCGAGAAGGTGCACGCGCCGCTCCGCGAACGGTTCCTCCTCCTCGCCGCACAATCAGCGCGTGGACACCACCAGCGCTCCGCCTTCCAGTATTTCGAAGACGCCGCCAACGCCCTCGGCGAGCTCGAGCCCACCGACCACCAGCAGGTCATCATGCTCGCGGAGCAGCTGGCACCCTACTCCCCCTTTGCAGCGATGGACTTCCTCACGGTCATGCCAACCGTGCTGGGTCGAATCCGCATCGACGAGCTGGAAGCCTGGCAGCAGGCCGGCCTTCGCATCCTCCAGACGAGCACCGAGGGCGGCGAAGCCTACTTCCGTCTCCAGTCCACCCGGGCCGAGGATATTCTCGAGAACCTCTCTGCGCGCGTTGAGCTTTCCCGCGTCGGGGAGGTGCTCCGGCTTTATTGCAAGGCGCTCACCGGGCGGAACGTCAGCATCCAGACCGCCGAATCCCTCGCTGAGAAGGGTATCGGCTGGGTCGACGAGCACCGCGCCAGCACCGACGGCACCACGATCTTTCTTCCCGAGCTGATGGAGCGGTTTCCCAGCAAGGACGACAACTTCGCCGCGATGAAGGTGTTCGCCACCCACCAGGCGGCGCACATCGAATTCGGCAGCTTCACCTTCGAATTCGACCGGCCGGGGGCAATCTTCCCGACCCGCCGCCATGCATTCATGCGTGACCGCGAACGCCCCGCCACCACGGATATGGAGGCGTTCTTCGACCTCTTCCCAGACCGGCAGCTCGCCAGCGACCTGTTCACCATCGCCGAGGACGCGCGTATCGACGCCCGTGTCAAAGACGAGTACGGCGGCATCCGCAGGCAGCTCGTCCGCATGCAGGCCGAGGAGCTCGAGCGGCGCCCGCCCGTGGAGGCTCTCCCGCTCCGCAATGCCTTTGTCGAAAACCTCGTCCGCGCGAGCCTCGACGGATTTCACCTTGTTCGCTGGCCGCGTGACCGCGCCGACACGATGAGCCGGGCGCTCGGCATCCTTGCCGCCGTCCAGCGGCCCGGTGCCACCGTCGAAGACGCCGCCGAAGCCGCCCTCGCCCTGTACGAGCTGGCCATCTCCATCCCGAACATCCTGGAAGACCTCGACCCCGCCGATTGGGATGCGGTCGAACCGATGGAGCCGGGGCAGGCGATGCCGATGGATGCCGCCGGCGAAGGCGGCGCACAGGGCAGCCAGGCACAGCTCGGCGGCGGCGCCGAAGGCGAGGAAGAATACGAGAGTCCCCAAGAGATCGACTTCCGTGGCGATTTCAAGCCCGAGCTCGTGGACCTGCTGATGAAGCTGCGCGAAAACGCACAGGGAGGCCAGGCAGGTCAGCAGCAAACCATGCCGCTGACGCCCGAACAGCTCGCAGAGCTCCTCGCAAAAAGCGTCGAGATCGACCTCGACGCGATGGACGAGGGCGACCTCGATGCCTCGACGGGCATGTTCCTCTCAAACCTGATGAAGGAGGCCGGGACCCCCGCCTCGGAGAAGGGCGAGCAGGGCGGTCAGCCGACGAGTGATAACTCAACGGGCGAAGGCGAAGGGGAAGAGCCGCTCAAGCCGGTCGTAACGGTCTACTATTACGACGAGTGGGACTTCCGCGCACAGGATTACAAGCCCCGCTGGTGCGCCGTCAAAGAAGCCAAGCTGGAAGAGGGCGACGAAGGCTTCTACGAAAAGGCGCTCCACGAACACGCCGGCCTCGTTGCGCAAACCCGCAAGCAGTTCGAGTTGATGAAGCCGGAGATGTTCAGGAAGATCAAGCGGCTTCCGGATGGCGAAGACTTCGACCTCGACTCTGCCATCGAATGGATGGTCGAAAAGCGCGCAGGGGCCAACCCCACTGAAAAAATCTACTGGCGCCGCAACAAAATCGAACGTGACGTTGCTGTCGCATTCCTCATCGACATGTCTGCAAGCACCGACGAGGAAATCAATAAGCGCGACAAGAAGTACGATGATGACGACTACGACGACGACCCCCGCAAGTACCTCAGCTGGTGGGTCTCAAAGCGGCGCCAAGAGCTCACCTCCCCGCCGAAGCGCATCATCGACCTCGAGAAGGAATCTACCGTCCTTCTGATGACCGCTCTCGAAACCATTGGAGACCAGTACGGCATCTACGGGTTCTCCGGCTACGGGCGCGACAACGTCGAGTTCTTCGTTATCAAAGACTTCGACGAAACGCTCGATGAGAAAATCAAGCACCGCCTGGACAAGATCACGCCGATTCGCTCTACCCGCATGGGCCCGGCCATTCGCCACGCCACCTACAAGCTCATGCAGACAGATGCCAAGGTGAAAATTCTCTTCCTCCTCTCGGACGGGCGCCCCCAGGACCATGGCTACGGGCGCGACAGGACCGAGAAGGAGTACGCCATCCACGACACGAAGCAGGCCCTCAACGAAGCCAAGCGCGAGGGCATCACGCCTTTCGCGCTCACCGTCGATCGGGCCGGCCACGACTACCTCAAGACCATGTGCGAAGACATGGGATACGAAGTCGTCGCAGACATCGAGTCGCTGCCGAGCCGGCTGCCGACACTCTACCGGCGCCTCACGGAGTAGTCGGCGCCAGCGCGCGACGCTTTCCACGGTTTCTCCGCTGTTCCTGTGCATTTGCCGTCTCGGGCGGGGTGAACGGTCCCGTCATGCATGCCCGCGGCATGGTCCGTGGCGGCGGCTTCTACCGTCGGCGCTCGGGATTCGGCGCCGTTCGGCGACAAAACACGGACCGATTGGACGGACCGAACCGGCAGGGCCCTCCCTAACATTTGCTTGCGCAACCGTTAGGCGTCCACTCTCAGCGGGGCGCGACAGGCACATCGGGTGCCTGCCAGCTTCGCCCGGGCACTCGGGCAGGTTCACAGGAGGCTCACATGAAACGTCGAACGCTCGACATCATCCTTGCCACCGGCGGCCTCGGCATCACAGCGCTGCTTGTCGCACTGGGCATCGTCCTTTCCAACCAGGTGAGCTGGGGCCGCGACTACGTGAAGCAGCAGCTTTCTGACCAGCGCATCACGTTTGCCACAGTCGACGCGCTCTCCGATGAGGAGAAGAATTGGAAGCCCGGCTCGAGCTGCCTCATCAAGTACGCCGGGGAGCAACTCACCACGGGCAAGCAGGCAGAATGCTACGCCAACTACTACATCGCCATGCACATGCGGCGCGCTGCGGCGAATGCGGCCGTCGATGGTCAAAAGATGGGCTGGGACAACGAAACCTACGCGACGATGGGCCCCATCGTCACCGACCTGCGCAACAAGGTGAATGCTGCGAAGCAGGCCGGCGATACCGCCGAGGCTGAGCGCCTCCAGAAGCAACTCGACGCGGCCACCTCGCTCCGCAGCACCTTCCAGACTGGCGAGACCCTGCGTGGCTTGCTGCTCACCACGTACGGTTTCAGCGTGATTACGGACCGCGTGCAGGTCGCAGCCTACATCTCCTACCTCATCGCAGCAGTCATGTTCGTTCTTTCGGTCGCGGGCTACATCCATGCCTTCCGGACGCCTGCCGACAGGGTCGTGCTCGCTCCGAACCCTGTGCCGGCGAGCCACTAAGCATCGCCTGCCGCAGGCGAACCAACGGGCCGCAGATGCGGCCCGTCTCCGTTCTCAATGGTCAATCGTTCCTGGTACAGGGGGCCGTTCTCACACGAGGGGAGCGGCCTCATTTCCGCCTCAGCCCTGGCGATTTGCAGCCTCGCGCGCCTGTGCCTCGAGGATTGCGTTGGCGATGAGCCGGGCGTGTGGATACGGCTTCCATCCCTGGGGGGTGTTGTAGTACCGCGTGCCCGACTGGTATTCGTCGGGTTCGCGGTCGCCATACTCGACATCGACCCCGTTCACCCGAACCGACGGCGACCCGAGAAACCGCTTCACGCGGGCGTCTTCCATCCCGTCGACCTCGATGTATGTCACCTCGATGGAGGGGTCGGTAGCCTCGAGCGCGAGGCGCAGGGCCTCCTCAGCCTCGGGACTTCGCCCGGTTGCCTTCGAATACAGGAATTCAACCTTCACCGGCATTGCGGTCTTCCTCTTGGGCTCTCTCGTCTTGCGCGGCGCCCGGGCTCGCCCCGCCCCCCGTGGCATCCTGCCATCGTCTGGCGAGAAATGCTTCGGCCCCGAGCTGCCCCGCCAGGTAATACTCCCTGTCCCCCAGCGATTCGGGCAAATATCGCTGCCCCCGAACAACGTGGCCGGGTTCGTCATGGGCGTAGCGGTAGCCATCGCCGTAGCCGAACCCGGCCATGAGCCCGGTTACCGCGTTCCGCAAATGAAGCGGCACGGGCTCAGAAGCCGTTGCGCGGGCATCCTCCATCGCGCGGCCCAGCGCGGCGTACGCACTATTGCTCTTGGGTGCCAGCGCGAGGTACACCACACACTCGGCCATAGGGATGGCACCTTCCGGGAGGCCGAGGAAATGCACCGCCTGCTGGCACGCGACGGCGAGTTCGAGCGCCTGCGGGTCCGCGAGGCCGACATCTTCCGCCGCCAGGATGACAAGCCGCCGCGCAATGAAGAGCGGGTCTTCACCGGCCTCCAGCATCCGCGCGAGCCAGTACAGCGCAGCGTTCGGGTCGCTGCCCCTTACTGACTTAATGAATGCGGAAATCGTGTCGTAATGCGCGTCGCCGGCGCGGTCGTAATACGGCCTGCGGTCCTGCAGCGCTGCGACGATGTCGCCCCGTTCGACGACGGTGCTGGAACGCGCAGCCGCCATGTCAGCAGCGACCTCGAGCGCGGTCAGCGCAGCGCGCGCATCGCCGTTCACGCCCCGCGTCAGGAGCTCGCGAGCCTCCCCTGTAATCGAAAGCCCGGTCTTGCCGAGCCCTCGCTCCGCGTCTGCAAGCGCCCGGTCGATGAGCTGGCCGAGCGCTGTGGTATCGAGACCCGTCAGTCGCACCACCCGGACGCGGCTCAACAACGGCGCCACGACTTCGAACGACGGATTCTCGGTGGTGGCGCCGATGAGCGTGATTGTCCCGTCTTCGACGTGCGGGAGCACGGCGTCCTGCTGGGTACGGTTGAAGCGGTGAATCTCGTCGATGAATACCACGGTCCGCCGTCCGCTCATGCGCGCCCGCGCTGCATCCGCGATCACTTTGCGGAGGTCCGCCACACCGGAGGTCACGGCCGAGAGCTGGACGAATGCCGCATCGACGGAGGCAGCGAGTAGTCGCGCGATGGTCGTCTTGCCGCAGCCGGGCGGACCCCAGAGGATGACGGACGGGAGACGGCCACGGCGCGTCAGTTCCCGCAGCATCGAGCCCGGGCCGATGGCCGCGTCCTGCCCGACGACGTCATCGAGTGTGCGCGGCCGCATTCTCGCGGCGAGCGGTGCATCCGGCCCCGCGGCGGAGCTCGGCGCCGGCTCATCTGGGAAGTTGAAACCGCCCTGGAGCGCGTCGCTCGCCATCGACCTACCCTGCCAGCAGGGCGATGGTCACACCGTCGCCCCCTTCGGCCGCGGGCGCGGATTCGTAGCCGCGCACGAGCGGGTGCCGTGCGAGGGCCTCGCGAATGGCAGCGCGAAGCGCCCCTGTGCCCTTGCCGTGGATGATGCGCACATACGGCAGCCCTGCCCGGAACGCAGCATCGAGGTAGCTCTCAAAGCGCTCCAGTGCTGCCTCCGCCCGCTGCCCTCGAAGATCGAGCTCGTGACTTACCGGGGGACCAGCCGGCACCAACACGCGGCCGCCCTCGGCTCGCGGCTTTTCGATGCGGTCTACCCGGTCGATGCTCACCTTCATCCGGATGCTGCCGAACTGCACTTCCAGCCGGCCGTCTTCACCGGGCGCAGTCAGCACCTCCCCGAGCTGGGGGATATCGCGGACGTGGACGAGGTCTCCCGGCTCAATCTCCCCCGGAACTGCCCGCGTCGCAGCCGCAGCCTTTCGAGGCACCGCCAGCCGGGCGAGTTCCGCCCGCTGACGCTCGGCCTGTTGCAGTGCCTCCTGCGCGGCCGTCGGGTCGAACTGCCGCTCGGCGGCTCTGCGGCGCAGCTGCTCGACCTCCCGGCGCATGTGCGCGAGGGCATCATCGGCCGCCCGCTTCGCCTCCGACAGAACGGCCGCCCGCTCGTCCTCGATGCGTTCTCGCTCCAGCGCGAGTTCCCGCCGCAGCCCCTCAGCCTCGGCGCGTGCCTGCTCAGCCGCCGCCCGCGCTGCCTCGGCTTCGCGCCGCTGCACACGGATCTCTTCGAGGAGCGCTTCGAGTTCGAAATGCCCCGGCGAAAGCTGCTGAGCCGCCCGCGCAACGACGCGTTCTGCCAGCCCGAGCCGCCGCGCAATGGCCAGCGCGTTCGACTGGCCCGGCAGCCCGACCACGAGATGGTAGGTCGGGCTGAGTGTGTCGAGGTCGAACTCGACGGACGCGTTTGCAAGACGCGGGTCGCCGTGAGCGAACACCTTGAGCTCGCCGTGATGGGTCGTTGCGACGAGCGTCGAGCCACGCTCAAGGAGTTCCTCGATGACGGCGCGCGCAATGGCTGCGCCTTCCGCGGGGTCGGTGCCGGCTCCGAGCTCATCGAGCAGCACCAGTGTGCGCTCATCGGCCTCGCCGAGAATGCTGATGATGTTCCGAAGGTGCGAAGAAAACGTCGAAAGGCTTTGCTCAATCGACTGCTCGTCGCCGATATCCGCGAACACCCTGGGGTAAAACCGGATGCGGCTGCCGTCGTCACAGGGGACGCCCAACCCGGCCTGCGCCATCAGCGTCAGCAGGCCCACGGTCTTCAATGCGACCGTCTTGCCGCCGGTGTTTGGGCCCGTAATCAGGATGCCTTGCGGGATTTCGCCGACCTCGATGTCGATCGGGACCACGTGCCCGCGCAGCAGGGGGTGACGCGCCCGGATAAGGCGCGTAGAGCCCCGTTCGCTGAACCACGTCTCAACTTCGCCGCTGGGCGGCAGCGCAGCAGCCATCTTCCGCGCCAGCCGAGCCTTCGCGTGAATGAGATCGAGCTCGCCCAGCGCCTCGAGGGAGCGCATCGCCTCCTCTGCCCGCGTCCCGAGCTGGTCCGTGAGGCGCTGCAGGACTCGCCGAACCTCCCGCTCCTCTGCGAGACGCAATTCACGGACTGCGTTTCCTGCTTCGACCACCGAGAACGGTTCAATGAAGAGTGTCGCCCCGCTCGACGAGACGTCGTGGACAATCCCCGGCACCAGTGAGCGGCTATCCGAGCGCACCGGGATGACCTTCCGACCGTTTCGCTCCGTGAGCAGCCCCTCTTGCGCAGCTCCCCGGCGTATCGCTTCGGTGAGGGCACCCTGTGCCCGCTGCTCGAGGCGCGCCTCGGCGGCGCGGAGTTCCCGCCGCACGAGCGCCAGCTGCTCGCTCGCTGTATCGAGGACTTCGCCGCGCGGCGAAACCGCCGCCTCGACGTCTTCCGCAAACGAGCGGAAATCGCCGATCGCGTCGCCGAGTGCCGCCAGCGCCGGAACCCGGTCGCGGACCTTGTCGAGGACGAGACGGGCTCGCCTCGCGGTCATCAACACCTGCGCACACTCCAGCAGCGCCCCGGGCTCGAGCAGCTGCCCAATCGCAGCAGCGCGGAGATGCGCCCGGATATCGCGAGCGCCCGAAAACGGCACGTCGATGCCCAGCTGGTCGAGGAGCCGCATTTGTGCGGTCTGCTCGGCGAGACCCTTCGCTTCGGCGAAAGACACCGCCGGGCGCAGCGCACGCGCTCGCTCTGCCCCAAGGCTGAACGCCGCCTCAGCAGCGAGCAGCTCGAGCACGCGGTCGAACTCGAGGACGCGCAGCGTGTGGTCGTTCATTCACGATCAGCGTATCGAACGCTGCGCACCGGGCATAGCCGGGGAAGGCTACACTCCACCAGCCCGCCTGAGCCCGGCAAGAAACTCGATGGTTCGCCGCACGGCTCCCGGGTCTCCGTCCACCGGGAAGGGTGACGCGTTGAAGTCCGTCACGCCAGCCGCGGAAAGCTCCCGCAGGCGGTCCGTCACTTCGGATTCGCTCCCGACAATGGCAACGTCCGCCGGTCCAGCCGCCCCTTCGACGTCGAGCACCGCACGATACGACGGCAGCGTCCCATAGACGGCGAACACGCGGGCGGCCGATTCCCGCGCGCGGGCCGGGTCCGCTGTGACTGCCACCGGGAATCCGCTCACGACCCGCGGCGTTGGCCGACCGGCCGCTTCCGCCGCCGCACGAATGGCCGGCACAGCCGTATCGCGCAGGTAAGCCGGACCGCCCATCCAGGTGGCCGTCCCGTCGGCAAGCCTGCCGGCCAGCTTCAGCATCTGAGGCCCCAGCGCTGCAACGACGACGGATGGACGGGGCGCCCCGGCAACCGTGAGCTGGGCCTGTACCCGGAACTCTTCCCCGGCGAACTGGACCGCTTTCCCCTCGAGAAGTGGAACCAGCACCGAAAGGTACTCCCGCATGTGCCGTACCGGCTTCGAATAGTCGAGCCCGAACATCCCCTCGATGACGACTCGATGGCTCAACCCAATCCCAAGCGTGAACCGCCCCCCCGTCGCCGCTGAGGCCGTCAGCGCTTGCTGCGCCATCGCAACCGGGTGCCTCGGGTAGGTTGGAACCACGAACGTCCCGAGCTCGATGCGCGAAGTTTCTCGCCCCGCGATGGCGATGGTCGTAATGGCGTCGAGTCCGAAGATGTTCGGAAGCCAGGCGGAATCGAAGCCGCTCTCCTCGGCCCGCTGAATCTGGCCAATGACCTCCGACAGCCCTTCGGCCCCGGTGATGCCGATGCCAATCCCAATCTTCATCTTGCCGTGAACCTCCTCGTTGCCCGCAGCCTACTCACCCCCTCGGCTCTGGTGAAGTACGTCTGCAAGGTACACTGCACCGCCGATGCCCTTCGCAAACGTCAATGGTGCACGCCTCTACTACCGCCAGCATGGCGGCGGTCCCGACCTCGTGTTCATCCATGGCGCGGGCGGCAACCACCTTGCGTGGTGGCAGCAGACTGCCTACTTCTCCGGCCGCTTTCGTGTCACCGTCTACGACGCCCGGGGCTGGGGACTCTCCCGCGGCGACATGAATGTCGCTCGCACAACCCTCGGGACGGACCTCCTCGGGCTTCTCGACCACCTGCGCATCGAACGCGCCCATGTTGTGGCTCAGTCGATGGGCGGCCGGGCTGTCGCCGGCCTCGCCCGGCTGGCCCCCTCGCGAATCGCCTCTCTCGTGCTCTGCGGCACCACCGCCGGCGCAACGAATGACCGCATCCGCGACATGCAGGCATCTCTCCGGGCCGAGCGCGGCGGCGCCAGCCTCCGCGAACAGGCCCTCGCTCCCGGCTTCGAAGAGGAGAATCCGGCACTGGCACTCCTGTACCGCCAGGTGAACGCGCTCAACCCGCCCCGGCCGCGCGGGCTCCTCGGCCCGCCCCCTCCCTCGTACCGCGGCTCGATGCACGAGGTCCTCGGCCGGCTCAACGTGCCAATCCTCTACATCGTCGGTGAACACGATGCCATCACGCCGCCCGAGATGATTCGCGAGGCCGCTTCACTCGTCCCGGGTGCAGAAGTTGCGGTCATTCGCGGCGCCGGGCACTCCTGCTACTTCGAGCGGGCCGACGAGTGGAACCGTGTCGTCGAGCACTTCCTCGACCGTGCTGCTGCGGAAACTGCTGAGTAGATGAGTCGTTGCCATTAGGTGAATATCCCGGTTATGGTCTAGCTCCCATGGCCTGGCTGATTCGCTGTTACCGGGCGCTCGTCGAGGCCCTGCTCCGCCGTCGGCGCGACGATGATTGGGTCGAACCGTCGAATGCGATTACACGCGCCGTGCTCGCCTCCGCCGAGTCGATTGCGCTCCCGCTCATCGAGCCGCCCGTCCGGAGGCCCCGCCGTACAGCCAGCGTCATCGCGCTCAACGCACGGCTGCAGCCGTCCACTCGCACCGCCCAGCGCGTCCGGCGCCGCCGTGCCAGCCGCGCTGCCTGAGCTGAGTGCGGTCGCCATATAATGCGCGTATGGCGATCTACGAATTCTACTGCCCCACCTGCCGCGAAAAGTTCGAAGAGCGCCGCCCCATGGCGTCGGCGGGCGACCCTGCGACGTGCACGCGCGGGCACCGTGCCGAGCGAGTGCTCTCCATGTTTGCCGCGCCGCGCGGCTCCGCGGTGGTAGCCGAGCCAGCTGCCGGCGGCTGCTGCGGAGGCGGAGCGTGCGCCTGCGCGTCAGCGAACTGAGCCGCCAGCCCGAGTCTTCAGAAGGTAGCCAATGCACAAGGCCGCAACCAGTGCGGCCTGTCCCGCGATAAGCCCCCCGGCGAGATAGGTTGCCTCCTGCCAGAACGGCTCCGGGAACATTTGGATCAGGCGGTCCGTGTCGGGGTCGAGCCGCCAAAGGTCGTTCCGAAACGCAACTTCGTGGAACGTTGTCCATGCTTGGTCGAAGCCCGTCACGGCGAACACCGCGATGACTCCGACCACCGCCGCCCCTGTCCCGAGCCCCCCCAGCGCCAGCTTCGCCAGGCCCCGGACCGAACGCTCCCCCGACCAGAGCACGGCAAGGCTCACGTACCCCATGACCACGACCAGTGAGACCTCCTGCACGCGGAACAGGGCCCGCATGAGCCCCTTCACATCGCGCATATGCGCGACTTCCCGCTCATTGAACAGGCCCTGTTCCATTCCGTTCACGGTCACCACGATTCGCAGGTCGGACGCGTCATTCTCGAAATAGTCGATGATTTCTCGCCCCGCGCGGTCGAGTTCAGCCAGCGGCAATCCCGTTCGTTCGGCCGCGTCGTATGCGCGGAAACCGTGCCGGTAATACGCGGATGTCACCGGCAAGCCACCTGATGGTGCTGCACACCATCAGGAGCGGCAGGGCGGCGGCGAACAGCCCGGCAGCCAGCCCGCGAAGCAGTCGTGCCATCGAATCCCCGGGCTCATCTTGGTCGCCCCCCGCTCATTCGGCAACTGCGCTAGACGTTCCCTCGCTGCATCCGGTTGACCATCTCGGCCGGGAGTTGGACACCCGCATCGATGAACGCCTTCCCGATCGCCGCCGCGTTCGGGCCGAAAATCGTCGTCCGGTTGTCGGAGACGAACTTCTGGCTCGCCGCGATACGCTCGTACTGCCCCTGGAACCGCGGGGCGACGTACCGCGCCCAGAGTTCGTAGCTGTGGAGTGTCTTCTCCCACGTCGTCCACTCGTGCGCCAGCCCCAGGAGGCATCCGAACCCGCCGGAGAGCTCAAGCAGCCGCTCGACAGCCTCGATGGCGTCGTCGGGAGTGCCGATGATTGCGCCCCCGCGCGCGACGGTCGACTCTACGTCGCCCGGGTTCGATGGGTCCGCGGGCCTGCCGAGGGTGTTCTCGAAGTACTCCTTGTTCCACCTGAGCATCCCCTCCGCCACGTCTGCGAACGCCTGCTCGCGGGTCTCCGCGAGGTGAATGGGCATGACAAGCCGCCAATCGTCCCGGTTGACGGTCTTCCCGGCCTTCGCCGCAGCCTCCTCAGCCATCTCCCACGTCTTCGAGAGCGAAATCAATCCGCCCGGCTGCGATACCGCGACACTGAGGATGCCCACGCCATGCTTGCCCGCGGTAACGGGCCCGGCGGGCGAGAACGTGCTCGCTACGGCCACCGGCATGTGCGGGTGGGTGTACGGAGCGAGCTGGAGCCGCGCCTCCCGCATCGTGAACCACTCCGTCTCCATCGTCACCGTTTCCCCGCGGAACAGCCGCAGGATGACGCCAAGCGCTTCGTCCATCCTGGCGCGCTGCGTCAGGGCATCAATCCCGAGCATGTAGGCGTCCGACGTCAGCGCGCCTGGCCCCACCCCGAACATCGCCCGGCCCCTCGTCATATGGTCGAGCTGCACCATCCGGTCGGCGAGCATGAACGGGTGATGGTAGGGCAGGGAGCTCACGCCTGTCCCGAGCTTGATGTGCTTCGTTCGCTGCGCCGACGCCGCGATCATCAGCTCCGGCGATGCAATCAACTCCCAGCCAGCGCTGTGATGTTCCCCGAACCACGCCTCGTCGTAGTCCAGCCGGTCGAGATGGTCGACCAGTTCGAGGTCCCGCTGGAGAGCGACCGTCGGGTTCTCACCGAGTCGGTGAAACGGTGCAAGGAAGATTCCGAAGCGCATGCGCGCAGGCCGATACGTCATGGGGGTCTCCTCTCCTCGGCCGATACGGGCCGGTCTTTAGCATCGGCCGAAATAGTAGCCGAAATGCCCCCGCTGTGCGCTATTCCTGCCCGATGCGGCGCTCGAGCAGGGGCGTCCGTCCCTGGACGGCAGCCAGTTCCCAGCCGGAGACCCCGAGGAACCCGAGGCGCAATATGAGCCGCACACCGCGCACCCGGCGGCGGCGAACGCCGGCGATAGGGTCCCCATTCGCGAGCTTCACGATGGTGCACTCCGCTTCGTCGTGATGGCTGCATATTCCCATGGAGCGGCCCTGGCCGGTGCCGAGGATGGTTCGCGGCGGGCAGCCCCGACGAGTGCCGCGGGGCCCTGCCCAAGGCCGGTGCGCTGCCTCGGCGTACACCCCCCCACGACGACGGAATCGACCGAACTATCCCTGCTGCTATCCCCCGGACAATCCACTCGGGGAATGCAGTTTCCTACCTGTTGCCCGGGCCGTTGCGCTGACCGTGTCAGCGGCTCCCGTTGCGGTGTCCCACCTGTGCCTCAAGACCTGGGCAGCCGATATCTCCCGTAGGAGGCTCACGGCAGCAGCGGGCCCGTGGCCTGCGAAAGCCGGGGCGACGAGGAGGACTTATGCCGCCAGGCCGGGGCTTTTACGGCAGAGAGTTCCGTTCGCGCCGAACTGAACGGCGCCTGGCTCCGCTGTACCTGCTTGCGGCGGTGCCGGTGCTTGGACTTGCAGCGCTCGGCGCCGTGATGCTCACGGGCGGCTCCGATGAACCGCCGGCGGCAGGCGACAACCCGTCCACGGTGGCAGCCGATGAACGAATTCCCGGCGCCGGTCCGACCAACACGCCTGCCCCCACCCGGCACCCGTCTTCGAGAGCGGGTGGCATGACGGAAGGCACGTACGAGCCGGTTCCAAACCCGCCGAAGCCGGATATCCGGGAGTACCTCATTGCCGGCGGAAAGCGGTTCGCCCTGCCGCTCACGGCGCATGCTGGAGTCGAGGACTATTTCGGTACGGACCGTGGCAACAGACTGCGCCATGCCGGTGTCGACTTCTCTCTAGTCGGCCTCAAGAACATCACCGTCCAGTCGGCCTGTGACGGCGAAGTCATTGAGACCGGGAGCAGCGAGCACTATGGAACATACGTAGTCGTCGATTGCGGAGGCGGTTTCACTACCCTCTATGGGTGGCTCCAGGGTCTGCGGGTGGCGAAAGGCAATCTGGTGAGCAAGTCGACCGTGGTTGGAACCGGTGAACCCGACGGTTTCCTCCACTTCGAAATCCGTTTCCTGGGAGTGCCGGTAGACCCGGCCGATTTCGTCCAGGTGCCGGGCCGTGAGGTCATTCCATGGACCCCGACGCCCACGCCAACACCCAGGCCCGACGACACGCCGACTCCTGAGCCCACGGCGACCAGCACGCCCGGCCCCTCGGGCGGCCCGGGGAGCAGTGGAACCCAGCCGACTGCACCCTCGCCCACTGAGCCCGACCCGGGCCCTCCGACGGCGACGCCCACGCCCGAGCCCCCGACCCCGACCCCGACCATTACGCCAACCCCAACCCGCACGCCCACGCCAACGCGGACGCCCATACCGCCGAAGCCGACTCCGACGCCCCTCCCGCGTGCCTACTGACCCTTGCCGCCCAAGCGCGGGAGGCGGACGATGAAGGGAGCTGATGGGACGCTTCGAACCAGGCAGCGTCGCTGCGCTTCGCTACATCACACGGGCCGACAGCACCGTAGGGATGACCTGGCCCGCCCGGGTCGTGCGTGACGACGACGAGCTTGTTGCGCTCTGGATCCCCGAAGGTACGGAGTACCGGGCGTGGCACCGTCCGCCGGGAGAGGCGCGGCGGCTCGTCCCGGCCCGGTGGCGGCGAGAGACCCTCCGGCTCATGTTCCCCGGTCGCGCCCATTCCATATGGTGCAGCTGGGAAGGCCCGGGTCGCCGATTCCGCATGTACTACGTGAACTTCGAGGAGCCGTTCCGCCGCACGCCGATCGGCTTCGATACCAACGACCACGCGCTCGACATCGTCGTTTGGCCCGACCTTCGCTGGGAGTGGAAAGACCTTGAGGAGTTCGACGCGCTCGTCGACCAAGGGGTCTTCACCGCCCCGTTTGCTGCCTCGGTCCGCGCCGAGGCCCTTGCCGTGCTCGAATTGATCGCCTCCGGCAGCGGCGTCTTCGGCGGCGACTGGCCGGATTGGCACCCGCCACCCGGATGGACGGCCCCCGAGTTGCCCGACACCTGGGCAACCATTGCTCCAGCACCATGGCCGCTTCGCGAATGGGCCTACCGGCCCCACCTCGCGCGTTGACGCCGACCGGCGCCAGGCGGACGATCTCACCATGGCGCTCTATGAGTATGTCTGTGCATCGTGCGGCACCCGGACCGAGAAGCGGATGCCCATGTCCGATGTTCTCCAGTTCATCCCCTGCCCCCGGTGCGGCAAGCAGGCCAAGAAGGCCTTCGGGCGCGTTGCCCTCGTCGGGCTCGCACAGCCCGGCATCGAAGACGGTCCTGCGCCGTGGGAAGACGGCGGTTCCGGCGAAGGCGGCGAAGGCCACGGGCACTCCCACGAATGGGGTGGAGGGCACAGCCACTCACATGGCCACAGTCATGGTCACGGCGGACATTCCCACGCTCACAGCTGGGACGACGTCGACTTCGACGATTGAACCGGCCTCAATCGCGCCCGATCACCGGGATGAAGAGGCGCGTTCCGGTCAGCGCCTCGCCGCTCCCGGGATACAGCTCGATAACCCCCGCCCGGTCATCCGCGCCGAGAACATTGCGCTGCTCCCGCGGTTTGAGTGACGGAAACATCACTGACTGGCGCTCGTCCACGGTGCAGCTCCACCCGGCGGAGCAGGGGTGTCCGAGACCAAGCCCGTGTCCAAGCTCGTGGAGGACCGTCGAGGCGAGGTCGTACTCCTCGGGGCCGAGGTTGTTGCTCGCTCCCCACCTCACACTCGAGTTCAGCTGGATGTCGAACTCAACGAGGTTCCCGCTTGTCCCCCCTGACCACGCCGAGCACGTGATACCCAGTGTCCCCGGCGCCAGCTCATCGGTGAAGACCACCGTGTTCCTGCCATCCAGCTCCCTCGACCCGAATTTGCATGCGCCGGCACCCGCCGTGGTCGTTCCGCGATACTCGTACGCGAATGTCGAACCCGGAATGTCTGACCACTGGCGGGCCGCATTTGCCACGATGGTATCGACGTCGAGCCGTACCGGAGCTCCGGATGGATTCAACCAGATCGGCACGGGCAGTCGGGTGACCGCCCAGCGGTTCGGGTTCGGGCGGTAGGCTGCGACCGCGTCAGGCTCATGCGGAAAGGGATGACCGTCGTCGGCAATGGTCAGGACGTGGACCTCGAAACGGAGTCCTTCGTCAAAAGCGCCGGCGGGGTGCTTCACTGCGCCTGGGCCACTGCCCGCAGCCACTCCGCTCGCGAAGACGGCAACCACCAGCAAGCTCGCTCGAGCCATCACCCGGCCGCGATCGACGAGCCCGCCCCACGGAGTGTGGAATCTTTCGGCCGAGGTCACCGGGATAGGATGCACCCGCGTGACGCGTAAGTCACGGTCCCGATTCGCCAATATCGGAGCGGCGCTGGTGTACAGCGACACACCGGCGCCGACTCCGTGCCTGGGCAGCGGTCAGCAGCAGGCTACTCGAACAGCCCCGTTTCTTGGCACGCTTCCACCTCCGCTGCCACCTTGTTCAGGCGGTCCTGCACCTCTGCCGGGGCTTCCGGGAATGGGTCGCCTTCGAGCGCCGACGTATCGCCCTTCTTCAGCGCTGCGACCGTGCTGTCGAGGGCCTTGCCCGCGTCGGAGTGCCACTCTTTGAGGTCTGCAGGCGGATTCAGGTCCTTGAAGGCCTTCGTGAAGTTCTCGAACGGCTCGGCGACCAGCTTGACCGCTTCTTCCTCAGAATCAGCGTTGGCAAGGTCTGCAAAGACGTCATTGAGGTCTTCCTGGAACTTGGCTGCGGCATTGCACGCGCCGGTTACGAACTCTTCGTCGGAGCCAGTGCCGCTGGAACCGTCGCCACCTCGGCATGCTCCCAGCGCCAAGGCGGTGACGATGGTCGCGGCCGGGAGGAGTTTCCGAATTGACAGCATGTAGACGATTCCCTTTCTCTCGTGGCTTCCCGAATAACCGTCGGCACTGGCTATGCTGCTCAACAGTACCATTACGAGCAAAGTACGCTTCTGGTGGAAGCAAGATGATGAATAGCCGAAAAAGAGAGCGGGAGACCCACGCACGGGTCTCCCGCCCGCGAACGAACTCTCAGGAACTCTAGATTTCCAGCATCTCAGCAACGCGCTCGCGGTGGTAGTCACCATCGCCCCAGAAGAGCTCAGCGCGCTTCTGCCGCCGGAAGTAGAGCTGGATGATGTAGTCCTTCGTGAAGCCAATGCCGCCATGGATCTGCTGGCCGTGAGCGACGACGCGCCGGCTCGCATCGGAGCACCACGCCTTCGCCATCGCTGTGTCCATGTCCTGCGAGTCTTCGTTCTCGCTCGTAGCCCACGCGGCCTTGTACATGATGAACCGCATCCCGTCGACGTCGGTCACCATGTCCGCGGCCTTGTGCTGGATGGCCTGGAATGAACCAATCGGGCGGCCGAACTGCACGCGCTCTTTGGCGTAGTTCACCGAGATCTCGAAGTCCCGCTGGGCGAGGCCGACCAGGTAGGCGCACTCGAGGCAGGTCGCCATGTTCCGCAGTCGCGCGGCCGTCTTCTCGTCCATGTCGATGACGTCGGCCGCCGGAACCTTCACGTCCTTGAAGACCACCTCGCACTGCTTGTCGCTCGCGATCGTTTTCAGAACGGTGATGCTGATGCCCTCTGCGGTGCGAGGCACGATGAAGGTGCTGAGGCGGCCGTCCGGTTTCCAGGCAACCACGTGCAGGTAGTCCGCGACGTGTGCATCAGGCACGAAAAGTTTCGTCCCGTTCAGCACGTAGTCGCTGCCGCTTTGGGTGGCCTTCATTTCGATGCCTTCCCGGTCCCAGCGGCCCGAGGGCTCGGTGATGGCGTAGGTGTGGATGGCCGTGCCGTTGGCGATGTTCGGGAGGTACTTCTTCTTCTGCTCCTCCGTCCCGGCGAGGATGAGCTCCGCCGCGCAGACCGCGTTCGGGATGAACGGACCCGGCACGAGCGCACGCCCGAACTCCTCGACGAGGATGCACAGGTCGAGGAACGAGAAGCCGGCGCCGCCGTACTCCTCGGGAATCATCAGCCCCTGCCAGCCGAGGTCGGCCATCTTCTTCCACAGCTCGGGGCTGTAGCCCTTCTCGTCCTCCTCCATTGCCCGAACGTGCTCTTCCGGGCACTCCTTCTCGAGGAACTCACGGGCAGAGTTTTTCAGCAGTTCCTGTTCTTCGCTGAGGCCAAGGTCCATTCGTTCTGCGTCCCTTTCGATGTGTCGTGGCCGCAACGGCGGCGGCCCGCCGAACCCGGTTCGGCCCGGTCTGATTGTTGCGGGCCGGATTGTAACAGGAACGTTCGGCCCGCGCGAACAGCCGCGTCAGCTCGCGTTGGCCGCCCCGCTGATGATGTCCTGGACAACCGCCGGGTCGGCTAGCGTCGTCACGTCGCCGACGTTCTCCGGCTCACCTTCCGCAATCTTGCGAAGGATGCGCCGCATGATCTTGCCGGACCGCGTCTTGGGGAGCCCCTCGACGAATTGGATGCGGTCCGGCGTAGCGATCGGACTAATCTCCTTGCGGACTGCCTCGCGCAGCTCCCGCGCCAGTTCCGGCGAAGCCTGATAGCCCGCGTTCAGCAGGACGTAGGCGTAAACCCCCGTTCCCTTTACGTCGTGCGGGTAGCCGACCACCGCGGCTTCCGCCACCGCTGGATGCCCAACCAGTGCCCCTTCGATCTCGGCCGTTCCCAGCCGGTGGCCGGCGACGTTCAAGACATCGTCGACCCGGCCAGTGATCCAGTAGTACCCGTCCTTGTCGCGATGGCAGCCGTCACCCGTGAAGTACTTCCCGGGGTAGGTCGTCAGGTACGTCTGCACGAACCGCTCGTGGTCGCCGAACACGGTGCGCATCATGCCCGGCCACGAGGCTTTCATGCAGAGCCGCCCGGAAACGCCGTTGCCCTCGAGCTCGTTCCCGTTCTCATCGACGACGCAGGGCTGGACGCCGAAGAACGGCAAAGACCCGGAACCCGGCTTCATCGGCGTGCAGCCGGCGAGGCCGGTGATCATGTGCCCGCCGGTCTCCGTCTGCCAGTACGTATCGACAATCGCGCACCGACCTTCGCCGACTACGTTGAAATACCAGCGCCAAGCCTCCGGGTTAATCGGTTCGCCAACGGTGCCGAGCACGCGGAGCGACGTCCGCCGGTACTTTTTCACGAACTCGTCCCCCTCGCGTGCGATGGCCCGGATGGCCGTCGGCGCGGTGTAAAACACATTGATGCCCAGTCGGTCGACCATGTCCCAGTACCGCCCGGCATCCGGATATGTCGGCACCGACTCGAACATCACCGTCGTGGCACCGTTTCCCAGCGGGCCATAGACGATGTAGCTGTGGCCGGTAATCCAGCCCACATCGGCAGCGCAGCAGTAGATGTCGTCATCGCGGATGTCGAACACGTACTTATGGCTCACCATGACGTGGAGCAGATAGCCCGCATGCGTGTGGAGCACGCCCTTCGGCTTCCCGGTCGAACCAGAGGTGTACAGGATGAAGAGCGGGTCCTCGCTGTCCATCTCCTCGGGAACGCACTCTGTGGACTCTGTTGCGACCTCGTCGTGCCACCACGTATCCCGCCCCTGCACCATGTTGACCGCCGTTCCGGTGTGACGGTAGACGATGCAGAACTCCACGGAGTGGCCCGGCTCAGCGAGGGCCTCGTCGACGTTTGCCTTGAGGGGCACCGGCCTGCCGCCTCGGCGGCCTTCGTCCTGCGTGATAATCGCCTTGCAGCTTGAGTCATCGACCCGGTCTCGAATAGAACGGGGCGAGAACCCGCCGAAGATGACGGAGTGAATCGCCCCGATGCGCGCGCATGCCAGCATCGCTGCAGCCAGCTCAGGGACCATCCCCATGTAAATGGCGACCCGGTCGCCCTTCTTCACGCCCTTGCGCCGCAGGGCGTTGGCAAGTCGGTTCACCATGTCCGAGAGTTCCCGGTACGTCACGTGGCGGTTCGTTCCCGGCTCGTCGCCTTCCCACAGGATGGCGGTCTTGTCGCCCCGCTCACTGAGATGCCGGTCGATACAGTTCACCGAGGCGTTCAGCTTCCCGCCGATGAACCACGCTACTTTCCCCGCGTGCAGGTCTTCCTCCACGACCCGCTCGAACGGCTTCGAGAAAGTCAGGAACTGCGACGCCATCTCGCGCCAGAAGTTCTCCCGGTCTTCTACGCTCCGGCGGTACAGGTCGCGGTACGTATCCATGTCCGGGACCAGCGCGCCCTCCCGGGCGTGGGCTGGCGGGTCGTAGCGTTCATCGACCGGAAGACCTATGTCGGCCATGCGACTCCTCCGTTGCAGGGGCTTGAGATTTGCCGCGAATTCTACCGGCGGTGTCCGGCGAAAGCCCGCTCAGGGCACGCTCGGGTCGTACTCCTCTGCGATGTGGCCGGCGGCCTTGAGCGCCTCGTACTCGGCATCGCTCACCTTGAGGAGCTCCCGGTAGACATACTCATTGTGTTCCCCGAAGCAGACCGGCGGCTGATAGAACTCGACCGGCGTCTTCTCGAACTGCCACAGCGGTCCCACGTACTCGTGTGTTCCCGCATCGCGCACTGTCTGCTTCCGGAAGAAGTTCCGTGCCCGCAGATGCGGGTCGTCGAACATCCTCGAGGCTTCGAGCACTGGCGCGGCCGCGATGCCGCGGGCCTGGAGCTGGTGCATGAGGTCATAGTCTTCGTGCTTGCCCGTCCACTCCGCGATGTGGGCGTCAATCTCCCGGAAGTGTTCCGCCCTACCCTCATTCGTGGCGAATCGAGTGTCCCGTGCCCAGGCTGGCGACCCCATGGCCTCCACCAGCCGCTGCCACTGCTCGTCGTTCTCGATATGGATGGCGACCCACCGGTCGTCCATCGTCGTCGCGTCGCCCGGCGACTTCGTCGGATACACGCCGCACGGGTACCGCCCGTGCACATCGCGGTTGCCGATTGCGCTCTGCACGTTCCGGTTGAGCGAGTAATCCATGATCGCGTGAGTGAACATCGCGGCCGCGTTTTCCGCCTGTGCAATCTCGATGGTCTGGCCCTCACCGGTCCGGTCGCGGTACCAGAGGGCCGCCATCACCGCAAACGCGCCCTGCGCGCCCGCCATGTAGTCGCCCGAGTAAATCGCGGTGTTGGCAGAAGGGTCCGCATCGTCGTAGCCGCGAAGGAGGGTGTGCCCCATGACGGCCTCGAGGTGCACGCCGAGCGCCCGCGCATTGTTGTACGGCCCCGTGAGCCCATACGCCGGAACGCGTACGAGAATGACCTGCGGGTTTGCCTCCCGCAGCCACTCCTCGGTGATGCCCAGCTTCTCCAGTGTCCCGACCGCGTTGTTTTCATAAACGACATCCGAAATGGCGACGAGACGCCGCAGGATATCCTTCCCCTCGGGCCGCCTGAGGTCGACGGTGAAGCTCTTTTTATTGCGGTACAGGCTCACGAACGTCGGGTTGTAGTTCCACGGCCGCGGCCCGACTTCGTTTCTCGGCAGTCCACCGCTCCAGGCAATACTCCGCTCGAGCAGAATCTGCGGCGGTCGCGCCATCGCCCCGCGGGTCATCGGTTGGAACACGAACGGGTTCTCCGGCTTGATGACCTCGGCCCCGAGGTCCCCAAGAAGCATCGTGGCGAACGGTCCCGCCCACACCACGCACAGGTCGATAACGCGAACACCATCGAGCGGCTTCGGTGTCATCGCATACCTCCTGCTGCAAGCACCTGTTCCACAGTTGCTGCGTCGACTCCCGCCTCCTGCAGCACCTCGCGCGTGTGTTGCCCCAGCAGCGGCGCCGGGCGGCGAAGTTCCCATCCTCCCTTACCCATGATGAACGGCCGCCCCGGGAACTCCACCTCGCCAAGTTCGGGGTGTTGAATACGCGCCCAGAACCCCCGGCCCCGAAAATGCTCGTCTTCGAAGAGGTCCTCCATGGTGAAGAGCGGCCCGCACAGCACCTTCGCACGCCGTGCCTCTGCCCAAATCTCCCGCTTCGTACGCTCCAAGCACCACGTCAGGAAGTATGTGTTCCACTCTTCGATGACGTAGGGGTCCAGGCGTTGCACCGGGTCGTTGAACCGCGGGTCCTGGTTCCAATCCGGGTGGCCGAGCATGTCATCGACACGGTCCGGGCGCAGCGACGCGTTGGTGAACTCGACGTAACCATCGGCGCACGGATAAATCCCCTGCGGCATGCCGGCCCCGCCTCCCGCGGCCCGTATGGTCTTCCGTCCGCTGAATTGGTAGGCAATGGCGGTCGCGTGGCGGCGGTCGACGCCGCCAAAGTGCGTTTCTGCCAGCGAGACATCCACGTGCTGGCCAATGCCGAACCGTTTCGATGCCCAGAGTGCGCCCATGATGGCCACGGCGGCTGCCGCCCCCGATTCAAAAAGCGCTGCCGTCCCCGCCATCTTCACGGGCTCCCGCTCGGTCAGCCCCATCGAGTACATCTCGCCTGCGAACCCGTATAGCGTGAGCTCGGTCAGGCGGTAGTCGCGGTACGGTCCGGTTTGCCCAAAGTTCGAAATCGAGACTACCGGCAGCGCGGGGTTGATACGCCGGAAAAACTCGACGCCTATGCCGAGACGGTCGAGTGTGCCGGGCGCAAAGTTCTCCACGACGATGTGGCTCCGCCGGGCCAGCGCCTCCAGCGCTGCTTTGCCCGCGCCGGTGGCAAGGTCCAGCACGGCGGAACGCTTGTTGCAGTTGAGATAGAAAAACAGTCCGCTCCGTTCCGGGTGCGGCAGGCCGCCTTTGAACGGCGGCAGCAGCCGCGCCACATCGCCGCCCGGCCGTTCGACCTTGATGACGTCGGCGCCGAGGTCGGCGAGCAGCCGGGTCGCGTATGGCCCCGCAATGTGGTGCGTCAGGTCCAGGACGCGGACGTCATCCAGCGCCTGCATCAGGTCCCACCTCCTGCTCTTGCCGCCTGCCCTGCGGCACCGCGGAACTCTATCAGAGCAGCGATACGAGGTGAACTGCCTCTTTCGAAGGAGGCCGGTAGAATCCCCGGTCAGCCTGCCCCGGGAATTGCCCGGGCGACCCTACGGAGGTATGACGGTGGCCATTCGCTACCAGAACTGGCGGGACGAGTACCGCTCCCGCCAAAAGTCGCTGACTGAGGCGATGGAGGTCATCCAAGAGGGCGACCTCGTGGGTATCACCATCCTGTGTCCCGCTCCGCTGGTCCAGGCCTTCATTGACCGGGCGAAGCAGCTCGGCAGCGTGAATGTCCGCACGCTCGCCCCCAATTACCCGGACCTCTTCAACCCCGAGCTGTTCAAGGGCGAACGAGAGATCGAGCTGTTCATTGGCGATGCAATGCGGCCGGCTCACGACGCCAAGATCGCGACCTACCTGCCGAACACCTTCATGCTCGGCATGAAGGCCTTTGACAACGGACGGCCGGAGGCGCGCATCCCCGACGTCTTCCTCACGCCGTGCAGCCCCCCGAACGAGCACGGCTACGTGCACTTCGGCCCCCACATGTGGCAGCGAAAGAGCTACGCCCGGCGCTGCAAGCACACCATCGCCATCGTCGACCCCAACATCACGCCCGTCCACGGCGACGTGTGGATGCACGTGTCGGAAATCGACACCTTCGTCGACGGCGTCATCAAGCCGGTCGATGTCCCGGCGATAGAGGAGCGCGTCAGGACCCTCGCCAAAGAAGAAGACCGGCAGGCCCTGCTCGACATCATGAAGCGGGCTACCCCGGACCAGCTCGCGCTCGTCGAACACACCTTCCACACCTTTCCCCCTTCGCTGCTCGGCGCCGCGCTTGGCATTCAGGAGGTCGACCCAGCGGCGCAGGCCATCGCCGACAACCTCCGCCAAATCATCCGCGACGGTGACACCATCCAGGTGGGCGTCGGCCAGCCGAGCCAGCTCATGTTCCTCGCGGGCGCATTCGACGATGCCAAGCATCTCGGCGTGCATACGGAGCTCGGTTCGCCCGGCCTCGCAAAGCTCTGGGCCCGCGGCATCATCGACGGCTCCAAGAAGACCCTCTTCCCCGGCAAGTGCGTTGCGGTGGCCTGGACCGGGTGCGACGGCGAGGACCTGAAGATCATCGCCGACAACCCCGCCTTCGAGCTGCACCAGCACGACATCATCCTGAATCCGGCGTTCATGTCGCAGAACCACCAAATGACCTCGATCAACAGCGCTATCGCGGTTGACCTGCTCGGTCAGATCGCCAGCGAAGACCGCTTCGGCGGGCACATGGTCAACGGCACCGGCGGTCAGCCCGACACCCACATGGCGGCGGCGATGTGTAAGAACGGGCGCGCCATCACCGTCATGCGCTCGACGGCGATGGACGGCACCATCTCGAAGGTAGTTGCGAAGCATGAGGCCGGCACGCTGGTCACCATCCCCCGTTACCTCGCTGACACCATCATCACCGAGTATGGCGTCGCCCGGCTGCTCGATAAAAACCACCGCCAGCGCGCCGAGGAGCTCATCAGCATCGCCCACCCGGACTTCCGCGCAGAACTGCGGCGGGAGGCTCAGGAGCTCTGGGGTTAGAAGGGGTCTCCGTCCGGTGGCGGCTGCGCCGCGAGCTGTGCCTCCCGGCGCAGCCATCCCGCCGACAGCCGCTCTTGGCCGAGCACGAGAAGTGCAGCGCCGATCAGGCTGACCGGCACAACGTTCACCAGGTGCGCGAGAATCGCGAAGCTCAGTGCCCGCGTTTCTGGCACGCCGAACGGCAGCAGCGAGGCCGTCGCTGCAACGTGGAACACGCCGATAGCCCCGGGCGAGCTCGGCAGCATCATGGCGAGGTTCGTGGTGCAGGTGAGCAGCACGGCGACCGCTACCGGCGCATCGATGTGCAGCGCACGCATCAGCAGGTAGTTGATGGCGAACGCGCCCGTCCAGGCGGTCCACGACCACCCCCAGATGTGGACGACCCGATCTCTGGCGAAGAGACTCGCGAGCCCCTCTCCAAAGGATGCGGCCTCGGCCCGGAGCCGCTCATTGACCGGGAGCCTGTTCCGCAGGCGTTCGGACCGCGCCACAGCGTGCAGGCGGGTCCTGAAAAGTGCGACCCCAATCACGACAGCCGCCGCCACGGCAACCAGTAGCCACGCCGCCGTTCTGAAGCTCTCGTACCGTGCCGGGAACGGCAGAAACGGGCTGATGGCCAGGAAGCAGAGCAGCAGCGTTATCGTGTCGGTCACGCGCTCCGTGAGCATCGATGACAGGACATGGCCGAGCCGAAGCCCCGGCTGGCGCGCAGTCATCGCCACCCGGGCGACATCGCCAAGGCGCGCGGGGAGCACGTTGTTGAGCAGGAAGCTGATGTGCAGGATGCGATAGAGTCGGCGCGTCGTTACCGGAGACGCCTCCGGTAGCAGCAGGCGCCACCGGACCGTCTTCGCCGTCACAGAGGCTACGAGGCAGATAATGGCCAGCGCAACGAACAGTGGGTCGGCTGTGCGCAGCGAAGCCACCGTGGGCGTCCACGGGACGACCTGCCAGAGCAGCGCCACCGAACCGGCGGTGAGCACAAACCCGGGCGCCGACCTGGCGAGCGATCGAATCACTGCCCTGTCCCTTCCGTGACAGCGTGCCACAAGCCTTCCCCAAGGGGAATGCGGGGGATACGCTGGTAGCCGTGTCGGTTGCCGCCGAATCCGGGTGTTCTCGCGGCTGGAGGCCATTCCGCCTGCCGCCTCTCCCTGAACCGCCCGCGACCCGCAGCGGAAGGCTGCTGCTCGCCGTGCAGGCAGCCGCCCTCATAGCCATGACGCTGTCGGTTGCCACCCGCACCTGGCAGGACCACATCTGGGTCGGCGGGCTCCTGGTTGCGGTAGCTGGGGCCGCCTGGGCGCCCGAGGTTCGCCATCGCCGCCTCCGAAGCTGGTGGTTCATCTACGTGGCGGGGATCTTCGTCTATACCCTGCTGCGCGCCTTCGCCGATGAGACCGCCATCCCGGTTCGGGTCACCTATCCGATCCATTTCGATCGCTGGCTCTTCTTCGGCACCGACCCGACGCTCTGGCTTCAACATCGGTTCTTCGACCCCCGCCATGTCGGCCTGCTCGACTACATCGCCGTGGCGACTCACTGGTCGTTCTTCGTTGCTCCGCACGCACTTGCGGTAGGCATTTTTCTGCTCCAGCGGCGCCAGTTCCCACGCTTTGCGCTGCTCATGGTCGGCACGATGTGGCTCGGGCTCCTGCTGTTCTTCCTTGTCCCCACGGCTCCGCCTTGGTTCGCGGCGGAAGTAGGTCAGCTTGCGGGAGTTCGCCGCATCATGGACTACGTGGGCGGCTCGCTGCATGGGAGTGCGTACTCGTCGCTCTACGCGGCCCTCGGGGAGCCCAACTCGGTGGCGGCGATGCCATCGATCCACATGGCAGTCACGTTTGCGATGTACCTTTGGGCGCGCCGTCACCTGAATGTGCTGGCAAACTGGCTGCTCGCCTACGCCGCGCTCATGGCCGCATCGCTCGTCTACCTCGGCGAGCATTACATCGCCGACCTGCTCGCTGGCATGGTCTGCGCGACAGTGGCCTGGTTCCTCGCGCGGCGCTTCGCGCCCGAACTCCCCGAGCCCGTCACGCAGCTCGCTGATACAGGTTGACTCCCGCGGTCCTGAACCCGAGCTCGCCCGACCTCATAATCATCTCGCTGCCGCCAACGAACAGGACTCCGCCTGGCCGGAGCGACCGACTGAAACCGGCATAGATGTGCTGCTTCGCCTCGTCCGTGAAGTAGATGACGACGTTTCGGCACGCAATCAGGTCAAGGTCCGTCGGATACGGGTCTTTCAACAAGTCGTGGCGGCGGAACGTGACCCGACGCCGAATCTCATCGACAACCCGGTACGTCCCGTCCTCTTTGACGAAGTATCGCTTGAGATACTCGGGCGGCACCGACCGGACCTCCGACGGAAGATAGCCGGCGCCGTCCTTCGCGCGCGAAAGGATGGGCATGTCGACGTCAGTCGCGAGGATGTTGTGCCGCCCGCCGGGGTCGATGCGGTCGAGGACCATGGCGATGGTGTACGGCTCACAGCCGATGGAGCAGCCGGCGCTCCAAATCTTCAGGCTGCGCCGCTCCTTGAGAAGCATCGGGAACCATCTGGTCTCCAGCTCGCGGAACCGCTCGGGCTGCCGGAAAAACTCGCTGACGTTGATAGTCAGCGTATCCCGCACTTCGTCGAGCAGCTTCGGGTCCGCCGAAATTGCGCGGCTGAACGCCTGCCACGAGCTGATTCCCCGACGCGTCATCAGGCTCCCGAGCCGCCGCTTCATCTGCGGCTCTTTGTATTGGCCCAGCGGTACTCCGATAGCTGCCTCGAGCGCCCTCCGGAACGAGAGCCACTGGGCGTCGGTTGTCGTGTCCTGCGTCATCCAAGCCTCCCGGGGACGCTGGCCGCAAGCGCCGCCGCGATACGGTCGATGGGTAGCTGCCGGGCGCTTCTCGTGCGCTCGACCGTCACCCGCGGCATGCCGTAGACCACGCTCGTTGCTTCGTCCTGCGCGAACACCTGCCCGCCTGCACTCTCTACTCTCGCCGCACCATCGGCGCCGTCCCGGCCCATGCCGGTCAGGATTGCGACGCTCACCGCGCTGCCGAATACTTCGGCGACTGAGAAGAGCGTCACGTCAACGCTCGGTCGGACCCCGTGCACGGTAGGCCCGTGGTCGAGCCGGACCCGTCGGTCGCGCCCAACGATCAGGTGGTAGTCGCCCGGTGCCACGAGGACGCGCCCCGCCGAAACGAGGTCGCCGTCCTTCGCCTCCGCGACGGGCAACGGCGAAAGCCCATCCAGCCGTCGTGCAAGCGCACCGGTAAACCCGGGCGGCATGTGCTGCACAACGATGACCCCTGCGTTCAGCCCCGCCGGCAGGTGCGGCACCACCTGGGTGAGCGCGGGCGGCCCCCCCGTAGAAGAGCCGATCACTACCGCGTACTTCGCCGGCACCTGGCTGCCCGGGACACGGCTGCGTTCGACGGTTCGTGCCGACGGCGGTGGCATTGGAGCCGGCCGTCGGCGAACGAGTTTCGCCTGGCTTGCCCGCTGGACGGCCTCGAAGAGCTTCTCACCAACATTCACGAGGTCGGCGCTGAGTCCCGACGGCTTGCCCACGCACTCGACGGCCCCCGCCTCAAGAGCGCGGATGGCGGTCGTCGTGCCCTCATGCGTCAGGGTCGAAACCATCACGATCGGCGTCGGGACCGTCTTCATGATCTCGGCGACGGCCGACACGCCGTCCATCTTCGGCATCTCAACGTCCATGGTGATGACGTCAGGCCGAAGCTGAAGCGCCTTCTGTACAGCCTCCATTCCGTCTGCCGCCTGCCCGGCAATGGTGACACCGGGATGTGCCGTCAGCAGCCGTTCGATGGCCCTGCGCATGAACGCCGAGTCGTCAACGATGAGGACGCGGATGGGCCGCGCTGGGGACGGGGCTGGGTAAGCCACGGGAGCCCCCTCCGTTCCTAGTTGCAGAGCTTGCTGACTGCTGCCAGCACGCGGTCGGCCTCGGCTGGCTTTACGAGGAAATCCTTGGCGCCGTTCTTCACAGCCTCGAGGACAATCTGCTGCTGGCCCAGCGCCGTGACCATCGCGACCTTCGCGTTCGGGTCGACCTTTCGGATCTCCTTGAGCGCGGTGAGCCCGTCCATCTCGGGCATCGTGATGTCCATCAGGACGGCATCGGGTTTTACGGACTGGTACTTCTCGAGCGCCTCGAGGCCGTTCTCGGCCTGGATGACCTCGTAGCCGGCTTCGGTGAGGATCTTGGACATCCGCATGCGCATGAAGGCGGCATCGTCGACAACGAGAATGGTTGCCATCGTGTGTCTCCTACAGTTCGCTGGCCGGCGAAGCGGCCGTTCGCACAAAGGTTCTGCCGGTCGCCACGTGCACTTCCATCGTGCGGCCCTTCGTGCCGCCGAGGTCAGCCGCAGCCACGCGGATGCCGTGGTGCTTCAACCGTTCGGTTATGGCTTCGGCATTTCGAACGCCGATCTTGAATTTCTCGGCATTTGCGGCGCCCAGCACCGCTGCTCCGCCCGCGACCTTGACGATGAGCCGCCGCTTCACGGCGCCCGCTTCGGCGAGCCGCTGCAGCAGGAGGTCGATGCCCGTGTCTGCAAACCGCGCCGGCTCCCTGTCATCGGCCCGCTTGCCGTCGGAAGACGGAAGCAGCACGTGGGCCAGGGCGGCCACCTTTGCTTCAGGGTCGTAACAGCTAATTCCAACGCAGGACCCGAGCCCGTAGGCGACGAGCACCTCGCGAGCGTCGCGGCTGACCGCGAGCTGGCCGATGCCCACGGAGATGCGCCGGGCCTCGGCAGTGACGGTGGTCATGCCGCTACCCTCTCGAGCGCCCCGAGCGACGCCGGGTCTGGGGCCACGATGAGCAGTCCCGCGGTGCGCCCCTTCTGGTCTTCGAAGACCGCGTCCATCATCACCACATCGCCGCCTTGCGAGAGCACCTCGGCGTAGACGGTCTCCACGAGGGCAATCGCCATGTCGTGCAGGACCTGCGGCGGGCTTGGATGGAGCACCAGGTTCAGGTGGTCGGCCAACGCGTTCACGAATGCCGAGCCGACGATGTTTCCGAGCTCCGAAATGGCAGAGCACGCCATTTCGTCGGGCTCTGTCGTCGTTCCCGGCGCCTGCCCCATCATGAGGTCCACGCACTCAAGGGCGCGCGGCTCAGGGAACAGCAGCATGACGTGCCCGGTGATGTCGCCCGAAATCGAAAGGTACGACCCAATCACGACGGTCTCTTCGCCGCCTACCGCGTCGCATGCGTCGTTCTTGGTCCCAACCCGGATGTTTGGGACATGAATCACGATCTCCTGCCCCATCAGGCCACTGAGACCTCTGCCTGCACGCGCCGCTCCATCTGCGGCGACAGAACCGAGTGCAGGGACCAATTCCTCGACTGACATACGCGTTCTCCCCGGTTGTGCTGGCTCGGTCCGGCCGCTCAGGCCGGCACCGCAACGGCGGCCTGTTCCGTAACGAGGCTTGCGATATCCACGATGAGCCCGAGCGTCCCGTCACCGAGGATGGTGGCGCCCGTCAGCCCCTTTCTCGTGCCGAGCATGTCGCCGAGAGACTTCACGACGACGTCCTGTTCCCCCAGCAGGCGGTCCACGATGAATGCGGCCTGCCGGTCACCATGGCGGGCCGCGACGACGAAGTAGCCGTCCGTCGGGAGCACGCGCGGGCGCGTATCCCCGAGCGCTGCTGCGAGGTCGATCATCGGCAGCAGTCGGTGCCGCAGCCGGAGCGTTTTCCGACCCCCAACCGTGTGTACATCTGCCTCATGGTCAGCAAGCGCCTCGGTTACCGAAACGAGCGGAATCGCGTACACCGTCCCGTTCGCAGAGACCATCAGCGCTTTCGTCGTCGCCAGGGTCAGCGGGAGCTGGATGATGACCTCGGTGCCCTTGCCCTGGACGCTGCTCACCGTGATTTGACCGTTCAGACGTTCGATGTTGGTCCGGACGATGTCCATCCCGACACCGCGGCCCGAGACGTCGGTAACCTGCTTCGCCGTGGAAAGCCCCGGCATGAAAATCCACTGCACGACCTGGTCATCGGGCGCCGATTCCGCAGCCTCCCGAGTCATCAGGCCCTTCTCGACTACCTTGCGCCGGAGCGCCGCGGTATCGATTCCGCGGCCGTCGTCGCGAACCGAGAGGTAGATGTAGGTCTCCTGGTTCCACGCGGTGACCGAGATAGTGCCGGTCTCCGGCTTGCCGACAGCCCGCCGGTCCTCGGGCGATTCGATGCCGTGGTCGACGGCGTTCCTGAGGATGTGCACCAGCGGGTCGGAAATCTCCTCGATGACCGATCGGTCCAGTTCGGTCTCCTCACCGGCCGTCACGAGGTCGACCTTCTTCCCGCACTTCACCGCGACATCGCGCACCAGCCGCGGGAGCCTCGAAAGCACCGAGCGAACCGGCAGCATCCGGCTCCGCATGATCTGCTCCTGCAGCTCATCCGTTACCCGCGCCAGGTGCGAGGTCGTTTCTTCGAAGTTGTCCATGAGTTCGCTGAGATTCGCGTCCCGCAGCACGCTGCTGAGCTGCTCCCGCACCTGCTGCAGCCGCGTGCGGTCGATGACGAGCTCCCCGACGAGGTTCATCAGCCCATCCAGCCGCTCGACGTCGATACGCACGGACTGCGACGCCTTCCTGTTGCCGCTGTTGCGCGCCCCGTCGGACGTGCCGTCGTCTCGCCCCGCCGAGGATGCTGCCGGTGCTGCCGTCGCCGCCTTCGGCTCGTCCCGAAATCCTTCGATGCTGCCGGAAGCCTCCGAAGCGGGCACCTGCCGGGTGCGAACGTCAGCGACATCGCTAACGGCCTTGAGCGCGCTCGCAATTTGCTCCTCGGTTTGCCGGGTCACGAGCAAACCCGCCATCCGGTACTCGCCGCCACCGGCCTCGATTACCTCGCGGTCGGGCCAGAGCGCCGCAACCTTCCCAATGCTTTCCATCTCCTGGAGCACCTGGTAGCAGCGAATGGATGGCAGCTGGCAATCGGACGCAATCGTCACGTCCACGAAGTAGATGCCGTGCCCCTGCTCGATCTCTTCCCGGCAGGCCTCCAGCGCCTCTGGGGAGACCCGGTAGACCGGCACGTCGGATACCTCGGGCGCCGGGAGCGTCGGACCATCACTTTCGAGCACTGCCATCAAGTCGGCTTCCAGCCGCTCTGTCTCCGTGCCGGAATCCACCCGTGTCACCACTTCGTTGGCCAGCACCCGGAGCGCATCCAAACCGGCGAGCAGGGCATCGACGACGTCCGAGGTCGGCGCCCGGCGGCCCTGGCGGACCGCGTCGAGCACCGTCTCCATGGCGTGCGTCAGCGAGGCCATCTTCTTGTGCCCGATGGTCGCGCTCGACCCCTTGAGCGTGTGCGCCGCCCGGAAGATGCGCTGGACGAGCGCCGGGTCCGGCTCACCCTCGAGCTGGACGAGCGACTGGTCGAGCAGTTCGATTTGCTCCTCCGCCTCCTCGAGGAAGAGCTTCAGGTCCTCGTCGTCGAGGTCGAACTGGAGCGGGGTTCCCTTCGTGCTGGCCATGCGGCGGCACTCCTCGATTTCCAGGGTTCAGGTACACGGCCCAGCGGCCGCGGCGGTTGTTGACGCTGGCTCAGGCTGCGCGCGAGTAGGCACCAAACTCGTCCGCCGAGGTCGGCAGGACGCCCTCCAGGTCGACCAGCGACACGAGCCGGTCTTCGAGCTTGGCGACACCGCGGAGGTACCCGTTCTCAGGCCCGGCAACGATGGCGCTCGGCGGCTCGACCTGGTCACCCGGGATACGCATGACTTCGCTCACTGCATCAACGATCAGCCCCACCATCCCCGTCGAGCTGCTCACGACCACGATGCGCGTCTCCGGCGTGTACTCCCCGGCTGGCACACCGCACCGCTTCCGAAGGTCGATCACCGGCACGACCCGGCCGCGCAGATTGGTGATGCCTTCCACCCAGAAGTCGGCCCCGGGAATGCTCGTAATCGTCTGCATCCGCACGATTTCCTGCACGGTCTGGATATCCAGCGCGTAGTACTCATCGGCGAGCTTGAAAATGACGACGTGTTCCTCGCTCGATGGGAGCGCACTTGATTCAGGGGCGTTTTCGAACCTGGCCACGGACATTCCTCCACGGAAGTTCCCGGCACGAGGCCGGGGCGCTACCAAAAGCTACGAATCGGCAATGCGCCCCGGGCATCCGAACCTTCCCCCAATACGCCTCCGGAACTCCCCTAACCAGTCCCTCTCGGCTGCGGGAATCTTCACCGCGGGGCTAGGGTTTCCGCGGATTTCTTGCCGATAGTCAAAGCAGGGACACTGCGGGAGGAGGCAGGCAGCCCATGGCATCGGAAAACGCCGTCCTCACCCAGCGCGAAATCGACGCGCTCCTCAGCGCCGATGTGAGCCAGCTCGACGCGGACACCATCGTCGCCATGCCGCCCCCTGCCCGAAAGGACGGCGGCCGCCGCGTCAAGCCGTACGACTTCCGCCACCCGGAAAAGCTTTCGAAGGAACAGCTCCGCGGGCTCCAAATCATCCAGCAGGGCGTCGCCGGCGCCATGGCGGCTAACTTCTCAGCCCGCCTCCGGGCCCCGGTGGAATCCCGGCTCAGCGCCCTCGAACGCGGCATCTACGAAGAGTACGTCAGCCAGCTCGGCACCCAGTCGGTCGTCATCATCATCGACATGTCCCCGCTTCAGGGGTACGCGGTTACCGCATTTGGTCTCGACGTCGCGTTCGGCATCATCGACCGCCTGCTGGGCGGAAAAGGGAAGCGGCCGCCGAAGGCGCTCAATCGCGACCTGACCGATATCGAAATCGCGCTCATCCGGCACATCGGCATGGACGTGGCGCGCTCGCTCATCGAGCCGTGGGCCCGCATCGTGGAACTCACGCCGGATGTGTCCGAGCTCGCCCTCGGGCCCCAGGTCATGCACGCTATCCCGCCCTCTGAATTCGTCATCACGGCGTGGTACGAGATCCGGCTGGCCGAGCAGACCGGCGGCATCTCTCTCTGCTTCCCGCTCACCATCCTCGAACAGATTCTGCCCAAGCTGACCGGGCAGAGCCTTTTCGACAACCGCCCCAGCCGGAGAACACGAGAGGAAGAGCGAGTAAGGCAAGAGCAGGTCCTCCCCATGAGCGTGCTCGTCCGCACAATCCTCGGGTCCGCACGCATCTCCGCAATCGACCTAGCCCGGCTCGAACCGGGTGACATCATCGTCCTCGACCGCGAGGTGAACGAACCTCTCAGGGTCCTGGTCGGCAACTGCGAACGGTTTGCGGGCGTCCCGGGGACGCGCGGCCGCCGGTTGGCGCTACAGGTCACCGGGCTGATTGACGATGATGGTTGGGTGAGACCATTCGAGGATGACGCCAATGGCTAGCACGATCCCCATCCGGGCCGTCCTCATGTCGTCCGAGATCATGAACGGCGGCTCGGGCTTCCACCGCCTCGTGTTCAAGGTCGACGGCGGCCGCGCGGGCATGACGACGGTAACCGTGCTCATCTCCCAGGACGCCCACCGGAAAATCGTGCAGCAGATGGCGCGCGCCCGTATTGCACCGGTCGAAAAGGCGACCCTTCTCAAGACCTGGGCGAGGTGGGAGCTCGCCATGCGCCTCGAAGAGCACGGCATGCTTCCAGCGACGGTCACCATCACCTCACGTGATATCGACGACTTCGGCGCATACGCCACCGACCTCGGCCGGACCCTGCAGGTTGGCTGAGCCATCGGCACGCCCCGCCACTTGCCCCCTTTTGCCACCCAGGAGGAGAACCCATGCACGCCAGGATCACCGTCGCGGAAGCTGCGCAGGCTGCTGCCGAGGCAGGCGACAAGGCCCGCATTGAACTCATCGCCCCGTTTGTGGAAGCCGCGGCCCGCGTCATCCAGCAAGAATGCGGCGAAACGGTTACCCGCGGTCAGCTCCACCGGGTGCGATCGCCCCAAACATCCAACGAGGTATCGGTCCTGATCGCCATCACCGGCGGCGTCGCCGGGCTGGTCATCTATTCGATGTCCGAGCCTACGGCGAAGGAGTTTGCTTCCCGGATGATCGGCGAGCCCGTGGCTGAGTTCGATGCGCTGCCGCAAAGCGCCATCGCGGAGCTCGCGAACATGATTACGGGGCAGGCCGGCATCGCACTCGAGCGCAACGGCTACCCCAGCGACATGTCGCCCCCGGTTCTGCTCCTCGGCAAGGGCAGCAGCATCGCGACCCTGAACCTGACACGGCTCGTCATCCCCCTCGTCGTATCGTTTGGCGAGTTCACGATCGACATCGCCATCAAGGAAGTCTGACCGCGGTGGAGCGTTGAAGCCGCCGCCGGTAGCATGCGCGCATGAGCACCGAACGCCCGCGCCGGCGCCGCCGTATCGATGCGCCGGCTGCCACGCTTCCCCGCCCGACGGCGAGCGAGCCCCCATCTGAGGGTTCACGCCGCCAGCACGCTCCGCAGGTGCGCGCCCACCACGTGACGAAAGACTACAGCTACGTGAAGCGCGACCTTCTCGGCATCCTTGTCGTCGGCATCATCAGCTTTGCCTTCATCGGCGTGATGAGCTTCGTGGTCCAGTGACGCTGCCCGACCCGCTCAGCGCAGCGATGCGTACGCCAGATACGCCGCAATGCCTGCCGGCAGCGCACCGTAGAGCCAGACCTGCGGAACGAGCACAGCCATCACGCCCCACGCAATGAGAATCCCCGCGATCGCGAACGCGACGACGGCCGGGCCGCGCTTTCGTCCCGTGGCAAACTCGAGCATGCGGGTAAATGCGTAGCCAAGCCCGGCGCCAACGAAGATGGCGAAAAAGCCGAAGGTGAACGGCAGCAAGACCAGCCCCCAGGCAAGTCCCATCACCACACCCCCCAGGATCGAGGCCGCGGCTGCGCGGACCATGCCCCCCGCCGTGAGGGTATAGATCGGGTTCTTCGCGATGCGTGCGCAGTCCCTGCAGCGGGCCCCTACTGGCGTCTGGACGAGACAGCGCGGGCAGATGGGTGTTCCGCAGCGGCTGCATCGAAGTGCGGTCTCGACATCGGGGTCGCGGGGGCAGGCCACAACGGTCCCTGGCGGCGGCGCATCTACGACCGGCGGAGCCTCCGCGGTCCGCCCCTCCCGTTCTGCATCGTAGGCGGCCCGGCGCCTCGGGTCGCCGAGCACCTCCCACGCTGCCTCCACCTCCCGGCGGCGCTCGCGCACATTGGGGTCAGGGTCGGAGGCATACCGCGCGGACAGGCTGCGGTAGGCGGCCTCGATGACCTCCCGGCTCGCATTCGGCGAAACCTGGAGTACCTCGTACAAATCCGGCGCACTGGCGTCTTCTCTCACCGCCATGCCCCGATGGTACCGATTCGCAGGTAAAGCGGAACAGAAAAGCCCCTCACTCGCCCCGGAGGAGCCGCACAGCCGCTTCCGGGGCCGCTTCCATCGGCACCGCCTGTTGCTCGCCGTCGCCCATGAGCGGCTTAATCAGTGCGACGCCGCGCGCAAGCTCATCCTCGCCCACGATCAGGGCGGCCCGGGCGCCGAGCGCGTTCGCCGAACGCAGCTGCGACTTCAAGGAGCGCCCGCTCTCTCCGATGACGGCGGCCACGCCCCGGTCGCGCAGCGCGGCGGCCAGCCGAATTGCCGCCGGTCCCGAGCCCTCCCCGCGGTGCACGATGAAGACTTCCGTCCCGGGTGCCGGTTCAAACACGACGCCGTGCTTCTGCATCTCGAGGATGATGCGCTCGATGCCCGTTCCGAACCCAATTCCCGGCGTCGGCGGCCCGCCGAGCAGCCCGACCAGCCCGTCATATCTCCCGCCGCCGCCAATCGTGCCCTGTGCGCGCGTATCATCGTCCGGCACGACCTCGAACACCGTCCGGTTGTAGTAATCGAGACCCCGGACGAGGAGCGGGTCATCGACGAACTTGACGCCGGCCGCGGTGAGCGCCGCCCGAACTGCCTCGTGGTGCTCCCGTGCCGCCGGGCTGAGGTGGTCGAGCAGCTTTGGTGCTCCCTCCTTGAACGGGAGGTCGCGCTCGTCCTTGCTGTCCAGCAGCCGCAGCGGATTCCGTTCGAACCTTCGCTGGCTGTCCTCCGAGAGCCGCGAAAGATGGGGCCGGTAATACTCCTTGAGCTGCTCGACGTAGGCGCGTCGTGGTTCGAGGTCGTCGAGCGAACCAAGCCGGACGGTGATGTCTCGGATGCCCAGCATGCTGTAAAGCCGCCAGAGCACCGTGATGACCTCGGCGTCGACGAGCGGGTCTGCCGAGCCCAGCACTTCACAGTCAAACTGCGTGTGCTGCCGATAGCGCCCCTTCTGAGGCCGGTCGTAGCGAAACATCGGATGGGTGGTGTACAGCCGCACGGGCTGGGGCCAGCTCCCCATCCCATGCTCGAGGTAGGCGCGAATGATGGCCGGCGTCCCTTCTGGTGTGAGGGCCAGCCGGTCGCCGCCACGGTCTTCAAAAACGTACATCTCCTTCTCGACGATGTCCGTCGTATCACCGCTGCCCTTCTCGAAGACACCTGCATCCTCGAAAATCGGGGTGTCGATACGCTGGAGCCCGTGGAGCCGCGCGACTTCGCGCACGGCGTCGAGCACGGCCTGCCAGTAGGGCTGCATCGCGGGCAGCACGTCCTGCGTGCCGCGGGGGGCCTGGAAACGGGTCATCGAAGGTCCTGACGTGCGGGGCTGAATGCATGTTAGGATAAAAAGAAGGTTTGCCCCGGCAAAGAGGCCGACGCCCATGTCCGTGAGCCAAGGAGAGCCCGCTGTAGCCAGCGTCTCGATCGACGCTCTCCTTGAACGCGCCGGACAGTACCTTCCCGCTGAGCGGCTCGACATCATCCGCGAGGCCTTCGAGTTCGCCGCCCGTCACCATGAAGGTCAGCTCCGCAAGACCGGCGACCCATTCATCACCCACCCGGTAGCTGTCGCCGAGCTCGTCGCGAACCTTGAACTCGACCACCTCGCCATTGCTGCTGCGCTCCTGCACGACGTCCAGGAAGACTGCGGGGTCGCCAACCAGGAGATTGCCGACCGCTTTGGGCCTCGCGTCGCTCGGCTTGTCGACGCACTGACCAAGCTCGACAAGATGCCGATGAATGTCGCAGACCTCGACCCCATGCGCGGGACCACCCAGGCCCAAAACCTGCGCAAGATGTTCCTCGCTATGGCCGAGGACTTGAGCGTGGTGCTGATCAAGCTCTGCGACAGGCTCCACAACATGCGCACCCTCTGGGCCTTCCCGCCCGAGAAGCAGCGGCGAATTGCGCGCGAAACCATGGAAATCTTTGCGCCGCTCGCGAGCCGCCTCGGCGTCTGGCAAATCAAGTGGGAACTCGAGGACCTCGCCTTCCGCTATCTTGAACCCGAGAAATACCGGGAAATTGCCGAGCTCCTCGCCTCGAAGCGCGTGACCCGTGAGCGCGTCATTGCCGAGGCTTCGGAAATCCTCAAGGAGCACCTCGAAGCCGCCGGTATCAAAGCTGAAATCACCGGGCGCGCCAAGCACATCTACAGCATCTTCCAGAAGATGCAGCGGTACTCGGCGCAGGCGAAGAGCTTCGACCAGATCTACGACCTTCTCGCTATGCGCGTCTTCGTTGACACCGTTACAGACTGTTACCACGCGCTCGGCGTCATTCACGCTCTCTGGCGGCCAATCCCGGGACAGTTCGACGATTACATCGGGAACCCGAAAGACTCGATGTACCAGTCGCTCCACACCACCGTGGTCGGGCCGGGCGGACGGCCCCTCGAAATTCAGATTCGCACGTGGGAGATGCACCGCGTCGCGGAGTACGGTGTCGCCGCTCACTGGCGATACAAAGAGGGCGGCCGTCCTGCCAGCCGCGACGAGGAGCGTATCGCGTGGCTCAGGCAGCTCATCGAGTGGCAGCGCGACCTCACCGGTGCCGACGAGTTCGTCGAATCCGTCAAGACCGACATCTTCCACGACCAGGTCTTCGTCTATACACCCAAGGGAGACGTGCTCGACCTGCCTGCCGGCGCAACGCCGCTCGATTTCGCGTACCGAATCCACACCGACCTCGGCCACCAGACCATCGGCGCCAAGGTCAACGGCCGAATGGTCCCGCTCAACTCGACGCTGAAGACTGGCGACGTGGTCGAAATCGTTCGCAGCCGCACGAGCAAGGGTCCGTCGCGCGATTGGCTGAACCAGCACCTCGGCTACATCAGGACGGCACACTCGCGGGAAAAGATTCGGCAGTGGTTTCGAAAGCAGGAGCGGGCCGAGAACATCGAGCGGGGCCGTGAGATGCTCGAGAAGGAGCTCAAACGGCTTGGCTGGGAAGCGACGGACAAGCAGGAGCAGCTTCTCCAGCTTTTCAACTACAGCACCTGGGATGACTTCCTCGCTGCCATTGGGTACGGCGGCATCTCGACCAACAGCATTGCTCGCAAGGTGGCCGCCATCATCGAGCGCGAGGAAGCCGAAGCCGAAGGGCCGCCAGAACTGCCCCAAAAGCTGGAGCCTGCAAAGCTCGGCGGCCCGGGCATGCGCGTCCTGGGAGTAGGAAATCTCCTGACAACCATGGCCCGCTGCTGCAATCCTGTCCCCGGCGACCAAATTATTGGCTACGTCACGCGTGCGCGCGGCGTCAGCGTGCACCGGGCCGATTGCCTCAACGTGCTGAACGAAGCCGAGCGGGAAAGAATCGTCGAAGTCGAATGGGGCACTGTCACCAGAACGTACCCCGTCTCGGTGCGCATCGAGGCCTGGGACCGTGTCGGTCTCCTTCGCGATATCACGACGGTCGTTACCGACGAAAAAGTCAACATGGTCGGGGTGCGGACCATCGAAAATGGTGATGGGTCCGTGACCATCACCGCGACCCTTGAGACGACCGGCGTCGAACAGCTCTCCCGGCTTCTCTCCCGCATCGAGATCGTCCGGGGCGTGCGTTCCGTCGAGCGCGTACAGGAGCGGAGGCGCAAGCAGCTCCCGGAGGAGGGGCAGGCCGCGGCTCCTGTTCGCGGGGCCATTCCCTAACGGCTACGCGACTCGCCTCGCACCCACGGTGAGGTAAACCGGCCGGCCGGCTCGGCGCCGGGAGGCCTGCCGGACGGCAGGGTTGCGCCTGCCGCCTACCCGCGGCCTGCGGTCGACGACGGCTTCAGTAACCATGACCGCGAGAATGCTCAGCGCGCCGCCGACGAGCACAAGGTCGACAAGGATGGTGAGGACTGGGTTGACCATGATGCGTACATCCGTTCGAAAGACTGGCGAAAGCTTAGGCGAACAGATGTGCGACGGTCAACACAAATGTTCGAAAGTCGTCAACACATGTCGTGCCGTCGCTCAGCGTATACTGCCGCCATGCCGCGCCGTTCCTCTCCGCTCGTTCCCACCGGGCGCGCACTGGAGTTTGGGCGCCAGTATGCGGTCGTCCTGCAGCGCTGGTCCGAACTTTTCGCTGCCGCCGCAGCCCTGGCCGAGGCTAACGTGCGCCTTGGGGAACTCGCCGCAGAGGCGGCCGGCGAATTTGATGATTGGGTCGAGCGTGCCCGCGAGGCGGCTTTCGCGTGGGCAAGCCCCGATGCGTTTCGTCAGTTCATGGAGGCGTTCGGCCAGGGTACGCCACGCCGCCCGGATGATCCTTCTTAGTCGTACCTGGGCTTAGTCGAGCCGGGCCCGGTACTGGATGCTTTCTGCCATATGAGCAGCGCCGATGCCATCGTCACCGGCTAGGTCTGCGATCGTCCTCGCCACCTTGAGAACCCGGTGAAAGGCCCGCGCCGAGAGATTGAGCCGTTCCACTGCTCGCTTCAGCAGCTCTGCAGCTGCCGGTTCGAGCCGCGCCTGCACGAAGTCACGCACCTGCGCGGGTGACATTTCCCCGTTCGTTGCGGTCCGGGTGCCGGCGAATCTCGCCGCCTGTCGTTCCCGGGCAGCGGCAACCCGCTGGCGCACCGCTGCGCTTGGTTCGCCGCGCGTCGCTGCCGTCAGCTTCTCGATCGGCACCCGGGGCACATCGACAAACAGGTCGATGCGGTCCATGAGCGGCCCGCTGAGACGCCGTTGATACCGGCTCACGACTGCGGGGGGGCAGCTGCAGGGACGTTCGGGGTCGCCAAGGTAGCCGCACGGGCAGGGATTTAGCGCCCCACACAGCATGAAGCTTGCGGGAAACGTTACCGCCTGCTTCGCGCGGGAGATCGTGACGGTCTTGTCTTCGAGCGGCTGCCGAAGCATCTCCAGCACATGCGGGTCAAACTCGAGGAGCTCATCGAGAAACAGCACGCCGCGGTGAGCAAGAGTGATCTCGCCCGGCCGCGGCACCGACCCGCCGCCGACGAGTCCCGCATTCGAAATGGTATGGTGCGGCGACCGGAACGGCCTCGACGAGATAAGCCCTCCCCCCGGCGGGAGCAGCCCCGCCACGCTGTAGATGCGGGTGACCTCCATCGCCTCGGCGCTGGTGAGCGGTGGGAGGATTCCCGGCACTGCCCGGGCGAGCAGCGTCTTGCCGCTCCCCGGCGGGCCCTTCATGACCAGGTTGTGTCCCCCAGCAGCCGCGACTTCCAACGCCCGCTTCACGTGCTCCTGCCCGACGATATCCGCGAAGTCGGTTGCCAACCCGGCGAACGGGTCCTCGGGCGAGGAACCGTTGGTGATGAAACGCGGCAGCGGGACCGCGCCATTCAGATGTCCAACGAGCGCTGTCAGCGAAGGGACCGGGTAGACCTCGAGCTCCTCGACCAGCGCCGCCTCCGCGGCGTTGTCCGCCGGCACGAACAAGCGACGCAGGCCCCGGGCCGCCGCGGTCATGGCCATGGGCAGCACACCCCTGACGGGCCGCACGCCGCCTGTCAGCGCCAGCTCCCCGAGAAACGCCGCGTCATCGATGTCGGCCGTGACCTGCCCGGATGCTGCCAGGATGCCGACCGCAATGGGAAGGTCGTACGCGGGCCCTTCCTTGCGCAGGTCGGCGGGGGCAAGATTTACCGTCAGGCGGTTGTTCGCGGGCCAGCCAAGCCCGCTATTGCGAATCGCAGCGCGGACCCGCTCTCGCGACTCTTGCACGGCGGTATCGGGCAGTCCAACGACCGTCATGGCCGGGAGCTGCGCCCGGGTGATATCGATCTCGACTTCGACGAGCTCGCCATCGAGCCCGACCACCGCACAGCTCAGGACGCGCGCGAGCATTGCGGGATTGTAGAACCTGTCGATCTCCCCGGGTCAACTCCTGTTCGAGAATTCTGAGCGGGGGCACCTGCTGTGGCTGGAGGCTCCTACACCGGCGCGACGAGGCGCGCTTCCATCCACGGGGTGATCAGGTTGATGAGCCGCTCCCGCGGGTCGCCGAGCCGTTGACCCTCTTCGCCGACGGGGTTGAGGTAGTGGTCGGCCCATTCGAGGACGGCGAACTCCTTATCGGCGGCACCCGACCGTTCGAAAATTTCGCGCTGTTCGGACGGGAAGATGTCGCAATCGCCGTCCGCGAACACGATGAGCGTCGGGACGGTCACGCGGGCGATGCTTTCCGGGAGGTCAGCCTGCGAACTGGTGCCGCTCCATGTGCTGAGCCATCCGCGGGGTGTCATCACGCGCGCAAGACCGCCCGGGCCGTAGTTCCCGATGATGGGGTCTCCCGGCGAAAAGATGCTCCCGAGCGGCCGGCGGCTCGGGTCGATCGTCGGGTCGAGGTAGGCGGGGTTCGCCAGTGTCCGATAGATCACCATGTACCGACCGAGCCGAGCCCTGCGCGCGACGAGGGATTGCCACTCGGGCGTGAGTGAGGTGAACCCCTCCGATCGCAGTTCAGCTCGGAAATAGCGGTGCTCCGCGAGGTACTCCCGGGCGATGGCATCGAGCCGCAGGCTCCGTTCCCGCTGTCGCCGCCGATACTCTGCCAGCCACGCGGGGTCGTACCGGCTCGGCTCGGGGAAGGTGCGGTAGCCGTTCGCCGGGTTGTACATGTCCCATTCGGGGTCGTAGCTCGTGGGGTCGGACTCATTCGTTACGCTCGGGTCAAGGACGTTGAGCATGAACCGGCCTTCGCCGAGATGTGCAGCGACCGCGATGAACAGGTCCGCCGGGGGCATGAGTTCCCGTTCGAGGTCGATCGATTCCCCTGCAGGCGTTACGGCGATGCGGGCGTGCGCCGCCGTCATCGCCTGTGCCTGGTAAAACGCCAGCAGCGACCCTCCCCCGGAGTTTCCCAGCAGCACGATGTGCCGATACCCACGGTTCCGCAGCCATCGCATCCCTGCCGCGATATCGAGCAGTAGCCGCTCGTGCACCATATCGGTGTCGTTGTTCAGGTACCGGCTGTTGTGACCGAAGACGGCGTAGCCGCGTGCTGTCAGTCCGGGAACGACATAATGGCGACTGAATTCGCCTCGCGGGTGCATGAGATAGATGACAGTTCGCGGCTGCCTCCCCGGCGGCTGGTAGAGGACGCCGAAACTCTGGGCGGTGTCGGTTGCTTCGAGGTAGACCGGCTCGCGCCGTACTGCCGGGTCCAGGGATGTGAACGAAAAAGGAAGGCGGCGGCCGCGCTGTTCGGTCGGGTGGGCCATGCGCGGCATCCTACCACTCGCCGGCCGCGCCCCGCCCCTTACCGCGGTGCGCGTGCGTCGATACGCTCAGCGATTATGCGCCGCGCCTCACTGGCTGCACTGGAATCGTTCCCGAGCGTGTAGACGATGACGACGGCGCGGCCCATGCGGTACGCGTCGGAGTAGACCAGGTTGCCCTGCCCATCGGGCTTGGCGGTCACGTAGCTCCGCTCCTCGTCGGCATCGTACACCGGCATACCGTCGACTTGGCTCGTGCCTGGGCCGAACAGGTCCGGCGGAGGGTTGCGCAATGCCTCGGCTATCGGGCCGAACTGCGCCTTCGCTGCGTCGACCGTCGGCAGAAGGTTGACCTCGATGCGTACGCTTGCTGTCCCTGGGCTGCCGCCCGTGAACACCGCCAGGAATGCGTCCTGGTCGGTGCTGAGCGCCGGGAGTTTTCCGCTGGCGTCAACCCTAAAGCCGAGGTCCGCAAGGTCGGGAATGAGGTCCGCCGCCGTGGCCGCCTGCCTCGTTGGAGATGCATCCGGGCCTCCATCACCTCGGCAGCTCGCTCCGGCCGCGAGCAGCAGGGTCAGGATGACGCCCGCGGCAATGCGGAGTACTGGATGACGACCTCTGCCGCGTGGGCCGGGGCCATGCGGTCGGTGTTGATGCACAGGTCGTACGTGCTCGGAGTCAGCCATCCCGCGTCGTAGAAGCGGCGGAAGTACTCCAGCCGCTCGCCGTCGGTCCTTTCGATGATCTTGAGCGCCTCCTTTTCGTCGACGCCCATGCCCCTCATGATGCGCCTGGCCCGGAATGTGGGCGAGCCCGTTACGAGCACGCGAACCGTGTCCGGCCGGTCTCGGAGGATGACCTGCGCGGCGTGGCCAACGATGACGCACTGTCCGCGCTCGGCGAGGTCGCGAATCACGTTCTCGAGAAATCGGCGGTAATCCGCAGACGTGTAGAGTGGGCTCGTCGTCAAGGGGACCGGGTCGGCCCAGCCGGCCGCCGGCATCCCGGGATTCCGCGCGAGTGCCTCGAGGATGCGCGTCAGCAACGACGGGGTATGCTCCGCTTCCGAGACGGTCTCTGGCGAAACGCCGGCCTCCGCGGCTGCTTCCTGGATGACCTGGTAATCGACATAGCGAAAGCCGAGCCGGCTGGCGACGGCCTGGGCGACTTCCTCGCCCGCTACCCCGACCTGCCGCGAAATCGTTACGACCCTCGTGGTCATCAGGGCGTCCCCTGCTCGTAGTCTGGTGGCGCGCCATTGTAACGCCGCCAGACCCGCGCATGTGCAAAAGGGAACCGGCCAGCGCCGGTCCCCTTTTGCGACGGGAGGTGCCGTTTCGGACGGGTTGGCGCCCGTCTCAGGCGTCGAATGGGCCTGCTACGCTCTCGAAGCGAGCCAGGATGTACGGGTCGAAGCGCGAGCCGGCGAGCCCCCGCAGAATCTCGAACGCCTCGGAGCGCGGGAGCGCGCGACGGTAGGGCCGGTCGTTGGTGAGCGCGTCGAACGTCTCGCACAGACCGATGATCTGGGCCTCGGCAGGCACTTCGCTCCCCTCCAGCATGCCTGGATAGCCTTTGCCGTCGACCCGCTCGTGGTGGCAGCCAACCCACCAGGCGGCCGCGCCCAATCCCGGGACCTCGCCGAGAATGTCGCGCGCATAAATCGGGTGCATCTGGACGGCCGACATTTCGTCCACGCTCAGGATGTCAGGCTTCCGCAGGTAACGGGCGGGCACGCCAAGCGTGCCGATGTCGTGCAGCAGCGTGGCCACCTTCAGGAGGTCGGCGCGCCGTTCGGTCATGTCGCAGTGCAGTGCGACTTTGCGCGCCATCTCGGCGATGCGGCGCCCCGCGCCCTCCGCTCGCCCGTTGCGAACATCGACGATGTCTGCGATGACTCCGAGCAGGTCGAACAGCTCGTCGCGGCTCATAACTCCCCCATAGTTCAACGCCATGAGGCCAGCGCCGAGATCGTTGTCATAAAGTCCGAGCCAGAAATCGTCACGGCTCGCGATGACGGCCATGCGCTCCGCGAGGTCGGGGTCCAGCTCCCGCCCGGCCATGTCGCGCAGCATGGCGGGCCCGCTTCGCCGGAGTGCCAGGGGCGGTGCCTCCGCATCCAGCAGCGATTCGAAGCGGTCGGCCAGCGCCACGATGCGGCTGATGAGAGGGCTCTGCTCCCCCGGGAGGGCTCCCGGTCTCCCCGACCCATCCCAGCAGTCGTGGTGGCCTAGGACGGCGCGGGAAACGGCTTCACCGAAGCCCATGCGCCGCGCTACTTCCGAGCCGGCCTCGCAGTGCCGGGCGATGGATTGAATGACCTCTGACCAGCTCGCGGCTGAGGTTCCGCACGCCGAATTCGTTCCCGGTACCGTACCGGCACGCACGCGCCCGGGTGGAATGCCCGGCGGCGTTACCGGCTCCATCACGGCCATGCCGACGTCGTGCAGGAGGCAGCCGAAGTACACCTCCTCGATGCGGTGCGGCTCGAGCCCAAGGTCACCGGCAAGATAGACGCCGATGTAAGCGACTCGCTGCGCGTGGCCCGGTTTCCGGCCCTCGGCAAGGTCGAACGCCCTGCTGAGCGCACCGAGGAGCGTTCCCCGGCTCAGCCGCGGGACGCCAGAGAGGCCCGTATCTTCATAAAGGGTGGGGTCGAGGAATTCTGCCTTGACAGCCTGGATTTGTGCGCGTGGAGCCATGATTCCCCGTGTCCCGCTGGTAGCGGGGCGTATTCGGAATATCGGCCTCCGTCCGGTGGCGGTGCAGGGACGCAAAGGTGAAGGCCCCGGGAAATAGGGAAGAGTCGTACGGCATATTGGGGGACTTGGAACGTACCCCCTCTGTCCCGCCCTGCACGACTTTCTGAAAGGGCGTACACTTGACGCACAGCGCACGGTGAGTTCTTGCGCCCACCGGTCCGCACCATCCCATGTAGGCGAACGACAGCGCAGATGGACCGCACCCGGCTCAGCCGGTTCGTCAATCAACGCCTCTCCGAGCTGACCCTCAGCGAGCCAGCTACCGTTTCGCCATACATCTCCGTTCGCCAGGCTATCGCGACCATGAACCGATTCGGGACGTCGTGCGTGCTCGCTGAAGAGCAGGGCGAGCTCCGCGGCATCTTCACGGAACGCGATGTCCTTACGAAATGCATGGTGGATGGGTTCGACTGGGACCAGCCGCTCGAAGCTTCGGTGCTTACGAAGCAGCCCCGGGTGATTGCCTCCACAGGGACGGTGGCCGAAGCAATCGCTCTGATGCAGCAGCATCACTACCGGAATCTGCCCGTGGTGGAGGGTGGCCGCGTAGTCGGGGTTCTGCGGCTGCGAGACCTCCTGCGCGACCTCGCAGAGGCCTACCCGGAAGACGTCCTGAACCTGCCTCCTCGCCCTCACCAGGTGATGGAGCAACCCGAGGGTGGATAAAAGCAGACATCCATGACTACCGAAACGCAGCTCAAGCCTGAACACCATGTCGAAGAGCTCGAACGCGTCACCATCCGCTTCGCCGGCGACTCCGGCGACGGCATGCAGCTAACCGGTACGCAGTTCACGCGAACCGCTGCCGTCTTCGGCAACGACCTCGCGACGCTTCCGGACTTCCCGGCCGAAATTCGCGCTCCGGCCGGCTCCCTCCCCGGTGTTTCCGGCTTCCAAATTTCCTTCGCCAGCACGGAGATCTACACCCCCGGCGACCGGCCCGATGTCCTCGTCGCCATGAACCCCGCCGCACTCAAGACGAACCTCGGTGACCTCAAGCCCGGCGGCCTCCTCATCGTTGACAAGGATGAATTCGAGCCGACGAACCTCAAGAAAGCCGCCTACGAGACCAATCCGCTCGAAGATGGCTCACTCGCCGGCTACCAGGTCGTTCCCATCTCGATCACCCGGCAGAACGAGCTCGCGCTCGAAGGTATGCCGCTCAGTGCGAAGGATAAGTTCCGTTGCCGAAACTTCTATGCGCTCGGCCTTGTCCTGTGGCTCTACGGCCGCACGCTCGACACCACCATCAAATGGGCTACCGAGCAGTTCAAACGCCGTCCCGACATCCTTGAGGCAAACCTGCGTGCGCTTCGCGCAGGCTACAACTTCGGCGAAACGACCGAGCTCTTTCGCGTCCAGTACCGCGTGCCGCCGGCGAAAGTACCGCCCGGCACCTACCGCCACATCAGCGGCAATGAGGCGACCGCGCTCGGGTTCGTCGCCGCCTCCGTCTTGAGCGGCCTGCCGCTCTTCTACGGGAGCTACCCGATTACCCCGGCGAGCGACATTCTCCATGAACTCTCCAAGCTCAAAAACTTCGGCGTGAAGACCTTCCAGGCCGAAGACGAAATTGCCGCCATTGGCGCCGCCATCGGCGCCGCCTACGGGGGTCACCTCGGCCTCACGGGGACCAGCGGCCCCGGTCTCGCTCTCAAGAGCGAGGCGCTGAACCTCGCCGTTATGACCGAGCTCCCCATCGTCGTCATCGATGTGCAGCGCGCCGGCCCCTCCACCGGGATGCCGACCAAGACGGAGCAGGCCGACCTGCTCCAGGCGATGTTCGGGCGGAACGGTGATAGCTACGTCGCGATCGTTGCCCCCTGTACGCCTTCCGACTGCTTCCTCATGGCCATCGAGGCATTCCGCATCGCGCTCAAGCACATGGTCCCCGTCGTGTTCCTCAGCGACGGCTACCTTGGCAACGGCTCCGAGCCCTGGCGCATCCCCGACCTCTCCGAGCTGCCTCGCATCGAATGGAAGTACGCCGAGCCGCAGAACGGCAAATTCAATCCGTACCTCCGGGACCCCGAGACGCTCGCGCGTCCGTGGGCCGTCCCCGGTCAAAAGGGACTCGAACACCGCATCGGGGGCCTCGAGAAGTCGGGCGAGACCGGAGACATCAGTTACGACCCGCGGAATCACCACGAAATGACCCTCGCGCGCAAGGCGAAGGTCGATCGCATCGTCAACGATATTCCCCCCCTCGAAGTTACCGGCCCGGAGGAGGGCGACCTGCTCGTCCTCGGCTGGGGTGGAACTTACGGGTCGATTACGAGCGCCTGCGACAACGCCCGCAAGCGCGGTCTCAGCGTGGCCTCGGCGCACCTGCGCTATCTGAACCCGTTCCCCGCCAACCTCGGCGACGTTTTGAAGCGCTACCGGAAAGTGCTCATCCCCGAGCTCAACACCGGCCAGCTGGCGCTCCTCATCCGCGGGCGGTACCTCGTCGATGCCATCAGCTTCAACAAGATTTCCGGCCAACCGTTCAAGATTGCCGAAATCGAAGGCAAGATCGACGAAGTCCTCGGGCTTCGCGACGAGTACGTCCTCGAATTCACCCGCAGCGCCGGGGTCAGTGGAGGCTGACATGACCGCTCCAACCGCACCCAACGATGGTCTCATCTCCCCCGACCTTCCGGTCCTGACCAGGAAGGACTTTGTCACCGACCAGGAAGTGCGCTGGTGCCCCGGCTGCGGCGACTACTCCATCCTCGCGCAGATGCAGAAGATGCTGCCCGAGCTTCGCATCCCGCGGGAGAAGCTCGTTTTCATCTCCGGCATCGGCTGCTCGAGCCGCTTCCCCTACTACGTCAACACCTACGGCTTCCATAGCATCCACGGGCGCGCACCGACCATCGCGACTGGCCTGAAGACGGCCCGCCCCGACCTCACCGTCTTTGTCATCACGGGCGATGGCGACGGGTTGAGCATCGGCGGCAACCACCTCCTCCACGCGATGCGCCGCAACATCGACCTCAACATCATTCTCTTCAACAACCGCATCTACGGCCTCACCAAGGGCCAGTACTCTCCGACCTCCGAGTTCGGCAAAATCACCAAGTCGTCTCCCTACGGCACGACTGAGCGGCCCCTGAACCCTATCCGAATCGCGCTTGCCGCGGGCGCGACATTCGTTGCCCGTTCCGTCGACCGCGACACCAAGCACCTCGAAGAGATGCTTTACCGGGCCGCCCAGCACAAAGGCGTCTCGTTCGTTGAGGTGTACCAGAACTGCAACATCTTCAATGATGGCGCGTTTGCGGCATTCGCTGAGAAGGAAGTACGCGCCGAGCGCATGGTCTACCTCGAACACGGCAAGCCGCTCCGGTTCGGGAAGAACAACGAGCACGGCATTCGGCTGAACGGCTTTACGCCCGAAGTCGTGGAGAACGCCGAAAGCGACGAGGGTCTCCTCGTCCACGATGCGCACGCTGACAACATCACGCTGGCCAACATCCTCGTGGGAATGGACTACCCCGATTTCCCGGTTCCCATCGGTGTGTTCAGGGATATCGACGCCCCCACGTTCGACCAGCTCGTTCAGCAGCAGGTCGATGAGGCGATGGCTAAGGGCCGCGGCTCGCTTGAGGCTGCCCTCCGCGCGGGGGAAACCTGGGTCGTCGAATAGCTCCACCAGCTCCAAGACGCACTTGGTTGCATGCATCTGCTATCGTCCGGGTCTCACCACGAGACCCCGACCCTCGTGCCATGGGGGATGAAGGAGATGCGACATGGCGATGGACCCGGTAAACGTCATTGTCTGTCCAAGCTGCGGCGCCGAGAACATCGAGGGCGCCGATACCTGTGAACGCTGCCTCATGGACTTGAGCAGCGTCGATGTTCCCGATGCGGCGCAGGTGCTCAAGGAGTCCGACCTCACGCTCCCCATCTCAGCGGTCCGTTGGAGCAAGCCGCTCACCGTCCAGGTCACAGCGACCGTCCGCGACGCCATCAGGTCGATGCAGACGCACCGGGCCGGTGCGGTCGTCGTCATGCAGGGGACGAAAATCGCCGGCATCTTTACGGACCGCGATGTCCTCGTAAAGGTTGCCCCAAATCCCGAGTCCCTCGACCAGCCGGTGACAGCCGTCATGACTCCTGACCCGGTCGTGCTCCGCGAGGATGACATGATGGCGTACGCGCTCAACAAGATGGGCGTTGGCGGCTTCCGTCATATCCCCGTCGTCCGCGGCGAGGAGCTCATCGGCATCCTCACGGGTCGCGACGTCCTGAACTGGGTCATGGGCAGATACTTCGACTGACCACCTCTTGAACCCGCCGCCGTCGTGTATGGATTTATGGGACTGGCTTATGGCTTGACCCGGGCGTATGCTCATCCTATAGGGCCAACCTATGGATAGGGGGAGAGCCATATGGAGCTCGCCCAGCTCGAAGCCTTCATCACGGCGGCCGATTGCGGCAGTTTCAGCCGTGCCGCCGAACTTCTCAACGTGGCCCAGCCATCGCTCAGTAACCGCATCCAGGCGCTCGAGCGCGAGGTCGGGCAGCCGCTCTTCGAACGAATGGGCCGCGGCGTCAAACTCACCGATGCTGGCAGAGCATTCCTCCCGTATGCCCAGCGGGTGATGCGGACGCTCAACGATGGCCTGGTGATGCTCGAAGGCACCCGCGACGGCACCGCAGGCCGCCTCCTCATCGGCACCGCCCCGGCCGTTGGCACCTACGTCCTACCCCGGCTGCTCAAGGTCTTTTGCGATACACATCCCGGGGTAGACGTCCTCGTGCGAACGGGCCATTCCGACGAGATTCTTCAGCTCGTACTCGACGACGATGTCCAGGTAGGGCTCGGCAGGCCGATCAACCACCCGGACGTGCGCACTGTCATCCTCTATCGTGACGAACTGGTCCTCGTCGTCTCGGCGCAGCACCGGTATGCGAAGAGGGGCTCCGTACGGGTCGAAGACCTCGCGGACGACAGCCTTATTCTTTTCGACCGCGACTCCGGCTATTACGGCATGATCATGGGTCTCTTCCGCGACCTTGGCGTCATGCCCCACCAGCAAATGCAGCTCGATTCCATCGAAGCCACCAAGAAGATGGTCGAAGCGAACCTCGGCATCGCTCTCCTCCCGGAGGTCTCGGTCGAGCGTGAAATTCGCCTCGGCACGCTCCACAAGGTGCACATCGAGTCCGCCGAGCCGGTCCAGCGTGACATCGCCGTGATGTATCGCCGAAACAAGCCGCAGTCGGGCCCGATGGCGGGCTTTCTCGACCTGTTGGGCGAAATCTACGGCGTCCGTCTGCCGCGGTAAGGTCCCGAGTGCTTGTCGACCTCCATTGCCACTCGGCTCGCTACTCTCCATGCAGTACGCTCGGGCCACTCGAGCTCGCGCAGCTCGCAGCTGAGCGCGGTATCGATGCCGTCTGCCTCACGGAACACGATCGGGCCTGGGACCCCGATGAACTCGCGGCGCTCCGCCGTCGCGCGCCCGTTGCGGTGTTCCACGGCGTCGAGCTAACCACCGACCTCGGTCATGTACTGGCGTTCGGGCTCGACAGCGGTGACTTCTCGGCGTCGGCGTCGGAGCTTGCCGCCGCCGCTAGCCGCCGCGGCGCGCTCCTCTTCCTCGCGCACCCCGCGCGCGATGGTCTGCTGCGCGTCTCCCGCGAGACCGTGGAGTACTTCGCATCGGTCGAAGCCGCCAACGGCTCCGACTCGCGACTCCAGAACATCGCCGCAGCGGGACTGGCGAGAGGATTCATGCTCCCGGGCATCGGCGGTTCGGATGCGCACAGCCGGGCCGAGGTCGGCCGTGCTGCCACCCGTTTCGGGTCCCCCCTTGCAACCGACGCGGACCTGCTCGAAGCCCTCCACGCCGGGGCCTATCAGGCGGTGCTCCTTGGGGAGTAAACGCTAGGGGGCGTCCTCCCGACCCAGCCACGTCCTCGCATGGTGGCGGTCAAGCTGCTGATGCAGGTTCAATAACGCGACGAAGTGCTCCAGCGCGTGCGCTAGGGCTCGCTCCGCCACCCAGGCGAGGTCGACCTCACCAACGCCGGGCCACACCGCCGTGCGGGTCCACTGTTCAGGGGCAAGGTCCTTGAAATAGCCGACCGTCTGCTCGCGGGCCTTCATGAACGCTTCGGCGAGCTCCTCGATATCCCCTTCGGGCCGGTATTCACGTTCGATGTGCGCCGCCTCGTCCCAGCTTTCGAAGACGGGCCGCTCCTCGGCGAGGATGCGGGGAACGCGCACGTGAAACACGTTCCGCTCGGCCGCGAGCAGGTGTGCCACGTGCTGATGGGGTGTCCAGCTGCCGTCGTTCGGACGGTCGTGCTGCCAGCGCCGCACCAGGCCCGCTGCCCAGTCGACCCCCTTCACGCTCAGTTGCAGGCGCGCCATGAGTGTAGGGTCCGGGATACGGCGTTCCATTGGCGACCTCGGAAAAGGGGGAATTTGCACGCTTGCCTGAGGGAAAGCCCTCAGCGGCGTTGCAACTCGAGCGTACTACTATCGGGACATGGCGATCGACCCGGCCGCGGCAGGCGCGCCGTCCCCGTTGCATGTCTCGCTCCCGGAAGCCGGCCGCAGCGCGCGGGAACTCCGTGCGGGTACATTTTCGGAGGTTCTGCGCTCAGCGACAGCGGCGAGCAGCCCCCGGCAGGCGAGCTCCGCGCGAAAGGCACCGGCGCCCGACAGCATCGGCACGGTGCCCCACACACCGATCATCTCCCGCGAGGCGAGCGCCGACCCCGACCGCTGGGACGACCTCCTCAATCGTCTCGGTCAGAAATACAACGTACCTCCCCTCTTCCTGAAGGCCGTCATGCTCATTGAGAGCGGTGGCCGCCCCGATGCCGTCGGCGACGACGGGCATTCGGTCGGACTGTTCCAGCTCCACGACCAGGGCTACGGTCACGGAATGGGCGACCTCCGCTTCGACCCCGAGGCAAATGCCGACCGGGCCGCGCGCGGACTCGCCGCTTCGTGGCAGAAGGTCACCGCTGCGGGCTACGCCGGCGAAGCCGCCGTTCGAGCCGCCTACGACGACTCGTTCAACCCCGGCGGAGGCTTCGCCTACCAGGGCGACGCCCTCGTGCGCACGTACAACCAGCTGCTCGCCCGACAGGGACTCCCTCCGCTCGCGTAGCCCCGTCCGTCCCCCGCCACCAGTGGTAACATCGTATTATCGAACCGGCGTGCTCCCGCGCGCATCAAACGGGAGGTGACCTGTGGTGACAGCCGGCTACGTCGAACGAACCGTCACCGTCAACGGCCTCAAGCTCGCCTATCAGGAATGGGGGAACCCCTCCGCGACGCCGGTCGTCATGCTTCACGGCTTCGGTGTCTCCGGGCACATGTTCGACGAGTTCGCCGAACGCATGCAGGACCGCTACTGGCTCCTCGCGCTCGACCAGCGCGGCCACGGCGACAGCGACTGGTCGGAAAGCGGCGACTATTCCCGTGAAGCGTTTGTCGAGGACCTTGAGGGGTTCCGCAAGGCACTTGGGCTCGACCGTTTCGTTCTTGTCGGTCACTCGATGGGCGGCCTGAACGCCGTTTCGTACGTCAACCGCTATCCCGGTCACGTGACAGCCCTCGTGCTCGTGGACGTTGGCCCCGAGTCGTCGAAGGAGGGCGTGGACAACATCATCCGATTCACCCGGGGGCCCGACGAGCTCGACTTCGAAGAGTTCGTCCAGATGGCCCACCGCTTCAATCCCCGGCGCACTCTAGAGAACATCCGCGAGCGCATGCGGCACAGGCTGAAGCCTACCGAAAGCGGGAAATGGACTTGGAAGTTCGACCGGCGGTTCCGCGAGCCCGATAGCGGTCTCACGGTCGGGTGGCGCCTCAGCAGCGATGAGCTCTGGCAGCTCTTCCGGAACATTACCGTGCCCACCCTCCTTGTCCGCGGTGCCGAAAGCGACGTGCTGAGCGCCGAAGTCGCCGAGCGAGTCGCGCAGGAGATGCCCGCAGCCCGCTTGGTGACCATTCCCGGCGCGGGCCACAGCGTTCCGGGTGACAATCCGGATGCGTTCACGGAGGCTGTCGCCAGCTTCCTCGCCGAGGTCGAGCGTGGTCAGTTCCCGCCGAAGCCGCCAGCCTCCGAACAGCCCCTCGACAGGCTGGTCGAAGAGCAGGTGACGGCAAGGCGGCGCGGCCCGGGCACGCTTGCGCTCGTACTCGCCGGCGCGGGCCTCATGGTCGCGCTCGCCGGCGCCGGGTTCGCCATTCGGAAGGCTGCGGAGCGCCGGCGCGAACGAAAGCGCCCGGTGCGCCGTGCCGTCGAGGCTGCCCGCACGGCAGCTCCCTCCATGCCGCCGGTCGACCTTGAGCTTGCCCGAGCGCGCGCGGCAGAAGCAGTAGCCCGGCTGGCAGATGTCGGCGCCCGCGGCGCCCGCCGCGCTCGCCAGCGCATCGACGAAATCGACCTGCAGCGTGCCAGGGCGGCTGCCGCTGAGGCTCTCGCGGCGCTGGGCGAGTCGGGTCGCCACGCGCCCGAGGTCGTCCGTGACACCATGCACCGCGTCGAGGCTGCCGCGCGGAAGCGCCGCCGCCCCTCCCTTGCTCACCGCGCGCTAGCCCTCCTGCCCCGCCCTGCACAGCGCAAGCGCACCCGGCGCCTTGCGTGGTGGAGGTAGCAGGTGGCTGTTTCCCTCTCCTACTCCGACACCGGAACGGGCTCGCCCGCGCTCGTGTTCATTCACGGCCTTTGCTGCGACCGCCGGGCCTGGGCTCCGCAAATCGCCGACCTCTCCCGCGACCATCGCTGTATCGCGGTCGACCTCCGGGGCCGCGGTAGTACGCCCGCGGAGCCGCCATTCGGCATCCAGCAGGCAGCTGCCGACGTCGCTGCCGTCATCGATTCCCTCGGCATTGGGCCAGCCGTGCTCATTGGGCATAGCCTTGGTGGTGTCACCGCGCTCGTCCTCAACAGCCAGCGGCCAGAGCTTGTCCTCGGCATCGTCACGGGCGATTCGCCAATCTCCCCGTTGCCGGCCGGCGGAGCCAACCCGCTCGCCCAGCGTATTCGTGAACTGGGCACGCGCGAAGGGCTGCGTCCCCTGGTGGAGGGGTTCTTCGTGCCCGATACGCCGGCTGCGGCCCGGGAGTATGCCGAGGAAGTCATGTACTCCTGCCCGGCGGATGTCGCTGCCGGCATGTTGGAAGACGCGCCCTCGGTCCTCGCGCAAATACAGCAGTTGGTGCAAGCCGCCGATGCCAGGCCGTTCATGGCAATTTGGGCCGAGCGACCCCTTGGTGACCCAGCCTGGCTCCGAAACGTGACGAAGTTCGCCCGGCAGGAGCCGCTGCCCGGGACCGGCCATTTCTTCCAGCTCGAACAACCAGAGCGCACATCCGCGCTCATCCGGGCTTTCCTCGACGACGTCGCGCGCGACCCGCGGCTCCAGTGACCTGGCTGGCCCCGGTAGGCCCTGAGACGCCCGCGCGCTAAGGTAGTCCTGATGGCTGGGTCCAAATCAGGAGCGCGTCCCACCCGGCGGAACGGGCGGACGGTCGGGCGAGCCGGCAATTCGGGGCCTTGGCCGAAGGTATTCCTCGCCGCATTGGTTTCGCTAACGGCCAGCATCGTCGTCCTCGTTCTCGTTGCTGCCGACTCCTTCACGGGGGATGGCTCCGGTTCCGGTGGGGCTCCCGCCGGCGAGCCGGACACTCCTGTCTCGGTGGCCACCCCTTCAGCGACTCCAGGCGAGCTGCCTTCACCGCCACCTGCATCCACGGAGCGGCCCACACCCGGGCCCGACGGCATCGTCGTCGTCGCCTGCGGTGATATTCTCGTCCCGCTCGACAAGCAGCACCGCCTCCCGGCCGATTGTGAACCGCCGGACCTCGTGCGGCTGCCCGACGACATCTCGCACGGGGGCGCACAATATCTGCGACCCGAGGCCCTTGATGCGTTGCTTTCACTCCTCGACGCAGCGCGCCGGGATGGCTACGAGCTGCTCGTAAACAGCAGCTACCGCAGCTACGCTGTCCAGGAGCAAACCTACGCCACCTGGGTCAGCCTGTACGGTCAGGAGTACGCCGACCGGACGAGTGCCCGCCCCGGGCACTCCGAGCACCAGCTTGGCACCACCGTCGATGTCGGAGCCCGCGGGCGCTTCCTCGAGGATTTCGTTGGCACCCCCGAGGCCGACTGGCTCGCCGAGAACGCCTGGAAGTACGGCTTCATCGTGAGCTATCCCGAGGGCAAAGAAAGAATCACCGGCTATGCCTATGAGCCCTGGCACATCCGCTATGTCGGGCCCGACGTCGCGGCCGATGTCCACCACTCCGGCCTGACGCTCCGCGAATACCTGCTCAAGCGCTGACCCCACAGCTTGCCGCCGCCAGCCCGGAGTGCCACACTCCGGCAGCAACCATCTCGCCCCTGCAGGAGTTCTCCATTGGTTTCGCCTTCTCCCACCCCCGAGCTGCTCGTTGAGCACTCCGACTACATCCTGACCATCACCCTCAACCGCCCGGACCGCCTCAATGCCATCAGCGGCCCCATGCTGAGCGCCCTCTCTAAGACCCTTCAGGAGGCAAACATCGACCGCGACGTCCGGGCCGTCATCCTTACCGGTGCCGGGCGGGGTTTCTGCGCCGGTCTCGACCTGAAGGACCAAATGTCAAACGGTAGCGAAGGCTCGCTGCAGCCGGGCCGCGGCGGCTACCAGCTGTTCGACCTCCACAATTCGCCGCCTATCGTGATCAACCGCATGGACAAACCGATGATCTGCGCGCTCAACGGCGCTGCGGCCGGCTACGGCATGGACCTCGCGCTCGGCTGCGACATCCGCATCGCCAGCGAGCACGCCAAGATGGGCGCCGTCTTCGCCAAGCGCGGCGTTCTCCCCGAGAGCGGCGGCTGCTGGTACCTCCCGCGGCTGCTTGGTTGGGCACGAGCGGCCGAGGTTGCCTTCCTCGGCGAGGTCCTGGATGCCCAGCGCTCCTTCGAGCTCGGGCTCGTCAATAAGGTGGTCCCGCACGACCAGCTGATGACGGAGGCCCGCACATGGGCAACCAAGATCGCCAACAACGCGCCGCTCAGCGTCCAGGCCACCAAGCGGATGATGCGCCTCGGGATGGAGGAGACCTTCGAGGCAGCGGTCGACCACATCTACCTTCAGCTCCTTCCGCTTTTCCAAAGCGAGGACTTCAAAGAAGGCCTCAGCGCATTCGCCGAACGTCGCGAGCCGGTTTTCAAGGGCCGGTAGACGAAGCACGCGGGAGACGCTCGAGCAGTTCTCGGACCTGCCGGGGGGAACGAAGCCGCAGGACCCGCTTTCCTGCGGCTTCGGCATCTCGTGCACCCGCGCTGAACGCCTCGCGGTGTGCCCTCTGGCGCGACCAGTTGTAGCGAATCAGCGAACGATGCTCGCTCCAGAGCTCGAACTGCCGCCATAAGTTCTCGCGGCAGGTACCCCAGAGCAGCTCATTGGACCGCCACCGCCTCCAGGAACGCCGCAAGATTCGCCAGGTCGTCGTCATCATTCCCACGTCGAGCCAGACGAAGGTGTCCGCCAGGGGCCAGGTAACGAGCCGGGCCTGACGCAGGTAATTGCCCGCGCTCACCCAGCAGTCGCCCGTATGGGCAGCCCGGAGCAGTTCGCGGAACTCCTCGTCCGACGGACGTCCCCAGTTCTCCTTCCAGTACAACGCGTCAAGCTCGATGAATGGCAGGTCGAGGCGACGGGCCAGCTCCATTCCAAGCGTCGACTTCCCGGAGCAACTTGGACCGACGACCACCACTCGGCGCCCGACCAGGTCCTGGCCAAACGACTCGCTGCCCACCCGCTAGGACAACCGCTGCTTCAGAGCGTCCGGGAGCTCATCGGGGAGCTCAGTCACCGGCTGCGTTGCCTGTGAGATGGTGACGTCAAAGATGTCGCCCCAGGCAGCTTCGTAATAGTCACCCGGCCCCTCGTCGTCGGCCTCCCAAGCGAGCACCACCTGCGGGAATCCCTCCGGGGCGTTGACCCAAAGTTCGGCGACGACTGTTGCTCCGCGCGGATGCTGGAACGACTTCCGCCGCTCGAATGCTTCCAGGCCCCGCAGCAGGTTCGTCCCTGGCTTGAAGGTGAAGTAGGCTACCCACAGCGCCATGGCGGCATTATACGAGGGCCGACCACAGCCGGGCCCTCTGGTAGACTTGCGGCGCGGCCTGGCCCGAGCCCGGCCGCACGGGGTTGTCTATGTATCGACGAGTCCTCTCGGGCATCGTGGCGCAGGGGAAGACCCGCGAGTTCCTCGAAGCCATGCGCATCGCGACCGAATTCCAGGTCGAACGGGGTGTCCGTGCACGGACTGCCGTCTGGGGATCCATGACCGGTCGCAACAACGGCGTGCTCATCGCTGCCGATTTCAACACGCTTGAAGACCTCGAGCGCTGGACTGACCTAGCCACCGAGGACGCACGTTTCGCGCAGGTTCGCCGCGCTGTGCGCACCCACATGGTGTACGACGACGTCGAGGTCTCTATTCACCGCTTGGCCTATCACTCCGAGGGCCTGATGACGTCTGAAGAGGCGACGGCTCCGCGGAAATTCATGCGCGTACTCTCGGGTGAGGTCCAGCCCGGCCACCACCGGGAGTTCGTCCTGTCCGTTTCACAGGCCCTCGACTATCAGAAGCAGCGCGGTATCGACGCCACGACCAGCGTGTGGAGCGCCATGACCGGCCACACGAGCGGCGTTTCCATCGTGGCTGAGTTTGACTCGCTCGTTGAACTTGAAAAGTTCGACGAAATGGCGGTCACCGACGCGGAATTCGCCCGCCTCCGGGCCGCCACTCGTAGCTCGATGGTGTTCCTTACCACCGAGACCCATCTCCTCCGCAGGCTCATGTAAAAGCGGCCGGCGCAACACGCACGCCCGTGTGTTTGTTAGAAACACCAGCAGGGGGAGCCTAATGACTCCCCCTGTGTGCACGTTCTGGTGTTGGAGCCTGCGCCCTTAGCAGCAGGCGCGCGGCTGGCCGCTCCCGTCTGCGGTCTGGAAGCTCGAACCGCAGGCGCAGCTCTTGACCGCGTTCGGGTTGTAGATGCTGAAGCCGCTCTTCATGATGTCGTCGACGTAGTCGATTTCGGCCCCCTCGAGATAGCGGGCACTCTCCGGGTCAACGAGGATGCGGACCCCGAACTGTTCGATGACGATGTCGTCTTCTTCAGACGACCGGGCAAGCGCCATGCCGTACTGGTAGCCCGAGCAGCCGCCGCCAGCAACGAACACGCGGAGCGCGCCGTTTGGCAACTCCCGTGCTTCGAGCAGCGCGCGAGCCTTTTCGGCTGCACGTTCGGTGATATTCACGAGCGTGACGGGGGCGCCGGATTCCACGGACATTGGAGACCTCCTGCATGAGCGGCAGGTGCGGGCTCGTTGGTCCCACCCACTGCACTATGGAGATCATAGCCATTTGCCTCGGGCCCGTCCACGCCGCTTGCGCAGAGCTCGCGCGGGCGCACACTGCGAGCGTGCCCCTCCCCGCTCGCAGCCGCGGCTCTTCTATCCTCTCGCTACGCCGTCGCGGGCTGCTCGCGGTCCTCGGTGCCGCAGTCCTCTGGAGTACCGGCGGCCTGTTCATCAAGTGGGTTTCGCTCGACGCGCTGGGCGTGACGATGTGGCGCTCCCTGATCGCCGCAGTCACCATCGCACTCGTCGTTCGCGTTCGTGTCGGGGCGCCGTGGCGTCTCCCCGTCTTGGTTTGGGCCACGGCCGCCGCCTATGCCCTCACCCTCGTCATGTTTGTGTCGGCCACGAAACTCACCACGGCTGCCAGCGCCATCTTTCTCCAATACACCGCTCCCGTGTACCTCCTCATTGCCGGCCCCCTCTTCCTTCGCGAACGTGTGACCCGCCTCGACATCACCACGGTAATAATTGCGTTTGCCGGCATGAGCCTGTTCTTCATCGGGCGGTTCGACGGGGACGCGCTCGGCGGGAATCTGCTGGCGGCAGCCTCCGGGGTAACGCTGGCGGCGATGTTCCTCCTCCTCCGCGCCCCTGGCTGCACCGAAGAGACCCGTCCGCTCTCGATGCTCTTCGGCAACCTGCTGCTCGTCGTGGTACTCGTACCGGTCAACGTTGTTCGCGGAGTACCTGGCATGTTCGCTCCCGGGCCGTCGGACCTTGCCGGCCTGCTGTTCCTGGGCGTCGTGCAAATCGGATTCGCTTACCTCCTTTTCGGTTACGCGATGCGCACCACGCCCGCGCTCGAGGCATCGCTCATCGGGATGTTGGAGCCGGTGCTCAATCCCGTGTGGGTCTTTCTCTTCCTCGGCGAGCGCCCGGGTTGGTGGGCTGTCCTTGGGGGCGCCATCATTATCGGCGCAGTGTCGTACCGCGTATGGCGGAACGAGCGATCAGCGAACCCGATACCCCAGTCGGAGACGCTGGCACCCGTATGAGCGTCGACATCCCGAAGGTTTTCGATACCCTCGAGCAGGCGCACGGCGGGCTCACCTGGCACTGGACCGATGAGACCCCGGCGTTCGACGTGTGCGCGGGGGCGATCCTCGTGCAGAACACCACCTGGACCAACGCGGAACGCGCCCTCGCCCGCCTGCACGCAGCAGACGTGCGCTCGGTGGAAGCCCTGGCCGCCACCCCCGCCGACCTGCTCGAGGACCTGGTGAGGCCCGCCGGCCAGTTCCGGCAAAAGGCCCGCAAGCTGCGGGCCTTTGCCGCGGCGAGCATCGATGCCGGCGGTCTAGAACGGCTGCTGGAGCTGCCCTCGGGCGAATTGGCAGACCGCCTGCTCGCCACCTGGGGCATCGGTCCCGAGACGGCCGATTGCATCCGCTGCTACGCAGCCGGGCATGACGTGCTGGTGGTCGACGCATACACTGTCCGCCTCTTTCGACGGCTCGGGACCGGCCCTGAATCCGATACCTACGGCGCCTGGCAAGAGTGGCTGACCCGCGGCCTGGGCGAGAGTGCGAGATGGCCTGGGTCGGCGGGTTACGGGCGGGCGCACGCTCTCGTGGTCCTGCACGGGAAGCACCTGTGTCGCAAGCGAGCTCCCCGGTGCGACGCCTGCCCCCTCGCTCCACAGTGCGGGTTCGCGGCAAACGATAACGACCCCCGCGTGCAACGGGGGTCGCAACGAACGAGCGCCGTGGAAGAGCCTTAGAACAGGTTTGGCGTGTTCCGATTGTTCGGGTCCGAATTTTGCGGCGAGGCCGGGGGCTGTGCCGCGACCGGCGGCGGGGGCGGCGCCTGCACGCTCTGCTGATAGGGGGTCTGCTGGACCTGCTGCGCAGCCTTCCGCGTTTCCTCATCTTCGTCCTTCACCGCGCGTCGGAACTCCTTGATCGAGGTCCCGAGTTCGCGGCCAAGTCCCGAAATCTTCCCTACGCCAAAGATGAGCACGATGACGAGGGCGATGATGATGAGCTCAGGAGCTCCGAGCGAACCGAACATGGCTACCTTCTTCCTGCCGGCCGGGTTCCCGTACGGCCTGCCTTGATGCTATCACGTTGGCCCGACCGTGCGACTCCCGCAACCCGGCGGTGCCAGCCGCTCTACAAATACGTCCATGACTCCGCCGCAGATCTTGTCCTCGCCGTCGGTTGGTTCAGTCAGGTCGACGACCACCGTTCGCGGTTGACCGTCCTCGAGCGTTGCCATCGCTTCCTGCCAAACTTCCGCCTCACCGCAGCCGCCGCCAATCGTTCCGGTGAAGCTGCCGTCGGCGCGGATGAGCATCTTGGCACCCGGCTTCCGCGGTGTTGAACCGCGGGCCCGCGTAACGGTCGCGAGCGCCACCGCCTCGCCGCGGCCCAAGGCCTCCTGGATTTCACGATACAGCGCTGCGTCCACGTACCGATCGTGCGCTTCGCGGGCGTGGGCCGCAAGGCGCCCCAACCTTCACGTATTCCCCAGGGTTTTCCCGGAGCTTCACCTGTCACGCCAAATCGGCAATGTCCGCCCCGAGTCAATCCCCAAGAAGACATGCTACAGACGACTATATGAAATATTAGCGTCACCCGGTCTTCACCCGTTTGGGTGTTGGACGAACTCCCCATCGGGAGGTCTCACGCTCCCACAACATCAGCGGCAATGCGCCGCAACTGCCTGGAGGAGAGCACCATGTCCATCCGTTCCCTGAGGAGCCCGCGCCGGTTCGTCGCCATCGCGGTCCTCGCCATCGTCGCCGTGTCTGCGCTCGGCTTCGCTGCCACCAACACCGTCCCCCAGACAAATGCAGGCGACGGCTCGGGCACCGTCTCGGGCTACACCGTCTCCAACGTCCACTACAGCCTCAACGCGACGAATCCCTCGACGGCCGACTCCGTCACCTTCGACCTCAGTCCGACGCTGCCCACGGGTGGAACGGCACGCGTGTCCTTCGATGGCGGCACCACTTGGTCCAATGCCTGCAGTTCCGGCAGCGGATCGACGGTGACCTGCAGCTTCACCACGCCCCAATCCATCGGGTCCGGGTTCACCAGCCTCCGCGTGGTGGCCGCCCAGTAGGTTACGTTCGCCGAACGCGCCCGGCGCTGGTCACGCCGGGCGCCCACACTTCCGTCGCCCGGGAGGCTGCTCTCCCGGGTCCATGTGCCAGGGAGGACACGGATGCTGCTCAGCCGCCTGTTTCAGCCTCGACGCCTGGCGTTCGCCGCCCTTCTCGTGGTTTGTACCGCCTCCGCGTACGGCTTGGCAGCGGCCAACACGGTACCCGCCTCCCGAGCCGGCGACGGCTCGGCCGCGGTGAGCGGCTACACCATCACGAATGTCCACTACACGCTCGACGCCTTCAACCCCCAGCAGCTCAGCTCGGTGACGTTCAACATCTCGCCGGCAGTCCCCACGGGCGGCACGGTCAGGGTCTCGACCGACGGCGGCGCGACGTGGTCGGCACCCTGCGGCACTGGCAGCTCCATCACGTGCCCAACGACGGCTTCCGTGGCTTCGGTGACGGGACTTCGCGTCGTTGCGGCCCAGTAGACGGAGCAACCCATGGCGCGAGGCTGGACGAACAGGTACTCGAAGGCAGCAGGAGGCGCCGGCGCCGTCGCGGCCGCCGTGCTGCTTCTCCTGGCCGTAGCTGGCTGGGTACTGTTTGCCCCGCAGCAGCTAGGCGGTCAGGCCGCCTATGTGATCGTCAACGGCAATTCGATGGAACCCGGTATGCATCGCGGCGACCTTGCCGTCGTCCGCCGCGCGGATGATTACCGACCCGGAGATGTGGTGACCTACCGGCACCCGGACATCGGCCACGTCATCCATCGAATTGTTGCGGAGGAAGACGGGCGCTTCACGCTCCGGGGCGACAACAACGAGTTCTTCGATTCCTATCACCCGACCCGGAGCGAGGTGGTCGGGCGACTCTGGTTCTACGTTCCGGGTGCCGGTCGGCTGCTCTGGCACCTGCGCTCCCCGCTTTGGGCCGGCGCCATCCTGTTTGTCGCATTTGCAGGGCTGCTCGGCGGAGCGGCCCGCGGCGATGCCGGGCGAACGGCGCGACGGTCATCCGCATCCCACGGAGGAGGACAACCAATGGGAACGATTTCGAAAAGCTGGCAGGATGTACTGGCGGTCCTGGTCGCCGGGGCCATCGGCTTCGTCGTACTCGCTTGGGTCGGGTTTGGCCGCGGCCTGCACGCCGAGGTGCCAGCTGAACGCACGTATACGCAGCGCGGCGCCTTTAGCTACGAAGCGGCATCGGCCGATGGGCGCATCTACGACACCGGGCGCGCCACGAGCGGCGAGCCCGTGTACCTTCCCCTCTCGGACAGTGTCGAATTCGCCTTCACCTACGAGTTTAGCGCGCCGTACCCCGCATCGCTGACTGGCTCATATCAGCTGGTCGCCGAATTGGGGGACCCCAGTGGTTGGAAACGCACCTTCCCCTTGGGTGAGCCGGGCGAATTCCAGGGAACGTCCTTTGCCACGTCTGGCAAGCTCAGGCTTTCGGACCTGATCAATCAGATAGCGCTCCTCGAGGGGCAGACTGACGTGCGCAACGACAGGTATACGGTCACGATCCGTCCGCAGGTGCGGGTCTCGGGTGAGCTCGGCGGCCTGCCGTTCGAAGGCGAGTTCGACGCCGCGCTCCCGATGTCGCTCGATCGCACACGGCTGTGGCTCAACAGTGCCAACCCCGAACAGGTGCTCTCGCCCGAGGAAGCGTCCGTCTTCGCCGCGCCGCAGCGCGTGACGAATCATGTCCGGCTCTGGTTCATTGAGATGCCAGTCCTGGCGGCTCGCGTCGTCGGAATTCTCGGTGCCGCGGCGTGCCTGGCATCGGCTGCCGTTGTGCTTTGGAAGGTCAGTCGCCTGCCATCCGAACAGCGGCTGGCGGAGGCTGTCCGTATCGCCGGCTTCCCGGCCCTCGAACCCTCCCGCGTCGTCGATGTCGCATCGATTGACGACCTCGAACGGGTCGCAGAGCGCATCGGTGGGGTGGTGCTCCAGGAGGTCCGGGCCGACAGTCACGTGTGTTACGTGCGCGACGGGGATGTGGTGTACCGCTATGAAATGCCCCGTTTCGACTACGGTACGGAGCGCGCGGCGTGAGGCCGGCGATAGTCGCGCGCCTCGCAGTACCACTCCTCGCTGGCGGAGCGCTCGTGGCGGCTTTCTCAGCTTCGGCAGCTTCCAACACCGTCCCGCCCACGAACATCGACCAGGACAACGTGTCCCTGACCATTAGCCAGCTTGCGCCCCCGGAATGCGCCGGGATGCCGCTGAACGAGATTGAGTACGACGGCAATGGTGGGGGCGGCAACGACCTGGTCCTGGGCGGGCCCGGGTCGCCGGCGACGCTACGAGGTGGGGGCGGGAACGACTGCATCGTAGGCGGTGCGGGGAACACAGTGCTCCGCGGTGAGGGCGGGAACGATGTCCTCGTCGGCGGTCCCGTTTGGCTGGTCGTCCTAAATGGCGGCGGTGGGAACGACACCTGTCACCGCGGCTCGGCGTTTTGGGTCTGGCTCATCGATTGCGAAGCGTATGTGCCTTAGGTGAGCGGCGCGCGCGGATAGCTCCCGAACACCTTCAGCTCGGAGCAAAGGGCGCGAATGTTCTTCAAGACCTCGCCGACCTGCGGGTCATCCTGGTGCCCTTCAAAATCGATCAGGAACACGTATTCGCCGAAAGTGGCCTTCGTTGGCCGGCTTTCGATTTTCGTCAGGTTGATGTTCGCTTCGGCAAAGGCGTTGATCACGCTCGCAAGCGCCCCTGGACGGTCTTCTGCGAACGTAAAGGCGATCGACGTCCGGTCACGGCCGGTCGGCGGCGGGAGCCCGCGGCCAAGGACAAGAAAGCGCGTCACGTTGTTCTCGGAGTCCTGGATGTCTCGCGCGAGCACCTCTGCGCCGAGGAGTTCTGCTGCTCGTTCAGTAGCGATGGCGGCTGCATCGCCATCTCGCCGGAGCGCGAGTTCCACCGCTTCGGTGGTTGAGAGGGCCGGTTCTGCCTGCGCCCGCGGAAAACATCGCTCAAGGAACTTCCGGCACTGTCCTAGCGCCTGCGGGTGCGAGTAGATCACGCGGACGTCGCCGGGCCGGGTCCCCGGTTTGGCCACGAGGTTGTGGCGCACCGGGACGACAAGCTCCGCCTGGATTTGCAGGTCCGTGTCGTGAATGAGGATGTCCAGCGTTTCCTGGACCGAGCCGTTGATCAGGTTTTCGATGGCCACGACCCCAATGTCGGCCATGCCCGACTCGACTGCCGCGGCTACTGCGGCGTGCGAAGGGAAGGGCATCAGCTCGGCCGTTGGGTCGACCTGCATGGCCGCGAGCTCCCCAAACGTGCCGGGAGGACCAAGGTACGCGATGCGGGTCATCGGGCTGCCTACGTATCCAGCCCGTGGGTCGAGCCCACGAGCTGCTCGCGGAGCATGTCGAGGCTCTCTTTCGGCGCCACCACCACGAGCGCGTCGCCGGCGTGGAGCCGGGTGTCACCGCTGGGCATCCGCGGCACGCCGCCAGGGTCGACCACGAGCGAGATGAGCGATTCGGCTGGCAGCAAAATCTCGCGCACCGAACGCCCCACCACCGGCGACGTATCAGGCAGCTTCACCTCAATGAGCTCGAGCCCCGAGTGCAGCTGGAGCAGCGGGATCATCGCCTGCGTTGGGAGCTCCTGCTCGATCTGCGCCAGCACGGCCTGTGTGGCCGAGATGGTCGTTTCAATGCCGCGCTTCCGGAAGATGAGCTCATTCCGAGGGTTGTTGATGCGGGCAATGGTGCGCTTGACGCCCCGGTACCGCGCGATGTCACAAATCACAAGGTTGTCCTCATCGTCCCCGGTTACCGCTGCGACGAGGTCAGCCCGGCTGACGCCCGCGGCGTCGAGCGTTGTTGCCTCGCAGGCATCGCCAAAGAGGACGTTCCCCGCCAGCTCCTCCCGGATGTTCGCAACCCGAGCGGGGTCCTGTTCGATGACCAGCACCTCGTGGTCCTGCTGAATGAGTTCGAGGGCCAGGTGGAATCCGACTTTTCCGCCGCCGCCGACGATGATGTACACGCGCTACCTCCGGCTGGGCTCGTTGAGGAGCATGTCGACCATGATCTGTGCCCCATAGCTCGTGGGACTGAACGTCTCGAGCCCCAGGTCGCGGAAGATACCTTCTCGCACCGGGTCGTACACTCGGCAGAGAACCCTGCGCACGCCGAAGATTTCGCGTGCCACCTGGCTGGCGAAATAGTTGCGGTTGTCCCCCTGTGTCACGGCAAAAAATGCGTCGGCGTCCTTGATGCCGGCGCGTTCCAGCGTCGCCAGGTCCATGCCGTTTCCGACAACCTTGCGCCCGCCAAACCCTTCGGGCAGACGACGAAACGCCGCTTCTGAAACGTCGACGATGGTGACCGCGTGTCCCTGCTTCTCAAGCATCGTTGCGATGCGCGACCCGAGACGCCCGCAGCCCATGATCACGATGTTCATGCCCCCTCATGACCTCCTGTTCGAGGAGCTTCACGCATCGGTCGGCGGATGAGCCAGACTTCGCACGGAGCGTGCCGGAGGAGATACTCCGCCGTTGGCCCGAGCGCGAACGGCCGGTCTTCGCCCTGGAAGGGGGGCAGGCCGAGCACGATCACGTCGGCGTGCTGTCCTCGCGCTTCCTCAAGGATTGCCGGCCCGGCCTCCCGTGCCTGTACGACGACGGAGCGCACGCCTTGGCAGCCCGCTTCGGCGGCGGCGGCTTCGGCCCGCTCGATGACCTGTTGTGCCCGCCGGGATTCCTGTTCGAGCTCGACATTGAGCGGAAGTGCGCGTCCAACCTCGATGACATGCACAAGATGGAGCCTCCCGCGGCGGGACTTCGCTGCAGTGGCCGCGATGTGAACGGCCTCGATGCTCGCCCGGTCGCCGCTGACAGGCACCAGAAACGTTTGCCAGTTCTCCATCACGCGCCCACCCTCTTCGTCAGCGGCTCGTCTCGCTTCTCCACAGGCTCAGCTCACTTGTCGTCCTGGGCAAACCACAGGCGCACCGCGCCGTTGAGAATAAGGACGACGCCGATGGCCATACCGATATTCCACTCTACCGCCTGCGTGAGAAGGAAGAGGATCAGTACGACGCCGAGGATGATTGAGATTACCGAGAAGATCAGGTTGGCAGTGCGCATGGGCGTTTTCGGCGTCGAGTCCCCAGCTCATGCTACGCCCCGAGCCCGGCTCGTGGAAATCGCCCGCTAGGTGAGCCGCAGCAGCGGCTGCCCCTGTTCGACCCGCTGACCGGGTGCTACCAGCACCTCCGCGACCACGCCATCCTGCTCTGCTTCGACGGGGAGTTCCATCTTCATCGACTCGACAATGAAAAGCTCCTGGCCGGGGACGATTCTGTCGCCCTGCCGCGCGAGCACTTCCTTGATCGTTCCCGTCATCGGCGATGCCATTTCGCGAGCCACGGACCTGTCCTCCTGCGATGCTGTCGGCCGCATGCTAGCCCGCTCGCGGGCGCAGTGCGAACGACCCCTCCTCCTCTGCCGGGAGAGGAGCACCGACGGACCGGCTGACAACCCCTGGACGTAGAGAACGGGGCCGCTTCCTGCCCCCTGGAGGTGAAAGCGGCCCCGTCTCGGAGCTGGAGGATGTCAATCGGGCGGCGGTCCGTCCGCATCTGCGGTACGGGACCCGGCAAGCTCCCCGACCGTCCCTCGTGCCGCCAATCGCGCCACGGGTTCGGCTCGGACAGCATGGCAAGGGCGCCGTGACACCCTGCCTCTGCCCCAGGCCCGGGGGCGTGACCCCCGGCCGGGAAGGCCTCGCCCGACCACCCCGCCTCCAGCGGGCGAGAAGATAGCCGGAGCACGCCAGAGGCGCCAAGTGATTTATGACGCCTCGGGCGGCTCTTCACACAGTTTTGACGATAGACGAGCCAATGGGCCCCGCTCTTGTTCGAACTCGACAAAAGAATCGCAGGGCTCGCGATCGGGTTATCGTCGCATCACGCGAACTCGAGCGGCCGTTCCGCGCTGAAGGGGGTCAATTCCTCTTTGATGTCGAAGCGGACCTGCTTCCATGTGAACTTCACGGCGTGCTCGCCCCTGTCCGGCAGCGGCTCGACGATCGCCTCGAACATCCCCTGGTTGGTCGTTTCCTTGGGCTGCGAGAGCAGCTGCATGAACCCCTCCGCAGCCTCGAATGTCTCGAGCATGCGTGGCTGCCACCGCCCGAAAACCTTCGGATTCTCGGCGTATTCGTTGGTCATGCCGGTGCGAACGAAGGGATAGAGGACAGAGAATGCTGAGACCAGCTCGGCGTTGCGCCCGAGGTTCACCTGAAGCACCTTGGGCAGCTGGAGGACAGCCCAGTTCGCGATGGCGTAACCGGGCACGCTGACGCCCGGGTCGATAGCCTGCCGCGAAGAGATGTAGACGAACTGGATGGGCTCGTTCGCGTAGACGGCCTCGCCCGACCAAAGGTGGGTCATCGCCATGAAGCCGTCGATCTTCGTATCGAGCACGAGCCGCGTCTCGTTCAGGTTGTTGATGAACGCCTGCCGAACGCGCGCCCGCCGCATCGCCATCGATTCGCCTTCGATTTCTCGAAGCGACCGGCCGAACGAGTACCCTTTTTCTGTGAGGCCCGAGTTGCAAATCACCAGGTTCGGCAGCCCGCCCATTTTCTCAACGACATAACTGCGACTCGCCCAGAGGTCGCCCATGTTGGTCACGTCAGCCTGCAGCGGGAACGCGTTGACACCCTGGCTCCGCAGGTAGTCGACGAGGTCGAGACCGTCGTCGTAGGACGAATGGAAATGCACGGCGACGCTTTCCGCGCCGTTGAGGCCCGCCGCCAGTGCAAACGACTGACCGAGACCGCCATCCTTGCCCGCCCCGGAAATCAGGACGCGCTTGCCTTTGACTCCCGCGCTGAACTCTGCGGGGAATCGGAACTTGTCGGGATTGACCGTGAATGCCATGTGCGAACTCCGAAGGTATTGGTTCGCATTATGGCAGAGGGCCGGCCTATAGCGCAGTCGTGGTGAGGGACTACCGGACCGCCGCCCGCGGCCGAATGAGACCGCGCCGCGCGGCTTCCTCGATCACCTGCACCACGTTGGTGGCGGCTCCCTTTCGGATGCTGTCGGTGACGGTCCAAAAGACGATTGCCCCGGGCTTCGAGTGGTCCGGCCGAATTCGGCCGACAAGCACCCGGTCGGTCCCCGCAGCATCCATCGGTGTGGGATATCGCTCCGTGGCCGGGTCATCGACGACGTCGATACCCGGTGCGGCAGTCATGAGTGCCCGTGCTTCCTCCGCAGAAATGGGACGCTCGAACTCGGCCCAGACGCTCATTGCATGCCCGAAAAACGTTGGAATCCGTACGCAGGTCGCGCTGACGCCGACATCCGGCGCGTGGAGAATTTTCCGGGTCTCGTTCGCCATTTTCAGCTCTTCCTTCGTGTAGCCATCGTCGGCGAACACGTCGATCTGCGGCACTGCGTTGAACGCAATCTCCCGTTTTTGCGTCCCGCTCGGTTCATGCCGCCCCGCCAGCGCAGCCTCGGTCTCACGCCGGAGCCCTTCGACGGCCGCTGTCCCGGCCCCGGCCACCGCCTGGTACGTGCTGACGACGACCCGCCGGAGCGGGTTCACGCGGTGGATGGGGTTCAGCGCCATCAGCATCGGCGTCGTCGTGCAGTTCGGCTGGCTCACGATGCCGCGGTGCCATTCGAGGTCATCAGGATTGATTTCAGGAATCACCAGCGGCACCGCCGGGTCCATCCGAAATGCGCTCGAGTCGTCGACCACGAAGCTCCCGTTGGCCGCCGCGATCGGGGCATACTGCTTCGACGCAGCGCCCGAGGCGGAGAGGAACACGACGTGGTCGTCTGGCGTGAAGCTCTCCTCGGTGGTTTCCTCGACCACGATCTCCTCGCCGCGAAAGCGCACGGTCTTGCCCGCCGACCGCGCCGTCGCCAGGAGCCGAAGCCGCCCCACCGGAACGTTCCGTTCGTCGAGAATCTTGAGAAACTCCTGTCCGACGATGCCGCTCGCGCCGACGACAGTGATGTTGTAGGCCTCCATGGGGCGCTCCGAGAACACAGTTTGTCCCGTCATGGTACGGCCCGCGCCGTACCCGGTGAATCCGCGACGCCGCCAGTTCGGGAAGCGTAGACTCTGGCCCACCCTGTTGTCGTTGGGAACTAGCCATGGACTTCACGGACATTCTCTATCGCGTGGACGGCCCCATCGCCTGGATAACGTTCAACCGACCGCAATACCGCAATGCGCAATCATGGCGCCTGCTCGACGAATACGACCGTGCCATGGACCTCGCGATCGGCGACTCCACCGTCCGGGTGATCATCACCCGCGGGGCTGGCGGCAACTTCTCCAGCGGACACGACCTCGGTACCCCGGAGCAGCTCGAAGACCGGGCGGCACGCGGCATCGCCGACGCGGGCATCGAGTTCTACGAAAACTTTCGCCACTACAACCTCGACCTGCTCGTCAAATGGCGGAACGCACCGAAGCCGACCATCGCCATGGTGGAGGGCTTTTGCATCTTCGCTGGCTGGATGATGGCCGCGTGCGTCGACCTCGTCTTTGCGGCGCGCAATGCCCTCTTCCTGCCCGCCATGCTCGAGTACTTCTCCCTCCCCTACGACGTCGGGATTCGCAAGGCTAAGGAGCTGATGTTCGAGAGCCGCTTCCTCACGGCTGACGAGGCCATGCAGCTTGGCTTCGTGAACCGTGTGTACGAGCCCGAAGACCTCGAGCGTGAAACCGCGAATTACGCGCTCCGCGTCGCCGAAAACAACCCGGTGGTCGTCCGCCTGTCGAAGGCTGCCGCGAACCGGGCCCAGGATTTGATGGGATATTCGGCATTCCTCGACGCCGGCCTTTCCGACTATCTCGTCATGATGGCCAACCGCGGCGAAGCGAGGACGCGCGGCGGACGCCGCCTCGGAGGTGTCGAGCTGGCGCTTCGCGGGCTGCGCGGCGAGCGGCCGGGACTCACTCCCGGGCCGGGCCCCGGCGAAGGCGGTCGAGCAGCCGTCGGGTGAGTTCTTCCGCTTCAGTCGACGCCAAGCCAGATGCTGGCTCCCGCATAGACCGCGGCGCCGGCAGCGATGCCCGCGAACGCAGCGACGGCGGCGTCGAGCCGGGAGGCGGTGTCCAGCACCGCCATCCCAGTCGCAAGCGCGAGCGCCATCACGGCGGCGGCCAGAGCCATCCGGGACGCTGCGGCAAGTTCTCCCTCGGGCCGCCAGCCGGTCCGGCGGACGAAGAGCACATAGAGCCCGGCCCACTCGACCCATGAAGCCGTGCCCACCGCGAGGGCCAGGCCTGACACGCCGAAGGGACGCCACACCATTGCCCCAAGGACCAGGTTGACCGCCACCGCCAGCACCGCCAGCACCACCGGGGTGCGTGTATCGCCGAGGGCGTAGAACCCGCGGCTGTGAATCTCGATGCCCGCCTGGGGCACGATGCCGAGGCAATACCAGCCCAGGGCCGCCGCCGTCATCATCGAATCGGCTCGGGTGAATGCTCCCCGTTCGAGAAGGGTGATGACCGCCGCCTCCCGCAGGAGGGCGAGTCCCACGGCTGCGGGTACGGTCAGGAAGAGGATCATTCGCAGCACGCGAGAAACCGTGTCTGTGAGTGCCGAGAGGTCGTCACGCGCCACCTGCCCTGCCAGGCGCGGGAATACGGCTGTCGAAAGCGCCATACCGAAGAGCGCCAGGGGGAGCCCGGCCAGCAGCCAGGCGTACGTCATGTTCGAAATGGCCGAAGCGCCGACTCGCGAAGCGAAGAAGCCGGTAACGACGAAGTTCACCTGTGCAGCGGCGAGCCCAACGACCCGCGGGCCCATAAGGCGCGCGACCTCCATCACCCCGGGGTCTCCCCACCCGAGTGATGGCCGGTAGCGGAAACCCTCGGAAACCACGCCGGGGACCTGCACTCCGAGGTGGAGCCCTGCGCCCAGCACGACCCCGAAGGCGAGCCCGTTCACGCCCCAGCGGTCCGCGAGAACAACTGCCCCGAAGATGATGCCGAGGTTGTAGAGCATTGGCGCAAGGGCGGGCAGCAGGAAGCGCTCGCGGCCGTTGAGCATCCCGGTGAGCATGCCGCTCGCTGCGAACAGGAGCGTTGAGCCGAGCATGATGCGTGTGAGCTCGACGGCATGCCCGGTCAGCTCCTCAGAGCGCCCGATGTCATCGCCGAGCCCCGGCGCGATGGCCGGCACGAGCACCGGCGCTAGGACGAACGCCGCTGCGCACATCAGGAGCGTTGCCAGTACCACCAGATTGAGCACCCGGCTGGCGAGGAGCCACGCCTGCGCCGGTCCTTCGCGTTCGAACTTTCGGGCAAAGACCGGGATGAAGGCGCTGCCGAGCGTTGCCCCCGCGAGCACCTGGAAAATCAGGTCGGGAATTCGAAACGCGACGTTGTACGCATCGAGCTCGGGCGAAGCCCCGAACGTGTTGGCAATAACGACCGTCCGAACGACGCCGAGCAATCTCGAGCCGATGAATCCGAACGCCACGATGAGGGCAGCAAGCGCAAGCCCGCCTCGAAATCGGGCCGGGGCCGGGTCCCCGGAACCTCCTGCCATGCGCGCATGCTACGTTGCGCCGCCACTAGGAGCCCCGCCGTCCCGGAATGCAACCGTGACAATTTCCCAGGGGCGCACTTCGAAGCTCCAGGAACCGTCGGCGGCTGCGATGATGGTGTCGCCACGTTCCAAGAGATCGACCCGCGCGGCGGTGCGTCCTGCGAGTGCCGGTGCCCGGAGGCGGATGACCCCACCGAGTGAGCCGCCGTAGACACGGGCAATGGGCTCGCCGCTCACCTCGCTTCGGCAGGCCGCACTCAGCGTCGCATCACCTTCGACCTCGATGAGCGGCACACGCGGCTCGAGGTTCCCTTCGTGTCCGTTTGTGGCCCGGCCGAGCGGAGGAAATGCCCAAGCGTGCGCCAGGTTTTGAATCCGGGCAGAGCGCCAGGAGCCGCGGTAGGGCGCCAGCGCGAGCCGGAATTCATGCCGTCCCGGGCACTGGCTGTCGCTGGTCGCTACCGTTGGACCGGCGCCTCCTCGACGGCTGCGAAGGTCGGGACGCGACAGCCAGCCGACGCAGCGCAGCAGCGTCACGGCAAGCGCCTTTCCGTTTTGCCAGTCGATGAGCTCACCTTCCGGCAGGCCCCAATTGAAGAGGGCCAAGCCGGCATCGGCGGCTTCCGCTGCCGCGAATGCTTTTTGCGGAAATGTTCGGGGCGGCTGTTCGGCGCTCACCCCGTTCCACGGCGGGGGCTCCAATCCCCGCTCCGCCACGTGGAAGTGGTTCTCGGTCACGACTCGCAGGGGATCGAACGGCAGCGGCACCAGAGCTCGCAGCCGATGGTCCCGCGCGCGATTGTCGACCACAACGCGGAACTCGATGAGCGGCATGCCCTCCCACAGGCGGACCCGGACGTCGATCGGTTCCTGGACTCGTGCGCGCCGCTTGCGCCGCTCGCGGCCGCGGGCAAGGCCCTCCGGCAGGTCATACACGAGCGTGTAGTGCAGCTCCTGCCACACGGGCGTCGACGTGGTGCCGTGGACGCTGACCGACGCCGGGCCGGGAATGGCGTCGTCGAGGATGTCAGCGTTGTATTCGTCCCCTCGGTCACCCTCCGAAACAAACACGATCCCCGGGTCGAGGCAGAAGCCCGTTTCTCGGTCGAGGATGCGGAGCCCCGCGTCGCGAAGGCGAACATCGAAGCGACCCGAGCGGATGCGCCGGCTGCGCGCCGCTGGCCGGGGAGCCGGCGACGCCTGTCCTGTGGGAACGGCGACCTCCAGCTGGACCGCTCCGGCGGGAGGCAATACCGCCGTCAGTCGTGCCCGTGCGCTCCGACGCACCACTACCTCAGCGGTGTCTGCGAGGCCTTGGCGTCCTATCCGGCGCACCTCGCTGCGAATGGCCTCCTCGTCCACCACTGTGATGTCGGGCCCGACCGTTGTGGTAACCCGCAGGTGGCGGCCTTCGAGCTCCCAGGTCATCGCTTCGATGGCATGGACGTCGTATCGCTGTTCCCGAAGGAAATCGAGGTGACGAAGCGCCCCCGCCGGCGAAACCTGCTCACGCTGGAGGACGGCAACGCTCTCCCCACGTTCGAGCGAAAAGGGAACACGCGTACCGCCTGGAAGCTGGAGCGCATCGAACGCTGCCCACTCGGCGGGAACATCGGCCTCGAGAATGGCAGGGCTGCCGATCACGGGACGAAAGATTGCGAGTCCGCCCTGGGGTGGAACCTCAACGTCTCGGACCAGATGCCCCAGGGCCTCCCGTGCAACCTCCGTCGCGAGCTGCTCGGCCCTGTCGTAGCGCGGCAACATTTCGCGGTGCACCTGGTCGATGCTGCAGCCGCAAATGGAGTCGTGCGGGGTATTTTCCAGCGCAAGGCTCCAGGCGTGGCGCAGCGCGGGAGCCCCGCTCGGGCCGCCGTGCAGATACGCCAGCAATTCGAGCGGCTCGGCATACTTCTCCAGCGATCGGGCGACGTCAAAATCGCGCTGCTTGAGGTACATCCTGGCTGAGAGGACCCCTGCCAGCACGTTCGAACGGTCCGGCGAGCGCAGCTCCCCGCAGTGGACCACATCGTCGACCCCCGCCGCGAGGACAGCCGCTTCATACTCAGCCAGTGTCGCCAGGCGCAGCTCGTAGCCTCGACCCGAGGCCGCCCGCAACAGCTCCGGTACGTGGCGCTCCATTCGCGAGTGGTCGGTTCCGTTCATGACGAGCGCCGGGAGCCCCGGGCGCAGGTCGCGCTCCTGCCGCCGAACCCGCTCGAGGAAATCCTCGGGGTCGCGCGGCAGCCTCCAGCCGCTCGAGTAGCTATTTCGAAGGTAGAGTACCGGGATACGCGTCCCGTCGGGCGCCTGCCACCAGAAACTCCACCCGGGAATGGCATCCGGTACGCCGCGCCATAGGCAGGCGCTCGTCAGCCCGAGTTGCCGCATCAGTTGGGGCATCTGAGCAATGTGGCCGAACTGGTCGGCGCAGTGGCCGACGCGGAGGCAGCCCCCCATGCGCTCTGCGGAGCGGATGCCACGCTGAAAGCTCCGCACGTGGGATTCCCCGGATGGCAGGAATTCGTCGGGCTGGACCCACCACGGGCCGATCACGATGCGACCGGCCTCGACGAGGGCCCGGAGCCGCGGCTCGTTCTCCGGGCGCAGCTCCAGGTAATCGGCGATGACGATGCTCTGCCCGTCGAGATTGAAGCAACGGTACTCCGGGTGCGTTTCCATGTGCTCGATGAGCTCGTCAATCATCCGGACGAGGCGCAAGCGGAACAGCTCGTGCGGCTGATACCACTCGCGGTCCCAGTGGGTATGCGGCACGACGTAAACGGTGCGCTCCATGCAATTGGCCCCGGCAAGACGTGGCCCTCGATTCTATCGGCCCCGCTCCCTTCTTGCGCCTTCCCCGTGAGCGGTGTTCCATCAGCCGGTGCCGACGTTCACACACCAGGGCCTCGACTTCACCTTCGAAACAGCCGGCAATCCCGAAACGCCGCCCGTGGTACTGCTCCACGGGTTCACGAGCGACCTGCGCATGTGGCACCCGGTCGCCCAGGAGCTCGCACGGTCATACTTCGTCGTCGCGATGGACCTTCGCGGTCACGGCAGGAGCGCCGCGCCTGAGGAACTCGAGAGCTACACCGCTGACGCCATGGCCGAAGATGTCCTCGGCCTCGCCGACCACCTTGCCCTGGACGTATTCGGGCTCATCGGCTGCAGCTTCGGCGGGATGATCGCACTGCAATTCGCGGTGAACAGGCCGGAACGGCTGGCTGCCCTCGTGCTCTCCGATACCTCGGCCGCGTACAGCCACCCGGCCTACGACGAGCGGTACTGGGAACGCGAGCGCACCCTCGACGCCGCGACCGAAGTCGTGCGCAGGTTCGGCACCGCAGAGTTGGGCCGCCGCAACGCCATGGGCGTTTCGGACCCGTTCTTGGCGAGGGGGATACGCGAACGATACGCGCGGCTCTCCACGGCAGGGTGGCTCGGATGCGCACGGGTTCGCAAGGAGCGCCCCGACCTGCTCCCGCTGTTGCGACCCAGGCTGACCATGCCGACCCTCATTGCTATCGGCGAGGACGACCCCGTGCGCAGCGCGTCCGAACTGATGGCCGCCGAAGTGCCGGCCTCGCGCGTGGTCACCTTCCAAGGCGTTGGGCACGGCGTCCCGGTGCTCGCACCGCAGAGCTTCGCGAAGGAGGTGTTGAGGTTTCTCACCGACGTCGAGGACGGCCGGGAGGTTGCCGGGCGGCGGACGGTGTCCTGACGGCTCGGCGTTGGCATCGTTTCAGCGGCTCGAACGAAGTGGTAGAGTATCGCAGGACGCGACTGGCCCCTTGCGCGTACCTGCTCACCGGAGTCCAGCAGATGGGACGTTCGAGTGTCACCGCCGAACGGCGGCGCCAGATTATCGACGCCACGGTCCGCGTGATGGGGCAGAAGGGCTGGCAGGAAGCTTCGATCGACGAAATCAGCAAGGCCGCTGGCGTCAGCCGCGGCCTCGTTTCATATCACTTCGGCGACAAGGCGGCGCTGCTTGCGGGCGTGCTGGAACGCTGTCGCGAGGTATTCGTCGACACCGTTGCAGTCTCGATCGGACCCGGACTCGACCCAGTCTACCGGCTCCGTATGGTCACGCGGACTGCCATCCTCATGGCCCGCAAAGAATCCCTTACCTACGACGTCTTCCTGCATTTCACCGCAAGCGCACGGAGCGAGCCGGCTCTCGGGCAGCGCCTGCGCGACCTGTACCGGGACTTTCGCCGCGGCACCGCGAATGTGATCCGTGAGGGGCAGCGTTCAGGTGCATTTCGCCTCGATATCGACCCTGAAGCTGCCGCCGCCCACCACATTGGCACCATCATCGGCATCGCATTCCAGTGGCTGCTCGATCCGGACGGGTTCGACCTCGACCTCGCGGCCCGCAACGCCGAAGACGCGCTGCTCTCCCACCTGACCAAGCGGTTTCCTGTGTTTGCGGAAGCGGACGGCTAGGTCCGTCGGAGTCCGCCCAGCGTCATTTCAGCGCCAGCGCATTCGGCGGCGAGCCGATTCCCCCGGTCTTGTTGAGCGGCGCCGAGACGAGAAACACCTCGTATCGCCCATCTTCGGCGCAGTCGGCGGCAAGCCGAGAAAGGTCCCACAGTTCGCCGATGGCGATGCCGAACATGCCGAGCAGCCATTCGTGGAGGAAACCGCCATGCTCCCGCCGCGGCGGCCAGGCCTCCACCGAAGGCAGGTCGCTGGCAATCGCGCAGATGTGGAGATTCCAGAGATATTCGGCCATCCGTTCGCCTGCTGCGATGCCTGGCGCGCGGAAGGTGGCCATGTTGGCCAGTCCCGCCCGCGCACGCTCGTCGAGGCCCTCGTACCACTCGGTCCACCCGGTTCGCAGGAGCAAGACGTCTCCGGTTTCGATGCGGACCTGCTGAGCCTCCCGACAAGCTTCCAGTTCGTCGACCGAGAAACGCCGGTCCGACAGGAAGTCGATGGGTTCGCCTCGGTCAGCGAGAAACCGGCCGATGTCGAGGAGCACGGCGCGCCCGGCAATCCCTCGCCGGGCCCAGTTGTCGATGCCGCCCCGGGAGCCCGGTTTCCCGGTCACGTCTTCCTTTCGAATCCCGTTGTAAAAGCCGTGTTGCGAATTACCCACATGCACCAGCGTGTCCCACTGGCTGCTTGCCTGCGGGTAAAAGTTGTCCAGCACGTCGTCGTGATGAATGGAGCCGCCGAAAATCGTCTGCCGCACGGCGCCCCGGTTGAACAGCGGCGGGTTCGGAAGCTCCATGTTCCAGTTCAGGGGAAACATTGCGCCGCGCTGGACAAGCCGGGCCGCGCGCGCGATCCGCTCGGGCGTCTGAAGGTTGAACATCCCAACCTGATCGTCTCGGCCGAACAGCCACCAGGCTGACCCGGGCGGGGCACCATCGACTGCAGGCAGCTGGTCAAACTTCGGGAGCAACATCTCGTCTGTCATGGCCGCCGATTGTACGCACCCTGGCCCGACAGGCGACTGTCCACCGGTCAGCGGTTGCGGAGAAACGCTGCCAGCTCCCGTGCATCGCCAAGGTCGTCGGCCGCGACGATGGTGACCGTTGTTGACTGTGGCTCCAGCTGAATCTCAGCAACACCGTCCCGCCGAACGGCCAAAACGAGCCCTGGTTCCTGGTCAACCGCGGGCGACTTCGACGCGAGGAGCTCGCGATGAGCAGCGGCGAATTCCCCCGCCTCTTTGGCGTCCCGGAACTCGATGCGAACCGCGAGCGCCCTTCTGTCTGCCGCCGTCTGGTAGAGCACCGCCCTGTCGCCAAGCCAGCCCGCAGCCGCCTGCGAAGCACGCAGCGCCGGGATGCCGCTTTGCAGCCAGTTCGAGAGGACGAATTCGCCCGGCGAATCCGCCGTGATGATTGACCAGCCCCCCGGCGCCTCCCGCGGAAACGCTGGTTCGGTGTGGCTCCAACCCGTCTGAACCAGCTGCGGATGCAGCACCAGCGACGTGAACCACGGACCTTCAGCGCGCAGCACTTCGTCGATGGCGCTCGCGTTGCCGTCGCGCAGCAGCGCTACCCACTCGCTCCCCGCTCCGTAGGCGAACGCCGACTCGCGCGCGAGCGCAGGCGGCACACTTGAACCCGCGGGCGGCGGTTCGAGCTCCGCTGTCCCCGTGAGCGAAGGGAGAAGGTGGCGCGCCGTCCATTGCGACTCGCTCCAGACGGCATCGCCCTCGAGCAGCGCGCGCAGTGCAAGGCGGGCATCGAGCGTCTCCGCGATGCGCTCGAGACGCGAGATATCGAAGTGATAGTCCTGGAGGGCGTGGACGAATTCGTGGGCGAGGAGACGACGTTCCCACGGGGCGAGCGATTCAGGACTCTCCGGCAGGACACCGTCCCTGATGAGCCAGACCTCCCGTTGGCCCGGGATATAGACTGCTCCCGCGGAGGATTCGAGCGCCGCGCGCCACGCCGCTTCGTAGCTGGTTCCCGGGGGCAGCAGTCCGAGCAGCCGGTAGATGTCATCGCGAGGCGATGACGTCTCCGTCGGGAGTGCTCGGCTCGCAAGCAGTTCGCCAAGCTCTTCCCGACGGACCGTGCCGATCCGGAGCGAACCTGGCGGTGTCAGTCCGCGAACCTCTGCCACTTCGTCGAGCATCTGCCGGTACGAGGCAGGTAGCGGAACGGTCTGCCGCGCGCCGGAGCTGTCGCGACAGCTCAGCAGAAGCAGAGCCCCGAGTAAGGGGAACAGCAGTGCGTAGCGGTGGCCGGGGATGATTCGCACGAACGCCAAACCTTGCCCGAATCGTCGCACGTTGGCTATCCTCGGAGAAACGGCGCATTCGTCTAGTGGCCTAGGACACCGCCCTCTCAAGGCGGAGATCAGGGGTTCGAATCCCCTATGCGCTACCAGCGACCAACCGCAGGGCCCGGCACCAGCCGGGCCCTGCGTGTCTCCGCCGGATTCCGGCCGCAACGGGGAGGTTCGAGATGGCCTTTGTCGACGACGAGACGCTTGCTGAATACCGCGCCGCGTGGGAGGCCTGGCAGAAACAGCTCGAGCATCTCCACCGCGTGTTTCTCGAAGGCGAGCGCATCCGCCCCGACCAGCTGAAGGGGCTGCTAGGGCGCGAGGCGCGTGCAAAGGAACGCTGGGAGGCTGCCCGCCGGCGGCTGCTCGGTCTCGACGACAGCCTGCCGGAAGTTCAGGGCGGCGGCTCATCCGGTAAAAATCCCTTACTTTGAACCTCGGGAGATTCCCCTGCCGGTCCCCTCATCGCGCCGCGTAAACGCCTACAATGGCCGTGATGGCTCGCCAGGGCACGCTCTCCGGACCGCGTCTCAACCGCCAGACCGGCTACCTGCTGCTCGTCATCCTCGCCGTCATTCCGATTGTCGCCTTCGCGGTCGGGCCCCTCACGAGTTCGAGCTTCGACCTCCGCGGGCCGGCCGGTCCGTTCCTCGCCTTCTCGGCTGGCGTGCTGTCGTTCGTCTCACCCTGTGTTCTGCCGCTGGTCCCCATCTTTATCGCCCAAATTTCCGGCGCCAGCATTGAAAACGGGCGCGTCGTCGCGAGCCGCCGCGTCACCTTCACGCATGCCGTCGCGTTCGTCACGGGGCTTTCAATTGTTTTTGTTGCGCTTGGTGCTGCGGCCGGCCTGCTCGGCTCCTTTGTCCTCGTGGATAATCAGGAGCGGCTGGGCGAAATTGCCGGTGCACTGCTCGTGGTCATGGGGATCCTCATCGTTCCGCCGCGCGGCCGGGCCGAGCCGCTGCTCTCGGCAGCTTTGCTTTTGCTCTGCACCGGGGTTTTCGTGCTGCTTGCCGACCTCGGAAATCTCGAAAGCGACCGGCCTCGACTTGCGGCACTCGGGGTCGTTCTTCTCCTCGTTTGGCTGCGGTTTGCCGGCTACGTTCAGCTTGGTCTCTTCCAGCGCACATTTGAGGTTCCCGTCGCGAGGAACCACGGCGTCGGCTACCTTCGCTCAGCCTTCGTGGGTGGCGCATTTGCGCTTGGTTGGACGCCCTGCGTAGGGCCCATTCTCGGCTCGATACTCACGCTCGCTGCCACGTCCGGGGAGGCGCTTCGCGGCACTTACCTTCTCTCGTGGTATGCGGCCGGGTTGGCGGTCCCGTTCCTCATCGCCGGGCTGGCGGTGTCCGATGCACAGCGCATGATTCGCCGGGTTCAGCGGTACGGGCCGATTATCGAGATTGTCAGCGGCCTTTCGCTCATCATCGTTGGGGTACTGCTCGTGAGCGGACGGCTCACCGCGCTCAACGACTTCTTCACCTTTGCTGATTTCAACCAGGGACTTTGAACCGGGCGCAGCCGTCCGGTGCTTCCCTATCCCCGGGTGCCTGCAACGGGTTGGCGTGGTAGGCTGAAGGAACGCAAGCGGCGCGTTCGTCTAGAGGCCTAGGACGCCACCCTTTCAAGGTGGAGACCAGGGGTTCGAATCCCCTACGCGCTACCAGGAAAATGAATCTGGGCTCGACGTAAGTTGAGCCCTTTATTGTTGAAGCGACTTCGCATTTGGCTACCGTTTGGCTACGGATTTGGGCGGTGCGAGTGCTCGCGCGCGTCCCGGTAGGCCCGCCCGAGCGCCTGGACGGCGTCGAGGAGCGCCTCGAAATCCGGCTTGCCGGCGTAGACATCCAGGGTGAACGAGGCTCGCGCGTGCCCGAGCACCTGCGCGATGACCCGGGGCGGCACGCCGTACTGCGCCATCAGCGTGGCCGCGAGGTGGCGCAGGTCGTGGAGTCTGATGGTTAGCCCGTGGCGCCGGGCGTGCCGCGTCCACCAGACGGTGAGACTGTCAGGCCGCATCGGGGCCGGGCCGACACTGAAGACAAAGTCACCTGCCTGCCAGTCGGCGCCCGAGGCGAGCCGGTGTGCGAGCTGACGTGTCCGCCACTCGCGCAGGGCCTGGACGACCGGCGGAAGGAGTGGCACCTGGCGGACTCCGGCCCGTGTTTTCGGCTCGCGGACCAGGATGGCGCCGGCGGCAGTGCGCGTGCGGGCCTGCCTAATGCTTGCGGTGCCGACGCCGGCATCAGGGAAGCGGTCGAGGTCGATGTCCTGCCATTCCAGGCCGAGCGCTTCACTGCGCCGCATGCCGGTGTACGCGATCAGGAGGATGGCGGTGCGCCACGGCTGCTCTGCTTCGGCGAGCGAACGGATGAGGCCCTGCAGGTCAATGGTGGTCAGGTCAATGGTGCGTGATTGCGCCGACGGCACCTCGACGGCCTGGGTGACGATGCGCCCGATGAGCTGGAGGCGGAGCGCGTCTTTGAGCGCCTTGCCGAGCACGCGGTGGTGGCTGGCGATGGTCGCGGGGGCGAGCCCCTCGTCCTGCCAGCGGGCGTAGGCCTGCTGGACGTGGATGGGCTTCAGCTGTTGGAGCGGCAGCCGGCCGAGGGCGGGGATGAGGCGGCCTTCGACCGAGGCGCGGTAGCGCTCGAACGTGGTCTCCCGGAGGTGCGGCCGGCGCTGCTCGAGCCACTGGCGGAGCCAGTCGGCGACGGTCAGCCGGGAGGGGTCGACGGCGAGCCCGGTCTCCTGCTCATGGATCAGCTGGGCG
>BPIE01000001.1 GCA_026003935.1 Tepidiforma sp. | reverse complement strand
CACCAAGACCGGCCAGGTCGAGTCCGGCGGGAACGACAAAATCGCCGTCTGGATGCTCGACACCGACTACGACGGCCGCAGCCTCTACCCGCGCCAGGTCTTCTTCCCGATGGCGGGTGAGAACGAAGGCTGGGCGAGACTCGCGAAGAACCTCAAGGCGGAGATCGACGAGGCGCGGCTCGAGGCGTACCGCGGCACTGTGTCGCTGCCGTTTGAACCCGGCGAGCACCGGCGCATCGCGGTCAAGATCGTGGACGACCGGGGGATCGAGAGCCTGAAGGTGATGGAACTGGCGTGATGGGAAAGACCACCATCGACCGCCTCGATCATCAACTCGCCCTACGAGGAGCCCGCAAGGTACTGGCACTACGACCGGGAGTCCCGCACCTTCGAGCTGGTCGCGGGGCGCCGGCCGGCGGGATACGTCGTGGCAACGCCCGGTTCGAAGTCGTTCGATGACCCCGGGATGTTCGTCGAGGTCCCGCTCGTCAATCGCATCCGTCCACGTGTGAAGGCGTGGCGCGAGGCGGGTTACCCGGGCGTAACCAGCATCACCAAGCGGTTGTTGGAGCACTGGCACGACCCGGAGGAGTTCGAGACACGGCGGTTCTTTTTCTGCCAGTTGGAGGCAGTCGAGACACTTATCTGGCTGACGGAGGCGCCGCCGGCCGCGCGCGTGGGCATCGACATCCGGGGCGACGGCGGGGCATTCGTCCGCCAGTGCTGCAAGATGGCCACCGGGACCGGGAAGACCATCGTCATGGCGATGGTGATCGCCTGGCACATCCTCAACAAGGTGGCCAATCCGCAGGATGCCCGCTTTTCCAAGAACGTGCTGGTCATCGCACCGGGCCTGACCGTGAAGAGCCGGCTCGCTGTGCTGGAGCCGGCCGGCGCAAACAACTACTACGAAGCCTTCAACATCGTGCCCTCGGCCCTGCTCGACAGGCTGCGCCAGGGGAAGGTGCTCGTGCGTAACTGGCACGCCCTGGCATGGGAGAGCGAGGAGCAACTCAAGAAGCGAAAGAGCGTGGACAAGCGCGGTGCCAAGAGCGACGAAGCGTACACCCGCGAAGTGCTCGGCGAGATGGCGAGCGCCCGGAACATCCTCGTCATCAACGACGAGGCGCACCACGCCTGGCGCGTCAACGCGGAGGGAGATGGCAAGAACCTGCGCCAAGGCGACCTCAAGAAGAGCGTCGAGGAGGCCACGGTGTGGATTGGCGGGTTGGACCGGCTGCACCGCGCGCGGGGCATCCTGAAGTGCTACGACTTCTCAGCCACGCCGTTCAGGCCTTCCGGCAAGAAGTCCACGGACGAGGCGCTCTTCGATTGGATCGTCAGCGACTTCGGCCTCAACGACGCCATCGAATCCGGGCTCGTGAAGACCCCGCGCGTGGTGATCCGCGATGACGCCGTTCCCGACGCGAAGACGTACAAGTCTCGCCTCTACCACATCTACAACGACCCCGAGGTGAAGGACGACCTGAACCGCAAGGCGCTGCCGGAGGAACCGCTCCCCGACCTGGTGCTGAACGCCTATTACCTGCTGGGGTATGACTGGCGCGAGACGTGGAAGGCCTGGAAGGAGGCGGGCCTGGCAACGCCGCCGGTGATGATCACCGTCTGCAACCGTACCGAGACCGCCGCGCGTGTGAAGCATGCGTTCGACACTAGGCGCATCCGCATCGACGAGCTGTGCGACCCCGAGCGGGTGCTGCATATCGACTCAAAAGTGCTTGACGAAGCCGAGGCCAAGGAGGAGTCCTCGACGCCGCTCGAGGCCGCGGACGAGCACCGGGACGAGGAGGATGACGGCGCGCCAGTTCAGCGCAGGCTGACCAAGGCCGAGCAGGCCGAGCTGTTGCGGCAGAAGGTGGACACGGTGGGGAAGCCCGGACAGCCGGGCGAGAAAATCCAGAACGTCATCTCCGTCGGCATGCTCTCCGAGGGATGGGACGCCAAGACCGTGACGCACATCATGGGGCTGCGGGCCTTCACCAGCCAGTTGCTTTGCGAACAGGTGGTCGGACGGGGCCTGAGACGGACATCCTATGAGGTTGACCCGAAGACCGGGTTCTTTGAACCGGAGTACGTGAACATCTTTGGTGTCCCGTTCACGTTCCTGCCGCATGAAGGCACAGAGGGCGGCCCGCCGCCGCCTCCCGCGCCCAAGACCGCTGTCGCACCCGACCCGGCCAAGCATGAGTTCGCCATTAGCTGGCCTAACGTCGTGCGCATCGAGCGAGTGTTCAAGCCCGTGCTGAGCTTGGATGAGTCGAAGGTGCGGCCGCTCCAGCTTGACGCGGCGCAGACGGCAAAGGTGGCGGAGCTCGCGCCGGTCATCGAAGGCAAGCCGGACGTGACGCAGGTCAGCCGGATCGACCTGGAGCGGCTCGCCACCGAGTTTCGCACCCAGCGCATCATCTTCGAGACGGCGCGGGACGTGTTCGACCAGTGGAAGCACACGTGGACGGGCAGTCGCGAGGTGTTACTGGCGCAGCTCGTGCGCATCGTCGAACGGTTCATCGCCTCCGACCGCATCACGATCACACCGCCCCTCTTCAACCAAGACGATCTGCGGCGCCGGCTGATTATCACGCTGAACATGTCGCGTGTCGTCCAGCACATTCGCGATGCATTGCAACAGCAGAACACCGAGCGGCTTACTCCGGGCTTCGATCGTGACCGCCCTATTCGCTCGACGGAAGATATGCGCACCTGGTATACGGGCAAGCCGTGCGAGCGGACGAAAAAGTCGCACATCAATGTCTGTGTGTATGACAGCACCTGGGAGGGTTCGGATGCTTCCGTCTTGGACAATTCAGACGCGGTAGCGGCCTGGGTCAAGAACGACCACCTGGGCTTCGAGGTGCTGTACCTCTATAAAGGCGTCGTTCGCAAGTACCGGCCGGATTTTCTCGTTCGCCTTGCCAATGGCGACATGCTCGTCCTGGAAACCAAGGGCCAAGACACGGAGCAGGACAGAGTGAAGCGGGCCGCCCTCGAGGAGTGGTGCGAAGCCGTAAACGCGCATGGCGGGTTCGGCCGCTGGCGCTGTGCCGTGGCTCGGCAGCCGGGCGAAATTCACGAGCTACTGGTAAGGCCATCCTGACTGCCCAGAGACGTACCCGGCGCTGCTCGGGGGCGCCGGGGATGCCACCATGCAGCGTCTGCGACACTTCGCGAAAGGAGGTCTCCCTTGCGCGGCAGCATCCAGAAGCGCGGCCCCGGCACCTGGCGCATCTCACTCGAGCTCGACCGCGACCCGCAGACCGGGCGCCGGCGGCGCCGGTGGGAGACGTTTCACGGGACGAAGCGGGATGCGGAGGCCCGGCTCGCCCAGCTGATCCACGAATTCGAGACCGGGCTGGCCGTCGAACCCAGCCGGCTGACCGTCGCAGATTGGCTGCAGCAGTGGCTCGCCCAGCGGGCACCCCACCTGCGGCCGACGACCTACGAGCGGTACGCGGAGGTCGTGCGCCTCCACCTCGTGCCGGCCCTCGGGCGCTTCCAGCTGCAAGGGCTCCGTCCGGTGCAGGTCCAGTCGCTGTATGGGCGCTGGATGGCGGAAGGAGCGGCGCCGCTGACGATCCGCAAGTACCACCAGGTGCTCCACAAGGCCTTCGAAGATGCCTGCCGGCTCCAGGTCATCGCGCGGAACCCGGCGGCCTACGCCGAGCTGCCGCAGCCCCGGGCTGCCCGGAAGGTGGGCCCGCTGCGCCGGGAGGAGGTCGGCGCCATCGTGGCTGCGCTCAGACAGGCGCCGGCGGTCTACCGGGCGGCCGGGATGCTCCTGCTCTACACAGGGATGCGCCGCGGCGAAGCGCTTGGGCTGCAGTGGGAGGATATCGACCTCGGCGCCGGCACCATCGCGGTGCGCCGGGCGCGGCTGCGGACCGCCAAGGGGGAGGTCGTCGGTTCGCCAAAGACGTCCTCCGGGAACCGGGTGGTCCCCATCCACCCGACATTGCTCGATGAGCTGGCGGCCTGGCGCCGGGTGCAGCTGGAGGAGCGGCTGGCGGCCGGTCCGGCGTGGAAGGGAGGGGAGTGGGTACTGGCGCGGGCCGGCGGCCCGGTTTCGCCGTGGTCACTCAGCACCTGGTGGACCGGCTTCGCGAAGCGTGCAGGTGTCGATGCGCGGCTTCACGACCTGCGCCATACGGCGGCGACCCTGATGGCAGCGGCGGGGGTGCCGCCGCGGGTCCTGGCGGAGATGCTGGGGCACGCGCGGGCGTCGTTCACGCTGGATGTCTACGCCGGTTCACCCGCGCTCCACGACTTGCGGGAAGCGGCGGAGCAGCTGGGGGCTGCCATCGAACGCGCGGCGCGGGCGTAGCTGGGCGCGCGGGCCGGTAGCCAACCGCAGCCGTCCGTAGCCAAATGGTAGCCAACTGTTGAACCGGATGAACATTTAAATTGACAAAGGGCCCGACATTACGTCGGGCCCAGATTCGGATTTTTGGCGGAGAGGGGGAGATTCGAACTCCCGGTGGGTTGCCCCACACCGCTTTTCGAGAGCGGCACCATAAACCACTCGGACACCTCTCCACCGCCGAGTGTACCAAGCCCGGCCGCTTCGAGGTATCCGCCCCCGGCATCCGCCGGTCTCGCTATCCGCTCAGTTCAGCTCAATTCAGCCGGAACGTGTCCTCGTCGTCCTCGTCGTCGTCCAGCTCGTTGTCGCTGTACACGCCCGCGGGCGATCCCCGCCACACTGTCACCACGAAATCCTCCCGGTACGGGTCCGCCGTCATCACCAGCTGCTCGTCTGTCGCGTCGATCAGCTGCTGGATGCGGTCCTCGTTGGCGTCTGCCGTCGTGCAGAGCGTCGCGTAGACGTTCGTTCCCTGGTAGTGCAGGTCGACCCGCCCCACGATGCTCCCGTCTTCGAAGATCGTGTACGACTCCGAGTGCGGAGTCCGGCATTCGCGTTCAAACGTAATCACAGCGGTCGCACCTGCCCCCGACCGATGATGGTCCACTTGTAGCTCGTCAGCTCGCGCAGGCCCATCGGGCCCCGGGCATGCATCTTTTGCGTCGAAATCCCGACCTCGGCCCCGAGGCCGAACTGGGCGCCGTCGGTGAACTGCGTGCTCGCGTTCACGTACACTGCCGCCGAGTCGACCACATCGAGGAACTCCAGCGCCCGCGAGTAGTTCTCGGTCAGGATCGCGTCGCTGTGATGGCTCCCGTACTGCTCGATGTGCTCCGCTGCCTCCTCCATCGTGTCCACGATGCGCACACCCACCCGCAGCGCAAGGTGCTCCGTCCGCCACGTCTGCTCGGTTGCATGCTCGACGGGCGCGCCCGCCGCCTGGAGCACCGGATAGGCCCGCTCGTCGGCGATGAACGTCACCTTCCCGCCCCACCGGGCCGCCATCCGCCGCAGGAACGGCTCTGCAATCGCCCGGTGCACCAGCAGCGTATCCACCGCGTTGCAGATGCTGTACCGCCGCGTCTTCGCGTTGTTCACCACCGTCTCGGCGAGGTCGAGGTCGGCGAACTCGTCGACGTAGATCTGGACGACCGCGTCCCCATGGGCGATGACCGGCATCGTCGCCTTCCGGCGCACGTAGTCGATGAGCTGCGCCCCGCCGCGCGGCACGATGACATCCACGAGGTCGTTCATCTCGAGCAGCTCGTCGACGTGCGCCCGGTCGGGGTCGCTGATCACCTGCACCGCGTCCGCAGGCACCGCCGTCTCCGCCAGCGCCCGCTGCACGAGCTCGCCCAGCGCCGCATTGCTGTGGCGCGCCTCCTTGCCGCCCCGCAGAATCGCCGCGTTCCCGCTCTTCAGCGCCAGCGCCGCAATGTCGATCGTCACGTTCGGCCGCGATTCATAGATGCACGCCACGACCCCGAGGGGCACCCGCCGCCGCCCAATCCACAGCCCGTTCGGCAGGGTGCGCGAATCGAATACCTCGCCGACCGGGTCCGGCAGCTGCGCAACCGACCGCGTATCGTGCGCGATGCCGCGCAGCCGCTCCGGCGTCAGCGTCAGCCGCTCCACGAACGCGTCCTCGAGCCCCGCGTCCTTCGCCGCCGAGAGGTCGCGCGCATTCGCTTCCAGCACCGCCGCCTGCTCCGCTTCGAGCAGCGCTGCGATCCGTTCAAGCGCCGCATTCTTCTCCGCGGTCGAAAGCCGCGCCAGCACCCGCGACGCCCGCCGCGCAGCGAGCGCCCGTTCCCGCAAGAGCGAAACCGTCGAAGTCATGCCCGAAAGTGTAGCAGCCCCGCGCGCTCCCGAATGGCAACGGCCGCCCGGCCCCCGCCTGACCGGCCGTTGGCGCTGCCCGCAGCGCCGGTTCGCCCCCTAAACTGGCAGCATGACCAACGAATCGATTCCCAACGAACAACAGCTCGAAGAGGTCCTCCGCCGGGTCGCCCGGTGGGACCCCCCGGCCGGCATCGGCATCCTCTCCGTCTACCTGGACTGGCGCCCCCAGGCCACCGGCGAGCGGCCGGGCCTCCGCTCCGGCGAAGTCGTCCTCAAGGACCGGCTCCGCGAGATCGAAGCCAGCCTGGGCGTCCGCGGCCCCGCGCTCGAGTCCTTCCGCGCCGATGCTGAGCGCGTGCACACCGCCCTCGCTGAGCTCGACCCCGCGGCCGAGGGCGCGGCCATCTTCGCCTGCTCCGCAGCAGGGCTCTTCGAAGTCATCCCCGCGCCCGCTCCCTTCGAAAACCAGGTCGTCTACGACCGGTATCCCCGCCTCTACCAGCTCGCCCGGCTCCTCGATGAATTCGAGACCGCCGTCGTCGCCGTCGCCGATACGAACACCCTCCGGCTCTTCGTCGTCCGCGGCGAACGGGTCCGCGAGGTCCCGGGGAGGGATGACGACCCCTACGACTACCAGATGCGCTCGACCAGCGGCATGAACGAACACCGGTTCCGCCGCCACGTCGAACAGCACCGCCGCGAATTCGCCGAGGAAGCAGCAAAGCTCATCGAGCAGCTCTGCGAACAGGAGCGCGCCACCCGCCTGGTCATCGCCGGCGACGAGACCGCCCTCCATCTCCTCCGCGAGGCGCTCCCGCTCTCGCTGACCCGCCGCGTGGAGGAGGGCGAATTCCACATCGACATCCGCGCCGGCCTCGAACACGTCCGCCGCACCATCGAGCAGTTCCTGCTGCAAACCGAAGACGACCTCTCCCACGAGACGGCCGACATCCTCGTCGGTGAGGTCGAAGAGGGCGACCTCGGCGTTGCCGGCTACGACCGGACGAAGTACGCGCTCGAGCTCGGCGCCGCCGACGTGGTCGTGATCGACGACGCCTACGAGCCCGCGGCCCGGAAGGACGAGCTCGCGCGCCTCGCCGCCGCCACCGGCGCCCGCGTCGAAGTCGTGCGGGAACACCACGGTCTCCGCGCCCTCGGCGGCGTGGGCGCCATCCTCCGCTATCGGCTTCCCGTCCCCGCCGCCTAAGCGGCCCGTCGCTCCGGGGACTGCCACGCCCGCACCGCGAGGTAGAGCAGCGGCCCGATCGAGCCGGCAGCCAGCGTGAGCACGACGTACGGCCACACCGCCGCCCCGCGCTGGCGCGCGTCCCGGACCATCCAGCCGATGGTGATCAGCCCCATCAGCACGAGGTCGGCAAAGACCTGCGCCGGTCCCCATTCCGTGAAATGCGGCTCGAAGATGCCCACGAGCCCGACCCGCGCCACCACGTACGCCGTGAACACGGCGAACGCGGCCAACACGAGCCCGTACCCAATTGCGAGGCGGCGGCGTCCCATCGTTCGTACCTCCGAAGCGGCTGGATGTTGCAACGGAAGCATGCTCCCGCTGCCGCCGTAAAACGATGCCGCGGCAGGTCATTGACAGCAGCCGCGCGCCCGGCGAGCGTACCCCTGTGCCCGCTTCCTCCCCCGTCCGCGCGGCCCCGCAATTCGGGACGCTCCTCCGCGAGTGGCGCCGCCGGCGCCGCTACTCCCAGCTCGAGCTCGCCCTCGCCGCAGGCGTCTCCCAGCGCCACCTCAGCCACCTCGAACGCGGCCTCGCAAGGCCCGGAGCCGACATCATCCTCAGGCTCGCCGAGGCGCTCGACGCGCCCCTTGCCGTCCGCGATGCGCTGCTTACCGCAGCCGGCTTCGCGCCCGCTTCGCCCTCGGCCCGGCTCGGTCCCGGGGCCGCCCGGCTCATCGACCGCGCGCTCGACCTCGTCGTGCGCGCCAGCGAGCCCTTCCCCGCCGTCGTCGTCGACCTCGCGTGGAACGTGAGGCACGCAAACCGCCCCTTCCAGGCGCTCATCAGCACGCTCCTGCCGAAAGCCCCCACACCCGAAGCCGGCCCGCTCAACCTCTTCCGCGCCTGTTTCGACCCCGCCGGGCTGCGCCCCGCCATCGAGAACTGGGACGAAGTGGCCCGGGCCCTCTGGGAGCGCGCCAGCCGCGAAGCCGCAGCAACCGGCCACCCCGGCCTCGCCAGCCTCCTCGACGACATCGGGCCGCGCGGCTGGCTGCCTCCCGCATCCCCTGCCGGTCCGGCGCCGCTCCTTCCCATCCTCCCCGTGGTGCTCGCTGCCGGGCCTGCGAAGCTCTCGTTCATCACCGTCGTCTCGACGTTCGGCACCCCCCAGGACGCGCTCGCTGAACAGCTCCGCGTCGAAACCTTCTACCCGGCTGATGCAGCGACCGAGGAAGCCCTCCGCCGCTTTACTGCCGCGCCGTTCCCGTGAGCGCCCGCAGCACCTCGGCCGCGCCTCCCCCGATGAACGGCCGCGCGGCAACCCCCAGCCGCTCGAGGTAGCTCGCAGCCATCGCCGCCCGCTGCCCGCTGGCGCACGAGAGCAGCACCGGCCCCGTAATCTCGGGTGCCCACTCCGGCAGCCGGTCGAACGGCAGGGCGCGCGCCCCCGGCACCGGCGCGTCGCGCAGCTCCTGTGCGTACCGCACGTCGAGCACCGGGACCCGTCCCTCCCGCAGCGCCTCCGCGACCTCTGCAGCCGTCGCCGTCTCCGTGCGCGCCGTCAGCGGCAGCTCTGCCGCGGGCGCCCAGCCCACCACGTGTTCGTAGCCGATGCGGAAGAGGTCGACCGTCACCCGCTCGGCCTGCTGCCGGTCGTACGCCACCAGCGCGATGGGGGCATCGAACGGGATGAGCCAGCCGACGTAGGCGAGCATCGAACCGCTCTCCTCGATCTCGAGCGAGCCCGGCAGGTGCCCCGCGGCGTAGTCCTCCCGGCGCCGCACATCCACCACCCACGCGCCGCCGTCCCGTTCCGCCAGCGCCTGAGCGCTCAGGTGCGCCGGCCGCGGCGGCTCGCCGTACACCTTCGGCCCCCGCCGGTTGATGGGGGCCATGTACCGGTAGTAGCCGGGAATGGGCATCTCGACCGCGAGGTGCAGGGCGCGGAACTCTTCGTAGCTCTTCGAAGCCAGCGCCGGGTTTCTCAGCAGCTCCGTCGCCATCGGCCCGCACCGGCCGAGGTCCGTGCCCGTCGCACTGCAGAACGACCCTGCCCCATGTGTCGGCAGCACGTCCGCAGCCGCCGGCACCAGCTTCCGCAGCTTCTGTGCCGTCTCCCACTGGAGCCGCGTCAGCTCCTCCGTGTGCTCCGGCCCGAGCAGGTCCGTCCGCCCCGCGCCGGCCATCAGGAGCGCGCCGCCGGTGAACGCCCCCCGCACCTCGCCCGAGGCCGTCACCCCGAGATAGGCCACGTGCTCGTACGTGTGCCCCGGCGCCGCCGTCACCAGCAGCTTCGCATCGCCCACGGCGATCGCGTCGCCGTCACCCACCGGCCGGTGCGGAAACTCCAGCTTCCCCGCCGCCGGCGCGATCACCTCCGCCCCCAGCGCCGCCAGCTCGCGCCCGCCCGAGACATAGTCGTTGTGCACGTGCGTCTCGACCGCGTAGCGAATCTCCGCACCGTGCTCCCGCGCCGCCCGCACGAACGGGCGAATGTCCCGCTGCGGGTCGATGACCGCCGCCTGGTCCCCCGACACCACGAGATACGAGGCGTCGCCCAGCGACTCCGCGACAACCTGGACCACCTTCATTCCGGGTTCCTCCCGGCGGGCTCCCCTCCCGCGGCGGCGCCGCGCCCGGGGACCCGCGCTTGGTAACTCTATGTCGATAGAGTTATTTTCACAAGTTGCAGCGGAGCCGATCCAGCCCCACCATCTCCCAACCCGAGGAGTTCACTGCGGAGGCCCGCCGATGTCCGATGTCCTGCTGGAACGCCGCGACGCCGTCGCCCTGGTCACGCTCAACCGCCCCGAGACCCTCAACGCGATGGGCGGCGAGCTCGTGCCGCGCCTCGCCGAAGCCCTCGCCGAAGCCGAGGCCGACCCTGCTGTCCGCTGCGTCGCCATCACCGGCGCCGGGCGCGCCTTCTGCGCCGGGGGCGACATCCGCGGGATGCAGGAGCGGAACGAGCGGATGGCTGCCGCCGCTGCCGCGGAAGGCCCCGGTGCTGTCGTGGCCGAGCTCGACCGCTCGGCCGCGGAGCTCCGTGACCGTCACCGCGCCATCACCCTCCGCATCCACACTATGCCGAAGCCCGTCGTCGCCCTCGTCAACGGCCCCGCCGTCGGCGCCGGGTTCAGCATCGCCCTCGCCTGCGACATCCGCCTCGCCTCCGACCGCGCCCGCTTCGGCGCCGCCTTCCGCAACGTCGGCCTGCCCGGCGATTTCGGCGGCACCTACTTCCTCTCCAGGCTTTGCGGCCCCGGCATCGCCCGCGAGCTCTACTTCACCGCCGAGATCATCGACGCCGCCCGCGCCCTCGAGCTCCGCATCGTCAACCGCGTCATCCCCCACGACGAGCTGTTCGCCCACGGTCTCGAATTCTGCCAGCGGCTCGCCGCCGGCCCCACCGCTGCCTACGCCCGCATGAAGGAGAACTTCGCCCTCGCCGAGACCGCGCCCCTCGACCGCGTCCTCGACCAGGAGGCGCTCTCCCAGCGCCTCGCCGGCTTCTCGTTCGATTCCCGGGAGGCCGTGGCCGCCTTTCTCGAAAAGCGGGAGCCCCGCTTCACCGGCCGCTGAGCCCTGCCTGTCGTGTCGGCCGGCTCAGAGGTGAACGATCTCGAGCCCGCCCCAGCGTTCCGCGAAGTACTCCGCCGTGAGCCGGCGGTGGCAACGGTCCGCCGTCGCCTCGCTGCAGAGGAGCACCGCGCCGTCGACCAGCTCGCGCGGCACCCGCTCCTCCACCCGCCGCTCCGCCAGCAGCGCGAAAAATGCCCGTTCGTACCAGGGCCAGCCCTGTTTCGCTTTCCGGTAGCCGTCCAGCAGCGCCTCCGTCGGCGCCAGTTCGGGCAGGTGCACGTAGTCCATCCCGCAGAGCTCGCGCACGAAGTAAGCGAGGTCGTCCTTCTTCGTGAAGCCCGCCAGCTGCGACACGTTGTGCAGCCGCACGTCCACCAGCCGCCGCGCCCCGCTCTCCCGCAGGAGGCCGAAGAACTGCTCCGCCGACTTCTTCGTGAACCCAATCGTCGCAACGCGCATCCGCGCCGATTCTACGCCCCGCCGGCCGCATGCTACCCTGCGCGCCGATACTTCGCGTCACCGAAAGGATTCCTCCCATGCTCCCCCTCGAAGGCAAGACCGCCGTCGTCACCGGCGGCGCCCGCGGCATCGGTGCCGGCATCGCGACCGTCATGGCGCGCCAGGGCGCCCGCGTCGCCATTCTCGACCTCGACGGCGACCAGGCCGCCGCCACGGCCGCCGCTCTCCCCCTCCCGGGCCTCGGCCTCGCCTGCGACGTCATCCTCGAACCGCCGCTGCAGGAGGCGCTCCGCCGCGTCGCTGCTGCCCTCGGCGGCATCGACATCATGGTCAACAACGCCGGCGCCGGCCGCGGCCCCATCGACCTCGATGCCCTCCCGGCAAGCGCCGGCGGCGGCCGTGTCGAATCCATGCCGCCCGAGGCCTGGGACGAGCAGCTCGCCCAGAACCTCCGCAGCACCTTCCTCGGCACGAAGGCCGCCCTTCCCTACCTCAAGCAGCGCGGCGGCGGTGCCATCATCAACATCGCCAGCATCGCCGGCCTCCAGGCCGCGCCGACGCTCCCCGCTTACGCCGCCGCCAAGGCCGGCGTCATCTCCCTCACCAAGAGCTGCGCCCTCGAGTACGCCCCCTTCGATATCCGCGTGAACGCCATCTGTCCGGGCTTCCTCTGGACCCGCGCCTGGGAGGGCATGGCGGCCATGATGCAGCGCACGGTGCCGCAGTTCGCCGGGAAAACGCCCCGCGAAATCTTCCTCGAGGTGGTGAAGAGCGGTGTCCCCCTTGGCCGCGAACAAACCCCGGAAGATATCGGCGAGCTGGCAGCCTTCCTCGCAAGTCCCGCCGCCCGGAACATCACCGGCCAGGCTATCTCTGTCGACGGCGGCATCACCCTCCGCTGATGTCCGCCGCCCGCCGAGCCAGGCGCCCCCTCAGGGCTCGGTGGTGATGTTCGGCACGACCGCCCTCCGCACCAGGAACGGATTCGATGCAGGGTGCGACGCCCCGGCGGGGGTCGGCGCCGCCGCCGGGGCCATCGTCGGCGCCGCCGGCGGCGCGGGCACGGTCGGCGTCGCCGTCGGGAGGGCCCGGGTCGGCGTGGCCGTCGGCTGGGGCGGCGGCTGCGTATCCCAGCCCTGCCCCGAGTCGTCGACGTTCCCGAAATCGACCGTCCAGTACGGGCCTGCCCGCCCGATGCCCGCGACCACCCACATCGTGCGCAGCATGTTCTCCCGGTGGCCGTACGGCGAATTCAGGAACAGGGTGAATGCCTGCTGGGCGCTCGACGCAATGGCCAGGTTCTCCCCGGCGCCGCTGCTTGCGTAGCCGCAATCGCGCACCCGCTGGAACGCCGACCGCCCGAGGCTGTCCGTGTGGTCGAAGTACCCCTTCGCCGCCATGTCCTCCGACATCCATGCCGCCGCCCGCGATAGATTCGGCGAGGCCTTGAGCGGCGGCACTCCGTTCGCCGCCCGGAACTCATTGATCAGCCGCAGCAGCTCCTGCTCCTGCGCATCGAGCGCCTGCGTCGAGGTGGAACAGTTGGTCAGCGCGTGCGCCGTGGTCGAACCCCCGCCTGATGCCCACCCCGCCGCCGCAACGGCCAGGAGGAGCGGCCCTGCCATCGCCCAGGTCAGTCGTCGCATCACCACCCCCGGTCCCCGGCGCACCGCCGCCGGCGACAGTTCGTGTCGCCTTCAACCTAGCGCCGCCCCCGCGAACGAAAAACCCGCCCCGCCGCGCCGTTCCAACGCTTTACCAACAATTTACAGGCCGTTCGCCAGCCGCCCCGGGTATGCTCACATCTGAGAATACCGCCCGCCGCTATTATCAGTTTCCGCCCCAACTGAGAATAGCGCCCGTCTCGCGGCTAGCGTCTCGCCAGGGGCTCCGCCCCTTCGTTCAGCAGCGCGATGTAGTCCCGATATGCGTACAGCCGGTCGCGCCGGCGGCCGGTGATCTCCTCGAGGATGCCCAGCCCGCGAAGGAGCTGGACGCCCCGGTCGGCAGAGGCATAGCTCAGTCCCGTCAGTTCGGCCACCAGCCTCGTGCCGGCCAGCGGACGGCGCTCGAACGCCGCCAGCACCCGAAGCGCGGTGTTCGCTGCCCGCCCCTGCCCCCGCACGCGGCGCCTGTCCTGGTCGAAGAGCTGCGTAATCTGCTGTGCCGTGCGCACTGCCGCCGCCGCAGTTTGCTCCACACCGGCCAGGAAGAACTCGAGCCACTCTTCCCACGTGCCCCGCTCGCGGACCGCATCGAGAAGGGCGAAATAGCGGTCACGATTCCGTTTGAAGTACAGCGAGAGATACAGGAGCGGGCGGTCGAGGGTTCCGGCCGCGGCGAGGACCAGCACGACCAGGAGCCGGCCAACCCGCCCGTTGCCGTCCAGGAACGGATGGATCGTCTCGAACTGGACGTGCGCGAGGCCCGCCCGGACCAGTGCGCTCCACGGGCCGTCGGAATTCAAGAATCGTTCGAGCTCCGCCATTGCCTGCTCCACCTCTTCCGGAGGAGGCGGCACGAATGTCGCGGTGGCCGGCGTCGGGCCGCCGATCCACACCGGTTCCCTCCGAAACTCCCCGGGCCGCTTTCCCGCACCCCTCCCCGTTGCGAGCAGCCTGCCGTGCACCGCCCGAATGAGCCGGTTCGAAAGCGGCAGCCCCTCACGCAGCAGCCCGAGCCCGAGTTCGAGCGCCGCCACGTAGTTCGACACTTCGACGACGTCGTCGAGCGGAACGCCCGGCAGTTCGTCCAGCTCGAACAGCAGCAGGTCGGAAAGCGATGATTGGGTCCCTTCGATTTGGCTCGAGAGGAGCGCTTCGCGCCGAACGTACCCATACAGGAACAGGTCGGGGTCCGGAAGCAGCATGCTCACCGCATCGAGCCTCCCCAGCGCGAGCAGGGCCCGTTCGTGCTGGTGCTCCAGGGGAGCGGAGAACTGCAACGGCGGGTCGGGCGGGAGGGGCAGCGGGATGAATGCAGCGAACCGTTCTCCCCCCCAAGAGATCAGTTCGCGCCGGCCGGTCGTGCGCAGCATCGTCCGAGTTCCCCGTTGTTCTCACATCTGAGAATACCGCCCGCCGCTATTGTCAGTTTCCGCCCCAACTGAGAATAGCGCCCGTCTCGCCCGCGCCCTACCCCCTCCGCCGCCCGATGCCCGTCAGCGCAAGCCCCGCGCCGAACAGGAAGCCCCCTATGTGCGCGAACCACGCCACGCCCCCGCCCGTCGATGCCGTGTCCGCAATCGTCGCGTAGCCCGCGAACAGGTTCTGCAGGAACCACAGCCCAATCATCACGAACGCCGGGACCGGCAGCGGAAGGAACAAGAGAATGAAGAACGGGATGACCACGTGCACGGTGGTGGTCGGGAACCAGATGAGGTACGCCCCGAGCACCCCCGCCACCGCCCCGCTCGCACCCACCACCGGCACCGTGCTCGATGGGTCCATCGCGCCCTGCACCAGCGAGGCCACAGCGCCCGCCGCGAGATAGAACAGCAGGAAGCCTGCGTGCCCGAGCCGGTCCTCGATGTTGTCCGCGAAGACCCACAGGAACAGCATGTTGCCGAGGATGTGCAGCCATCCCCCGTGCAGGAAGAGCGCCGTCACCAGCGAAAGCAGCACCTCCCAGCGCGCGCGCCCCGTCAGCCCCGAGCTCCCGCTCAGCGTGTCGAAGAACTCCCGCGGCTGGAAGCCCCACCGGCAGATGAACGCATTCAAGTCGTTCGGCGGCGCCCGGAAGCCGTAGCACACCCCGGCCGTCTGCTCCACGAACCGCTGCGTCGCGCCCGCCGTCGCCCGCGGCACCGTCGCGTCCATCGTCAGCATCGCGAAAAAGACGCCGAAATTCAGCAGCAGGATTGCGTAGGTCACCCACGGCGTCGAATGGCGGCGCGTGCTGTCCCCGACCGGGATCACGCGAGCCCGTCCAGGTGCGCGCTGTCGTTCATCCGCGCCACCACGAACCGGCCGCGCCGTTCCTCCACCTCGAAGAGCGTGCAGTGTCCCACCTCGAACCGGAACACGTGCGTCTCCGGCAGCCCGAGCAGGCCGGCCACCAGGCAATTCAGCATCGTCCCGTGCGCCACCACGAGCACCGTTTCCCCCGTGTGCCGCGCCGCAATCTCCCGCAGGGCCGCGCTCGCCCGCTCCCGGACCGCCGCCAGCGATTCGCCGCCCGGCGGCACCCATGCCGGGTCCTCTGCCTCCATCTGGGCGAAGCGGAGCGGGTCGCGGCGCTGCACCTCCGTCTCCAGCTCCATCTCCCATGCGCCGTAATGCCGTTCCCGCAGCGCCGGCAGCGGCACCGGCCCGATGCCCCGCTCCCCGAGCGCCAGCAGCGCCGTCTCCACCGCCCGCGAAAGGTCGGAGCTGTAGCAGGCTGCCAGCACCTCACCGGCGAGCCGCCGCCCCAGCGCCATCGCCTGCGCCCGCCCCCGCGCCGTCAGCTCCGTCTCGCTGTGGCCGCAAAAGCGCCCTTCCACGTTCGCGACCGTCTGGCCGTGCCGCGTCAGCAGCACCCGCGTTACCCCGTCCGGCATGCCGCAAAGGGTACGTCCTCCCCGCCGCTCGCCCAACTCCCTACCCGCAACCCCGCTACACTCTCTCCATGCGCGATACCCTCCGCGAACGCTTCGAAGCCGAGCGCCGCCGCACCGCCTTCCTCTCCTTTCTCGCCGGCGCCGGCATCGGCATCATCGCCGCCGATACCTGGGTCTCCCACTGGCTGGGTGTCCCCGGCGGCCTGGCCGCCGGCGCAATCGCCTACGCCATCACCTACGGCTACGACACCCTCATGTGGCGGAAGCACCATGGCCGGTGAGCTCTCCCACCTCGACGAGCGGGGCGCGGCCCGCATGGTCGACGTCTCCGCCAAGGACGAAACCGCCCGCGAAGCCACCGCCGAAGCGCTCGTCCGCATGCAGCCGGCCACCCTCCGGCTCATCCTCGACGGCGCCGTCCCCAAGGGCGACGTCATCGCCGCCGCCCGGCTGGCCGGCATCATGGCCGCCAAGCAGACGCCCTCGCTCATCCCCCTCTGCCACCCGCTCCCCATCACGGGCGCCTCGCTCGAGGTCGCCCCCGCCGACGAGCGCACCCTCCGCATCACCGCCACCGTCCGCACCACCGCCCGCACGGGCGTCGAAATGGAAGCTCTCACCGCCGCCGCCGTGGCCGCCCTCACCGTCTACGACATGTGCAAGGCAGCTGAGAAGGGCATCACCATCGAAGAGGTCCGCCTCCTCGAGAAGCACGGCGGCAAAAGCGGCAGCTGGACCGCCGAGCGCCCTCAGTCCCCGTCGCGGTAGAGTCCCCGCTCCCGGATGAACGCCTCCACGCGCTCCGGCACGAGGTAGCGCACCGGCTTCCCCGCCCGGACCCGCTCCCGGATGAGCGTCGAGCTGACCTCGAGGCGCGGCATCTCGACCGTCTCGAAGCCCGGCGGCACCGGTGTCCCCGGCTTCTCGGCTGCCGCCAGCCGCGCGAGCTCGCGGATGCGTCCCGGCTCCCGCCACGACGGCAGGTCCGCCGCCGCGTCACTCCCGAGCACGAGCACCAGCTCCTCCCACCCCTCCGCGCGCAGCTCCTCCAGCGTGTCCACCGTGTAGCTCGGCCCCTCCCGCCGCGTCTCCCGCTCGTCCACCGCGAACGCCGGGTTCCCCGCTGCCGCCAGCCGCGTCATCTCCACCCGCAGGGCTGCCGGCGTCACCCGCCGCAGCTTACCCTGCCTCCCCGCCCGCGCCCCCTCCGGCGTCGGCGTGCCCGTTTTCCGGTACGGGTCCCCCGCCGGGACGAACAGCACGAGCGCCGCCCCGAACTGCCAGCGCGCACACTCCGCCAGCACGAGATGCCCCACGTGCGGCGGGTCGAACGTCCCGCCGAATACCACTACCGGGCCCCGGTTCACGGCCGCAGTGTCCGGCCCCGGGCCGCTCGACCGCAACCGTTAGCACTCATTGACAGGGAGTGCTAATATACGAGCCGCAGACCACACACCCCTCCGAAGAGGTACCCATGGCAAAGCAGCTGCTCTTCGACGAAGAAGCACGTCACTCCCTGAAGCGCGGCATCGACGCCCTCGCCGATGCCGTCAAGATCACGCTTGGCCCCAAGGGCCGCAACGTCGTCCTCGACAAGAAGTTCGGCGCCCCCACCATCACCAACGACGGCGTCACCATCGCCAAGGACATCGAGCTCGAGGACCCCTTCGAGAACATCGGCGCCCAGCTCGCCAAGGAGATCGCCTCCAAGACGAACGACATCGCCGGTGACGGCACCACCACCGCGACGGTCCTCGGCCAGGCCATCGTCCAGGAAGGCCTGAAGAACGTCGCCGCCGGCGCCAACCCGATGGCCCTGAAGCGCGGCCTCGAAGCCGGCGCCGCCGCCCTCGTCGAAGCCATCAAGAAGAACAGCATCAAGGTCACCGAGCGCGCCCAGATGGCGCAGGTCGCCACCATTTCCGCCAACAACGACCCCGCCATCGGCGAGCTCATCGGCGAGTGCATGGAAAAGGTCGGCAAGGACGGCGTCATCACCGTCGAAGAGTCCAAGTCGATCCAGACGGAAGTCGAATACGTCGACGGCATGGCCTTCGACCGGGGCTACATCTCCCCCTACTTCGTCACCAACCCCGAGCGGATGGAAGCCGTCGTCGAAGACCCCTACATCCTCATCACCGACAAGAAGCTTTCCTCCGTCCAGGAGATCCTTCCCGTCCTCGAGCGCATCCTCCAGGTCACCAAGAACCTCGTGATCATCTGCGGCGACCTCGAAGGTGAGGCCCTCGCCACCCTCGCCGTGAACAAGCTCCGCGGCACCCTCAACGTCCTCGCCGTCAAGGCCCCCGGCTTCGGCGACCGCCAGAAGGACAACCTCGGCGACATCGCCGTCCTCACCGGCGGCCAGGTCATCTCCGAAGAGATCGGCCGCACCCTCGAAAGCGTGGACATCAGCGACCTCGGCCGCGCCCGCCGCGTCGTCTCCACCAAGGAAGAGACCACCATCATCGAGGGCAAGGGCAAGAAGAAGGACATCGACGCCCGCATCGCCCAGATTCGCGCCATCCTCGAAGAGGCCAAGAGCGACTGGGACCGGGAGAAGGCCCAGGAGCGGCTCGGCAAGCTTGCCGGCTCCGTCGCCGTCATCAAGGTCGGTGCCGCCACCGAGGTCGAACTGAAGGAGAAGAAGCACCGCGTCGAAGACGCCCTCAGCGCCACCCGCGCCGCCGTTGAGGAAGGCATCGTCGCCGGCGGCGGTGTCGCCCTCATCAATGCCGCCCCCGCCCTCGATAAGCTCAAGCTCGAAGGCGACGAGGCCACCGGCGTCCGCATCCTCCGCCGCGCCCTCGAGGAGCCCCTCCGCCGCATCGCGATCAACGCCGGCAAGGACGGCTCCGTCATCGTCGAAGAAGTGAAGAAGCTCCCCAAGGGCCACGGCTACGACGCCGCGCGGGACGAGTTCGGCGACATGGTCGCCAAGGGCATCATCGACCCGGCCAAGGTGACCCGCTCTGCCGTCGAGAACGCGGTCTCCATCGCCGCCATGGTCCTCACCACCAACTGCCTCGTCACCGAAAAGCCCGAAAAGGAGCAGACCCCGGCCGCGCCGCCCATGTACTAGGCGGCCAGCCCAGCCTCCCGGGAATCGCCCGGCAATCCCCGAGGGGGTGGAACGGCCCGGCCGGACCACCCCCTCGCTCCATCACCGCCATCGGAGGCAGCCCATGCGCACCGAGAACGGCATCGACGTCGACATCCAGGCCATCGAGCGCATCCTCGCCGAAGGCGACCTCATCACCATCGGCTTCTCCCTCTTCCCCCTCCGCCTCCTCGTCGATACCCGCGAAAACGCCCACGAGGGCCAGTGGGCGGGCATCGTCGAACCCGTCGCCTCTGTCCAGGAACGCTACCTCTGGCTCGGCAAGCACCGCGGCGCCTTCGGCCCGCCCCGCGCGTTCGCGTTCTTCGTTTGGCCCAAGACGGTGCGCAACCTCGTCGAACGCGGCACCCTCGGCATCCTCCGCGCGCGCCTTCACGGCGAAGCCGTCCAGCAGTTCGACGAGGCCGTGGCCCGCCTCCTCGAGCTCGAACGCGAAGCCATGAAGGATGCCGTCCGCGGCTCCCGCGCCTGGCCCGCCATCTGGGAGGCTCAACCCAGCTCCTGACCGCGCCGAAAACCACGGTATGGAGCGTGCCCGCAACGCCCTCTATATCGCCGAGCACCGCCAAATCATCATCCGCGGCCAGGTCCAGGGCATCGGCATCCGCCTCTGGCTTCGCAACGTCGCCAACTCCCTCAACCTCTTCGGCTCCTGCCGCCTCCTTCCCGATGGCACCCTCCAGGTCCGAGTCCAGGGCGAACGCAACCTCGTCAAACAGTTCATCATCGCCTGCAAACGCGGCCCCTCCGATGCCCGCATCGACAGCATCGAGGTCACCAGCCTCCCCCTCGACCCCCGCCTCGGCGCCTTCCTCGTCGAGCGCTGACGCTCCATAAGGGCAACTTTATTCACGTCACAAATGTCGCTGGTACATAAGGGTGACGCAGACGTAGCCTCATTCCATGGCTGAGTGGTCTCTCTTCACGAATCACGCTAACGTCCTCCTCGCCATCACCCGCAACCCGGACATCCGCCTTCGCGAGCTCGCCGCCGAAGTCGGCATCAGCGAACGCGCCGTCAAGCGCATCGTCGCCGACCTCGAGCGCGCAGGCTACCTCCAGCGTGAGCGCCACGGCCGCCGCAACCACTACGAGGTCAACGCCGAAGCCGCCGTCGCGACCCCCGTCGCCCGCGGCGTCCAGCTCGGCTCCCTCATCGCGGCCCTGCTGCCCATGCTCTCGCAGGCGATGTAGCCAGCCCGCGACACCGCGGCCCCGGCAGGGCACAATCCCGCGCATGGACCTCTACGACGTCATGCGCACCGCCTTCGCCGCCCGCGAGTTCACCCCCGACCCGGTCGACGACGCCACCGTCTACCGCCTCCTCGACAACGCCCGCTTCGCCCCCAGCGGCGGCAACCGCCAGGGCTGGCGCGTCATCATCATCCGCGACCCCGCGGCCAAAGCGGCCATCGCCGAAGCCGCCATCCCCGCAGCCCGCCGCTACGCCGCGCAGGCCGCTTCCGGCGAAAACCCCTGGAACACCGTCGTCCCCACCAGGCTCACTCCGGAACAGATCGCCGCCACCCCCGTTCCTCCGCTCCTCACCGAGCCCTACCGCAAGGCGCCCGTCCTCCTCGCCGTCTGCGTCGACCTCTCCGTCGTCGCCTCCATCGACCAGGAGCTCGACCGCGTCGGCATGGCCAGCGGCGCATCCATCTACCCCTTCGCCTGGAACATCCTCCTCGCCGCCCGGAACGAAGGTCTCGGCGGCACCCTCACCACCATGCCCATCGCCCGCGAACCCGACCTCCAGGCCCTCCTCCGCCTCCCGCCCCACGTCGCCGTCGCAACCATCATCACCCTCGGCCGCCCCGCAACACAGCTCACCCGGCTTCGCCGCAAGCCCGTCGAGGCCTTCGCCACCCTCGAGCACTTCGACGGTCCCCCGCTGCGGCGCCCGAGCTGAGCGGCTGGCGGCCCCGCAGCGATTCCGGTACAGTTCCGGCCGTACTTCGCCGCGGGCGAATCATCCCGCACGGCTGCATCTCACCTCAGCGAAAGGCGATGCCATGACCTCCCCCGAGCCGCAAATCGTCTCCGTCCGCGACGGCATGTTCCAGGTGCCCGTCTACCGCAAGGGCTCCGGCCAGCCCCTCCTCTACCTCCATGCGGCCGGCGGCATCCGCAACGGCATGACCCCCGAAATGCTCGCCCTCGCCGAGCACTACGACGTCATCGTCCCCACCCATCCCGGCTGGGACGACACCCCCGGCCTCGAACACATCGACGACGTCCACGACATGGTCGTCTACTACCAGGACTTCTGCGACGCCCTCGGCCTCACCTCCTTCTTCCTCGCCGGCCACTCCATCGGCGGAATGTTCGCCGCCGAGCTCGCCGCAGCCCGCCCCGACATGGTCAAGAAGCTCGTCCTCGTCTGCCCCGTCGGCCTCTGGATGGACGAAACCCCCGTCACCGACCTTTTCATCCTCATGCCCAACGAACTGCCCGGCGTCATCTTCGGCGACCTCTCCAACCCCGTCATCCCGAAGCTCTTCGCACCGCCCGCCAGCGAAGAGGAGCTCGCCGAGAACTACTACTTCCAGCTCGCCAACTTCAGCGCCACCGGCAAATTCATCTGGCCCATCCCCGACAAAGGCCTCAAGAAGCGCCTCCACCGCATCAAGGCGCCCACGCTCATCGTCTGGGGCGACCAGGACAAGCTCGTCCCGCCCGCCTACGCCGAGCTCTTCCGCTCCAAGATCGCCAGCGCCCAGGTCGTCATGGTCCCCGGGGCAGGCCACATGGTGCCGCTCGAGAACACTCCCGAGTTCACCCGCGCCGTCACCGAGTTCCTCGGCTAGGAGCCTACCCCGCCAGCCTCCGCGACGCGGTCTCCTGCCCGCAGCAGGCCCTCCCGCAGCACCCGCGCGTAGACCCGGCTCTCGCCCGGGTGCAGTGCGTGGTGGATGCGGTTGAACTCCCCATCCCGGAACGACCCCCGGATGGTCTTGCAGGGCGTCGTCGGTCGCGTAATCTCGATCTCCACCTCGTCACCGAGCCGCCAGCGGCTGCCCGGCACCATCCGCCCCCAGTCGATGCCCGCGATGGTCACGTTCTCACCCGTCGTCCCCGGGCCGATCGGGTGCCCCTCCGCCTGCAGCCGCGCAAGAATCTCCGCCGAAAACAGGCACAGCGCCCGCTCGGGGCCGCCGTGCACGTCCGGGTTCGCCTGCCGATCCCCCTCCATCCCAAGCCGCGTCACCCGCGCCTCCGCCACGGGCAGCTTCGGCACGCCCCCGTTCGAAACGTTCAGCGAGACCACCCGCCCTTCAGCGCCCACGTTCGCCCCCGGCAGCGCGGTCCTCGAAAATCGCAAAGGTCCCCAGCGCTTTCGCCGCCAGCCTGTCGCCGTTCCGCACCTCCGACTCCAGCACTGCTACCCTCCGTCCCCGCTGCACCATGCGCGTCACGCACTCCAGCGACCCGCCGCGCACCGGCGCGAGGTACACCATCTTCAGTTCGATGGTCGCGCACGATTCCGAAGGGTCGAGCGTCGAATACACCGCCGCACCCATGCCGGTGTCTGCCATCGAATACAGCACGCCGCCGTGGACCACGCCGTGCGGGTTCAGGTGCCGCTCCGCTACCTCCAGCCGGCAGCGGCTCATGCCATCGCCCCGCTCCGTCATCTCGAGGCCGATCAGCAGCTGGAACCCCATCGGCGGCTGCGATTCCTTCGCCATCCCCCGCATCCTACCGCCCGCCGGCCCGTCCCGTCCTGCCCCGCGTCCCGCTACACTGCCGCCATGGAGCGCGTCCTCGTCATCCTCCCCGCCGACGCCCCCCAGGAGCTCGCCTGGCCCGGCGCCGAGGTGCACCGCTACCGCTCTCCGCTCGATATCCCCGGCATCCTCCGCGGCTCCGCGCTTCCCGTCATCCTCGTCCGCGACCGCATCCCGCCCGAGCACTCCGGCGCCGTCGCCGAAGCCGTCCGCGCGCACCCGGCCGACGTCATCGCCGTCGGCAGCGCCCCGTGGGACGGCGCAACGCCCGACCCCCTCGCTGCCGCCTGCCGCGGCATCGTCTCCGGGTTCGGCTACGGCGCCGTTGCCCGCCTGGTCGCGCTCGCCGCTCCCTAGCCCGGCCGTTCACCGGCCGCCGCGCGCAGTTCCCGCACCTGCGCGGCGTGCTCCTCCGCGTGTGCCGCCCCCCGCCGCACCAGCTCCTCCACCGTCACCAACTCTCCATCGATCGCGCCCGCCCGCGCGAACCCGGCCGCATCGAGCTGGCGCAGCAGCTCGAGATTGCCGAACACCAGCGCATCGAAGAGGGCAAGCGCCGCCTCGGGGCTCCGCCAGAGGTAGTGCAGCCGGCGCTTCCACTGCCCCTCGTCGAACGGCGGCAGCACCGGGGGCTCGTCGCCCGCGAGGATGAATCGGATACGCGCCGCCCGCACCAGCTCCGCATCGGCCAGGTGGACCAGCACGTCGCGCACCGACCAGCCCTCCCGGCCCGCCCGCGACATCGCCCCCGGCCCCGCGCCGGCCACTGCCTTCCGCACCAGCGAAGGCCCGCTGGCGTAGCGCTCGATCAGCCCGGCGAGGTCTGCAGGCAGCCGCGGCACCGGCCCATTCTAGGCCGGCGCCGCGCGCGCTGCCCGCGGCTCAATCCACCGCCTCGGCCGGGGCCACCCGATAGCGCAGCCCCGAGCCGAACAGCCGGCACCAGCGCCGGTGGAACTCCGCCGCCTCAGCCGCCGCCCCGGGGTCGGCGAAGCATGCCCGCCCCGCCGCGCAAGTGCACCACACCTCCTGCCAGCCCCGCCGCGTCGAGACCAGCACCCGGTACACCGCCGTCCCTCACTCCCCCTGCCCCTTCGAGAAGGCCTCCTCGCCGTCGAAGGTGCAGAGGTGCTCCGTCTTGATGAAATCGATGCCCGCACCCGCAAGGCGACCGAGCAGCCCCACGATCGCCTGGTGGCTCACCGGCCCATCCGCCTTGAACCGGCACCGCCAGTGGTCCGTGCAGAACGTCTCGGGCAGACCCTCGGGCCACACCTTCACGCCGCGGTTCGTGATCATCGTCAGGCGCAGCCCGTCACCCTCGTGCTGCTGCAGCCGCGCAGCCAGCGCATCCGGCGTCGTCTCCGCGTCCTGCACGAACACGTCGACCCCAATGGTCTCCTTCTTCGCCCGCGGCTGCGGCTTCAGCGCCGGCGGCGTGAACCCCCCGCCCGCCGCATACCGCACCGCCTTCAGGTGCTGCGGCTCCTGCCCGAGGCGCGCAATCACCGCATCCGCGAACTCGCGCGTGCCGACCTTCTCCTTGCTCACCGAAGGGTCGTAGATGTCGTAGGTGTGGATGCCGTCCTCGATGGTCCGCAGCCACGCATTGTGCACCCGCTCCGCCGCGTCCGACTGCCCGATGTGGACCAGCATCATCACCGCACCCAGCAGCAGCCCCGATGGGTTCGCGAGGTTCTGGCCCGCCCGCCGCGGCGCCGAACCGTGAATCGCTTCGAACATCGCCCCGTGCTCGCCGATGTTCGCCGACCCTGCAAGCCCCACCGACCCTGCAATCTGCGCCGCCACATCGCTCAGGATGTCGCCGTACAGGTTCGGCAGCACGACCACGTCGAACGCCTCCGGCGTGTCCGCCAGCTTCGCCGAGCCGATGTCCACAATCCAGTGCTCAGCCTCGATGCCCGGGTACTCGGCCGCCACCTCCTCGAATACCTTGTGGAACAGGCCGTCGGTCATCTTCATGATGTTGTCTTTGGTGAAGCACGTGACCTTCTTCCGGCCGTTCATCCGCGCGTATTCGAACGCATAGCGGACGATCTTCTCCGTCCCCGGCCGCGTGATCAGTTTCAGACACTGGTACACCTGGTCCGTCTGCCGGTGCTCGATCCCCGCGTAGAGGTCCTCCTCGTTCTCCCGGATGATCACCACGTCCATCCCGGGGTGCTTCGTCTCCACGAACGGGGCATACGCCGTGCAGGGGCGCACGTTGGCGTACAGCCCCAGGGTCTTCCGCACCGTCACGTTCAGGCTCTTGAAGCCCCCGCCCTGCGGCGTCGTGATTGGCGCCTTCAAAAACACCTTCGTCCTGCGCAGGGAGTCCCACGCCTCCGGCGCGATCCCCGCGCTGTAACCCTTCAGGTACGCCTGCTCCCCAATCTCGATCTCCTCGATCTCCAGCGCCGCCCCCGCCGCCTCGATGATGCGCAGCGTCGCATCCATGATCTCCGGGCCGATGCCATCCCCCCGCGCAACCGTAATCGGGACTTTTGCCGTCATCGCCAGGCCTCCGTGCGTGAACTTCACCGCATGATAGACGAAGTAGAAGTCGTGAGTCACGCATCGTCTTTTGCGTGACCGGGACGACACCCGATGGCACAATCGATTCACATCCCTCGAACGGTGAGGCCCGTGTCCGCACTCTCCCGCAGCACCGCGCCCGGGGCGTGCTCCCGATGACCTCCGCTCCCGCCCGGGGCAATGCCGATACCGGCGCATGGCGCCGCAACCTCGTCTTCATCTGGGTCGGCGTCTTCGTCGGCCTCATGGGCGCCAACTTCGTCTTCCCCTTCATCCCCTTCTTCATCCAGGACCTCGGCGTCACCGACCAGTCGCGCGTCGCGTTCTACACCGGCATCACCGCGAGCGCGACCGGCCTCTCGCTCACCCTCACCGCGCCCCTCTGGGGCTCCCTCGCCGACCGCTTCGGACGAAAGCCGATGTTCCTCCGCGCGCTCATCGGCGCCGGCCTCCTCATCGGCGCCATGGGTCTCGCCCAGGCCGTCTGGCAGCTCGTCATCCTCCGCTTCCTCATGGGCGCCTTCGCCGGCACCATGGGCGCCGCCGCCGCCCTCGTCGCCGCCACCACCCCGCGCGAGCAGGTCGGCCGCGCCCTCGGGACCCTCCAGACCGGCCAGTTCACCGCGAACATGCTCGGGCCCGTCATCGGCGGTGTCGTCGCCTCCAGCCTGGGCATCCGCGAATCGTTCATCTTCTGCGCCGCCCTCTACGGCATCGCCGCCGTCCTCGTCTATCTCTTCGTCCGCGAAACGCCCCTCGAGCCCGGGGGTGCGCCAGCCGCGCCCGCCCGCCGCTCCGAGGGCAGCCTCCTCGAGAACCTCCGCGTCGTCGTCCGCGAACGGCAGGTGGTGCTCGTGCTCCTCTTCCTCTTCGTGCTCTGGCTCTCGACCACGTTCGTCCGGCCCGTCATGCCGCTCAGCATCGACGACTTCGCTGCGGCCTCCCCGGGCGAGGGCCGGGTCCACCTCGGCGCCGCCGGGTTCTCTTGGGAGATGCGCAAGGAGGCCGCCACCGGCATCGTCTTCGCCGTCATCGGTCTCACGAGCACCATCGCCGCGCTCTCCGTGGCCCCCCTCGGCGAACGCTTCGGCTACCGCAACACCGTCGTCGGCGCCGCTCTCGTGACCGGCATCCTCTACCCCCTCGTCGCTCTCGCCCACAGCCTCCTGGTTTTCCTCCTCCTCTTTGGGGCCGTGGGCCTCTTCCAGGGCGCCATGGTCCCCGGCACGAACGCCCTCATCGCCGCCGGCACTCCCGAGGGCAAGCAGGGGAGCGCCTTCGGCCTCGCCGCCAGCATGCAGTCCATGGCCCTCCTGCTCGGGCCGCTCGGCGGCGGGTTCACGTCCGGCCTGGGCGGCATCGGCGCCGTCTACATCGTCATCGGCATCATCCTCGTCGCGGCTGCCGCCGCGGCAGCCCTGCTCGTCCGCGAGCCCGAGGCGTTCGCCGCCCGCCGCAGCTCAGCGCCCGCAGCGGGCTGAGCCCCGCTTCCGCCCCGGCGCCCCGGGCCGGTAGAGTTCCCCTCACCACACCGCACCATGGAGGCCCCTGCCCATGCGCGACGTCACCATCGGCGTCCACATCCTCGCCCGCACCGCTCCCGAGCTCGTCGACGGCATCGTTGCCGCCGAACAGGCCGGCATCGAATGCGCCTGGCTCACCGTCGGCGGCCTCGCCCCCGACCCCTTCGCCGTCTTCGGCGCCGCCGCCATGCGCACGAGCCGCATCCGCTTCGGCACCAGCATCGTCCCGACCTTCCCGCGCCACCCCCTCGCGATGGCCCAGGGCGCCGCTGCCGTCGATGCCCTCGCCCCGGGCCGCCTCCGCCTTGGCGTCGGCCCGAGCCACAAGCCGGTCATCGAAGGCACCTGGGGCATCCCCTTCGAGCGCCCCCTCGAGCACCTGCGCGAATACCTCACCATCCTCAAGGCCATCCTCGGCACCGGCAGCGTCAACTTCGAAGGGCGCCGGCTCACGGCCCGCGGCACCATCGGCGGCCCCACGGGCGTCACCGTCATGGCCTCCGCCCTCCGCGCCAACGGTTTCCGCCTCTGCGGCGAGCTCGCCGACGGCGCCATCTCCTGGGTCTGTCCGCTCCCCTACCTCCGCGATGTCGCCGTCCCGGCCATCCGGCAGGGCGCCGAGAAGGCCGGGCGCACCCCGCCGCCCCTCATCGCCCACATCCCCGTCGCCGTCTCCGACGACGCCGAGGCCGTTCGCGAAGGCGCCCGCCGCCAGATTGGCATCTACCCCCGGGTGCCCTTCTACCAGCAGATGTTCGCCGATGCCGGCTTCCCCGAAGCCCTCGAGGGCCAGCTCTCCGACCGGATGATCGATGCCCTCGTCGTCCACGGCAGCGCCGAGACGGTGAAGGCCCGCCTCCGCGAAGCCCCCGCCAGCGGCGCGGGGGAAATCCTCGCGATGCCGATTCTCCCGCCCGGCGACGCCGAGGCCCTGCCCCGCACCCTCGCCGCCCTCGGCGAGCTCGCCCGCGAATAGCGCCCCCGTCACCGCGATGGGGCGTCATCCGCTCCGCGCCGGCTCCCCGCCGTCCGCCTCCCTCCTCGCTCATCCCTCATCCCCCCCTCCCAACCGCTCCAGCCGCCTCCGCATCGCCGCGAGCGCGTACTCCCCGCTGCCGGGCCGGAGCAGCCCCCGCTCCGCCAGCGCCACCGCCTCCGCCATGAGCGCCCGTGCCCCCTCCCGGTCGCGCAGGCGCCGCTCCCGCAACTTCGCCAGCTCCACATAGGGCGCCACCCGCCGGGCGCGCGGCTCCCGCAGGAGCGCCTCCCAGCAGGCCGCCGCCTGGCGGTGCTGCCCCGCCCTCGCGTGCGCCCGGGCTGCCTTCTCCAGCACCTCCAGCCGGAGCGCCCGCGGCAGCTCCTCCGCGAGGACCGCCTCGTAGCGGGCGGCAGCCGCCGCCCATTCCCCTGCGTACTCCGCCGCCCGTGCCGCCTGCAGCGGACGGCCCGGGTCGTCGCAGCTCGCGCCGAGGTGCGCCGCCAGCGCCACCAGCGAAAGCACGTCCCACGCGTTGTGGCGGAGCACCGGGCGGATGTGCGTCGGGTCACCGGTTTCCGCGAACCGGCGATACCGCAGCGGCACCTCGGCCGAAGGGCAGTCGTCCTCCCGTTCGAAGCCAAGCAGCTCGCGCTCCACGGCGGCAAGGCGGTGCGACGAAAACGCGCCCCGGAAGAGCCGCCGGTTCGGATGGAGGAGGTCGAGGTGGGGCAGCTCCCGCAGCCGCGGCCGCTGCCGCGCAAGCACGTACCGCGTCTCCAGCGCCGGGACATCGAAGGCTTTGCCGTTGTAGCTCACGAGCCCGCCCGCGTCCGCCAGCTCCTCCCCCAGCCCGCCCAGGAGGCCCCCTTCGTACTCCGGCCCCGGGAGCAGGTACTGCCGCAGCCGGAGCACCGCGCCCTCGAAGCGCGCCACCCCGCAGAGGAAGACCATCGTGCCCGCCCCGCCGAGCCCCGTCGTCTCCGTGTCGACGAAGCGGAGCGCCGCCGGTGCAACGGAGGCCAGCCGCTCATCCCGGACCTGCGCCGCGAGCCGCGCCAGCGGCAGCGCCAGCGCCCGCCGCAGCGGGACATCGCCGTGACAGTGCCCCGCATCGTACACGCTCTCGATGACGTAGCCCGGCCCCAGCTCCGTTTCGAACCACCGCCCGCCGAGGCTCGAGAGGTCGGCGCGCTCCGTCACGCTCCGGTCGAATGCCGGCGCCCGCCGGAGCGGCTGGCTGAGCGCCTCCCGGAGGCGCGCGCGCAGGCGGTCATCGCTCCGTGCGAACATGTGTGCGAGCGTACGGCCGCCGCCCGCGGCGCGCAATCCGTCCCTACCGGCGCGCCGAGACCGCCCGCGCGCAGGCCCAGCGGAAGAGCTCCCCTGCCGTCGGGTAGGGGTGAATCGTCTCCGCGACCTGCCGGTCCGTCAGCCCGTGCTGGATGGCGAGGCAGGCCTCCCCCGCGAGCGCGCTCCCCCGCGCGCAGAGGAAGTGCGCCCCGAGCAGCGCACCGGTTTCCGCATCCACCACCACCTTCGCGAATCCCTCGAGATTGCCGGTTGTCCGGAACCAGTCCAGCTCCCGCGCTTCCAGCATCCCCGTCCGCACCGGCAGGCCGCGCTCCCGCGCCTGCGCCTCCGTCATCCCCGCGTGTCCGACCTCCGGGTCGGTGAAGATGGCCCACGGCACGATTGCATCCGGGATCGGCTCGCACACCCCCGCGGCGATGTGTTTCGCAATGTGGTGCGCCTGGTACGCCGCGTAGTGCGTGAACTGGAACTTCCCGGTCACATCGCCCGCGGCCCACGTGCCGGGCACACTCGTCCGCCCGCACGGCTCCACCGCGATGAAGCCCCGGGCATCCGTCTCCAGCCCCAGCTCCGGCAGCCCGGCCGGGATGACCGGCTTCCGCCCCGCCGCGACCAGCACGTCATCGACGATGAACCGGCCGGCCGGCGTCGCGATGGCCGCCGTCCCATCCGCCAGCCGCTCCACTCGCTCCAGCGCTGCGCCGGTCACCACGCGGATGCCCTCTGCCTCGAAGAGCCGCTGGAGCTCGAGCGAAACCTCGGGCTCCTCCGTCGCAGCGATGCGGTCGAGCGCCTCGAAGAGCGTCACCTCCGCGCCGAGGCGGCGGAGCGCCTGCCCGAGCTCGAGCCCGATCGGCCCGCCCCCGATGACGGCCAGCCGCCGCGGGAGTTCCGCCAGCCGGAAGACCGTCCGGTTGGTCAGCGGCCGCGCCTCCGCGAGCCCCGGAACCGGCGGCAGCCCCGGCTCCGTCCCCGTCGCGACCACGATATCCGGCGCCGTGAACACATCGTCCCCGACGGCAACCCGGCCGGGCGCGAGGAACCGCGCCTCGCCCCAGGCGAGCTCGACGCCGTCTTTTTCGAATCCGCCGCCCGGGTCGTTCCCGCGCACCAGCAGCTGCACGGCATGGACCCGCGCCATCGCTTCCGTCCACGAGACCGGCCGCCAGCGCGCCTCGCGCGCAATCTCGATCAGCGCCTTGCTCGGGACGCAGCCGTCATTGAGGCATTCGCCGCCGAGGTGCGCCTTCTCGATCAGCGCTACTCTTCGCCCCTGCCGTCCCAGCGTCCGGGCGATATTGTCGCCCGCCGAGCCGTTCCCGATGACGACCACATCGAACCGCCGTTCCGTACCCGACACGCATGAACCCCCGTCGCAAACTCGACCCGCCGCCCCAAATCTACCACCCTCTCCGGCCCCGGCGGCTCCCGCGCCGCCCTCCGCCTCCTCCCTCATCCCTCCTCCCTTACACTGCGCGCATGGCCGAAGCCTCGCCGCGCGCCCTGGTCCCGGTCCTCGAAGGCGAGGGGCTCGTGCTCCGCCCCTGGGACGCGGAGCTCGTCGCCCAGCTCGCCGCATGGGGCGAATACGGCTTCCCCTACCACGCCTTCGACCTCGGCTACCTCCGCGACCCGGCCCGCGCCGCCGAGGAGCTGCGCGAGCGCACCGCGCCCGGCTGCCACCGGCACTACATCGCCGTCGAAGACGGCCGCGCCGTCGGCCGCTGCTCCGTCAACCTCGAAGACGAAGCAGGGCTCTACCTCTGGGCCGTTCACGTCCCCCCGGAGCACCAGGGCCGCGGCGTCGCGCGCCGCATGCTCGCCGTCCTGGTGCGCGCTCTCGAAGCCGAGTTCCCGGGCCGCGACTTCGTCCTCACGTCGAACACCTACGCCGTCAACGCCCACCGCGTCTACTTCGCGCTCGGCTTCCACATCGCCGAGACCCGCTGGTACACCGACCGCGAAGTTGCCGAGCGGCTCTGGCGCGTGACCGAGCAGGAGCGTGCGCCGATCGCTGCCCACATCCGATTCCGCGACGGCCGCTGGCAGGTGCGCGCCTATGTCTTTCGTCGTGCCCCGGGCACGCCGATGGACCTCCGCAGCGCTCACCAGCGAGCAGCCGGCGGCGACAGCGGGCAGCGCCCGCAGGCCCCCCGCTCGCAGTAGTCGGTCTGCAGCAGGAGCCCGCCCTGCAGCCGGGCTGCGGTGGCGAAGGGCCGCGCAGCCGCGCCGCCGAGCCAGCGCTCCAGCGGCCGCAACCGGCCGTAGGTGCCCGGCGCGGGGAGCGTCTCCCACGCGGCGAGGGCTGCGGACTCCGGCCAGGCTCCCGTCCCGAGGCCAGCCGGGATGACGGCGTTGGCCATGACTTCGATCGCCGCCGCCCGCCCGATGCCCGGGCCTGCCGCAGCCTGCCAGCCGCATCCCGGCGCCAGCGCCCCCGGCCAGGCCGCGCCTGCCCCGGGCGGCCACCAGCGCGCGGCCAGGGCTGCCAGCGCTTCGACCCTCCGCGCGGGCGCTGCAGCCGGCCGCCGGCGCCCCGCTGCAGCCGGCACGCCGGCGATGGCCGGCCGCAGGGCTGCGGTGAGCGCGAGCCGCCGCGCGGCGGCATCCCCGCTGCCGGCCAGGTCGAGGAGCGCCGCCAGCCGCAGCTGGCCCTGGAGCGCCCCGGCGGCCGCCCGGTGCGCCGGCCCGAGGAGCGCCCCCGCCGTCAGCGCGAAGAGCGCTTCGCCCGCGCCCCGTTCCGCTGCGAGGAGCGCGGCCCGGTTCGCCTTCATCCGCAGGCGGCGGAGCCCCAGCCGCCCGAGCCGCTCCTCCACCGGGAGGCCGGCCGTGCGCGCGAAGGCGCACGGCGGCACGAAGCCCGGCAGCGCCCCCGGGGGAGGGAGCTCGAGCACCGGCACCCGCCGCCCCGAGGCGTGCGGCGTGGCTGCCAGGGGCAGGTCGTTCGCCCCGACCACGTGGAGGACGACCCCTGCGTAGGCCGCGTCCCGGTCGTGGCCGTGGGCGAACCAGCCGCTGTGCCGGAGATGGACCTCGACGTCCCCGCGCACGAGGTCTCCGGCGAGGTCGACCATCGCGCCGCGGAAATCCGGCCCGGTGCCGTCGCCGGGCACCCCGGGGAACACCACCCTCAGGGGACGGCCATCGGCGAGCCGGAGCGGCCCGCCCGGACCCGCCGCCCATGCGTCCGCGAGCGCCGCCTCGCTGGCCCAGGCCGCCGCGGCCGCGGTCCGCCGCGCCGCCGATTCGCTGCTCACGGCGCCCGCCCCCGCGGAGGCCGCCGCGCGCTCACCGGTGCTGCTTGCCCCGTCCCCTCGCCGCGCGCCGCGCGCGGGTTCACGGGGCCTCGCTCCCCGGGCCGCCGCCGTCGGCGTCGTACGGCACCCGCTCCTCGGCGAGGAGCCGGAGGAGCCGCGCGCTCGCACCCCGCGGCCGGTGGAGCCCCGTTTCCCATTCGGAAATCGTCTGCTGCCGCACCCCGAGCAGCCGCGCCATCCCCGCCTGCGTCAGCCCGAGCCGCCGCCGCAGCGCGGCCACCTCCCCCGGCGTCCAGGTTGGTTCCCGTTCCATCCTCTGCATCGTACACGATTCCGTGTACGTCCGCCTCCCACCCTTTCCTCCAACCTGCCTCATCCCTCATCCCTCCCCTACACTCTCACCATGCACGTCATCGAGACGGCGGCGCTCACCCGGCGGTTCGGCGCCGTCACCGCGCTCGACGCCCTCGACCTCGCGGTCCCCCCGGGCATCACCGGCCTCGTCGGGGCGAACGGCGCCGGCAAGAGCACCCTGATCCGCATCCTCCTCGGGCTCCTCCCGCCGACCGCCGGCGCGGCGCGCGTCCTCGGCTTCGACGTCGCCGAAGACGGCCCCGCCCTCCGCCAGTTCGTCGGCTACATGCCCGAGCACGACTGCCTCCCCGGCGACGTCTCGGCGACCGAGTTCATCGCCCACCTCGCCCGCGTCAGCGGCCTGCCGGCGGCTGCCGCCCGCGAACGCACCGCCGAGACCCTCCGCCACGTCGGCCTCTTCGAAGAGCGCTATCGCGAAATCCGCGGCTACTCCACCGGCATGAAGCAGCGCGCCAAGCTCGCCCAGGCGCTCGTCCACGACCCGCGCCTCCTCTTCCTCGACGAGCCCACCAACGGCCTCGACCCCGCCGGGCGCGACGACATGCTCGACCTCGTCCGCCGCACGGGCCGCGAGTTCGGCATCTCCATCGTCATGGCTTCCCACCTCCTCGGGGAGATCGAGCGCGTCTGCGACAACGTGGTGGTCATCGATGGCGGCCGCCTCCTCCGCCAGGGCCCGATCGCCGAGTTCACCGCCGCCACCGGCACCCTCGCCGTCGAAATCGAAGGCGACGCCGGGCCCCTCGCCGCCGCGCTCGAGGCGCGGGGCTACCCCGCCCGCCGCGAGGGACGCATCATCCTCCTGCCGGCCGACGGTGACGCCGCCCTCGACGCCATCCGCGACGCCTGCGCCGACCTCGGGGTCGGTCTCGTCCGCCTCGAACATCGCCGCCAGGCCCTCGAAGACCTCTTCCGCGCTCCCCAGGAGGCCGCCGATGCCGCCCGCTGACCCCCGCGCCGGCGCCATCTACGACCTCGGCTACCGCGCCTACGACGGCCCCCGCCTCGGCCGGCGGGCCGCCGTCCTCTCCCTGTACGTCTTCACCCTCCGCGCCGCCTTCGGCATCGGGAGGCGCCCGGCCGCCAAGGTCGTCCCGGTTCTCGTCACCGCCTTCGCCTTCATCCCCGCGCTCATCCAGCTCGGCGTCGCCGCCCTCATCGGCAGCCGCGTCGAAGTCGTCGCCCCGTGGAACTACCTCGGCTTCAGCGAAGTGCCGGTCGCGCTCTTCTGCGCCGGCGCCGCGCCCGAGGTCTTCGGCCGCGACCTCCGCTACCGCACCCTCGCCCTCTACTTCTCGCGCCCCCTCCGCCGCCAGGACTATGCGCTCGCCAAGAGCGCCGCGTTTATCACGGCGCTCGCCGTCCCCACGCTTGGGCCGCTGCTCCTGCTCGTCATCGGCAACGGGCTCGCCAGCGAGGACGTCCCCGGCTACCTCGCCGGCCACTGGCGCGAGCTCCCCCAGTCGCTCGCCGCCGGGCTCCTCATCGCCGCCGTCGCCGGTCTCGGCTCCCTCGCCATCGCCGTCCACGCTCCCCGCCGCGCCCACGCCACCGCTGCCATCGCCGCCTGGTTCCTGCTCACCCTGCCCGTCGCCGCCATCATCGTCGAAGTCGGCGGCGGCGCCGGGCGGTACGCCGCCTGGTTCAGCCCCTTCGACCTCCTCTACGGTGCCGCCCTCGCCATCTTCGGCCGCGAGCCCGGCGCGGATTCGATCCAGGGCGCGGCCGGCCTTCCCATCGCCACCTACCTCCTCCTCGCCCTCCTCCACGCCGCCGCCGCCCTCGCGCTCATCCTCCGCCGTTTCCAGCGGGTGCAGGCATGAGCGACTCCCCGGCCCCCGCCATCGAGCTGCGCGCCGTCTCCCGCTGGTACGGCAACGTCGTGGCCGTCAACGACGTCTCCTTCGAGGTCGGTCCCGGCATCACCGGCCTCCTCGGCCCCAACGGCGCCGGCAAATCGACCATCCTCCACATGATGGCCGGGCTCCTCCGGCCCTCCGCCGGCGAGGTCCGCATCCTCGGTCAGCCAGCCTGGCGCAACCCCGCCATCTACCGGAGCGTCGGCCTCGTCCCCGAGCGCGAGGCCGTCTACGGCTTCCTCAGCGGCCGCGAGTTCGTCGAGCTGGCGGCCCGGCTCCACCGCCTCCCCGACCCCGCCCGCGCCGCCGCCCGCGCGATCGACCTCGTCGAGATGGGCAGCGCCGCCTCCCGCCCCTGCGGGGGCTACTCGAAAGGCATGAAGCAGCGGATCAAAATCGCGGCAGCCCTCGTCCACGACCCGCAGGTGCTCGTCCTCGACGAGCCGTTCAACGGCGCCGACCCCCGCCAGCGCCTCCACCTCATGGACCTCTTCCGCAGCATGGCCGCGGAGGGCCGAACCATCCTCTACTCCTCCCACATCCTCGAGGAAGTCGAACGCATCGCCGATACCGTCCTCGTCATCGTCGCCGGCCGCCTCGCCGCCTCCGGCGATTACCGCAGCATCCGCGCCCTCATGACCGACCGCCCCCACACCTTCATCGTCCGCTCCAGCAACGACCGCGCCCTCGCCGCCAGGCTGCTCGACGAGCCCGCCATCCACGGGCTCGCCTTCGAAGACGGCCGCCTCGAAGTCCGCGCCCGCGAACTCCTCGCTGCCGCCCGCGCCCTCCCCGCGGCCGCCCGCGCCGCCGGCGTCACGCTCTACGAAGTCCGCCCAACCGACGAATCCCTCGAAAGCGTCTTCAGCTACCTGGTCCGCCGATGAACTTCCCCGTCGCCCGGCTCACCGCCCGCATGCTCCTCGGCCAGCGCCGCACCCTCCTCGTCGTGCTCCTCGCGCTCCTGCCCGTGGGCATCGCCCTGCTCTTCCGGCTCGCCGCCCCTGCGGACGCCGACCCCGAGCGCTTCACCGCCCGCACCCTCCTCGGGGGCATGCTCACCGGCACCATCCTCCCCCTCGTCAGCCTCGTCTTCGCCACCGGAGCCTTCGGCCAGGACATCGAAGACGGCACCGCCGTCTACCTGCTCGCCACGCCCGTCCCCCGCCGCGACATCGTCGTCGCCCGCGTCGCCGTCGCCTGGCTTGCCGCAGCCGCCCTCCTCGTCCCCGCCGCCCTCACCGCCGGCGCCATCGCCATCCAGGGCGGCGACCCCGGCATCGTCGCCGGCTTCGCCGCCGCCATCGCCGCCGGTTCCCTCGTCTACACCATCGTCTTCACCTGGCTCAGCATCGCCACCAGCCGCGCCCTCGTCGCCGGCCTCCTCTACGCCTTCCTCTGGGAGGGCGCCCTCTCCGGGCTCTTCAGCGGCATCCGGTTCCTCTCCATTCGCCAGTACACCGCCGGCATCGCGGGCACCTTCTTCGACCTCCCCGCCAGCGTGTACCAGCCCCGCCTCGACCCCCTTCCCGCCCTCGTCCTCGCAGCCGCCGTCGGCGCCGTCTTCCTCCTCCTCGCGGTCCGCCGCCTCGAACGGTGGGAGACGGGCGAAGCCGCCTGACGCCGTTCATCTGCCGTTCGCCGACCATTAAAACTCCCTTGACCACCCTCGCCAAGGATGGCTCCCGGCCCAACCGCGCCATCCACTTCACGCAGCGAGGTGCCCTGCATGACCCTGGACCCCGACCCGTCAGACATCCTCCCCGTCATCGACGACTACCGCTCGAACCAGTGTTTTGTCCATCCCCAGACCTGCCGCTGGAGCTGCGGCAACCAGTGCGCCCACCCCGCGCCCAACCCCAGCGCCAACGAGTACTTCGGCGAGGTCGCCCGCCGCTACATCTCCCGGCGCCGCCTCCTCGGCTGGGGCGCAGCCGCGGCCGGCATGCTCGTCGTCGGGCGCGCCGGCGGCCTCGCCCCTGCCGCGGAGCGGGCACGCGCCGCCGAACCCGGGCCCCGCCTCACCTTCACCCCCGTCCGCCTCGACGACAGCGACCGCATCATCGTGCCGCCCGGCTACCGCCACGAACTCCTCATCCGCTGGGGCGACCCCCTCTTCCTCGACCCGGATACCGGCTTCGATATCGACGCCCAGTCCGCCAGCAAGCAGGCCCGCCAGTTCGGCTACAACAACGACTGGCTCGGCTTCATCCCGCTCGCCCCGAACCGCGCCCTCCTCATTGCCAACCACGAATACACCAACCCCGAGCTGATGTTCCGCGGCTACGACCCGGAGAACCCCACCCGCGAACAGGTCGACATCGAGCTCGCCGCCCATGGCGCAAGCGTCGTCCACCTCGAACGCCATCCCGCGCGCGGGTGGCGCTACACCCTCGGCGCATGGCACAACCGCCGCATCACCGGCACCACCCCCATCCGCCTCACCGGCCCCGCCGCCGGCCACCCCTGGCTGCGGACCAGCGAAGACCCCGCCGGCTTCACCGTCCTCGGCACCCTCAACAACTGCGCCGCCGGCATCACCCCCTGGGGCACCGTCATGACCTGCGAAGAGAACTTCCACCAGTACTTCGCCAACCGCGATGGCGTCGCCGACCCCGCTAAGAAGGCCGCTCACCAGCGCTACGGTCTCCCCACGGGCGCCAGCGAGCGCAAATGGGAGCGGTTCCACCCCCGCTTCGACCTCGCGCAGGAGCCCAACGAGGCCTTCCGCTTCGGCTGGGTCGTCGAATTCGACCCCCACGACCCGGGCTCCCTGCCCCGCAAGCACACCGCGCTTGGCCGCTTCAAGCACGAAGCCACCTCTACCGTCATCGCCGGCGACGGCCGCGCCGTCGTCTACATGGGCGATGACGAGCGGTTCGAATACGTCTACAAATTCGTCTCCGCCGGCCGCTACGACCCGAACGACCGCCAGGCGAACATGCGCCTCATGGAGCGCGGCACCCTCTACGCCGCGAAGTTCAACGACGACGGCACCGGCCGCTGGCTCCCCCTCGTCGCCGGCCAGGGCGCCCTGACCGCCGCCAACGGCTTCCCCACCCAGGCCGAGGTCTGCATCAACACCCGCCGCGCCGCCGACCTCGTTGGCGCCACCAAAATGGACCGGCCTGAGGACGTCGAAGTCCACCCGCAGACGGGCACCGTCTACGTCGTCCTCACCAACAACACCCAGCGCGGCACCAGCGGCCGCCCCGCCGCCGATGCCGCCAACCCCCGCGCCCAGAACCGCCACGGCCACATCATCGAGCTCATCCCCGACGGCGGTGACCACACCGCGCTCACCTTCCGCTGGCGCTTCCTGATGCTCTGCGGCGACCCCGCTAGCGACAGCAGCACCTACTTCGCCGGCTTCGACCGCTCCCTCGTCAGCCCGATCTCCTCACCCGACAACATCACCTTCGACCGCGCCGGCAACCTCTGGATTTCGACCGACGGCCAGCCCAGCTCGTTCAAGAAGAACGACGGCGTCTTCGCCGTGCCCGTCGCCGGCCCCGAACGCGGCTACAACCGGCAGTTCCTCTCCGCCGTCCCCGGCGCGGAGTGCGCCAGCCTCATCTTCAGCGACACCGGCGACACCCTCTTCGTCTCCATCCAGCACCCCGGCGAAGGCACCACCCTCGAAAACGCCAGCAGCACCTTCCCCGACGGCCGGGAGCCGCGCCCCGCGGTCATCTTCGTCCGCAAGGAAGACGGCGGCATCATCGGCTCCTGAGCCCCGCCCGCCCCGGTTCTCGTGCCCGGGGTTCCGCCGGACCCTCCCGGCGGGCCCCGGGCCTTTGCTGTTCCCACCGGGTTCATGAAAATTTCGCCGGCCAAGCAGCGCCCGCCTTGCCCGTTGGGCCGCATTCTGGGCGGCAATCGCCCCGCCGCACATAAACGCGCGCTCACGTAAATCCTTGCCCGCGGCCCCGCCCCAATCCACATAAGAGCGTTGAACCCCTGCCGGCCCCGGGCGTACCCTTCCGCCCTGCCCCATCCGCGGAGCCCCGGGGGATCGGCCCCGGGCCCCAGGTATCCCGAGGACTTCGCCAGCATCGAAACCCGCCTTCGCGCGGGAGGAAGGAGTGTGTGTGCCGTTGGAACCCGCCGCACCGGGCAGCGAACCCCGCCGCCTCGCCCGCTCCTGGCGCGCCGTGCTCGGCTGCCTCGAAGTCGAGCTCAACCCGCACACCTTCGCCGCCTGGCTCAGGGGCGCCGAGCCCCGCGCCTTCGATGGCCGCACCCTCACCATCGCCACCCCCAACGACATCGCCCGCGACTGGCTCGACACCCGCCTCCGTCCCGCCATCGAACGCGCCGCAGCACAGGTCTTCGGCGACGTCGAGGTCGCCATCGTCGGCCCCGGCCGCGCCCCCGCCAGCCGCGCCGCCGGCGCCCTCATCGGCACCGTCAACCCGTGCCTGACCTTCGACGAATATCAGCCCGCCGAGGGCAACCTCCTCGCCCTCGAGGCCATCCGCGACGTCGCCCGCGCAGCCCCCGGCGCGCCCTCGCCGGTCGTCATCTACGGTCCCCCCGGCCTCGGTAAGACCCACCTCCTCCACGCCGCCGCACACCTCGCCCTCGCCGAGGGGCGGGCCGTCGCCTGCCTCGATGCCGACGCCTTCACCGCCCGCTTCGTCGAAGACGTCCGCCCCGGCGGCAGCGGCAGCTTCACCGCCGCCATCCGCGAAGTCGACCTCCTCCTCCTCGACGACCTCCAGCTCCTCGCCGGCCGCCGCGCCACCCAGGAAGCCTTCGCGGGCGCCCTCGAAGCCGTCACCCACCGCGGCGGCCGCATCGCCGTCGCCTCCGAGCGGCACCCCTTCGACCTCGGCCTCATCGACCGCCTCGCCTCCCGCCTCGCCCCCGGCCTCATCACCCGCGTCGAACCCCTCGACCATGCCGCCAGCCGTGCCTTCATCGAGCGCGTCGCCCGCCGCCACCGCCTCGCCCTCCCCGCCTGGGCCATCGACCGCCTCGCCGCCTGCCGCGCGCCCTCCGTCCGCCTCCTCCTCGGCGCCGTCAACCAGGCCCTCGCCCTCCAGCGCGTCGGCAGGCTCGACCTCGCCCGCCTCGACGCCGAAATCGCCCGCATCGCCATCGCCGAGGCCGCCGGTGCCGAACCGACCGCCGACCTCCTCGACCGCATCGCCCGCTACTTCGCGGTCGAACGCGATGCCCTCGCCGGCCGCGCCCGCAGCGCCCGCCTCACCGAGGCCCGCGCCGTCGCCGTCGCCCTCCTCCAGGAGCAGGGGATGAGCCTCGCGCAGGTCGGCAGCCTCCTCGGCGGCCGCGACAAGAGCACCATCAGCAGCCTCGCCCGCAAAGGGCAGGAGCTGCTCGCCCACCACCCGGCCCTCCGCACCCGCGCCAGCGCCTGAATTCGCCCGGCGCCTCGCATACCGGTGATCAGCCCGGTGCCCCCGTGCGTACGATCCCGGTGTGCAGGCCCCCTCCGGAGCCCCCGATATGCGCGCCATTGCCCGCGGCGACACCGCCGCCCTCGCCGACCTCTACGACCGGTACAGCCGCTCCTGCTACGCCCTCGCCTGCCGCATGCTCGGCTCCGGCCCCGACGCGGAAGAGGTCGTCCAGGAAACCTTCCTCCGCGCCTGGCGCAACGCCGCCGCCTACGACCCGGCCCGCGCCTCCATCTCCAGCTGGCTCCTCGCCATCACCCGCAACCTCTGCATCGACGAGCTCCGCCGCCGGCGCCGCAACCTCCCCACCGCACCGCTCGACCCCGCCGCCCCCCTCGCGGGTGACGACCGCACCGACCTCGCCGCCGAGGGCGCCATCGATGCCCGCGCCGTCCGCGCCGCCCTCGCCAGCCTCCCCGGCGAGCAGCGCAGCGCCATCGAGCTCGTCTACTACCACGGCCTCACCAGCAACGAAGTCGGGCGCCTCCTCGGCGTCCCGGCCCCCACCATCCGCTCCCGGCTTCGCCTCGGTCTCCTCAAACTGGCGGGTATCCTTCGCACCGGAAACGCGGCGCCATGAACACCCACGACCAGCACCCCGACGAATTCCTCTCCGAGCTCGCCCTCGGCGTCCTCCCCGAGGCCGAGGCGCTCGCCGTCCGGCGCCACCTCGCCGGGTGCGGCCGCTGCGCTGCCGAATTCGCCGAGCTCGAACAGGTCGCCGCCCTCCTCCCCCTCGCCGCCGACGCCCCCGGGCCCTCGCCCGCCACCCGCGCCGCGCTCCTCCGCGCCATCGAACGCGAAGCCTCCCGCCGCGGGCGCTTCCCCGTCCCCGTGTGGGCCTGGCAGGCAGCCGCCGGCCTGCTGCTCCTCGCCCTCGGAGCCGCCGCCGGCTGGGGCCTCGGCCGCGCCGACCGCTCCCCCGCCCCGCCCGACACCGCCCCCGAAGCCCTCCTCGCCGCGGCAGCGCGCGGAGAAACCCTCCGCGCCAGCGCCGCCAGCAGCCTCGGCGTCGAAGGCGGCGTCCTCCTCGCGCCCGGCCTCGGCCTCGCCTACGCCCACGTCGAAGGCCTGCCGTCCCCTCCCGCCGGCCGCGTCTACCAGGCCTGGCTCATCGAGGGCGAAACCCCCCTGCCTGCCGGCTTCCTCTCCCCCGCCGGCAGCCTCCTGCTCGCCCCCGGCGCCAGCCTCGGCGCATTCACCGCCTTCGCCGTCACCCTCGAGGCCGAAGGCGGCGCGCCCGCTCCCACGACCGACCCCCTCATCGTCGTGCCCTTCGCTCTCGCTGCCCGCCGCTGAGCCGCCGCGCGCGCTGTTCCGAACACGTTTGACGATAAACCCTGCCGTTTGTTACCGTTGCCGCGAACATCCGTTCGGACGGCGCCAATGACCAACCTCTCCCCCCGCCAGCAGCAGATTCTCGAGTTCCTCCGGGCCTTCATCGAAGAGCACGACTACCCGCCCTCCATCCGCGACATCCAGGAAGGCTGCGGCATCTCCAGCACCTCCGTCGTCGACTACAACCTTCGCAAACTCGAAGAGAAGGGCTACATCCGCCGCGACCGCGAAATCTCCCGGGGCATCGAGCTCCTCGGCGCCCGCGGCCGCCGCCCGCGCATCATCGAAGTACCCCTCCTTGGCACCATCGCCGCCGGCCAGCCCATCCCCGTGCCCACCTCCGACCGCTGGGCGGCCGATGCCGAAGACTACGTCCCCGTCACCGAGGACATGGTCCGCGGCCGCACCAACGTTTTCGCCCTGCGCGTTCGCGGCAAATCCATGATCGAAGACCTCATCGACGACGGCGACATCGTCTTCCTCGAACCAACCCGCCACGCCGACGACGGCGACCGCGTCGCCGTCTGGCTCAAAGACCGCGGCGAGGTCACCCTCAAGCGCATCTACCGCGAAAACGGCCGCATCCGCCTCCAGCCCGCCAACAGCACCATGGAACCCATCTACACCACCCCGGACAACGTCGAAATCCAGGGCCGCTTCATCTCCTCCATCCGCCCAAGCGATTAGACTGTCCCCAACCACCACGCGCCGGGGTTCCCTCGGCTCCCGGCAGGGACGTATGCCCAGCCCCCTCCTCGAGGTGCGCGGCCTCTCCGTCGAATACCGCGCCCGCGACGCCACGGTCCACGCCGTCACCGACGTGAGCTTCAGCCTCGCCCGCGGCGAAGTCCTCGCCATCGTCGGCGAGTCCGGTTCCGGCAAAACCACCGTCGGCATGGCGATCCCCCGCCTCCTCCCCGGCGAAGCGGTCGTCACCGCCGGCGGCATCGCCCTCGGCGGCACCGACATCCTCGCGCTCCCTGAGGCGGACCTCCGCCGCTACCGCGGCCGCCGCATCGCCATGATCTTCCAGGACCCCGTCGCCGGCCTGAATCCCGTCATCGACATCGGCAGCCAGGTCGCCGAGGTCCTCACCAGCCACCTCGAAGTGGGCCGCAAAGAAGCCCGCACCCGCGCCGTCGAGCTCCTCTACCGCGTCGGCCTCGCCGAGCCCGAGCGCGTCGCCCGCTCCTACCCTTTCCAGCTCTCCGGGGGCATGTGCCAGCGCGTGATGATCGGCATCGCCACCGCCCTCGACCCCGAGCTCATCATCGCCGACGAACCCACCAGCGCCCTCGACGTCACCGTCCAGGCCCAGATCCTTTACCAGCTCGAACGCCTCCGCGAGGAGCGCGGCACCGCCATCCTCCTCATCACCCACGACTTCGGCGTCGTCGCCCAGCTCGCGGACCGGGTCGCCGTCATGTACGCCGGCCGCATCGTCGAAGAAGGTCCCGTCCGCGAGCTCCTCAAGCTGCCGCTCCACCCCTACAGCCACGCCCTCCTCGCCACCCTGCCCCGTGTCGATGGGGTGCGCACCCACCTCCACCAGATACCCGGCCAGCCCCCGGAGCAGACCCGGCCCGCGGAGCACTGCCCCTTCCTCCCCCGCTGTCCCAAGGCCCTCAGCCGCTGCCGGCAGGAGCCCCCGCCGCCGCTCGGCCAGCCGGCCGGCGCCACCCACCGCGTCGCCTGCTACAACCCCGTCTGGCAGGACGCCGCGGGCTAGCGCCTCCCCCGCGCCGCCGCCAGCGGCCCCCGCACCGGCGCCAGCCGCGCCAGCCGCGCGAACGCCACCTCGAGGGCAAGGTCCTCGTCGACCTCGTTCGACTTGTGCGCCCGGTCCGCCTCTACGAGGATCGCGAACGCCTCCCGCGCCCCCGCCGTTCCGTGCCGCCGCGCCCGCTCGACCGCCGCCTTCTTCAGGTTTGGATACCGCGCTACGTTCCCCAGCTGCCGGTCGATCTCCGCCTCGCCGGCGCCGTCCTCCAGCAGCCCCGCGAGCGCCCCGAGCGAGCGGTAGCGCTCGAACACGGCCCCGAGGATGCCCTGCTCCGCCTCGCCCCGGCGCAGCCGGAGCTGCAGCATCTCGAGCGCCGTGCCGAGGTCGCCGTCCATCAGCGCATCGACCATCCGGAAGTGGTCCGGCTCGCGTTGCCCCGCACAGACCCGCATCGCATCCAGCACGGTCACCTCGCGCCCCATCGCCCAGAGCGCCAGCTTGTCCAGCTCGTTCGCGATGTGGAGCGTGTTGCCGCCGAGCAGGTTCGCGAGGTACGCCGCGGGGTCCGTCTCCGGCGGCGGCTCCTCCCCGGGCTGCAGCGCCTCGCGCGGGACCGGGCCCTGCCGGAACCGGATACCCCGCACAGCCGCCTCCTCCCGGATGTAGCGCAGCCGCTCCCGCTCCCGCAGCTCCGGGTAATGCTCGGCCTGGGCCCCCGGCACCTTCTTCAGCAGCTGCACCAGCGGATTCGCATCCGTCACCTGCCGCGCCTGCTGCTCGGCTAGGAACGGCCGCCCGAGGAAGACGATCAGCGACGTTGGCGGCACCCGCTCCGCCATCACCGGGAACTCCGACCACGCTCCAACCGACCGCGAACCGCGTGCGCCGCCCCGCGGCTCGAACCGCGCCAGCACATGTTCCACCACCACCAGCCGCAGCGGCGCGAGGAACGGCGGCGCCATCGCCGGCGCAATCACCTCCCCCGGCTTCGCATCCCGGCTCTCGACCTCGGCGAGGTTGTGCACCAGCATCCCCGTGCCGCCGTCTGCCTGCTCCTTCAGCTCGCGCAGCCGGCGGCGAATCGCCGCCTCGTCACCCCCGTAGAGAACCAGCACGCTCACCCGGCCAAGCCTCCCGCGGCGCCCCGGCCGCTCACCCTTCCGTCGTCAGCGCATACTCCAGCGCGTCCGCCAGCGCGAGCCAGCTCGCCTCGATGATGTCCGTCGACGAGCCGACCGTCGTCCAGTGCCGCGTCCCGTCCGTGCTCTCGATCAGCACCCGCACCCGCGCGCCCGTCGCCGACTGGCTGTCGAGGATGCGCACCTTGTAGTCGACGAGCTTCACCTGCTCGAGCTGCGGGAATCGCGGGTTCAGCGCCTTCCGCACGGCCCCGTCGAGCGCATTTACCGGGCCGTTCCCCTCGTGCGCCGTGTGCACCGATTCCCCGTCGATGTTCAGCTTCACCATCGCCTCGGCAAGCATCTCGTTCATCCCGTCGCCCTTCCGCACCCGCCGCCGCTCCACGATGACGAAGTCTTCCAGCTCGAACGGCGCCCGGTAGCCCGGCAGGCTCCGCCGCACGAGCATTTCGAAGCTCGCTTCCGCGCCCTCGTACTGGTAACCCTGCGCCTCCCGCTCCTTCACCACCTCCAGGAGCCGCTTGATCTCCTCCTGCGAGAGGAAGTCGAGCCCCGCCTCCTTCAGCTTCACCAGCAGATTCCGCTGCCCGGACAGCTCCGAAACCAGCACCCGCGAGCGGTTCCCCACCAGCGCAGGGTCCACGTGCTGGTACGCCCGCTCGTCCTTGATGATGCCCGCCACGTGGTAGCCCGCCTTGTGCGCGAACGCCGAGGCGCCCACATACGGCGTCTGCGGGTTCAGCGCCATGTTCGCCAGCTCGGCCACGTAGTTCGCCACCTCCGTCAGCCGCGCCAGCTGGTCGTCCTCCAGCACGTCGATGCCGTACTTCAGCTTCAGGTTCGCGGCGATCGTCAGGATGTCCGCATTCCCGCACCGCTCACCGTACCCGTTCACGCACCCCTGGATTTGCCAGACGCCCGCCTCGACCGCATGGAGCGAATTCGCCACCGCGAGGCCCGCATCGTTGTGAAGGTGGATGCCCAGCCGCACATCCTTCACCCGCTCCTGCACTGCCTCGATCGCCCGCAGCATCGAGCGCGTCGTCATTCCGCCGTTCGTATCGCACAGTACGAGGGCGTCCGCGCCCGCGCGCGCCGCCGTCGCCAGGCACTGCAGCGAATAGTCCGGGTCCCCGTAGAAGCCGTCGAAGAAGTGCTCCGCATCGAAGAACACCGTTTTCCCGAGCTGCTTGAAGTAGCGGACCGTGTCCGCGATCATCGCCAGGTTTTCTTCCGGCGTCGTCTCGAGGATGTCCGTGACCTGGTAGCGGCTCGCCTTCCCCACCAGCGTCACGCCCGGCGTGTCGGCCGCCACCATGCTCTGGATGTTCGCATCGGCCTCACACGTCGTGTTCGGCTTCCGCGTACCCCCGAAGGCGCTCACCTTCGCGTGCCGCAGCTTCACCTCCCGCAGGCGGCGGAAGTACTCGGCATCCTTCGGGTTCGACCCCGGAAAACCGCCTTCGATCCACTCGAACCCGAGCTCGTCGAGCTTTTTCGTGATGCGGATTTTGTCCTCGACGGAGAGCGAGATGCCCTCCATCTGTGAACCATCGCGGAGGGTCGTGTCGTACAGCTGGACCTGGTCGGTCGGCATAGGGATTCCTTTCTCCAACGCAAACGAGAGCTATGGACGAACGCAGGGGGCGGAAGGAAACGGCAGGTTGGGAAAGGCGCTAAATCGCACCCCCGCGCGATGAACGCGGGGTTGGTCTCACCTGGGGCAATTCAGCCAGCTTCACGCGCACCATGCTATCACGCCGCACCGGCGAGGCGGCAATCAGGCCACGAACGAATCGACGGCCCGCTCCAGCTCATGCAGGTCGAACGGTTTCGGCAGCACCGTGGCCACCCGCCGCGTGCGCGGGTCGTCCGCGTCCAGCACCCCTTCGCCCGTCATGAGCACCACCGGCGGCCCCGGCTCGGCGGCAGCCTCGATCGCCGCGACCACCCGCATCCCGTCGCCATCGGCGAGGTGCAGGTCGAGCAGCACCAGGTCGAACCGCTCCCGCTCCAGCAGCGCCACCGCTTCGGCCGACGAAGTGCACCACGTCACTTCGTGCCCGTTGTTCGCCAGCACCTGCCGAATCAGGCGAGAAATCGTGCGCTCGTCTTCCGCGAGGAGGATTTTCATCGCGGTAAACCACCTCCGCCGCCACCCGCGCCGCCCAGCGGCAAGTGCACCGCAACGCGGGCGAAGCGTTCGCGACGTTCGCAGTGTACGGACCCGCCCATCGCGAGGACAAGCTGTCGCGACCGGAAGAAGGCAAAACCTGCGTCAGCCGCCAGCGGGCGCGGCTCGCCTTCCGGTGTCCCGCTCACCAGCTCGAGCTCGATGCCATCCTCGCCCCCTCTCGCGGCGAGCCGCACCTCCCCGCTCCCGTCTCCCATCCGGTTGACCGACCGCACCATCCCCGCGAGCGCCCGCACGAGCCGCCCCGCATCCCAGGGCCCCTCGACCGCAGGCAGCGGACCCGCCGTCCGCACCGCCGGGGTTCCGCCGAGGAGCTCTATCGCCGCCGCCAGCGCTGCCCGGAGGTCGCACGGCCCGGGGTTCAGCACCAGCTTCCCCCGCTCCAGCCGCGACATCTCCTGCAGGTCGTCCGCCAGCGCCTGCAGGTCGTCGACCGAGGTCAGCAGCATCTCCGCGAGCTCACGGTCGAGCTGGAGCGTGCCGTCGGCTTCTGCGCCCCGCTTCGCCAGCTCGATCACCATCCGGATCGAGGTGAGCGGCGTGCGGATCTCATGGGCGAACGCCCCCAGCGCCTCGCGGCGAATCGTCTCGGTCTCGTTTCCCCGAACGTTGCTGTCGGCCATCGACCCCCCGCGCGCGGTTCCGCCGGTCAGTGCGCGCGTGTCGCCCGCCGGCCCCTGCCCGCGCACCGTGAGCGGAATCATACGCGCGCCGCCCGCGATGTCACGCGCCGCAACGGCCTGCGCTTCCGCATGGTACGAGCTCCGCACCAGCGGCCCCGCCTCTACATGCCGGAACCCCATCGCCAGGGCCGCCTCGCGCAGCTCGTCGAACTCCCAAGGCTCGTAATACCGCGCAATCGGCAGATGCGCGGGCGTCGGCCGGAGGTACTGCCCTACGGTCAGGATATCGACCCCTTCCCCGGCGAGGTCCCGGAACACCGCGAGCAGCTCCTCGCGCGTCTCGCCCAGCCCCACCATCAGCCCGCTCTTCGTCAGCGTCCCCGGGTCGAGCTCCTTCGCCCGCCGCAGCACCTGCAGCGACCGCTCGTACACCGCCTGCGGCCGCACCCTCCGGTAGAGCCGCGGCACCGTCTCGGTGTTGTGATTCAGGATTTCGGGCTGCGCCGCCATCACCGTCGCCAGCGCTGCCTCGTCGCCCTTGAAATCGGGGATGAGCACCTCGAACGTCGTCCCCGGCGAGAGGCGCCGCCCCCACCGGACCGTCTCGGCGAACATCGAGGCCCCTCCGTCGGGCAGCTCGTCGCGGTTGACGCTCGTAATCACCGCATGCCGCAGCCCCATTCGCTGGATGGCGAGCGCAACCCGCCGCGGCTCATCCGTGTCCAGCGCCCCGGGGCGGCCCGTCTTCACCGCGCAAAAACCGCACGACCGGGTGCACGTGTCGCCGAGGATCATGAACGTCGCCGTCCCGCGGCTCCAGCACTCGCCGATGTTCGGGCAGCGCGCCTCCTCGCAAACCGTGTGGAGCTCGCTCTCCCGCATCAGCGCCAGCAGCTCGCCGAACCGCTCCGACGCGGGGAACCGCACCTTCAGCCACGGAGGACGCGCAGCCGTTTCCACGTTTCGAGCGTAGCACGCCGCGCAACCGCGGCGGCATCCCCGCTCACGGCGACGCGTTCGCAGCCGCCTCCGCTGCATCGATCTTCGCATCCGCCTCCCGATACCACTCCCGGTACTCCGAAACGTTCCGCGTCCGGACGGCTTCCCGCCCCGCAGCCGTGTGCGCAATCAGCGCATCGAGCGCAGTGTCGACATTCGCCTTCCACGCCGCGAGGCGTTCCGTCGGCGCCGCCAGTGCGCGGAGCTCCCGCGCGAGGCAGAGCGTCCGGTCTGCGTACGCGGCGAAGTCCGGCCGGAACGCGTCCCGGCGGTAGAAGGTATCGTCCGGGTAGCTGCCCCGCAGCTCCTCGCGCGCCTGCGCCAGCTCGCGCACCCCTGCCCGGATGCGCCCAACGAACGCCTGCTGCGACACCGTTCCGGGCGCGGCCCGGCTCGTCGGCAGCGCCTGCGGCGAAGGACAGACCGTCTCCGCCGGGAAATTGGCATCCGGCGTGCCGCAGGCCGCAGCCCCAATCGCCAGCGCCGCTGCGGCTGCCGCCGCCCCCAGCCTCACCCGTCCGCCTCCGCCTCGAGCCATGCCAGCGCGGCCCGCACCGCCTTCCCCCGGTGGCTCACTGCATCTTTTTCCTCGTCGCTCAGCTCCGCCTGGGTCCGCTCGCCGTCAACGCCGTCAACGAGGAACACCGGGTCGTAGCCGAAGCCCCGCTCGCCCCGCGGCTCCGTGCCGATCCGCCCCTCCTCGACGCCCTCGAAGGTCACCGGCGCCCGTCCCTCCGCCGCCGGCCACGCCAGCGCGACCACGGCCCGGTAGCGCGCCGTGCGCCGCTCCGGCGGCACCCCCGCGAGCCGCTCCAACAGCAGCCGCGTCCGCCCCGCGTCGTCGAGCCCCGGCCCGCCGAAGCGCGCCGAATACATCCCCGGGCCCCCGTCCAGCGCATCCACCTCGATGCCCGAGTCGTCCGCCAGCGCCAGCATGCCCGCCGCATCGGCGCACGCCTGGGCCTTCTTCACCGCATTCTCCGCATAGCTCGCCCCGTCCTCGTCCACCTCGAACGCGAGGCCCAGCTCCCGCGGCGTCACGACCTCCCAGCCCGCCGGCTCAACCAGCCGCCGAAATTCGCGCACCTTCCCCGGGTTGTTCGTCGCAAGCACCATCCGGCGTCCGCCGCGCGCACTCGTCACGGCTCGAGTGTCGGCCACGTCCCCTCGCGCGGGCAACCCTGCACACGTCTGTGGTACATTCCCGCCCGCGAAACTTCGCATGAGGCAAACCTTCTATGCGCGCCATGGTGCTCCGCGGCACGTCCCTCGCCATCGAAACGCTCGAACGCCCCACCCCCGGCCCCGGCCAGGTTCTCGCCCGCGTGCTCGCCTGCGGGATCTGCGGCTCCGACCTCCACGCCGCCAAATATCTGGACGACATGATCGCCGCCGCACGCCGCTCCGGCTCCACCCAGTGGGACGAATCGGTCGAAACGAACGGCATCGTCATGGGCCACGAGTTCGTCGCCGAGGTGGTCGAAGCCGGCCCCGGCGCCGAAGCCTGGCAGCCCGGCACCCGCGTGACTTCCATCCCTGTCATGGTCGACCCCGCCGCACCGAACGGCATGGCCGCCATCGGCTACAGCGCCAAGTTCCCCGGCGCCTACGGCGAATACGTCCTCATGAGTGCGCCGCTCCTCCTCCGCGTCCCCGACGGCCTCCCCGACGAGGTGGCCGCCACCACCGAGCCCTGCGCCGTCGGCCTCCACGCCGTCCGGGAAGCCGCGATGCAGCCCGGCGAGACCGCGCTCGTCATGGGCGCAGGGCCCATCGGGCTGATGACGCTCCTCTGGCTCAAGCACGAGGGCGTCCAGCACGTCGCCGTCTCCGAGCTCTCCGCAGAACGGCGGGCGCTCGCCGAACGGCTCGGCGCCGACCTCGTCATCGACCCCCGCACGGCGCCCATCCTCGAAGCGTACCAGCAGGCGGCCGGCCGCCCCGCGCCGCCCGTCGTCTTCGAGTGCATCGGCGTCGAAGGCACCCTCCAGCAGGCCATGGACCTGGTCGACCGCATGGGCCGCGTGGTGGTCGTCGGCGTCTGCATGCAGGAAGACCGCATCCTGCCCATGGTCGGCATCAACAAGCAGCTCACGCTCAAGTTCGTCCTCGGCTACACTCCCGCCGAGTACGCCGAGACGCTCCAGGCGCTCGGCAGCGGCGCCATCGATACCTCCCCGATGATCACCCGCATCATCGGCCTCGACGACCTGCCCGCCGCCTTCACCGCCCTCGCCGACCCCAAAGACTGCAAGGTTGTCGTCGTGCCCTCGCGCTGAGCCGCGCGCGCCCGGCTCGCCGGAGCGGTCCCGCGGCTGATAGGCTACGTCTCCCCCGTGGAGGACGTTTCGCTCATCACCGCCATCGCGATAGCCCTCGGCCTCGCCGCGGCCGGGGGCTTTCTTGCGCGTGCGCTCCGCCTCTCCCCCGTCGTCGGCTACCTTGCCGCCGGGCTCTTGATCTCGCCCGTCACGCCGGGCTACCGCGCCGACCCCGCCGCCATCCAGCAGCTCGCCGCCATCGGCGTCATCTTCCTCATGTTCGGCGTCGGCCTCCACTTCAACCTGCGCGACCTCCTCGCCGTCCGCACGATCGCAGTTCCCGGCGCCATCATCCAGGTCATCGCAGCCACCGCCGTCGGCGCCGGCATCGGCCTCGCCTTCGGGCTCTCGTGGCGCGAAGCGCTCGTGCTCGGGCTCGCGATCAGCATCGCCTCCACCATCATCCTCATCCGCACCCTCGAGGACCGCGGTCTCATGGGCACCGTCCATGCGCGCGTCGTGATCGGCTGGCTCATCGCCCAGGACATCATCACCGTCGTCACGCTCGCCATGCTCCCCACCCTCGGCCACGGGGAAAACGGACCGCTCTGGCAGAACGTCGCGTTCGCCCTCGGCCGCGGCGCCGTCTTCGTCACAATCATGCTCGTCATCGGCGCGCGCTTGCTGCCGCTCCTCCTCTCGCTCGTCGCCCGGACCGGCAGCCGCGAGCTGTTCGTCCTCGCCTTCGTCGCCGCTGCGCTCGGCATCGCCACCAGCGCCGCAGCCTTCGGGCTTTCCATCGCGCTCGGCGCCTTCATCGCGGGCGTCGCCGTCTCCGAAACCGAGACCTCCCACCAGGTCGCCGCGGACGTCGTCCCGCTGCGCGATGCCTTCGCCGTCCTCTTCTTCGTCTCTGTTGGCATGCTCCTCGACCCGGATGTCGTCCGGGCAAACCCGGGCCTCTTCCTCGCCGTGCTCGCATCCGTCCTCTTCGTCAACGCTGCCATCGCCTTCCTCGTCGCCGCCGTCTTCCCCTTCCCCGGCCGCACTGCCCTCGTCGTCGGCGCCGGTCTCGCCCAGCTCGGCGAGTTCACCTTTATCGTCGGCTCCGAAGGCGTCCGCGACGGCCTCATGTCCGACGAGACCTACGCCATCATCCTCGCCGTCGCAGCCATCTCCATCGTCCTCAACCCCTTCGCATTCGCGACGCTCGATGCGGTCGAAGGCATCCTCCGGCGCCTCGGTCCCCTCTGGCGCTTCGTCGACCGCCAGGGCGAAATCCCCGAGCCGCAGATTCCGCGCTCCGGGCACGTCGTCATCATCGGCTACGGCCGCGTCGGCGAACTCACCGGCCACGCCCTCGCCCAGCTCGGCATCCCGTTCGCCGTCGTCGAGGTCGACCTCGAGCGCGCCCGCGCCCTCAACGCTGCGGGCATCCCCGCCATCTGGGGCGATGCCGGCACCCGCGAAGTGCTCGAGCGCTGCGCCATCGAACACGCCCGCGCCGTCTGTGTCACCGTCCCCGACGAGAGCACCGCATTCGTCGCCACGGCCACCGCCCGCGCCCTCAACCCCGCCGTCCCCATCCTCGTCCGCGCCCGCACCGGCGGCGAAATCCGCCCCCTCCGTGAGCTCGGCGCCAACGAGGTGGTCGTCCCCGAATACGAAGGCGGACTCGAAATCATGCGCCAGGCCCTCGTCGCCCTCGGCTTCGACCCGCAGGAGGCCCTCCACCTCAGCAACGCCGTCCGCGACATCCACTACCAGGCCGAAGCCTACGACCACCCCATCTGAGGCTGCGCCGCCCGCACGCATACGGGCCCGGCCGTGCGGCCGGGCCCGTGGATGCGAGGTGCCGGGTTGGCGCGCCTACTCGATCTCGACGACCGCGCCGGCTTCCGTCAGCTTCGCCTTGATCTGTTCGGCCTCTTCCTTGCCGACGCCTTCCTTCACCTTCGTCGGTGCGGCTTCGACGAGGTCCTTCGCCTCCTTGAGGCCGAGACCGCTGATCACCTCGCGGATCGCCTTGATGACGTTGATCTTGTTGTCGCCGAAGCTCTTCAGGACGACGTTGAACTCCGACTTCTCCTCCTCAGCCGCTGCGGCAGGCGCCGCGCCCGCCGCGGCCGGTGCAGCGCCCGCGGCAACCACCATCGGCGCCGCGGCCGTGATGCCGAACTCCTCCTCGATCGCCTTGTTCAGGTCACGCAGCTCGAGGATCGTCATCCCCTTGATCAGTTCCAGCACTTCTTCGACTTTCGAAGCCATCGCCTTTTCCTCGTTCCTTGTTGTGTAGGTTTGGTGCTGGCGGCCTCAGGCCGATTCCAGCTGCTTTGCCCGGGCATCGATGAGCCCGGCGAAATTCCGAATCGTCGATTGCAGCAGCCCCGAGAACTGGTACAGCGGCGACTGCAGCTTGCTCACCACGTCGGCGATGAGCTGCTCTTTCGGCGGCATCGTGGCAAGGCTTTCTACCTCGGCCCGGTTCAGGACCCGGCCTTCCAGCCAGCCCCCGTACACCTCGATGTTCAGGCGCTTGCTGCGCAGGTGCTCCGTGAGCACCTTCACCGGCCCGATCGGGTCCTCGAAGCCGAAGACAATCGCCGTCGGCCCCTTCACGATCTCCGCCATCTCGGCCCGGCCAGCTTCCTTCGCCGCCATCGCCGCCAGCGTGTTCTTCACGACCTTCACTTCTGCGCCCGTCGGGCGAAGCGCCCGCCGCAGCTCCGTGATTTGCGCAACCGTCAGCCCACGATAGTCCGCGCTCACCGCCACCGAGGCCCGCTCCATGCGGTCTTTCACCTCGGCCAGCATCGCGACCTTCCGTGGAGTCGGCATACGCCCCTCCTTTCTCGTGTACCTGGTGGCGGGCTCCCGCCCGCCGTGGGCCCCGCCCGCCGACCGCACTCCCGAAAAGCAAAAATCCCTGCCGCCGGGCAGGGACACCAACCGCCGCCGGGCAGAACCCGGCAGCCATCGATTTCTCCGCCTCGGCAGGCGCCTCTCGGCATTCTCCCCACGCCCCCTCACCGGGGACGCGTCGCATCGGGACCTGCGGTCTCAGGCTCTTCGACTGTCCCCCATACCCTATCGACATCCCCCCCAATGAACAACCTGCCCCTGCCGCCTCCCTCATCCCGTACAATCACCCCCACCCCCACCCAGGAGCCTTCGCCATGTCCGACGTCGTCCTCACCACGCGCGAAGACGCGATCCTCGTCATCACCATGAACCGCCCCGAATCGCTCAACGCCATGAACCCCGCCATGCTCGATGCCCTCGCCGAAACCGCCGCAGCTGCCGCCGCCGACCCCGCCGTCCGCTGCGTCGTCATCACCGGCGCGGGCCGCGCGTTCTGCGCCGGCGGCGACGTCAAAGCCATGGCCGAGTCCAACGAACGCACCGGTTCCGGCTCAGGCGGCGGCCTCGTCTCCCGCGTCGACGTGCTCCGCCAGCAGGAAGAGGTCTCCCGCCTCCTGCACGAGATGCCCAAGCCAACCATCGCGGCCGTCAACGGCGTCGCGGCCGGCGCCGGCCTCAGCGTTGCCCTTGCTGCAGACCTCCGCATCGCCAGCGACCAGGCCCGCTTCACCACGGCCTTCGCAAAAGTCGGCTTCAGCGGCGACTTCGGCGGAACCTGGCTCCTCCAGCGCCTCGTCGGTCCGATGCGCGCCCGCGAGCTCTACTTCCTTTCCGACATCATCGACGCTGGCCGCGCCCTCGAGCTCGGCATCGTCTCCAAAGTCGTCCCACACGACCAGTTCTGGGCCGAGACCATGGCCCTCGCGAAGCGCCTCGCCAGCGGCCCCACCCTCGCCTACGGGCGGATGAAGGATAACTTCGTCTTCGGCGAAACCAACACCTTCGCCGATACCCTCACCCGCGAAGCCGAAAACATGGTCGCCAGCGGCCAGACCGAAGACCACCGGAACGCCGCCCGCGCCTTCGTCGAAAAGCGGGAACCTGTTTTCCACGGCCGCTGACCGGCCGCACAGCGGCCCTGCAAATTCGTTAAAGTACAGCGAATGACAGCGCCAGCCCGCCAGCGGCCTCTCCCGCCCGCCGCGCGTATCCTGCCGCGCACCTGGTTCTACGGCTGGTACGTCGCCATCGCCTGCGCCGCCCTCATGATGGTGGGCGTGGGGGTCGGCTATTACGGCCTGCCCATCTTCCTCAAGCCGCTCAAAGACGCCCACGGCTGGTCCACCGCCCAGGTCTCCTGGGCCCCGGCCATCTACTTCTGCGTCTCCGGCCTCACCGCCGCCATCGTCGGGCCCTACGTCGACCGCTACGGCCCCCTCCGGTTCATGCTCATCGGCAGCGTCATCAACGGCATCAGCGCTGCCCTCATCGGCCTCGTCAACGAGCTCTGGCAGCTCTACCTCGTCTATTTCGTGTTCGCCGTCGCCTTCGGCATGTCGAGCAACATCGCCGTCAATGCCATCCTCACGCGCTGGTTCGTGCGGCGGCGCGCGCTCGCCATGAGCATCTCGTTTACCGGCGTCTCCCTCGGCGGCGTCATCCTCGCGCCCGTCGCCAGCCGCCTCATCGATGCCGGCGGGCTCGAGCTCGCCACCCCCGTCCTCGGCGCCCTCGTCATCATCACCTCCATCCCCGTCATCCTCGGCGTCATCGTCTTCGACCCTATGGAGGTCGGCATGCTCCCCGACGGCGATACCGCCGACCGGGAGCCCCCTGCCGCCCGCCAGGCCGCGCTCGCCGCGCAGCTCCGCCCCTGGACCCGCGCTGAGGCCATGCGCACGATCGGCTTCTGGGGCATCCTCATCGCCTTCCTTCTCGTCCTCATCGCCCAGACCGGCTACGTCGTTCACCAGGTCACCTTCCTCGAAGACCGCCTCGGCTCCCGCAGCGCGGCAGCCTTCACCATCTCCGTCACCGCCTTCGGCTCCATCGTCGCCCGCCTCGCCGTCGGCATCTTCGCCGACAACGTCGACCGCCGCCTCCTCACCGTCATCCTCTTCGTCGTCCAGGCCACCGCCATCATGCTCATCATCCATACCGACAGCGTCGCCGCCACCTGGGCCCTCACCCTCGTCTTCGGCCTCACCATCGGCAACATCTACATGATGCAATCGCTCCTCGTCGGCGAAATCTTCGGCATGGTCTCCTTCGGCTCCATCTTTGGCCTCATCTCCCTCGCCGGGCAGGTCGGCAGCGGCCTCGGTCCCATCGGCGTCGGCATCATCCACGACGCCACCGACGGCTACACCGTTCCATTCACCATTACCGCTATCCTCACCTACATCGCCGCCGTTGCCGTCCTCTTCGCCCGGCCGGCACCCGCCCGGGCCGCCGAAGCCGCCGCACCCTCCGCACCCCCGGCCCGGTCACCCTCCGGCGCCGACTGAGCGGCCGCAATCGATAGACGCACCCGCGCCCGCCCATCGGAAGCCGCAATCTGCACCCGCCGATAACCGAATGAGCGCCCGCCCTCTGTCATACTGACGCCATGGACGTCACGTATCCAGCTGAGCGGCGCTTCACCACCCGCACCGGGGAGGCGATGCGGCTCCGCCCCATCCGCCCCGACGACGTGCCCAACCTCTTCGACTTCCACGAGCGGCTCTCGCGGGAATCGCTCCGCATGCGCTACTTCACCCCCCGCCGCCGCCTCACCAACGAGGTTGCCGTTCGCCTCTGCACGGTCGACTTCCGCGACCGCGCCGCCTTCGTCGCAAGCCCGCTCGAGAGCGACACCATCCACGGGATCGGCCGCTACGAACGCGATGCCCCCAACTCCGCCGAGGTCGCCTTCATCGTCGAAGATGCCCTCCAGGGCCGCGGCATCGGCCCCGCCCTCCTTGAGCGCCTCGCCGAGCACGCCCGCGAGCAGGGCATCGACCGCTTCACCGCCGCCGTCCTCTACGAAAACACCCCCATGCTCACCGTCTTCCGCAACTCGCCCTTCCGGCCCCAGGTCTCGGTCGAAGGCGATTGCGCCTTCGTGAAGCTCGACCTCACCGTGCTGCCCCAGCCCGCGGCGCAGACTCCGCCGAAGAGCCTCGCCCCGCGCCTCCGACAGCTCCGCGCGCCCGCCTGACCCCCGCGGCCTATCGACGCGGCGTGTCGGCCGCCCCCACCCGGGCGCCGACCTGCCGGCCTACCGCCCCAGCGCCAGCCCGAGGTTGATCAGCGCCCGGACGCTGTAGCCGCTTGCGCCCTTCGTCACCCATCCCCGGTCCGAGGGCATGTTGTCCACGCCGGCGATGTCCAGGTGCACCCATGGCGTCTTCCCCGCAAACGGCTCGAGGAACTTCGCGCCGACGATTGTCCCCGCACCGCGGTTCCCCGCCCCGACGTTCCGGCAGTCGGCCACATCGCTCTTGATGTATTCGTCGTACTCCTTCCACATCGGCAGCCGCCACGTCTTCTCGCCTGCGGCCGCCGCCGCCCGTTCCACTTCCCGCGCGAACGCATCGTCGTTCGTCATCAGTGCGTAGCACACGTCGCCGAGCGCCGTCGTCACCGCCCCCGTGAGCGTTGCCACGTCCACGATCCGCTTCGCGCCCAGCTCGTTCGCCCAGCAGATGGCGTCCGCCAGCACCAGCCGACCCTCGGCGTCGGTATTGATGACCTCGATCGTCCGCCCATTCATCGCCCGCACCACGTCGCCCGGCTTCGTCGCCGTCCCCGAGGGCATGTTCTCCGTACACGGGGCGATGGCGAGCACATTCAGCTTCGCCCCGAGCTTCGCCAGCGCCCACGCCGCCGCCAGCACATTCGCCGCGCCCGTCATGTCGGCCTTCATCGCCTCCATGTTCGCTGCCGGCTTGATGCTGATCCCGCCCGTATCGAACGTGATCCCCTTGCCGACCAGCGCGAGGTCCCAGCCTTCGCCCCCCCGGCCCCGGTATCCCAGCCGGATGAGCTTCGGCGGCTCCGCACTCCCGCGCGCCACCGACAGCAGCGACCCCATCCCTTTCCGCTCCATGTCCTCCCGCTCGAGCACCTCGATCTCGAGCCCGGCATCCCGCGCCAGCGCCGCCGCGCGTTCCGCCAGCATCGTCGGTGTCAGGTGGTTCGAAGGCTCGTTCGCCCAGTCCCGCGCGATGTTCGTCGCCTCGGCGAGGATGCTGCCCCGCTCCACCGCCCGCTCCATAGGCGCCAGCTTCACCGGGTCGAACTCGACGATGACGAGCTCCTCGATCTCCGCCCGCTCGTCGCCCGGATTCGACTTGTGCTTCACGAACCGGTAATTCCCGAGGATCGACCCCTCTGCGATTGCCTGCGCGCATGCCTCTGCATCGAGGCCGGCGATGCCCGCCCCGTGCGCAATCGTCGCCACCCGGCGGATGCCCGGCCGGCGGAGCGCCCGGACCACGTTCGCCGAGAGATTCCGCACCGCGTCGATGTCGAACTCCGACGCGGTCGCCCAGCCCCGCGACGAGGACCCGCGGCGCCCGGATCTTCCCGAAGGTGGGGATCGTCACCAGCTCACCCGCCTTCCCCCGCAGGTCGCCCGCGGCGATCACCGCGCTGATCGCCCCGTCGAGCGCTTCGTCCACCGCGCCGGTGCCGCCGCCGGGCATGGTCACGCCCTCGAACAGATTCACCACCACCGCGTCCGCCGCCACCCGGGTGATGTCTCCGTGCTCGACCCGAACCTTCACGCTGTACTCTCCCGTCGCACAGGCCGGCCTCGTGCCGGCGTGCTACTTTGAAAGTGGCATTATCCCCGCCGACTGCCCCGGCGGCCACCGGAGCGCGTTCCCATGCCAACGCTCCGCTCACCGCCACCTCGACCGCGCGGCCCGCCTCTGGAGCGCCATCCGCCGCTACGGCATCTTCGAAGCCGCTGTCGTGGTCGTCGCGTTCCTCATCTACTTCACCGTCCGCAGCATGGTCGTCGGCCGCGCCGGCGAAGCGATGGTCCGCGCCTTCAACCTCATCGAGCTCGAACAGCAGCTCCACATCTACTGGGAGCTCCGCATGCAGGCCTGGATTCTCGATTCCTACTGGGCCATCAAGGCGATGAACTGGATCTACTTCTGGGGCCACATGCCCCTCGTCGCCCTCCTCGCCGTTTGGCTCTTCGTCTTCCACCGCCGCGCGTATTACCGCACCCGCAACGCCTTCCTCGCCTCCGGCGCCATCGGCGTCGTCATCTACTGGCTTTTCCCGGTCGCCCCTCCGCGCCTCGTGCCCTTCTCCGGGTTCATCGATACCATGGCCGCCTTCGACCGCTTCGGCTACAACGCCCAGGAGACCGAGGCCTTCGTCAATCCCTTTGCCGCCGTGCCCAGCCTCCATTTCGGCTGGGCGCTCCTCCTCGGCGCCGTCGTCGCGTGGGTCGGGCGAAACCCCGCCGCCGTTGCCTTCGGCATCGCCTGGCCCGTCGCCATGTTCTTCGCCGTTGTCATGACCGGGAACCACTTCATCCTCGATGCCGTTCTCGGCGGCATCGTCAGCTTCGCCGGCTTCGGCATCGCCCTCCTCATCGAACGCTGGTGGCCCGCCATCCGGGGGGCCCTCACCGCCCGCCTTCTCGCCCTCGAACCGGTGGAGTAAAGCCTGTCCGCTTTCGCCGCGAGCCGGCTCCGTGCTGGAAGCTGATGTTTTGCCGCCCGTTTGCCAACCGGCGAACTGGGTGATGCACTGGGCCTTGATTCTTCATTATTGCTTGTGCTATAGGCGACCAAATGCCCCAGTTGCGGACCCTTGAGCCGGGGGGGGCAGGAGTGGATCGTGTATCAGCCGCGAGAAGTGCTCCGCCTGCTAGGTGGACGCCACGCCCGTGACCTCACCGACTACCAGCAGCGCCTGATAGCAGCCATCTGCGTGGGCTGGACGCCGCAGGACATCGCCGCGGCCAGCGGCCGAAGTTCGAAGTCGGTCTACCGGCACATACGAGAGCTTGCCTGCCACGTCCTGGACCCGGTCGGATTCGAGCCAACCCGGGACTTCCTTCGTACGTGGGCGGAGCTGCATGCCACGTGCTGCTGCGCCCCCGCGTTCCATCTCATAAGCAAGAATCGCGTGCTGTAAGACTTTTTCTCAGACAGGCGCGTAGCCGGGCAGCACACTCTTGCGGCAGACCAGAGATTGGACGCTGGAGGCGAGGATGCTCTTTCGCGAAACAAGCCGGCGGCAGGTGCTACGAAAGCTGGCGGCAGGCGGCATGGCGGCGTTCGGCGCCGTCGTTGACCCGCTCGGGCTTCGAAGGCGTGACATTGCCCGTGCCGCTGATGGGCGCGGCTCGGATGCGGGAGAAATTTACAACGGGCTGCTGCTTCTCGCACCCGGCGCGGCTCGCCCGGCGCCGGAGAAAGTGCCGGTGCTCGCTCCGCCGATACTGGAGAAGATCGGGGATGGGCCCGAACCGACCGGAATTACGCGCTCGCTATCTGGCGCTGAAGCGCGAGCCCTGGGTGTCCCCCTCTGGAAGGTTAAAGGGCAACCAGTCTCATCGATCCGAGCCACGTTTTCTGGCTCCCGGGTATTCGAGGTGGCCACGATCACGGAGGTCAAAGACGGGCCGTTCGCGTCGGTAGTCATCACCGCTCAGCCGCACTACATTCGGCCATACCCCGTCCCCGTTGCGGGCACCCCGGAGCGACCAGTTTTCCCGGTAAAGACCGCAGCGACGCCCGTCCCGGGAATATATTGGACTGCCCTTCACGAAATCGTGGCAATTTGGGCGTCCGACGAAGGCTTGTACAGAATGATTGCGACGATGCGCGCCCCCGCTTTCCAGGCGGAGCGATTTCCATTCGAACTCGAGCAGGCGTAACGCAACGAACGTTCGATAAGAAAGGAGAATGTGTCATGCCTAGCTTTTACGTGTATGCCCCGGTAACCGGCACAGTAGTTTCCTGCTGGACCGGTCCGGTCACTTGCGCACCAAACCCAGTCGTCTGCCGGACCGATCGTCAGATAGCGGCGACAGGAAAGTACTGCGACCAGTTGTCATGCGGTTCGTGCTGCCATCCGTCAGTATCTTGCAGTGAGCCACAAGATATCAATACTGGTACGGCAACCCCCGACATCGTATTTACTGCTGACCCAATTGTCGCTTCGATCTGGGTTGGGCTGGCCAACAACTCCTGTTCGGCCGCCTCGGGGTGCAGCTCGCTTCCGTACACGAGGGTCATGAACGTCTACATGTACTCTGGACTGAATGGGAGCGGTAAACTTCTAGGGGCTGTCACATTTGCCCACGTGAATAATGGCCTTCCAAGCGGCTACTACAATACATCCATTGAACCTGGAACAGGGCGCGCTTACAAGGTAATAGGCTCCGTGGCACCTGGTTCGTGTGGGCAATGCTATACAGGGCCACACGTCCATTGGGAGCGTTGCGGTAACTCTGTCGTGAATGGGAGTATATCATGCGGCGATACGATGCTCCGCGGCCTCTCGTGGGTCTTCAGGTACTTCTACTAAGTGTCTTGCCCTGGCTGGCCGTTGCCTGTTCAGGCGAAGACCAGGCAGAAGCCCCGGCTGTTTCCGCCACAGCCATCGCCACGCAAGCCACGCCCGCGCCTTCAGCGACGCCCTCGGCCACGCCGGACCCATCTCGCCCGCCGCTGCCAGGTATCGTCAAAGAGGTCGCCGATGCGGTCCGCGATCGCGACGCCGACAGGCTGCTCCAATTGCTCGGCGGTAGGCCGGAAGCATGCGGCCAGACCCCGGGGCCGGGAATTGGTATTGGGGCATACCCGACCTGTCCACCCGGAGCGAGCCCCGGAACGCTTGTCGGGCAGTACATCACAATCGGCGATTGCGAGGGTGTTAACGCCCCGGCCGGCCCGGGCGTGGTGGATAGCATCATTCGCCTGCGCGACGAAGGCGCCGAGTTGTACGCCGTGGTCTGGGGGTGGGATTACGGGCCGCCCGAACGGCGTTACTACCTCATCTACGAGGTCGAGTCAGGCGCTGGCCGCGCGATTGCGGTCAACGAGAGCGGGATTGCGGGCGTGTACTACGGCTGCCGTTTGTCGCCGGCGGGGCTGGTTTGGTTCTGGACGGCCAGCGGAGACGCAATCACGTACATGCCGGCTGAGATTGGGCACTAACGTGGGATAGAGAGGCGGTGATAGTTCAGAGCATCCAGTTGCTGGCCATTGGCATCCCGGCATCCCTCGCCGTCATCGCAGGCGTCATCAAGCTTCGCTACCGGCAGGAATTCGCCTCGGCCGTTGTCTCCTGGGGCCTCGTGCGCGGGAGAGGCATAGGCCTCCTCGTCAACGGTATCCCCGCCTGCGAGGTCGCGGTTGGATTGGCGGCGCTCGGCCTCGCGTTGGTCGGGCGCCCAATCGGGGCTGCCGTACTGCTCGCCCTGCTATTCCTGCTGCTTGCGGCAGGTCAGGCCGTGATTCTGAGGCGAAGTGTCAACCCCTCATGTGGCTGCTTTGGGAAGACGTCAGGGCCGATCGGAACCAGGACCATCGTCCGCGCCGCCGTCCTGGCGCTGCTGCCGTTGGCGGCCATCATCGTCGCATAGCCTCTCGCTGGCATTCCCCCACTCCTCCCGATATGCTCCCCGCAACACATTGCCCCGGAGCCCCTACCATGACGTCCATCGCCGAACGCCCCGGCATCGCAACCTACAAGCAGTTCATCGATGGCGAATGGCTCGATGCCGTCAGCGGCGCGACCTTCACCCGCACCAGCCCCTACGACGGCTCCGTCGTCGGCGTCTACCCCAACGGCGGCATCGAAGATGCCCAGCGCGCCATCCTCGCCGCACGCCGCGCCTTCGATGAAACCAGCTGGCCCACCTCCCCCGCCGCCGACCGCGCCCGCATCCTCCGCAAAGCCGCCGACCTCCTCGCCGAGCGCGCCGACGCCTTCGCCACCTGCATCGCCGCCGAGGTCGGCAAGCCCAAGACCATGGCTCTCGCCGAGGTAATGGCGACCGTCGACGTCTTCCAGCTGTTCGCTGCCAAGGCGCTCAACCTCAAGGGCGAATCCTTCACCCAGCAAATCCCCGATGCCGTCGGCATCGTCGTCCATGAGCCGGTCGGCGTCGTCGGCATCATCACCCCGTGGAACTTCCCGCTGCTCCTCATCTCCTGGAAGATCGGCCCGGCCATCGCCGCCGGCTGCACCATGGTCGCCAAGCCCTCCCACTACACCCCCGGCTCCACCCTCATGCTCGCCGGGCTGCTCGCCGAGGCCGGCCTCCCCAGGGGCGTTTTCAACGTCGTCACCAGCGAGACCGATAACGGCGCCCTCGTCGGCCAGCACATCGCCGCCTCCGAGCTCGTCGACAAGGTCGCCTTCACCGGCTCCACCGCCAGCGGCAAGGCCGTCATGCGCGCCGCCGCCAACAACGTCAAAAAGGTCTCGCTCGAACTCGGCGGAAAATCCCCCAACATCGTCTTCCCCGATGCCGCCGTCGATGCCGCCGTCGCCGGCGCCTTCTTCGGCATCTACCTCAACAGCGGCCAGGTCTGCCAGGCCGGCTCCCGCCTCCTCGTCTCCAAGCCGATCAAAGACGAATTCGTCGGCGAAGCTCACCGCCCTCAGCCAGACCCTCAAGCTCGGCGACCCCTTCGATCCCGCCACCACCATGGGTCCCGTCATCAACGAAAGCCAGCTCGCCAAGATCGAGAGGCTACCTCGAACGCGGCAAGCAGGAGGCCAAGCTCCTCACCGGCGGCTCCCGCGCCACCGAACCCGGCCTCGAAAAGGGCCTCTTCGTCAAACCCACCATCTTCGACGAAGTCTCCAACCAGGCCACCATCGCCCGCGAAGAGATCTTTGGCCCCGTCCTCTCCGTCCTTTCCTTCGACGACGTCGACGACGTCATCCGCACCGCCAACGACACCATGTACGGCCTCGCAGCCGCAGTCTGGACCAAGGACATCAACGTCGCCCTGAAAGTCGCCAAAGGCCTCCGCGCCGGCACCGTCTGGGTCAACGCGTACCACGGCACCGGCCTCTACAACATGCCCTACGGCGGCTACAAGCAGAGCGGCCTCGGCCGCGAGCTCGGCGACCTCGGCCTCGAAGAGTACCTCGAGACCAAGTCCATCCAGATCAAGCTCCAGTAGCACCCCGGGCGAGCTCCCGGCGCGGCCCGCGGCACCCCGCGGGCCGCGCTGTCCCCCGCCGCCCCCGGGTCGGTGCTCCCGGCTCAGTTGACCGATGCGAACGCCTGGAGCGGCACCACCGGCGCGAGCATCTCGAACCGCACCTCGTTCACCCGCCCCGCCCATTGCGTCAGCGTCCCCCGCGCGTACGCCGCCTCCGCGCTTTGCAGCGCCACCGGCACCGCCTCCGCGTCATCGAAGACGTATCCCACCAGCACCACGCCGCCCGGCGCACGGCCTACTTCCACCCGCACCACCCCCGGCACCGCCCGCGTATCGCGCGCGTGCACCTCCCGCGCCCAGCGGAAAAACGACTCCAGGTACTCCTCCCGCGGCCACGCCCGCATCACCAGCACCGGCCGGCTCCGCTCCCTCACTGCAGCCGCCCCACCAGCCGCTCGATGAGCGCCTCGCTCGGCCCCGTATCGAACCGCGTATCCACCACCACCACCGGCCCCGCCATCCCCTCGGCCCGCGGCAGCATCCGCTCGTACACCTCCACGCCCGCCTGCGAAAAACCCTCCCGCGGGCGGGCGAGCCGATCCCGGACCGTCCCATCCGGCGCCGTTACCCGCACTGCCACCACCCCGCCGGCGCGCTCCCCCAGCCGCTCGAACCGCCGCCGGTCGCGCCGCGTCAGGTTCGTCGCATCGACCACCACCACCCGCCCCGCCGCCAGCGCCTCCGCCGCCAGCGACTCCACCCGCGCGAACACCGCCCCGTGCTCCTCCGGCGTATACGCCGGCTCCGGGAACAGCTCCCGCCGCACGGCATCGCTCTCCACGTGGACCGCGCCGAGCCGCTCAGCAAGCCGCCGCGCCAGCGTCGTCTTGCCCGTACCCGGCAGCCCCGAAAGCAGCACCAGCACCCCTTCGCCGGTTCCCCGATTGCCGCTAACCACGCCCATATGCTAGCGTGAAGGCGTAGAGACGACAGGAAAAGGAAGACAGAGAACAAGGTTGCTGACGAAAGAGCGCAAGACCGACCTCATTCGTGAGTTCGGCACCCACCCCACGGACACCGGGTCCCCCGAGGTGCAGGTCGCGATCCTGACCGAGCGCATCAAGTATCTGACCGAGCATCTCAAGGTCCACAAGCACGACTACCACACCCGTCGCGGGCTCCTCAAGCTCGTCGGACAGCGTCGCCGGCAGCTCCGTTACCTCAACAGCCGCGACGTCAACCGCTACCGCGAACTGATCGCCCGCCTCGGCCTCCGCAAATAGCGGAGGCTTTTCGCTTCCTGCGGGGTCTGCAACCGCCCCGCCTCCGCCTTCCTCACCTGCGTCCCGCCATCGCGGAGCCACCGCGAAACGGGCACCGTGGCCCTTCCCCCCACGGCCACTTCAGCAGTTGAGAAGAAGCACAGAACTTGACCACCATGAACGACCCGCGCACCTACGAGATTGAAATCGGGGGCAAAACCCTCACCATCCAGCACGGCATCCTCGCCCAGCAGGCCAACGGCGCCGTCACCGTCCGCCTCGGGGACACCGTCGTCCTCGTCACCGTCTGCATGGCCGACGCCCGCGAGGGGATCGACTTCTTCCCCCTCACCGTCGACTACGAAGAACGCCTCTACGCCGTCGGCAAGATCCCCGGCGGCTTCCCCCGCCGCGAAGGCCGCGCCTCCAACGAGGCCATCCTCGCCATGCGCCTCACCGACCGGCCCCTGCGCCCCCTCTTCCCGAAGGGCTTCCGCAACGAAGTCCAGGTCATCGCCACCACCCTCTCCGCAGACCGCGAGCACCAGCCCGATACCCTCATCACCATCGGCGCCTCGGCCGCACTCGGCATCAGCGACATCCCCTTCAACGGCCCCGTCTCCTCCGTCCGCGTCACCCGCCTCGATGGCCAGTACATCGTCAACCCCACCTTCGATGAAGCCGAACGCGGCGACCTCGATATCGTCGTGGCCGGCACCAAAGACGCCGTCGTCATGGTCGAAGCCGGCGCCAAGCAGGTCTCCGAAGACGTCGTCCTCGAAGCCATCGAAGTCGCCATGGAGGCGAACCGCAAAATCATCGCCCTCCAGGAGCAGATCGCGGCCGACGCCGCCCCCGTGAAAAAGCCCTACACCCCGGCGAAGGAAAACGAAGAAGCCATCGCCGCCATCTCCGAATACCTCAAAGACCGCATCCCCGAGCTGGTTGCAACCGCCGCCTCCGAGCGCTCCGACGCTAACAAAGCCGTCCGCCAGGAGCTCCAGGAACGGTTCGGCGACCGCTTCTCCTCCGCCGACATCGCCGATGCCCTCTGGAACATCATCAAGAAGGCGATGCGCAAGCAGATTCTCGAGCAGGGCATCCGCGCCGACGGCCGCGGCGTCAAAGACATCCGCCCCCTCGATATCCACGTCGGCGTCCTTCCCCGCACCCACGGCTCCGGCCTCTTCCAGCGCGGCCAGACCCAGGTCCTCACCATCGCCACGCTCGGCGGGCTCAGCATGGTCCAGAAGCTCGATACCCTCTCGCCCGACGAGTACAAGCGGTACATGCACCATTACAACTTCCCGCCCTACTCCGTCGGCGAAGTACGGCCCCTCCGCGGCGCCGGCCGCCGCGAAATCGGTCACGGCGCGCTCGCCGAACGCGCCCTCGAACCCGTCATCCCCTCCGAAGAAGAGTTCCCCTACGCCCTCCGCCTCGTCTCCGAGGTGATGTCTTCCAACGGTTCCACCTCCATGGCCTCCGTCTGCGGCAGCACCCTCGCCCTCATGGACGCCGGCGTCCCCATCTCCGCACCCGTCGCCGGCATCGCCATGGGCCTCATCATGGGCGACGACGGCAACTACCGCGTCCTGACCGACATCGCCGGCCAGGAAGACTTCATGGGCGACATGGACTTCAAGGTCGCAGGTACTGCACAGGGCATCACCGCCCTCCAGATGGACATCAAAATTGCCGGCGTCTCCCGCGAACTCCTCGCCACCGCCCTCCAGCAGGCCCGCGAAGCCCGCGAGTACATCCTCCAGCGCATGCTCGAGGTCATCCCCGAGCCCCGGCCCGAGATGAGCCCCTACGCGCCCAAGATGTACAAGATCATCATCCCGCAGGACATGATCGGCACCCTCATCGGGCCCGGCGGCAAGACCGTCCGCCGCATCCAGGACGAATCCGGCGGCGCCACCATCGACATCCAGGAAGACGGCACCGTCATCGTCGGCTCCCCCAATGAAGAGGTCGCCCGCAAGGCCATCCGCATGATCGAAGGCCTCACCAAGGAAGTGCAGGTCGGCGAGGTCTACACCGGCAAGGTCACCCGCCTCCTCAATTTCGGCGCCTTCGTCGAAATCCTCCCCGGCAAGGAAGGCCTCGTCCACATCTCCCAGCTCGGCGCCGACCACGTCCGCAGCGTCGAAGACGAAGTCAAAGTCGGCGACGAAGTGACCGTCATGGTCTCCGAAATCGACAACCTCGGCCGCATCAACCTCAGCCGCCGCGCCGTGCTCCTCGGCGAAACTCCTGAGCAGGCAGCCGCGAGCGCCCGCGAATCAAGCCGCGACCGCGGCCCGCGCGGCGGCGGCCCCGGCGGCTCCTCCGGGCCGTCCCGCCCCTCCGACCGCGACCGCGGCGGTCGGCCCGGCGGCAGCCCCCAGCAGCCCCAGCGCGGCGGCCAGCCCCAGCAGTCCCGGCCCGCGCCCGCCCCCGCCGGCCCGGCCGGCGTCGCGACCCGCGGCTGGGTCCGCCGCACACCCTCCGGCGATGCCCCGCCGCCCCCGCGCCGCGACTTCGGCGGCGGCATGAACGACGACTGACCCCGCCGCCCGGCAATACACCGCGAGGCCGCCCCGCAACGGGCGGCCTCGCCCTTTTTCTCCCTACAGCGCCGGCAGCCGCTACACCGTCACTGCCGCCCGCCACTCCGCCGGCTTCGCCCGCTCCGCCTCCGGCAGCGGCCGGATCCACCAGCGGTCCTCGTACTCGCTCCAAATGTGCCGCAGCTTCGGCATCACCTTCTCCGCGAAGAGCTTCGTGTTGTACATCACCTTCTCCCGCGGCATGTTGCCAATCTGCATCAGGCACATCAGGTGCCCTACCCGCAGCCCGCGGACGACTTCCTCCATCTGCTGCGCCACGCTCTCCGGACTCCCCGCCACCACATACCCCTGCTTCACGAAGTCCGCCCATTTCAGCCCCGAGCGCTGCGCGCTCGCCTGCGCCCCCACCTGCGCCGTGATCCCAGCCTTCACCGTCCGCAGCGTCCGGTAGCCCGGCGCATCCGCAAATCCCCCGTACACGTGCAGGCACCGGTTGTAGAAGTAGTCCACGTGCTCGGCGTAGAGCCGCTCCGCCTCCGCATCGCTCTCCGCCACGCAAACCAGCTGCAGGAACCCCGCCCGGTAGGGGTTGAACTCCGCTCCCAGCTCCTCCACGCGCGCCCAGTACTGGTCCATCACCCCCTTGCCCCGCAGGTAGCCAAAGTACGAAAGGTAGCAGTAGACGTAGTCCTTCTCCGTCGTCCAGTCCCACGTCTCCAGCGAGCCCCCGCCCGGGATCCAGATGGGCGGATGGGGCTGCTGCAGCGGCCGCGGCCAGGGGTTCACATACCGCACCTGGTTGTACTTCCCGTTGAAGTGGAACGTCCCGTGGTTCGTCCACGCCTCGAGAATGAAATCGTGGTTCTCGTAGTACCGCTCCCGCAGCGTCGCCGGCGTAAAGCCGTAGGCAAAGTTCGTATCCATGCTCGTCCCCACCGGGAATCCCGCCACCAGCCGCCCGCCCGAGATGCAGTCGAGCATCGCAAACTCCTCCGCCACCCGGAGCGGCGGATTGTAGAGCGCAATCGAATTCCCCAGCACCACGAGCCCCGCTCGCGACGTCCGCCGAGCCAGCGCCGCCGCGATCAGGTTCGGGCTCGGCATCAGGCCGTACGCGTTCGAGTGGTGCTCGTTGCAGCAAATCCCATCGAAGCCGCACTGCTCCGCGTACTCCAGCTCGTCGAGGTACTCGTTGTACACGTGGTGGCCCTTCACCGGGTCGAACAGCTCGTACGGCACATCGACCCACACGCTCCGGTACCGCTCCTTGAAGTCGTCCGGCAGGTATGGATAGGGCATCAGGTGGAACCAGTGGAACTTCATCGAGCCCCTCCCCGGCGGGCCCGGCCCGCCGCTGTGGTGCCAATTGCTTACGCCCGGGGAATTGCCGCGTCAAGCACCGGCGCATCGCGGACCCCGGCGTATCATCCGGCCAACCATTCCGCCACGGAGCAGCCATGCACCCGCACGAAGCCCTCGCCTCCGCCGAGCAGCTCATCGAGCGCCACGCCGGCGCTGCGCTTCCCGTCCATCCCCAGCGCGTCCTCGCCGCCGTCCGCCGCGAAGAGAGCGCCATCCGCCGCTTCAACGGCTGGCTCGCCGACCACGTCGTCGCCATCGCCGGCACCATGGCCTTCTTCCATCTCCTCTGGGCGCTCATCGCCGGCTGGGCGCTCTGGCAGAGCGCCATCCTCCACAACCGCGGCTTCGACCCCTACCCCTACTCCTTCCTGTTCTTCATCCTCGGCGGCATCATGCAATCGCTCTTCGTGCCCACCATGCTCACCGCCTCCAACCGTGCCGCCGAGCGCGACCGCATCAAAGACGAAGCCGACCACCGCGCCTGGTCGCACCTCTACGAGGTCAACGATACCCAGCTCGAACTGCTCCGCAGTCTCGCCGCCCGGCTCGAAGCCCTCGAACGAGCGGCCGACCGCCGGTCTGCCCCCTGACCCGCCTGCCTCCTACCCCTGCGGCGCCCGGAACAGCCCTTCCTGCGCCACCGTCACGATACGCGTCCCCGAGCGGTCGTACATCGCCGCCAGCATGATGGCCCGCGCCGCGTGAGCCGCCGGGCTCTCGCTCACATAGAGCACCCAGTCATCGAACCGCGGCGGCCGGTGGAACCACATCGCATGGTCGAGGCTCGCCGTGCTGCCGCCCGGCCGCCAGAGCCCGTAATGGTGCGCGACCGTCGCCACCAGCCCGCTGTCGCTGAAATACGCCAGCGCCGCCGCGTGGAGCACCGGGTCCTCCGGCAGCGGCTCCGCCATCCTCCCCCACACCGCCCGCGCAGGCAGCCGCCCCGTCCCGTCATCGGCCCGCGTCGGCTCCGCCGCCGAGCGCAGGTCGATCGGCCGCCCCAGCCTGCTCCGCATCCGCTCGGCCATCGCCGGCGGGATGTCCGCCATCCGCGGCAGCGCAATCGTCGTCCACCACGGCGGGCAGCTCTCAGGGTCTGGCGCGGCCGGCATCGGCGCCTGGTGCGAAATCCCCTCCTCCGGCGCAACGAAACTCACCGAAGCCTCGAAGATCGTGTGCCCCGCCTGCACCGCCGTCACCCGCCGCGTGAGGAAGTTGCGCCCCTCCCGAATGCGCTCCACCGTGTAGTCGATTGGGTCCTGCGGCTTCCCCGCGCGCAGGAAATACGCATGCAGCGAATGGATGACCCCGAAGCCGGCCGTCCGTCCCGCCGCCACGATAGCCTGCGCGAGCACCAGCCCCCCGAACAGGCGGCCCTCCTCCTGCCCGGGCATCCCCCGGAACCGGTCGTAGTCCGCCGGCTCCAGCGCCACCTGCCGGAGAAACTCGCGAATCCCCGGCTCGCCGCCGGATTGCTCCTGCTGCTCCGTCATCGATCATGCTCCTCCCGCGGCGCCGGCCGCGCCGGCCTGCCGCACCTGTCAAACTGTGTACCGCCAGCCTACCGGGCCCCGCCCGAACCGTCTTCACGCCCCTCGATGGCCGCAAGCAGCCGCCTCGCTGCCGCGGCCACCTCCTCTACCGCTGCTGCAAACGCCGGAGCGTTCTTCCGCGAAGGCTGCCGGTAGCCGCTCACCTTCCGCACGAACTGCAGCGCTGCCGCCCGCACGTCCTCATCGGTCGCCGGCGGCTCCTGCCCCCGCAGCATCTTGATGCTCCGGCACATCTTCGCCCCCTATCCCCGCGGCAGCCCGAGCCCGCGGGTCGCGATGATGTTCCGCTGCACCTCGCTCGTGCCTCCGCCAATCGTCGCCGCCACCGAGTGCAGCTGGAACCGCCCAATCCGCCCCATCAGCAGCTCCCAGCGCGAACCCCCCCGCGACGTCACCTGCGCCCGCATCCCCGCCATCCGGTAGAGCGCGGCCGCCATCCGCTGCTCCACCTCGCTCGCGTACAGCTTCACGATGCTCGCCTCGTAGTTCGGCTGCGTCCCCCGCGCCTGCATCGAAACCACCCGCAGGCTCAGGTTCCGCGCCACCTCCACCTCAATGAACAGGTCCGCCAGCCGATGCCGCGCCCAGCGCAGGTTCGTCAGCCCCTCCTCCCGCGCGCAGGCCACCGCCTCCACGAGGATGGCCCGGTACTCCACGCACAGGTCTACGAGGCTCCGCTCGAAATCGAGCGTCGTTGCCGCCACATACCAGCCGCGGTTCTCCTCCCCCACCATGTTCCGCGCCGGCACCCGCACGTTCTCGAAAAATACCTGGTTGAAGCCGCTGTTCCCGACCATGTTGATGATCGGCGAAAGCGAAATCCCCGGGCTCTTCATGTCGACGAGAAAGTACGAAAGCCCCCGGTGCTTCGGTGCCGAAGGGTCCGTCCGCGCCAGCAGGATCATCCAGTCGGCAATGTGCGCCCCGCTCGTCCAGATCTTTTGCCCGTTGACCACGTAGTCGTCGCCGTCGCGCACCGCGCGCGTTTGCACGCTGGCGAGGTCGGAGCCGGCACCGGGCTCGCTAAAGCCCTGGCACCAGCGCTCTTTGCCCGAGAGGATCGGCTCGATGAACCGCTCCTTCATCCACTCCTCGCCATACTGCATCAGCGTCGGCGCCACCCAGCCGATGCCCACACCGCCGAACCGCGGCGCCCGCGCTCGCGCCATCTCCTCCTTCAGGATGAACTGCTGCATCACGGGCAGCTCGGCGCCCCCGTACTTCTTCGGCCACGCGGGCGCCACCCATCCCCGTGACTGCAGCCGGCGCCGCCACTCGGCCAGCGCCTCCTTGTCGCGTTCATGTCCGCTCGAAAGCTGGCCCCATTCACCCTCGCCGGCGTCGCCCCGCAGCGCCTCAGGGAGGTTCTCGGCGATCCAGGCCCGCACCTCGGCCCGGAACGCCGCCTCTTCCGGTGAATCGCGAAAATCCATGACCCGAAGCATACCCGCACCTGCCCTCCCGTTCATTCCCGCCTGAACGATCACCCCCAAAGTGCCGATATCTTCGACGATGGCACGCCCCAGCCCCGCGCCCGCCCGCCGGACGGATTTCCTTGCGGTCCTCTCCGACCCGGACCTCCTCCAGCTTCTGCTCGTGGCCTGCCCCGATGCCGTCATCGTCACCTCCCCCGGCGACCGCATCGCTCTCTATACGGGCGCATCCGAAGCTCTCTTCGGCTTCGCTCCCATCGAAGTGCTCGGCCGCCGCATCGGCTTCCTCTTCCCCGGCCGCGAAGCCCGCCGCCAGCTCCTCCGCACGCTCGCCACCCACGGGTTCGTCAGCGGGCTCGAGCTCAGCGGCCGCCGCAAGGACGCACCACCCTTCACCGCCTCCGTCTCCGCCGCCCGCGTCGCCGACCGCACCGGCGAAGCCCTCGCCACCGTCTTCTACATCCGCGACCACTCCGCGGTCCGCCAAATCGAGGATGCCCTCCGGCGCAACAACGCGCAGCTCACGAGCCTCGTCGCCCGCCTCGACCACCTCGCCCGCCACGACCCCCTCACCCGCCTCCTCAACCGGGCCGCCGCCTTCGAAGCCGCCGAAAACATCCTCCTCGCCTTCCCCGTCGGCGAAGCCCGTCTCGGCATCGCCATCTTCGACCTCGACCGCTTCAAAGCCGTCAACGACTCCTACGGCCATCTCGCCGGCGACGCCGTGCTGGAAAAGTTCGGGACCATCCTCCGCCAGCAGGCCCGCCACGGCGACATCGTCGCCCGCTTCGGCGGCGAGGAATTCGTCGCCTTCCTCCCCGGCGCCACCCTCGCCGATACTGCCAGCTTCGCCGAGCGCATCCGCCAGGCCACCCAGGCCAGCCCCGTCCGCATCGACGAAACCCTCACCATCTCCGTCACGGTGAGCGCCGGGGTCTCCTCTATCCCCGATTCTGCCGAAAACCTCGAAGAGGCCGTGCGCCTGGCCGATGAACGGCTCTACGACGCCAAGCGCAACGGCCGCAACCGGGTCGTCGCCGACGACAGTCACCACAGGAGCGCCGCATGACCGCCGACCCCACCGCGGAATCACCCTTCTTCCGCAACCGCCTCCGCACCATCGTCCAGTCCACGACTGAACTGGCCCCCCTCAAGGCTGTCGCCACCAAGGCCATCCAGCTCGCCGAAGACGAACGCTCCGCCGCCATGGACCTCGCGACGGTCATCAGCTCCGACCAGGCCCTCACCGCCCGCCTCCTCAAGCTCTCCAACTCCGCCTACTACGGCTACGCCCGCCGCATCTCCAACGTCCGCGAAGCCGTCATCCTCCTCGGCATGCGCACCGTCCGCTCCGTGGCCATCTCTACCGCCATCATCGATGCCCTCCGCATCCCGCATGTCGAAGGCACCCGCTTCGACCAGGACCTCTTCTGGGCCCACAGCGTCACAGTCGGCATCATCGCCGAGGTTCTCGCCCGCGAATCACGCGCGGCCCGCCCCGAAGACGCCTTCACTGCCGGCGTCCTCCACGACATCGGCAAGCTCGCCATGATGCTCGCCGAGCCCGCCGCCTTCGCCGAAGTCATCGACCTCGTCGAGACCGAGGGCATGAAGTACCGCGACGCCGAGTTCGCCGTGTTCGGCTTCGGCCACGAGCTCGTCGGCTCCCGCCTTGCCGCCCGCTGGAAGTTCCCCGAACCGCTCGTCGCCGCCATCCAGGCCCACCACCAGCCCGTCGCCGCCCTCGAATCGATGAGCGACCTCGTCGCAGCCGCCAACCTCATCGCGAACCGCGAAGGGCTCGCCGCCGGCTTCGACTACACCCTCGAGCCCGAGCGCCGCCCGGCGGCTGCCGTGCCCCCGGCCTGCGACCTCGCCATCGGCAAGGTCCACGGGGGTCTCGCCACCCTCGAAGAAAAGGCCCGCGCCTTCCTCACCCACGTCACCTCCCGCGCCCCGCGCTGGTACCGCCCCCACCACGGCGAGCCCGAACCCGCCGAAGAGACCCCGGCAGCCTGATGAAGCCCGCCTTCCCGGTCGAATCATTACGTGAGGACCGCGTATGAATTCCGCCCCGACGGTGCCCGCGAACCCTGACGACGAGCCCGGCGCCCCCCAGCGCCACCTGCTCCGTCTCGCCGTCCTCGCCGGCTGGGGCATCGTCCTCGCCGTCCAGGTCGGGCAGTACCTCCACAACCCCACCACCGCGAACCTCATCGTCACCGTGGGCCTCGCCGCGCTCTTCGGCCTCTTCCTCGCCCACGCCATCTTCATGCGCGTCGTCCAGAAGCGGCACTGGCACCGCGTCGCGGCCCGCCTCCAGGGCGCAGCCTACCTCTCCGAATTCCACAACCTCCCCAACCGCAACTACGTCCTCGCCGAGCTCCGCCGGGAAATGCCCCGCGCCCGCGCCCTCCAGCAGCCCTTCGTCCTGGTCCAGCTCTCCATCGAAAACATCAACGACATCCGCGAGCGCCGCGGCGAGGATTTCGCCAACCGCGCCCTCAACGCCCTCGCCGATGTCCTCAAGCGGCTGACTCGCTCCTCCGACTTCCTCGCCCACCTCGGCGGCGCACGGTTCTGCGTCATGCTCGTCGAGTGCACCCTCGAGCAGTCCTTCATCTACCTCAAGCGCGTGCCTGGCACCGTCTCAGTCTCCGATGGCCACAACGTCTTCGACGTCCCCATCACCGCGCGCGTCCTCCAGTACGACCTCGAAGCCCTCTACGCCACCGACGTCCTGCGCGACCTCGAAGAAACGCGTCCCCTCCGCCGCCGCGAAGAGCCCCGCCCCGATTCGCTCGCGGCCTGAGCGCGCCGCCCTCCCTTACCAGTCGTACGTCGCGGCATCCCCCACGCGGTGCAGCTTCAGGAAATTCGTCGTGCCCTGCGCCCGCACCGGCAGGCTCGCCACCACCACCACCTCATCGCCCTCCTCCACGTGCCCGCCGTCCAGCAGCGCCCGGTCGAGCGCCCGCAGCAGCTCATCCGTCGTCAGCACCGCGGCACTCATCACCGGCACCACGCCGCGCGCGAGCGCCAGCCGCCGGTACACCGTCTCCGCGTGCGTGACCCCAAAAATCGGCGCATCCGGGTGGACCTTGCTCATCAGGAGCGCCGAATAGCCGCTCCGCGTGAAGCAGGCGATGCCCCGCATGTTCGGGTCCGACTCCACAATCCGGCGCGCCGCCAGCGCAACCACATACGAATGGTCGTCCTGCTCGTCGGTGCTGCGTGCTTCCGGCGCCGGGCCCATCACCGCTTCCGCCCTCCGGATGATCCGGTCCATCATCGCCACCGCTTCCACCGGGTACTTTCCCACCGCCGTCTCGCCGCTCAGCATCACCGCGTCCGAGTAGTCCCACGCCGCATTCGCCACGTCCGAGGCCTCGGCTCGCGTCGGCCGCGGTGCATCGACCATCGACTCCAGCATTTGCGTCGCCGTAATCACCGGCACCATCTCCCGCGCCGCCGCCGCGATGATCCGCCGCTGCCAGACCGGCACCTCCTCCGGTGGCAGCTCCACGCCAAGGTCGCCCCGCGCCACCATCACCCCGTCGGCCTCCGCCACGATCGCGTCGAGGTTCGCCACCGCCTGCTTCCGCTCAATTTTCGCCACGACCGGGATGTCGCCCCCGAGCGCCGTGATAGCTGCCCGCGCCGCCGCGAGGTCGCTCGCGTCCTGCACGAAACTCAACGCCACATAGTCCACGCACTCGGCTACCGCCATCGCCAGCGCCTCCCGGTCCCGGTCCGTCAGCGCCGGCGCCGTCAGCGCCGTCTCCGGGAAGTGCACTCCCCTGCGCGCCGTGAGCAGCCCACCCGTGACCACCTCGCAGACGAGGTCGCTCCCCTCCCGGCGCACCACCCGCAGCTCCACCCGCCCGTCGTCGAGCAGGATCCGCTCGCCCGGCGCAACGTCCTCCGCCAGCCTCGGGTAGCCGATGGTGAACCGCTCCTCCGTCCCGGCCACCGGCTCCGCCGTCACCCGGACCAGCGCCCCCTGCCGAAGCTCGAGCGCCCGCCCGTACGCCGTCTCCCCCGTGCGAATCTTCGGCCCCGCGAGGTCGAGCAGCACCGCCACCGGCCGCCCCTCCGCCTTCGCAACCTCACGCACGAGCCGGACAGCTTCGCGGTGCCCCTCCAGCGTCCCGTGGCTCGTGTTGAGCCGGGCCACGTCCATCCCTGCCCGCACCATCGCCGCCAGCGTCTCCCGCGCGAGCGACGCCGGGCCGAGCGTGGCCACGATTTTCGTCCGCCGGATGCCCGCCATGCTTTCGACTATACCAACCCCGCCCGCATGCCCCGGTGAACGGTACACTGCGCCCGTGCCGCGCGAACTGCTCAAGGCCCGCGAATTCCTCTTCCTCACCGAAGAGCTCGCGATGCGCGCCCTCCCCCCGGGCATCCCCCAGCCCTCCCGCCGGGTCATGTGGACCATTCTCCAGCTCTCCTGGGGGGAGCCAGCCTTCCACGTCGAGCTCCAGCCCCAGCCGGCCCGCGGCATCGTCGAGCTCGGCCTCCACTTCGAAGGCGCCCCCGAGGCGAACGATGCCCGGGCCGCCCTCGTCGCCGCCCACGCAGCACCCCTCATGGCAGCCCTCGGCCCCGCCTGGGAGCTCGAAGCCTGGACCGCGTCCTGGCGGCGCCTCCACCGCACCTTCCCTTTCGAAACCCTCACGCGCCAGCTCGCAGAGACCGTCGCCAGCGAGCTTTCCCGCGTCCTCCCCGTCCTTTACCCGTTCTGTCTCCCGGTCCCCGAGCCCCGCTTATCCCTTAGCGCAGCCGCCGATACCCTCGCCTCATGAAGCGACACCGCCTGCTCCTCTCCGCTGCTGCCGCCGTCATCCTCGCCGCGGCCCCTGCCTGCGGCGGCGACGACGACCCCGAGCCCCCGCCGACCAGCACCGCTGCCGCGGCCTCCGCGACCGCACCCCCCGGCGCGCAGGGCACCCGCACGCCCGCCGCGACCACGACGGCGGGCCCCATCACGCTCTCGAACCCCACCATCACCCCGTCCGGGCTCCGCTACGAAGACATCGTCGTCGGCACCGGCGCGTCGCCCCAGCCCGGCCAGCGCGTCACCGTCCACTACACCGGCTACTTCACCGATGGCCGCACGTTCGACAGCTCCCTCGACCGCGGCCAGCCGTTCACCTTCGTCCTTGGCGTCGGGCAGGTCATCCGCGGCTGGGACGAGGGGCTCGCCACCATGAAGGTCGGCGGCAAGCGCCTCCTCTACATCCCCTCCAACCTCGCCTACGGCAGCCGCGGGCAGGGGCCCATCCCGCCCGACACCGACCTCGTCTTCGAAGTCGAACTGCTCGACGTGCGCTAGTCCCGCCGCGCGGCCGGCGGCTCCCACGCCCGCACGACCTTCCCCGCGATGAGCCGCTCAATCTCCTCCGGCGGCAGCCCCAGCTCCTCCAACACCTCCCGGGTGTGCTGCCCCAGCGCCGGCGAAGGCCGCCGCGTGCCCGTTTCGCCCCCGCTCATCCGGAGCGGGCTGTTCGCCATCACCACCGGCCCCAGCACCGCATGGTCGAACGTCCGCAGCAGCTCCATCGCCGCCACCTGCGGGTCGTCGAACAGCTCCGCCGTGTACCGGACCGGCCCGCACGGCACCCCCGCCGCGTCGAACGCCGCCACCCACTCGTCCGTGCTCTTCGTGCTGAAAATCGCCGCGATCAGTTCGTTCAGGACGAGGTTCTCCTCCGGGGTCAGCGCCTCCGTATCGAACTCATCGCCCTCCACCCGCGGGTCCTCTACGCCGAGCACGCGAACCGCCGCCCGCCGCAGCCGGTTGTTCAGGCACGCGAGCGCGATGTACGAATCCTTCGTCTCATACACCTTGTAGTACGGGTTGTTGCGGCGCCCTGTCTCGTGCCGGGTCGGCACCTCCCGCAGCGCGTCCTCTACCCGCCGGCCCTCCTCCCGCGCCCGCGCGATCGCCTCCAGCACCTGCTCCCGCTGCTCGCGGTCGAGCCGCTCGATCGAGAACATCGGCCGATACTGCACCGCGATGCCCGCCGCGAACAGGCTCGTCTCGATGAACTGTCCCCGTCCCGTCCGCTCGCGGTGATACAGGGCTGCCGCCGCCCCGTAGGCAAGGAACATCCCCGCCGCGAGGTCCGTTGGCGAGGTCGTGATGATCGGGTGCGGCAGCCCCCCTGCCCCCTCGAACGCCATGATGCCCGTCATCGCCTGCGAAACGAGGTCGAACCCCGGCCGGTCCCGGTACGGCCCCGCGCTCCCGAAGGCGGTGTTCTGGCAGTAGATCAGCCGCGGATTGATGGCCGAAAGCGTCGCGTAGTCCACCCCCAGCCGCTCTGCCACCCCCGGCCGGTAGTTCGCCAGCAGGATGTCCGCCGTCTTCGCCAGCCGGTGGAACAGCTCCCGCCCCTCGTCCCGCTTCAGGTCGATCGAAATGCTGCGCTTCCCTTTGTTGACGCCCATGAAGCCGCGGCTCTCGCCCGGCGCCACCGGCGCCGTGTGCCGCCAGAAGTCCCCGAGCGGGGGCTCCACCTTGATCACGTCCGCCCCGAGGTCCGCAAGCATCTCCCCCGCCAGCGGCCCCGCGATATACTCGCTCAGGTCGAGCACCCGGACGCCTTCGAACACCCCGCGGATGTCGTCCATGCTTCGCAGTCTGCCCCCGGTTCCGTCTAGCCGCGCGGCAGTCCAAGGCCGCGCGTCGCGATGATATTCCGGTTGATCTCCGACGTGCCCGCCGCAATCGTCAGCGACACGCTCTGCAGCACGGCCATCGGCACCTGCCCTCCAAGCGGCGCCCACTGCCCCTCCATCACCTGCCCGCGCAGGCCAAGCGCCGTATAGGCCGTCCGCGCCATCCGCTGGTGCAGCTCCGTGCCAAACGTCTTCGCCATCGAAGCTTCATAGTTCGGCACCAGCCCGCGGCTCTGCATCCACGCCACCCGGTACGACATCAGCCGCCCCACCGCAAACCCGATGGCGATGTCCGCCAGCGCCTCCCGCACCCCCGGCTGGCCGTAGAGCGTGCCGCTCTCGCCCATCGCGGGCGGGCGTCGACTTCGCGTACGCGACGACCTCCTCGAAGGTGCGCAGCCCCCCAATGACCCGCCCGATGCCCGACCGCTCGAAGTCCAGTGTTGCCGTCGAGACATACCAGCCCCGGTTCACCTCCCCCACCACCATGTCAGCCGGCACCCGCACGTCGTCGAAAAAGACCTCGTTGAACCCCGCCTGCCCCGTCATCTGCACCAGCGGCCGCACCGTGATACCCGGCAGCTTCATGTCGACAAGAAAGTACGTGATGCCCCGGTGCTTCGGCGCGTCCGGGTCCGTCCGCGCCAGCAGGATCATGTAATCGGCCCGCTGTGCATTCGAAGTCCAGATTTTCTGCCCGTTGATCACCCAGCTATCGCCGTCGCGCACCGCCCGCGTCTGCAGCGAGGCGAGGTCCGAGCCCGAGCCGGGCTCGCTGAAGCCCTGGCACCACGTAATCTCGTCCCGCACGATGGCCGGCAAAAAGCGCGCCTTCTGCTCCTCCGTCCCGAACAGGATGAGCGTCGGCCCCACCCGGTCCGCGCCCATCGTCTGGCCCGGCGCGCGGTGGTACGCCATCTCCTCGTTGTACACGAGCTGGCGCATGTGCGGCGCCCCCTGCCCGCCGTATTCCGGCGGCCACGACATCGTCAGCCAGCCCTTCGCCGCCAGTTTCTTCGTAAACGACGCGCCCTCACGCGCCTTCGGCCACTCCTCCCGGATGAACGCGCGAACCTCCTGCCGGAACGCCTCGTCCTCCGGCGAAAACCGGAACTCCATGGCAGGCCCACCTCGCCGCGTTTGGGGCGCACTCTACTCCCGCCGCAGCGCCCCCGCCACCGGCCTCAGGCCTCGCCCCGCAGCCGCGGGTCCGCGGCACGGTCCGCCATCGCCAGCGCCTCTTCCACCAGCATCTCCGCCCGCTTCCCCATCCCCTCGAACCCCTCGCCGACGGTCTCCCCCTTGAGATAGCGCGCGTGGATGCCCTCCACGATCACGGCCAGCTTGTAGGCCGCAAAAATCTCGTACCACTCGATGGCCGAGACATCCCGGCCGCTCAGCCGCGCATACAGCTCGATGAGCTCCTGCCGCGTGTGGAACCCCGGTTTCGCCGTCACCGCCGAGGCCGCCCGCGCCGCGAGATACTCCTCCGAATCCCCCACCTGCCCCCAGTACCCCAGCGTATAGCCCACGTCCGTCAGGGGGTCCCCCAGCGTCGCCATCTCCCAGTCGAGCACCGCCACCACCCGCCCGGGGTCGTCCCGGTCGAGCATCATGTTGCCGAGCCGGTAGTCGCCATGCACGATGGTCGGCTTCGGCGAAACCGGCATGCTCGCCCGCAGCCGCCGGATCAGCTCATTGATGGCCGGCAGCGGCCGCGTCTCCGACCGCGCCCACTGCTCGCTCCAGCGCCGCACCTGCCGTTCGAGATACCCTTCGGGCCGCCCAAAGTCGCCCAGCCCCACCGCCTCGTAATCGATCGCGTGCAGCTGCACCAGCGTCTCGATCAGCGCACGCCCAATCGCCCGCCGCCGCTCCTCCGTCTCCGCGTACCCCTCCGGCAGGCGGTCCGCGATGATGACACCCTCCCGGTACTCCATCACGTAGAACGGGTAGTCGTTCACCGAGGGGTCCTCGCAGAGCGCGATCGGCGGCGGCGCCGGGAACCCCGCACGCTGCATCCCCTGCAGCACTCGGAACTCCCGCGTCATGTCGTGCGCCGTCGGGAGCACATGCCCCAGCGGCGGCCGCCGCAGCACCCACGTCCGCCCGCCGCCCTCCACCCGGTACGTCAGGTTCGAACGCCCCCCGCTGATGAGCGTGAACCGCAGCGGCACATCGCCCCCCGGCACATGCTCCGCAAAAAACCGGGACACCGCCTCATAGCGGATCCCCGCAGGTACATCGTTCATCGTTTCGTTCGTCATCGAACCGGAAAGTATACGCGCCCGCCCCTTGCACCGAAGCGGTCTCGCAGCGAAGATCACAAAGCTCGAAATCTTCGTAGATCTTCCTGATGGTCGATCATTTGAAAGATTTGGACCGTTTGGTCGTCTGCTCCTGGGAGACCGCCTCCTGCGCCGCCGGCGCGTTCGACGAAGCCTGGCGCGAGGCATCCGCCCACGACGCCGCCCTCGTCGTCACCTGCCAGCGCATCGAAGCTGTCGCCCTCGCACCCTGCCCCCTCGACTGCTCCCGCCAGCGGCAGGGCCGCGCCGCCTTCTCCTACCTCGCCGCGCTCGCCGCCGGGCTCCACTCCATCGCGCTCGGCGAGCACGAAATCCTCGGCCAGGTCCGGCGCGCCGCCGACGATGCCCCGCCGCCCCTCGCCGCCATCCTCCATCGCGCCATCGCCGCCGCCCGCGCCTACCGCAAGCGCCACCCCCGCGACGCCGATGCCGGCTCCCTCCTCCGCCTCGCCCTCCATCGGCTGCCCCGGCCCGGCTCCCTCCTCGTTCTTGGCTCCGGGCCAACCGCCGCGGCCGTTGCCCGCACCGGGCGCGCCCTCGGCGCCGCGCCCATCACCCTCGTCTCCCGCTCCTGCCCCGCATGGCAGCCCGAACGGACCGATGCCTGGCACCCCCTCCCTGCCCTCCGCTGCCTGCGGCGCCACGACCTCGCCGTCGTCGCCCTCGGCGGCGACGCGCCCGTCCTCGCCCCGCCCGAAATCCCCGCAGCCGCCGTGCTCGACCTCTCGACGCCCCGCAGGACCGACCCCGAAGACCCGCGCGTGACCACCCTCGCCGACCTCCGCGGCCTCGCCGGATTCGAGGGCCGCGCCGCCCTCTTTGCTGACCTCGAGGCCGAGGTCGAGCGGGTTCTCGCCCACTGGGCCGAAGATGCCGCCTCCCCCGTCGGCCGCTTCCGCCGCGCCATCGAACTGCGCCGCCGCGCCGACCTCGAACGCATCGCCCGCCGCCACCCCGAAATCCCGCGCCACGTCCTCGAGACGATCACCCGCAGCCTCGTCGCGCACATCCTCCACGAGCCTTCCGAGCGCCTCCGCGCCCTCGACCCCGCCACCGCAAACGCCGTCGCCGCCCTCTTCGAGCCCCAGGAGCAGCCATGACCGCAGTCCCCGTCCTCAGCACCCACCACCCTGAAACTGCCGCCATCCTCGCCGTCGCCGAAGATGGCCTCGCCGGCTTCCACGAACGGCCCTTCGCCGCCATCGCCGCCCGCGCCGGGCTCCCCGAGCCGGCCGTCATCGAACGGATTCGCGAGCTCCTCGAGGCCGGCGTCATCCGCCGCGTCCGCCAGACGCTCAACACCGGCAGCCTCGCCCACGGCGCGCTCGTCGCCTGGAAGGTCCCCCCCGAGCGCCTCCACGCAGCCTTCGACACGCTCTTCAACGACGACCCCTTCTCCGGCCACGTCGTCATCCGCTCCACCGACTCGAGCCTCCCCGGCGCCGCCTTCCGCCTCTGGACCACGGTGAAGGTCCCGCAGGGCTTCTCGCTCGAGCGGCACGTCGCGCAGATGGCCTCGGTCGTTGGGGCGGAGGCGTGGCGCATCATGCCGGCACGCTGCCTCTTCGCGCTCGGCGTTGGCCACGTTCGCCGCCGCTCCCTCGAGCCCGGCTCCCGCGCCGAAGCCCCCGCCGCACCCATCTACCCCGAGCTCACCCGGCTTACGCCGTTCGAATGGCAAGCCCTCGCCGCGCTCAAAGAGCCCCTTACGCCCGGAGAAGTCACCGCCGAGCCATGGCGCGCCCGCTGCCGCAGCGCCGGCCTCTCCTACGAAGCCTTCCTCGCCGCCGTCCGCGGATTCGAAGCGAAGGGCCTCGTCGCCCGCTTCTCCACCTTCCTCGAACACGTCAAAGAGCTCCCCACCGGCGAACGGGTGACCCGCTACAACGCCCTCTTCCACTGGGCCGTCGAGCCCGGCCGCGAGCTCGACGCCGGCGGCGAAGTCGGCCGCCACCACATCATCACCCACGCCTACTGGCGCGAAGCCGGCCCCGAGTTCGGCAACGTCAACGTCATGGCCGTCGCCCACGGCACCGAAAAAGACGCCCTCCTCGCCCACAAGGCCGCCATCGATGCCCACCTCGCCGAGGCCGGCATCCCCGTCCGCTACACGACCCAGTTCTGGGGCGGCCGCTCCGAGATCAAGCCCTCCGAAATCCTGCCCGCAGCCTACGAAGCCTTCTGCCGCAGCCGCGGCATCGACCCCGACACCATGCGCGAGGACTCCTGACCATGCAGTACCGCCAGCTCCACGGAACACCCCTCACCCTCTCCGCCGTCGGGTTCGGCGTCTGGACCGTCGGCACCACCTGGTGGGGCGTCACCGACCGCGCCGAGGGCATCCGCCTCCTCCGCCTCGCCTTCGACCTCGGCATCACCTTCTTCGACACCGGCAACACCTACGCCGACGGCGCCGCCGAAACCATCCTCGCCGAGGCCCTCGGCAGCCGCCGCGCCGACATCGTCATCGGCACCAAGTTCGGCTACGACCTCTCCGTCCCGCCCCGCCCGAACCAGCAGGAGCGCCCCCACGACTGGTCCCCCGCCCACATGCGCCGCTCCCTCGAAGCCTCCCTCCGCCGCCTCGGCACCGACTACATCGACTACTACCAGCTCCACAACCCGCGCATCGATGCTATCCAGCGCGATGACCTCCTCGCCGCCCTCGAAGACGCGCGCCGCGGGGGGCTCATCCGGGCCTACGGCGTCGCCCTCGGCCCCGCCTTCGACATGCGCCAGGCCGATGAAGGCATCGCCGCCGTCCGCCGCGGTATGCCCGCCCAGGTCATCTACAACATCCTCGAGCAGGAGCTCGGCGAGCGAATCTTCCCCGAGGCCCGCGCCGCAGGCGTCGGCACCCTCGCCCGCGTTCCCCATGCCTCGGGTCTCCTCGACGGCACCGCCACGCGCGCCACCGAGTTCCCGCCCGGCGACCACCGCCGCTGGCGCATCGACACCCCCGAAAAGCGCGCCCTCTGGGAGGAGGGCATCCGCCGTGCCGGCACGCTCGCCTTCCTCGCCCGCGATGGCCGCACCCTCGGGCAGGCGGCCATCCAGTTCATCCTCCGCGAGCCATCCATCGGCTCCGTCATTCCCAACATCTACGACGAAACCGGCCTGCGCGAGTTCGCCGCAGCCTGCGAGGCGCCCGCCCTCACCGACGACGAGTACGAGACCGTCCAGCGGCTCCGCGCAGCCGGCTACCCCGAACCCGAAGGAGCCCCCGCATGAGCCAGCAGCCCGCCCAGCCCCAGCGCCCCCGCGGCCCGATGGTCGAGCTCGACCCCTCCGGACGCGTCAACCCCAAGGAGCCCGACCGCTCCCGCCGCCAGTTCCTCAACTACGCCTTCTTCAAGCTCGACCCGGCCTTCCGCCGCCTCCCCCGTGAAGAACGCTGCGCCCTTCACCGCGAGTACGTCGAGGTCCTCCACCGCTGGGCCGCCCGCGACGACTTCATCCTCCGCACTTACACCCTCGAAGGTCTCCGCGCCGACGCCGACTTCATGCTCTGGCGCATCGCCGATGACGTCCGCCGGTTCAACGAGATGCAGCGCGACCTCAACGCCACCGGCATGGCCGGCTGGCTCTCCCCTGCCTACAGCTTCCTCTCCCTCCAGAAGCGCTCCCAATACGTCAACCGCATCGAAGGCTCCGGACACGGCGTCGAGCTCCTCCCCGGCGAAGGCCAGTACCTCTTCGTCTACCCCTTCGTCAAAACCCGCGCCTGGTACGCCCTCAGCCCCCACGCCCGCCAGGGCATGATGGACGAGCACATCCACGTCTCCTCACCCTTCAAGGGCGTCCGCCTCAACACCAGCTACAGCTACGGCATCGATGACCAGGAGTTCGTGGTCGCCTTCGATTCCGACTACCCCCAGGAATTCGTCGACCTCGTCGGGAGGCTCCGCTTCACCGAAGCCTCCCTCTACACCCAGCGCGACACCCCCATGTTCACCTGCCTGAAAACTTCGCCTGAGATGATCTTCCAGCCCTGACCGGCTCCGCCGGCAGCAGGTGCAGCGTGTCACAATGAACCGTATGCCAAACCTCACCGGGCACGCGTGGCTCGTCGGCGCCGGGCCCGGCGACCCCGGCCTCCTCACCCTCGCCGGGCGCGAAGCGCTCCAGCAGGCCGATGTCGTCCTCTACGACGCGCTCATCGGCCCCGACCTCCTGCAGTTCGCCCGGCCCGGCGCCGAGCTCATCCCCGTCGGAAAGCGCGCCGGCGCTCACTCCGTGCCCCAGGACGCCATCAACCGCCTCCTCGTCGAACACACAGCGGCAGGCCGGCGCGTCGTCCGCCTCAAGGGCGGCGACCCCTTCGTCTTCGGCCGCGGCGGCGAAGAAGCCCTCGCCCTCCGCGAAGCCGGCCTCCCCTTCACCGTCATCCCCGGCGTCACCTCCGCCGTCGCGGTGCCCGCTGCCGCCGGCATCCCGGTCACCCACCGCGGCCTCGCCACCCGCTTCACCGTCCTCACCGGCACCGAACGAACCGGCGAGGCGCCGGCAGCCCTCCCCGGCCCCGACGAAGCCGGGACCCTCGTCGTCCTCATGGGCGCCGCAGCCCTCCCTGCCCTCGTCGAACGGCTGCTCGCCGCGGGCTGGCCCCCGCAAACTCCCGCAGCCGCCATCGCCAACGGCACCCTCCCCGCCCAGCAGGCCGTCGCCGGCACCCTGCGCGAACTCGCCACGCTCGCCGCTCCCCTGCCGACACCCCTCATCACCGTCGTCGGCGCCGTCGCTGCCCTCAGCCAGCGCCTCGGCCCCGGTGCCGGCGGCCCCCTCGCCGGGAAGACCATCGTCGTCACCCGCTCCCGCACCCAGGCCTCTCAGCTCAGCGAAGGGCTCCGCCACCTCGGCGCCCGCGTCATCGAAGCCCCCGCCATCCGGATCGACCTCCACCCCGAACGCATCATCACCGACGAGCGCACCGCCAGCCGGTGGGACTGGGTCGTCTTCACCAGTCAAAACGCCGTCGCGGCCGTCTTCGCGGCCCTCGACGCGGCCGGCCGCGATGCCCGCGCCTTCGGCACCACCAGGATCGCCGCCGTCGGCGAAGCCACCGCGGCCGCCCTTCACGCCCGCGGCATCCGCCCCGACTTCCTCCCCTCCCGCGCAACCTCCGCCTGCCTCGCTGCCGAGCTCCCGCGGGCGTCCGGCGCCCGCATCTTCCTGCCCATTTCCGCCCTTGCCGGTCCTGAGCTCGAAGACGCCCTCCGCGCCCGCGGCGCCCACGTCGAACGCGTCGACGCCTACGACACCCTCCCCGAGCCCGTCCCTCCCGACCTCGCTGAGCGGCTCCAGTCCGCCGATGCCGTCACTTTCACGAGCGCCTCCACCGCCCGCTTCTTTCATGCAGCCCTCGGCGAAGCGCGCCTCCCCGCATCGCTCCGCCTTGTCAGCATCGGGCCCGCCACGTCCGCGGCTGTCCGGGAGGCCTTCGGCCGGCTCGATGCCGAGGCCGCCGAACCATCTATCCCCGCGCTCATCGCCGCCGTCCTGGAGGTCCTCGCATGAGCATCCTGCTCGAGCTCCTGCCCTCCGCCGGGCCCGTGCTCGTCGTCGGCGGCGGCACCATCGCCCACCGCAAAGTCCGAACGCTCGTCGAAGGCGGCTTCCAGGTCGTCGTCATCGCCCCCGCCGTCAGCGAGGAGCTCGCCGAGCTTCCCGGTGTCACCGTCATCCGCCGCGCCTTTGCCCACGTCGACATCGACGCCCGCCCGTGGGCCCTCGTCCTCGCCTGCACCGGCGACCGCCAGGTCAACCGCGCCGTCGGCGAATACGCCCGCGCCCGCCACATCCCGGTCCTCGTGGCCGATGCCCGCGAAGAAAGCACCGCAGCCTTCCCGGCAGCCCACCGCGACGGCGACCTCCTCGTCGGCGTTTCCACTTCCGGCGCCGACCCCGCCCTCGCCGCCAGCCTGCGCGACCTCGTCGCCGGCGCTCTCGGGCCCGGCCGCGCCGCCCAGGTTGCCGCTGCCCGCGCCGCCCGTGAGGCCCGCCGCCGCCGGGAGTCCGCCGAATGACCCACCTCGTCCTCGCCGGCCACGGCTCCCACCTCAACGCCGACTCCAGCGAGCCCTTCCACCGCCTCGCGGCCGCGCTCCGCGCCCGCGGTGAATTCGATGCCGTCACCGTCGCCCTCTGGAAAGAAGAACCGTCGCTCGCACGCGCGCTCGATGCCGTCACCGACCCCGATGTGGTGGTCGTCCCGGTCTTCATCTCGACCGGCTACTTCACCCGTACCGTTCTCCCCCGCGAGATGCGGCTCGATGGCCCTCTCACCGTGCGCGGAGGCCAGCGCATCCGTTACACCGCGCCCGTTGGCACCCACCCCCGGCTCGCCGACGTCATCGTCGAACGCGCCCGCGAAGCCGGCGCCGGCCCCGCCGATGCCCTCGTCGTCCTCGGCCACGGCACCCGCCGCGACTCCAGCTCCGAGAAGAACGTCTACGCCATGGCCGACCTCGTCGCCCGCCGCCGCATCTTCGCCGAGTGCGGCGTCGCCTTCATCGACCAGGAGCCCGGGATGCTCACCATGCTCGACCGCTTCCGCGCTCCCCGCCTCTTCGTCGTGCCGCTCTTCATCGCCGAGGGCTGGCATGTCGGCGAAACCATCCCCGCCGACCTCGCCCTCGACGGCCCCGAGACCCGCCGCGGCGGCCGCATCGTCCACTACACCCCGCCCGTCGGCACCCACCCCGCGCTCGCCGACGTCGTCTGCGAACTTGCCCGCGAATCCCTCGCCGCCCACCCTCCCACCCCCCACCTCCCGCCTTCTACCCTGAACCTTGAACCTCCAGCCTTCCTCGGCGAGCTCCGCATCGAGGCCGACCGCCTCTGCGGCCCGGGCGAACCCCGCGAAGCGCTGCCCCCGGACCCCGAGACCATCCGCCGCAGGGTCAGGCTCGACGACGCCGGCCGCTACCGGCCCCTCTCGGGCGCCCGCGGCCTGCCCTCCGGCTGGTGGGTGCCGCTGCGCGATGGGCTCACTCCGGGAGCCGCTATCGAGGCCGTCTACCCCCTCGCGACCGTCCACCTGCAGCAGCAGCGCGAAGGCACCCTTCGCATCGTGCCCCTCGACGAGGTCCTCGACCGCCAGTCCGGCCGGTACGAAGAAACCCGCCTCCTTTCCCAGCGCGGCCGCCGCATCCTCCGTGAGCTCCTTTGCGGGCGCTGCGTTCGCACCCCGGCCTGGGACGATTCATCCAGCGGCTCCGCCGCGCTGCCCGCGGCCGCCATCCCCTGCCCGGAAGCCTGCAGCGTCTTCGTCGCCCTCGCACGTGAGGCCGTGGCCTGGGAGCGGGAGGGCGCCGAACCCTCCCCGCCCGACCCGTCAGTGCCCTTCGCGGCCTTCGAGGAGCCCGGCAACGAAATCCGCGAGGCAGTGATCGCCGCACTCATGGCGCCTGCCCCACCAGGAGTCCCCCGGTGACCAACGACTCCCTCCGGCGCGCCGCCGCGGACCTCTTCCCCGGCGGCGTCAACAGCCCCGTCCGCTCCTACCGCTCCGTCGGCGGCGACCCCATCCCCATCGTTCGGGGCCAGGGCCCCTTTGTCTTCGACGCTGAAGGCACCCGCTACATCGACTGCGTCGGCGGCTTCGGCCCGGCCATCCTCGGCCATGCCCACCCCGCCGTCGTCGAAGCCATCGCGGCTGCCGCCGCCGAAGGCCTCGCGTTCGGCGCCCTCGGCCCGCGCGAAATCGGCCTCGCGGAGTCGATTCGGGCCGCGACCGGGCTCGAGCGCCTCCGCTTCCTCAACTCCGGCACCGAAGCCACCATGACCGCCATCCGCATCGCCCGCGCCGCGACGGGCCGCGACCTCGTGGTCAAGTTCGATGGCTGCTACCACGGCCACAGCGACGGCCTCCTCGTCCGCGCCGGTTCCGGCGTCGCCACCCTCGGCATGAGCGACTCCGCCGGCGTGCCCCAGGCGGTCGCCGGGCTCACCGCCGTCCTCCCCTACAACGACCCCTCCGCGCTCCTCCGCTGGTTCGAAGCCCACCCCGATGACACCGCCGCCGTCATCGTCGAAAGCATCCCCGCCAACGTCGGCATCCTCGCTCCCGACCCGGAATTTCTCCAGGCGCTCCAGTCCCTGGCGCGGGCCCGCGGCGCGCTCCTCATCGCCGACGAAATCATCACCGGGTTCCGGTTTCGCCGCGGGCTCTCCGGCGTGCTGCCATCCGCCGACCTCGTCACCCTCGGCAAAATCATCGGCGGCGGCCTGCCCATCGGGGCGATCGGCGGCCCCGCCCGCCTCCTCGGCCTCCTCGCTCCCGAGGGGCCCGTCTACCAGGCCGGCACCTTCTCCGCCAACCCCGCTGTCATGGCCGCCGGCATCGCCACCCTCGAACAGCTCACCCCCGCGGCCTACCAGCGCCTCGAACAGGTCTCCCGCCACCTCGAAAACGGCCTCCTCACCGCCATCAAGCGCGCCGAAGTCCCCGCTTCCGTCGTACGCTACGGCTCCATGCTCAGCCTCTTCTTCCGGTCCGCACCCCCGCGCGACTACGCCGAGGCCCGGGAGGCCGACACCGCTGCCTTCGCCCGCTTCCACCGCGCCATGCGCCAGCGCGGCGTGCTGGTCCCGCCCTCGCAGTTCGAAACCTGGTTCATCTCGCTCGCCCACAACGAGCCCGAAATCGATGCCATCGTCCGCGCCGCGGCAGAAGCCCTCCGTGAGGCGGTCCCCGGATGACCGTACTCCGGCTCGGCACCCGCGGCAGCCAGCTCGCCCTCGCGCAATCACGCCTCGTCGCCGAGCGACTCGAAGCCGCCATTCCCGGTCTTCGCATCGACCTCGTCACCATCGCCACCGCCGGCGACCGCGACCAGTCCACCCCGCTCGCCGAGGGCGAACGGCCCGGCTGGTTTACGACCGCCATCCAGGAAGCTCTCCAGCGCGGCGATGTCGATATCGCCGTCCACAGCCTCAAGGACCTGCCCACCGGCCGGCCGGCCGGTCTCGTCATCGCTGCCATCCCCTTCCGCGAAGACCCGCGCGACGCGCTCGTCTCCCGCACCGGCGCGCCCCTCCGGGGCCTCCCACCCGGCGCGGTCGTCGGCACCGGCTCCCCCCGCCGCGAAGCCCAGCTCCGCGCTATTCGCCCCGACCTCCAGGTTCGGCCCATCCGCGGCAACGTCGAAACCCGCCTCCGCAAGGTGCGCGAGGGCGAATACGACGCCGCCGTCCTCGCCGTTGCAGGTCTCCGCCGCCTCGGCCTCGAGCGCCAGGCCAGCGAAGTGCTCGGCTTCGAAGAGATGCTTCCCGCGCCCGGCCAGGGCGCACTCGCCGTCGAATGCCGAACCGACGACACCCGCGCCCGCGAAGCCCTCGCCCTCGTCGACGACCTCCCCATCCGCCTTGCCGTCACGGCCGAGCGCGCCTTCCTCGCCGCCCTCGAAGGCGGCTGCAGCTACCCCGCCGCCGCCTACGCCGAGCACTTCGGCTCGACACTCAAGCTCCACGCGCTCGTCGCCCCCGGCGGCCGTATCATCCGCTCGAAAACCACCGGCCCGGCCGAAACCGCCGCCGGCCTCGGGCGCCAGCTCGCCGCCGAGCTCCTCGGCCGCGCCGCCGCCGGGTAGCCCATCGTGGACTTCCGCGCCGCCGAACGCGACTTCTTCCGGGCGCTCAACGCCTTCGTCGAGCCCGCCGTTCGCGCAGGCCTCGGCGGCCCCTGCCTCATCCCCTGCGGCCTCATCGTGCTCGAAACGACCGGGCGCCGTTCCGGCCTCCCCCGCCGCACGCCCCTCCTCGCCTCCCTCATCGACCGCTGCCTCGTCGTTGCCACCGTCCGCCCGCACTCGCACTGGGTCCGCAACGCACGCGCCAACCCTTCCGTCCGCTACTGGCTCAACGGCCGCGAGCACCGCGGGCGCGCCCACGTCATCACTGCCGATGCCCGGCCCGCGCTCCCCGAGACCCTGCCCCAGCTCGTCCGTGTCCTCGCCGAGAACCTCCTCGCCCGCTACGCCGCCCTTGGCTGGTCGTTCGCGGTCATCGAACCGGGGCCGCCCGAGCCCGCCTGACGCGGCGCACACGTTACGATTGTGTTACAACCAGCCTATGGCCATGCCTCGCCGCGACCTCCACGAGCTCAACCGCCGCTCCTGGAACGAAGCAACCCGCGCCCATAACAGTCACAAAGGCGACCAGGCGGCATTCTTCCGCAGCGGCGGCTCCACCCTCTTCCCTGAGGAGCTCGAACTGCTCGGCGAGCTCGCCGGCCGCCGGCTCGTCCACCTCCAGTGCAACGCCGGGCAGGACACCCTCTCGCTCGCCCGTCTCGGCGCGCGCGTCACCGGCGTCGACATCTCCGACGAAGCCATCGCCTTCGCCCGCGACCTCTCCCGCGAAACCGGCATCGCCGCCGAATTCGTCCGCGCCGACATCTACGACTGGTTCGAAGCCGCGGCCGCCCGCGGCGAGCAGTTCGACCTCGCCTTCTCCTCCTACGGCGCCATCTGCTGGCTCTCCGACCTCGAGGCCTGGGCCCGCGGCATCGCCGCCGTGCTCGCCCCCGGGGGCGCCTTCGTCCTCGTCGAGTTCCATCCCTTCGCCTCGATGTTCGACAACCGCCTCCAGCTCACCTGGCCCTACCGGTCGCCCGAGCCCTTCCTCGACGGCGGCGTCGGCGACTACGTCGCCGTCTCGCGCGAAGGACTGGTGCCCTGGGGCTACCAGGAAGGCGTGGCCGACTTCCGCAATCCCGCGCCCGGCGCCGAATTCGCCCACGGCACCGCCGACGTCATCACGGCGCTCATCGAGGCAGGGCTTCTCCTCGAAGTCTTCCGCGAATACGACTACGCCAACGGCTGCCGCTTCTTCGATATCGCCGTCATGGACGAGCACCGGCGGTTCCGGCTTCCCCCCGGCGTCCCGTCCTTCCCCCAGATGTACGCCGTCCGCGCCCGCAAACCGGCCCGGCCCTAGCCGCCCTCCCCGCTCCGCCCCGGCGCCCCGGCGGCGCTCGCCGAAACGGACCCTTCGTCCGCCGCCTCCCGCTTTACCTTTCCTCGCCTATTGCCCGCCCGGGCGCGTGGGCCCGCGCCCACGCCAGCAGCCGCTCCGCCGGCCACGTATTCACAATGCGCTCCGCCGGCACGCCGCACGCCTCCGCCCGCTCGGTCCCGTTCGAGAGCCAGTCGAGCTGCCCCGGCGCGTGCGCATCCGAATCGATCGCGAAGAGGCACCCCAGCTCGTTCGCCAGCCGCAGCAGCCGCCGCGGCGGGTCCAGCCGTTCCACCCGCGAGTTGATCTCCACCGCCTTCCCCAGCCGCGCACACGCCGCGAACACCGCCTCCGCATCGAACTCCGATTCCGGCCGCTGCTTCCCGAGCACGTACCGCCCCGTGCAGTGCCCGAGGATATCGAGGTGCGGGTTCTCCACCGCCGCCAGCATCCGGGCCGTCATCTCCGGAGCCGGCATCCGCAGCTTGCTGTGCACGCTCCCCACCACCACATCCAGCTCACCGAGCAGCTCCGCCTCCTGGTCGAGCCCCCCATCGTCGAGGATATCCACCTCGATTCCCGCCAGGATGCGGAACGGCGCCAGCTCCCGGTTCAGCTCCGCGACGACCTGCAGCTGCTCCCGCAGCCGCTCCGCGCTCAGCCCGTTGGCCACCCGCAGACGCGGCGAATGGTCCGTCAGCACCATGTACTCGTGGCCGAGCTCCCGCGCGGCCTCCGCCATCTCCCGGATCGGGCTGCCCCCATCCGACCAGTTCGAATGCACGTGGCAATCGCCCCGCAGCAGCGCCCGCAGCGCCCCGCCGTGCCCCGGCCCCCACCGCGCCGCCTGTTCGGCCTCGAGCCGCACGAGGTATCCGGGCACTTCCCCCCGCACGGCCTCTTCGATGACGCGCGCCGTCACCTCGCCGATGCCCTTCAACGAGGTCAGCGTCCCGAGCGATGCCCGGCGCGCCGTCTCTTCCGGCCCGAGCTCGTCGACCACCGCCGCTGCCCGCCGAAAGGCCCGCACGCGAAACTCCGGCTCGTTCGCCCGCTCGAGCAAAAACGCAATCCGCCGCAGCGCACGGGCCGGTTCCACCCCTCCAGCATACCCGCCCTTGGACGCCCGCCCGCCCATCCGGCAGAATGCAACTCCCATGCAGACGCCCCCGGTCTCCGAGCGCGACCCGGAGTCGCTGAAGCGCTACCTCCTCAGCTTCCGCTGGCCTTTCCGCAACGAAGAGGTCCACCGCGTCCTCGTCGAAGGCGGGCTCCCCCTCTGGCGGCAGGTCCTGCGCTTCGTCCCCAACCCCCGGGAGCGCGGCCGCGCGCTCGAGCTCGGCAGCCCGCCCTTCCACATCACCCTCCTCCTCCAGCGCTTCCGCAACTACGACCTCTCGCTCACCGGCTACGCCGCCGACGGCCGCCCCGAACTCCGGCAGGTGCTCGAAAGCCCCGAATTCGGCGAATCCCACGAATTCGTCTGCACCTGCTTCAACGCCGAAGCCGACCGCTTCCCCTACCCCGACAACTCCTTCGACCTCGTTACCTGGTGCGAAGTCATCGAACACCTGACCGAGAACCCCGTCCACACCCTCGCCGAAATCCACCGCGTCCTGAAACCCGGCGGCGCGCTCGTCATCTCCACTCCCAACGCCTCCCGCGCCGACTCCATCGCCAACTTCCTCGCCGGCCGCAACATCTACGACCCGTACCACCTCGGCGCACCCCTCAAGGGCTCCCGCCACAGCCGCGAATACACCCTCGCCGAGCTCACCGGCCTCCTCGAAGGCTGCGGCTACGCCATCGACCGCGCCGCCGACATCGACATCTACCCGCCCGCCAGCCGCAACCGCCGCATCTTCCGCTGGCTCATGAACAACGTCGCCGCCCGCATCACCGGCGGCCACTACCGCTACCACCTCTTCGTCCGCGCCCGGAAGACCTCCGCTCCCTTCCGCTGGCACTTCCCCGAAGGCCTCTTCGATATGGGCCACCTCAGCTTCTACATGGCCCCCCGCGACGCCGAAGTCACCTTCGGCATCAACGAGGTTCCCCACATCGCCATGGGTTGGCACAGCCTCGAGCGCGACGCCTCCGGCCGGGAGTTCCGCCGCTCGGGCCAGGTCGGCGACATCTACCTCCTCGTCCCCGGACCCCGGACCGCCGCCGTGGTCACCCTCGCCAACGGCCGCGGCGAAGCCCAGGCATGGCACGACAACGGCGGCAACCTGGTCCTCCTCGGCTCCGCGCCCTTCGACGTTCCCCCCGGCAGCTGGACCGATGTCACCATCCCCCTCTCCGCCGACTTCGAACCCGGCAACCCCCTCCACATCCGCCTCGATACCGAAAGCGGCGTCGACGTCCATCGCGTGACAGACGACATAAATGCGGCCCGGACGGTTAACATCCCGCAATTGCTGACCCTTCTCCAGCTTTGCTACGATCCCCCAAAGGCAGGCCGGGGGCCCTTCGATGGGGATAGATGGCATAGCCGTCCTGGTCCTGAACCAGAACTACGAGCCGCTCAACGTCTGCTCCGTGCGGCGCGCCATCGTCCTCGTCCTTCGCGGCAAAGCTGAAGTCATCGAAACCGCCCGTGCGGTCCTCCACACCGCCCGCTCCACCCTCGCCCTCCCCTCCGTCATCCGTCTCGTCCACATGGTTCGCCGGCCGCGCCCCAAGGTGCGCCTCACCCGCCGGGAAATCTTCCAGCGCGACGGCTGGCAGTGCGTCTACTGCGGCCGCCAGACGCGCGACCTCACCCTCGACCACGTCATTCCCCGCCACCGCGGCGGCCCCCACACCTGGGAAAACCTCGTTGCCGCCTGCCGCGCCTGCAATCACAAGAAAGCCGGCCGCACCCCCCAGGAAGCCCGCATGACCCTCCTCCGCGAGCCCGCCGCGCCCCGCGTCAGCATCTATCACGCCTTCTTCCCTTACCTCGAAAGCGAAGAGGCCTGGCGGAAGTTCGTCCCCGGCTGGAACGACAGCATCCTCGCTGCCGCAGGCTGACCCTGCTCCGCCTCTCCCCGTCGCCGCCTCCCGTATCATCTCCGCCAGTCCCCCGTCGGAGGTCGAACCGGTGAAGCCTACGGCACCAAACTGGCGCGAGCTCGTCGCCGATAAACTCGTCTCCCCCGAAGAAGCCGTCGCCGTCGTCAAGGATGGCGACTGGGTCTGGACCGGCGGTTGGACGTCCGTCCCGCCCCAGCTCTGCGCGGCCCTCGCCGCCCGCGCCGGCCAGCTCAGGGACGTCACCATCGTCAACTTCCTCTCCCCCTTCAACTGGGACCGCCCCGAAGTCCTCCAGAACTGGAAGGTCATCACCGGCTACTGCAGCCCCTTCGACCGCAAGGCCGCCCGCGAAGGCCGTATCGAATACGTCCCCGTCTCCCGCTTCCGCGAGGGCAAAATGCCCCCCGGGCTCGACCGGCTCGACGTCGCCCTCATCCCCATCTCACCCCCCGACGAAGACGGCTGGTGCTCCTTCGGCTCCGGCGTCTTCTTCGGCCCCACCGTCGCCAGCATCGCCGGCACGCTCGTCGGTGAAATCCATGAAAACTTCATCCGCACCGGCGGCGGCAACCGCATCCACATCAGCCGCTTCGCCCGCGTCTGCGAATACACCCTTCCGCCCGCCGCAGCCCCCATCCCGCCCCGCACCGAAGAAACCGAGCTCGCCGCCAACGTCATCTGCACCCTCGTCGCCAACGAAATCGTCTACGACGGCGCCACCCTCCAGTTCGGCATCGGCGACGTCTCCGCCGCGCTCCCCGTCTTCCTCGAAGAAAAGCACGACCTCGGCGTCCACACCGAACTCCTCCCCGGCGGCATCCCCGACCTCGTCGAAAAGGGCGTCATCACCGGCCGAAACAAGCCCCACCACGTCGGAAAAATCGTCGCCAGCGCCCTCGGACAGGTCCCACCCGAAGACCTCGCCCGCATCGACGGCAACGACACCTACGAGCTCTACGACTTCACCCACACCGACGACATCCGCCTCCTTCTCCAGATCGAAAACTTCATCGCCGTCAACAACGCCATGGCCGTCGACCTTACCGGCAACGTCTCCTCCGAGACGCAGGCGAACCTCCTCTACTCCGGGACCGGCGGACAGGCCGTCTTCGCCGTCGGCGCCTCGACCGCGGCGAACGGCTCCGTCATCGTCCTGCCGTCCAGCTCGCTCATCGGCGACACCCGCCACACCCGCATCGTCGGCGGCCACCCCCCGGGAACCGTCGTCACCGTCCACCGCGGCTTCGTCGATTACGTCGTCACCGAACAGGGCATCGCGAAGCTCACCGGCAAATCCATCCGCGAGCGCATCGGCGAGATGATCTCCGTCGCCCACCCCGACTTCCGCGCCGAGCTCAAAAAAGAGGCCCAGCGCCTCTACGGCATCACCGTCTGACCGTCCCCACCGCTGCTGCCTCCCCCCGCGGGCTATACTCCCCCGCACGGAGGCAGCAGCATGCACGACTACCGCACCATCCTCTACGAGGTCGAACGCGGCCGCGCCCGCATTACCCTCAACCGCCCCGAAAAGCTCAACGCCCTCAGCCTCGAACTCCAGCAGGAGCTCCACGACGCCCTCTGGGAGGCCGACAACGACACCCGCGTCCACGCCGTCATCATCCGCGGCGCCGGCCGCGCCTTCTCCGCCGGCTACGACCTCACCCCCCTCGGCAGCCGCCGCCCTGCCCCCGAAGGCGACCACTACACCGCCGTCTACCGCGGCGCCCGCACCTTCGACGACGACGCCTGGCAGCTCGAACGCGCCCAGCGCCTCCGCATGGCCATCTTCGACATGCACAAGCCCGTCGTCGCCCAGGTCCACGGCTACTGCCTCGCCGGCGGCACCGATATCGCCTTCCTCTGCGACATCGTCATCGCCGCCGAAGACGCCACCATCGGCTTCCCGCCCGCCCGCGCCATGGGCTCCCTCCCCAACCAGATGTGGGTCTACCACTGCGGCCCGCAGTGGGCCAAGCGCCTCTTCCTCACCGGCGACACCATCACCGGCGCCGAGGCCGCAAAGATCGGCCTCGTCCTCAAGGCTGTCCCAGCCAACCTCCTCCAGCAGGAAGTCGAAGGCCTCGTCGACCGCATGGCCATGATCGACGCCGAGCTCCTCAGCGCCAACAAACGCATCGTCAACCTGGCCCTCGAGCTCATGGGCGCCCGCACCATGCAGCGCCTCGGCGCCGAAAACGACGCCCGCGCCCACCTCGCACCCTCCGTCCGCGAGTTCGGCCGCATCGCTGCCGAACAGGGCCTCAAAGCCGCCCTCCACTGGCGCGATGCAAAATTTGGCGACGGCCGCGCCCGCGTCGAAGGCCCCGAAATCCGCGATGAGCACGGTCGCCTCGTCTGACCGCACCCCCGCACTGCGCTACCATCGACCCGTGCACCCCGACGATGACGACCGCATCCCGCTCGGCCAGCCCCGCGCCGACGACCGCGACCTCGGCCCCGACGAACGCGACAGAGACCTGATGGACGGCTCCTGGGAGGAGCAGTACTACAGCGGCCGCCTCAAGTCCCGCGACTGGAACACCATCCTCCTCGCCGGCGCCCTCCTCATCGTCATCGCGCTCATCCTCCCCATGCTCCTGGTGGTCGTCCGATGAGCGCCGGGCCCATCGCACTCTTCGGCCCCGGCGGCGAACCCCTCCGCGGCCTCGCCCTCGCCCTCGCCGAGGCCGGCCATCCGCTCGGGCTCGCCACGCTCGCCCCCGTGCAGGCCGAGGAGTTCGCCACCGCCAGCATCGCCAACGAGCTGTGGGTCCTCGGCGAAGACCATCTCCACCGGGTCCTCGACGCCGCCGATCCCGCCGCCGCAAGCGCCTTCCTCGCCGAGCTCGAAGACCGGTTCGGCCCCCTCGCCGCGGTCGTCGTCGACCCCGGTCCCCTGCCCGACATCCCCTTCGATGAGTTCTCCCCCGACGAGTGGCTGCCCGCGGCCCGCGCCCGGCTCGCGGCCCCGCTCGTCGCCCTCCACGCCGCCGCCCCGCTCCTCGAACGCCGCGGGGGCGGCACCGCGGCCCTCATCCGGCGCCAGCCGCCCCGGGCCGCAGCCGGGGCTGTCCTCGCTGCCGCGCTCGATGCCCTCCCCCAGGCTCTCGCCGCCGAGCTCGCCGGCCGCCAGCTTCGCACCGTCGCCCTCGACGTCAGCACCGGCCCTGTTGAGCTCCTCAGCGCCCTCCGTTCCTGACCCCTCTCCCGCGCCCTCACCCCACTCCCGCGTGCCGCAACCGCCGCACGACTGCCTGTCACGGCGTTTCGACGCTGAGTCCAATGTAAGAAAAATCAAGATGGCACTTGACTTTCTTAATCCCATGATCGAATATCTTGGCAGAAGGCGCTTGAGCGCCCCGGAGGAAACCAGTGTTCGACCTCAACCACCACTTCGCCGCCGCCTACGCCGACCACTTCGTCGCCAGCCGCCGGGAGTCGGGCCGCCGCTACCGCATCGGGCGCCCTGGCCCGGCCGTGGGTATCATGACCGCGTGCGCCGCAGGGCTCCGCCGCCTCGCGGCAGCCCTCGAAGGCTGGTCCGTCGGCTCGCCAGCCGACCTCCCCGACATCGCCCACCCCGGGCATCGCGGCGCGCACTGACCCAAGGAGCATTCCCATGCCCCGCTTCGTCGGCGCCTGCCCCAGCTGCGAAAGCCCCATGGTGGTCCGCCGCCTCGAATGCCCCGAGTGCGGCACCGGCGTCGACGGCCACTTCGACGCGGGCCCCCTCGCCCGCCTCAACCGCGAACAGCTCGCATTCGTCGAAACCTTCCTCCGCGCACGCGGCAAAATCAAAGACGTCGAGGAAGAGCTCGGCATCTCCTACCCCACCGTCGTCGCCCGCCTCAACGATGTCCTCGTCGCGCTCGGCTTCGAAGCCGGCGAAGACCCCCGCGACGCCGAACGCCGCCAGCGAATCCTCGACGAGCTCGCCGCCGGCCGCATCTCCGCCGCCGAAGCGGCGGAGCAGCTCCGCGCGCTCTCCCGCCCCGATGAGTGACGCCGACCGCGAATATCAGCGCCTCCTCGATGAGGCTCGCCGCGCCCGCGATGAAGCGGAGCGGCTCCGCCGCGAAGCCCACGCCGAGGCCCAGCGTCTCAAAGCCGAAGCCCGCCGCGCCCGCGAAGAAGCTCGCCGCCAGCGCGAAGCCGCCCGCAACGCCCGCCAGCGCACCGCCGCCACCGGCGACCCCGCCGATGCCCCCGCCCGCGCCGAACGGCCGTTCCCCCCGCTCGAAGGCATCCGCGCACTCGAAATCGATAACACCGCCGGGAAGCTCACCGTCCGCGCCTGCAGCGGCGATGAGCTCCCAATCATCGCCGCCGCCGCGAGCAAAAACGCTCCCGAAATCCAGGTCGACCGCGCCGGCGATACCCTCCGCATCCACATCCGCGTCGCCCGCGGCTGGCTCTTTCGCCGCAAACAGAGCGCAACCTCGCTCGTCCGGCTCCCGCCCCACCACCTCCGCTCCCTCCGCATCGCCAACGGCTATGGCGAAATCGAAGCCGCCGCACTCGAAGCCGAGAGCATCCGCATCAGCACCGGCGCGGGCGCCATCACCGCCGTCGGCCTCCGCGGCGACCTCGAAGTCAGCGTCGGCGCCGGCAAGGTCACCGTCCTCGCCCACGAAGGCACCGCCTCCGCCCACTCCGGCACCGGCGACATCACCCTCGACCTCGCTGCCGTCCCGCCCGGCATGTACCGCGTCGACGTCGGCCTCGGCCGCGCCGAAGTCCGCATCCCGCCCGGCACCCAGGTCGAAGTCCGCGCCAACTCCGGCCTCGGGAAGACGAACCTCGGTGTTCCCTCGGTCCCCGGCGCCCCTGCCGTCATCAAGGTCAACAGCGGCGTCGGCGAAGCCTCCGTCCGCATCCGCGAGCCCGGCGCCGCCCCGCCCCCGCCCCGCCCCTCCCGCCCCGCACCCCCCGCACGCGCCGCCGAGCGCCGCCGCGAAGCCGAAGAGCTCCGCGTCCTCCAGCTCCTCGAGCAGGGCCGCATCACCCCGCAGGACGCTGCCGACCTCATCGCCGCCCTCCGCGGCATGCCGCCGCCGCCCCTCGACGACTCTCCCGAGGAAGACTGACGTTACAGCCCGGCCACGTGCTCGTGCCGCCCAAGGTAGCCGAGCTCCGTCGCCCGGCGCGCCAGCTCCTCACGGAATTTCGGATGCGCCAGCTCAATCAGCATCCGCGCACGCTCCCGCACCGACCGCCCGTGCAGGTTCCGTGCCCCGTACTCCGTCACCACCCAGTGCACATCGCCGCGCGTCGTCACGACCCCGCTCGCCGGCGCCAGCTCCGGGCAGATGCGCGACACCGTCCCGCCCTTCGCCGTCGATGGAAGCGCAATGATCGGCACGCCGCCCTTCGACCGCGCCGAACCGCGGATGAAATCCACCTGCCCCCCGATACCGCTGTAAAACCGCGGCCCGATCGAATCCGCCACCACCTGCCCCGTCAGGTCCACACTCAGTGCCGAGTTGATCGCCACCATCCGTTCTTGCGACGCGATCACCTCCACGTCATTCGTATAGTCCACAGGCCGGAACTCCACCTCCGGGTTCCAGTCCACGAAGTCGTAGAGCTCTTGGTTCCCAACCGCAAACGCCGATACCACCTTCCCCGGGTCACGCGACTTCCGCGCGCCAGTCACGACCCCGGCGCGGATGAGCGGCAAGAGCGCCTGCGTGAACATCTCCGTGTGCACCCCGAGGTCGCGATGGTTCGCCAGGTGCCGCAGCACCGCGCTCGGCACCGTCCCGATGCCCATCTGCAGCGTCGAACCGTCCTCCACGAGGGCCGCGACGTGCCGCCCGATCTCCATCGCCTCCGGCCCCGGCTCCTCCAGCACCACCTCCGGCAGCGGCTCATCGACCTCTACCGCGAGGTCGATGAAGCTCGCATCCAGGCTGTGCCCAAACGTCCGCGGCATGCGCGGATTCACCTGCGCCACCACCCACCGCGCATGAATCGCCGCAGCCATCGCGCAATCGACTGACACCCCAAGTGTGCAGCGCCCCTCGCGGTCCGGCGGGCTCACCTGGATCAATGCGACGTCCAGCGGCAGCGCGCCGCCCGGTTCGAACTGCCGCGGAATGTCCGAAAGAAAGATTGGCGTGTAGTCCGCCCGCCCCTCCTGCACCGCCTGCCGAACGTTCGGCCCAATGAACAGTGCATTGTGACGGAACCGCCCTTCCATCCCGGGCTCCGCATATGGAGCCGGCGCGTCGGTGTGCAGGTGCACAATCTCCACATCGCGCAGGTCCTGCCGGATGGCCACCAGCCCTTCCACCAGCACCCGCGGCGTACACACGCCGCCATGCACGTAGACCCGGTCGCCGTGACCAACCACGCTAACCGCTTCATCGAGACCCACGAACCGCATGGACGAAAGCCTGCACGGCCCAACCGCCCCCTGCAACCGCCATGCGGGCGGCGTTACCGCAACCCAACGCCCCTTCCTGCCACACTCAGAGCCGATGACCAGCGTCCTCTGGTTCCGCCGCGACCTCCGCCTCCACGACCACCCTGCCCTCCATGCGGCCGCCGAGGCGGGGCCCGTCGCCCCCCTCTTCGTCCTCGACCCTGCCCTGCTCCGCGGCCGCTGGGCCTCCTCCAACCGCACCGCCTTCCTCCTCGCCTCCCTCGCCGCGCTCGACGCCGCGCTCCGCGACCGCGGCGCCCGCCTCCACATCCGCCTCGGCAATCCCGCGGCCGTCGTCCCCGGCTTCGCCGTCGAGGTCGGAGCCGCCGACGTCTTCGCCTCCCGCGACTACACCCCCTACGCCCGCCGCCGCGACGCGGCCGTCGCCCGCGCCCTCGAAACCGCGGGCGTCCGCTTCCACGCCCGCCGCGGCACGCTCGTCCACGAACCGGAAGAAGTCCGCGGCGCGTCCGGCCAGCCTCTCACCGTCTTCACTCCGTTCTTCCGCGCCTGGGGGGCCCTGCCCCTCCGCGAACCGCTTCCGGCTCCCGGGCGCATCCCCGCAGTGACCGCCGCGCCAGGCGAACTCCCCACCCTCGAAGCTCTCGGCCTGCCCCCGGCGCCGGCCGCCGATGCCCTGCCGCCTGCCGGCGAGCCGGCCGCCCGCCGGCGTCTCGAACGGTTCCTCGCCGGGCCGGTCTGCGCCTACGCCGAAACCCGCGACCGGCTCGACCTTTCCGGCACCGCCCGCATCAGCCAGGACCTCCACTTCGGCCTCCTCTCGCCCCTCGAGGTCGTCACGCGAGCGCGCGCCGCCCCCTGCGACAGCACCAAATTCATCGCCGAAGTCGCCTGGCGCGAGTTCTACCACCATATCCTCTGGCACCACCCCCGCGTCCTCCGCGAGCCATTCCAGCCGCTGGGCGCATCAATCCCCTGGCGCGACGACCCGGCGGCCTTCGACGCCTGGGCCGGGGGCCGCACCGGCTATCCCCTCGTCGACGCCGCCATGCGCGAGCTCGCTGCCACCGGCTACATGCACAACCGCGCCCGCATGGTCGCCGCCTCCTTCCTCGCCAAGGACCTCCTCCTCGACTGGCGCCTCGGCGAAACCCACTTCATGCGCCACCTCGCCGACGGCGACGTCGCCAACAACGACGGCGGCTGGCAGTGGGCCGCCTCCGTCGGGACCGACGCCCAGCCCTACTTCCGCATCTTCAACCCCGTCACCCAGTCCAAGAAGTTCGACCCCGAGGGCCGCTACCTCCGCCGCTGGCTCCCGGAACTCCGGAACGTCCCGCTCCCCTGCCTCCACGAGCCGTGGACCATGCCCCCGCACCTGCAGGAAGCCTCCGGCTGCATCATCGGGCGCGACTACCCCGCGCCGATCGTCGACCACGCCGCCGCCCGCCAGCGCGCGGTCCACGTCTTCGAAGCCGCCCGGCAGGCCGCTACGAAAGCTTCTCGATGAGGATCGTCCCCAGTCCGAGCAGCATCAAGAAGCCCATCACGTCCGTGAACGTCGTCAGCCAGATGGAGCTCGCGACCGCCGGGTCGCCCCCCAGCCGCTTGATCACCAGCGGGATGATCGCCCCCATGATGCCGCCGATCATGACGTTCGCCATCAACGCAGCGAACACCACCGCACCGAGCCATGGGTTCAGCGAGAGCATCAGCGCCATCAGCGCCGTGAGCGCACCCGCCAGCAGCCCGTGGATGAGCCCGAACGCCAGCTCCTTCCGCAGCACCAGCAGCCAATCCGAAACCTTCACATCGCCCAGCGCCATCCCGCGGACCACCAGCGTCACCGCCTGTGTCCCGGTGTTCCCCGCGTGCCCTGCGATGACCGGCATGAACACCGCCAGGGCCGCCGCCCGCGCAATCGTGTCCTCGAACGGCCGCACTACGAGTGCAGCGAGAAACGCCGTCGCAAGGTTCACCAGCAGCCACGGCACCCGCCGCCGCACCGACCGCCATACCGGCGACAGCACCGTCTCCGCCTCGTCGAGGCCGACCATCCGGTACATGTCCTCGGTGGCCTCTTCCTGCAGGACGTCGATGAGGTCGTCCGCCGTCATCACGCCCTCGAGGCGCCCCTCCGCATCCACCACCGGCACCGCCAGCAGGTTGTACTTCTGCAAAACCCGCGCCGCCTCTTCCTGGTCCGCATCGGTCGTTACCGCGTGGACGTCGCGTTGGGTAATCTCCTTCAGCTGCGTCCTCGGCGACGACACGATCAGGTCCCGGATCGAGACCACCCCCTGCAGCACCCGGTCATCGTCGACCACGTACAGGTAGTACGCCCGGTCCGAAGGCGGCCGCAGCACCCGCAGGTAATCGATCGCCTGCTGCACGGTGATGTTCTCGTTGAGCGCGACGAATCCGCGCGACATGATGCCGCCGGCCGATTCGTCCCCGTACTGCAGCAGCTCCGCGACTTCCTCGCCGCGGTCCATCTGCGCCAGCGCTTCTGCCTGCTCTTCCGGCTCCAGCTGCTGAAGCACGTCCGCCGCCACGTCGTCCTCGAGCTCCTCGAGGACCGCCGGCAGGTCCTGCACCCCAACACCCCGGATCAGCTCCCGGAGGTCGTCGTCCTCCACATACTCGAACAGCTCCGCCACCACGTCCGTCGGCAGGTGGTCGAGGAGCGCCACGCGCTCCTCCTCCGGGAGCTCCAGGACCAGTTCAGCGAGGTCGGCAGGGTGGAGTGACGTTACGAGCGCAACGAGCTTGGCCCACTCGCCGCTCGCAGCAAGTGCGCGTGCATCATCGAAAAGCTCCCGGACAGCCAGGTCTTCGGCCACGGAAGTGTCCTGCGTTGCGGAGGTTCGAGGCACGCGGGTGTGCGCACGAACCCGAACGTACGCCCGCCTTCGGGAACGGTCAATTCTCGCCCGTTAACATCCAGTTTGCCCTGGGTTTGCTCAACCGCTTGATCCGATGATCTATACTCCCACGGATACCTCGGCGAGGAGCTGCCTATGCGCCGCCACCACTTCCTGGCCGCTGCCGCCGCGCTCGGCGTCGCTGCGCTCGTGCCCATCGCGACCGTCCTCGGCGACGACTCCGGCCCCGGCAGCCGCGTCGAATCCGCCACCGCCCTCACCACCACCTTTACCTACCAGGGCCGCCTCACCGACGGCGGCAGCCCCGCCAACGGCACCTACGACCTCCGCTTCATCCTCTACGATGCCGAGACCGGCGGCTCACAGGTCGGCTCCACCATCACCCGCGACGACGTTGCGGTCGCCAACGGCCTCTTCTCGGTCGAGCTCGACTTCGGCGCGGCCGCCTTCCGCGGCGACGCCCGCTGGCTCGAGATCGCCGTCCGGCCCGGCAGCTCCACCGGCGCCTACACCGTCCTCTCCCCCCGGCAGCCGGTCAGCCCCGCCCCCTACGCCCTGTTCGCCGCCGAGGCCGGCACCGTCAAAGTCCCGCTCACCGTCACCGGCACCTCGGCCGCGCCCGGCGGCATCATCGAGGTTACCCAGCAGGGCGCCGGTGCTGCCATCCGCGCCGCAGCCGCGACCGGCACCGGCGGCACCTTCTCCGGCCAGGTGGCCCTCGAGGTCGACGGCCCCCTCAAGGTGAGCGGCGCCAGCCCCTTCGCCTTCCAGCACACGGTCGACCTCGCCGGCGGCGACGCCACGACCTGCCCCTCCACCGGGAATGCGGTCAGCTACATCACCAACCCGCAGGTGTTCGGGAAGCCGAACCTCCTTGTCTTCGTCACGCCCGAGAACATCTCATCCGGCGGGCTCACCGCACCCGTGGCCGTCACGTACCAGGCAACGGCGCCGCCAGGATGCTCCGCCCTCGCCGGCGCCTGGGCCCTCTACACCGCTGACGGCTCCAACCTCGCCGACGGGCAGGTCTTCAACATCCTGGTCATCAGCAAATGAGCCGCTCCACCCGCCGCGCCGTCGCCCTCGCCGCAGCCGCCTTCGCCGGCGCGGCCACCCTCGCCGCCGTGCTCGGGCAAGTCTCCTCCGGCAGCTACGAACTCTGGTGGCGCACCACCAGCGGCGGCGGCCGCGCCTCCGGGGGCTCCTACGAGCTCCAGGGCGCTGTGGGCCAGCCCTTCGCCGCCAGCTCCTCCGGCGGCACCTTCGCCGTCGCCTCCGGCTTCCTCGGCGGCGGCGGCCAGGACAAGTACACCCGCTTCCTTCCCCAGCTCGCCCGGGACGGCACCAACTAACCCGCCAGCCGCCCAGGGACCCGGGGCCGCAGCCAGTGGGAGAGGCTGCGGCCCCGTCGTTTCACGACGCGCTCCGCGGCCTGCCCGGCCGGGCCGCTTCAATCCACGGGCCACGAGATGACCGACGAATACCGCCGGACCACCGGCGGGCGCGCCATCCCCTCCCCGGCGCCGCAGTAGGCCGCCACCAGCTCCTCGAACCGCGCCAGCTTCGCCTCGTACTCCGCGATGCCGGGCCGCACGTGATACATCCACGCATAGTCCCGCGCGACCTCCTCCACCGGCCGCGCCTCCAGCGGCTGGGGCGGCAGCGGCTCGACCCGCACCCGCCGCCCCATCGCCAGCAGCAGCGCCGTCAACTCCCGCAGCGCAGGCAGTTCGCGAAACTCGCTCCCCCACAGCTCCCGCCACAGCCCCGGGATGGGCGTATTCGGTGCACGGTCGAACGCCACCACCGCGCACGTCCGCCGCGTATGCCGCTCCATCGCCGCCACGAACGCCGCCGGGTCCTCGATGGCATACAGCACATTCGCCGCCAGCGAAACGTCGCCCGGGGGTGCTGCCCCCTCCGCCGCCGGCGGCCACTCGAGGTCGATGAGCTCGATGTTTGTCCGCCCCGCGTCGCGCGCGGCCTCCGCGAGCTGTTCCCGCATCGACGGCGACGGTTCGACCGCCACGACCCTCGCCACGTGCTCGGCGAGCGGCACCGCAAACCGGCCGCCGCCCGCGCCGATGTCGAGCCAGGTGTCTCCGGGTTCCGCCAGCGCCAGCAGCGGCCCCAGCTCCGGCACGGGCATCCGCCCCGGCCGAAAGCTCGCCGCACGGCTCGCCCAGTAGTCATGCCCCGGCGGCCGCTGGCCCTCGATCGCTTCGATGTACGCCCGGTTCTCCCGCACCAGCTCCCGGTACGACGCCAGCGCCTCCTCCGCGCTCGGCCGCAGATTGACCACGCCGGTCATGCAGCCGCTCCCGCGGGGCCGCCGAACAGTGCCAAGCAGCGCTGTGTCACATCGCCGGGGACAGGGGAAAGTTGGGGCGAGCGGTGGGATTCGAACCCACGATCTTCTGAGCCACAATCAGACGCGTTAACCACTACGCTACGCCCGCCATGGCGCAACCCGTATCGTAGCAGCCCCCCGGCGCTTGGCGCCATTCGGCGGCCGCCTAGTACCGCGACACGTTCAGCTCGTCCATATGCCCGGTCACGGTGTAGACCACCCGCTCGCAGATGTTCGTGCACCGGTCGGCGATGCGCTCGAGGTTGTGCGCCGTCCACAGCAGATACGTATTCCGCTGGATGGTCGCCGGGTTCGCCACCATCGCCTGGATGCACTCCTCGTACACGCTGTCCTGCAGCCGGTCCACCTCGTCGTCGGCGTTGCAGGTCTGGATGGCGGCATCCACGTTCATCTCGATGTACGCCTTGAGGGCATCCCGCAGCATCGCTACCGCGCGGTCGGCCATCGCCGGGATGTATCCCAGCTTCCGCGGCAGCGGCTCCGGCTCCATCAGCGTGTTGATCCGCGCGATGCCCTCTGCATGGTCCGCAATCCGCTCCAGGTCGGTGATGATGTACAGGACGCTCGCCAGGGCGCGCAGGTCCGTGGCCATCGGCTGCTGCGACGCGATCACGAAGATCGTCCGGTCCTCGATTTCGAACCGCTTCCGATTGATCCGCTGGTCGTCTTCGATAATCCGGTGCGACCACTCCACGTCGCCGTCCCGCATCGACTCCATCGCGTCGAGAATCGCCTTCTCCGCCATCGAGCCGAGCGTCAGGACATCGTCCTGCAGCTGCCGCAGCTCCGCGTTGAACAGGTCCCGTGTCATCCCCGCGCCCCCTTGGCTGGCCCCCTCTAGCCGAAGCGGCCGCTGATGTAGTCCTCGGTCCGCCGATCTTTCGGAGTTGTAAAGAGTTCCTCCGTGGGCCCGTATTCTATCAGCTGCCCCGACACGTGCTCGTCTGTCAGCATGAAGGCCGTGTAGTCCGAAACGCGCGCCGCCTGCTGCATGTTGTGCGTCACGATCACAATCGTGTACTCCTTCGCCAGCTCCCGCATCAGGTCCTCGATCTTCAGCGTTGCGATCGGGTCGAGCGCCGAGCACGGCTCGTCCATCAGGATCACGTCCGGCGCCGTGGCAATCGCCCGCGCGATGCAGAGCCGCTGCTGCTGCCCGCCCGAGAGCGCAAGCCCGCTCTTCTTCAGGTCGTCCTTCACCTCGTCCCAGAGGGCCGCGCGCCGCAGCGATTCCTCCACCAGCCGGTCCTTATCCCCCTTGAAGCCATTCACCTTCGCCCCGAAGAGGATGTTCTCCCGGATTGACCGCGGGAACGGGTTCGGCTTTTGGAACACCATCCCAACCCGCCGCCGAACCTCGACCGGGTCCACCGACCGGTCGTAAATATCCTGCCCGTCGAGGTACACCTTGCCCTCGATCCGCACCCCCGCGATGAGGTCGTTCATCCGGTTGAAGCAGCGCAGCAGCGTGCTCTTCCCGCACCCCGAAGGCCCGATCAGCGCGGTCACCTTGTTCCGCGGAATCTTGAACGACACGTTCGTCAGCGCCTGTTTCTTCCCGTACCAGAGCGAAAGTCCCCGCACCTCCAGCTTCGGGTCCGGGATATCCTCGAGAATCGCTCCCGGCGTGCCCGCCTGCGGCTTCAGGTGCTGCCCTGTTCCATCCCGCCCCACGGCGGGCGGCCGCACGAGCGTCGAGGTCTGCGTCTGCTGTTCTGTCATGCTCAATTCCACCTTTCCCGGCCGTCCTAGAACCGGCGCTGCAGCTTCTGCCGCAGGAAAATTGCCACAGAGTTCATCAACAACAACACCACCAGCAGCACGATGATGCCCGCCGCCGCCACCCCCTGGAAATCCTCCTGCGGCCGCGACACCCAGTTGAAAATCTGAATTGGCAACACCGTGAACCGGTCGAGCGGGTTCTCCGGCGTAAACGGCACGTACGTCAACGCCCCAATCGTAATCAGCGGCGCACTCTCCCCAATCGCGCGCGATGCCGCGAGGATGTTCCCCGTCAGGATGCCCGGCAGTGCATACGGCAGCACGTGGTGCCGTACCGTCTCCCAGCGCGTCGCCCCAACGCCATACGACGCGTCGCGGATGCTCGGCGGCACCGCGCGCAGCGCTTCCTGCGTCGCCACCACGATGATCGGCAAAATCAGCAGCGCCATCGTCAGCGAGCCCGCCAGCACGCTCCGCCCCAGCTCCATCCACCGCACGAACACCTGCAGCCCGAGCAGTCCGTAGATAATCGACGGCACCGCCGCCAGGTTCGCGATATTGATCTGGATGAAGCTCTTCACCTTCCCGTCGCGCGCATACTCCTCCAGGTAAATGGCCGACATCACCCCCAGCGGCAGCGCGACCACGATCGTGAAAAACATCATGTAGGCCGTGCCGTAGATGGCCGCCTTCGCACCAGCACGGGCCGGGAACCGCGAGTCGAAGCCCGTAAGGAACTGCCAATCCAGCCACGGCAGCCCCGTCACCAGCGTGTCCAGCAGCAGCCACGCCAGCATCCCCAGACCGACCAGGATCGCGACCAGCCCGATCGCCGTGAACACGGTCCCGTAGACCTTGCGGATGCTCAGCCGCGGCCGGAACTGCTCCTGCGCAGGGAACTGCTCAGCACTCGTTACTGCCATCAGTCGTACACCTCCCGGAATCGCCGCACGAACCAGAAACTGAAAATGTTCATCACGAACGTCAGCACGAACAGCGTCGAACCCACCGCAAACAGCGTCCGGTACTCCAGCGACCCGTACGGCGTATCGCCGAGGCTCACCTGCACGATGTACGTCGTCATCGTCATCACCGGCACCGTCGGGTCGAACGTAAACGTCGGGTTCTGCCCCGCCGCAATCGCCACGATCATCGTCTCACCCACCGCCCGCGAAAGCGCCAGGATCACCGACGCCACAATCCCCGAGAGCGCAGCCGGCACCACCACCCGCGTCGCCACCTCCATCCGCGTCGCACCCAGCCCGTACGCACCCTCACGCAGCGACTGCGGCACCGACGACATCGCATCCTCGCTCAGCGAAGCCACGAGCGGCACGATCATCACCCCCATCACGATGCCCGGCGACAGCGCGTTGAAGAGCGACATGTCGATGAACCGCTGCAAAAACGGCGTCATCACGGTCAGCGCGAAAAACCCGTACACCACCGTCGGCACCCCTGCCAGCACCTCCAGCGCCGGCTTCAGCACCGCCCGCACCCGCGGCTTCGCAAACTCGCTCAGGTAGATCGCCGACATCAGCCCCAGCGGCACCGCAACCAGCAGCGCAATGAGCGACGTCAGCGCCGTCGCCGAGACGAGCGCCCAGATGCCGAACTTCTTGACCGAGAACAGCGGCGTCCACTCCGTCTCCGTGACGAACTCCACGAATGACACCACCCGGAAGAACGCAATCGTCTCCCCGATGAGCGAGAGGATGATGCCGGCAGTCGTGAGCGCACCTACCGTTGCCGCCGCGAAGAACAGCCCGGCAATCGCGCCCTCCTTCAGCCGGCGCCCGCGCTTCCGTCCGAGCCCTCCACGCGAAGGAAAGGCGCCCCGCCAAACGTCCTGTGCCACTTGCGCAGCCCCCCAATGGCCTGTCGTTCAACACCGGGGGCAGGGAGCCCGTCAGTGCCCCCTGCCCCGGTGCCTCAGGATACGGCCTCCCGGCGCCTGGCCGGGATGGCCCCCTACTTCATGTACCGGTCGAGCGTCGCGCCCACCTCGGCGCCGTTCGGGAACAGCGTCCCGAGCGTCTTCGCCTCGAACCGCTTCGTGATCGCCGCGTACAGCTCGTCCGTCAGCGGGATATACCCCACCTCCGGCGTCGGGATGATCGGCGTGAAGCTCTTGCTCAGGTAGAACTTCACGAACGCCTGCACCTCCGGGCGCTCCGCAGCCTCCTTCCGGACGTAGATGAAGATCGGCCGGGAAAGCGGCTGGTATTCGCCCGACTTGATGGTCTCCTCGCTCGGTTTGACACACTTGCCATTGTCGTTGTCAACCGCAACGAGCTTCAGCTTCCCCGGGTTCTCCACATAGTAGGCATAGCCGAAGTAGCCCAGCGCATTCTCATCGCCGCTCACGCCCTGCACCAGCACGTTGTCATCTTCCGAAGCCTGGTAGTCGCCGCGGCTCGCCTTGGCCTTGCCCACAATCGCCTCGGTGAAGTAGTCGAACGTGCCCGAATCCGAACCCGCGCCGAACAGCACCAGCGGCTTGTCCGGGAAGGAATCGCGCACCTGATTCCAATTCGTGATCTTCCCCTGCGCATCCGGCTCCCAGATCTTCTTCAGCTCCGAAACCGTCAGGCACTCTGCCCAGGTGTTCTTCGGGCTCACCACCACCGAGAGGCCGTCGTACGCCACCGGCAGCTCGATGTATTCGATCCCCTTCGCCTTGCACGCCTCCACTTCCGACGGCGAAATCGGCCGCGAAGCATCCTGGATATCCGTCTCGCCGTTGCAGAACTTCTTGAAGCCGCCGCCCGTGCCGGAAATCCCCACCGAGATTCGCACGTCCTTGGCGTACTTCCGAAACTCCTCCGCCGCCGCTGCGGTGACCGGGTATACCGTCGAAGAACCGTCGATGATGATCTCGCCCTTCAGTTTCGCCAACTCGGCCGTATTGTCCGGCTCCCGCACCTCTTCCGGCGTCGGCGTCGCCGTTGCCCCATCCGGGGCCGTTCCCTCGTCGTCATCGTCGCCGCCGCACGCAACGGCAACCAGCGCGATGAGCGAAACGAGCGCCCCAAAGACGAGCGCCCATCTCCCTCCCCTATTCATTCGAAGCATCACGTATCTCCCCTGAAGTCAGTATGGTTCGTGCTTCGGACGGCATGCTCCCCCTCGACCTTTAACCCCGGTTTAACGCACCTCCGCGCCCGCGAAACCCTCCCGCGCCGACGTTTTACAGCCCGTTTGCACCCCGCTGCTGAAACCACACCCCCAAACCACCGAACATACCCGCAGGTAGCGGGTGGACGACGGCCCCGCCCGCCTGCCGCCCCTCACGACGCCGGGGTTCCCCGGCCCGCCAATCCCCCGTCCCGGCTCCGCCGGGTGGCGGGCCTTGGGGGCCCCGGCGCATACTCGAACCACACCCCCGAAACGGCCAAAGGCGCCCATGGCCCAGAAAATCCTCCTCGTAGACGACGAAGCCAACATCCGCGACCTCAACGCCCTCTACCTCGAAAAGGAGGGCTACACCGTCGAGCACGCCAGCGACGGGCGCGACGCCCTCGCACGCTTCCAACAGGCGCCCCCGGCACTCGTCGTCCTCGATGTCATGATGCCCGGCCTCGACGGCTTCGAAGTCCTCCGCGAGCTGCGCCGCGAAAGCGACGTCCCCGTCATCATGCTCACCGCCCGCTCCGACGACATCGACAAGATCGTCGGCCTCGAGCTCGGCGCCGACGACTACATGGCCAAGCCCTTCAACCCCCGCGAACTGGTCGCCCGCGTCAAACGCATCCTCCACCGCGTCGAAGGCGGCCGCAAACCCCAAAACACCATCACCATCGGCAACCTCACCGTCGACAAAGCCCGCCGCGAAGCCCGCGTCGATGGCCAGCTCATCGACCTCCGCACCAAGGAGTTCGACCTCCTCGTTGCCTTCGTCGAGAACCCCGGCATCGCCCTCACCCGCGACCAGCTCCTCGGCTCCGTCTGGGGCTACGACTTCGCCGGCGAAACCCGCACCGTCGATGTCCACGTCCAGCACCTCCGCTCTAAACTGGCAGCAGCGACCGTCCAGATCGAAACCCTCCGCGGTGTCGGCTACAAGCTGATCGAAGCCGAGTAGCCCGGTCGCTACCCCCACACCCGGGAGCAGGACCACCGTGCAACGGCAGCGCCCCCCTTTCCCCCGCCCCCGCCATGGGTAGCCTCCAGGTCCGCCTCCTTTTCACCTACTTCTTCATCATCGCCGTCACCCTCTTCCTCGCCGCCCTCTCCCTCTTCCTGCAGATCGGCGGCTACCGCGACGAAATCTCCTACGGCAACCTCGAAGACCTCGGCCGCCTCATCAACGCCCAGGCCAACGCCGAGCTCCAGGCACGTCTCGAAGCCGCTCCCGGCGACCCCGTCCCCACCACCAACGACCTCCTTCTCACCCTTCGCAGCTTCCTCGGCCGCCCCAACCGCGTCTCCGCCGAGACCGCCCTCGCCCTCGTCGACGCCGGCGGACGCGTCATCCCCGGCCTCACTTCCGCACCAGCCGACCTCGCCCTCGACGACGCCATCGTCCGCGACCTCGTCAACCAGCCCGCGCCCGAGCCCGGCACCCCGGCCGCCCTCGAACCGCGCCGATGCCGCCTCGAAGTCCCCGGCCGCGAACCCCTGCTTTGCGTCTCCATGCCCCTCGAGCCCGAAGTGCTCCAGGCCCTCGCCGAAACGGGCGCAACCGCCATCATCGTCGCCCGCCCCGCCGCCAGCCTCGGCGAAATCGTCGGCGACCTCATGCCCCGCCTCCTCTTCTCCGGCCTCATCGGCGTCGCAGCCGCCCTCGTCCTCGGCTTCGCCTTCAGCCAGAGCGTCGCCGCACCCCTCCGCAACATCGCCCGCGCCGCCCGTTCCGTCGCACGCGGCAACTACCGCCAGCGCGTCCCCGCTACCGGCCCCCGCGAAGTCCGCGACCTCGCCGCCAACTTCAACCGCATGACCGAAGAAGTCCAGCGCTCCCAGCAAACCCTCCGCGACTTCCTCGCCAACATCTCCCACGAGCTTAAAACCCCCCTCACCTCCATCCGCGGCTTCAGCGAAGCCATCCTCGACGGCACCATCGACGACCCCGCAGGCATCCAGCGCTCCGCCCGCATCATCAGCGACGAATCCGCCCGCGTCCTCCGCCTCGTCCAGGAGCTGCTCGACCTCTCCCGAATCGAATCCGGCCAGGTCTCCATGGAGCAGGACGACGTCGATATCGCCGAGCTCTTCGCACACCTCGCCGACGTCTTCAGCCTCCGCGCCGAGGAGCGCGGCGTCTCGCTCCAGTTCGCCACCACCGGCACGGCACGCGTCCGCGGCGACTTCGAGCGCCTCGAACAGGTCATGAACAACCTCATCGACAACGCCCTCCGCTACACCCCGCCCGGCGGCAGCATCCGCGTCGCCTGCCGCGACCTCCAGCCCGGGACGCTGCAAATCGCCGTCGCCGATACCGGCCCGGGCATCCCCCCGGAAGACCTTCCCCGCCTCTTCGAACGCTTCTACCGGAGCCGCAACAGCCCGGACGCAACCGATGGCCGCAAGGGCCACGGCCTCGGGCTCGCCATTGCCCGCGAAATCGTCCGCGCCCACGGCGGCGAAATCTGGGCCACCAGCGAACTTGGCCGCGGGACCACCTTCGTGTTCACCCTCCCCATCGGGGGCCGAGGAGTGCCGCGAGCCGCCGCGCGATGACCTCCAGCGTGTGTCCCGCCGACATCGCCCCAAATCTCCCCGCCCAGCCCGCCATCACCACCGCCATCCGGTACAGCCCCAGCGCCTCGTAATACTCGAGGTCGTGGAGCACCCGCCCCGTCACCGCCTCGTACGCCTCCGACAGGAGCGTTTCGCCCCGCGGCCCGCCCATCCCCCCGAACACCGTCTGGAGCGCCGCATAAAAGCCAAGGTCCGAGCGCGGGTCGCCCAGCGCCGCCAGCTCCCAGTCCAGCACCGCCGCCACCCGGTCGCCATCGAACAGGTAGTTCCCCGGGTTCGGGTCGCCGTGCAGCAGCGCCACCCGCGCATCGGCAGGTTGGTTCGCCCGCAGCCACTCCCCCAGCGCAATGAGGAGCGGCGCCCGCCCAATCCGCAGCCGCTCCGCGCGCGCCCGCCACGGCCCCAGCTCCGCCTCCAGCGGGTCGTCCGTGCCGCCCTCCGCGAGGAATCCCAGCCCCGCCCCGCGCCAGTCGACCGCATGCACCCGCGCCAGCGCCGCCGCCGCGGCAGGCAGCCGCGCCGACCGCCCGTACCAGAACAGCGGCAGCGTCTCCCCGCGCACCCTTGCCATCACGTAGAACGGAACTCCCAACACCTCCCCCGTCGGCTCGAGCCATGCCACCGCAGGCACCGGCACCTCCGTCCCCGCCAGCGCCCGCATCACCCGGAACTGCCGCCCCACATCGTACGGGGCAAGGATGCCGTCCTCCCGCTGCGGCCGCAGCACCAGCGGCAGCCGCCACTCGCGCCCCTCCGCCCACACCACGAGGTCGAACCCTACCGTTTCGTTGCTCGCCCCAGCCGGCATGCCCCGCGGATTCGCGACAGCCACCCGGTCCGCCGCCGGCAGCTGCCCCGCGAGGTACGCCGCCAGCCGCTCCGTCCATTGCATCAGCCCAGCTCTGCCAGCGCCATCTGGAGCAGCTCCCCGAGCTGCCCCAGGCCGTACCACGGCTCGCTCCCGTTGCCGTACCGCCGCCACCCGTAGTGAATCACGCCGAGCTGCCACAGCCACGCTGCCCGGAACCACCGCAGGTCTCCCGGCTCCTTCCCCGCCGCCGCAGCGTACCGCACGGCAAACGGCATCCGCTCCGCCGGCCCAAACGGCGCCCCCTTCAGGTGCGACAGCGCCAAGAGCTGCCCCAGGTCCATCCGCGGGTCCGAGAGCTTCGCCTGTTCCCAGTCGACCACCGCAACCACCTCGCCTCCCCGGAAGAGATAGTTGAACACGTTGATATCGCCCTGGCAGAGCCCGATTCGCCCCTCCCCCGGCAGCGCCGCGCGCAGCCGTTCGAGCGCATCCCGCAGCATCGGCTCCCCCGCGCACCCGAACGCGAACATCCGCCGTTCCACCGCGTCCAGCTCCCCTGCCAGCGCCTCCCGCACGCTCCCCGGCACCCCGAGAAACTCCAGCCCCGCCCCCCGCCAGTCCACCGCGTGGATGCGCGCCACCATGCGCGTAAACGCATCGAAGTCGGCATCGGGCGCCATCCCCATGTGCGGGGCATCCACCCATTCGAGCACGATGAACGGCGCCCCCAGCGGCCCCGGGTCCGCCTCAATCGCAATCACAGCCGGCACGGGAACGTCCGTCGCGGCCAGCGCCGCAATCACGCGCCCCTCCCGCACCACGTCGTACGGCTCGAAAATCCCCCGTTCCCGCTGCAGCCGAAGACACACCCGCGGCTCCCGCCCCGAGAGCAGCTCCACCCGGCACGTGATGTTCGAAGCACCGCCGTCGACCGGCGTGATCGAAGCTACCCGGGCATCGCCGAAGCCCGGCTGCCGGTTCAGCCATCGCTCGAAGTCGGCTGGGCGGGGCACCATGCGCCGATTCTACCCCGCGGCCTCGTGCGGACGCCCCTCAGCGCGCGTCGTAACCCCCGTCCACCGGCAGCACGGCCCCCGTCACGAACGAGGCATCGTCGCTTGCGAGAAACGCGACCGCCGCCGCGACCTCCTCCGGCCGCCCAAGCCGCCCTATCGGGTGGAGCGCCGTCAGGAACGCGTCCGCCCCCTCCATCCCGCGAATCTCCTCGGTCATCGGCGTCACGATGTAGCCCGGCGCCACCGCATTGACCCGCACCCCGCGCGGCCCGTAGATGATCGCAAACTGCCGCGTCAGGCCAACCACGCCGTGCTTCGCCGCCGTGTAGGCACCGGCCCCCGGCAGCACCGGCGACCGTTCCGCCCCCGGCAGCGGCGGCCCCACCAGGCCGTTCAGCCCCGCCACCGACGCCGTGTTCACCACCGAGCCGCCGCCCAGCTCCGCCAGCCGCGCACACCCGTGGAAGCAGCCGTAGTACACCCCGGTCAGATTCACCGCTATCGTCGCCTCCCACGAGTGCCCCCGGCCCCCAATCCCCGCGTTGTTGAACACGGTGTGCAGCCCGCCCAGCTCGCGCACCGTTCGGTCCAGCGCCGCGGCGAACGCTTGCTCGTCCGTCACGTCGAGCTCGATGGCGATACTCCGGCCCCCGTGCTCGGCAATACCGGCCGCCACACGCTCCGCCCCCTCCCGGTTGATGTCCGCGCAGGCGACCGCTGCACCCTCCGCGGCGAAGCGCAGGGCCGCGGCCTCCCCGATGCCCGACCCTGCGCCCGTCACGAACGCAACGCGGCCGTCGAACCGGCCGCTCACCCTACGCCTGCTCCGGCGGCCGCGGGTTGACGAGCCCCGCGCCGAGCGTGCCCGGGAACACCTCGATGAGCGACTCGAGGTCCCAGCCGCCCTTCTTGTAAATCGTCTTCTCCCGCGTCGGCAGGCTCATCAGGCTGATTTCGTCCCCGCCCACGATGAAGTCGCGACCATTGACGTTCCCCGCCTCCGGCAGGCAGAGGTACACCACGAGCGGCGCCACCAGCTCCGGCGCCATCGCCGAAATCCGCGAAATCGCCTCCTCGGCCGAAGTTGTCGGCGTCGCCGGCGCCTCCCCCTGCGCCGCAAGCTGGGCCCGCCTCGCCCGCGCAGCCTCCATCTCCGGGCTCAGCGTGAGCCGGGTCGCCGCCCGCGGCCGGATCGCGTTCGCCGTCACCCCATACTTCCCGAGGTCCAGCGCCAGCGTCCGCGTCAGCCCCACGATGCCCTCCTTGGCAGCCGCGTAGTTCGCCTGCCCAAGGTTTCCGAGCCCCGATTCCGAGCTCGTATTCACGATGCGCCCGCTCCGCTGCTGTCGAAACACCATCGCCGCGTGCTTCGTGATCGTGAAGTGCCCCTTAAGGTGCACCGCGATCACCGCATCCCACTCCGCCTCCGTCATGTTGAAAATGATGCGGTCGCGCAGGATTCCCGCGTTGTTTACGAGGATGTCGAGGCGGCCCCACGTGTCCAGCGCCTGCTTCACGATTGCCTCGCCATCGGCCATCGACGTCACATCGCCAAAGTTCGGGAGCGCCTCCCCGCCCATCTTCTTGATCTCGGCCACCACCTCCTCGGCGGGCGTGGTGTCCCGGCCCTCGCCGGCCGCGCTCCCGCCCACGTCGTTCACAATCACCCGCGCGCCCTCGCGTGCCAGCGCCAGCGCCTCCGCGCGGCCAATCCCGCGGCCCGCACCCGTCACAATCGCAACTTTCCCTTCCAGTCTCCCGGGCATCCTTCGAAACACTCCTCGTGCAGGGGTCTTCAGACGGCCGGCGGGTGCTTTCCCGCGGCCGGCGAGAATCTACCACCTCCCTCCGCAGCTGTCTTTTGCCGCCCGCGAACGATTCGCCCCGCACCGGTACCATCGTGCCATGCCCCGCCTCCTCGCCATCGTGCCCCACCCCGACGACGAGGCCTACAGCGTCGGCGGAACCCTCGCGCTCGCCGCCCGCGCCGGCTGGTCCATCACCGTCATCGCCGTCTCCGCCGGCGAAGGCGGCCGCTGCTACACCGGCGAAGCGGGCTCCCCCGCCGAGCTCGGGGCGCTCCGCCTCGCCGAGCTCCGCGAGGCCTGCCGCGTCCTCGGCGCCGCCGCCGGCGATTCCCCCGCCCTCCCCGATGGCGCCCTCGCCGCCCACCCCGAGCTCGACCGCGCCGTCGCCGATTGCATCCGGGCCGTCGGCCCCGACATCGTCGTCACCCTCGGCCCGGATGGCGCCTACGGCCACCCCGACCACCTCGCCCTCCACGCCGCGGTCTGCGCCGTCGTCGCCGGGCTCCCGTCCGCGCCGGCGCTCGCCTTCGCCGCCTTCCCGCGCGGCCTCTTCGTGCCCCAGTACGAGCTCTGCCGTCCCCTCCTCGGCGACCCGCCCCCTCTTCTCCCCGCCGACCTCGGGGTCGAGGCGCCGGACCTGCGGGTCCCCATCACCCAGGTCGCCGCGCTCAAGCGGGCAGCCATCGCTGCCCACCGCTCACAGCTCCCCGGCGGCGACCCCGATGCCCTCTTTCCCCCCGGCATCGTCCCCCGCCTCCTCCGCGAAGAGTGGTTCGCCCTGCACCGCCCCGGCGATATGCGCCGCTTCGCGCGTCTCCTCCTCGACCTCGAAGCCGCCGACCATGGAACCTTTTCCGGCCCCGGTGCGTCTCTGGAGTAGATGACCGCGCTTCTCCCTCCTCTCGCCGCCTCCGCCGATACCTCCCCCGCATGGCTCGCCGCCATCATCCTCGGCGCCGCCCTCCTCCTCACCTTCATCCTGCTCCTCGGCGGCCCCCGCAGCGATGACCGGCGGCGTTGATTCGCCCCCGGGTCCCGCGGCTCCCTACACTGGCCCCGTGACCATCGGCGTCCTCCTCGTGACCCTCCGCCTCCCATCGCGCTCGCTCAAGGAGAAGCGCTCCATCGTCCGTCCCATCGTCGAGCGGCTCCGCAACCGCTTCAACGCCGCCATCGCCGAGGTCGGCGCCCTCGACACCGTCGGCGAGTCGGTCATCGCAGCGGCCATCATCTCCAACGACCCCCGCCACGCCGATGCGCAGCTCGCCGCCATCGCCGAGGCCCTCCGCGGCCTGCGCGCCGACGCCGAGCTCGTCGATATCGAAACCGACCTCATCGAATACTGACGACCACTGACCCGGCCCGCGCGTCCTACCGCCGAGGCCCCATCCGACCGAGGGCAAAGTCCCGCATGCCCGCCGCCGTCGCCTGCACGAGGTCGAACCGCCCGGCCGCTGCCCACGCAGCCATGCGGACCGCGCGCGTCGCAAGGTAATAGCCGAGGAAGACGCCGAACTGCAGCCGCCCCCGGTGCTTCCGCACCAGGTACGGCCGATTCCTGGCCAGGTAGTAACACCCGAACGCGCTTGCCTGCCCCCCCAGCGTCGCCCCCTTCCGGTGGTAGACCACGGAACGCGGCTCGACGAAGACCCGGTAGCCTGCCCTGCGCGCCCGCCGGCAGAAATCGGTGTCGTCGTAGTAGACGAAAAACGCATCGTCCAGCAGCCCCACCTCGCAAAACGCCGCCGCCGGGACCAGCAGACAGGAGAGGTTCGCGGTATCGACCGCGTGCGGGTACTGGTCCCCCGGCCCCTCCGGCCGTCCGAGCACACGGCGTTTCCACGTTCCCCGCCACCAGTCGAACTCGCCTGCCGCGTCGTCGAGCACCCCCGGCTGCCCCGCAAGGTACGTCTTCGGCGCCACCAGCGTCCGCCGGTCGGCCAGCGCCGCCAGCGGCTCGAGGAAGCCTGGCGTCACTTCCGTGTCGTCGTTGAGGAAGAGCACATACTCGGCCCGTCCCTCGGCGAGAATCTCCGCCACGGCCCGGTTGCATGCCCCCGTGAAGCCGAGGTTCGCACCGTTCTCGACCACCCGCGCCGCAGGCATCGCCTGTCGAACCAGCTCCGCCGAGCCGTCGCTGGACCCGTTGTCGGCCACCCAGAGCTCCCACGCCGGGTAGGTCACCCGCTGCAGCGCCGCGAGATACGCCGGCAGATGTGCCGCCGCATTCGTCGTCACCGTCAGGATGGCCACCCGTGGCGCACTCACGGACGCGGCGGCTCCCACGTCTCCGTTTCCCGCCGCCGCCCCCCGGGAATCGCCCGCGCCGGGACCCCAACCGCCGTGTGGAAGGCCGGGATGTCGCTCACCACTACCGCATTCGCACCAATCTTCACCCCCTCGCCCACCTTCACCTTCCCGATCACCTTCGCCCCCGTCCCGATGTTCACGTCGTCCCCAATCTCCGGCCCCCAGAGCTCGAACGGCTGCTTCCGGCTGTTGCCGATGCCAAGCGTCACGAACGGGTTGATCTCCACCCGCCGCCCCAGCCGCGTCCACCCATCGAGCACCACGTGCCCGTGCGCGATGAGCAGTCCGCCCCCTGCCCGCACGTGGTTCCCAATCGTCACATCGAACAGGAACGCGTTCAGCCGCGAAACGAACGTGGCCAGCCGCGGAAACCCGCTCTCGTAGCAGAACACCTGCACCCGATAGAGCACCACCGCCGGGAACATGTGGATGGCAAACAGCAGGTAGCAGAACGTGAACCACGTCGGCCGGTCCCGCCGGATGAGCCCAAACGTCCGCGGCCACGCCGCGTGGAGCTCCACATCCTCCCGCAGCAGCGCCTTCATCTCCCGCCATGCCGCCCGGGCCCGTTCAATCCGCCCGCGCATCGTCTGCCCTCCCCTTCCCGGCCTCCTGCCGCAGCTTCTCGTGGAAGCCAGGGTGCCGTTCCAGCGCCGCCGCAAACTCCGCGGCCCACTCCGGGTCCTCCGCCAGCCGACGCCGGACCCCCTCCTCGTCGGCAGCCATCCCCTCCTCGATCGCCTGCCGAATCTCCGGCGAGGTCTCGGCCAGCCGCTCGAGATGCAGCCCCACCACCTTCCGCGGCGGCCCCACCGCCACCATGCGCCCCCGCTCCATCAGCGCCGCCCGGTCCGAGAACCGCTCCACCGCCCCGAGGTCGTGCGACACCATCACGATGGTCACCCCCTCCCGCTGCAGCCTCGCGATGTGGTCGTAGCACTTCTCCTGGAACTTCGCATCGCCAACCGCCAAGACCTCGTCGACGAGCAGCACCTCCGGCTCCATGAACGCCGCAATGGCGAACCCCAGCCGCACGTACATCCCCGACGAATACGTCCGCATCGGCTGGTCGATAAACTCGCGCAGCCCGGCGAACTCGACAATACGCGGGAGGAGCGCCTCCATCTCCCGCTTCGTTCGCCCCATCAGGAGCCCGTTCATGATGACGTTCTCCCGTCCGCTCACCTGCGGGTGGAATCCGCTCCCCAGCTCCAGCAGCGTACTCACCCTGCCCTGCAGCTCCACCGTCCCCCGCGTCGGCTTCGAAAGCCCCGCCAGGAGCCGGAGCAGGGTGCTCTTGCCGCTCCCGTTCGCCCCGACGATCGAGAAAAACTCCCCCCTGCGCACCTCGAACGTCACGTCGCGCACCGCCCACAGCTCGCGCCGCCCCCGCCGCCGCCACGCCGCGAGGGCCTGCCCCGGGTGCAGCAGCGTCGTCTTCAGCGCCTGCCCTGGCACCGCCAGCGGATACCGCCGCGAAACGCCCCGCGCGGCGACCACCACCTCCCCCTCAGATGGCGTCGGCAAAGCCGTCCTCCAGCCGCCGAAATACCGCCCAGCCCACCGCCAGCGCCGCCGCCGTGAGCACCGCCGAAGCCCCGAGGTGGCTTGCCGGCGGCAGCTCGCCGTCGAGCAGGATGCCCCGCCACCCCTCCATGATCGGCGCCAGCGGGTTCACATACGTCAGCCACCGGTACCCCTCCGGCACCAGCTCCGCCGCGTAGATGATCGGCGTCCCGTAGAAGAGCAGCGTGAGCAGCACCTCCGTGATGTGCTCGAGGTCCCGGAAGTACACCGTCACGCTCGCCACGAACAGCCCCAACCCCGCCGTCAACCCCAGTTGCAGCGCGAACACGAGCGGCAGTCCCAGCCACGCCGGCCCCGGCCCGTGCCCCGACGCGACGACGAACCCAATGAGCACCGGCAGGGAGAGCAAAAACTGCAGCGTGGCGCCGAGGACCGTGCTCAGCGGCAGCACGGCCCGCGGAAACCGCACCTTCTTCAGCAGCCCACCGTTCCCGATGAAACTCCCCGACGCACCCTGCACCGCGCCCTGGAACCAGAACCACGGGAACAGCCCGGCCAGCAAAAACTCCGCCGTGATGCCCGTGCCCAGGACCCGCCCCAGCGCAAACGCCAGCACCGCCCCCAGTGCCAGCGGCCGCGCCAGCGACCACGCCCATCCCAGCACGCTCCCCTGGTAGCGCAGCTTCAGGTCGCGCGCCGTCAGCGCCAGCACCAGCTCCACCGCATTCCGCATGCTCCGGCCCCCGGCGGGCCGCGCCATCGCCATCGCCGTCATGCCGCCAGTATCGCCCGCCCGCGCCCGCCGGAGAAGCGCCGCGCCATCGCCGCTATACTCGAGCTGTGATGCGGCGAATCGCAGCCCTCGCCCTGCTCGCACTCGGCGCCTTCGCCGCCTGCAGCAGCAACGACACCCCCGAAGGCGGCGTCGTCGTCGCCCGCGTCGATGGCGTCGTCGGCCCCATCATGGAGCGCTACATCGACCGCGTCCTCACCGACGCCGAGGAACGCAATGCCCGCCTCGTCGTGCTCGAGCTCGACACCCCCGGCGGCCTCGATTCCTCCATGCGCCAAATCGTCCAGCGGTTCGGCCGCGCCGACGTGCCCATCGCCGTCTACGTCGCGCCCATCGGTGCCCGCGCAGCCAGCGCCGGCACCTTCATCACCATGGCCGCCCACATCGCCGCCATGGCCCCCAATACCGCCATCGGCGCAGCAGCCGCCATCAACGCCGACGGCTCCGACATCGAAGGCACCCTCGGCAAGAAGATCGAAAACGACGCCGTCGCCTACATCCGCGGCATCGCCGAGCTCCGCGGGCGCAACGCCGACTGGGCCGAGCAGGCCGTTCGCGAGGCCGTCGCCGTCAACGAGAACGAAGCCGCGCGCCTCGACGTCATCGACTTCGTCGCTGCCGACCTCGACGACCTCCTCCGCCAGTCCGAGGGCCGCCCGGTCACCCTTCGCCCGGGGGTCACTGCCACCCTCAACGGCCTCGCCGAGGCCCCAAGGGTCACCGTCGAGATGACGCCGTGGGAGCGCTTCCTCGCCTTCATCGCCGACCCAACGGTCGCCTCCCTGCTCCTCTCCCTCGGCTTCCTCGCGCTCCTCGTCGAGCTCTATGCCCCCGGCCTCGGCATCCCCGGCGTCGCCGGTGCCATCGCCATCATCCTCGGGTTCCTCGGCTTCGGGCTCCTGCCCGTCGATACCGCCGGGCTCATCCTCATTGGGCTGGGGCTGGCGCTCATCGCCGCTGAGCTCTTCGTCACGAGCGGCATCCTCGGGGCAGCAGGCGCCGTCGCTGTCGTCCTCGGCGCCATCATCGCGTTCCGCGACACCCCGGCCGATTTCCGCCCGCCCGCGTGGGCCTTCCTCGCCGGCGGCAGCATCCTCGCCGCCGCCGTCGTCCTGCTGCTCGCCCTCGTCTTCTTCGCCGACCGCGCGAGCCGCCGCGCCCGCTCCGACCCCTTCGCCTTCTGAACGCCGCCTACTGGTGCCGGGTCGACATCCCGCCGTCCACGGGCAACACCACCCCCGTCACGTACGCGCCCGCCTTCGACGCGAGGTAGATGGCTGTCCCGGCCATGTCCTCCGGGACGCCGATCCGCCCCAGCGGGTTGCTCGCCCGGATGCTGTCCCCGAACCGGCGCAGCGTCTCCGCCATCATCTTGCTCTCGAACGGCCCCGGCGCAATCGCGTTCACCGTAATCCGGCTCGGCGCCAGCTTCTGCGCAAGGTGCCGCGTCAGGTGGTGCACCGCCGCCTTGCTCGACGAATATGCATACGTATCGAACCCCGGCGCCTGCAGCCCGTCGATCGAGCCGATGTTGATCACCCGCGCAGGGTCCTCGTCGCTCGCCGCCTTCTCCAGCAGCGGCAGCAGGAACCGCGTCAGGTGGAATACGCCCTTCACGTTCAGGTTCATCACCTTGTCCCACGCGTCGTCCGGAAACTCCGCCAGCGGCGCGTTCCAGTTCGCCCCTGCATTGTTCACGAGAATGTGGAGCCGCTCCTCGCGCTTCCCCAGCTCATCCGCGAGGTAGCGGCACCCCGCCTCCGTTCCGAGGTCTGCCGGGATAGCGATGCACGTGCCCGACTTCGAAAGCTCCGCCGCCACCTCCTCGCACACGTCGGCCTTGCGCGACGAGATGTAGGTCTTCGCGCCTGCCTCAACAAAACCCCGCGCGATCATCAGACCGATACCGCGCGAGCCTCCCGTCACCAGCGCAACCTTCCCCGAGATATCGAACAGACCTGTCATGACAGAGCCTCCGGTGCAACCTGTTTCACGAGGGGCGTCTGCCATTCTCCCGCCCCCTCCGCTTACGTTCGCTCTGCGGCCAGCGCCGGCGTCGGCTTGGCCTCCCGCCACGCCGCCAGCGCGGGCGCCCCAAAGAGCGCCAGCCCCGCCAGCGTCGCCGCTACCCCCACCCCGAACGCCGTCCCCACGCCCCGCGCGTCCACGGCGAAGCCGATCGCCGGCGCCAGCGCCGCCATCCCGACGCTCACCGACATGTTCCCGATGGAGAGCACCGTCGCCCGCCGTTCCGAACCAACCCGCCGATTGATCGCCCCCGTCATCAGCGGCCACGCGCACGAATTCGCCGCCATCAGCAGCGGCAGCGCCGCGTACATCCGGAGCGTCGGGGCCATGGCGAGCCCGGCCATCAGCGCCGTCCCCGCAACCGCCAGCCCCACCAGCCCTCGCATCGCCCCGAGCCGCCGCTCCAGCCGCGACGCTGCCAGCGCCCCGGCCATCCCCGCCGCAAACAGCGGCACCTGCAGCAGCGAAAAGGCCGGCCCTACCTCCACCCCGTTCTCGACGAGGTACGGCTGCACGAGGTAGTGCACCGTTTCGACTCCCGCTACCGCTACCCCGAAGAACAGGATGACGTACCGGATCGCCGGCGTGCTCCACGCCTCACGGAAGGCCAGCCGAATCGTCCCGAGGTACCCCCGCAGCCCGCCCGCGCGCTCCTCCGCCGACCGCGGGGGCTCCCAGAGCAGCGCCGCCGCCGCGGCAGCAAGCAGGCACGTCGCTGCTCCGATGAGAATCGTGGCCCGGATGTCGATCGCCGCCGCTACCGGACCGCCGAACAGCGTCGCCAGCCCAACGCCGCACCACGCAATCGCCTGCCCGCGGCCCGCCAGCCGCTCATACTCGTGGTCCCGCCCCGCCGCCTTCAGCGTGTCGAACAGCAGCGCGAGGTCCGCGCCCGACATCATCGTCGATGCAACCGCCCACCACGCGAACGACACGAACAGCACCACCGGCGACGTCGTGAACGCGAAAATCGTCACCGATGACGCGAGACTGACCGCCCCCAGCGCCAGGGAGACACGCCTCCCGAACCGGTCCGCGATGGCCCCTGTCGGCACCTCCAGCGCAAGCACACCGAGCAGGTACACGCTCTCCGCAGCCGTAATCTGCGTGAACGAAAAGCCCCGCTCCAGCGTCAGGTACACGATCCACACGGGAATCCAGAGCTGGAACTCCCGCAGAAACCAGAACGCAGTAAGCAGCCGGAGATTTCGGGAGACCGGGACCGCGTGCATCATGCCAGCGTACCAGCCCGGCCCCAGACGCGGCCCCGGCGCGGTGCGGGCCTCCCGCGCTCTACCGGTTCCCCGCGGCGCCTGTCTGCCCCAGCAGCGTCGCCGGGTCGATGATGATCCCCTGCCCCGCCGGCAGCAGCGCGATCTGGATGTTGTCCCCGAGCTTTTCCAGCGCCTGGAACTGGATCACCTCCGGCGTGAGCGACTCCGCCAGCAGCCGGTTCGCCTCGGCCTGCCCCTCGGCGCGCACCCGGATCGATTCCGCCTCGCCGCGCGCCAGTTCGATCTGCTGCTGCGCCTCGAACTGCCGCTGCCGCACCCGCTCCTGCTCCCGCAGCGCATCCTGCGTTGCAATCTGCTTCTGCTCGATCGCAGCCTTGAACTCCGCGCTGAACTCGATGTTGTCGATCAGCAGGTCGTTGATTTCGATCGAGAACGGCGCCAGCTCCTCCGCCAGCCGCTCCCGCACTGCCGAGCGGATGTTCTCCCGGTTCGGCCCCACGTCTACCGTCGCGTACTTCACCGTTTCCTCTTTGAAAAAGTTCAGCACCCGCGGCTCGATCAGGCGGTCGAACCAGTTCGGCCCAACCGTCCGGAACAGCGTTTGCACCGCCGACGGCGACACCGAGTAGTTCAGCGTCGCGATAAAAAACACATCCTGCGTCTCCTTCGAAAACGCCGTGATGTTCTCGAACCGGTGCCGCTGCACCTGTACGCTCTCGATGCGCAGCTCCTGCCAGGGCCAGATGAACTGCAGGCCCTCGGGCTTCTGCCCCACAATCTCCCCGAACTGGTACACCACGCCCACGTGCCCCGCTTCGATCGGCTTGACCGAGCGAAGCGCCGTGTGGACGCCCACCCACGCGATGAACACCGCAGCCGCCGCCCCCATCACAATCCCGCCCCGCATCCGTTCGGGGGTGCCCGGCTGCGCCGCGGCCCGCGCTACCCGGCCAATCAGCAGCGCCCCGCCGCAGATGACGACCGCAAGGAACACACTCACGACCCAGGGCATCGTTCCAGCCTCCAACCGGTGTTGCTCTGGTCACTCTAACGGGTTCACCCTGTACCCGTCGGCAAGGCTGGCGGCAGCTCGTGCCGCGGCAACACCACCAGCCGCTCCGGCGTTCCCGTGCGCACCACCTCGACCGGGTGCTCGTAGATGCGGCTCAGCACCTCGGCCCTCAACACCTCCGCTGGCGGCCCATCCGCCGCCACCGCCCCGCGGTGCATGGCCACCACCCGCGTCGCGTACGCCGCGGCAAGGTTGAGGTCGTGGAGTACCGCCAGCACTGCCCGCCCCTGCATCGCCAGCCCGCGCACCACGCCCAGGACTTGGTGCTGGTGCCGAATGTCCAGCGCGGCCGTCGGCTCATCCAGCAGCACCACCGGCGTCTCCTGTGCCAGCACCCGCGCAAGGCAGACGCGCGACTGCTCGCCCCCCGAAAGCCCCGGGTACGCCCGCTCCGCAAGCTCTGCCACGTCCGCCGCCCGCATCGCCGCCTCCACCGCCCGCGCGTCAGCCGCCGGGTCCTGCCCGCGCCCCCGGTGCGGGCTCCGCCCCATCTCGACGACCTGCCGCACCGTGAACGAGAACTCGATCCGCGATTGCTGCGGGAGCACCGACCGCAGCAGCGCCAGCTCCGCCGCGCGGTACTCCGCGAGCGGCCGCCCGCCGAGCAGCACCTCGCCCTCGCCCGGCCGAAGGTCGCCCGCCAGCAGCCGCACGAGCGTCGACTTCCCCGCACCGTTCGCGCCGACCACCGCCACGAACTCCCCCGGCTCCACCCGCACGTCCGCCCCGGCCACGAGCGGAACCCGCCCGGCGCGAAACCAAATTCCGCGCGCCTCCAGCCTCACCCCCAGCCTCCCTGCGCCCGCCGCGTCCGGTGGATGAGCCACAGGAAGTACGGGCCGCCCGCCAGCGCGGTCACGACCCCGAGCGGCATCTCAGCCGGCGCCACTACCGTCCGCGCGGCGAGGTCCGCCAGCGCAATCGCTGCCGCTCCCAGCAGCGCCGAGGCCGGCAGCAGCCGACGGTGGTCCGGTCCCAGCATCAGCCGCAGCATGTGCGGCACCACCAAACCCACGAAGGAGATGATCCCCGCGAAGCTCACCGCCGCGGCCGTCGCCAGCGCAGCCAGCGCGATGACCTCCAGCCGGAGCCGCTCCGTGTCCACCCCGAGGTGGTACGCCTCCCGCTCCCCGAGCGCCAGCAGATTCAGCCGGTGCCCGTACCGCAGGAGCGGGAGCACCGCACACGACGCCAGTACGATCGCCGGCCGCACGTTCGGCCAGGTCGCCCCGCCGACGCTCCCCAGCTGCCAGAAGACGACGTTCCGCAGCTGCGCATCCGTCGCGAAGAACAGCGCAAACCCGATGATGCCCCCCGCGATAGCGTTGAGCGCTACCCCCGTCAGCACCAGCGTCACCACCTCCGTCCGCCCGTCCCGCCGCGAGAGCACGTACACCATCAGCGTCAGCGCAAGCCCGCCCCCGAACGCCGCCGCCGGCGTGCTCCACGCCCCCAGCGGCGCAATCCCAAGGATGATGATTCCCACGGCCCCCAGCGCGGCCCCGCTCGAAACGCCGATGATGCCCGGGTCCGCCAGCGGGTTCCGAAAAATCCCCTGCAGCGCGCACCCCGCCGTCGCAAGCCCCGCACCCACCACCAGGGCCAGCAGCGTCCGCGGCACGCGGATGTTCCAGACCACCGCCTCCTGCTGCTGCGTGTACTCCAGCACCCCCGGCAGCCCAAGGTGGTCGAGCAGCACCCCGAGTACTGCCGTCGGCGGCACGCGCACCGCCCCAATGACCAGGTTGAGCAGCACCGCAGCACCGAGCAGCATCGCCAGCGTCGGCAGCGCAGCCAGCCGCCACCGCCACGCCGCACCCGCACCCCGCGCAATCGTTTCTGCCCTCGTTGCCATCGCCGCCTCCCTTCGCGAAATTTGGCCGGCCTGCCGGGGGAGGGGACCCGGGGCAGGCCGGCCCCTGACGCCGCCCGCTCTCGGCTGCTCGAATCGCGAGGCGCCTAGCCCCCCAGTTCCGGGTGCAGCGCCTTCACGAGGTCCATCAGCGCTTTGCCCGCACGGGGCCCCAGCCCCAGCAGGTACTGGTCGTCGAAGTCGACCACGCGCTTCTGCTGCCCGGCGGGCGTCTGCGCCACGCCGGGGATTTGCAGCAGCCCGTCGACGCCGCCCACCGACTGGAGCCCCGCCGTCAGCACGAGAATCACATCCGGAGCCGCCGCAACCAGCGCCTCGGGCGTCAGCGGCTTGCTCCCCGTCACACCTGCCTCAGCCCCAGCGTCGATGGCGCCCGCCGCCGTAATCAGGACATCCGCCCCGGAACCCTTCCCCATGATTACTTGCGTGGTCGAACCGCGCAGGTAGAGGAACGCGACCCTCGGCTTGCTCGTCGCCTTGGCGGCAAGCGCCACCGCCTCATCGATCTCCTGCTTTGTCTGCGCAGCCAGCAGCTTCCCGCGGTTCGGCACGCCCAGCGCCGTCGCCACGTCGTTGATCTTCCGGGTCACGTCATCGAGCGAGCTCACCGTCTTGAACAGCACCACCGGCACGCCGGCCGACTTGACCTGCTCAATCACCGCGGGCGGCCCCGCAAGCTCACTCCCGATGATCACCGTCGGCTGCAGGCTGAGAATGCCCTCCGCGTTCAGCGACCGTTGATAGCCGATCTTCGGCTTCTGCTGCGCCTCCGGCGGGTACGTCGCCGAGGTGTCCACCCCCACGACGTTCTCGCCCAGGCCCAGCGCATACACCACCTCCGTCAGGTCCCCGTTCAGCACCACGATGCGGCTCACGTCGCTGACCGTAATCTCCTGGCCGTCCTTGTCCTTCACCTTGGCGGGCAGCACCGGCCGCGCCTCGGCCGCCACCGCGGGCGTCGGGGTCGCCGGAGGAGTTGCCGTGGCCGAACTCGCCTGCGTCGCCGTCGCCGCCGGGGTCGCGGCCTCGTCGTCGTCATCTCCGCCGCAGGCCGCGGCAGCAAATGCGCCGGCAGCCGCACAGGCCGCCAGCAGGAGCACCAGCGCCCGCCGGGCGCCGCGCCATCGATCCATGTTCTACCTCCTCATCCCGAAAGCGGGACGATACGAAGATCTAGCATTAGGTTTGACTAATGACAAGAGATCGGATTACCGTGACGTAAGAACGCGTGCTGGCTATCTTGCTCGCCGTCGTTCCGCGAACAACTGCCCTGGAGGTCCCATGTTCATCGCGATGAACCGATTCAGCATCAACCCCGGCCGCGAGGCCGACTTCGAAGCCGCTTGGCGCACCCGCGAGTCCTACCTCGAGGGAGTCCCCGGCTTCCTCCGCTTCGCCCTGCTCAAGGGCGACGAACCCGGTGAGTACATCTCCCACTCGACGTGGGAATCGCGCGCTGCCTTCGAAGCTTGGACCCGCTCCGAGGCCTTCCGCCGCGCCCATGGGCAGGCTCCGCTTGCCGGTGTTCTCGCCGCTCCGCCGCGGCTATCCGTTTACGAAGCCGTCATCACCCAGGAAGCACCCGCCCGCGCCTGACCCGCGCCCGCGCCGGCTGCCCGCGCATGCGTCGCCGGCAGTCGGCCCCCCGTCGGCCCCGTGGCGTAGCGCGCTACTCCTCCCCCCTGTCCCACAGCCCCGGCTGCGCGGGCCGGTCCCGCGGCGGTTCGAGCCCGAGGTGCCGAAACGCCGCCTCCGTCGCCACCCGGCCCCGCGGCGTGCGGTTCAGGAACCCGCACTTCAGGAGAAACGGCTCATACACGTCCATGATCGTGTCGGCCTCTTCCGAGACCGCCGCCGCGATGGTCTCGAGCCCGACCGGCCCGCCTCCGAACTTCTCGCAAATCGCCCGCAGCACCGCCCGGTCCGATTCGTCCAGCCCCAGTTCATCGACGTCGAGCATGGCGAGCGCTTCCCGCGCGGCCTCGCGCGTGATCAGGCCCCCGTTTCGTACCGCCGCGTAGTCCCGGACCCGCCGCAAGAGCCGGTTGGCGATGCGCGGCGTCCCTCGCGAGCGCCGCGCAATCTCCATCGCCGCATCGCCCGGCAGCTCCACGCCGAGGATCGCCGCCGAACGCTGCACGATGAGCACCAGCGTCTCCGCCTCGTAGAAATCCAGCCGGTACACCGAGCCGAACCGGTCCCGCAGCGGCGCGCTCACCATCGCGTACCGCGTCGTTGCCCCAATGAGCGTGAACCGCGGCATCGCCAGCCGCACAGAGCGCGCCCCCGCCCCCTTTCCGATGACGAGGTCGAGCGCAAAGTCCTCCATCGCCGGGTAGAGGATCTCCTCCACCGCGCTCGAAAGCCGGTGGATTTCGTCGATGAAGAGGATGTCGTGCTCCTTCAGGTTCGTCAGCACGGCCGCGAGGTCGCCCGGCCGTTCGAATGCCGGCCCGCTCGTCGTCCGGATGGAGACGCCCATCTCGTGCGCAATGATGTTCGCCAGCGTCGTCTTCCCAAGCCCCGGCGGCCCGTACAGCAGCACGTGGTCCAGCGCCTCGCCCCGCTGCTTCGCCGCCTCGATCGCGATGGCGAGATTCCGCTTCGTCCGCTCCTGCCCCGGGAACTCCTCCAGGCGCCGCGGCCGCAGCGACCGCTCCAGCTCCGCATCCTCCGTCAGCGCACCCGGCGCAACCAGCCGTTCCTCGGTCACCCGCGCAGTATAACGTACAGATGTTCTACGGCGCCCCGCCCTCCAGCACCCGCCGCACCATCTCCTGCAGCTGCCCCAGCTCGTACGGCTTCTGCAGGAACCCGCTCAGCGTCCCGTCGAACTTCTCCGCCGCATCCTGTTCGGTATACCCGCTCATCAACACCACCTTCGCGCCCGGCTCCATCTCCCGGATGGCCCGGAACGCCCCCTCCCCGTTCAGCTTCGGCATCGTCATATCGAGCAATACCAGCACCACCCGCTCCCGGTGCGCAGCGTACAGCTCGACTGCGGCCTGGCCGTCGGCAGCTTCGAGCACCTCGAATCCCATCGCCCGCAGCGCCCGCGCCGTCACCGCGCGCACGCTTGGCTCGTCATCCGCAATGAGCACCGTCCCGCTCCCCTGCCACCGCTCCCCGCGGGGGGCTTGCTCGGCCGTTGTCGCGCCGTCGTCGCTTGCGGGCAGCATCACCCGGAACCTCGTCCCCTCGCCAGGCGTGCTCTCCACGGCAATCCCGCCCCGGTGGCCGCGAACGATTCCTAGCACGGCAGCAAGCCCGAGTCCACGCCCCGTGAATTTCGTCGTGAAGAACGGGTCGAAAATCCGCGCAAGCGTCGCCGCGTCCATCCCCGCGCCCGTATCCGCCACCTCCAGCACCACGTAGCGGCGCGCCGGCTCCGGCGGCGCCACGACCGCCTTCGCGAAGAGCTCCTCGCTCCCCGGCTCCGTCCGCGTCCGGATGCGCACCGTCCCCTCCCCCGCCCCAATCGCGTCCGAGGCGTTGATCACGAGGTTCATCAGCACCTGCCGCAGCTGCGTCGCGTCCCCGACCACGGCCGGTGCGCCCGGCTCGAGGTCCATCACCAGCCGAACCCCCGCGCCAATCGAGCTCCGCAGCAGGTGCCCCATCTCCTCCACCAGCCCGTTCAGGCTCAGCGGCTGCACCGCAAACCGCCCGCGCCCCGAGTACGCCAGCATCTGCCGGGCCAGCTCCGCCGCCCGCTGCCCTGCCAGCTCGATGTCCTCCACGATCGGCCGGACCGGCGATTCCGGCGGCAGCTCCGCCAGCGCAAGCCCCGCATTCCCAAGAATCCCCACGAGCAGATTGTTGAAATCGTGCGCGATGCCGCCCGCCATCACCGCCAGCGACTCCGCCTTCTGTGCCTGCAGCAGCCGCTCCTCCGTCCGTTTCCGCTCGGTCACCTCGCGCATGCTCAGCGCCACCCCGCGCACCGTGCCATCCGGCAGCGTCACACGCCCGAATGACAGCTCGAGCCACCGCTCAACGCCCTCCCGGTCCGCCACTGCCTGCTCGAAATTCGAGCTTTCGCCCGCCAGCGTGTTCGCCACCACCTCCCCGAAGCGCTCGTGCCACCCCGGCGGAAGCACCTCCCGCCAGTGCATCCCCGCCTCCGGCACCGTGCCGAAGAGGCTCGCCACCAGCTCCTGCGTCGCCGGGTTCGCCGCAAGAATCACCCCGTCGGCGCGGATGAGCGCCACTCCCTCGTGGATGGCGCCCAGCGTCGCCGAGAGGTCCGCAGCCGATTCGGCGATACGCCGCTCCATCTCCCGCTCGCGGGTCACGTCGTGCGAGGTGCAGCCCACGCCGACCACCGTCCCGTCCGGGCCCCGCAGCGGGAAGTACGCCGACTCCACGAGGATGACCCGGCCCGATTTCGTGAGCCGCTGCATCTCGCCCCGGTACGACGCGCCAGCGAGCAGTCGCGCGAACAGCGCCGCACCCCGTTCCGCTTCTTCGGCCGGGAGAACCAGGCGGAACGGCTGCCCGACCGCCTCCGCCGCGGTCCAGCCGTACAGCTCTTCGGCCGCTCGGTTCCAGCTTTCGATCCGCCCGTCCCGTCCAATCCCGACGACCGCTTCCGTCGAACTTTCGATCACCGCTGCCAGCCGCCGCGCCTCCGCGAGCGCACCCTCCCGCTCGAGCTCCAATTTCCGCCGCTCGGTCACGTCCCGCCCCGTGTACACCACCCCCGTCACCTCGCCGCCTTCAGTGACCACCGGCCGGATGCGCACCTCGAACCATCGCCGCTCCCCCGGCGACTGTGACTGAACATCGAACGCCACCCGCCGCCCCGCAAGCGCCTCCTGCACCCGCCCCAGCAGGTACTCCGCGCTCTCGGGCGAAACCAGCTCCCGGAAGTGCATCCCCGGCGCCACCGCCACCCCCCGCCGCGCCCGCGTGCCCTCGGCAAACTCCGAATTGAACGCTGCCACCCGGCACTCCCGGTCCAGCAGCACGATGCCCTCGTCAGAGTTTTCGATGATCGTCGAAAGCCTCGCGTACTCGGCAGCCAGCGCCTCCCGCGCCTGCAGGAGCTCACGCCGCGAACGTGCCGCCTCGCTGACATCCCGCGCCGCCGCCAGCACCCCGGTCACCACCCCCCGCTCGTCCCGGACCGGCGTCACCTGGATGTCGAAGTACGTCCGGCTGCCGTCCTCGTTTGGCACCGCCAGCTCGCCCGAGACGGCCTCCCCGCCAAGCGCGCGCTCCACCACCTCCTCGAGCAGCTGCTGCGCGTCGGGGTCTGCGAAATCCCGCATCGCATCGCCGGGCGCTGGCCGCCGCCCAAACCGCCCCTCGCAGTACACGGCTGCCGCCGTGTTGCACGTCACCAGCCGCCCGCCCCGGTCCAGCAGCCAGAGGTGGTCGCGGGTGCTCTCGAACACGCTCCGCAGCGTCGCCTCCCGCTCCCGCAGCGCCCGCTCCGCTTCCACCCGGGCAGTCACATCGCGCCCTGCGAGCGCCACCGCCTCCACCTCCCCGGCCTCGCCCCGCACCGGGCGGAACGTCATTTCGTACCAGAACCGCGAACCGTCGAGCCGCTGGAGCCGCCCCAGCAGCGTCGTCGTCTCCCCGCCCGCCGCCGCCTCGAACGCAATCTCCCAGGCCAGCCGGTCCTTCTCCCGAACCCACCCGAGGATGCCCTCCCCCGCCGCCGGCCGCGTCCCGAACACCTGCTCCGCCACCTCCGCCGCGTACTGGTTGAGCCACCGGACCCGGCGCGCGAGGTCGACGATCACGATCGCCTCCCCCGCGCTCTCGAACAGCGCCCGGAGCTGCCGCTCGCGCTCCTCCAGAGCCGCCTTCACCTCCCGCTCCGCACTGATGTCGCGTAGGAACGATGCCGACCCCAGCCGCCGCCCGTCCCGGCTGTAGACCGGGAACGAAATCGCCCGCACCGGAAACACCCGCCCGTCCCGGCTCCGACGCAGCACCTCGGCCTCGACCCGTTCGTCGCCGCCGAGCTCGTCCAGCCTTGCCCGGTAGGCCTCGAGCCGCTCAGCGGGAACCGTCTCCTCTCCCAGCGACCCCACCATCTCCGCCGCCGTGTAGCCGAAGAGCCGCTCGGCTGCTGCGTTCCAGCTTACAATCCGGCCCTCCGTGTCCCGCCCGATGATCGCGTCGTCCGCCGAGCCCACGATCGACGCCAGCCAGCTCACCTCGCGCTCCGCCTCGATGAGCGCCGTGACATCGCGCGCCACAGCAGCGGCACCCGTCACCCGGCCCTCGCCGTCCCGCAGCGGGAAGGCCGAGAGGCTCAGCCAGCCCGTGCGCCCGGGACCGCCCTCGCGCCTCACCACACGGCCGCTCACGCTCTCGCCCCGAAGCACCCGCTCGACGAATGCCCGCCGCTCGACCCGCTCCCCCGGCGGCGCCAGCTCCCACGCGTACCGCCCGAGCACCTCCGCCGCGCGCATCCCATAGATACGCTCCGCCGCCGCGTTCCACCCCGTGATGCGGCCGTCCGGGTCGTACGTCGTCACCGCGTCGTCGCTCGAATCCACCACCGCCGCGAGCTGCTCCACCCGCCGCTGCCGCTCCCGCTCCGCCGTCAGGTCCACCACCACCGCGACCGCGCCCGCGACACTCCCGGCCTCGTCATACAGCGGAGCCCCGCTCACCAACGCCGGGAACGTCGTCCCGTCCGCGCGGACCAGCTCAGCCTCGAACCGAAGCCGCTCCCCCGCCAGCACCCGGGAAAGCAGCCCGGGCCCTTCGCCGCGCTGCGGCAGCGCCAGGAGGTCGATCGAGCTCGTCCCAAGCGCGCTCGCCGCCGGGACCCCGAAGAGCTCCTCCGCGGCCCGGTTCCATGACACGATTCGCGCGCTGCAGTCTATTGCCACGGCTGCCACGCCCAGCCCCGCAAACAGCTCCGCCTCCCGGCGCAGCTGCTCCTCCAGCCGCTTCCGCGGCCGCACATCGCGCGCGACCCCCTCCACCGCCCACGGCCGTCCCTCCCGCATCACCACCCGGCTGTTGACCTCCACCGGGACCGTGTCGCCCCCGGCCGTCGTCACCCGAACCTCGAAAAACGACGTCTCGGCCCGTCCCTCCACCTTCGCCCGCAGCTCCTCGTCCACACGGGCCAGGTCCGCCGGGTCGCGGACCAGCTCGGAGACGTGCATGCCGATCAGCCGCTCCCGCGGGAAGCCCGTCAGCCGCTCCGCTGCCGCATTCGCCCACGTAAACCGGCCGTCGAACCCGATGACGTACAGCGCATCGTTCGCCGCCTCGGCGGCATCCCCGAGCCCCGGCGCCCGCGGTCCCGCAGCCTCGATGACTGCCAGCCGCGTCAGCAGCGCGGCAGCGTCCCCCGCGGGGTACACCTCTGTCGCTCCCCCGGCCACGGCCCGAGCCACGCCGCCCGGCACATCGACAAGACCGGCGATGAACGCCCGGCGCCCGTCCGCGCGCGCCCGCCCCGCCAGCTCCCCCGCTGCCGCGCCGGTCACACCGTCGGCCACCTCCACCTCGGCCCCGGCATCCCCTGCCGCAAGCACCGTATGCCCGGCGCCGCGCAACGCCGCCTCGATGCGCGCCCGGCTGCCCTCGTCGAACGCGGCCAGCGCGACTCTCACCGGGCCCTCCCTGTCATCCGCGATGGATGCTACAGAAGATCTCGGCCGCCGAACCTAGGGGAACATCCTGAATTTCCGATGCCGCGCCGCCCCGTTCCGCCCGGGTGAAACCGGTACCGCTCGATGCCCACCCGCCGATTGCCCGATAGCCGCCGCGCAATTGCGCCTGCACCCTGGTTCACGAGGAACCGCTCATACCACCGTCGAGTCTCGATCACCGGCAGCAGCACCACCAGCCGATACGGCGGTTCATGGAGCCGGTCCTCCACGTACCGCGCGAACGGGTCCGCAACGTTCCGGTACGGCGAGTCGATGACCACCAGCGGGATGTTGGGGAACTGCCGCCGCCATGCCGCATCGATCTGGTCGGGCTGGTCCGGGTCCACCACCACGTGCACCGCTTCCACCGTCTTCGCCCGCTCACACGCCGCACCCAGCGCCATCACCAGCGCGAGGTTCACCTCCTGCACCGGCACCAGGACCGGCTCCGGCGCATCCCCCCGCGGTGCCATCTCGAACACCGCATCCGTCGGCACGTGAAGCAGCCGCCGCAGGCGCGCGTAATACCTCCCCACCCACCACAGCAGCGCCGCACCCGCAGGCACCGCCACGACCACCATCCACCCGCCCTCGTGGAACTTCGTCACCACCACGATGGCCGTCACCACCGCCGTCACGCACGCCCCGAACCCGTTGATGACCATCGAAGCTCGCCAGCCGCGCCCGCGCACACGGAACCAGTGCACCACCATCCCCGCCTGCGACAGCGTGAACGACAGGAACACCCCAAACGCATACAGCGGGATGAGCCGCGTCGTCTTCGCCTGGAAGACCACCAGCAGCACCACCGCCATCACGGCCAGCGCGAGAATGCCGTAGCTGAATACCAGCCGGTTGCCCCGCTGCCGGAACACCCGCGGCAGATACGCATCCCGCGCCAGCACCGCCGCCAACCGCGGATAGTCCGCAAACGACGTATTCGCCGCAAGGAAGAGGATGCCCGCCGTGAAACCCTGCAGCGCGAAGAACATCACCCCCCGCCCGAACACGTGCTCCCCAATCTGTGCCAGCACCGTCGCGTGGTCGCCCTCGAGGTACACCACGCCGAAGTGCCGCGCGAGCAGCGTCGTCCCCAGCAGCAGCGTCCCGAGGATGACCGCCATCGCCGCCATCGTCTGGGTCGCGTTTTTCCACTCCGGCGGCTTGAACGCCTGCACCCCGTTCGAAACGGCCTCCACACCCGTCAGCGCCGAGCAGCCGGCCGCAAACGCCCGCAACAGCAAAAACAGCGACAGCGAATGCTCGGCCTCCGGCAGCGGCCGGTCCGGCACCCCCGCTGCCAGCAGGTTCGGCGAATCGCTCAAGAGCACCTTTCCCACCCCGACCGCAATCGTCGCCCCCAACACGAAGATGAACCCGTACGTGGGGATGGCAAACACCGTCCCCGATTCACGCACCCCCCGCAGATTCATCGTCGCGATCACCGCGACCATCGCCACACTCATCCACACCGCCGCCCCGTGGAGCCCAGGGAACGCTGCAACGATCGCCTCCACCGAAGCCGCAATCGACACCGCCACCGTCAGCGTGTAGTCGATCAGCAGCGCCGAGGCCGCCACCAGCCCCGCCCCTTTGCCGAGGTTTTCCAGCGCCACCGTATACGCCCCGCCACCGTGCGGGTACGCCCGGATCGTCTGGCTGTACGAAAGCACCACCACCGCCAGCAGCCCCACGATCGCCAACACGATTGGCAGGCTGTACGTCAGCGCCCCCGACCCCGCCAGGACGAGGATCAGCAGCACCTCCTGCGGGCCGTACGCCGTCGACGAAATCGCGTCCGACGAAAACACCGCCAGCGCCAGCTTCTTGCTCAGCCGCTGCTCCGCCAGCCGGAGATTCGACATCGACCGGCCGATGACGATGTCCTTCACATCGAGCGCAAGGCCGCCCAGCCCCCGCCGCCGCTCCGCGTACGGCGTCGCCTCGTACCGCCCCTCCGCAGTCTCAACGATGCCCGCCCTGGGCACCCCGACGCGATACCGCGTCACCCGCCCCTGCGGGCCGAATACTGGCGTCAGCTCGGGCCCCGAAGAAGTGCCCACAGCTCACCTACGCTAGCACGCCTGAAGCCATCACGAAAGATGCGAAGCGCGTCACCCGTCGAAACCGCCGCACGGGCCCCGGGGCGGCGTCCGTGTGGCCCTCACGGCGGCGCGCCCCCTGATGCAAACTACGGCAATGTCAGTCCTCTGTCTGCCCGACCCCCACGACGTGACTGCCGCCCCGGCCGCCGCCGCACCCCTCGCCCGGGCCCTCGGGCTGTCGCTTGCCGCGACCGTCGTCTTCGATGCAGCCGCACAGGCCGACATCGCCGACCCCGCGGCCGTGGAAGCCGCCCTTGCCGCTGCAGCCGCCGACCTCGCCGCACTGCTCCCGCCCGGAGTTTCCTCTGCCGGCCTCGCGCTCCGCCTCTACGGCGAACCGCCGTGGGCCCCACCCGTCCGTCTCGCCATCAGCTCGGGCGCCCGGCTCCTCGCCATCGACGCCCGCGAAGGCCCCGCCCTTACGGACCTCGGCAGCGTTGTTCGCACCTCGCCCGTGCCGGTCCTCGCCGTCGGTCCGCGCTGGGACCCGTCCGCAACGCCATCGAACCTCCGCGTCCTCGCCCTGGGCGATGGCAGCGAGGAAGCTGCCGCCGTCGCGCCCGCCCTCGAAACCCTGCTCCAGGCGCTCCAGCGTCCCGGTCGAGCTCCTCGCCGTCTCCGTTCCCGTCCTCGGCGAGCGCCTCGAAGACCGCGAGCTCGAGCTGGCGGCGGGCCTCCAGCGCCTCGAGCGCGCCCTCGAAGGCGCGAACGTGGTTCACCGCCGGGTCGAGCGCGCGGAAGCGTTCGAATCCATCGCCGCAGCCGCAATCCGAGTCGCCCGTGAAACCGGCGCCACGCACATCGCCCTCGCCACCCACGGCCGCGGCCGCGCCCTCCGCTTCCTCCTCGGCTCCGTCGCCGACGCCCTCCTCCGCGCCAGCCCCCTCCCGCTCATCCTCGCGAGCCCGGCGCGCGATGCAGCCTGAACCAGCGCCGGGCCCGGCCTGGCACGCGCTCCCCGTCGACGAGGTGGCAGCCCGGCTCGGGACAGGCCCCCATGGGCTCACGATGGCCGAGGGTGCCGTCCGCCTCGAACGGTTCGGCCCCAACGAAATCGAGCTCCGTTCCGCCTCCGCCGCTGGTACGTCACCCTCGCTCCGCCAGTTCCGCTCACCAGTCATCTATATCCTCCTCGTCGCCGCGCTCGTCACCCTCGCCCTTCGCGAATGGGTCGATGCCGCCGTCATCGCCGCGGTCCTCGCCCTCAACGCCGCCATCGGCTTCACCCAGGAGCGCCGCGCTGAGCGTTCCGTCCGCGCACTCATGAACCTCGTCGCACCCCGCGCCCGGGTCATTCGGGATGGCCGCGAACGTGAAATCGACGGTCGCGAACTCGTCCCGGGCGATGTCGTGCTGATCGAATCCGGTATGCGCGTCCCGGCGGACCTTCGCCTCTTCCACGTGAACGGCCTGGTCATCGACCAGTCGCTCCTGACTGGCGAGTCCGAGGGCGTTCCGAAATCCGCCGAGCCCGTCGCCAAACCCGATACTCCCATCGCCGACCGCTCCTGCATGGTCTATTCCGGCAGCATCGTCCTTCGCGGCAGGGCCCGGGGCTTCGTCGTCGCCACCGGCATGGCGACCGAGCTCGGCAGTATCGCCGGCAGCATGCGGGCACAGGAGCTCCCCTCTACGCCGCTCCAGGAGCGGATGGAGCGCCTCGCCCGCGCCATCGGGGTCATCGTGGCCGTCGGCGCCATCGTCTCGTTCATCCTTGGCGTTCTCGTCGGTGAATCCCCATCGCAGATGTTCATCGTTGCCGTCGCCCTTTCGGTCGCCGTGGTGCCCGAGGGCCTCCCGGTCGCCTTCACCATCGCGCTGGCGCTCGGAGTCCGCCGGATGGCGAAACGGAACGCCATCGTGCGCCACCTGCCCGCGGTCGAGACCCTTGGCAGCACGACCGTCATCGGCTCCGACAAGACCGGCACCCTGACCGAGAACCGCATGACCGTCCGCGAATGCTGGACCGCCGCCGGCCCCCGCCCCGTCCCTGCACCCGGTGACGGCCCGGCGCCGCAGCTTTCCGAGCCCGAGCGCCTCCTCTTCGTCACCGGCGTCATGACCAACGAGGCCGACGCCTTCCTTACCGACAGCGGCTACGAAACGGCCGGCGACCCCACCGAGGCCGCCCTCCTCCTCTCCGCCATCGCCCAGGGTCTCGAGCCCGCCGACCTCCGTGCCGCCCCCGTCTTTGCCGAAGTCCCCTTCGAATCCGAGCGCCAGTACTCGGCGTCCTGCCGCGAATTCGAGGGCAGGCCCACCTGGTTCGTGAAGGGCGCCCCGGAGCGGCTCCTCGAGCGCTCCGCGGCCATCCTCACCACGGCAGGCGAGGCCCCGCTCGATGCAGAAGCCGTCCTCGCCGCCGCACACGAGCTCGCGGGGCGCGGCTACCGCGTCCTCGCCATGGCGTTCCGAACGCTCCCCGCGCGCCCGGACCCGGATGCCCATCCTGGCGAACTCGTCTTCCTCGGCCTCCAGGCGATGATGGACCCCCCGCGGCCCGGCGTCCGCGAAGCCATCAGCAGCTGCCGCCAGGCCGGCATCCGGGTCATCATGATCACCGGCGACCACCCATCCACAGCCAGCGCCATTGCTGCCGAGGTCGGCATCGCCGCGGCCGGCACCCCTGTCCTGACCGGCACCGAAATCGACCTGCTCGACGACGAACGCCTCCGAGAACGCCTCCGTACGACCGCCGTCATCGCCCGCGCGGACCCGGAGCACAAGCTCCGCGCGGTCCAGGCGTTGCGCGCCGACGGACACGTCGTCGCCGTCACCGGCGACGGCGTGAACGACGCCCCCGCCCTCCGCGCCGCAGACATCGGCATCGCCATGGGACGCTCCGGCACTGATGTCGCCCGCGAAGCCGCCGACATGGTCCTCGCCGACGACAACTTCGTTACTATCGCCGCTGCGATTGAAGAGGGCCGCATCACCTTCGAGAACGTCCGCAAGGTGACCTTCTTCCTCGTCTCCACTGGTGCGGCCCTGCTCATCGCCATCCTCGCCTCCGTCGCCTTCCAGTGGCCGGTGCCGATGGTCGCCGCCCAGCTCCTCTGGCTGAATCTCGTCACCAACGGCCTCCAGGACGTCGCCCTTGCCTTCGAGCCCGGTGAGGACGACGTCCTCCGCTACCCGCCCCGCCGCCGAACTGAGGGCATCCTCTCGCCGCTGCTCTGGGAGCGGACCGCCGTTGCCGGCATCGTCATGTGCATCGGCACCCTCGCCCTATTCCGCTGGGAGCTGGACCGCGGCGCCAGCGTGGATGCGGCCCGCACCGCCGCCCTCACCACCATGGTGCTCTTCCAGGCCTTCCACCTTGGAAATGTCCGTGTCGAGCGGCGCTCCGCTTTTGCCCGCAGCCCCTTCCGCAACCCCTTCCTCTTCTACGCCACCGTCGCCGCCCTGGGCCTCCACATCGCCGCACTCTACCTGCCCGCCACGCAATACGTCCTTCGCGTCGAACCGCTCCCCCTTGAGGCCTGGCTTCGCATGGTCCCCGTCGCCGTTACGGTCATCGTCGCCGTCGAGCTCCACAAGCTCCTCGTTCGCCGGCGCGGGCCGCTCACCGGCGCCGTCCGCAGGCTGCCCCTCAGTCCCAAGGCGTGACGATTTCGTCCCGAACAAAGCGCCACGTCTGCGCCTCCCGGTAGTGCATCACGTACTCCTGGAGCAGTTTCGGCGGCGACACCAGCACCAGCCAGACCAGCGCCTCACGCCACCCGCTCAGCCGGTAACCGGAGTCCATCGAGCGGAGCCCCGCCAGCACCAGGTAATAGTTCTCGAAAATGTTCGGGGCGGCCAGGATCACAGCCCGCGCCCCGGTCAGCTCGAACACGACGACCCCGGCCGCCCGCAGGGCGAAGAGGCTCACCAGCACGGTCCATGCCAGCCGGTCACCCCAGCTCCGCGCGACCCAAAGCGCGATGCCCAGGTAGTACGTATCGAACACCTTGTCGAACTCGTGGTACCAGCCCCGGAGCGGCTCCGCCCCCAGGACGTCCTGGATCACCGCATCGCTCCCGTCAGCCGCGATGGCGAGGAACGCGCCGGCCAGGTTCCAGCGAAAGATCAGCAGCGGCACCAGCGCGCGCACCGCCACGACCAGCGCGAGCACGGCCTCGTCGCTCATGCCCGCCCCGCCAATAGCATCCAGAGTGCCACCGCGCCCGGCACGAGAATCACCGCCCCCACGCCAGCCACGACCACGACCCGCCGGACGCGCTCGAACCGTGCTCGGAGGGCGCGCGCTTCCATCGACATGAGCCTAGTGAGCGTGACGCTGGAGTGCGAGGCCCACCCACCCCGGCATCCCTGCACTCCGCGGCCCGCGTCGCTCGGGGGCCCGCTACCATGTGATCACCAACCGCGCCCGAAAGGACCACTCCGTGAAGTTCGCCGTCTGGCCCAGCATGAATGACCCTTGGGCCGAAACCCTCGCCATCGCCCGCCACGCCGAAGCCACCGGCTGGGACGGCATCTACTACGCCGACCATTTCATGCCCAACGCCGCCGACGTCTCCGGCCCCGTCGGCGAATGCTGGACCACCCTCGCCGCCCTCGCCGCGGCTGTGCCCCGCGTCCGCATCGGCCCCCTCGTCACCGGCAACACCTACCGCCACCCCGCCGTCCTCGCCAAGATGGCTGCCACCGTCGATATCATCAGCGGCGGCCGCCTCGTCCTCGGTATCGGTGCCGGCTGGCAGGAGAACGAGCACCGGGCCTACGGTATCGAGTTCTCCACCCTCCGCGGCCGCATGGACCGCCTCGAAGAGGCCTGCCAGATCATCACCAGCCTCTTCACCAACCCCCGCACCACCTTCGCCGGCCGCTACTACCAGCTCACCGATGCCCCGCTCGAGCCCAAGCCCGTCCAGTCCCCGGTGCCCCTCCTCATCGGCGGCGGCGGCGAACAGCGCACCCTCCGCATCGTTGCCCGCTTCGCCAACGAATGGAACACCTGGGGCACCCCCGACGTCCTCGCCCACAAAGGCCGCGTCCTCGACCGCCACTGCGAAGAGCTCGGCCGCGACCCCCGCACCATCCGCCGCTCCGCCCAGGCGCTCCTCGTCATGTCCGATGACCCGGCAGCCGTCGAACGCGCCCGCGCCTCCGGGTTCGCCGTCATCGGCGGCACCGGCCCCGAGCTGCGGGCCCTCGTCGAGCAGTACGCCGAGGCCGGCGTCAACGAGCTCATCATCCCCGGGTTCACTCTCGGCCGCACCCTCGAAGAGAAGCTCGCCATCCTCGACCGCTTCAACGACGAAGTCATCACCCGCGTGAGCAGGGAGTAGCTGCCGTGCGCACCGCCGCCGCCTTTCCCATCCGTCTCATTCGCCGCGCTGTCCGCATCGCCATCGTCACCGCGGTCGTGATCGCCATCTACGCCGCGCTCGATGCGCTCCTGCTCCCCGGCGAGCCCCGGGGCCGGCCTGCCGCCTGAGGCAGGCTCAGTCCTCGCCGCGGCCCTCCCGCTGCTCGCGCAGGAACCGCTCGATATCGAGCACGAGGTCTTCCCCCCGCGGAAGCGGCGGCGCCTCCGGGCTTGCCTCGTCGTAGGCCTCCTCGAGCCGCCGCACATACTCCTGCGCCTCGGGGTTCGCCTGCAGCGCCCCCTCCACCTCAGCCAGGAACCGCTGCGCGGCTGCGTCCATTTCCGTGAGGTCGAAATCCACCCCGAGCAGCCCCGACACCCGGCGCAGCAGCGCTGCCGTCGCTGCCGGGTGCTGGCTCGCCGTCAGGTAGTGCGGCACGTTCGCCCAGAGCGTCGCCCCCGCGATACCCCGCTCCCGCAGCATCGTGTGCAGCACCCCCACAATCCCGGTCGGTCCCTCGTACCGGGAGGGCTGGAGGCCCAGCCGTTCCGCCACAGCCTGGTCGAGCGCGCTGCCCGTCACCCGCACCGGCTTCGTATGCGGCACATCTGCCAGCAGCGCGCCAAGCGTCACCACGAGGTCGGCGCGAAGCCCCTCCATCACCTGCAGCAGCTCCTCCGAAAACGTCCGCCAGCGCAGGTTCGGCTCCGTCCCGATGAACACCACGACGTCGTGCGGACCCGTCGGGTTCCGCGCGTAAAACACCTCGTTCTGCGGCCACGTAATCTCCCGCTCGCCCCGCACGGTCAGCCGTACATGCGGCCGCACCTCGCGAAAATCGAAGAACGGCTCCGGGTCGATACTCCCAAACTTCCGCGCCCCAAAGCGCCGCACCACGAAGCGCGCCGCATTCGTCGCCGCCGATGCCGCATCATTCCAGCCCCCGAACGCGCAGATGAAGAGCGGTGCCCGCAGCTCGGGGAGCGTATCCAGCCGCCAGTACTCCATGCCCCCAGCATACACCCCGCCGCCTCCCCGCCGGGCCTCCAACCCTGCTAGCATGCGAACAAATGGTCGCCTCCGCCGCCATCCTCCACGTCGACCTCGACGCCTTCTTCGTCGCCATGGAGCTCCTGCGCCGGCCCGAGCTCCGCGGCCGGCCCGTCGTCGTCGGCTACCTCGGCGAGCGCGGCGTCGTCAGCACCGCCAGCTACGAAGCCCGCCGCTTCGGCATCCGCTCCGCCATGCCCACCAGCCGCGCCCGCCAGCTCTGCCCCAAGGCCGTCTTCATCCCGCCCGACTTCGCCTACTACGCGCCAGCCTCACGTCGCTTCCACGCCATCCTGCGCGAGTTCACTCCGCTCGTCGAACCCGTTAGCGTCGACGAAGCCTACCTCGACGTCGCCGGCTCAGAGCGGCTCTTCGGCCCGCCGCTCCAGGTTGCCGAGGCCATCCGTCGCCGCATTCGCGACGAAATCGGCATCACCGCCTCCGTGGGGATTGCCGCCAACCGCCTCGTCGCCAAGGTCGCCAGCGACGCCGCCAAGCCCGATGGCCTCCTCCTCATCCCGCCCGGCGAAGAAGCCGCCTTCCTCGCCCCCCGGCCGCTCCGCGACCTCCCCGGCATCGGCCGCCGCACGGCAGAAATCCTCACCGGCCTCGGCGTCCGCACCATCGGCGAGCTTGCCGCACTCCCTCTTGCCGTCCTCGAAGCAAAACTCGGCCGCCATGGCCCCGAGCTTCAGCTCCGCGCCCGCGGCATCGCACCCGGCGGCGTCACCGCCCTTCCCCCGGAACGCCGCTCCATCTCCCGCGAGCACACCTTCGAACGCGATGAGCCGTCACGCGGGCGCCTCCTCGCCACGTTGCTCCGGCAGGCCGAGCGCGTCGCCGAAGACCTCGCCCGTCAGCAGCGCGCTGCCCGCACCGTCGTCCTCAAGCTCCGCTTCCCGCCGTTCGAAACGCTCACCCGCTCCCACACCCCCGGGCGCCAGCTGCTCTTCGCCGAAGAGCTCTACGCCGCCGCCAGCGCCCTCTTCGATGCCGCATGGGACGAACACGGCAGACAGCCTGTCCGCCTCATCGGCCTTGGCGTCACCGGCCTCGCCGAGCGTGCCCGCCAGCTCGCTCTCGGCGAATCCCCTGCCCCTGCTGCCCTCCAGCAGGCCGTCATCGACCTCCGCGAACGCTACGGCGACGGCATCATCCGCCGCGCCGCCGAGCTCCCCGCCCCCGGCCAATGCCCGCCCCGTTGACAGCCCCGTCCAAGGGCGAAAGAATTGGCACGCTTTGGACAGGTTTGCCGACCCCGCAGGCGACCTCGACCTCCAGGGCCAGCGATGGCTCACGCTCGGCGCTGCCAGCAAACTCCTCGGCGTCAGCGAATCCACCATCCGCCGCTGGGCCGATGCCGGCGAAATCCGCTCCTACCGAACCAGCGGCGGCCACCGCCGCATCCTCGCCGAAGACCTCAAACACATCGTCGCCAGCGTCGTACCCGCCCAGGCCGCCCGCGATGCCGACCGCATCAGCGACCTCGCCACCGCACGCGTCCGGCGCCGCCTCCATCCGCGCGGCCGCGCCGCCCACACCGCGCCCGCCTTCGACCAGCTCAGCCCCGACGCCATCGACCGCCTGCGGCTCCTCGGCCGCCAGGTCGTCGACCTCTTCTCGCGCATCATCGCCGGCGAAGCCCGCCGCGAACGCGCCATCGAAGACGCCCGCTCCATCGGACGCGAGTACGGCCGCACCCTCGTCTCCGAACACGTCAGCCTCACCACCGCCGTCGCAACCTTCAACGCCCTCCGCCGCTCACTCGAAGAGACCGCCGCCCAGATCGCCACCGAGGCCGGCCTCTCCGCCGAAGAAGCCGTCGACGCCATCGAAAACGTCCTCTCCCTGGCCGACGTCATGCTCGAAGGCATGGCCACCGTCTACGAATCCCACCACCCCTAACCTCCATCACTTCCCCCACCTCCCTCCTCCCTCACCTCCCCTCCCACGCTGCATCGTTCAGCGCCATCAGCCCCCCCGAAACCAGCGAGTGCCCCCCGAGAATCACCGGCAGCGGCGCCTCCATCGCAGCCTTCGTAAAGCGCCGGAGCTCCGGCTCCCGCACCTCCTCCCAGGCCCCAAGGTCGCTCTGGAACCGGTCCTCACGCGTCGGCGCAATGCCCAGGTGCGCCTCGATAACCCGCGTATCGATCACCGCCGCATCCCCCAGCTCCGCCAGCCGCTGAAAGAACCGCTCCGGCCCCACCTCCTCCAGCAGAAACCCCAGCAGACTTCGCGGCCGGTGCCCTTCCGGCGCCGTCGCCAGCCCGCGCTCCTCGCTGAACATCCGCACCCGACACGCCGTCTCCCGCTCCAGGTACTGCCACGCCTGGCTCCCAACCCGTCCTGCCACCACCAGCTCCGCCGACCGGTCGCACAGCAGCGGCATCACCCCCCGGAGCCGCTCCGTCAGCCCTGCCACCTCCCCCGCTGCCATCGCCAGCCCCGGGTCGACGCCCCGCACCAGCCCCAACACCGCCAGGTCCGTCGGCGTATCGAGGTCGAACTGCGTCGCCGTCGTGCGCGGCAGCATCACCGGCGCCAGCCCGGCCTCGTCCCGCAGCAGCCGCGGCAGCAGATTGTCCCGGGGCACCGCCCCCAGCCGCGCAAAGGCCGAACCCGGCGTCCAGCCCGTCAGGTCCGCCGAGTAAAAATTGTTCGTCACAAACCGCGCATCCCGCGCCTGGAGCTGCTCCACCACCAGCGCAAACTCATCCGGCCCCAGCAGCGGCACCGACCCCGACCCCATCACCGCCGGCCGCTCCAGCCCGTACCGCTCAATCAGCCGCCCCAGCCGCTCCCGGTAGACGAACGGCTCTCCCGGCGGATCCACATCGAGCAGGACCCCGGCCGGCAGCGGTTCGAACGCCCCCGGCTCGTCCGTCGCCACAATCACCGCCTCGAAACCAGCAGCCAGCGCCGCCCGCGCCGTGCTCCGCGCTGCCGCCACACGTGCCCGCGCCATCATCCGCTCGGCCGGGCCCTCCCCCGTTCCCCCGTGGAACATCACCAGCACCGGCTGCTCGTACCCCACGCGCCAAGCGTAGAGCCCCCCGCCCTTCCCCGCGATGCCTCCTCCCGCTTCCCTGCCCCGCGACAACAGCTGTCGCCCCCGCCCGGTAAGCATAACCGCGTGCCCTACCGTGAACGTCACGTCAAAACCCTGCGCACCTGACCATAATCGCTGGAAGCGATATCCTGACCTCTCTACCCTGCCCACGGGATCGTCCCGGGCGGGTGCCACACCCCGCCGGGGCCCGCCGGGCCATCCCGCACTCCAGAGGTCACCATGAAAGTCGTCTTTTTCGAAGACGTCGAAGGCACTGCCCAGGTCGGCGAAATCAAAGAAGTCAAAAACGGCTTCGCCCGCAATTACCTCCTCCCGCGCGGCATCGCCGGCCCCACCACGAAGGAGAACCTCCAGCGCGCCAACGCCCTCGCCCAGCGCGAAGCCCGGCGCCAGGAGAAGCTCGACGCTGAAGCCCGCACCATCGCCGCTCGGCTCGAGAACCTCACCGTGACCATCGAAGCCCGCGTCGGCGAAACCGGCCGCCTCTTCGGCTCCGTCACCAACCGCGACGTCGCAGCCGCCATCCAGGCCGCCGTCGGCGTCGAGCTCGAACACCAGCAGGTCCTCCTCCACGAACCCATCCGCGAGCTCGGCCAGCGCACCATCGACATCAAATTCACCCGCAACGTCAGCGTCCCCGTCACCGTCGACGTCGTCCCCGACGCCGCCTCGAAGCCCATTGTCGAAAAGCTCCAAGCTGCACGCGCCGCCGAAGCGGCCGAGGCGGCGGGAACAGCCGCTGACGCCGCACCCGAGGCGCCGGCCGACGCCGAATAACCCCGCGAAAGGAGGGCCGTAGGGACCGGATTCGCACCCCCGTCGCGCGGAGCCCCGCGCCCCCCGCGTCCCTCCTTCACTCATGACCCTCGCACCCCTCGAACGTCTCCCCCCGCACGACATCGAGGCCGAGGAGGCCGTCGTCGCCTCCCTCATGGTCGACCCCGATGCCATGCTCGCGGTCGTCAACATCCTCAAGCCCTCCGACTTCTTCCGCGAAGCCAACGGCTGGATCTACGACGCCTGCCTCGCCCTCTGGAACCGCGACGAGGTCATCAACCAGATCACCGTCGCCCACGAGCTCGCCACCCGCGACCAGCTCGAAGCCGTCGGCGGCCAAACCTACCTCGCCGACATCATCCGCCGCCTCCCAACCTCTATCGGCGTCGAGTTTTACGCCCGCATCGTCAAGCGCGATGCCACCTACCGCGGCCTCATCCACGCCGCAGCCGCCATCATGCAGATGGCCTACGAAGCCCCGGCCGAAATTGACACCGTCTTCTCCCGCGCCGAAGCCCTGATCCAGCGCCTCCGCTCCGGCGAATCCTTCCGCGACTTCGTCCACATCCGCCAGGTCCTCGACAGCTACCTCGAACAGGACCCCGCCGAGGTCGAACGCCTCCAGCTCACCGCCATCCGCACCGGCTTCACCGACCTCGATACCCTCCTCGCCGGCTTCAAGCGCTCCGACCTCGTCATCATCGGCGCCCGCCCCAGCGTCGGGAAGTCCGCCTTCGCCCTCGGCATCGCCCGCAACGCCGCTCTCCTCCAGAAAGCCAACGTCGCCGTCTTCTCCCTCGAAATGTCCGCCGAGCAGCTCGCCGTCCGCCTCCTCAGCGCCGAGGCCGGCGTCGAAGCCAACCGCCTCCGCCTCGGCCAAAACACCGAATTCGAAGAGCGCAAAGTCATCGACGCCGCCGCCCGCCTCTCCGAAGCCAACATCTGGTTCGACGACTCCCCCTTCCTCACCGTCGCCGAGCTCCGCGCTCGCGCCCGCCGCCTCGCCGGGCAGGCCGGCGGCCTCGACCTCCTCATCATCGACTACCTCCAGCTCATGCACGGCGACAACCCCGGCAGCCGCGAAAACCGCGTCCAGGAAATCAGCTACATCTCCCGCACCCTCAAAAGCCTCGCCCGCGAGCTCGACGTCCCCATCGTCGCCCTCGCCCAGCTCTCCCGCGCCATCGAAAACCGCCACCCCCGCATCCCCATGCTCTCCGACCTCCGCGACTCCGGCTCCATCGAGCAGGACGCCGATATCGTCATGTTCCTCAGCCGCGAAGAGATGTACGTCACCCTCGAACAGTGGATGCAGCAGCACCCCGACCTCCCCGAATCTGCCTACCCCAAGGGCGTCGCCCAGGTCATCGTCGCCAAGAACCGCCACGGCCCCATCGGCACCGTCGAGCTCCGCTTCCGCGAACGCTTCGCACGCTTCGAAGACTGGGTCCTCCGGACAGATGACCGTGCCGTCTGAACGACCCGCCCCGTTCGAGGGCTTCCCCGGCATCGGCAAAGCCACCGCCATCCCCAACCTCTTCTTCACTGCCGTCCTCCCCCGCCTCGAGGAGCCCGGCGACCTCCTCGCCTTCCTCTGGGTCGCACGCCTCGTGCAGGAGCTCCCCGCCGAACCCCGCTGCGTCTCCGCCGAAGACGTCTGGGCCCACGAGCCCGCCCGCATCAGCTTCGAAACCCTCGCCCGCGGCCGCCCCTCCCTCGAAGCGGGCCTCGCCCGCTGCCTCCAGCTTCGCGCACTCCTCGCCCTCGAGGCCCGCACCGGCGCCTCCGCCGAAGCCGTCTACTTCATCAATAACCCCGCCTCCCGGCGCGCCATCGCCCGCCTTCGCGCCGGCCAGCTCCAGCTCCGGCCCGGCGTCTCCGTCGCCCCGCTTCGCGCCCCCGAAGAACGGCCCGGCATCTTCCGCCTCTACGAAGAACACATCGGCACCATCACCCCCCTCATCGCCGAAAAGCTCGTTGAGGCCGAGGCCGCCTATCCCCCAGACTGGATCGAGGACGCCTTCCGCGAAGCCGCCGAACTCAACGTCCGCAACTGGCGCTACATCCAGCGCATGCTCGAAAACTGGGCACTGGAGGGCCGCCCCCATGAAACGCCTGGACGAGATCCTGTCGAAGACGCAAAGCGCCGCTTCCTCGGCGGCACCCTCGGGCACATCCCCCGCTACCGCTGACGACCCCGACGAGGCCGACGCCTGCCCCATCTGCCGCGGAGCCGGCTTCGTCCGCCACCCCTACCCCGTCGACCACCCCCGCTTCGGCCGCGCCGAACCCTGCGATTGCGTCCTCCGCGAACGCGAAGACCAGCGCCGCGAACGCCTCACCCGCCTCAGCAACATCGGCGCCCTCGCCCGCTTCACCTTCCAAACCCTCGACCCCCGCGGCCGCTCCGGCACGGACCCCGACTTCGCCGCCGCCGTCGAAGCCGCCCGCACCTGGGCCGGAAACCCCGCCGGGTGGCTCGTGATTACCGGTCCCTCCGGCACCGGCAAGACCCACCTCGCCGCTGCCATCGCCAATCACCGCATCGAACTCGGCCACCCCGTCCTCTTCATGGTCGTCGCCGACCTCCTCGACCATCTCCGCGCCGGCTACGACACCGACGACGAAGACCTCTCCTTCAACCGCATCTTCGAACAGGTCCGCAACGCACCCCTCCTCGTCCTCGACGACCTCGATGGCGCCTCCGGGACCCCGTGGGCCCGCGAAAAACTCCTCCAAGTCGTCAACCACCGCTTCAACCTCGCCCTTCCCACCGTTGTCACCGCCGCGGCACCCCCGTCCGCGCTCGACCCCCGCCTCGCGACACGCCTTCTCGACCCCGCCCTCGCGCGCCACCTCACCCTCGGCCGCGCCGCCTCCGCCGGCTACCTCGAAGTCGGCGGCATGTCACGCGAGCGCCTCGCCGGCTTCCAGTTTCGGAACTTCGAGACCCGCATCCCCGGCCTCCGCGATGAAGAGCGCGCATCCCTTGCCGCTGCCCTCGAAGGCGCCCGCCGCTACGCCGAAGAACCCCGCGGCTGGCTCGTCCTCCAGGGCCCCAACGGCTGCGGCAAAACTCACCTCGCCTGCGCCATCGCCAACCGCGCCCTCGAACACGGCCGCTCCGTCTTCTTCGCCGTCGTCCCCGACCTCCTCGACTACCTCCGCGCATCCTTCGCGCCCGACCGGGAAACCCCCTACGACGAGCTCTTCGAACGCGTCCGCAACGCCGACCTCCTCGTCCTCGACGATTTCGGCGCACAGGCCGCCACCCCCTGGGCACAGGAAAAGCTCTACCAAGTCGTCAACTACCGCCACCTCTCCAGCCTCCCCACCGTCGTCACCACCGACCGCTCTCTCGACGAGCTGCAGGCCGTCAATCCCCGCATCGTCGCCCGCATCGCCGACCCCCGCGCAGGCGCCACCCTCGTCATCCTCGCGCCCCACTACCACCTCGGCCGCAGCGCCCCGCCCCCTCCCCAGCGCGGCATCCGCCGAACCCATTAGCCGCCGCCGGGCTACCATGCGCCCGTGACGTGGCGCCTCGCCCTCATCGCACTCCTCGTCGGCATCCTCGTCCTCGTCGCCGGCATCGCCGTGTTCGTCATCCGCGAAGGCGAGCGCATCACCGTCACCACCCCGCCCGGCGCGCAGCTCTCCCGCCCTCGCGAACCTGGACGTCCCCCGACCGTTGCGCCGTCCTCGGCCGCTCCGCCGAACGCCTCGGCATCCGCTACACCATCGTCGACATGGTCGACCCGGAGCCTGCCGGCCCCTTCCCGGCCCCGCGAGACCGCCGCCGCGTCGCCATCCTCCTCGAACTCGAGGGCCGCGAACCGGACGCCGCCTACACCTCCTCGCTCATCCGCCTCCGCGGCTCCGATGGCACCAGCTACACCTGGACGCTCACCAACCAGCAGCCGCCGCTCCGAGCCGGAAGACTCCAGGCGGGCGAACGCACCACCGGCCGGGTGGCCTTCGACCTCCCGCTCGCGGTTGCCCCCGCCGCCCTCGGATACGGCAACGCCGCCTCCATCCCGCCGCTTCTCAGCCTCGAAGCGTAGCGGCCCGTGCGGGCGCCCTCAGCCGAGCAGCCCCCGCTGCGCCGCCCACGCCTTCAGCGCGGCCTCCGTGCTGTCGAAGGCCAGCTCATCCCACGGGATCTCCGCCGGCGCGAACCACCGCACCTCGCTCGTCTCGTGCCCCGGCGCACCCTCGCCCAGCGCCCGCCCCTCGTACACGATGACCACGATGCCGGGCCCGGTCCGTGTAAAGACCCCCACCAGCCGGAGGTCCGCCACCTCCAGCTGCGCCTCCTCCAGCGTCTCGCGCGCAGCCGCCTCCTCCGCCGTCTCGCCAAGGTCCATATAACCGCCGGGGAATACCCACGTGCCCGCCCGCGGCTCGATCGTCCGCCGCACCAGCAGCAGCCGCCCGTCCTCCCGCACCGGGATGACGCCCGCCACCGGCCGCGGGTTCAGGTAGTGCACGAACCCGCAATCGAGGCACACCATCCGCCGCTTCGTATCCCCCTCCGGCACCGCCGTCGTCAGCCGCTGCCCGCAATGCATGCAGTAGCGGCTGAACGCGTGCGGGTGGCTGCTCACGGCCGCATGCTCGCCGGCGCCTGCTGCATCCCAAGCGACTCCGGCCCCTCGATCCACTCTTCGCCGTCCTCCCAGACTTCCTTCTTCCACACCGGCACCCGGCGCTTCACTTCGTTCACTATCCACAACCCGGCCTCGTACGACTCCCGACGGTGCCCGCAGCTCACCGCCACCACGAGGCTGGTCTCCCCAATCTCCAGCCGCCCCGTCCGGTGCAGCACCGCGCACCCCTCCAGCCCGAACCGCGCCGTGGCCTCCTCGGCGATTGCGCGCATCTCCTTCTCCGCCATCGACGGATACGCGTCGTACACGAGGTGCGAGACCGCCCGCCCCCGGTTCGTGTTGCGAACCACCCCGAGGAAGATGTTCACGGCCCCCGCCGCCGGCGAAGCCACCGCCCACGCAGCCTCCTCCGCCGAAAGCGGAGCGTCCGTCACCCGGATCAGCATCGTCACCCTCCAGAAACTGGCGGAATGAGCGCCAGCGTGCTCCCCGCGGCCACCGCCGCGTCTTCCCGCGCATACTCCTCGTTGAGCGCGTACATCAGCGTCGGCACCGCCGGCGCCAGTTGCGGAAACCGCGCAACCACCCGGTCGCGGATGTCACGCACCGTCTCGCCCTCCCCTACCGGGACCTCCAGCCGGCGTGTCCCCGCCCGCTCGGCCAGCGACGCAAACAGCAGCACCGTCACGGTTCCCACGCGCCCATTGTAGCCCCGGGCCGCCGCGCGGGTTGCTATCCTCCGCCCCATGCGGCCAAGCGCTCTCGCTGCCCGCGCCATCGACCTCCTCTTCCCGCTCCGCTGCGCCGGGTGCGGCACCTTCGATACCGCCCTTTGCTCCCGGTGCGAGGCAGCGCTCGCGCCCGCCGTGGGGCCGCTCCGCTGCGCCAACTGCTCCGCCGCCTGGGAGGGCACCGACTTCTGCCCCCGCTGCTACGGCTGGCGTGAGCTCGCCGGTGTCCGCGCTGCATTCGAACACGAGGGTGCCGCACGTGCCCTCGTCCACCGCCTCAAATACCAGCGATACCGGGCGCTCGCCCCCCTGATGGCCTCCCACCTCGCGCGGCTTGCCGCCGAGATGCCCCCCTCGGTGTGGCTGCCCGTCCCGCTCCATCCTTCTCGCGAGCGCGCCCGCGGATTCAACCAGGCCGAGCTCCTGCTGCGCCGCGCCGGCCTCCCGCGCCCGCCCACCCGCCTTCGCCGCATCCGCAACACCGGCAGCCAGGTCGGCCGGACCGCCGCCGAGCGCGCCGCCAGCCTCGCCGGCGCCTTCACCGTCGAAGGCCCGCCGCTCGACGGCCTCGTCGTCGGCCTGGTCGACGACGTCATCACCTCCGGCGCCACCGCCCGCGAGTGCGCCCGCGCCCTCCTCGACCACGGCGCCCGCCAGGTCTGGGCCCTCAGCTTCACCCGCGCCAGCCTCGACCTCACCGCCCCCCACTCCCCCATCGCCGACTAACCCCGTCTTCACCCTCCTCCCTCCAGCCTCCAACCTCGTCCCTCGATCCCTCCCCCTCCCTCCCCTCCCTTTACTCCCGCTTACCTACAATACGGGCACTTCCCAGCCCCGGAGGCCCCGTTTGCCCCCTGGCGCCGCCGCCCTCTCCCCTGCCGCCGCCCTCGCCGCCGATACCCTCGCCCGCGTGCGCGCCGAAGTCCACCGCGTCATCATCGGGCAGGACCGCCTCATCGACCGCCTCCTCATCGGCCTCCTGTGCAACGGCCACATTCTCGTCGAAGGCGTCCCCGGCCTCGCCAAGTCGCTCACCGTCTCCACCCTCGCCCGCGCGCTCGACCTTCACGCCGTGCGCATCCAGTTCACCCCCGACCTCCTCCCCGCCGACCTCATCGGCACCGAAATCTTCAACGCCCGCGACGGCACATTCTCCATCAGGAAGGGCCCCATCTTCGCCAACTTCGTCCTCGCCGACGAAATCAACCGCGCCCCCGCCAAGGTCCAGTCCGCCCTCCTCGAAGCCATGCAGGAGCGCCAGGTCACCATCGGCGGCCAGACCTTTCCCCTCGAAGACCCCTTCCTCGTCATCGCCACCCAAAACCCCATCGAACAGGAGGGCACCTATCCCCTCCCCGAGGCGCAGCTCGACCGCTTCCTCCTCAAAATCCGCGTCGACTACCCTTCCCGCGCCGAAGAGCGGCAGGTGCTCGAAATGAGCCTCGCGCCCGAACCCCCCCGCGTCGGCGTCGTCGCCTCCCGCCAGGCCATCCTCGAGGCCCGCGCCGCCGTCCACGAAGTCGCCATCGACGACGCCCTGCGCGACTACATCACTCAGCTCGCCGCCGCCACCCGCCGCCCCGCCGCCTACCGCATGCCCGATCTCCAGCCCCTCATCGCCTTCGGCGCATCACCCCGCGCCTCCATCTCCCTCGCCCTCGCGGCCCGCGCCCATGCCTTCCTCGACGGCCGCGGCTACACCACCCCCGACGACGTCAAGGCCGTCGCCCACGAAGCCCTCCGCCATCGCATCATCACCACCTACGAAGCCGACGCCCGTGAGCTCACCACCGACGACCTCGTGACACGCATCCTCGAGGGCGTCGATGTCCCCTAGCCCCACCCACACCTGAGGAGCCGCCATGCGCCTCCGGGTACCCCGCCTCCGTCGCCGTCCGCCCGCCGTCGCCGCCCCCGCCGACGACCTCACCCCGGAGCTCCTCGCCCGCGTCCGCGCTATCGAGCTCCGCGCCCGGCGCCTCGTCAACACCCTCTTCCTCGGCGAATACCACGCCGTCTTCCGCTCCCGCGGCATCGAATTCGACGAACTCCGCCCCTACGTCCCCGGCGACGATGTTCGTGCGCTCGACTGGAACGCCTACGCCCGCACCGGCGAACCATTCATCCGCCGCTACCGTGAAGACCGCGACCTGACCGTCATCTTCGCCGTCGATGTCTCCGCCTCGCAGTTCGCTGGCGCTGCGCCCCAGCCCAAGGCCGCCCTCGCCGCCGAGATCGCCGCCGTGCTCGCCCTCGCCGCCATCCGCAACAACGACCGCGTCGGCCTCCTCCTCTTCGCGGGCACGCCCCAGCGCTACGTCCGGCCCGCCGGCGGCGCCACCCACGTGCTCCGGGTCATCCGCGAAATCCTCCGCGCCCGGCCCGCATCCCCCGGCACCGACCTCGCCGCCGCCCTCCAGTACCTCGTCGGCGTTCAGCGCCGCCGCGCCACCGTCTTCCTGCTCTCCGATTTCCTCGTATCCTTCGACCCCGCCGCGCTCCGCGCCGCCGCCGCCCGCCACGACCTCATCGCGGTCACCGTGCGCGACCCCGTCGATGAGGCCCTCCCCGACGCTGGCATCCTCACGATTGCAGATGCCGAGTCGGGCGAGCTCGTCGAAGTCGATACCTCCAGCACAGCCCTCCGCGACGCCTACGCCGCCCGCGTCCGCGCCCTCGATGAGCAGCGCACCGCACGCTTCGGCCAGCTCGGTATCGACGAAATCCGCGCCGTCACCGGCGAAGACTACGTGCCCGCACTGCTCCGCTTCTTCAAACGACGGGGAGCCGCCGCATGATGCGCGCCCTCGCTGCTGCTGCCCTCGCCATCGCCTTCCTGTCCGCCGCCGTGCATGCCCGGCAGTCGTCCGAGATCGAGGTCACCCTCGAGCCTTCCAGCGCCCGCATCGGCGACCACCTCCAGCTCACCGTCCGCCTCATCCTCCCGCCGGGCCAGTCGCCCGAGTTCGCCCCCGGCACCGCCGGCTGGGGCGCGGTCGAACTGGTCAGCCTCCAGCCGCCCCGGCAGTCCGGCACCTCCGCGGCCGGCACCGCGTGGGTTCTCGAGGCGACCGTCGCGCCCTTCGCTCTCGGCGACCTCGCCTTCTCCCCCACCATTGCCGTCGTCAGCGGCTCCGAAGTCCGTACCGTCGACCCTTCGCCTGTCACCGTCGCCGTCCTCCCCACCCTCCTCCCCGATGCCCCGCTCGAGCTCAGCCCGCTCCCGCCGCCCGTCGTCATCGCCGGCGCCGAATCCCCGCTCCTCCGCCCGGCGCTCGCCGCGGCCGCCGCAGCCGCCGGCCTCCTGCTCGTCGCCCTCGCGCTCACGCTCATCCGCCGGCTCTCCCGCCGCCCCGCACCGGTCCCCGGACCGCCCCCGCCCGCCGACCCGGCCCTCCCCGGCCTGCTCGCCGCCGAATCCGCCATCGATACCGACCCGGTCGCCGCCTATCGCGCCCTCGGCTCCGCCGTCCGCGCAGAGCTCGCCCGGCGCTTCGGCATCCCCGCCACGGCCCTCACCGCCGCCGAGCTCCGCGCCCGGCTCGAATCCGCCGGCGCCGACCGCTGGGTCGCCCGCCTCGCTGGCGGCCTCCTCGAAGAGTGCGACGCCGTCGTCTACGCCGGCTACCGCCCCGCACCCGAACGCCGCCGCGCCGACCTCGCCATGGCCTACGAACTGGTGGGCGAGCCATGATCACGGGCCTCGAATTCGCCACGCCGGCGGCCCTTGCGCTCGCCCTCCTCGCCATCCCGCTCGCCCTCGCCGCCCGTCGTCGCCGCGCCCCCCTCCCCATCGCCTCCGCCGCCGGCCTCGCTGCCGCCCGTCCAACCCTCCGCCTCCGCCTCGCACGCGCCCTGCCCGCGCTCCGCATCCTCGCCGTCGTCCTCCTCGCCATCGCGGTCGCGGGTCCCCGTCGCGGCGATGCCCGAACCCTCGTCCCCGGCGAGGGCGTCGACATCGTCCTCGCCATCGACCTCTCCAGCTCGATGCTGCAGGAGTTCGGCGAATCCACCCGCCTCGCCGTCACCAAAGAGGTCGTCCGGGAATTCATCCGCTCCCGCCAAAACGACCGCGTCGGCGTCGTCGTGTTCCAGCAGGACGCCCTCGCGCTCTCCCCGCCTTCCACCGACTACGCTGCCCTCGACCGCATGGTCGCTGACCTCGAATCCGGCCTCCTCCCCGATGGCACCGGCATCGGCGTCGGCCTCGCCGCTGCGCTCACCATGCTCCAGGAGTCCACCGCCGCCTCCCGCATCGTCATCCTCCTCACCGACGGTGAACATAACGCGCCATCCATCCGCCCTGAGCCCGCGGCAGCGCTCGCCGCCGCGCTCAACATCCGCGTCTACACCATCGGCGTCGTGAGCGAATCCCCGCTCGACCGCGCCCGCGAAATCGATGAGCGCCTCCTCCAGGCCATCGCCGCGCAGACCGGCGGCCGCTATTTCCCCGCCAGCGACCCCGCCGGGCTCGCCGACGTCTATGACGAGGTCGCCTCCCTCGAGCGCTCCCGCATCACCCGCGACTCCTTCGACGCCTACGACGAGTTCGCGCCCTGGTTCGCGGGCGCTGCTGCCGCGCTCGTCGTCCTCGAGCTGCTCCTCGCCGGCACGCTTCTTCGGAGGCTCCCCGGATGAGCGGCATCGCGTTCGCGCACCCCTGGGTGCTCGTCCTGCTTGTCCTGCCGGCCCTCGCGCTCGGCGCCTGGGCCGTCGGTATGGCCCGCGGCAGCCGCGCAGCCCGCCGCCTCAGCCGCGTCCTCCCCGCCCGGGCTTCGTCCGCGGCAGCCCTCCTCTTCGCCCTCGCGGCAGCCTTCGCCATCGTCGCCGCCTCCCAGCCCCGCTGGGGGACCCGCATCTCGCAGGTCCCCCGCACCGGCGCCGACCTCGTCATCGTCATCGACGTCTCCCGCAGCATGGACGTCCCCGATGTTCCGCCCTCCCGCCTCGCCGCCGCGAAAACCGTCGCCCTCAAGTCCATCGACCGCCTCGCCGGCGACCGCGTCGGCCTCGTCATCTTCGCGGGCAGCGCCCGCGTCCGCTTCCCCCTGACCACCGACACCGCCGCCGCTGCCCGGGTCATCCAGGCCCTCGAAACCGGCACCGTGCTCGTCGATGGCGGCACCGACGTCGCCGGCGGACTCCAGCACGCCCTCGACATCCTCGCCGACGACTCCTCCGCCGGCCGCCTCGTCCTCCTCCTCACCGATGGCGACAACCTCGGCGGCGACGTCACCGCCGCCGCCGCCCGCTACCGAGAATCCGGCATCGAACTCCTCGTCGCCGGCGTCGGCACCCCGGAAGGCGGCATCGTCCCCGCCATCGATCCCATCACCGGGCGCACCGGTCCCCGGCTCGATGCCGCAGGTCAGCCCATCACCTCCCGCCTCGACGAGCCCTTCCTCCGCGCACTCGCCGCTGCCGCCGGCGGCCGCTACCTCGGCACCGACCTCGCCCTCGTCCCCGGCGTCGTCGAAGGCCGCGTCCGGGCCCTCGAACGCGCCCGGCTCGACGAGCGCACCACCACCCTCCCCGTCGAGCGCTACCAGCTCTTCGCCGCCGCCGCGCTCGCCTGCCTCACACTCGGCAGCGCGTGGGAGCGTTTCCGCCCCCGCCGCCCCGCCGCCCTGTTCGCCGCCTCCGCCCTCTCCCTGCTCCTGCTCGCCTGCGCCAGCCCGGCCTACGAGGCGAACGAACGCGGCCGCGCCGCCCTCGAGCAGGGCGACGCCGAAGCCGCCATCGAAGCCTTCCTCGCCGCACAGGTCGAACGCCCCCACGACCCCGACATCACCCTCAACCTCGCCGCCGCATACCACGCCGCCGGCCGCTACGAGGACGCCATCCGCGCAGCCCGCCGCGCCCTCGAATCCAACGACCCCGCCGTCCGCGCCCGCGCCTTCGCCAGCATCGGCCACCACCAGTTCGAAGCCGGGCGCCTGCAGGAGGCCCTCTCCGCCTTCCGCGACGCCCTCATCATCGACCCCTCCGACGACGCCTCCCGCCACGACTTCGAAGTCATCCTCCGGCTGCTCTACCCGCAGCCCACCCCCGCGCCCTCGCCCTCTCCCGGTCCCTCGCCGTCCCCGGACACGAGCCCCTCGCCCGGCGCTTCGCCCGGCGCAAGCCCCGACCCCGCAGGCACCCCCGGCGCAAGCCCGGGCCCGGCAGGTACCCCCGGCGGCGATGCGACCCCCGGTCCGGGCGGCGCCACGCCGGTCCCCGGCCCCGGCGGCCAATCGCCCGTGCCCGCCACCCCCTCGCCGGGAGCTTCGCCCGGCGCCACCGGCACACCGTCCCCCGGCAGCGGCGGCGCCACCGGCCCCACCATCGCCGAGCTCAACCGCCAGATCGATGCCATCGACCGCCAGGTGCAGCAGCTCCTCCTCGAGGCTGGCGAGCAGCCCACCCCGGCGCAGGCCCTCCAGATCCTCGAGCTTCTCGCCGAACGCAGCCGCCTCGCCCAGCTCCGCGACGCACTCAGCGGCCGCCCCGGGACCGACTACTGACCATCGGCCGCTAACCTCCCGCCGATGGGCCCCTCCCGCAGGCCCGCGCCCGTGCCACCATCCCCGCGGCAGCGCCATTCGCGGTGCCGTACACTCCTCCCATGCGTGCCGTTTTCGTCATGATCAAGACCGACCCCGGCCATACCACCGATGTCGCCAACCGCGTCGCCGAAGTCCCCTCCTTCTCCGAGTGCTACAGCATCACCGGGCAGTACGACCTCCTCGCCAAGCTCTACATCGACGACATCGACAGCGTCGGCCGCGTGATCGAGCGCGACATCCACGCCATCCCCCACGTCCGGGAGACCTTCACCATCCTCACCTTCGAGGCCTTCGGAGTGCGCTGAGCCGTGACTATCGCCGGCTGGACGCTCGACCCGCTCTGGCTCCCCGCTGCCGCACTCGCCGCCGCGCTCTACCTTCGCGCGTGGCGGCGCGCCGCCGGGCAGCACCCCGCATGGCGGCTCGCCGCCTTCCTCGGAGGTCTCCTGGTCACCCTGGCCGCCACGGTTACGCCCCTCGAAGAGCTCGGCAACCGCGTCCTCTGGGTGAACTTCACCGGCTTCCTCCTCCTTACCATGGTCGCGCCCCCGCTCCTCCTGCTCGGCGCACCCCTCACCCTCGCCTTCCGCGTCGCCGGCCCCTCCGGGCGCCGCCGCCTCCGCTCCCTTTACCGGGCCCGCCCCGCGGCATTCCTCACCTTTCCCGTGTTTACCTGGCTCCTCTTCGCCGTCGTCACCTACCTCTGGCAGTTCACCCGCCTCACCGACATCGCCGCGACGAGCGCCCCCATCCGCCATCTCCAGCTCGCGACGCTGCTCCTCTCCGGCATCCTCTTCTGGATGCCTGCCCTCGCCGTCGACCCCGCCCGCTGGCGCCTCCCCTACCCCCTCCGCGCCCTCTACGTCTTCGTCGAAATGACCCACAAGGCCCTCTTCGGCGGCATGTTCCTCAGCATGAACACCGCCATGCACGCCGGCTTCGCCGACCGCGCCCCCGCATGGGCCCCCGACCCGCTCACCGACCAGCGCATCGCCATCATGATCCTCTGGCTCGCCGGCAACATGCTCTTCGTGGCTGCCCTCGCAGCCATCATCGTCGGCTGGGTTCGCTACGAAGTCCGCAACCAGCGCCGCGTCGACCAGCGCCTCGCCCTCCAGCGCGCCGCCGAACGCCGCCGCCGCGCCGCCCTCGAGCAGGTCTTCCAGCGCACCATCTGAGCCCGCCTCTACCGGTAGTTCCCGAACTTCAGCTCGATGCCCCAGTCCTGCCCCTTCACATCCCGGATCACCTGCTGAAGCTCGTCCCGGCTCGGCGAGCTCACCCGCACCGCATCTCCCTGCAGCGAAGCCTGCACCTTCTTGTACTTCTGCTCTTTGATGAACTTCACAAGCTTCTTCCCAATCTCCGGCTCAATCCCCTGCACAATCGTCACCTCCTGCCGGAGCGTCCCCCCCGAGGCCTTCTGCGGCGCCCCCCGCACCAGGTTCTTCAGCGGCACGTTCCGCGCCACCATCCGCTGCGCCACCACCTGCCACATCGCCTCCAGCTTGTAATCGTCTTGCGCATGCAGCACGAACCGCGTCGTCCCGTGGTCGTAGTCGATCTCCGCAACCACCCCCTTGAAGTCGAACCGGTTCCCGATCTCCTTCCGCGCCTGGTTGATTGCGTTCGCAACTTCCTGCAGGTCTGCGCCCGTCGTAATGTCGAAACTCTCGTCCTTTGCCATACCCAGAGCGTAAAACCCGAACGCTCCTCGGGCATCTTTTGCCGCTCGGCGCCCCCGGATTCCTGTAAAGTACGTTTGGCCGCACATCCAGCCCGCAGCCCGACCCCTACCGGAGTCCGCCATGCACATCGACCCCGACCGCGCCCGCCAGCTCCGCGCCGAATACGACGAGGCCGTCATCCGTGAAGGCAAAGAACTCGCCGGCCCCTTCATGACCGTCTCCGGCCGCCCCATCAACCGCCTCTACGACCCCACCGACACCGCCGACCTCGACTACGAACGCGACATCAACCTCCCCGGCAGCTACCCCTTCACCCGCGGCATCCACCGCACCGGCTACCGCGGCAAGCCCTGGACCATCCGCATGTTCAGCGGCTTCGGCTCCGTCGAAGAAACCAACCAGCGCTACAAAGACCTCCTCGCAACGGGCAACAACGGCCTCTCGATCGCCTTCGACATGCCTACCCTCATGGGCTACGACCACGACGACCCCTGGGCCGAAGGCGAATTCGGCGCCTGCGGCGTCGCCGTCGACCACCTCGGCGACATGGAGCTCCTCCTCGAGGGCATCCCCCTCGACAAAATCACCACCTCCATGACCATCAATAGCCCCGCGCCAGTCGTCTGGGCCCTCTTCATCGCAGCCGCCGAAAAGCGCGGCATCCCCCGCGCCAAGCTCGCCGGCACCCTCCAGAACGACATCCTCAAGGAGTACATCGCCCAGAACGAATTCATCTACCCGCCGGCCGAATCGATGCGCCTCGTCACCGACACCATCGAATTCGCCTCCAGGGAGATGCCCCTCTGGAACCCCATCTCCGTCTCCGGCTACCACATCCGCGAAGCCGGCGCGACCGCCGCCCAGGAGCTCGCCTTCACCCTCGCCGACGGCATCGAGTACGTGAAGTGGGCCCTCGCCCGCGGCCTCGACATCGACAGCTTCGCCCCCCGCATCTCCTTCTTCTTCAACGCCCACAACGACTTCTTCGAAGAGATCGCCAAGTACCGCGCAGCCCGCCGCATCTGGGCCCGCCAGATGCGCGAACGCTTCGGCGCCAAAAACCCCCGCTCCTGGGTCCTCCGCTTCCACACCCAGACGGCCGGCGTCTCCCTCACCGAACAGCAGCCCGAGGTCAACCTCATCCGCGTCGCCATCCAGGCCCTCGCAGCCGTCCTCGGCGGGACCCAATCCCTCCATACCGACGCCATGGACGAGGCGATCGCCCTCCCCTCCGACAAGGCCGCGCGCCTCGCCGTCCGCACCCAGCAGGTCATCCTCCACGAAACCGGCGTCATCAACACCGTCGACCCCCTCGGCGGCTCCTGGTTCGTCGAACGCCTCACCGCCGACATCGAACGCGACGCCCTCGACTACTTCGACAAGATCGAAGCCCTCGGCGGCGTCATCCCCGCCATCGAAAGCGGCTTCTTCCAGAAAGAGATCGCCGACGCCTCCGCCCGTTTCCAGCGCGAAGTCGACACCCGCGACCGCATCATCGTCGGCGTCAACGAATATGTCCTCGATGAGCCCCGCGAAATCCCCATCCTCCGCATGGACCCCGAAGGCGAAAAGCGCCACCTTGCGCGCCTCAAGCAGCACCGCGCCAGCCGCGACGCCGACCGCCACGCCGCCGCCATGCGCGCCCTCGAAAACGCCAGCCGCGACCCGAAGGCCAATACCATGCCCTTCATCCTCGATGCCGTGAACGCCGGCGCCACCGTCGGCGAAATCTGCGGCATGTGGCGCCGCGTCTTCGGCGAATACCGCGAGCACGTCGTGGTGTAACCTTTCCGCTCGATGCCCCGCACCCACATCGCCCGCCGCACCGGCGTCTTCAGCGAGTCCGTCATCCGCGAAATGACGCGCCTCGCCATGCTCCACGGCGCCATGAACCTCGCCCAGGGCTACCCCGATTTCCCCGCACCCGACTTCATCAAACAGGCCGCCATCGACGCCATCAACGCCGACCTCAACCAGTACGCCATCACCTGGGGCGCACCGCGCCTCCGCCGCGCCATCGCCGAAAAAACCCGCCGCCACTACGGACTCGACATCGACCCCGACCAGGAAGTCACCGTCACCTGCGGCGCCACCGAAGCCATGATGTGCGCCATGCTCGCTGTCGTCGAAGACGGCGACGAGGTCATCGTTTTCGAGCCCTTCTACGAGAACTACGTTCCCGATGCCGCCATGTCCGGCGCCCGCCTCGTCTTCGTCACCCTTCGCGGCGAAGGCTTCACCTTCGACCCCGACGAGCTCCGCAACGCCTTCTCACCCCGCACCCGCGCCATCATCGTCAATACCCCCAACAACCCCAGCGGCAAGGTCTTCACCCGCACCGAGCTCGAGCAGATCGCCGCCCTCTGCCAGGAGTTCGATACCCTCTGCATCACCGACGAAATCTACGAGCACATCCTCTACGACCACCACCAGCACGTGCCGATGGCCACCCTCCCCGGCATGTATGAACGCACCATCACCATCAGCGGCCTCTCCAAGACCTTCTCCGTGACCGGCTGGCGTCTCGGTTACCTCATCGCCCCGCCTCACCTCACCGGCGCCCTCCGCAAAGTCCACGACTTCCTCACCGTCGGCGCGCCCGCCCCGCTCCAGGAAGCTGCCGCCTCCGCCATCGAACAGGCCGACAGCTACTACCCGGAACTCCGGACCATGTACGCCGCCAAGCGCGCCATCCTCCTCGATGCCCTCCGCACCGCAGGCTTCTCCTGCCACCAGCCCGAAGGCGCCTATTACATCATGGCCGACTTCTCCGCCCTCGGCTTCGAGGGCGACGACACCGCCTTCGCCCACCACCTCATCCGCGACATCGGCGTCGCGCCCGTCCCCGGTTCGAGCTTCTACCGCCCCGGCAGCACCGCGGGCAGCCGCATGGTCCGCTTCACCTTCTCCAAGTCCGACGAAACCCTCTACGAAGCGGCCCGCCGGCTCGCCCGCCGCTAGCCCTCACGGCATCAGCACCAGCGGCACCTGCACCACCTTCGTCATCGAACCATCCGCCGGGCTGTACTGGTAGATGCGCAGGCAACCCGGTGTCGGCGCCGTCACGCTGAAGTTCAGCGTCACCGTGAACGGCGAAAGCTGCTGCCCCTGCTGCGACATCCCGTGCACCGATGCCAGCTGGTTTTGCGCCCCGTCCAGCAGCTCCGCCTCGAACTGCGCTTCGAACGCCGCCACCATCCCCGTCACCGTCAGCGGACTCGTCACACTCGCGTTCGCGAGCGGCTGGCTCACGACTGCGATGCTCGCGGGCGCAGGGTCCGGGTTCGTCGGACAGACCCCCGCCAGCGACGGCGTCGCCGTTGGCGCGGGAGGAACCGTCGGCGGGGGCGTGGGAGTCGGAGTGGGCGGCGCAATCGTCGGGCTCGGTGCCGTAATCGTCGCCCCTGCCCCCGCCGATGCCGCCGTCGGCGATGCAGGCTCGTCCTTCGCGCTGCACCCGAGCGAGCGCCAGCGCCATGCCCAGCGCGATGCTGCCAGCGAACAGTGTCCTCACGTTCACGATGTCTCCTCCAGTGGCCGGCCCCAACGGCCGGGTCTCCTGCAGCGTAGACCCGTGAGCGCCTCCCGTCTTACACCGCCCCGCACCATCCCCCGTCAGATGAAGAAGCCGATACCCTGCGCGCCCTTGATTGTGTTCACCTCGCCGAGGTGCATGAACCCGTGCGTCATCACCACCTGCCGCAGCACGCGCCACTTCGGCATCTCCCCCAGCGGCCGAATCTGCTGCACCTGCTCCAGCTCCTCGAGCGGCACGTTCTTCACGAACTCCAGCGTCACCTCTTTCACCCGCTGTCCGTACTCCCGCAGCGGCGCCACCGAAACCTTCAGCGCCCGCGCATCCTCGAGCGACATCCCCGTACCCTGCCCCACGGGCGGCAGGCCCAGCCGCTCCGCAAACCCCTCGCTCATCCACACCGTCGGCTTCCGCCCCTGCAGCACGAAATTCACGATATCGTCCTGCGTCCGGAGCGTGTGCCACGCATTGAACCCGATGCTGACCGTCTTCCCCGGCGGCAGCCAGTTCACCTGCTCGTCCGAAAGGTCCTTCAGCGCATCGTCCAGCCAGCTGTTCAACTGGTCGATGCCGTCGATGAGAAGTTCGCGGATGCCGGTCATACGTTGCCTCCTGAGTGTCCGCAAGGTGCGAATGCCCCGGCAGTCTATCCCGCGTGGTAAGTTGCATCAAACAACCGCGCCAGGCATCTCCGCGCTCCCGGCTCCGAGCAGCCGCCGTTCGCCCCGCCGCGCGAGGTCCGCATGCCGCACCAGCGCATACAGCGCCTCCATCCGCGGCACCTCCACCCCAAGCTCCCGCGCCCGCCGCACCGGGTTCCCGAGAATCGCCTCTACCTCCAGCGGCCTGCCCAGCACGTAGTCGATCACCATGCTCGTCCGGTAGTCCCCCATCGCCTCCGTCTGGGCGAACATCCGCGCCACCAGCTCCCCCCCGTCGAGCCGCGCCGCGCTGCCGGCCGCCGCCAGGTCGGCGTTCCCCGCTCGGACGACCTCGCGCATCGCCCCCTCCGCCATCCGCCGCAGCTCCGGGTCCTCGAGCACCGTCCGCGTACCGATGCCGCCGCCAGCCACGCTCAGCCCGTTGAACGGCACATTCCAGCAGAGCTTCTCCCAGCGCGCGAAGCGCAAATTCGGCGCCACCACCGTCTCGATGCCCCCGCTCTGCAGCAGCGCCGCCAGCTCCTCGCACATCCCCGCGTCGTCCTCGAAATGGCCCACCGAGACCCGTCCGTAATCGAGGTGATGAATCACCCCCGGCTCTCCCCGGTTGATGCAGACGAACGCCATCCCGCCAAAGATGCGCCAACCTTCGAACCGCTCCGCCAGCCGCTGCTCATTCCCGAGCCCGTTCATCAGCGCCACGATGCGCGTCTCCCGGCCGACACAGGGCGCAATCAGCTCCGCAGCCTCGCCGATCGCAGTCGCCTTCAGCGCGCAAATGACCCACTCCACCGGGCCGATCTCGCGCGGGTCCGCATACACCTGCGGCCGCTCCAGCCGAAAGTCCCCGTCCTTGCTCAGCACCCGGAGTCCATTGGCCCGCCACGCCGCGCAGCTCGCTCCGCACGAGGAACCGCACGTCGTGCCCGGCCAGCGCCAGCCGCCCGCCATAGTACCCGCCCACAGCTCCCGAACCGATGACCGCAATCGTCGCCACGCCCGAAGGATAGGCAATCCCGCCGCCGCGGCGAAACCCCCGCCCGCGGGGCTACTCCCCCGCCAGTTCGTGGAGGGCGTGCCTCACCTCTGCCGCCCGCTCGACCGCTTCCTCCGGCGTCTCCTGCGTCGTGATCAGGTTCACGTGCCGCGCGCCCCGCTCCACGAACTGCCAGATGAACTCCGCCACCTCGCGCGCCGTCCCGTACGGCGTGTACCGCTCGAACCGCTCGAACGGCAGCCGGTACGTTGCCTCCATCCCCCGCGCCACCAGCGCCCGTGCCGCCGAACGGTCCTCGGCCACACTCGTCCAGAACTGCATCCCCGGCTCCACCTCGCCCGGCGCGCGCCCTGCCTCCGCCGCGAACGCGCCGATCTGCTCCACCGCCCGTGCGAACCGTTCCGGGCTCAGCCAGATGCCCGTATACCCGTCCCCGAGCCGCCCCGCCCGCCGGAGCGCCGCCTCGCTCCGCCCCCCGACGAAGATCGGCACCGGCCGGAACGGCTTCGGGTAGACCGTCACGTCCTCCAGCGTGAAGTGCCGCCCCTGGAACGTCACCCCATCCTCGGTCCATAGCCGCTTCAGGATGACGATGGCCTCATTCGTCCTCGCGCCCCGCGTCCGCGGGTCCACCCCGCAGCTCCAGAACTCGTGCGGGTCCTCGCCGCCCACCCCGATCCCGAGCGTGAACCGGCCCATGCTGAGCTGGTCGAGTTGCGCCACTTGCAGCGCCACCGGCACCGGGTGCCGCAGCGGCAGCAGGTAGACCGCCGTCTTCAGGTCGATCCGCTCCGTTACCGCCGCTGCCGCCGTGAGCGTCACGAGCCCGTCGTTCCCGTAGCCGTAAAACGTCACGTGGTCGCCAGCGACCAGCCCATCGAGCCCCAGCGCCTCCGCCCGCCGCGCTGCCTCCAGCACCATCGCCCCCGTCGTCCCCGTGCGAATATCCCAGCCCCGGAGCATCACCGAAACGTGTGGCGCCTGCATGGCCCAACATCATAGGCCCCCCGGCGCTTTCCGCGTTCATCCGCATCTGGCACAGTCCACCCAAACCTTCCGCCCGGAGCACCCATGTCCCACGGCCCCGCCCGCTCGCCCATGATCTTCGACCGCGCCTTCCTCACCGACGCCGAAGGCGTCACCGAGCTCATCTTCGTCCGCCACGGAGAGCAGTTCGTCGAGGACCCGCGGTTCGGGCCCGTCGGCGATACCATCGACCCGCCCCTCAGCGAACGCGGCCGCAAACAGGCCGAAGCCGTCGCCGCACGCCTCAGCGCCGACCGCGTCGATGCCGTCTACGCCAGCCCCCTCCAGCGCGCACTCGAAACCGGCCGCGCCATCGCCCGCCACCACCGCCTCGAACCACTCGTCGTCCACGACCTCCGCGAAGTCGAAATCTTCCGCGACATCCCGCCCGACAGGTCCGCCGTCGACTTCCTCGGCCGCGAACTCCTCATCGGCATCCGCGAGCGCATGCTCCGCGAGCGCAAGTGGGACGTCTACCCCTACTCCGAGTCCTCTTTCGAATTCCGCAAGCGCACCGTCAACGCCGTCGAAGCCATCATCGCCGGCAACCAGGGCAAGCGCGTCGTCATCGCCTGCCACGGCGGCGTCATCAACGCCTACATCGGCCACATCATCGGCAGTCCCTACGACATGTTCTTCCGGCCCGCCCACGCCTCAATCTCCGTCGTTTTCGCTGGCGACGGCGTCCGCGCCCTCCAGTCGCTCAACGACGTGCATCACCTCCGCACCGGCGAGTGGAACCTCGTCTCCCACTGACCCGCCCGGCGCACAACGACCCGTACGGATAGAATCCGCCCACGCCACTCCCGAAACGTTCGGAGGTCTCCCCCATGCCCATCGCCGACTTCTCCCTCGCCGGCAAAGTCGCCATCGTCACCGGCGGCAGCCGCGGCATCGGCCGCTCCATCGCCATCGCCCTCGCCGAGGCCGGCGCCGATGTCTGCGTGGCCGCCCGCAAACCCGAATCCCTCGAAGAAACCGTCGCCGCCATCCGCGCCGCCGGCCGGCGCGGCATCGCCGTCCCCACCAACGTCCGCGACATGGCCGCCCTCGAAAACCTCGTCGCCGAAACGAAGCGCCAGCTCGGCCGCATCGACATCCTCGTCAACAATGCCGCCACCAACCCCGTCTTCGGCCCCGTCGCCAATCTCGACGAACGCGCCTGGGACACCGTGATGAACACCAACGTCAAGTCCGTCTTCTTCCTCAGCAAACTCGTCCGCCAGGCCATCCTCGAACACGGCCAGGGCGGCTCCATCATCAACGTCAGCTCCACCGGCGGATTCCGCGCCTCCACCGGCCTCGGCGCCTACTCCGTCTCCAAGGCCGCCATCATCATGCTCACCCAGGTCTGCGCCAAGGAGTGGGGCGCCGATGGCATCCGCGTCAACTGCATCGCCCCCGGCCTCATCCGCACCGAATTCTCCCGCGCCCTCTGGGAGAACGAGGCCATCCTCAAGAACTCCGTCCAAACCTCCGCCCTCAAGCGCATCGGTGAGCCCGACGAAATGGCCGGAGCCGTCGTCTACTTCGCCAGCCCGGCCAGCTCCTTCACCACCGGCCAGACCCTCATCCTCGACGGGGGCGCCCTCGCCTGATGCCATGACGGACATGCTCGTCCGCCTCTACGACCTCCCCCCGGCCGCGCCGCTCCTCCAGCGCCTCGCGGCCGGGGGCATCGTCTGCCGCCGCCCCGAGGCCTACGAGCGCTCCGCCGTCCTCGCCTTCGTCCGCACCCACTTCCCGCAGTGGGCCGACGAAGCAGCCGTGGCCCTCAGCCGCGCCCCCGCAACCTGCTACGTCGCCGCCTACGGAGACCAGGTCGTCGGGTTCGCCTGCTTCCACGCCGCCCGCCCCAACTTCTTCGGCCCCACCGGCGTCGCCGAAGCGTACCGCCGCCGGGGAATCGGGGCCGCGCTGCTCCTCTGCTGCCTCCACGCCATGGCCGCCGAAGGCTACGCCTACGCCATCATCGGCGGCGTCGGCCCTGCGGCCTTCTACGAACGCGTCGCCGGCGCCATCGTCATCCCCGGCAGCGAGCCCGGCATCTACCGCAACCGCCTCCAGCTCCCCGGCGGCTAACCGCGGGTCGATTCGGGTAACGTTCCGTTACAGCTCCTTTAACGCTTGCCGAACGATGGTATCCTCCGCGCGACATCGTTCCGACACTCCCGGTGAGGTCGAGAACGAAGGAGCGACGCTTTTCCCCATGCCGCCAGCAAGTCCCCTCGCCGCGACCCTCAGCGCCGCCGCCGCGCGCCGCGCCGTCCGCTACGTCCTCGAGACCGGCAGCGTCCGAACCCTCTGTCAGCCCATCGCCTCCCTCTCCACCGGCGACGTCCTCGGTTACGAAGCCCTCTCCCGCCCCGACGCACCGCCGCCGCTCGACAATCCCCAGGAATTCCTCGCAGCCGCCAGCGCCTGCAGCCTCCTCGAACAGGTCGACCACGCATGGCGCATCGCCGCCGTCGCACGCCTCGGACCTCTCCTCGGACAGGACCAGCTCCTCTTCCTCAACTGCACCCCCGCCGCACTCATCTCCGGCCAGCTCTCCCCCGCCTCGTTCCAGGCCTTCGTCCGCAAGCACAACGTCCAGCCCGAACGCGTCGTCCTCGAAATCACCGAAGAACAGGCCATCGAAGACTTCAACCAGATGCGCCGCATCGTCGGCGCCTTCAGAGACCGCGGCTTCCTCTTCGCCATCGACGATGCCGGCGCCGGCGCCTCCAGCCTCCAGTCCATCGTCGAGCTCCGCCCCGACTTCATCAAACTCGACCGCTGGCTCGCCCGCGACATCGAATTCGACCGCGGCCGCCGCTCCATGGTCGAAGCCATCTGCACCTTCGCCCGCCAGGTCGGCGCTCGCGTCGTCGCCGAAGGCATCGAAACGCGCGAACAGCTCACCGCCTTCATCGAGCTTGGCGCCGACTACGGCCAGGGCTACTACCTCGGGCGTCCCGAGGCCCTGCCCACCCCCAGCGCGGCAGAAGCCCGGCTCGCCATCTACCGCGCCAACCGCCTCCGCCGCGCCGCCCCCGTCGTCTCCCGCGTCGGCGACCTCGTCACCATCACCCCAACCGTCGCGGCTTCCACACCGGGCGACCGCCTCATGGAGCATTTCAGCCACAACCGCTACCTCGAAGCCGTCGTCGTCCTCGAAGGCGCGCAGGTTGCCGGCATCGTCACCCGCGGCCGCATCTTCGAACGCATGGCAGGCCAGTTCGGCCTCCCCCTCAACGGCCGCCGCCCCGCCTCCGAGCTCTGCGTACCCGCAACCTGCATCGATGCCGCCGCCTCCCCCCGCAGCGCCGCCCGTGCCGCCCTCGAGCGGCCCGCACCCTTCCAGCAGGACCCCCTCGTCGTCCTCGAAAGCGGCACCCTCGCCGGCATCGTCCGCGTCCACGAGCTCCTCCAGGCTGTCCTCGCCGAAGAAGTCGCCGAGGCCCGCAACCTCAACCCCCTCACCGGGCTCCCCGGCAACCAGCGCATCCGCGAACACCTCGAGCGCCTCCGCACCAACCCCGCCGGCTGGTGCCTCCTCTACGCCGACCTCGACAACTTCAAGCAGTTCAACGACACCTGCGGCTTCGCCCACGGCGACAAGGCCATCCTCGCCCTCGCCCACATCCTCCTCGAAGCCGCGGGCGCCGCCCGCCACGATGTCTTCGTCGGCCACGTCGGCGGCGACGATTTCATCATCACCGTCCACAGCGACGACCTCGATGCCTTCCACGCCGCCTGCCGCCGCGCCCTCGACCGGCCCCGCTGGTTCGACCCCGAGGCCAAGCTCCCCCCCGGGGCCTGCCTCACGGTCTCCATCGCAGGCTGCCCCTTCGAGCGCCTCGCCCACCTCGACTACGAAGACCTCGCCGCCACCATCGCCCGCGCCAAGCGCCTCGTCAAACACGCCGGCGGCAACAGCTTCGATGTCTTCGAAGACCTCTCCGCTCCTGCCGAACCCGACGCAGAGGCTGCCTGAGCCGCATCTGGCCATTCACCCGAACCCGGCGTAGACTTGGTTCGAATCCGAACAACGCACGGCATGCGCGGCGCCCCCGGATTCCACCTACCGCCCCGGAGACAGCATGACCGCAGCCCCCGCATCGCCTGGCCGCCTCGAACGCCGCAAAGCGCGCACCCGCGCAGCCATCCTCCAGGCCGCCAGCACCCTCTTCCACCAGCAGGGATTCGAAGAAACCTCCATCCAGCAGATCGCCGAGGCTGCCGACACCGGCGTCGGCACCCTCTACGGCTACTTCACCTCCAAAGAAGAGCTCCTCCGCGAAGTCCTCCGCGCCGCCCGCGACGAGTCCGTCGAACGCTACCGCTCCGCCGTCGCCGGCAACACCCCCGCCATCGAACGCGTCTGCGCCGCGCTCCAGTCCATCGCCGAATACCTCGACGACAACCGCCGCCTCCTCGTCTCCGTCTTTCGCCTCGCCGCCCGCAACCAGTCCTTCGACGACGAATACGCCGAGTGGCTCCAGCGCCGCTTCACCGAGCTCATCGAAAGCGGCATCGCCAGCGGCGAACTGCGTCCCGTCCCGGCCGACGCCGCCGCCCGCATGCTCATCACCACCGTCATGACCGCCACGCTCGGCATCGGCGCATGGGCTGGCCGCACCGGCGACCCCGCACTCCTTCCCGAAATTCAGCAGCTCGCCCGCGCACTCCTCACCCGGTGACCGCCGCCCTCCAAAGCGGCGCGGCGGCACATCCCGGAATGGGGGACCGGGGCGTCTCACCTGCCGCCGCGCCGCGCCGCCCGGGGCACCACAGAAACCCCGTGCAGCAGCCCCCAGCATCCGCCCTGCCCCGCCGCCTCGGCCACGGCCGAACGTCCCACGTCTCCCCGGCCGGCCGTTCCCTGCCCGCCGCCCGCCCTCCAAGCACGTCTCCAGCGCCGCCTGTCAGCACCCTTCCGGGCGCCGCTCTCCCTGCCCCTGCTACGATCGCTCCATCCTCCACCTCCCGGAGTGCCCCGTGACCACCACCGCCGGCCCCGACCAGGCCCGCATCCGGGCCGCCGTCATCGAACTCCTCCGCGCCATCGGCGATGACCCCGAACGCGACGGCCTGCGCGATACCCCCCGCCGCATCGCCGAAATGTACGCCGAGATCTTCGAAGGCCTCTTCACCGACCCTCGCGAGCACCTCCGCGTCGGTTTCGAGGTCGCCCACGACGAAATGGTCATCCTCCGCAACATCCCCTTCTACTCCATGTGCGAGCACCACTTCCTGCCCTTCCACGGCGAAGCCCACGTCGGCTACATCCCCGACGGCCGCGTCGTCGGCATCTCCAAGCTCGCCCGCGTCGTCGAAGGCTACGCCCGCCGCCCCCAGGTCCAGGAGCAGCTCACGAGCCAAATCGCCGAGGCCATCCAGGACGTCCTCCAGCCCGACGGCGTCGCCGTCGTCATCGAAGCCGAACACCTCTGCATGACCATGCGCGGCGTCAAAAAGCCCGGCTCACGCATGGTCACCAGCGCCATGCGCGGCGACTTCAAAAACTCCCACGTCACCCGCGCCGAGTTCCTCTCCCTCGTCCACGGCCACCACTGACCCCTGCCGACTGCCCCGGCACGCTCCCCTCAGCCGCCGCGCACCTCGTTGCGCAGCACGCCTGCCCCCGTCACCTCCACCTCCACCACGTCGCCGGGGTGAATCTCCGGCGGGCTCCCGGGCGTCCCCGTGTAGATGATGTCCCCCGGCACCAGCGTCATCACCGCGCTCACGTAGCGAACAATCTCCGGGATGTCGCGTATCAGCTCCGTCGAGCGCCCGCGCTGCACCTCCCGCCCGTTCACCCGCGTCGCCACCTCCAGCTCATCGTGCCGCAGCCCCGTCACGATCGCCGGGCCGAAGACGCCGAACGTGTCGCTTCCCTTCGCCCGCCACCACTGCCCGTCCTGCTGCTGCCAGGCGCGCGCCGAGACATCGTTCCCCGCCGTATAGCCGAAAATCGCGCGCTCCGCCTCCTCCCGCGTCGCCCCCTTCACGCGCCGCCCGATCACGATCACAATCTCCCCCTCCGGGTCCACCCGCCCGCAATCCGGCGGCAGCACGATCGGGTCGCCCGGCCCGGCGATGCTCGACAGCGGTTTGAAGAACAGCGTCGGCGGGTCGGGCGCCGGCCGCCCCTGCAGGTGGCTCGCATAGTTCAGGCCGACGCAGACGATGCTCCGCGGCTGGCACGGCGGCAGCAGCCGCACCGAATCCAGCGCCAGCACCTCCCCAGTCGCCCGCACCGCCTCCCAGAACGGCTCCTCGACCACCCGCACCCGCTCCCCCTCCAGCAGCCCGGCCCCCTGTCGCCCGTCCTCCCGTTCGAATCGCACATAGAGCGCCATAGACAACTCCTCCAGCAACGCCGCTCATCCTCACTCGACAGCCGCACACCGGCAACCCAAACTGGAGCCCGCCCTGGAAATCCTCCAACGGAGTTCCGCATGCCCGGCACCATGACCCTCGACGAAATCCACGCCTTCCTCGACTCCCGCCCCGGCTGGATCGCCCTCTCCACCATCAGCCGCTCCGGCCACCCCCACACCGTCCCCATCGGCTACTTCCGCCTCGGCGAGAAAATCTACATGGGCTGCCGCAAAGGCACCCAGAAGACGAAGAACATCGAGCGCAACCCCAACGTCTCCGTCATGCTCGAATCGGGCAGCACCATGCAGGACATCAAGGGAGTCTGCATCCAGGGCACCGGCCGGGTGATCACCGACCCCGCCGAAGTGCTTCCCCTCCGCCGCGAGGCCATGCGCCGCCGCGGCGTCCCCGAAGACCAGCTCCCCACCGAAGCCGGCCCCGACACCGCCTACATCGAGGTCACGCCCACGCGCTACATCTCCTGGGACTACAGCAAATCGTGACCACGGCCCGCGTCCCGATGGGGTAGCATCCGCACGATGCCCGTCAGGAGGTCCGCCGTGTTGTCCGCCGAGTCCCCCCAGCCCTCCCCCATCGATTGGTACCTCTCGCCATGGAAGCGCTTCGCGCTCTTCGAAGGGCCGCTCAGGCCGCGCCGAGTACTGGTGGTTCGCCCTCGGCAGGTTCATCGTCGGCCTGGTCCTCGTGCTCCTCGCGGCTGCCGCCGGCGTCTTCGCGTGGTCTCTCTTTTCCTGGTCTGCTCGCCGGCCTCGTTCCCTCGATCGCCGTCACGCCCGGCGCCTGCATGACATCGGCCAGTCGGGCTGGCTGCAGCTCATCGCGCTCATCCCGCTCCTCGGCGGATCGCCCTCATCGTCCTCTGCGCCCAGCCCTCGAAGCCGGGCCCCAACCAGTACGGCGAGGGGCCGCTCCCGCCCGCCTGAGCCCCTAGCCCAGCGCCGACGCCGGCACCGGGGCACCGTCCACCAGCTCCCCCAGCCAGCGGTGCACGGCCACGTCCGCCTCGAGCGGGTCGACCCGTTCGAGATAGCGCCGCCGGTACTCCCGCGCCGCGAGCAGCTTCCCGTACCCATCGCCCGCCCGCACCTCGCGGTCCCCCTCCGCCGTGAGCAGCACCGTACACACCGCCGCAGCCAGCCGGTCGCACATCGCAGCCATCTTCGCCTCCCGTTCCTCCTCCCCGGCAGCGAGGAGCCGCTCGAACTGCCGCCGCACCCGCGCCAACTCCGCCCGCACCGCTGCCGCCTCGCTCACCGCCTCCTCGCTGCGAATCCCGTCGAGCCGCGATTCGAGCTCCCGGAAAAGCGCCTCGTGCGCCCCGTTCCGGGAGGCCGCCCGGGCCACGTCCAGCGCCACGACGTTCTCCGCCCCCTCCCAGATGCTCCCAAGGTGGGCATCGCGCAGCAGCCGCGCGTTGACCCACTCCTCGATGTAGCCGTTGCCGCCCCGCAGGTTCATCGATATCCCCGCTGTCCACCGCGCCCGCCGGCAGTTCGCGTACTTGATCAGCGGCGTCGTAATCCGAACCACCAGCTCATCGTGCTCCGAACCCCCGTCCGCCCGGTCCAGCGCCTGCGCCGCAAACAGCACGATCGCCAGCGCCGCCTCACTGTCCAGCACCATCTCCAGCAGCTGCTCCCGCACGAGCGGCAGCTCGAACAGCGCCCGCCCGAACGCGGCCCGCCCTCGCGCGTGCACCGCCGCCTCCAGCAGCGACCGCCGCATCAGCGCCGCCGCACGCATCCCGTTGCTCAGCCGCGACACGTTGATCATCTCCGCCATCTGCGGAAATCCGCGGTCAATCGCCCCAACCACGTACCCCGTCGCGCCCTCGAACTCGTACTCCCCCGTCGGCATCGACCGCGAGCCAAGCTTCTCCTTCAGCCGCCGGATGATGTACCGATTCCGGCTCCCGTCCGGCAGCATCTTCGGCACCAGGAACATCCCGAGCCCCTTCGTGCCGCCCGGCGCCCCCGCTGGCCGCGCCAGCGCGAGATGCACATCCGCCCCAGCGTTCGAACAGAACCACTTCTCGCCCCAGATGCGCCATTCCCCGTCGACGAGCCGCGCCACGCATTCGCTCGCGCCGACATCGCTCCCGCCCGTCCGCTCCGTCAGCAGCTGCGCCGATTGCATGAGCTCGCTGAACTCCGTCGAAGTCAGCCGCGGGACATACCGCTCCTGCAGCTCCGGCGAGCCGAACATCCGCAGCACCCGCGCCGCCGAATCCGTCATCGAAATCGGGCAGAACAGCCCAAACTCCGACTGCACGAAAACGTAGCTCAGCGCGAACTTCACCACATGCGGCACCCGCCCCGGCCACCCCAGCACCCCGGCGCGATGCGACATCGCCGCAAAACCGAACTTCGAAAACCCGAGCCGCTGCATCTCCACGTAGGCCGGGTGGTAGACCACCTCATCGACCCGCTGCCCCAGCCGGTCGTGCGTCCGCAGCACCGGCGGATGTGCATCCGCGATGGCCGCCAGCTCATCCAGCTCCTCGCCCGCACACCGCCCAACCTCCTCGAGGTGCGGCAGCGCGCGCTCCACGTCCTCCGGCTCGGCGTACGCCCGCAGCGCCCGCAGCAAATTCGCATCCGCCGTAAAGAAGTTCATCCCGCGGGTCGACGGCATCGCCCGGTTCGAAGGTGTGGTCATCGTCGTCATGCCCGGATAATACCCCCGTGAACCCCCTCGACGCGGCCCGCGCCGCCTTTCGCGAACATTTCGGAACCGAACCCGCCCTTCTCGTCCGCACACCCGGCCGCGTCAACCTCATCGGCGAGCACACCGACTATAACGGCCTGCCCGTGCTCCCCTTCGCCATCGACCGCATCACCGCCATCGCCGCAGCTCCCTCCCCCGAACCCGCCCTCGAAGCCGTCTCGCTCGGGTTCGAGCCTCCCGCCCGCCTGCCCCTCGACGCCGACCCCGCCGCCGTTCCCGAGCCGTGGCACCGCTACCTCGCAGCGGTGCTTGCCGTGCTCCGCCCGGCGGCTCCCCTCCAGGGCGTCCGCCTCGCCATCGCTAGCGATATCCCGCCCGCCAGCGGCCTCAGCTCCTCCAGCGCGCTCTCCGTCGGGATGCTCATCACGCTCGATGCCCTGCTCAGCCTCGGCCTCCCTCACGGCACCCTCGCCGAGCTCGCTGCCCGCGCCGAGCGCCTCGCCGGCGCCGAGACCGGCGGCATGGACCAGCGCGTGATCGCCTGCGCCCGCGAACGAACCCTCCTCCGCATCGACTTCCTTCCCCCGGCGATGCGCACCATCCCGGTGCCCCCCGGCTGGAGCTTCGTCGTCGCCTCCTCCGGCCTCCCCGCACCCAAGGGCGGCACAGCCCGCGAAGCCTACAACGAGCGCGTCGTCGGCACCCGCATCGCCGCCGCGCTCCTCGCCGACATGCTCGGCGCCGAGCTCGAAGACGTCCCCATCCTCGGCAACGTTGCCGCCATCGATGCCGCCCCCGTCCTCGTCGACGAGCTGCCGGCCCGCATCTCCGCGCGCCGCGCGGCAGCCGCCGCCGGCGTACCCCTCGAACGGCTCGTCACGCTCTCCGCCGGCACCTTCGACCCCGAGACCTCCATCCCCGTCCGCGCGTACGCCCGCCACGTCCTCGCCGAAGCCGAGCGCGTCGACCTCGCCTGCGCCGCCGTCGAAGCCGCCGACCTCCCCGCCCTCGGAGAGCTCCTCCTCGCCTCCCACGCTTCCCTCCGCGACGACTACCGCTGCTCCACGCCCGCGCTCGACGCGCTCGTCACCGCCATGCACCGGGCCGGCGCTGCCGGCGCGCGGCTGACCGGCGCCGGTTTCGGCGGCTTCGCCGTCGCCGTCTGCGAGATGGGCCGCGAATCCAGGGTCATCGAAGCCGCCGTTCGCGCCGCTGGCGGCCCCGCATTCGCCGTCACGCCCTCCGCCGGAGCCGGCCTCGCATGACCGCCCGGCAGGCTGTCGTCCTCGCCGCAGGCCGCGGCACACGCCTCGGCGCCCTGGCCGCCGACACCCCCAAGCCCCTCCTCGACCTCGCCGGGAGGCCGCTCCTCCTCCGCACCCTCGACGCCCTCGCCGGGAGCGGCATCGAACACGCCATCGTCGTTGTCGGCCACCTCGGCGACCGCATCGCTGCCGCGCTCGCGGACGACCCCATCCCCGGCCTCCGGCTCGACCTGGTGACGCAGCACCGCCTCGACGGTACGGCGCGCGCCCTCGCCCTCGCCGCGCCCCGCCTCGATGACGGCCCATTCCTCGTGACCTGGGGCGATGTCTTCGTCGAGTCCGTCAACTACGCGCGCCTCCTCGCGGCCGCGGCCGATGCCGACGGCGCCCTCCTCGTGAACGGCGTCGACGACCCCTGGGCAGGCGCAGCGGTCTACCTCGATGCCGGCTGGCGCGTCACCCGGGTCGTAGAGAAGCCTCCGCGCGGGACCTCCGCCACGCGCTGGAACAACGCCGGTCCCGCCGTGCTTCGCCCCTGGGTCTGGCCCTTCATCGAAGCGCTCCAGCCCTCCCCCCGCGGCGAGTACGAGCTTCCCCGCGCCGTCGCTGCCGCCGTCGAAGCCGGCCGCACCCTCCTCGCCGTCCCGGTCGAGGGCCCCTGGTTCGACATCGGGACCCCCGAATCGCTCGCCGCCGCCCGCCGCTACGCTGAAGGCCGCCGCGGCGGTATCGTTCAGCCATGAACGCCCTCCCCTGGGACCTCTGGCTTACCCCCGAAGGCCTTCCCGAGGGCCTCACTGCCGACCTCTCCTGCGACCCCAGCGCCGGCGAGCTCGTCGTCACCCTCGCCAACCAGGGCAGCGAAACCGCCGCCCCGCTCGCCCTTCGCCTCGCCGCAGCCTGCGACACCCCCGCCGCCGATGGCTGGCTCTGGCTCCACGGGCGCTACATGCAGATGGACGCCCTCGTCCGGGTCTTCGGCGCACCCCTCCCCGAGGGCTACGACGGCCGGTTTGCCCGCCCCGGCGACGACAGCATCACCTATGTCAGCCGCGAACAGGCGGTGCTCTGGCTCCCCTACCACCCCGCTCCCGCCCTTCTCGCGGCCGCACTCCAGCCCGACCGTTTCCACCTCGACATCGAGGTCACGCTCGACCCCGCCGAGACCACGCTCACGCGCATCGCCCTCGTCGTTCACCTCGACGGTCTCGAGCTCGCTCCCGGCGAGTCGCTCGTGCTCCCGCCTATCGCCCTCCGCGAAGGCCACGACCCCCTCGCCCTGATCGAACAATATGCCGACCACGTCGCCGAGCGGATGCACGCCCGCGTCCCGGACCGCGTCCCCACCGGCTGGTGCTCCTGGTACTACTTCTACAACCGCGTCTCCGAAGCCGACGTCCTCGCCAACCTCGAGGAGATGGCCCGCGAACGTCATCCCGCCGAGGTCGTCCAGGTCGACGATGGCTACCAGTCGTGCACCGGCGACTGGCTCACGCCGAACGACAGGTTCCCCTCCGGCATGGCCGCCCTCGCCGAACGCATCCGGCAGGCAGGCTACCGCCCCGGCCTCTGGCTCGCCCCCTTCGTCCTCCACGAAGATTCGGCTGCCCTCCGCGACCACCCCGAAATGGTCCTCCGCACCCCCGCCGGCGAGACGCTCTTCGTCGAAACCTGGCTCGGCCGCTGCGCCGTGCTCGATTGCACGCACCCCGCCGCCGAGGCATGGCTCCGCAACGTCATCCGCACCGTCGTGCACGAATGGGGCTACACCTACCTCAAGCTCGACGCCTGCTCCTACGCCGCCCGCCCCGCATCAACCGTCCGCTACCACCGCCGCGGCACGACGGCCCTCGCCAACCTCCGCCGCGGCCTCCAAATCATCCGCGAAGAAGCCGGCGACGATACCTTCCTCCTCGGCTGCACCTGCCACTTTGGCCCCGCCATTGGCCTCGTCGATGCCATGCGCGTCGGCCCCGACGTCAAAGAAACCTGGGCCGACGGTCCCAACCCCTCCGTCCGCCACGCCATGCGCCTCACCCTCCAGCGCAACTGGATGCACCGCCGCTGGTGGGTCAACGACCCTGACTGCCTCATCGTCCGCGACACCGACACCGAGCTCGGCGAAGCCGAAGTCCGCTTCCTTGCCACCGCCATCGCCCTCAGCGGCGGCATGGTTGTCGCCAGCGACAACCTCCCGGCGCTTCCCCCCGCGCGGCGCGAGCTCGCCCTTGCCCTCTTCCCGCCCGCCGGCGTCGCTGCCCGCCCCGTCGAACCCGGCGACGGCCCCGCTCCCCGAGCGTGGCGCGCCGAGCTCGGCGATGGGCGCGCCCTCGTCGGCGTCCTCAACTGGTCCGACGACACGCTCTGGGTCCCCTGGACCGAGCTCCTCCGCCCCGGCGAAGTCGGCTTCGATGTCTGGAACCGGCGCCCCCTCCCCATGGGCGACGTCTGCCTCAGGCCCCACGAGGGCACCCTCTGGCAGGTCTACGCTCCAGCCCGCACCCCCCGCCTCGTCGGCGACTCCGGCCACATCACCTCGGACGGGCTCTACCAGCGGCCCGTCAGCGGGCGCCTCCAGCTCCGCAACGACCGCGGCTACCCCCGCACCGTCGCCGTCCTCCACCGCGGCTACACCCGCGTCGTCGAACTGGCCCCCGGCGAGGCCCGCTGGTTCGATTAGCCCCCGTACTTCACGCCCAGCTCGTCCAGCGTCAGCACCTTCGCCTCCCGTCGCAGGACGGCGTTCGTCACTTCCCCCACCACACAGCTGTGGTCGCCGAGCGCCACCTCGCCCACGACCCGCCCCTCGATGTAGCCCGGCGCCGCCGCGAGCACCGGCGCACCGTTGTTCGCGGTCTCCGTCTCCTGCCCGTTGATCTTCGACCCCTCGGCAACCGTCGGCTTGAAGAACGCGTACGCAATGTCCCCCTGCCCGCTCTCCAAGAACGACAGCGCAAACTGCCCCGAGCGCTGCAGCAGCGCGTACGCGCCGCTGTCCTTCTTCACCCCCATCGCCACCAGCGGCGGCGTGAACGAAACCTGCGTCACCCAGTTGATCGCCGCCGCCGAAACCTCCTCCCCATCCCGCACCCCCAGCACGTACAGCCCGTACGGGATCATCCGCAGCAGCGTCTTCTTCGCCGCCTGTGCCTGCTCGTCCATCTTCTGCTCCTCCGGTTCGCGTATCGTGTGCGTATCCTACCCAATCCCCGCACCTTCCCGCCGGAGGCCCCAATGCCAGCCCTCTCCCCCGACGAACGCGATGCCTTCCTCCAGCAGCCCGGCATCCTCTGCCGCATCGCCACCGTCGACCCTGCCGGGGCGCCCCACGTCACCCCCGTCTGGTTCATCTTCGAAGACAACGCCATCTACATCACACCCCGCGCCGCCTCCGAGTGGCTCGACCACATTCGCCACGACCCCCGCGTCGCCCTCACCATCGACGACCAAAACCCGCCCTACCGCAAGGTCGTCATCGAAGGCATCGCCGAGGTTGTCCGCCAGCCCGGCGACGATGCCGCGTGGCGCGACCTCTACCGCCGCATCGCCACCCGCTACATCCCGCCCCAGTCCGCCGACCGCTACATCCAGGAAACGATCGACCAGCCGCGCGCCCTCATTCGCGTCCCCCTCGCCGGCGCCCGCATCCGCACCTGGCGCATGCCCCTCCAGGGCGAACCCTATCGCGGCATCTGGCACGACCGCTACTACCTTCCCGGCACCAAACTTGCCGCCGAGTCCTCCCAGTCGCCCCCCGAAGGGAACCAGCGGTAGCGCCGCAGATCGACCCGGCCATCGCGCTCGAACGCCACGCCCTCTGCCTCCAGCAGCTGCCGCTGCAGGTCCGCCCCCTCGCCCCTCCCCCGCAGGCTGATGCCGCCCTGCGCATTCACCACCCGCCACCACGGAACATCGGTATCCAGCGGGAGATACGAGAGCGCGTATCCCACCGCCCGCGCCGCAGCCGGCGAGCCCAGCTCCAGCGCCACCTGCCCGTACGTCATTACCCGCCCCCGCGGAATCCCGCGCACCAACCCGTACACCGCATCGTAGAACGTCGCCCCCGGCTCTCGTGCGCCTCCCATCCGTGCAACCGTATCATGCACGCTCACCATGCCGAACCGCCTCCCCGCCCTCGCCGGCATCCGCGTCGTCTCTGCCGGGCAAATCCTCGCAGCCCCCTTCTGCGCGACCCTGCTCGCCGAGTTCGGCGCCGAGGTCATCAAAGTCGAACCCCCCGGCACCGGCGAGGCCAACCGCGGCAACCTCTCCTTCGAACAAGACAACCGCGGCCAAAAATCCGTCACCATCAACCTCGCCCATCCCGAGGGCCGCGCCCTCTTCCGCCGCCTCCTCGATACCGCCGACGTCCTCGTCGAGAACCTCCGCCCCGGCGCCCTCGAAGACTGGGACCTCGCCCCCGAGACCCTTCGCCAAACCAACCCCGGCCTCGTCGTCGTCCGCATCTCCGGCTTCGGACAGGACGGCCCCTACCGCGACCGCGCCGCCTTCGACCGCGTCGCGCTCGCCTTCTCCGGCATCACCGCTGTTACCGGCTACCCCGACCGTCCACCCGTCCGCCCCGGCTACTTCGTCGCCGATTACGGCGCAGGGGTCTTCGCCGCCTTCGGCGCCCTCGCCGCCCTCCGCGCCCGCGACCACACCGGCCGCGGGCAGGATGTCGATGTCGCACTCTACGAAGCCGTCTGGCGCATGAGCGGCACCCACGCCGCCAGCTACGGCCTCACCGGCCGCGACAGACCCCGCAGCGGCAATTACTACCCCGGCGTCGTCCCCGCCGAGCAGTTCGAAACCGCCGACGGCCACTATCTCGTCATCAACGCCACCACCCAGCGCGCCTTCGAACGCCTTTGCGAAGCCATCGGCCGGCCCGAGCTCGTCACCGACCCCCGCTTCACCCCCCGCCAGAACCTCCTCGCCAACCACGAAGCCATCCACGCCATCATCCGCGAATGGGCCGCCGCCCGGCCCCTCGCCGAAGCCCAGGCCGCGCTCGACCGCCACGGCGTGCCCGCCTCCCGCGTCTACCAGGTCAGCGATATCGTCGCCGACGACCACTACGCCGCCCGCGAGCAGGTCGTCTCCGTCGACTCACCCGTGTACGGTCCCATCCTCCAGCCCGGCGTGGTCCCCCGTCTCACCGCCACCCCCGGGACCATCCCCGGCCCCGCACCCCGCCTCGGCGAGCACAACCGCGAAATCTTCACCGGCCTCCTCGGCCTCGAAGAGCACGAGCTCGCCGACCTCGCCGCCCGCGGCATCATCTAACTGAGCGCTTCTGCCCCGGCACCCCGCTTCCCCGACAAGACGACCGCCGCCCCGGTTTGACGGGGCGGCGGCTCGATGGTGGGTACGGCGGGCGGGAGAGGTCGCCCGCCGCCCGGTGCAGGGACGGAGGCTCAGGCCGCAGGAGCGATGGCCCGGTGCTCTTCATTCGTGATGAAGTCGCCCTCGGCCAGCCAGTTCTTGAACTCCTTCTCAGCGCCGCAAACCTTGCAGACACCGCGGCTCGTCGGCCCATTCGGCTCCTCGATCCGCCAGCGGTGGAAATGGTCAGCCTGGGGAGCCTTCGTCGTCTCAATCGTGGCGTCAGCCATGGTCATAGACCCCTCATGGTGATTGACCGGGCAACTGCCCCTCGGCTAGGCTAGTTATCGGCGAGCGCTGGTACTAGCCTTTCCGTAGCAGTGCTCGTAGGCGCATCATAGCATCGGGCGCTATCGTGTCAATAGTCCCGGCGCTAGCGCCACCGCGAACCTTGACGCAATCCAAACCGGAGCACCGCTCATGGCCCAGCGCGCAGATTCCGACACAGGCCGAACCTACAACCTCCCCTGTGTCATCGCCCAGGTGCTCGATATCCTTGGCGACCGCTGGACCCTCCTCATCATCCGCGACCTCATGTCCGGCCTCTACCGCTACAACGACATCCTCGAAAGCTGCTCCGGCATGTCCCCCAACGTCCTCTCCGACCGCCTCCGCCGCCTCGAGGCCCTCGGCATCGTCGAACGCCGTTACTTCAAAGCCCTCCCCCCGCGCGTCGAATACTCCCTCACCGAAAAAGGCTGGGAAATCCGCCCCATCCTCCTCGCCCTCCTCGACTGGGGCCGCAAATACGTCGAACCCATCCGCGAAGAACACGTCGGCAACCGCGTCAGCCACGACTTCGCCGTCCGCATCATCCCCGCCTTCTCCTTCCACCCCGAACGCGCCAAAGACCTCGAAGCCCGCATGACCATCGAAATCAGCGACGCCGGCGACACCAACACCTGGACCTTCGATATCCACGACGGCCACCTTCACCCCCGCCGCGCCGGCGCCCCTGACGCCGATGTCCACCTCAAGACCGACACCCACGGCTTCTTCCGCTTCATCCGCGGCGAAGCCCGCGCCGAAGAGGTCGGCCAGCTCATCGGCTCACCCGAGACGGCTGCCGCCATCCAGGCCTGCTTCCATACCCAGTAGCGCCCCTACCCTGCTCCGCCGGAGGTCCGCCCCATGCTCAAGCCCGGCACACCCGCCCCCGACTTCACCGCCACCCTCGACGACGGCACCACATTCCGCCTCTCCGACTACCGCGGCAACAAGCACGTCGTCCTCTACTTCTACCCCAAAGACTTCACCCCCGGCTGCACCGCCGAGGCCTGCTCCTTCCGCGACAACTACGGCGCCATCGCCGCCTACGACGCCATCATCGTCGGCGTCTCCGGCGATTCAGCCGACTCCCACACCGCCTTCCGCGAAAAGCACAGCCTCCCCTTCCCCCTCATCGCTGACCCCGATGGCCGCCTCCGCGAGCTCTACGACGCCAGGGGCTGGATTCCCTGGATGCCCCCGCGCGTCACCTACGTCATCGACAAAGACGGCATCATCCGCGCCGCCATGCGCCACGACTTCCGCGTCACGGCCCACGTGCCAGAGGTCATCGAAGCGCTGGAGAAGATCGCGCCCCGCGGCGGCGCCTCTCCAGCTACCGCTTCCGGCTGATCGCTTCCCGGGCCGCCGCCGCGACCCGCCCCGGCGTCAGGTCGAAGTACGTCAGCAGCTCGTCCCACTTCCCGCTCGTCCCGTACCGGTCGACCCCGACAAACGCCATCGGCACGGGCGCATTCTCCGCCAGCACCCGCGCCACCGCCGTGCCGAGCCCGCCCGTCGTCTGGTGCTCCTCCGCCGTCACGATAGCGCCCGTCTCCCGCGCGGCCGAAAGCACCGCCTCCCGGTCGACCGGCTTGATCGTCGCCATATCCAGCACCCGCGCCGAAATCCCCTCGTTCGCCAGCAGCTTCGCCGCCTCCAGCGCGACCCCCACGAGCACCCCGCACGCGATGAGTGTCACATCCGTCCCCTCGCGCAGCAGCGTCGCCTTCCCGAGCTCGAAACGGTACTCCGCCCCGTAAATCGCCGGCACCTTCGGCCTCCCCGTCCGCACATATGCCGGCCGCGTCGTCTTGCCCACCGCCACAATCGCCTGCTTGGCCGCTTCGAAGTCTGCCGGCACCACGACATCGAACGGAATGAGCGACGTCACCAGCGCCAGGTCCTCGATCGCCTGCGCACTCATCCCGTCCTCCCCCACCGTGATGCCCCCGTGGCTCGCCACACACTTCACGTTCAGCCCGCCCCGCGGCTGCGCCACCGACGTCCGCAGCTGGTCGAAGCACCGCCCGGGGAGGAACGCCGCGAAGCTCGCGATGAACGCCGTCTTCCCGCACGCCGCCAGCCCCGCAGCAATCCCCACCATGTTCTGCTCCGCCACGCCCACCGTGTACCACCGCTCCGGGTACTTCTCCCCGAACTGGTAGCCCATCGTCGAAACCGAGAGGTCCGCGTCGATCGCCACCACGTCCACGCCCTGCTCCACCAGCTCCATCAGCGCGAATGGGTACGCCTCACGCGTTGCCGCCGCCGGTGCCGTCTGCGTCATGCCAGGCCCTCCCCAATCTGCGCAAGCGCCTGCTCCAGCTGCTCTCGGGTCGGCGCCTTCCCGTGGAATCCCGGGTTGTTCTCCATGAAGCTGACGCCCTTCCCCTTCACCGTGTGCGCCACCACCACGCGCGGCCGCTCATCAGGCCGCTCCGCCTCGCTCAGCGCCGCGTCCACCGCCGCCATGTCGTGCCCATCGCACTCGATCACCTTCCAGCCGAACCCCGCAAACATCGCCCGCGGGTCCGTCCGCATGATCTTCTCCGCGAAGCCGTCGTTCTGGATGCCGTTCCGGTCCACCAGCGCGATGACCCGGTCCCCGAGCGAAAAGTGCGGCACCGCCATCGCCGCCTCCCACACCTGCCCCTCGTTCAGCTCACCATCCCCCAGCATTACCCAGCAGCGGAACTGCCGCCCATCGAGCCGCCCCGCCAGCGCGTGCCCAATCGCAAACGAAAGCCCCTGCCCCAGCGAGCCGCCCGACATCTCGATACCCGGCAGCGCCTTCATCGAAGGGTGCCCCTGCAGCGGGCTCCCAAGCTTCCGGAACCCCTTCAGCAGCTCCGTCGAAAAGAACCCCCGCTCCGCAAGCACCGCATAGTAGAACGGCGTCGCATGCCCCTTCGAAAGGATGAACCGGTCGCGGTCCGGGTCCTCCGGATTCGCCGGGTCGCACCGCAGGTGGTTCCAGTAGAGCGCCACGCCCAGCTCGACCGCCGAAAGCGAACCCCCCGGGTGGCCGCTCTGCGCTTCGAACACCATCTCGACGATATGCGCGCGGATACGCTTCGCAATCGCTTTCAGCTCATCGATGGAAACAGGGGCAACACTCGTGGGCATCGCAGCCAAGGATACGGCCTCGGCCCCGAACGCGGAACGCGCGCTATACTTCCCCCGTGTTCACACAGGTTGGCATCTCACAGCTCTACGTCCTCGACCAGGACGCCGCCCTCGACTTTTACGTCGGCAAACTCGGGCTCGAAGTCCGCAACGACATCGACCTCGGCGTCATGCGCTGGCTCACCGTCGGCGTTCCCGGCGATAACCGCGAAATCGTCCTCCTCACCCCCGGCGGCCCCATGATGGACGAGGCCGATGCTGAGCGCCTCCGCGACCTCGTGCGCAAAGGCCACGCCGGCGGCTGGCTCATCTTCTACACCGGCGATTGCCGCAGCGCCTACGAAACGCTCCGCTCCCGCGGCGTCGAGATGACCCAGGAGCCCATGGAGCAGACCTACGGCATCGACTGCGCCGGCCGCGACCCCTTCGGCAACCACTTCCGCATCACCCAGCCCCGCGCCTGAACCGCGCACCCGCTCGCCCAGCCGGCACCACACGTACAATCCCCCCATGACCCGCGAACCCCGCATGTTCGGCCTCTGGCCGAGCCCTATCACCCCTGCCGCGCTCGCCGCGGCCCTCCGCCTCAATGAGCCCGCCTGGGACACCGAAGGCCGAACCCTCGCCTGGGTCGAGGGCCGCTCCGACCGCGGTGTCCTCGTCGCCCGCCACCGCGGCGAACCCGCCATCCGCGACCTCACCCCCGAGCTCTCCGTCCGCGCCTTCATCGGCTACGGCGGCGGCGATTTCACCATCGCCCGCGGCGCCATCTATTTCGTTGCCCAGGCCGACCAGCGCATCTACCGCCAGGAGCTCGCCGGCGGCCCCGCGCGGCCCATCACGCCCCCGTTCGGCGCCGCCTCCAGCCCCGCCGTCTCCCCCGATGGCCGCTGGGTCGCCTACGTCCACAGCTTCGAAGAGGTCGACTGCATCGCCGTCGTCGACAGCGAAGGTCGCCAGTGGCCCGCCCGCCTCGCCGAAGGCCGCGACTTCTACATGCAGCCCTGCTGGCACCCCGCCGGCGACCGCCTCGCCTGGGTCGAATGGGACCACCCCAACATGCCCTGGGACGGCACCTGGCTCCGCCTCGCCCGGGTCGATGCCTCCGGTCCCCTTCCCCGCCTCACCGAGAGCACCCTCGTCGCCGGCGGCCCGGCAGTGAGCATCTTCCAGCCGGCCTTCACCCGCGACGGCACGGGCCTCCTTTACGTCAGCGACGAACCCGGCTGGGGCCACCTCTTCCGCCGCGACCTCGCCGCCGGCAGCGTTCGACAGCTCACCGCCGGCCAAGCCGAGCACGGCACCCCCGCCTGGCAGCATGGCATGCGCACCTTCGCCGAGCTCCCCTCCGGCAACATCGCCGTCATCCGCTCCCGTTCCGGCTTCCACCGCCTCGTCGTCATAACTCCAGCCGGCGCCGAACACGACGTCTCCTCGGCCCTTCCCGGGTACACCGCCTTCACCGCCCCCGCTGCCTCCCCCGTCGCCGAAGAGCTCGCCATCATCGCATCGGGCGGCAGGCAGCCGCCCCGCCTCATAACCGTCGACCTCGCCAACCCCGCCGCGCCCCGCGTCGACGTGCTCCGCCGCAGCGACAGCGAGCTCACCCGCCCCGCCGCTCTCTCCGAACCACAGCCCGTCTCATGGACCTCCTTCGATGGCGAAGAGGCCCACGGTCTCTACTATCCGCCCGCCAGCGAGCGCTTCGAAGGCACTGGCGCGCCGCCCCTCGTCGTCCTCGTCCACGGCGGCCCCACCAGCCAGGTGGTCGCCACCTGGAACCCGCAGGCCCAGTTCTTCGCCACCCGCGGCTACGCCGTCCTCCTCCCCAACTACCGCGGCTCCACCGGCTACGGCCGCGCCTACATGGAAAAACTGCGTCGAAGCTGGGGCATCTACGACGTCGAAGACGCCCGCACCGGCGCGCTCTCCCTCGCCGAACGCGGCCTCGCCGACCCCTCGCGGCTCGTCATCATGGGCGGCTCAGCCGGCGGATTCACCGTCCTCCAGTCGCTCGTCCAGTACCCCGGCACCTACCGCGCCGCCATCTGCATGTTCGGCGTCGCCAATCAGTTCACCCTCGCCGCCGACACCCACAAATTCGAAGCCCGCTACCTCGACTCCCTGCTCGGCCCCCTGCCCGAGGCGGCCCCCATCTACCGCGAACGCTCCCCCCTCTTCCACGCCGACCGCATCCGCGACCCCATCGCCGTCTTCCAGGGCGAAATCGACCGCGTCGTCCCCCGCGAACAGAGCGACAGCATCGTCGCCTCCCTCCGCGCCCGCGGCGTCCCCCACGAGTACCACGTCTACCCCGGCGAAGGCCACGGCTGGCGCAAATCCGAGACCATCGACCACTTCTACCGGGCCGTCGAAGCTTTCCTCCGCACCCACGTCCTCTACGCCTGAGCACCCGGCGGGCCCGGCCACCGCATCAGCCGCGCTGCCGCCGCCCGGTCCCGCGCGCTCTTCTCCGCCCACCGCGCGAGGAAGCGCTCCCCTACCACCTGCTGAGCCGCCTGCCACCGGAGCGGCGTCCCCTCCCCCTCGCCCGTCTCCAGCACCGCCGCGAGGAACGCCGTCGCATCCCCAAGGTCGAACGCATCGAACACCCTGCACCGCAGCCACCCCGCACCCCCCTCGAACACCGGGTCCCCCTCCGGGGTCGGCCGCCACCGCAGCCCCTCCAGCTTCGGCCCGTCGCGCCCGCTATGCAGCCCCAGCGGCTCGAGCAGCTCCGCCTGCTCCTCCCCGAGCACCGTGATCGCCAGCGTCCCCGAGGCCGCCGCGAGCTCGTGCGTGTAGTTCCCCTTCCACAACACCACCAGCAGCCGCGGCCGCTCCGGCACGATTGATGCCCCAAACACCGAAAGGCACACCTGCGCGTTCGGGCCCCCCGGCCCGTGGCTCCCCACCGCGCACAGCGGCGACCAGAACTGCGAGAGCACGCGCCCCGGCTGCGTCACCCGCCCATCCTGCCCTCGCCCCATCGGCCCCGCAACACCACCTATCGACACAGCCGCACTCCCTGCACACAATGGCGCCCATGCAGGAGTGCCTGTTTTGCCGCATGCAGCGGGGCGAAGTCCCCGCCACCCGGGTCGCCGAAAACGCCCACGCCTTCGCCATCCGCGACATCAACCCGCGGGCCCCAATCCACTGCCTCATCATCCCCAAGACCCACATCGAAAGCGCCCGCGAGCTCGAATGGAGCCACGCCGAGACGCTTGCCGGCATGTTCATGCTCGCCAAGGACGTCGCCCGCGTCGAAGGCGCATGGGAACCCGGCTACCGCCTCGCCTTCAACGTCGGCGACGCCGCCGGGATGACCATCCACCACCTCCACATGCACCTCCTCGGCGGCCGGCGCCTCGGCCCCGAAGGCTGACTGCGCCGGCGCCGCAGCTCCCGATGACGCCCATCCGCCGGCAGGTCGAATCCGTCCGCGCCGCCTACGGCAGCCTGCCCCGCGGCCTTCGCCAGCACGTCGCCCGCGTCGCCCGCGAAGCCCGCGACCTCGCCGCCCGCTGGGACGCCGACCCCGACCGCGCCGAGCTCGCTGCCTGGGGCCACGACCTCTTCCGCGCGCATCCCCCCGCCGAGCAGCTCCGCCTCGCAACCGAGGCCGGGCTCCCCATCACCGAAGCCGACCGGCGCGAGCCCGTCCTCCTCCACGGCCCCATCGCCGCCGTCGTCCTCCGCGAACGTTTCCTGCTCACGGACGACGAAGTCCTCGCAGCCGTCCGCGATCACACCCTCGGCGCCCCCGCCATGCCCCTCCTCGCAAAGATCATTCTCCTCGCCGACAAATTCGAGCCCCGCAAGCGCCGCCGCGACCCCGTCCTGCGCGAAATCCGCCGCCTCGCACGCCGCGACCTCGATACCGCCCTCCTCTGCTGGGCCGACTGGAAATGGGTGCAGGAGCGCACCTTCGGCTGGGCCTCTCACCCCGCCCACTGGGAGGCCCGCCAGCGCTGGGTCGCCGAACACCACCTCGACCGCGCCATGCCCCCCATCCTTCCCCTCGACTCCTCCGACCCCGATTCCCTACCAGAATAACCCGCGCGTCACCCGCAAATCGGGGTTTTCTCCCCGCACTTCACGGGAACGCCACCCGCCTATCGGTGACTCCCCGATGCGGAGCCCAATCGCCCACCGCTACCTTCGGAACACCACCACCCGGAGAACCGCATGGGCAGCTTGCAGTCCACGCCTCTCGGACCATGGCTCGAACGCTGGAACAGCCTCCCGCGCTCCCGCCAGCTCATGCTCGCCGCCGTCGGCATCGGCGCCATCGTCCTCCTCTGGGTCCTCTTCCTCTCCTCCTCCAGCCCCAAAATGGTCACCGCCTACTCCGGCCTCGCGCCCGAAGACAGCGCCGCCATGGCCGACGAGCTCGAATCCCTCGGCATCCCCTACGAGCTCCGCGGCGGCGGCTCCGCCATCGCCGTCCCCGCCAACAAAGTCGCCGAGGTCCGCATCAAGCTCGCACAGGCCGGCCTCCCCTCCGGCGGCGCCGTCGGCCTCGAAATCTTCGACAAGACCAACTTCGGCGCCACCGACTTCGTCCAGCAGGTCAACTTCCGCCGCGGCCTCGAGGGCGAGCTCGCCCGCTCCATCAACACCCTCGAACCCGTCAAGGCCTCCCGCGTCCACATCTCGATCCCCCAGGAAGCCGTCTTCAAAGAAGACCAGCACGACGCCACCGCCTCCGTCCTCCTCCAGCTCCGCCCCGGCACCCGCCTCACCGACGAGCAGGTCAAAGGCATCGTCAACCTCGTCGCCAACTCTGTCGAAGGCCTCTCGGACAAAGGCATCACCATCATCGACGACGCCGGCCGCGTCCTCTTCGACGGCGCCACCTTCGGCGGCACCTTCTCCGCCGGCGCCACCGCCACCCAGCTCGAACTCCAGCGTCAGTACGAACTCGCCCTCCAGCGCGACGTCGCCGATGTCCTCTCCCGCATCGTCGGCCCCGGCCGCAGCGCCGTCACCATCCGCGCCAGCCTCAACTTCGACCAGGTCACCCAGGTCAAGGACGAGTACGGCACCGCCGACCAGGCAGTACCCCGCTCTCAGACCTCCGTCACCGAAACCTTCAACGGCACCAACCTCAACGTCGGCAACGTCCCCGGCACCGGCGCCAACGGCGGCACCGGCGGCGGCGCCAACACCACCGCCAACGGCAACTCCCAGTACTCCCGCACCGAGACCACCACCAACAACGAAGTCCCCAAGACCTCCTCGACCACCGTCCAGGCTCCCGGCAAGCTCGAGCGCCTCAGCGTCTCCGTCGTCCTCGACGAATCCGTCACCGCCGCCCAGGAAGCCGCCATCACCAGCGCCGTCGCTGCCGCCGTCGGCCTCGACCAGGTCCGCGGCGACGTCCTCAGCGTCACCCGCCTCCCCTTCGACGAAAGCGTCCGCACCGACCTCGTCGGCGAAACTCCCGGCGGCCTCGCTGCCTACTTCGATTACCTCAAGCTCCTCATTCCCATCCTCGCCGTCATCCTCGCCTTCATCCTCGTGATGCTGCTCCTCCGCTCGCTCTCCCGGCGCCAGCTCCGCCTCCCGGCTCCCGCCATGCCCCAGGCCCTCCCCGCCGGCGCCGCTGCCGCCCTCGCAGCCCTGCCCGCCACCGAACCCCAGCAACAGCTCCCCGTCCTCGAAACCCCCGCCGACCCCCACGAGGAGCGTGTCCTCCGCCTCGCCGAGGCAAACCCCCGCGCCGTCGCCGATGTCGTCCAAACCTGGATGAGGGAAGACTAGCCGCCCATGGTCGCCAAGGACGAGAAGCTCAAAGGCCGCAGGAAAGCCGCAGCGCTCCTCATCACCCTCGGCAAGGAGCGCTCGGCCGAAGTCCTCCGCCACCTCTCCGACGAGGACATCGAGCGCCTCACCTGGGAAATCTCCGCCATGGGCGAGCTCCTCCCCGAGCATCGCAAAGAGGTCATCGAAGAGTTCGAAGAAGCCGCTGTCGCCCGCAACGTCATCAGCCTCGGCGGCCTCGACTACGCCGAAGAGCTCCTCCGCCTCGCCCTCGGTGAAGAAAAGGCCGCCGAGCTCATCGACCGCCTCTCCGCTACCTCGCCCACCGTCCCCTTCGGTTTCCTCCGTCACCTCAACGTCCAGCAGCTCGTCAACTTCCTCGCCCAGGAACACCCCCAGACCATCGCCCTCCTCACCTCCTTCCTCCAGCCGGACAAGGCCGCTCAGGTGCTCGCAGGCCTCGAACCAGACCTCGCCGCTGACGTCGCCCGCCGCATCGCCCTCATGGACCGCGCCAACCCCGAAATCGTCAACGAAGTCGAGGCCGTCCTCCGCCGCAAGCTCAGCGCCGTCCTCCAGCCCTCCCGCCAGTCCCAGTCCGTCGGCGGCATCGAAGTCCTCGTCCAGGTCCTCAAACAGTCCTCCCGCATGACGGAGAAAACCATCATCGAGGCCCTCGAAGAGAACGAACCCGAGCTCGCCGAGCAGATCAAAAAGCGCATGTTCGTCTTCGAGAACATCGCCACCCTCGACGACCGCTCCATCCAGCGCATCCTCCGCGAAGTTGAAGTGCGCGACCTCGCCCTCGCGCTCAAGGCCACCTCCGAATCCGTCAAGGAATGCATCCTCCGGAACATGTCCCAGCGCGCCGCCCAGATGCTCCGCGAAGACATGGAAGCCTCCGGCCCCGTCCGCCTCCGCCAGGTCGAAGAAGCCCAGCAGCGCATCGTCGAAGTCATCCGCCGCCTCGACGAAGCCGAAGAAATCGTGATCTCCCGCGGAGGCGACGATGAGCTGGTCGGCTAGGCCCCCCCGCATCATTCGCTCTGCCAGCGCGCGCCCCGAGTCCGACGTCTTCGTTGTCGGCGCATCCTCGCCCGCCCTCCCCGTCGATGCTACCGTCGCGACGGCCCAGGAGGTCATCGCCGCCGCTGAAGCCCGTGCCGCCGCCATCATCGCCGAAGCCGAGGCGGAGGCCGCCCGCATTCGCGCCGCCGCCGCCGAAGAGGTCGCGGCCGCCGCCGCCCGCGCCGCCGCCGAGGCCCGCGCCGAGGGGCTTGCCCGGGCCGAGGCAGAGGCGCGCGACCTCCTCGACCTCCTCCGTGCTGCCGCCCGGGAGGGCCTCGCCATCCGCGACCAGGTCGCCGCCGCGGCAGGCCCCATGCTCGCTGAAGCGGTCATCCTCGCCGTCCGCCGCATCGTCGGCCGCGCCTACGCCGCCGACCCCGCGCTCACCGCCGCCGCCTGCGAGGAGGCCGTCCGTGCCGCTGCCGGGCACGACCTCCTCAGCATCCGCGTCAATCCGGCCGTCGAAGCCGAGGTCACGGCGGCCCTCGGCGAGCTCGGCGCCTACGTCCGCCCCGACTCCGCCATCGAGGTCGGCGGCTGCATCGTCGATGTCCGCAACGGCACCATCGACGCCGCCCTCGATACCCGCATCAGCCTTGCCGAACTGACCATTCGCCGCGCCGCAGGAGGCGACGGATGAGCGCCGCGCTCGCCGCTGTCACCCGCGCCATCGCCGGCGCGAGCCTCTACCGCCGCACCGGCACCCTCCTCCACTCCAACGGCGAGATGGCCGCCGTCGCCGGCATCAACCTCCAGCCCGGCGAGCTCGTCTTCATCGAAACCCCCTCCGGCCAGCCCGTCGCCGCCGAAGCCGCCGGCTCCGTGCCGGGCATCGCCCACGTCGCCCTCCTCGAACGCGCCGTCCTGCCCGCCGGCGCCCGCGTCCACGCCGCCGGGACGCCGCCCCTCGCCCCCGTCGGCCGCGCGCTCCTCGGACGCATCCTCGACGGCCTCGGCCGCCCCATCGACGGCGGCGAACCTCCCGCCGGCCTCCGCTGGGTGCAGGCCGCCGCCGAACCGCCCCACCCCCTCGACCGTGAGCCCATCGCCAGGCCCCTCCCCAGCGGCGTCCGCGCCATCGATGGCTTCCTCACCCTCGGCCGCGGCCAGCGGGTCGGCATCTTCGCCGGCTCAGGCGTCGGCAAGAGCACCCTCCTCGGCATGCTCGCCCGCGGCACCCGCGCCGATGTCACCGTCATCGCCCTCATCGGCGAGCGCGGCCGCGAAGTGCGCGACTTCATCGAGCACGACCTCGGCCTCGAGGCCCTCCGCAACTGTGTCGTCGTCGCCTCCACCGGAGACAACCCCGCCGCCATGCGCATCTGCGCCGCACGCGCCGCCACCGCCATCGCCGAGGGCTTCCGCGACGAAGGCGCCGACGTCCTCCTCCTCTTCGACTCCCTCACCCGCGTCGCCATGGCCCGCCGCGAAATCGGCCTCGCCGCCGGCGAGCCCCCAACCGCCCGCGGCTACCCGCCGTCCGTCTTCTCCATGCTCCCCCACCTCATGGAACGCGCAGGCCCCGGCCCCCGCGGCTCCATCACCGCCATCTACACCGTCCTCGTCGACGGCGAAGACATGGACGAGCCCATCGCCGACCTCGCACGCGCCACCCTCGACGGCCACATCGTCCTCCGCCGCTCCATCGCCTCCGCCGGGCACTACCCCCCGATCGACGTTCTCCAGAGCGTCTCACGCCTCATGGACCGCGTCGCCTCCCCCGCCCATCGCGAGGCCGCCCGCCGCATCCGCCAGCTCCTCGCTGCCTACGAAGATGCCCGCGACCTCGTCGCCATCGGCGCCTACAGCCGCGGCGCCGACCCCCTCGTCGACCGCGCCCTCGAACTCCTGCCCGCCATCAACGCCTTCCTGCGCCAGCGTGCCGACGACGTCACCGCCTTCGATGAAGCCGTCGCCGCCCTCCTTGCCCTCGACCCCGAATTCCAGCCCGCGGGCCCCGGCCCGGCATCCCCGTCCGACCCCGCCGACACCCCCGAAGAGGTGACCGATGCCGATTTCACCGAAGCGGCTTGAACGCCTCGTGCGCCAGCGCGAACTCGCCGAGCGCCTCCAGCGCCGCGAGCTCGCCGAGGCCATCTCCCTGCGCGACCGCCGCGCAGCCGCCCTTGCCGAGGCTGAGGCAGCCCACCAGGCCCTCCTCGCTGCCGGGGCGCCCGCCGGCGCAGTCGACGTCGCCGACCTCCTCGCTGCTGCCGCCTACCTCCGCCGCCTCGAGCGCGACATCGACGCCCGCGAGGCCGCGCTCGCCCTCTCCGAAGAAGACGTCGCCGAAGAGCGCGCCGTCCTCATGGAGCGCCGCCGCGACCGCCGCGCCCTCGAGCTGCTCCTCGAGCGCCGCCGCGCCGAAGAGCGTCTCCAGCGTGCCCGCCTCGAAGCCCGCCGCCTCGACGACCTCGTCGCTGCCCGCTGGCGCAGCCCCGCCCTGACCCCACCCCTGGAGGACCAGCCATGAACCCCATCGCCGACCGCGGCATTGCCCAGGTCACCGCCTGGCTCGCCGGCCTCGGCCGCCGCCAGGGCGCCATCGCCAACAACATCGCCAACATCGATACCCCAGGCTACGTTCGCCAGGACGTCACGTTCGAAACCGAGCTCCAGCGCGCCTTCGGCCGCCAGCATGGCCAGCTTGCCGCCACCGACCCGCGCCACATCGCATCCCCCTCCTCCCGGCGCGACCAGCTCGGTCTCGACCCGCAGCAGCTCCTCGCCACCAGCCGCTTCGACGGCAACACCGTCGACATCGACCAGGAGATGGTCACCCTCGCCGAGACGCAGATGCGTTACCAGGCCGCTGCCCAGGTCCTCTCCCGCAAGCTCAACAACATCCGCACCGCAATCAACGGCTAAGGAGCACCGCCATGAGCCTCATCCGCGCCATCGCGTCCGCCGCCTCCGGCCTCGCCGCCCAGCGCGTCCGCATGGACGTCGTCTCCAACAACGTCGCCAACATCGACACCACCAGCACCCCGGAGGGCGGCCCCTACCGGCGACAGGTCGTCCGCTTCGCCTCCGGCGACCCTGCACTGCCCTTCTCCGGCGTCATCCGCAAATTCCTCGGCGGCGGCTCCACCGGCGTCGTCCTTACCCAGGTCGCTGTCGATGCCGCAACCCCGGGCCGCACCGTCTACGACCCCTCCCACCCCGATGCCGACCCCGAAACCGGTTACGTCGAAATGCCCAACGTCGACCTCGTCCAGGAGATGACGGACCTCACCTCCGCCAACCGCTCCTACCAGGCCAACGCCACCGTCCTCAACGCCGCCAAGCAAATGGCGCTCCGCGCCCTCGACATCACCAGCAGATAGTCGCATCGGGGTTTTGCCCCCATCCATTACACGCATCCCGGAGGCACCCGTGGACATCGCACCGATTCAGAGCCAGCTCCCCCTCCGCCAAACTGGAGCAGCGACGGCCCCACCGGCAGCCGGCTTCGCCGACCTCCTCGGCAGGGCGCTGAACCAGCTCCAGTCCCTCAGCGACACCGCCGACCAGAAGGTGAATGCCCTCGCCACCGGCCAGGACGTCGAACTCCACGACGTCATGCTCGCCGTCGAAGCCGAAAGCCTGGCGATCTCCCTCGCCACGCAGGTCCGCAATAAGGCCGTCGAGGCCTACCAGGAAATCTTCCGGATGCAAATCTGATGGGACTCGTCGTCGAACTCCCGCCCGCAACCCTCCAGCCCCTCGACGCCGCCGCCGGCACCCCCGCCGGCGTGCCAGGGGCAGGGGGCCTCTTCGCGGCACTCCTCTCCGCCGTCGCCGTCCCCGCACCCGGCAGCGGCGAGAGCGAGGCCCAGCTGTCCGCCCCGGCCACCCCGCGCCGCGAGGAAACCGCCGCCCTCCAGGGGCTGGCCGCCCTCGCACTGGTGCCGGCCCTCGCCCCGGCACTCAACCCACAGCAGCCCGCGCCCGCTGGCACTCCCGCCTCCCCGGGGAGCGTCGCCGGGCCCGATGCATCAGCCTGTGCCGCGGAAGCCGGGCCTGTCGTGCCGTCCCTGCCCGCGGCAGTCGAACCGCCCGCCGGCGGCGACGCCCCGCTCGACCCCGTGGCAACAGCGGCGGTGGAGGAAGCCTCGTCGGCGGAACTCCCCGCGGCCGAGGCATCGGCCGATGCCCTCCCACTCGCTCCCGCCACCCCCCAAGACGCGCCCGCTGCCGACCCGCAGGCCCGCGCCCCGGGCGATGCCCCGCCAGGCCCTTCAGAACCCTCACCTCCGCCCGGCGGTGCGCCGGGTGAGGGGCAGCACAGCGTGGTCCGCTCCGTCGGGAACGCCAGCGATGCCCCGGCCGGGCTGCCGGCCGCAGCCGAGACCGCCGCTCCGCACGCCCGCCCGGCAGAAGGCCGGCCGGCGCCCCGCGCTTCGGAGACGGCCATCGCCCATGCGGCTCCACACTCGGCCGTGGGCCAGCTCCGCGAGGCGGGCGCGGCGCCGGAGGCACCCGCCGCCGCGCCTGCGCCCCCTCCCGATGCCCCCGCAGCACCCGCGCAGGTCGAGAACCTCGATGCCGTCGCCACGGCCGTCATCGAACGTGCCGAAGCCGACGGCGGCGAAGCCCGCATCCACCTCGAGCCCGCCGGGCTCGGCGAAATCACCATCCGCCTCCATGCCCGCCATGAAGCCGTCCACCTCGACATCCGCGCCGAGACCCCCGAGGCCGCGCAGCTCCTGCGTGACGCTGCCGCCGACCTTTCGAGCCTCCTCGGTCAGCGCGGCATGAACCTCGCCGGGCTCAACATTGGGCTCGGCGCCCGCCAGGGCGGCGGTGCCGACGCCTGGTACGAGCCGGCCCCCGCTCGCCCCACCGCCGAGCCCGGGGAGTTCGCCGCCATCCTCGGCATCGACGACCCCGCAGCAGCCGCCCGCGACCGGCGCCTCCGCGCCGCCTACAACCCCGACGGCGCCCTCATCTACCGCGTCTAGGAGGCCAACCCCATGGCAGGACTCCAAATCGACCCCGTCACCGGCCTCAAGAACGCCACCTACACCCCCTCGACCGGCGCTCCCAAGAACGAGCTCGGCCAGGTCGACTTCATGAAGCTCATCATCGCCCAGATGCGAAACCAGAACCCCCTCGAGCCCCAGAAGGACTCCGACTGGATGGCCCAGATGGCCCAGTTCGAAGCCCTCAACCAGATGCGCGCCGTCGCCTCCGGCATGAAGGCCCTCCAGGGCTTGAGCGAGCTCACCAGCGCCGCCGGCCTCATCGGCAAAACCGTCACCGGCAAGCAGGTCGACGCTGTCGCCATCACCCGCGACCTCGTCGCCCGCGAAAAGTACGGCCGACCCTTCGCAAAGCTCACCTCCATCGAGCGCGTCGCCGTCAACGAGGACCAACGGGTCGTCGCCGCGGCCGCCGACCTCCCCAACGCCGGCAGCGAAGTCACCGGCGTCGTCGAGAAGGTCGTCATGGACAGCTCCGGCATCCCCTTCCTCTACGTCGGCGGCAAGGTCATCGACCTCTTCACCGTCAGCCAGGTGGAACAGCCGTGATCGACCGCACCGGACCAATCGGCCCCGCCCCCGCCCGGCCCGCGCCCCCCGCCGCATCGGCCCCGGGCTCCGCCGCCGCCCGCTTCGAGGACCTCCTCCAGCAGGCCAGCGCGCGCGTCCAGCTCTCCAACCACGCCGCGAAGCGCGTCGAACGCCGCGACCTCGCCCTCGACGCCCCGAAGCTGCAGCGGCTCGATGCCGCCATCGACCGCGCCGCCAGCAAAGGCGCCCGCAGCACCGTCGTCATGCTCGACAACCTCGCCGTCATCGTCGACGTCCCCGGGCGCACCGTCGTCACCGCCCTCGATACCACCCGCGGAAAGGAGAACGTCTTCACGAACATCGACTCCGTCGTCATCGCCTAGGCAAGCCCGGGCCGGTCCGCTCGTCGGAGGCCCGATCCTGCATCACCACACCGGCGTCATCGCCAACGAAAGGATCGAGTACCCACCATGATGCGAGCCCTCTTCTCCGCAATCTCCGGCATGAAGAACCACATGGCCTTCATGGACGTCGTCGGCAACAACATCGCCAACGTCAACACCATCGCCTTCAAATCCTCCCGCGTCACCTTCCAGGACATCCTCGGCCAGACCATCCGCGGCGCCAGCAGCCCCCAGGGCGGCCGCGGCGGCACCAACCCCGCCCAGGTCGGCCTGGGCATGCAGCTCGGCGGCATCGACAACATCATGACCCAGGGCTCCCTCCAGAGCACCGGCAAGCTCACCGACTTCGCCATCCAGGGCGACGGCTTCTTCGTCGTCTCCGACGGCACCCGCAACTACTACACCCGCGACGGCGCCTTCGATATTGACGTCGCCGGCAATCTCGTCAACCCCGTCACCGGCCTCCAGGTCATGGGATGGAAGGCCGACGCCAGCGGCAACATCGACGTCGAAGGGCCGCTCGAGCCGCTCTCCATCCCCTTCGGCACCCGGATCAGCGCCCGCGCCACCAGCAGCGTCACCATGGCCGGCAACCTCGATGCCGGCACCCCGGTCTACAGCGCCGGCCCGCCGGCCACGGGCCTCGTCACTTCCACCCTCACCGTGTACGACTCCCTCGGCAACGCGGTCACCATCAAGCTCGAGTTCCGGAAGACCTCGACTGCCAACACGTGGGACGTCTTCGCCTTCTACGACGACGATGCCAACTCCGCGACGCCGGACGTCCAGGTAACGCCAACGCCCGGTCAGCTCGTCTTCGACAACATGACTGGCGCGCTCCAAGCCCCCGCCAACGGCCTGCTCAACTTCTCGCTTGCCACCCTCCCCAGCGATGCAGCCACCCCGCTCGCCTTCGACATCGACTTCTCGTCCCTCACCCAGTTCGCCGGCTCGAGCCAGCTGAACGTCTCGAAGCAGGACGGCGCCCCCGCCGGTGCGCTCGTCTCCTTCGCCGTCGGCTCCACCGGTGAAATCACCGGCATTTACTCCAACGGTGCCAACCAGCTCATCGGCCAGCTTGCCATCGCGAGCTTCGTCAACCCCGGCGGTCTCCAGCGCCAGGGCCAGAACCTCTGGTCTCCGAGCTCCAACTCCGGCGAACCCATCATCGGCCTCGCCAACACCAACGGCCGCGGCTCCGTCAGCACCGGCACCCTCGAATCCTCCAACGTCGACCTCGCCCAGCAGTTCACCAGCGTCATCCTCGCCCAGCGCGGCTTCCAGTCCTCCTCCCGGGTCATCACCGCCGGCGACCAGATGCTGCAGGACCTCGTCAACATCATCCGCTAACCCTCGCTTCGGCCGGGGGCTGGCGGCCGCGCCCGCCCCCGGTCTCTCCCTCCCCATGGACAACCGCTCCCTCGGCCGCATCAATCGCTTCGCCAGCCTCGCCGTCCTCCCGGTGATGCTCCTGGCGATTCTCGCCTTCTCCCGCCAGGCCCAGCGCCAGCCCGCCATCGACCCGCCCGCCGAGGGGGTCCTCGTCGTCGCCGGGCTCCGCACCGCCGGGCTCTCCTTCCTCGACCTCGCCCGCGGCTCCGCCGCCTCCCTCGCACTCCCCGGCGCTCCTCACGAGCTCGCGGCCCTCCACGGCCGCCTCTACGTCACCCTCGACCGCGCCGACCTCCTCGCCGAAGTCGACCCCGCAGCGCACGGTATGCTCCGCCTCCTCCCCCTTCAAGGCCGCCCCCACGGGCTCGCCGCCGATGAGCAGGCCTCCGCCCTTTACGTCACCCTCGACGAAGCCGACGCCCTCGTCGCGCTCGACGCCGCGAGCCTGTCCGAGCTCGGGCGCTGGCCCACCGGTGCCACCCCCCACACCGTGGCGCTCGCAGCCGGCATCCCCCACGTCGCGGCGGCCCGCGCCGACCGCGTCGAGACCGTCCGGCCCACGGGCGGCACGAGCGCCCCCGTCGGCCGCCTCCCCGAAGCCATCGCCGCCGCCGGCGGACGCGTCATCGCCGCCTCCTACCTCGATGGCTCCCTCCACCTCTTCCGCGAGGGCAGCCTCGAGCCGCTCGGCAGCATCGCCCTCGGCGGCGGACCCGTGCGGCTCGAACCCATCGATGGCCGCACGGTCGCCGTTGCCCTCCAGGAAGCCGACCGCGTCGCCATCGTCGACCTCGAATCCGGCCAGGTCGCCCGCCTGCTCGAAGTCCCTGCCCGCCCGGATGGCCTCTGCCGCTCCCCCTCCGGCGCCTACCTCGCGGTCGTCTCCAACGGCGACGCCGCCGTGACCGTCTTCGAAACGCGCACCTGGCGGGTCGCTGCACGCTTCCCGCTCCCCGACGGTCCGGGTGCCTGCCTCTGGCTGCCTGGTTGACCCGCTGCACACCGCGCCGTCACGATGGGATCACTTCGCCCGCGGAGACCGGGATGATCGTGACCCAGCGCTGCCGGCTCGGGGGCCGCTTCTCCCGCTGCAGCGACCCCGCCGAAGACACCTGCCAGTACTGCGGCCGCCCCTTCTGCGCCCGCCACACCTACTACCGCGAAGGCCACGAAGCCGTCTGCACCGCGCCCCGCTGCCGCGCCAAGCGCGACGACCTCCTCGCCTACCACGCCTACCGCAGTGCTGTCCTCGCCCGCAACCAGGCCGGCCTCTGCGGCATCGAGGGCTGCACCCCCCACCCCGCTCACGAGTGCTCCCTCTGCCGCGGCCGCTTCTGCGCCCTGCACGTCCGCGAGCGCCTCTACCCCTTCCGCCAGGGCTGGGTCACCATCGAACGCCCCGCGTCGGTCTGCGCCCGCTGCTGGGAACGCCGAAAAATCTGGCGCGGCGCCTGAACTCGGGCCTCCCGGGGCCCCGTGGTACCATCCACCCAGATGTCCAGCACCAGCGCCCGGGCACCCATCCTCGAAGACGGCGCCTTCGAAGCGCCGGGGCTCCCCGCGCCCGACGAAATCGTCCTCCGCATGCGCCAGGCCATCACCGGCGGGCAGCACTGGTTCGAAGCACTCCTCGATGCCGTCGCCCGCTGGCGCCTCCCGGAAGAAACCATCGACGGCCGCCGCTTTCGCTACCTCATCGCCGGCGAAGCGTTCGATTGGCTCCTCCTCGCGGAGCGCCTCCTCGATGCCGTCGCCGACCTCGTCCCCCCTTCCGACCGCGACGCCCTCCTCTGGCACAACCGCTGGCCCGCCGACGCCGATATCGACGACGCCGAGTTCGCACGCCGCATCGGCCCCGCCAAGCACAGCGCCCACCTCAACTACCTCTACGGCGTCCTCGTGGAAGAAGCCCTTCAACTCTCCGTCGAAGAAGAAATCCACAAGGAAATCCGCGCCCGCGTCTGGGGCTTCGACCAGCGCGTCGACGAGACCATGTACCAGCGCATCTACGGCAAATCGCGCGACGAGCTGCTCGCCCTCCACTATGAAGAAACCGGCATCTGGCTCCGCGGCGATGTCGCCCTCTGCGACTGGAAGGCGTTCACCTACTGGCTCTTCAAGCGCCGCCTCAAATCGCAGGACCGTGCCCGGGTTGCCAGCGACACCCGCAAGGGCCTCGCCCAGCTCACCCGGATGGAGCTCGCCGTGAGCCAGCGGCAGTACGGCGCCAGCCTCGACGACGCCGAGTTCGCCGCCCGCTACTCCGCCTGAACGGCCTCCGCTACCGGCCTTTCCATTCCGGTGCGCGCTTCTCGGCGAACGCCCGCGGCCCCTCGATAGCATCCTCGCTCGTGCGCCTGCGCATCTCCCACTCGTACCGCTGCGCCCCCGCCTCTTCGAGGCTCAGGTGCAGTCCCCGCATCGCGGCCTCCTTCGTCGCCCGCACCGAAAGCGGCGCGCACCGCAGGATGTCGTCCACCCAGCGCTCCACCGCCCCGTCCAGCTCGTGCAGCGGCACCACTTCGTTGACGAGGCCCAGCTCCGCCGCGCGCCGCGCGGGGATGTGCCGCCCCGTCAGCATGTAGCCCATCGCCACCTTCAGCGGCAGTTGCCGCGGGAGCCGGTGCACCCCCATCGCCCCCGCAATCAGCCCCCGCCGCGGCTCCGGCAGCCCCAGCTCTGCATGCTCCGCCGCCACGATGATGTCGCACGCCAGCGCCATCTCCAGCCCGCCGCCGAGGGCGAACCCATTCACCCGCGCAATGATGGGCTTGAACAGGTCGTACCGGTTCGTAATCCCCCCGAACCCGCCCGGCGGCCAGCCGAGGTTCGGGCGCTCCTCCTTCGGCAGCCGCGAAACCTCCGCCGTGTACTTCAGGTCGTTCCCGGCCGAAAACGCCCGGTCCCCCTCGCCCGTCAGCACCGCCACCCACGCGTCGTCATCCGCCGCGAAGCGGTCCCACGCCTCGTTCAGTTCCCAGCTTGCGGGAGGGTGCAGCGCGTTCATCACCTCCGGCCGTGTGATGGTGATCGTCACGACGTGCCCCTTCTTCTCGTAACGGCAAAACTGCACGGGCGATTCCTCCGGGTCTGGTGCCCCGACATTCTGGCCCCTCGGCGCCCCTGCGGCAAAGCCTGTCAGCTCGCCTCGCGCCCCTCCTGCTCCAGCGGCGCCTCCTCCACGGCCGCGCCAGGCTCGCGGGCAGCCCGCCGCTCCAGCGCCTCGAGCGCCCACGCAGCAGCCGCGGCCGCCAGCCCTGCCCCCGCGACGATGGCCCCGTTCCGCGTTCCCGCCGAGAGCCCCGCCTGCACGACCTGCCGCAGGTCGGCCATGAACGCATCGCTTCCGCCAATCTGCCCGGCCACCACCCACGCCGCGAAGCTCAGCCCAGCCGCCGCGACACCGCCCAGCCCAACCGCCGCTGCCGGCGCGCGCATCCGGCTCCAGCCCTCGGAAAGCGCCCCCAGCATCGCCCCGAGCATCGCAACTGCCACCGCAAAAACGGCCGCCGCTGCCCCCGCCCGGGCGTGCGTGTCCGACGAAAGCTGGCCCGCCGCCAGCTCCAGCAGCCCCTCGACCGAAAGCCGGTCGATGGCTTGCTCCCCGGTCCGGTCGAACGCCTCCAGCCCCTCCGCGTAGACCAGCGCCGCCGACCGGTCGAGCAGCAGCGTCCGCAGCGCGGCATCGTCCGCCTCCCGCACCTCCGCCGCATCCAGCACCACAGGCAGCGGATAGCCGGGCACGTCGCTCGGTCCCTCGCTCCGCGCCGCCTCGGTCCGCAGTGCCTCCCCGTGCTCGGCAACGAACTGGTCGATGTCCGTCAGGCTCGCCAGCGCCGACCGCAGCAGCGGGAGCGCCGTCCCCTCACCCGTGACCTGCCAGGCGCTCACGCTCAGCACCATGCCGAAGGCCGCCAGCGCCAGCAGCACCGCTGCCAGCGAGCGCCGCCCCTCACGTGCCTGCCCTGCCTGCGCGTATAGCCGCTCCCGCGCCGAGAGCTCCCCGCCTTCCGGTGCGAAGACCTCCGCCTCGCTCACACCAGCCGCACCACTATCGTCCCGGCCAGCCGGTCGTGCAGCGTCCGCCGGTGCCGGTCGAATGCCGCCCAAAGGATGCCGAGCGCAGCCAGCACCAGCGCGGCCCCCAGCGCCGCCCCCGCGAGCAGCGCCGATTCCCGCAGCGCGTACGCCGCGACCACCCCAATGCCCAACAACAGCACATAAAAGAGCTGGCCGATCACCCGGGCCATCGCCCCCAGCACCCCCAGCGGCCGCCCATCGGAGCGCACCACCATCAGCTGCATCACCGCAGCGCCTACCGTCTGTCCCTTCCACGCAAACCCGATGAAGAAGTACAGCAGCAGCGCCACCGGGGTCAGCCCCACGCACACCCAGAACGCCGAGAGCGCCGTCGACGACGGTTCCACCCGCTCGAAATCCGACGAGATCAGCACGATGAGCGACCCTGCCGTCACGAACAGCGACGCGATGATGAACATCACGAGCACGTCCAGCGCGCCAGCCGCCACCCGCGATTCGAACGACGCGTAGTGCAGCCGAAACGCCGGCCTGCGGCTCTCGCCGCCCCGCGCACCCATCGTCGCTTCCGCACCCATCCCCGCCAGTCTACGACGGCGCCGGTAAGACGGTAGCGCCCTTCACCCGCTCGAGCCTGCACGGGGCGTACAGTTTCCCTATGGCAGTGCCCCCCGTCGCGGCCGGCCCCCCGGCCGCCTTCACCCCGTGGCGGCCGCATACGTGGCTCCTCGCCCTCACCCTCGCCGGCGTCCTCGGCATCCTCCTCGGCGCCGGCATCGCCCTCTTCGCCCCCCGCGGCCAGTTCGCCGAATACCGCTACCACCTCTGGCGCTGGCAGGCCGAAACCCTCGTTCCCACCGCCGCCCGCATCGCCGGCCTCGGCCCCGAACCCGCAAGCGACGGCGAAACCGATGCCGTCCGGCGCTACTTCGCCCTCACCTCCCGGCTCCGCGCCGAATCTTCCCGAGACACCCCCGACCTCCAGCTCATCACCGCCCTCGAAAACGAGCGCGCCCTTCTCGAAAACGACGTCGAAGCCTTCCTCGCGGGGGCCATCACAGAAGTCGTCGAATCCGCCGGACTCCAGCGGCCGCTCCCCCTCTTCTCCGGCATCCAGGTCACCTGGCCCCCCGTGGCGTTCGAGCTCACCAGCCCCCCGCGGCTCCTCGTTCGCTCCCCGCGCGACCGCATCGAACGCCTCAGCGATACCCTCCTTCAGCCCGGCCTCACCCTCGCCGATATCGAGCAGGTCGAAGCCCGAGCCGATACTCGCGACACCGTCTCCATCGTCGTCACCCTCGGCGGCCTCGCCGCCTACCCCGCCATCGTCCGCGACGACCGCAGCTACGCATCCGTGCTCGAAACCGCCGCCCACGAATGGGTGCACCACTACCTCGCCTTCTACCCCCTCGGTCAGCAGTGGGGCAAAGGCGGCGATGCCGAGACCCTCAACGAAACCGTCGCCTCCATCGCCGGCCGCGAAATCGCCCGCCTCGTCATGCTGCGCTACCCCATCGACTTCCCGCCCGGCGAAGACGGCAGCGCACCCGCCGCCCGGCGCTCACCCGACATCGACTTCACCGCCGAGATGCGCAGCCTCCGTCTCGCCGTCGACGACCTCCTCGCCCGCGGCCGCATCGCCGAGGCCGAGCAGCTCATGGAGGAGAAGCGCCGCTTCCTCGCCGAGCACGGCATCGTCATCCGCAAAATCAACCAGGCCTACTTCGCCTTCTACGGCACCTACGCCGATAGCCCCCAGTCGTCCAACCCCATCGGGCCGCTCTTCGAAACCCTCTGGCAGCAAACCGGCGACATCGGCGAGTTCCTCCGCATCGCCCGCGGCATCACCTCCCGCAGCGAGCTCGAACAGGCCGTCGCCGCCCTCGGAGCCTCCCCGTGACGACGCCGTCCGCGCGCCCGTGGGCCATCGCGCTCCTCGCATGGGCGGCCCTGATCTTCACCCTTTCCAGCTTCCCCAATCCCCCCGGCCCGCGCGTCACCGAGCCGCGCGCCGTCGCCGCCCACGTCGTCATCTACGCCGTCTTCGGGTTCCTCGCGCTCCATGTCATCGCCCGCTGGCGCTCCGGCCTCTCGCGCAAGGCGCTCCTCGCCGCCTGGCTTCTCGCCGTGCTCTACGGCATCAGCGACGAAGTGCACCAGTCCTTCGTTCCCAATCGCCACGCCACCGTGTTCGATGTCCTCGCCGATGCGTTCGGCGCAGCCCTCGGCGTCAGTCTCGCGCGCGTCCAGCTCGCCCGGGCCGGGTGGAAGTCGCCGCTCAGCCGAACAGCGGACCGCCCGGGTCGATCACCGTCCCATCGAGCGCAATGACGGCGGGCCGCTCCTCGCAATACCCCTCGTTCTCGCACTTGTCGAACACGAACGCCCCGCGCTTCTTGTCGAACTGAATCTTCCACGTCCCGATGACTGGCCCCCCCGGTCCCTCCTCCCGTGCCCGTTCGAGGATGGCAATCAGCGCGGCAATCTCTTCCCGTCCCATGGCGGCTCCCTCTCAGCGTTGCGTCTCAGCTTAGTCGCCGCCCGCGGGCCGCGGTAGCGTCTCGCTCCCCGCCTCCAGCACCCCCGCCCGCTCGCGAAGCGGCAGCGAAAGCACCCACGCCGCCGTCACCACCACCAGGACGCCCCCCGCCATCGCACCGAGCGTCTCCCGCTCGCCGATCCGGTCTGCCAGCGCCCCGAACGGGTACGCCACGAGCCCGTTCACCCCCCACGCCAGCATCGTCAGCGACATCACCCGCCCGTGGTACGCCGGCTCCGCCTCACGCATCACGATCGCGTTGTTCAGCACCTGGAACGCACCCGTCCCCGCACCAATCACCAGCATCGCAAGAATGGCCACGCCGAAGTTCGGAGCCGCCGCCAGCAGGACGAGCGAAAGCCCGAGCACCACGCCCCCGGCAACCATCAGCATCCACGCATGCCGCGAACCCGCTGCCCCGGCAACGGCCAGCGAAACCACGAAGCCGCTCGCTGCCCCCGCCGCCATCAGCAGCGCCATGTCCTTCGACGAACGCCCGAGTTCGTTCTCCAGGAAGCCCGGCAGCACAACGAAGTACGAAAACCCCGCCATGATGACCCCGACGAACGTCACCACCGCCAGCATCAGCCGCTTCCGCTCCCGGATGTGCTGCATCCCCATCGCGAGGTCGTCCCGGAACGACCGGCCGCCCCGCGCCACCGCCCGCGACGGCGGCAGCATCGCGAGGCTCCCCACCACGAACACGAACAGCCCCGCCATGAACAGGTACGTTCCGCCCGTCCCCACGAACGAGAGCCCAATCAGCCCCGCAGCCACGAAGGGCCCCACCACCCGCGTCAGCGTCATCCCCACCTGTTGCAATGCAATCCCATTGGGAAGGTCCTCCGGAGGCAGCAGCTCGCCGATCCACGCCTGTCGCGCCGGCCCGATGAACGAAAACACCGCCCCCATCACCAGCGTCGAAAGCGCCAGCAGCGGAATCGTGATCAGGTCTGTGATGATGAGGACGCCCACAGCTGCAAAGTTCAGCCCGATGATCGTCTGCCCCGTGAGCAGCAGCGGCCGCTTCGGGAACCGGTCCGCCACCACGCCCCCGAACGGCGAAATGAGCACCGTCGCGAGCCCCATCCCGAGCGACACGAACCCCACCGCACCGTTCCGGCCAGTCAGGTCGAACGCTACCACCGCCTGCACCACCGACGACATCATGAAGGCAAGGAACGCCATCGACGTCCCCACCCACAGCACCCGGTAATGCCGGTGCTCCAGCGCCTTGAACGTCCGCGCGAACCACGCCCCAACCATTCATCGCATCCTAACGGTACAGGGGCCGTCCCTGCCACCATTCGGCCGCCCCGGCAAAGCTCACACCCCGGGCCGCTCGATCTCCTCCCGCAGCGTCGCGAGAAACCTCCCCGCGTCCAGCCCGTCGAGCGCCCGGTGGTCGAAGCTGAGACACACGTTCGCCATCGGCCGAACCGCGATCGCGTCATCCGCCGTTACCACCGCCCGCCGCACCACCCGCTCCAGCGTCACGATCGCCACCTGCGGCGGGTTTACCAGCGGCTTGCTCGCCACCGACCCGAACGCCCCGGTGTTGTTCACCGTAAACGTCCCGCCCTCCACGTCGGCAATCGTCAGACGCCGCTCCCGCGCCCGCCGAACGAGGTCATCCAGCCGCTCCGCCAGCCCCTCCGCGTTCAGCTGTCCCGCATCCCGGATGACCGGCACCACCAGCCCCCACTCCGTCGCCACCGCCACGCCGATGTGCAGCCCCCGAGAAACCCGGATCTCGCCCTCCTCCAGCCGCGCGTTCAGGCGCGGGTGCTCGCGCAGCGCCCGGCACACCGCCTCGATGAAGAGCGGCAGCAGCGTCACCCGCAGCCCCGGGAGCTGACGCTGCAGCGCCTCCCGCCGCGCCTGCAGCGCCGTCATCTCCACCTCCACCATCGTCCACGCCTGCGGGATCTCCCGGTTCGAACGCTCGAGATTCGCCGCAATCGTCTTCCGCGTCCCCGCGATCGGCACCACCGTCACTCCGCCCGCGCCGTCTGCCGTGGCCGCAGCGCCCGCCGCGGCGCCAGGTGCCAGTGCGGTAGCCCCGGCCTCCCGCCGCGCCACGAACGCCTCCACGTCCTTCCGGGTCACCCGGCCGCCGATACCCGTACCCCGTACGGCCGAGAGGTCGACCCCGTGCAGCTCGGCCAGCCGCTGCACCGCCGGCGAATAGAAGCGCCGCCGCGTTGCCGCCGCCCCGCCGCCCGCAGCGGACGCTCCCGCCGAACCGGCGCCCTCGCGCCCTGCTCCCCCCGCTGCCTTGCCGCCGCCCCGGCAGACCCCGGCCCCGCGCTGCCCGCTGTTGCCGCCGCCTCCTCGATGTCACAGAGCGGTGCACCGACCGCGACCGTCTCGCCCTGCTGCACGAGAATGCGCGCCAGCCGCCCCGCCACCGGCGAAGGCAGCTCCGCCGTCACCTTCTCGGTCTCGATCTCGCAGAGCGGCTCATCCAGCGCCACCTCGTCCCCCACCGCCTTGTGCCACGCCACCACTGTCCCCTCCGTCACGCTCTCCCCCAGCTGCGGCATCGTCACAATCGTCATCGCGCCCTCCTCCCGCGGGCCGCTCCAGCGGCTCAGTACGCGGCCAGCTCGCGGACCGCCGCAGCAATCCGCTCCCGGTCCGGCATGAAAAACGCCTCCATCGCGTGGTGATACGGCATCGCCGGGACGTCCGGCCCGCACAGCCGCCGAATCGGCGCATCGAGAAATTCGAACGCGTGCTCCGCGATCGTCGCCGCGATCTCCGCACCGAACCCGCCCGTGAGCGTGTCTTCATGCACGATCAGCACCTTCCCCGTCGCCTTCGCCGCCTCGCAAATCGTCTCCCGGTCGAGCGGCTGCACCGAAAGCAGGTCCACCACCGTGCAGCCGATGCCTTCCGCCGCCAGCTGCTCCGCCGCCGCCAGCGATTCGTGCAGCATCAGCCCCCACGCGATGACCGTCACATCATCGCCCCGCCGCACGATGCGCGAACGCCCGATGACCGTCTCCGCGGGCGCCCCCTCCAGCTCCTGCCGGATGAGCCGGTATGTTCGCTTGTGCTCGAGGAACAGCACCGGGTTCGGGTCGTCGATCGCCGCCAGCAGCAGCGACCGGTAATCCGCCGGGAAGCTCGGGACCACCACCTTGATGCCCGGCATGTGGCCGTAGTACGCCTCGATGCTCTGGGAGTGGTGCTGGCCCCCGTGCACCCCGCCTCCCCACGGCGTGCGCACCACCATCGGCAGCCAGGCATCCCCGCACGTCCGGTAGCACCACCGCGAAGCCTCGCTGCACAGCTGGTCGAAGCCTGCGTGGATGAAGTCCGCAAACTGGATCTCCGCCACCGGCCGCATCCCGTAGTGCGCCAGCCCGATGCTCACCCCGATGATCGACGACTCCGCCAGCGGCGTATCGATGACCCGCCCCGGGAACCGCTTCGCAAGCCCGTCCGTCGCCCGGAAGACCCCGCCCGCCTCTACATCCTCCCCGAGGACGAGCACCCGCTCGTCCCGCTCCATCGCCTCCGCCAGCGCCCCGCGCACCGCCTCGAGCACCGTCACCGCCGCCATCACCCGCCCTCCTTGAACACGTACCCCAGCGCATCTTCCGGCGCGGGGTCGGGCTGCCGCAGCGCCCACTGCGCCGCCTCCCGCACCTCCTCCTCCACCTCCGCCTCGAGCTGCGCCAGCTCCCCGTCGGCTGCCACGCCGTCCTCCATGAGCCGCCCCCGCAGCACGACCAGCGGGTCCTTCTTCGCCCATTCCTCCAGCTCCGCCCGCGGCCGGTACCGCGTGTCATCGTCGTCGCTCGAATGCGGCCAGAGCCGGTAGCACTTCGCCTCGATGAGGTGCGGCCCCCCGCCCCGCCGCGACTGGTCGGCCGCCGCCTTCACCGTCTGGTACACCGCCACCGCATCCATCCCGTCCACGACTGCCGAGGGAATCCCGTACGCCCGGCCGCGGTCGGCCACGTGCGGCACCGCCATCTCCTTCTCGGTCCGCTCCGAGATCGCATACCCGTTGTTCTCGACGAAGAAGATCACCGGCAGCCGGTGTATCGACGCAAAATTCAGCGCCTCGTGAAAATCGCCCCTGCTCGTGCTCCCCTCGCCGCACGAGGCGAACACCACCAGCTCCTCCCCCCGCAGCCGTGCCCCCAGCGCGATGCCCGCTGCATGCAGCAGCTGCGTCGCCACCACGCTCGACTGCGTCACCACCCGCCGCTCACGGTTCCCCCAGTGCGCCGGCATCTGTCGCCCATGACTGTTCGGGTCATCCCGCTTCCCCAGCGCATTCAGCATCGCCTCCCGCGCCGTCATCCCGAAAACGAGGTTCACCGCAAGGTCCCGATAGTACGGTGCGAGGTAATCCACCCCCGGCCGAAGCGCCATCGCCGCGCCCACCTGCGCCGCCTCCTGCCCCACGCCCGCGATTACGAACGCCGCCAGCCCCTGCCGCTGCAGCGTCATCATCCGCTCGTCGAGCCGCCGCGCCAGCACCATGTACCGGTACATCTGGAGCAGCTGCGCCCGCGTCAGCGGGTAGCCCGGGTGGGCCCCGCCCGCCGTCTCACTGTTCGTCGCCGAGGCCACCGCGGTCACCTCCTCCGGAGCGCGGACTGCTGCCCGCTCGTGCGGCGGCTCCCTGCCGGCGATTCTACACCCGCCCGCAAGCGCCCGGGCGCCCTTACACGAACCCCCGCAGCTGAATCGCCCGCGCAACCCGTTCGAGCCCGATATCGAACGCAGCGTCCCGCGGCTGCGTCCCATCGCGGGCTGCCCGCGTCATCAGCTCGTCGAACGTCGCCACCATCCTCTTTTCGAGCTCCTCCAGCACCCGCTCCAGCGGCCAGCGAAACTGCTGGATGTTCTGCGTCCACTCGAAATACGAAACCGTCACCCCGCCCGCATTCGCGAGAACGTCCGGCAGCACCTGCACCTTCCGCTCCCGGAGGATGGCGTCCCCCTCCGGCGTCACCGGGTGGTTCGCCGCCTCCACGACCACCCTCGCCTTCACCCGCGGTGCATTCTCCGCCGTGATTACCTCCCCGATGGCAGCCGGCACGAGGTAATCACAATCGAGCTCCAGCAACGCCTCGTTCGTGACCGGTTCCGCCGGCTCGAACCCCGCCACCGAGCCGGCCACCGAAAACCACCGGTCCAGCGCCGCGATGTCGATCCCCTCCGGATTCCAGACCCCGCCCTTCACGTCGCTCACCGCCACCACCCGGAACCCCATCTCGCTCGCGATGCGCGCGGTCCAGCTCCCCACATTGCCGTACCCCTGGATCGCCACCCGGATGTCCTGCGGCGCGACCCTCTCCATCCGCGCCAGCTCCCGCATGCAAATCGCCACCCCGCGCCCCGTGGCCTGGTCCCGGCCAAAGCTCCCGCCCAGCTCCACCGGCTTCCCGGTCACAATCCCCGGCGTGTACCCGTACCGCGCCCCGTAGGCGTCCATCATCCACGCCATCGTCTGCTGGTTCGTCCCCATGTCAGGCGCCGGGATGTCGCGGTTCACCCCCAGCACCATCCCGATGTGCTGCGTGTACGTCCGCGTCAGCCGGTTCAGCTCCGTCTCGCTCATGTGCGTCGGGTCGCACATCACACCGCCCTTCGCCCCGCCAAACGGCAGGTCCATCAGCGCGCACTTGTACGTCATCAGCATCGCCAGCGCCCGCACCTCGTCGAGGTCCGCCTTCGGGTGGAACCGCACCCCGCCCTTGTACGGCCCCCGCGCCCCGTTGTGCTGCACCCGGTACCCCTCAAAAATCCGCAGCGAACGGTCATCCATCCGGACCGGCACCTGCGCCCGGACCTCCCGCCACGACGTCCGCAGCAGGTCGACCACCTCCGGGGGCGTGTGCAGCCGGTCCGCTGCCGCCAGCACACTCCGAAGCACCGACTCCGTCGGCGATACTGCCCGGGGCTCACCGGTCGTCGTCATGCCTGCAGCTCCTCCGCTAAAACTCCCCGGAAGCCTACACCCATCGCTGGCCCTCCCGCCGCTCGCGCGCCAAACTTCCCCACCATGGGCCGTGTCTTCATCACCCGCGCCGTCCCCGGGCGCGCCGTCGAGCTTCTCCAGGCAGCTGGCCACGACGTCGAAACCTGGCCCGGCGAGCTGCCGCCGCCGCCGGAAGCCCTCGCCGCCGCGCTCGCCCGCGCCGATGCCGTCATGGCCATGGTCGTCGACCGCATCACTCCCGACATGCTCGCTGCCGCCCCCGCCCTCCGCATCGTCGCGAACATGGCCGTCGGCTACGACAACATCGACCCCCGCGGCCGCCGAGCGCCTCGGCGTCTGGGTCACCAACACGCCCGGCGTCCTCGCCGAGACTACCGCCGACCTCGCCTTCGCCCTCCTCCTCGCCGCCGCCCGCCGCGTCGTCGAAGCCGACCGCGACACCCGGGCCGGCGGCTGGAAAACCTGGTCTCCCACTGGCTTCCTCGGCGCCGACGTCTTTGGCGCCACACTCGGCATCGTCGGCCTCGGCGAAATCGGCGAGGCTGTCGCCCGCCGCGCCCGGGGCTTCAAAATGCGCATCCTCTACTACTCCCGCACCCGGAAGCCCGCCCTCGAAGCCGACCTCGGCCTCGAATACCGCACCCTCCCCGAGCTCCTCGCCCAGTCAGATTTCGTCACCCTCCACACCCCCCTCACCCCCGAGACTCGCCGCCTCATCGATGCCGCCGCCTTCGCCGCCATGCGCCCCGGCGCCATCCTCGTCAACACCTCCCGGGGCGGCGTCGTCGACCAGGACGCCCTCGTCGAGGCCCTCCGCTCCGGTCGCCTCGGCGGCGCCGCCCTCGATGTCACCACCCCCGAGCCCCTCCCCATCGGCCACCCCCTCTACACCTTCCCCAACGTCGTCATCACGCCCCACATCGGCTCGGCCAGCCGCGCCACCCGCGCCCGCATGGCCGAGATGGCGGCCGCCAACATCATCGCCGTCCTCGATGGCCGCGAGCCCCTCAACCCCGTCAACCGCCCCACAGGCACCCGTTCATAACTTGACACAGCCACCCGCAGGCAAGAAAAAAGAACCTTACGTAGCGTGCACGTTCGCGGCATCGCGCCCGACCATCCCCTGGGGTGCCCCTTGACCAAGTCCTCCCAGCCGCCAGGCAACCTCTGGCTCGCCGAAGAGCTCTGGAAACTCAACGCCATCGAATTCGGCGACTTCACACTCGGGCGAACCGCCGTCCACTCCCCCATCTACATCAACCTCCGCCGGCTCATCTCCAACCCCAAAGCCCTCAAAAAGTGCGCGCGCATCATCAAAGAGGAGCTCGAAGCCCTCATGTCGATGCGCAACCCGCACGTCCAGCCCTTCACCCTCGTCGCCGGTGTCCCCTTCGGCGGTCTCCACGTCGCCACCGCCTTCTCCCTCCTCGTCAACGTCCCGATGATCTACATCCACCCCCCGGGCACCGATAAGGCCGACGTCATCGAGGGCCTCTACGTCCGCGGCCAGAGCTGCCTCGTCATCGACGACCTCATCACCGGCGGCGGCTCCATCCTCCAGACCGCCGCCACCCTCGAAGGCGCCGGCCTCGTCGTCCGCGACGCGGTCACCCTGATCGACCGGCAGGAAGGCGGCCGCCACGCGCTCAAGTCCGCGGGCATCAACCTCGTCTCCATCCTGACCCTCGAACAGATCGCCAACTACCTCATGTCCGCCGGCCACATCACCGAAGACCAGTACCGGCCCACCATGGAGTACCTCCGCTCCCGCAACGGCGGCTGAACCCCCCCGCGAAACCACGTGCCGGCCGCCTAACCACAGTAAAGGCCCGTCACCTTTCGCCTTCTCCGCGCCATTCGTAGAGTGAATCCCGCTGTGCGCAAATCCGGGGAAGGCTCCCATGACCAGCCGCCGAACGGTCCCGCCGACGATGCCGAGCTCGCAGCTCGCGCTGCCCGGCGCGACCATGCCGCATGGGAAGCCCTCTTCGAAGCCCACTACCGCGCCATCTACAGCTACCTCCGCTTTCAGCTTGCCAGCCCCGACGAAGCCGAAGACCTCGCAGCTCAAGTCTTCGAAACCGCCTACGCAAAAGCCGATGCATTCGACTACCGCGGCGTGCCTATCCGGGCATGGCTCTTCGGCATCGCCCGCAACCTCGCCCGCGACGTCATCAAAAAACGCGTCCGCCGCGGCCCTGCCGAAGACCTCGAAACCGCCGACCTCACCGGCAGCATCGCCGAAGACGACCCCGCGCCCGGCATCCACCTCCGGAGCGACCTCGCCCGCGCCCTCCACTACCTCACCGAAGACCAGCGCGAAGTCATCCACCTCCGCTTCATCCTCGACCGCTCCGTCGCGGAGACCGCACGCCTCATGGGCCGTTCCGAAGATGCCGTCAAAAACCTCCAGCGCCGCGCCCTCGCAGCGCTTCAGCGCGCCCTCGGCGGCGCATCCTACCCCGGCGGAGGTGCCGCATGACGGCTGACCGCCTCGACGACCTCCTCGAACGGACCCTCGCCGGTGGGGCCATCCCCCCCGATGCCTCTGACGACGAACGCCGCGCGCTCGAGCCGCTGCTCGCCGCCCGCGCCGAACTCCTCGCCGCCCGGTCCGCCGTCGACACCGAAGCCGCGGAGAGCATGCCCGCGGCGCGCGCCCGCTTCCAGCGCTATCTTGCCGCGCAGCGCCCCGTCCCCGTCGAAACCCGGGTCGTCACCGCCCGGTCGTCCCTGCTCCAGCGCCTCATCGGCGGGCGGCGCCTCTCCCTTGCCGGCTCACTGGCAGCCCTGCTCCTCGTCGCCGCCATCGCTCTCTTCGCCACCCGCCCCTTCCAGGGCGCCCAGGAAGTCCAAGCGCTCGGCGTCGACGATTACGTGCAGGTCGCCGGCACCGTCTCCAGCGCATCCGACACGACCCTCCAGCTCCAATCCCCTGACCTCGGCGCCGTGACCGTCGACGCCTCCGCCTCCACCGTCGTGGATGCCCAGGGCAACGTCGTCGGGCGCCTCCCCCGGCCCGGCGAACAGGTCATCGTCTCCGGCACCGTCCGCGACGCCCGCGCCGGGCGCGTCGCCATCGCCGGCCAGGCCCTCGCCCTCGGCGCCGCAATCGATATCGGCAGCCCCAGCCGCTTCGAGCGCATCGACTCCCTCCCCGCAGCACGCGAAGGCACCCTCACCCTCATCGCCATCGACCGCGACGGCAGGAAGGGCCGCGCCATCGTCCTCCTCGCCGACGGCCGCCGCGCCCTCGTCGACGTCGACCCCGTCTCCCTCGGTCAGGTCGTCGCCGAGAGCGGCGTCCCCCTGGGCAAGCGCGTCCGGCTCGGCGATGGCGACGGACCTGGCTTCAACCTCGAGCGCGTCGATGGCGACGAGGGTCCCGGCCATCCAGAGGGCGAAGGCCGCGGACACGGCTTCATCCGCCTTACCGGCACCGTCACCCGCGTCGCCCCCGACCACCTGACCCTCCAGGTCGGCGACACGACCGTCACGGTCCGCAGACCGCCCGGCGTGCGTGTCCTCCCCGGCGAAAGCGGTCTCTCCCTTGCCGACCTCCGCAACGGCGCCTCCTTCGAGGGCTATACCGCGACCGTCGCCGCGGCTATCGACCCCCGCGACGGCACCGCCATCGCCGCTCTCGTGGTCCTCGGTCCGCGCCCCTGACCCGCGCTCCGCTTGAGCGTCCCCCCGCCGTAGCGCACCCTGAGGGCACTACACCCCGCAGGCTGAGCGCATCACCATGACCTCCTCCACCCCAACCTCCCGCTGGCTCATCACCGGCGGCACCGGCTTCCTCGGCTCCCACATCGCCCGCCGCCTCATCGACGACGGCATCCGCCCCGTCCTCTTCGATATCGCACCCCTCCCCCCCGACGATGCCGACATCGCCGACCGCGTCACCTTCATCCGCGGCGACGTCCAGGACCGCGAGGCGGTCCGCCAGGCGCTCCAGGGCGTCGACGTTGTCATCCACGCCGCCGCCGCCCTCCCCATCCAGGTCTCGAAGCGCAAGATCTACGCCACCAACGTCCGCGGCACCCGCTACGTCCTCCACGAGGCGTGGAAAGCGGGCATCCGCCGCGTCGTCTTCATCTCCTCCACCGCCGTCTACGGCGTCCCCAAAGTCCACCCCATCGACGAAACGTCGCCCCTCCACCCTCTCGGCCACTACGGCTCCTCCAAGGTCGTCGGCGAAGAGCTCTGCCGCCGGTACCAGCAGCGGGGCCTCCAGGTCAACATCATCCGCCCCAAGACCTTCCTCGGCACCGGGCGTCTCGGCGTCTTCGAAATCCTCTTCGAGTGGATCGCCGAAGGCCGCCGCATCCCGCTCCTCGGCGACGGCACCAACCGCTACCAGCTCCTCGAAGTCACCGACCTCGTCGATGCCATCGTCCGCGCCGCGACCCTCCCCGCCGTCGTCAACGAAACCATGAACGTCGGCGCCGACCGCTTCCAGACCCTCAACGAAGACATGCAGGCCCTCTTCGACCACGCCGGCTCCGGCTCCCGCCTCTGGCACCTGCCCGCTCGTCCCGGCGAGCTCGCCCTTCGCGCCCTCGAGCTCCTCCGACTCTCCCCGCTCGCCGCGTGGCACTACGGCACCATGTGGCGCGACAGCTACGTTGAAGTCGACCGCGCAAAGCAGCTCCTCGGCTGGCAGCCCCGCTACTCCAACGCTGAGGCCCTCATCCGCGCCTGGGACTGGTACATCGAAAACCGCGGCCGCTACGACACCGGCGTCACCCACCGCGTCGCCTGGCAAAAGGGCGCCCTCGCCATCCTCCGCCGCATCAGCTGAGGCCCGGCGCCCCGGCGGCCTGCTACCCGGGCGTAGGGAATCTGCAGCTCCTGACCCACCGCCAGCCGCGTGCAGTCGTCTTCCGTCAGATTGTTCGCCTGCAGCAGCTCCTGCAGCGTTACCCCGTTGTCCTGCGCGATTGAGAAGCAGGTATCGCCCTCGCTCACCGTATACGTGCGCCCCCCGCCCGCGCCTGGCGTCGCAGTCGCTGCCCCCGGCGTGCGCGTCCCGGCCGCCGGCGTCCCCGTCCGCGGCGTGCCCGTGCCCGCCGGCTGCGTCCCCGGCTGCTGCGTCGGCGGCGTCGGCGTTCCCGCCGCAGCCTGCGCCGTCTGCGTCCGATTCAGCGCATCGCGTGTGGCTACCGCATCCGCCGGCGAAATCGTTCCGCCACCCCCATCATCCACCACCTGCTGAATCACGAACGCAATCGCCACGATCACGATGGCCAGCGCAAACAGCCCAATCGTTGCCACCGGCAGGCTGACCCCGCCCGGCCGCGGCCGCGGCCCCAGCGTCCCCGGTGCCGGCCGACGTTGCGCGGGGCGGCCACGTGCCGCCGGCGCCGCAAACGTACGCTGGCCCGCCTGCCGCCCGCCCGGACCCGGGACCGCGCCCTCCGGCGGCGGCGGCGCCGCCGGCGCCGGAGCCTCGGGCAGCTCCCCCGTCACGTAGACCGGGCAGTCCAGGTGGTTCTCCGTCAGGCAGTACGTCTCCTGGTGGTGGGGCAAAACCCGCACCGGCTTTCCCCCTATCCGGTAACAGCGGTGCGCTTCGGTGGCGAACGTCGCGTGCGAATCCTGGTCGTCCGCCAGCCCGAGGTACGGGCACACCTGTGAGTACTGTTGCTGCGTCACGCCCTCTCCTGTACCCGGAGGCTATCCCACCACCGGGCCCAATCCTACCAGCAACAGGCACTAGAGAAACCGCCAATGAGAAAAGCCGGCGACACAGCCATCCGCACATACCGCCCGCGCCCGGCTGCCGGCTCCCCCGTGCCTCCCTTGGGGGTGGGGGCGCCCCGCGCGGGGCGCCCCCGTGCGACGGGGAGGACAATGTCGCCTGGCGTCCCCTGGTCAGGAGGCCGCCTACCATCAACAACGGCCCCCGCCCAACCCTCCGCCAGAGACGATTCCCGGACGGTTCGGTAGCCAGTTGGGGATGCATGTCATACCCTCAATCAGGAGCGGGGCCGGCCGACCCGGCCCCTCCCGCCGCAGCTTCCGCATCGCCAGCGCCGCAGGTTGACAGCACCCCGCGCTATGCTAACCTTCTCCCTTGGCGCTTATTGACTGGCGAACCTTCTGAGTTTGCACAGGTCGCAAAGCTGCGTGCTTGAAGACGGCTCTGCGCACGGGTAACCAGCGCGGGGCGCTGTTCACGAACAGGCTTTTCGGCCTGTTTTCGTGCCCAGAAATCCACCCGGCCCACGGGCCATCGCGCAGGCGCCCCGGCGCCGCCAAACGCTGAATCGCAGGGGAAGCAGGAATGCCGACCATCAACCAGCTCGTTCGCAAAGGCCGAACCAGGAAGACGAAGAAGTCGGGCGCGCCTGCCCTGCTCTTCAGCTTCAACTCCAACACGGGCAAGCTCACCAAATCCGTCGGTCGCGGCAACCCCCAAAAGCGCGGCGTCTGCACGCAGGTCCGTACCCAGACCCCCAAAAAGCCGAACTCCGCGCTGCGCAAGGTCGCCCGCGTCCGCCTCGTCAACGGCATCGAAGTCACCGCCTACATCCCCGGCGAAGGCCACAACCTCCAGGAACACTCCGTCGTCCTCGTCCGCGGCGGCCGCGTCAAAGACCTCCCCGGTGTCCGCTACCACATCGTCCGCGGCGCCCTCGACGCCACCGGCGTCAACAACCGAAAACAGGGCCGCTCCAAATACGGCACCCGCAAAAACGCCCAGCCCGCCGCTGGCCGCAAGCGCTAACCACTACAGGCAGAAGAATCCCGGAGTCCGCCCATGGCCCGACGCACCAAGCCCGAAAAACGACCCATCCCCCCGGACGCCCGCTACGGCAACGTCCACGTCCAGGTCTTCATCAATAAACTCATGCGGCGCGGCAAGAAGAGCGTCGCCGAAAAAGTCGTCTACGGCGCCTTCGACCGCATCCAGGCCCAAACCGGGCGCGACCCTCTCGATGTCTTCCAGCAGGCCATCCGGGCCGCCACCCCTGTCCTCGAAGTCAAACCCCGCCGCGTCGGCGGCGCCACTTATCAAGTCCCCGTCGAAATCCGCCCCGACCGGCGCATCGCCCTCGCCATGCGCTGGATCCTCAACGCAGCCCGCAACCGCAACGGCCGCTCGATGAGCGAGAAGCTCGCCGCCGAACTCCTCGATGCCGCCAACGGCACCGGAGCAGCCATCAAGCGCCGCGACGACACCCACCGGATGGCGGAGGCCAACCGCGCCTTCGTCCACTACCGCTGGTAAGCCAGGAGTCCCATGCCCCGCAACGCCGACCTCGATCGCATCCGGAATATCGGCATCATTGCCCACATCGACGCGGGCAAGACCACCGTGTCCGAGCGCATCCTCTTCTACACCGGCAAGACCTATAAGCTCGGCGAAGTCCATGAAGGCGCCGCCACCATGGACTGGATGGAGCAGGAGCGCGAACGCGGCATCACCATCACCTCCGCCGCCACCACCTGCGAGTGGAACGGACACCAGATCAACCTCATCGACACCCCCGGCCACGTCGACTTCACCGCCGAGGTCGAACGCTCCCTCCGCGTCCTCGACGGCGGCGTCGTCGTCTTCGATGCAGTCGCCGGCGTCGAACCCCAGTCCGAAACCGTCTGGCGCCAGGCCGACCGCTACGGCGTCCCCCGCATCGCCTTCGTCAACAAAATGGACCGCGTCGGCGCCGACTTCTGGCGCACCGTCGAAATGATGAAGGACCGCCTCGGTGCCAACCCCGTCCCCATCCAGATCCCCGTCGGGGCCGAGGCCGACTTCGACGGCTGCATCGACCTCGTCGAAATGTGCTGGTGGTGGTTCGGCGGCGAAAAAGGCGACAAGCCCGAACGCCGCGAAATCCCCGACCATCTCCGCGAAGCCGCCGAAAAGGCCCGCGAACAGCTCATCGAGGGCATCGGCAACGTCGACGACCAGATCGCCATCGCCTACCTCGAAGGCCACGAGATCGGCGTCCACGAGCTCAAGACCGCCATCCGCCGCGCCACCCTCAACAGCCTCGCCAACCCCGTCCTCTGCGGCTCCGCCCTCAAGAACAAGGGCGTCCAGCTCATGCTCGACGCCGTCGTCGACTACCTCCCAAGCCCCGTCGATATCCCGCCCGTCAAAGGCATCGACCCCAAGAACGGCGGCGAAGTCGTCCGGCACGCGTCCGACAGCGAGCCCCTCGCTGCCATCGCCTTCAAGATCGTCTCCGACCCCTACGTCGGCCGCCTCGCCTACATCCGCGTCTACTCCGGCGTCCTCAAGGCCGGCGAAACCGTCCTCAACTCCACCAAACAGGAGCGCGAACGGATCGGCCGCCTCCTCCAGATGCACGCCAACCAGCGCGAAGAGATCACTGAAATGGGCGCCGGCGGCATCTGCGCCGCAGTCGGCCTCAAGCAAACCTTCACCGGCGATACCCTCTGCGCGCCCGACGCCCCCATCATCCTCGAAAGCATCCAGTTCCCCGAGCCGGTCATCCGCGTCGCCCTCGAACCCAAGAGCAAGGAAGACCAGGACAAGCTCGCCACCGCCCTCTCCAAGATGGCCGAGGAAGACCCCACCTTCCACTGGACCTTCGATGAGGAAGCCGGCCAGACCATCATCTCCGGCATGGGCGAGCTCCACCTCGAAGTCATCGTCGACCGCATGAAGCGGGAGCACAAAGTCGAAGCCAACGTCGGTCGGCCCCAGGTCTCCTACCGCGAAGCCATCACCCGCCCCGCCAAGGCCGAAGGCCGCTTCGTCCGCCAGTCCGGCGGCCGCGGCCAGTACGGTGTCGTCGAGCTCGAAGTCGAACCCCTCGAGCGCGGCCAGGGCTTCGTCTTCGAAAACCGCATCGTCGGCGGCGCCGTCCCCAAGGAATACATCCCCGCCGTCCAGCAGGGCGTCAAAGAAGCCCTCCAGGGCGGCGTCGTGGCCGGCTACCCCGTCCTCGATATCAAGGTCGCCCTCGTCGACGGCTCATACCACCCCGTCGACTCCTCCGAAATGGCCTTCAAAAACGCCGGCTCCATCGGCGTCAAAGAAGCCATCAAGAAGGCCGGCCCTATCCTCCTCGAACCGATCATGAAGGTCGAAGTTCGCTGCCCCGAAGAGTACTTCGGCGCCGTCGTCGGCGACATCAATGCCCGCCGCGGCATGATCCTCGGCAGCGAATCCATGGGCAAAACCCAGATCGTCCATGCCATGGTCCCGCTCGCCGAGACCTTCGGCTACTCTACCGAGCTCCGCTCCATCACCCAGGGGCGCGCCAGCTACAGCATGGAATTCGACCACTACGAAGAAGTTCCCAAGAACATCGCGGCAACGCTCACCAAGCAGGCCGTCGGCTAAACCCCACACCTACCAGGGCAAACAGGAAAGGATAACAACCCATGGCGAAGGCGAAATTCGAGAGGACGAAACCGCACGTCAACGTCGGGACGATTGGGCACGTTGACCACGGGAAGACGTCGTTGACGGCGGCGATCACGAAGGTATTGGCGCTGAAGGGGGAGGCCGAGTATCGGCCGTTCGACTCGATCGACAATGCGCCGGAGGAGCGTGCGCGCGGCATTACGATTGCGATTGCGCACGTGGAGTATGAGACGGACAAGCGGCACTACGCACACGTCGACTGCCCGGGGCATGCGGACTACATCAAGAACATGATCACGGGTGCGGCGCAGATGGACGGGGCGATCCTGGTGGTTGCTGCCCCGGAGGGGCCGATGCCGCAGACGCGGGAGCACGTGCTGCTGGCGCGGCAGGTCGAAGTGCCGGCGCTGGTGGTTTTCCTGAACAAGGTCGACATGATGGAGGACCCGGAGCTTTTGGAGCTGGTGGAGCTCGAGCTGCGGGAGCTCTTGAGCTCGCAGGGCTTCCCGGGCGATGAGGTGCCGATCATCCGCGGTTCGGCGCTGAAGGCGCTGGAGTCGACCTCGACCGACCCGAACGCACCGGAATACAAGTGCATTTGGGAGCTGATGGATGCGGTCGACAACTACATCCCGACGCCGGTGCGGCCGCTGGACAAGCCGTTCCTGATGCCGATCGAAGACGTGTTCGGCATCAAGGGGCGCGGCACGGTGGTCACGGGGCGGATCGAGCGCGGCGTCGTGAAAGTCGGCGACGAAGTCGAGATCGTCGGCCTGCGGGAGACGCAGAAGACGACCGTGACGGGTGTCGAGATGTTCAAGAAGATGCTGGACGAGGGGCAGGCGGGCGACAACGTCGGCTGCCTCCTGCGCGGCATCGAGCGGGACGAAGTGGAGCGCGGACAGGTGCTCTGCAAGCCGGGGAGCATCAAGCCGCACACGAAGTTCGAGGCGCAGGTGTACGTCCTCTCCAAGGAAGAGGGCGGCCGCCACACCCCGTTCTTCAACGGCTACCGGCCGCAGTTCTACGTCCGCACCACCGACGTCACCGGCACCATCAACCTGCCCGAGGGCGTCGAAATGGTCATGCCCGGTGACAACATCACCATGACCGTCGAGCTCATCCAGCCCGTCGCCATCGAAGACGGCCTCCGCTTCGCCATCCGCGAAGGCGGCCGCACCGTCGGCGCCGGCGTCGTCACCAAAATCCTCGCCTGAGGCACAGGACACCCGAGGGGACCGGCACCATGGCACGACAACAAATCCGCATCAAGCTCAAGGCCTTCGACCACCGCCTGCTCGACCAGTCGGCGCGCCAGATCGTCGAGGCCGCCGAGCGGACTGGCGCGGCCGTCGCCGGGCCGGTCCCGCTCCCGACCTCCATCGAAAAATTCACTGTCATCCGCGGCCCGCATATCCATAAGGACGGCCGCGAACAGTTCGAAATCCGCACCCACAAGCGGCTCATCGACATCATCGAGCCCACCTCCAAGACCGTCGACACCCTCATGCGGCTCCAGCTCCCCAGCGGAGTCGACATCGAGATCAAGCTGTAACCGCCATGACCATCGAAGGAATGCTCGGCCGCAAACTGGGGACCACCCAGGTGTTCGACGCACAGGGCAGGCTGCGCGGCGTCACCGCCGTCGAAGTCGGCCCCTGCTACGTCACACTCATCCGCACCCCTGAAAAAGACGGCTACTCCGCTGTCCAGGTGGGCTACCAGGAAGATCGCCGCCTCAACAAACCCGAAACCGGCCACCTCCGCGCCGCCGGCGGCCTCAAGCTGCGCCACCTCGCCGAATTCCGCACCGACGGCACCGCCAGCTACAACCTCGGCGACCGCCTCGGCGTCGAACTCTTCGAAGTCGGCAGCCTCGTCGACGTCACCGGCACCTCCAAAGGCCGCGGCTACCAGGGCGGCGTCCGCCGGCACGGCTTCCGCGGCGGCCCCCGGACCCACGGCCAGAGCGACCGCCACCGCGCCCCCGGCTCCATCGGCTCCGGCACCACCCCGGGCCGCGTCCTCAAGGGCACCCGCATGGCCGGTCACATGGGCGCTGAACGCGTCACCGTCCGCAACCTCGAGGTCGTCACCCGCAACGACGAAGCCGGCGTCATCTTCATCGCCGGTTCCGTGCCCGGCCCCAAAGGCGGCCTCGTCCGCATCCGGAAGGCAAGGAAGGTATCGAAATGAAACTCCCCGTCTTCGATACCGCCGGCAACCGCGTCCGCGAGATCGACGCCGCCGATGAAGTGTTCGCCATCGAACCCAACCGCGCCGTCATTCACCAGGCGTACGTCGCCCAGATGGCTAACCGGCGCGCCGGGCTCGCTAACACCAAGCGCCGCGGCGAAGTCGCCGGCTCCACCATCAAAATCCGGCGCCAAAAAGGCCTCGGCCGCTCGCGCCAGGGCTCCATCCGCGCCCCCCACCACGTCGGCGGCGGTTCCGCCCACGGCCCCAAACCGCACAGCTTCGCCAAGCAGCTGCCCCGCACCATGAAGCGCCTCGCCCTCCGCTCGGCGCTCAGCAGCCACGCCCAGGGCGGCAGCCTCCTCGTCGTCGACGGTCTCTCCGCCCCCGATGGCAAGACCCGCACCGTCCAGGCCATCCTCGATGCCCTCAAGGTCGACCGGCGGGCCATCGTCGTCAGCGGCGAACACAACCCCGAGCTCACCCGCGCCGCGCGCAACATCGAAAACGTCAAGGCCCTGCCCGCCCAGAACCTCAACGTCGTCGACCTCATCAACGCCCACGCCGTCGTCATGAGCGAAGACGCCGTGCGCAAATGCGAAGCACTCTGGGGCGGCGCCAACATCAAGCCCCAGCGCGGCCGCAACCGGGAGGCAGTCTGATGCCGAGCGAACTCCACCCCTACGCCGTCCTCATCCGGCCCATCATCACCGAAAAGTCCACCATCCTCGCCGGGCAGGACAAGTACGTCTTCGAAGTCGACCCGCGCGCGAACAAGGCGCAGATCAAAGAGGCCGTCCAGCTTGCGTTCAACGTCCGCGTCGCCGAGGTCAACACCATCAACATGAAAGGCAAACCGCGGCGCTTCGGCCGCCGCGTCGTCCACCGGCCCAACTGGAAGAAGGCCATCGTCACGCTCGTCCCGGGCGACAAAATCGAACTGTTCGAGGGGGTCTAGGCCATGCCCATCAAGCAGTACAAGCCGACGTCCCCCGGCCGCCGCAACGCCTCCGGCGCCACCTTCTCCGAAATCACCAAAGAGCGCCCGGAGAAGTCCCTCGTCGTCTCGCTCCGCAAGAAATCTGCGGGCCGCAACAACCAGGGCCGCATCACCGTCCGCCACCGCGGCGGCGGCAACCGCCGCCTCTACCGCATCATCGACTGGAAGCGCGACAAGCACGGCATCCCCGCAAAGGTCGTCGCCATCGAATACGACCCGAACCGGACCGCCCGCATCGCCCTCCTCCAGTACGCCGACGGCGAAAAGCGGTACATCCTCGCGCCCAACGGCCTCACCGTCGGCGCTACCCTCCTCAGCGGCCCCGACGCCGAGGTCCGCGTCGGCAATGCCCTTCCGCTCGCCAACATGCCCACCGGCACCCAGGTGCACAACATCGAGCTCACCCCCGGCCGCGGCGGGCAGCTCGTCCGAAGCGCCGGCGCAGCCGCCCAGCTCATGGCCAAGGAGGGCGAATACGCCCTCATCCGCCTGCCCTCCGGCGAAATGCGCCGCGTCCGCATCGAATGCATGGCCACCGTCGGGCAGGTCGGCAACCTCGAGCACTCCCTCATCAAGCTCGGCAAAGCCGGCCGCAGCCGCCACCGCGGCCGCCGGCCCGAAGTCCGCGGTGCCGTCATGAACCCCCGCGACCATCCGCACGGCGGTGGCGAAGGCCGCGCTCCCGTCGGCATGCCCGGGCCCAAGACGCCCTGGGGCAAGCCTGCGCTCGGCTACCGCACCCGCAACAACAAGCGCACCGATAAGTACATCGTGCGGCGCAGGTCGTAGGAGAGGAGCACACCATGTCCCGTTCGACGAAAAAAGGACCATTCGTCCACCCGTCGCTCGAGAAGAAAGTGCTGGCCATGCGGAACGCCCAGAACCGCACGGTCATCAAAACGTGGTCGCGCGCGTCCACCATCCTCCCGGAGATGATCGGGCTCACCATCGCCGTCCACGACGGCCGGCGGCACGTGCCCGTCTTCATCACCGAAAACATGGTCGGCCACAAACTCGGCGAATTCGCCCCCACCCGCACCTTCCGCGGCCACGTCGCCAAGAGCGACAAGCAAAGCAAGGTGAGGCGCTAACCATGGAAGTCCGAGCAGTCACCCGCGGCATGCCCGCCTCCCCCCGCAAAGTGCGCCTCATCCTCGAGCGCCTGCCCGGCCTCACCGTCGACCAGGCCCTCGCCCTCCTGCGCTACGTGCCCTCCCCGCACGCCCGCACCATCTCCAAGACCGTCCTCTCCGCCGCCGCCAACGCCGAGAACAACTTCAACCTCGACGTCGACGACCTCTACATCAAGCGCGCCTACGCCGACGAAGGCCGCACCCTCAAGCGCTTCCGGCCCCGCTCCCGCGGCCGCGTCAGCCCCATCCTCAAGCGCTCCAGCCACATCACCATCATCCTCGACCAGAGGGAGGCCTAGCCCATGGGCCAGAAAGTTCACCCCCACGGCTTCCGCCTCGGCATCCTCTACGACTGGGAATCGAAGTGGTTCGCCGACCGCGACTACACCCAGAAGCTCCACCAGGACCTCGACCTCCGCAACTTCGTCCTGCGCGAGCTCCGCGATGCCGCCATCAGCCGCATCGAAATCGACCGGAACGCGAACCTCACCACCATCACCATCCATACCGCCAAGCCCGGTATCGTCATCGGCCGCGGCGGTCAGAAGGTCGAAGAGCTCCGCAACGCCCTCGAGCGCTACACCGGCGGCCGCGTCCGCGTCAACATCCAGGAGATCCGCGTCCCTGAGCTCGATGCCTACCTCGTCGCCAGGTCCGTCGCCGACCAGCTCGAGCGCCGCGTCGCCTTCCGCCGCGCCATCAAGCAGGCCGTCCAGCGCACCATGCAGCGCGGCGCCCGGGGCTGCCGCATCACCATCTCCGGCCGTCTCGGCGGCGCCGAGATGTCCCGCCGCGAAACCGAAACCCAGGGCCGCGTCCCCCGCCACACCCTCCGCGCCGATATCGACTACGGCCTCGCCGAAGCCCTCACCACCTTCGGCACCATCGGCGTAAAAGTCTGGATCTACAAGGGCGACATCCTGCCCCAGCGCGCCGAGCGCCCCGCCGAAGAGTCGGCGCCCGAGCCCGCAGCCGTTGCCGCACGCCCGGCCGAGCCCGAAGGCCCCGCCCACACCGCCATCTCCATGGAACAGCAGGCCGCTGTCCGTGAATCCACCGAGGGGGCGAACTGATGCTTCAGCCTCGCCGCGTCAAGCACCGCAAGCAGCACCGGGGCCGCATGAAGGGCTCCGCACAGGCAGGCAACTACATCGCCTTCGGCGAGTGGGGCCTCCAGGCCCTCGGCGCCGCCTGGATCGACTCCCGCCACATCGAATCCGCCCGCCGCGCCATGACCCACGAAATGAAGCGCGGCGGCAAAGTTTGGATTCGCATCTTCCCCGACAAGCCCGTCACGGCGAAGCCGGCCGAGACCCGCATGGGCTCCGGCAAAGGCGCCCCCGACCGCTGGGTCGCCGTCGTCAAACCCAACCGCATCATGTTCGAAGTCGCCGGCGTCCCCGAGCACGTCGCCCGCGAAGCCCTGCGCCTCGCCGCACACAAACTCCCCGTGCCAACCAAGATCGTCCAGCGCGAAGAGGCGGTGATCTGACATGGCCAAGAAAGCCCAAGACTACCGTCAGCTCGACGACGCCCGGCTCGACCACGAAATCAACGAAGCCTACCGGGCGCTCTTCACCCTCCGCTTCCAGCATGCCTCCCGGCAGCTCCAAAACTACCGGGCCCTGCGCGACGCTCGCCGCACCATCGCCCGGCTTCGAACCATCAAGCGCGAACGCCAGCTCCAGGCGCTCGCCGAACAGGAGTAAGCCCATGGGTAGCCAGCGCATCCTCCAGGGCACCGTCGTATCCAACAAAATGCAAAAAACCGTCGTCGTCGCCGTCGAACGGAAAAAAACTCACCGCCTTTACCACAAGGTGGTTACCGTCACCGGCCGCTACAAGGCCCACGACGAAAACAACGAATGCCGCCTCGGCGACATCGTCCGCATCCAGGAATGCCGCCCGCTCTCCAAAGAAAAGCGCTGGCGCGTCATCGAAATCGTCACCCGCGGCGATGTCGCCGAAGTCGCACCCGAGACCATCGGGCGCGACATCGAAACCACCACCCAGGTTGCGCCGAAATCGGAGGTGACCGCGTGATCCAGCAGGAAACCCGCCTCAAAGTTGCCGACAACTCCGGCGCGCGCTCCCTCCTCTGCATCCGCGTCCTCGGCGGCAGCAGGCGGCGCTACGCCCGGCCCGGCGATGTCATCGTCGCATCCGTCAAATCGGCGCAGCCCCACGGCAACATCAAGAAGGGCGACGTCGTCAAAGCCGTCGTCGTCCGCGTCGCCAAGGAATACGGCCGCCCCGACGGCTCCTACATCCGCTTCGACGACAACGCCGCCGTCCTCCTCGCCAACGACGGCGAAAACCCCCGCGGCACCCGCATCTTTGGGCCCGTCGCCCGCGAACTCCGCGACCGCAACTTCATGAAAATCGTCTCCCTCGCGCCGGAGGTGCTCTGATGCCGGCCAAGATCAAAAAAGGAGACAAAGTCGTCGTCATCGCCGGGAAAGACCGCGGCAAGCGCGGCACCGTCCGCCAGGTCATCACCAAGCACAACCGCGTCATCGTCGAAGGCGTCAACATCATCAAGAAGCACCAGCGCGCCCGGCAGCCCGGCCAGGCCTCCCAAATCGTCGAGCGCGAAGCACCCATCCACATCAGCAACGTCATGCTGATCGACCCGAATACCGACGAGCCCACCCGCGTCACCTTCCGTCGGCGCGAAGACGGCACCCTCGTCCGGGTCGGCAAACGCAGCGGAGAGGACATCGAATAATGCCGCCCCGCCTCAAAGAGAAGTACCAAAAGGAAGTCGCACCCGCGCTGCAGCAGCAGTTCGGCTACCGCAACGTCATGCAGGTGCCCCGCATCACCAAGATCGCCGTCAACGTCGGCCTTGGCGAAGCCCTGCAGGATGCCAACGCCCTCGACCGGACGACCGAGCAGATTGCGGCCATCACCGGCCAAAAGCCCGTCGTCACCCGCGCAAAGCGGTCGATCGCCAACTTTCGCCTGCGCGCCGGCAACGCCATCGGCGTCGCCGCCACCCTCCGCGGCGACCGCATGTACGAATTCCTCGACCGCCTCATCGTCGCCGCCCTCCCGCGCATCCGCGACTTCCAGGGCCTCAACCCCAACGCCTTCGACGGCCGCGGCAACTTCAGCCTCGGCCTCCGCGAACAGCTCATCTTCCCGGAGGTCGATTACGACCGCGTCGACAAGGTCCGCGGCCTCCAGGTCACCATCGTCACCACCGCCAAAACCGACGAAGAAGGGCGCCGCCTCCTCGAACTCATGGGCATGCCCTTCCGGAAAAACTAGGAGCACCGCGATGGCATCCAAAGGCATCGTCAACCGCGACCTCCGCCGCCGCCAGCTCTACGAGAAGTACGCCGGCAAGCGGACGGCCCTCAAGGCCGAGCTCAAAAAGGCCTGGGGCGACCCGAAACGCGTCGCCGAAATCTACGATGAACTCCGCAAGCTGCCCCTCAACAGCAGCCCCACCCGCCTTCATAACCGGTGCCTTGTCACCGGCCGCCCCAAAGCCTACATCCGCAAATTCGGGCTCTCGCGCATCACCTTCCGCGAATACGCCCACCGGGGCCTCCTCCCCGGAGTCACCAAGTCCAGCTGGTAAGTGCGCAAGCAAACGCCAGGGGGAGATCGCACATGACCGTTAGTGACCCCATCGCTGACATGCTCACGCGGATCCGCAACGCCAACGCCGCGCGGCACGACGCCGTGAACATCCCGGCTTCCAAGATCAAAATCGCCATCGCCAAAGTCCTCAAAGAAGAGGGCTTCATCCGCGATTACCAGGTCATCGAAGAGCCGGGCAAACCCCAGCCCAACCTCCGCGTCGAGCTCAGCTACAGCGGACGCAAACAGCCCGTCCTCAACGGCCTGCAGCGCGTCTCCCGGCCGGGCCTCCGCGTCTACGTCCAGCGGCGCGAAATCCCGCGCGTCTACGGCGGGCTCGGCATCGCCATCCTCTCCACGCCGAAAGGCGTCATGTCCGGGCAGGAAGCCCGCCGGCAGGAAGTCGGCGGCGAGCTTCTCTGCTACGTCTGGTAAGGGGCTGCATCCGATGTCTCGAATCGGCCGACAACCCATCCCCATCCCGCCCAACGTCACCATCACCATCGACGGCGACAACCACGTCGTCGTCAAAGGCCCCCGGGGCGAACTCTCCCGCCAGTTCCCCCCGCGCATCACCTTCGAACGCGAAGACGGCGTCGTCACCGTCCGCCGCGCCAGCGACGACGGCGAAGACCGCGCCCTCCACGGGCTCTCCCGCACCCTCCTCGCCAACATGGTGACCGGCGTCACCACCGGCTTCACCAAAGTCCTCGAAGTCCAGGGCGTCGGCTACCGCGCCCAGCTGCAGGGCTCCGCCCTCCAGCTCGCCCTCGGCTTCTCCCACCCGGTCATCGTCAGCCCCCCCGAGGGCATCAAATTCAGCGTCGAAGGCCCCCGCATCACCGTCGAAGGCATCGATAAGGAGCGCGTCGGCCAGGTCGCGGCCAACATCCGCAAAATCCGCCCGCCCGAGCCCTACAAAGGCAAAGGCATCCGCTACCTTGGCGAACGCGTCCGGCGCAAGGCCGGCAAGTCCGGGAAGGTTGGGAAGAAGTGAGCACCACCACCAGCGTCCTCGCTCGCAAACGGCGCCACCTCCGCGTCCGCAAAAAGGTCTCCGGAACGCCCCAGCGGCCCCGGCTCAACGTCTTCCGCAGCGCCCAGCACATCTACGCCCAGGTCATCGACGACACCACCGGGCACACCCTCGCTGCCGCCAGCGACGTCGAGCCTGCACTCGCTGAACAGGCCCGGGGCAAAACCAAGACCGAGCGCGCCGCACTCGTCGGCACAGCCATCGCCGAGCGCGCGCGCGCCAAGGGCATCGAAGCCGTCGTCTTCGACCGCGGCGGATTCCTCTATCACGGTCGCGTTCGCGCCCTCGCCGAGGCAGCGCGCGAAGCAGGATTGGGGTTCTAAATGGCCGACAATCGCCCGGAACGCTACGAACAGCCCGGACCGGAAGACCTCTCCGAAAAGGTCATCTACATCAACCGCGTCGCCAAGGTCGTCAAGGGCGGTCGCCGCTTCAGCTTCTCCGCCCTCGTCGTCGTCGGCGATGGGCACGGCTCCGTCGGCGTGGGCCTCGGCAAGGCCAACGAAGTCCCCGAGGCCATCCGCAAAGGCGCCGCGCAGGCCCGCCGCAACATGGTCCGCATCCCCATGAAGGGCGGCACCCTCAGCCACCCCGTCTGGGTCCGCTTCAAGGCCGCCAAGGTCATGCTCAAGCCCGCCAGCCACGGCACCGGCGTCATCGCCGGCGGCGCCGTCCGCTCCATCATGGAAGCAGCCGGCGTCACCGACGTCCTCGCCAAGACCTTCGGCTCCCGCAACCCCATCAACGTGGCCCAGGCCACCATCCGCGGCCTCGCCACCATGCAGGACTCCGATGGCGCCCGCGAACGCCGGCTCGCCATCGCCCGTGGAGAATCGTGAGATGGCTCGCCTCACCGTCACCTGGCGCAAAAGCGCCATCGGCTACAACAAAGACCAAAAAGACACCATCCGCAAACTCGGCCTCCGCCGTCTCCAGCAGACCGTCGAGGTCGAAGACAGCCCCGCCATCCGCGGCATGCTCAACAAAGTCGCCCACCTCGTCGACGTCAAAGAAGGAGGCGCCTGATGCTCGGTGCCCATGAACTCCGGCCCCCGCGCGGCGCTACCCACGCCCGCAAACGCGTCGGCCGCGGCAACGCCAGCGGCCACGGCACCTACGCCGGCCGCGGCCTCAAGGGCCAGCGCTCCCGCTCCGGCAAAAAACTCCCCTACGACGCCTTCGAAGGCGGCCAGTTCCCCACGTCCCGCAAATTCCACGTCCTCCGCGGCTTCAACAACAAGTGGCGGATCCCCTTCCAGCCCGTCAACCTCGAAGCCCTCGAGCGCTTCCCCGACGGCACCACCGTCACCCCCCAGCTCCTCAAGGAGACCGGCATCCTCAAGCACCTCCGCGAGCCCGTCAAAATCCTCGGCCGCGGCGAGCTCACCCGGAAGCTCACCGTCTCCGCCCACGCCTTCAGCGCATCCGCCAAAGCGCGCATCGAAGCCGCCGGCGGCACCGCCACCGTGATCACCGCATCCGGCGAGAAGGAACGCTGACATGACCGTCCAGGCAGCGCAGCGCCCCAGGCTCCTCCAGGCCATGGTCGATGCCTTCCGGCAGGAAGACGTCCGGCGGAAGCTCCTCTTCACCATCGCCATGCTCGTCGTCTTCCGCTTCGTGGCCCATGTGCCCCTCCCGAACATCGACCGCGACGCGCTCCAGGCCGCCTTCGAAGGCAACGCGCTCCTCGACTTCCTCAGCATCTTCTCCGGCGGCGCCCTCCAGAACCTCAGCGTCGCCGCACTCGGCGTCTACCCCTACATCACCGCCTCCATCATCATCCAAATCCTCCAGCCCCTCGTCCCCTCACTTCGCGCACTCGCCGAAGAGGGCGAACAGGGCCGCCGCCGCATCCAGGTCATCACCCACTGGCTCACCGTCCCCCTCGCCATGGTCCAGGGCTACGGGCAGATCCTCTTCATCAACGCCCAGGGTGCCGACGTCGTCCGCGACTTCGGCTTCCAAAACGACGTCGTCGGCACCTTCGCCACCCTCTTCACCCTGGCCGCCGGCACCATGTTCCTCGTCTGGCTCGGCGAGCTCATCACCGACCACGGCATCGGCAACGGCGTCTCCCTCATCATCTTCGGCGGCATCGTCGCCACACTGCCGTCCCTCATCCCCAACATCACCACCACCAGCATCCTCACCGTGCTCGGCTTCGCCGCCGGGGCGCTCGCGCTCATCTACCTCATCGTCTTCTTTCAGGAAGCCCAGCGCCGCGTTCCCGTCCAGTACGCCCGCTCCGCATTTCGCGGCGGCCGCATGTACCGACAGCAGGGGCAGAGCCACATCCCCCTGCGCGTCAACATGGCCGGCATGATTCCCCTCATCTTCGCCTTCTCCATCATGATCCTCCCCGCCACCATCGCCTCCTACTTCATCGACTCCGGCGGCTGGGTCGGGTCCGTCGCCAACTTCTTCGTCGACCAGTTCCAGGGCGGCCGCGGCGGCAGCGGCACCGGTTGGTACTGGCTCATCCTCTTCGTGCTGGTCGTCATCTTCACCTTCTTCTACACCATGGTGCAGTACCAGCAGCAGCAAATCGCCAAGAACCTCCAGCGGCAGGGCGCCTTCATCCCCGGCATCCGCCCCGGACCCCCCACCGAGGCCTACCTCATGCGCGTCGTCACCCGCATCACCTGGGCCGGCGCATTCTTCCTCGGCTTCGTCGCCATCATCCCCTTCTTCGTCGGCCTCTTCACCGACGTCCGCGCCCTCACCATCTCGTCCACCGGCTTCCTCATCGTCGTCGCCGTCGTCCTCGACACGATGAAACAGCTCGAAGCCCAGCTACTCATGCGCAACTACGAAGGGTTCATTCGCTAACGTGTACATCGTCCTCCTTGGTCCACCCGGCGCCGGCAAAGGAACCCAGGCCCAGCGCATCGCTGCGGCCACAGGCCTCGTCCACATCTCCACGGGCGACATGTTCCGCGAGCACGTCAAAAACAACACCGAACTCGGTCAGCTCGCCAACCAGTACATGTCCCGCGGCGAGCTCGTGCCCGACGAAATCACCATCAAAATGCTCCTCGAGCGCATCGGCCGCGACGATGCCAAAGCCGGCGCCATGTTCGACGGCTTCCCCCGCAACGTCGTCCAGGCGAAGGCCCTCGACGAAGCCCTCGCCGCACAGGGCGCAAAAGTCGACCGCGCCCTCCTCATCACCGTCTCCGACGACGAACTCGTCTCCCGCCTCGGCGGCCGCTGGATCTGCCGCCAGTGCGGCCGCCTCTACCACGAACGCAACGACCCGCCCAAGCAGCCCGGCATCTGCGACGCCTGCGGCGGCGAACTCTACCAGCGCGACGACGACCGCCCCGAAGTCGTCCGCGCCCGGCTCGAAAAACAAAAACCCCCGGCCGACCTCATCGACCACTACCGCCGCGCCGGCGTCCTCCGCGAAATCGACGGCGAGCGCCCACTCGACGACGTCACCGCAGCCCTCCTGGAGGCCATCCGGTAGGCAGCAGATGGCGATCAAGCTCAAGTCCGAGGACGAAATCCGACTCATGCGCGAGGCAGGCCGCCTCGTCGGGCGGACCCTTGCCCAGATCCGCGAAATGGTCCGCCCCGGCCTCAACCTCCTCGACGTCGAAGCCTTCGTCCGCCAGGAATTCAAAAAGGCCGGGGCAAAGGAAACCTTCCTCAACTACCGGCCATCGCCCCGCTATCCGCCCTACCCCTCCAACATCTGCATCAGCATCAACGAACAGCTCGTCCACGGCATCCCCGTCGACCGTGAGCTCCAGGAAGGCGACATCGTCACCTTCGACCTCGGCGCCACCCTCAACGGCTACGTCGGCGACTCCGCCATCACCGTCGGGGTCGGCAAGGTCAGCCCGCTCGCCGAAAAACTCATGCGCGTCACCGAAGAAGCCCTCTGGGCCGGTATCCGTGCCGCTCGCGCCGGCAACTACCTCAACGACATCCGCGGCGCCATCGAAGACGCGATCCGACCGCACGGATTTGGTATCGTAAAAGGGTATGGCGGCCACGGCGTGGGCCGCGACATGCACGAAGAGCCGCACGTCGAAAACTATCGCCAGCGCTTCCGCGGGCCCGAGCTCAAGCCCGGGCTCGTCCTCGCGCTCGAACCCATGGTCACCGCCGGCTCGCCGGAGGTCATCGAAGGCCCCGACGGCTGGACCGTAAGCACGAAAGACGGTAGCTTATGCTGTCATTTCGAGCATACCATCGCCATCCGCGCCGAGGGTGAGGCCGAAGTCCTCACCCTCCCATGACGTTCCGAACTCCACCGCACGAGGGTCTATGGCAAAAAAGGACGCGATCGAAGTCGAGGGCACCGTGGTCGAACCCCTCCCCAACGCCATGTTCAAGGTCGAGCTGGCCAACGGCCACGAAGTGCTCGCCCACGTCAGCGGAAAGATCCGGATGAACTTCATCCGCATCCTCCCCGGCGATCGCGTTCTCGTCGAACTCTCGCCTTACGACCTCAGCCGCGGGCGCATCACCTACCGATTCAAATAGGCCGACCCGGCCAACCCGACCAGGAGAGCCATGAAAGTACGAGCATCCGTCAAGCCACGCTGCGACAAGTGCAAGGTCATCCGCCGGCACGGTCGCGTCATGGTCATTTGCGAAAATCCAAAGCACAAGCAGCGCCAGGGGTAAGGCCGCATGGCACGTATCGCAGGAGTCGACATCCCAGCCGACAAGCGACTCGAAGTCGCCCTCACCTACATCTACGGCATCGGGCCTACCCGCGCCAAAGCAGTGCTCGCGGCCACCAACATCTCCCCGGATGCCCGCGCCCGCGACCTTACCGATGAAGAAATCCTCCGCATCCGCGACTTCATCGAAAAGAACTACATCGTCGAAGGCGACCTCCGCCGCGAAGTCCGGCAGAACATCGCGCGCCTCATCGAAATCAACTGCTACCGCGGCCAGCGCCACCGCCGCAACCTCCCCGTCCGCGGCCAGCGCACCCGCACCAACGCACGCCAAAAACGCGGCGCCCGCAAAACCGTCGCCGGCAAGAAGCGCGCAGGAAAGAAGTAACAGGAGCTCCCCATGGCCGATCAAAAACGTGGTGCCGACAAAAACCGCCGCCTGAAGCGGCGCGAGCGCAAGTCCATCCCCCGCGGCCGCGCCTACATCAAGAGCACCTTCAACAACACCCTCGTCACCCTCACCGACCCCAACGGCAACGTCATCGCCTGGGCGTCGGCCGGCGCATCCGGCTTCAAAGGCTCCCGCAAGGGAACCCCCTTCGCCGCCCAGATGGCCAGCGAAAACGCCGCCCGCCGCGCCATGGAACACGGCCTCCAGTCCGTCGAAGTCTACGTCCGCGGCGCCGGCTCCGGCCGCGAAGCAGCCATCCGCTCCCTCCAGGCCGCCGGCCTCACCATCACCGCCATCCGCGACGTCACCCCCATCCCCCACAACGGCTGCCGCCCGCCCAAGCGGCGCCGCGTCTAGGAGCCCAACCACCTATGGCACGCTACACCGGCCCCGTCTGCCGCCTCTGCCGCCGCCACGGCGAAAAACTCTTCCTCAAAGGCGAACGCTGCTTCACGCCCAAGTGCGCCTTCGAGCGCCGGCCCAACCCCCCCGGCCCGCGCCCCGCACGCCGCCGCAAAATCTCCGACCGCGGCCTCCAGCTCCGCGAAAAGCAGCGCGCACGCGCCTCCTACGGCGTCCTCGAAAAACAGTTCGTCCGCTACTACAAAGAAGCCATCCGCCGCCCCGGCGTCTCCGGCGAAAACCTCGTACGCCTGCTCGAAACGCGGCTCGACAACATCGTCTACCGCCTCGGCTTCGCCGACTCTCGCGCACAGGCCCGCCAGCTCGTCCGCCACGGCCTCATCGCCGTGAACGGCCGCAAACTCGACATCCCCTCCGCCCACCTCAAAGAAGGCGACACCATCTCCTTCACCCCCCGCGGCCAGCGCAGCGAGTTCTACAAAATCGTCCAGGACGCCATCAAATCCAAAAACCCCCCAACGTGGCTCTCCCTCGACCTGGCCAGCATGACCGGCAAAGTCACCGCACCGCCAGCCGTCGTCCCCGGCGAGACCCACCTCTTCAACGAAAACGTCATCATCGAGTACTACTCGCGCTAACCCCGTCAACGGTTGAGGGCACCCATCATGAATTCACTGGAGATGCTCGGGCAGCCGGCTGAAGCCGCCCACCCCCGGCTCACCGTCGAAGAACAAACCGCCACCTACGCCCGCCTCGTCGCCGAACCCCTCGAGGCCGGCTACGGCATCACCCTCGGCAATGCCCTGCGCCGCGTCCTCCTCTCCTCCCTCGAAGGCGCAGCCATCACCTCCGTGCGCATCGACCAGGTGCAGCACGAATTCTCCACCGTCCCCGGCATGGCCGAAGACACCACCGAATTCCTCCTCAACGTCAAGGAGATTCGCCTCAAGCCCATCTCCAACCGGCCCGGCACCCTCTCCCTCGACGTCGAAGGCCCCGCCGTCATCACCGCCGCCGACCTCCAGGTCCCGGCCGATTTCGAGCTCGTCAACCCCGACCTCTATCTCGGCCGCCTCGAAACCAAAGGCTCCCGCATCTCCGCCGAATTCCACGCCGAGCTCGGCAAAGGCTACCAGCCCGCAGGCGCCGTCGAAGGCATGCCGATCGGCGTCATCCCCGTCGACGCCATCTTCACGCCCATCCGCAAAGTCAACTACCGCGTCGAAAAGACCCGCGTCGGACAGTCCACCAACTACGACCGCCTCATCCTCGAAGTCTGGACCGACGGCACCATCGACCCCGTCGAAGCCGTCGGCTTCAGCGCCGAGATCCTCGTCGAACAATTCGGCCTCTTCATCCAGCACACCCGGCCCGAGCTCGCCCACGGCTACCACCCCGCCCTCGGCGCCGGAGCCACGGGCGGCCTCCTCATGGCCCCCGACCGCTACAACACCCCCATCGAAGACCTCCAGCTCTCCGTCCGCGCCTACAACTGCCTCAAGCGCTCCGGCCTCATGACCGTCGGGCAGGTCCTCGAAAAGACCGAAGACGAGCTCCTCGGCCTTCGCAACTTCGGCCGCAAATCCTACGACGAACTCCGCGAGCGCCTCGCCGAGCTCGGCTACATCGACCCCAGCCAGCCCGGCCTCGTCCCCATCGCCGACGAGCCCGTCCGCCCCGCCGCACGGCCCGCCCGCCCCGGCAGCGCCGCCGCCCGCTCCCTCCGCACCAGCGCCGTCATCATGGACGACGAAGAAGAAGACGAAGAAAACCTGAGCGCCCTCGGCAAGGCCCTCAAAGAAGCACTGCTCAAAGACGGCAGCGCAGAGGACCTCATCGGCGCCGACGACGAGGAGTAGCCCCATGCGACACCGCGTAGCCGGCCGCCACCTCGGCCGCGAAACCAGCCACCGCATCGCCCTCTACCGGAACCTGGTCACCGACCTCCTCCGGTACGAAAAGATCACCACCACCGAAGCCAAGGCCAAGGAAATCCGCCCCATGGCCGAGCGCATCATCACCCTCGGCCGCCGCGGCGACCTCCACGCACGGCGCCAGGCCCTCCGCTTCCTCTACGACCCCAAGGTCGTCAAGAAAGTCTTCGACGAGATCGCCCCGCGGATGAAAGACCGCCCCGGCGGCTACCTCCGCATCACCGCCCTCGAGCCCCGCAAGGGCGACGGGGCCCGCATGGCCACCATCGAGCTCGTCGACATCGCCGGCGCCGTGGCCATGCCCCGGCCCCAGCGCGTCACCGCTCCGCCCTCCGCTTCCCGCCGGCCCACCCCCGGCGCCGCCGCTGCCGCCCGCGCAGCCGCCGAAGAGGAAGCAGCCCGCAGCGAAGCAGCGGCCGTGACCGAAGCCGCCGACGAGCAGGCGCCCGCCGAAGCCGAGACCGAAGCCCCTGCCGAAGCAGAGGCGCAACCCGAGGCCGAAGCACAGGCCGAAACCGCACCCGCAGAGGAGGAGAAGAACGACTGACGCGCCCGCCGCGAAACGCTTCGCGGCAACCGTCAGCTACGACGGGACCGACTTCGTCGGCTCCCAGGTCCAGCCCAACGGCCGGACCGTCCAACACGAACTCGAACGCGCCGCCGGGCGCCTCTTCCAGGCCCCGGTTCGCGTCGAACTCGCCGGGCGCACCGACTCGGGCGTCCACGCGAGAGGCCAGGTGGCCGCCTTCACCGCCGAAACCCGGCTCGAAGCGGCCGCCATCGGGCGAGCGCTCAACGCGCTCCTGCCCGAAGATGTAGCGGTACGCGCCGTGCGCGAAGTCCCGCTCGGGTTCGACCCGCGCCGCTGGGCCCGCCGCCGACGCTACCGCTACACCATCGCCAACGGCGAGGCGCGAGACCCGCTCGCACGCCGCTGCGCCTGGCACCTCGAGGGCAGCCTCGACGTCCCGGCCATGCAGCACCTCGCCAGCCACTTCGCCGGCCGGCGCAACTACAGCGCCTTCGCCGGCAAACTCGAACCCGGGCGCTCCCCCGTGCGCACCGTGTTCGAAACCGGGGTCCATCGCTCCGGCGATTGGCTCCACGTCGATATCGAGGCAGACGCGTTCCTGCCCCAGATGGTCCGGCGCATCGTCGCCGCCCTCGTCCGGGTCGGGCGCCATGCCGCAACAGAGGAGGAAATCGTCAGCCTGCTCGAACAGGCGCGGCCCGGCAGCTTCACCTACGTCGCTCCCGCCCGCGGCCTCTGTCTCGAACGCGTCTGGTACGACGAGGGATACCAACCATGAACACCACCGTCCGCATCAAAGCTTCCCAAATCTACAAGGATTGGCACGTCATCGACGCCGCCGGCCAGCCCCTCGGCCGCGTCGCAACCCGCGTCGCCACCCTCCTCCGGGGCAAACACAAGCCCACCTTCGAGCCTCACCTCGACGACGGCGACTTCGTCATCGTCGTCAACGCCGCGAAGGTCCGCGTCTCCGGCAAAAAAGCCCAGGACATGGTCTACTACCGCCACTCCGGCTACCCCGGCGGCCTGAAGGCTCGCACCTTTGCCGAACAGCTCCAGCGCTTCCCTGAGAAAGTCATCCAGCGCGCCGTCTGGGGCATGCTCCCCAAGGGTCCCCTCGGAAAGCAGATGATGCGCCACCTCAAGGTCTACGCCGGCCCCGAGCACCCCCACCAGGCACAGGTCATCGCCAGTGAGCGCGCCCAAGAAGCCCGCAAGGCCGCCCTCGAGGCCCTCGCCGCGCAGCCCTACCGCCCGAAGGGGCTCCGTCCCCTCACTGCACCGGAGCTGCCCACCGCGGCCGCACCCTCCAGCGAAGCCGCCGAAGTCGCGCGCCGCGCACGCGCCCGCGTCCTCCGGCAGGAGGCAGAGGCCGCCGAAGCGGCAGCCCCCGCCGAACCGGCGGCTGCACCCGAGAGCGAGCCTGGCGCGCAGCCGAAACGCACGCGCCGCCGCGCCGCCGCCGAACAGGCCCCTGCCGAAACCCCCGGCACCGAGCCGGCGACCGCGCCCGACGAACAACCAGCCCGCCGCCGCCGCGCAAAGGCTGAACAGACCGAGGAGTAACCCAGATGGCCGAGCAGCAGCAGTACTACTACGGCACTGGCCGCCGCAAGACCGCCGTCGCGCGTGTCCGCCTCATCCCCGGCTCCGGCGCCATCATCGTCAACGGCAAGCCGATGGAAGAGGTCTTCTCCCGCGCCACCCATCGCGTCGAAATTCTCGAACCCCTGCGCCGCCTCGGCCGCGAAGGCCGCTTCTCCGCCACCATCAAATGCGCCGGCGGCGGTGTCAGCGGCTGGGCCGGCGCCATCCAGATGGGCATCGCCCGGGCACTCGTCGCCTCCGACCCGTCGCTCAAGCCCCTCCTCAAGCGCCCCGAAAATCTCCTCACCCGCGATGCCCGCATGAAGGAGCGCAAGAAGCCTGGTCTCAAGCGCGCCCGCAAGGCACCGCAGTTCACCAAGCGCTAGCCGCGCGCCCGAATCGCTCGTTCGCACATTCCGCGAGGCCCCCCGGCACCGGGGGCCTCGGCGCGCTCGGCCCGTCACCATCCCGTCACGCGCACGTCCCCTGCCCGCGCCCCAGCCCAGACGCCCCCGCGCCGATGCCCATCATGGGGAGGCGTCGGCCGCAGTGAACAAAGGCAACCTCATCTTCGTCGGCGCATTGCTCGCCGCAGGTGCACTCGCCTACCAGTCCACCATGGGCGGTGCTGCTGCCCCGCCCCCCGCCACGGAAACGCCGGCCGCCGAGAGCGCCGACCATGCCACCCCCGAATCCGCGCACGGCACGCCGACTCCCGATGCCGCCGCCCACGGCGCCACGCCGCCCGCGTTGACTCCGTCCCCCACACCCATCCCGCGTCTCACACTCGACCAGGTCCGGGGGCTTCCACGCTCCGGGACAGGCGCTTCGGCTCCCGCCCCCACCTACGTACGTCCGCCCGCCCCTGCAGCTCCCCCGCCGGCCACCCCTGCCCAGCCTCCCGTCCCTGCAGCCACCGAGCCTCCCCACCCCACACCGGCCCCGCCGTCGCCGACTCCCCCGCCTCCACCCCCTCCCGCGACCCCGGTCGTACCCCCGCCGCCGCTCCCCACCGAGCCGCCCGGCCCCCCGGCAACCCCGACACCCTACCCGGGCGGCAGCCTTCCTCATCCGCCGCCGCTCCCGCCTCCGCCCGACGGCAGCCTGGCCCGGCCGCCCCGCGAGTAATCAGGCGGTCAGGGGAGCCGCCGGCCAGTGCCCATCCGCAGCTCCATCACATCGCCCGGGCTGGCAAAACCCAGCCGTTCATAGAGCGGCCGGCTCCGTGTCGTCGGCCAGAGCACCACGGAGTCGACTCCCGCCGCGCGGCACGAATCAAGCGCTGCCTCGAGGAGCAGGCTCCCGAGTCCCCTTCCCCCGGAGCGCCGGGGCCACAAACAGACTCGTCACGTACCCGTGCAGCTCCTCCTCGTCGCCCGGGTTCGGGAGCTTCTCGATGACCTGCAGCCAAATACAGCCCGCGGGCGCAGCCCCATCGACTTCCGCAAGCCACGCCTGCCAGCGGTCGCCCGCGAGCCGCGCTGCCATCCACCGCGCAGCCCGGTCAAGGAACGCTGCCTCCGATTCGACCGGTTCCCCAGCCTCCACCCGGAACTCCCAGCGCAGCCGCGCAAGCGCAGCGGCATCCTCCGGGCTCGCGCGGCGCACCCTCCAGCCGGCCACAGGCGGGCTACTCTTCCTCGTCGAGCTCGAGCCGCACCCGGTTGATCTCGTCCAGCACCCACGCCACGAACCGCTCCGCGTGTTCCTGGCTCGGGCCCGTCGCCGCGCGCCCAAGGTGCTGCTTCAGCGCCAGTCGGACCGGCATCATGTTCCGCCGCTGGCGGAAGAACCAGTACGCCCCCTCCTGCTTGCTCACGAGGTCGCCCGTGTACGCATAGCGCAGCGCGCGCACGGCGTTGAGCACCGCATAGCCCGGCGTCGCATTTGCCAGCGCCCACCCCAGCTCGTCGGCCATCGCCTCCAACACCCAGCTCCGCGGAATCTCCGGGAACATCTCCTCCGGCGGCGGTCCGATGATCGCCCGCCCCTTCTCCCGCGCCACCGCATAGTGGAGCAGCAGGTCCGGGTCGCCGGGGTGGCCGTGCCCGTCCACAAATGCCCGCGCCTCCGGCACCGTGCACAGGTGCAGCTCGAACGGCGGCGAATGGCTCTCCTCGTCAAGCGACGCATCCGTCACGATGCTCAGCTCCAGCCCCGAGCCTGGACACGGCATCTCCGGGTCCATCAGCAGCGCCGCCACTTCCCGCTGCTCATCCTTCGTCAGCGGACGCTCCACCACCGCCAACATGTCGAAATCCGACCGCTGGTACTGGAACGCCCCCATCGTCGCCGAACCGTGGAGGTACAGCCCCAGCAGGTTCTCCCCCAGCGCGCGGTCCAACCGCCGCCCCACATCGCGCGAAAACCCCATGATCTTCCGTTGCAAATGCATGCCCGCACCCTACCTTGTGGTGTGACGCTCCAGGAACCCCATCACTGCCGCTCCCGCCGCCTCGCGGTACTCGATGAAGTACCCGTGCCGCCCTCCTTCGATATACTGCAGCTCCGCCCCCGGGATGCGCCGCGCCAGCAGCTCCGCATTCGCCGTCGGGTTGATCCGGTCCTGCGTCCCGTGGATCACCAGCACCGGCGCGCGTATCTCCGTCAGCCGCTCCCATGCATCGTGCCCCTGGCTTGCTTCGTAATGCAACCGCTGCGCATACCCCGGGATAGGATTCCGCGCCCGTTCGCGCAAAAATGCCAGGTATTCGGGGTGCCCAGCCAGCCATTCCGGGCTCACCATCTCCTCAGCCAGCCAGGTCGCAGCCTCCTCAGGGTCCGATGGCCGATTCCGCATCTTCTCGTCGACCTCCGCCGGGCGCTTCACGCCGTGCGCATCCCCCGGCGTCGTGCACCCCAGAACCACCGCGCCCACCCGCTCCGGGTAGTCGATCGCGAGCCACTGGCAGATGCGCCCGCCCATCGAAATCCCATAGATGTGCGCCCGCCCGATGCCCAAGTGGTCGAGCAGCGCCACCGCGTCTGCCGCCAGCATCCGCGTCGTGTACGGCGGAGCCTTCGGCTTGTCGCTCAGCCCCGTCCCCCGGTGGTCGTAGACGATGACCCGGAAGCGGCTCGCGAAATCGTCCCGTACCGGGTCCCAGCCGTGGTGGTCGCTCCCCTGTCCCATCACGAGCAGCAGCGGCTCGCCTTCGCCGTGCACCTCGTAGTACAGCCGCACCCCGTTGCATACCGCGAACGGCATGACGGAACCCTACCGAATCTCTGTCCCCGGCGCAATCTCATTCGATCGTGAACGAATCGCAAGGATTACGGGAAGCGGTTGAACCAGAGCAGCCCCAGCGTACCGCCCGCCAGCACGAGCACTCCCGCCAGCCCGGCCCCCGCCCAGCTCACCTCCGTCCGCTTCTCGATATACCCGATGCGGTCGCCGAGGTCCTGGTAGATGCTCTGCAGCTCGCTCGTCCCCGGTGCTTCGAAGGCGCGCCCGCCCGTCAGCTCGGCCACCGCTTGCAGGGTCTCCACGTCCGGGGGGACCCGCACCGTGCGCTGCCGCCCCTGCGGGTCGACCACCACGGCCACCCCGTCCGGCGTCCCCAGCGCCACCGCGTACACCGGCACGCCCGCCTCCGCCGCAAGCTGCGCCGCATCCAGCGGCTGGTAGGTGCCCACCGTGTTCGCCCCGTCCGAGAGCAGCACGATCACCGCCGGCGCAGCCTCTCCCTCCCCGCGGATGGGGGCCGTCGGGTCCCCGCCCGCCGCGCCGTCCTCGCCGAGCGCCGCCCGGACCACGTCCACCGCCGCCGCAATTGCGTCGCCCATCGCTGTCCCGCCAAGCGGCGCCAGCCGCTCGATGGCCGCGTGCACCTGCTCCTTCTCAGTCGTCGGAGGAACGAGGACGTTCACCCCGCTCGAGAAGCTAATCAGACTGATGCGGAACCCCTCCGGCAGCTCGTCCACCAGCGTGTGCGCTGCTTCCTGTGCAGCGGCCATCCGCGTCGGACTCACATCCGTCGCGTTCATCGAGCCCGAGACATCCGTCACCAGCACCACCGTCCCCTCCTGCCGGGGCGTCTTCGTCACGAGCTGCGGCCGCGCCAGCGTGAATACCACCGCAGCGATCGCCAGCAGATAGAGCGTCGGCGGCACGTGCCTGCGCCAGCCCGGGCTCCCTTCCACCACGTTCGCCAGAAGGTCCAGGTTGGTGAAGCGCACCGCATACCCCGACCGCCGCCGCTGCGCCAGCGCATAGACTCCGGCCAGCAGCGGCACCAGTCCCAGCCCGAGCAGCATCCACGGCCACAAGAATGTCATCGAACCAGTCCTTTCTCCGCGAGCCCCATGGCCAGCGGCCGCAGCCAGTCACCGGCCGTCGAAAGCACGATGTGGCGGGCTCCGCAGCGCGCAATCGCCCCCGCCACCTGCGCCCGCTCCGCCGCCGCAGCCGCCGCGAACCGTTCCCGCAGCCGCCGTGAACCCGTGTCCACCCGCAGCCGGCGCCCGGTCTCCGGGTCCACCAGCCAGAGCTCGCCCACGTCCGGGAGCTCCTGCTCGCGCGGGTCGCGAACCTCCACCGCGATGACGTCGTGCCGGCCGCACAGCTGGAGCAGCGGCCGTTCCCAATCGCGGGGCCCCCGAAAATCCGAGACCACCATCACGAGCCGGCCCCTGCCCGCGAGCCGGTCGACCCGCCCCAGCGCCCGACCCAGCGATGCCGCCGCGCCCTCCGGCGGGGGCTGCATCCGCAGCGCGAGCAGCAGCGCCAGGAGCCCCGCCCGCCCCTGTGCCGGGCGCATTACCCGCTCAGCCTCGCCCCCGAACACATACACCCCGAGCGCGTTCCCATGCCGCGTAGCGACATGCCCCGCAGCCAGCGCCACACCCTCCGCCACGTCGTACTTCCGCCGGTCAGCCGTCCCGAACTGCATCGAAGCCGAGGCATCCAGCACCAGCCACGTGGTCAGCACGCGCTCCGCCACGTACTCCCGGACGTGCGGCACCAACGTCCGCGCCGTCACATTCCAATCGATACGCCGCACGTCATCCCCGGGCACGTACTCCCGCACCTGCGCAAACTCCGTCCCCGTCCCGAGCCCATGCGAGCGGAAGTCCCCCGCGAGAAGGCTGCTCACCCGCCGCCCCACCGTGATGTCCAGCGCACGCAGCACCGCCTCCGGCATCGGCCCCGGGCCCGGTGCCTCCCGCGTCGGCCGCCGGGCGAGAAGCGCACTCACGCCGTCGCCCCGGCAGCGAGCTCGATCCGCGGTACCGGCACCGCCGCCAGGATCCCGTCGAGAATCTGGTCCGGCGTCACCCCCTCCGCGAGCGCCTGGTAGGTGAGCACCATCCGGTGCCGCAGGACATCCCGCGCAAGGTCGAACACATCCCCCGGCAGCACGTACGCCCGTCCCCGAAGGAGCGCCGCCGCCCGCGCCGCGTGGACCAGGTTGATGCTTCCGCGCGGGCTCGATCCAAACGCGATGTGCTCCTTGTGCCGGACCAGCCCATACCGCTCCGGGTGCCGCGTCGCGTTCGCCAGCGCCACCGCGTACTCTGCCACCGCCCGGTCTACGTACACCTCGGCCGTCAGCGCCTGGTAGCGCGCAAGCTCCTCCATCGGCAGCACGCGCTTCACCTCCCCAACGGGCGCCAGCGACCGCTGGACGATCGCCAGCTCCTCCGCCTCCGCCGGGTAGTCCACAATCACCTTCATCATGAACCGGTCGACCTGCGCCTCCGGCAGCGGATACGTCCCCTCCGACTCGATCGGGTTCTGCGTCGCCATCACCAAGAACGGGTGCGGCACCCGGAACGTCTCCAGCCCAATCGTCACCTGCCGCTCCTGCATCACCTCCAGCAGCGCCGACTGCACCTTCGCCGGCGCCCGGTTGATTTCATCCGCCAGCAGGATGTTGCAGAACACCGGCCCTTTCTCGGCGACGAAGGTGCCGGTGTCCGGCCGGTAGATGCGCGTCCCAACGAGGTCGCCCGGGACGAGGTCCGGCGTGAACTGCACCCGGTGGAACGTCCCTCCCAGCACCTCGGCGACGGTTTTCACCGTCAGCGTCTTCGCCAGCCCGGGCACACCCTCGATGAGCAGGTGGCCATTCGCCAGGAGCGCCACCAGCACCCGCTCCAGCATCTGCTCCTGCCCCACGATGACCCGCTTGATTTCGAACATCGCGGCTTCGAACACCGCGTGTGCCCGCGCTGCTGCCTCCTGCCGCGATTCGTCATACCGATCGGTCACGCTGCTCTCCTTCACGGTTCGGGCTCGCCGGCCCGCACACCCCGTACCGTGCCGCATCACGGCACAAACGGCGGTAAAGCGCGGGCCGCCCGTTTCCCCCGCCATAACGCACGCCAAAACGAAGCGCCCCTCCCAGGATGGGAGGGGCGCCCGTTGCTGCGCCGCCGAACCTGCAATCAGGCGTGCAACACGGCAGCCACGTCGGCAAGCCCGAGCGATTCGAGCTTCGCCTTCGACGGCTTGCACGTCTCCGTGTCCCAATCGCACGCCTTGAGGAACTCGACCTCGAGCGTCTCGGTATCGAGCTTGACGCCCTGCAGCGGCCCCGCGTGCGTCGCCTCGGTCGATTCACCCGTCACCCGCGGCGGCACGTACCGCTTCCGCGGGTTGCCGCCTTCGCGCACCTCGTACGCCATGCGCAGGTTCGCGATGCGCTCGCCGACCTGCATCATCTCGTCGAGGTCCATGTCCCAGCCCGTCACCGCGTTGAACCACGTCGGCATATTGGCCGTGTTCGCTGCCATCATCACGAACTGGCACATCCCGCCCGCGTTCACCACGTGCATGTACTCGCTCGCGCCCTTGTGGTGCTCGCCGCGGCCGGTGTAGACCTTGTTGTCCGCCGGCGCCGGCGGGATCTTCCCGAGCCGCTTGTTGCCCTCGTACTGCGTGTGCCGGGCCGGCGTCGGGTCCAGCTTGTACGTCGTGTGGTACTCCGGCTGGAGCTTCGGGTCGTGCATCGGCAGCTCCTGTCCGCCGATGTGCATCGCGTACTTCTCTGCCCCGCGTCCGATCTTCTCGGCCGCCGCCTTCACGCCGTCGGCGAACACCGCCGCGATCCCCCGGCGCTCGCCCATCGCCTTGAGGAACTCGATCATCGCATCGGCGTCGCCCCAGCGCAGCTCGATGCCCTCCGTGTCCTCCTTGGTGATGATGCCGTTCTCGTAGCACTCGATCGCCATCGAGATGGCGCCGCCCGCGCTGATCACGTCGAACCCGTACTCGTTGCACAGGTGGTTCGCGTAGATCAGCGCATCCGGGTCCGCCACGAGGTTCATCGTCCCGAAAGCCGCCATCGCCTCGTACTCAGGCCGGTGCGTGTGGTGCGGATACGGGTACTTCGGATTCGTCGATTCCTTCGACTCCGCGCCGCACGCCATCGGGCAGCGCCAGCAGCCGTACGACTTCTCCATCCGCGGGTTGATCTGCGAGCCGCCGTCAATTTGCTGCGCCTGCGGGAAGTCGATGATGCCGACTCCGCCCCAGTTCTTCACCGGGCTGTCGCCGTTGAGCGCCGACATCGCCGTGATGCCCGTCGTGCCGAAGTTGTGGAAGAAGTCCCGCAGCGGCTTCACGAACTGGTCGAGGTTCTCCCGGAGCATCTTCGTCGTCTCCGGCGTCTGGCTGATCACCTTCCGCTCCGCCAGCACCACCACCGCCTTCAGCTTCTTCGAGCCCATCACCGCCCCGACGCCCGAGCGCGCCGCCAGGCGGCCGTGGTCGTTGCACACGCCGCTGATGAGCGAGAGCGTCTCACCCGCCGGCCCGATGTTCGCCACGCTCGCCCGCTTGCCGTGCCGGTCCTTGAGCACCTTCTCGTTCTCGATGGCGCCCTGGCCCCACAGGTCGCTCGCGTCCCGCAGCTCGACCTTGTCGTTGTCGATGAGCAGGTAGACGGGCTTCTCCGACTTGCCGAAGAACATGATCCCGTCCCAGCCGGCCAGCTTCAGCACCCCGCCGAAGTCGCCGCCGCAGTTCGCGTCGCCCCAGCCGCCCGTCAGCGGGCTCTTGCACACCACCTGCCACCGCTGGCCGAAAAGCGGCGTCCCCGTCAGAAGCCCCGCAAACATGCCCAGCATGTTCTCGGGCCCCAGCGGGTCCGCGCCCTTTGGCACCCGGTCCCAGAGCATCCGTGCGCCGATTCCGTACCCGCCGAGGTACTGCCGATAGAGCGAATCATCCGGGTACTCAACCGTAATCTCACCCGTCGTGAGATTCACATTGAGCATCTTCCCGTTGTAGCCCTTCTCCGAAAGAGCACCGCTTGTAGCTGTTGCTGTCGTCAACTCCCTTTGCCTCCCTGGCGCTGGATGCGCCTGCTGCGCCCTGCATCGTTGCCGGTTTCACGAACGCCCGCAATATGCCCAATCCGGCATAACGAACCTACCCCAAGCCCGCCGCCAGCCGCGCCGCATCCTCCTCGCCGAGCCCCAGCACCTCGAGCAGCACCTCCATCGAATGCTCCCCGAGGCACGGCGCCGGGCTCCGCGGCCCGCTCCGGTACCCGCTGATGATGAACTGGTGCCCCTCATACGGCACCTCGCCCATCTCGGGGTGCACCATCGGATGGAAGAATCCCCGGTGCGCCAGCTGCGGGTCCTCGAGGAGGTCGCTCGACCGCTTGACGAAGCCCGCCGCCACGCCCGCCGCCTGCAGCCGCTCCATCAGCGCAAACCCGTCCTGCCCCAAGGTCCACGCTGCCACCCGCCGGTCGACCTCGTCCTTCCGCGCGCGCCGCCCCTCCGCGGTCGCGAGCTCCGGCGCCCGTGCCCACGCCTCGCCGACAACGCCCGCAAACCGCTCCCACGCCGCGTCATCTTCGATGGCAATGGCGATCCACTCGTCGTCACCCGCAACCGGGTATGCCCCATGCGGGCACATCTCCGGGTCATCGTTGCCCGCCCGCCGCGGCACCTTCCCCGACACCTGGTACTCCACGACCTCCGGGGCGAGGAAGTGAAGCGCCGCTTCCATCTGCGCCTGCTCAATCCGGCACCCCTCGCCCGTCCGCTTCCACCGGTCGATGGCGGCCATCACCGACGTCGCCAGGAACCGCGGCGCGATCGTATCCGTGTAGGCCGTCCACGGCCCCGCAGGCGGGCGGTCGTCCCACCCAGTCACTTCGTAAAAGCCCGAGATGGCTGCCGCGTGGTACCCGTAACCCGCCATCGGTGCCGCGGGTCCGGTCTGCCCCATCAGGCACGTCGAGACGTAGATGATGTCCGGGTTCAGCTCCCGAGCAGCCTCGTACCCCAGCCCAAGGTCAGCCATCGTGCCCGGAGTAAACGATTCAATCACAACGTCCGCCCACGCAATCAGCCTCCGCGCCACCTCGCGGCCCTCCTCGCTCTTCAAATTGAGTGCAATCGACCGCTTCGACGTATTGAACGCCCCGAAGAACTGGCTCCGGTTCGGGCCAAATCCCCCGTCCTTGAACGGCCCCGCCACCCGCAGCCGGTCCGGCGGATTGGCCGTTTCCACCCGGATGACCTCCGCGCCGTGGTCGGCGAGGTATTTCGCCGTTATCGGTCCCACTCCAATCCACGAGAAGTCCGCCACCTTCAGTCCCGCGAACGGCAGCGTCCCTGGCTCCTCGCCGCCCGCCGGCTGCCGTGGCTCCCGCGCCGCTGTCGCCCCGGGCGTTTGGATGCGTTCCCCAAAGACCAGCGGGTCACACTCCGTCCAGGCCCATGGGCCCGGCGCCTTTACGACCACCCCCGGGCGCACCTCGAGGTCGCGCCAGTACTCCCGCGCCCCCAGGTGGGCAAAATCGAGCAGCTCCGGCACGGTCGCGACCGGCGCAAAGGTCACTCCGGTTCGCAGCCCCAGCTCGAGCATCTCCCGCTTCGTGCGCCGCCGCGTCCACTCCGTAACCCGCTCCACCACCTCCTCGTACGAATACGCGAGCGGCTCCCCCTGCAACAGCTTGACGTCGTACCGCGCCCATTCCTCCCCGTCGACCCACTCCGGCCCCACGATGCCATCGTCAGCCAGCCAGCGGACAAGCGGCGCGAGCGTCGGCCCGTTCCCGAGGAGCACGACCTCGCCGTCCGCGGCGGGGTAAACGAGCGGCACCGTAATCGTCCCCAGCTGCAGCGCCGTTCCGGCCCGCTCGAAGTCCTTCCCCTGGACCGCGTGCGCAATCATCGCCTGCAGCCCCGTCCAGAACACCGCTGCCTGCACCGACACATCGACGAACCGCCCGAGCCCCGTCCGCTCCCGCAGGTGGTGCGCCACCATCGCCCCCACGGCGCTCTCCGCCGCCGCGTGCCGCCAGCACTGCGGCACCGTCACCCGCACCGGCGGCCGGTCCGGGTCGCCGTTCAGCGCCATCATCCCGCCCATCGCCGCCAGCACGAGGTCGGTCGCCCGGTAGTTCGCGTACGGCCCGTCCTGCCCGAACGGGCTCACCGCTACGTAGACCAGCGCGGGATTAGCGCGCAGCAGATCTTCGGGCCCCAGCCCTCGCGCGGTCATCACGCCCGGCCCCGCGTTCTCGAAGACGAAATCCGCGCTCTTCGCGAGCTCGAGCAGCGCCTCCCGGCCCGCCGATGTCTCCAGGTCGATGGCCACCCGCTGCTTCCCGCGGTTGTACACCGCGTAGGCCGCAACATCCGCCTCCCGCGGCCTGTAACCCGGCGGCTCCACCCGGATGACCTCCGCGCCGAGGTTCGCCAGCATCAGCGGCCCGAGCGCAGCCCGCTCATCGGTCAAATCGAGCACGCGGTAGGGGCTCAGCATGCCCATCAGCCTACGCTCCTTTGCTCTCCATCCGGTCGAGCCGCCCCATCAGCTTCTGGTCGATGCTGTAGTGCCGCAGCACCTCCCACCCGACGATGCCGACGCCCGCGACGATCCCCCCGGCCACCGCCAGCCACCCAGTGTCGTTCGCTGCCCCGATGCCCAGCAGCACCGCACCTGCCCCAGCGACCAGCGCTCCCACCGCCGAGGTGACGTGCCCGGCCTCGTCCTCGTGCACCCGCCGCACTGCGGTCCCCAACTGCATGGTCTCCCTCCTCGATGCGTGGAATCGGCCCGAACTATAGCAGCCCCGCCGGCCCATTGGACGCCTGTCCAGCAAAAAGGGGCCGGAACCGGCCCCTTTTTGCTGTGGACCCGGCCGCTGCGTCAGTTCGCTGGCGCGTTCCAGGTCACCTGCCGCGGTGCCGTCGCCCGCAGCGCGATGAAATACGCCGTGCCGGAGCGGAACGTCGTGAAATCGTTCGCGCCCGGCACGCCCTCCGAACCGGGGAAGTACCCCCGCCACTGCTGGGCCAACGGGTCGAACAGCCAGATGGCCCCGACCAGCCCGCTCACGTTCGTCGTGCCCTGCTGCGTGCCGCCGATCGCCTGGCTGATCGGCTTGTTGTCCGCGCCGGTCCACACGATCAGCGTGAACGTGCGGTGGAGCGTGTACGTGATCGTCCCGCTCGACGTCACCGTGAAGTTGTCCGCCGACGTGTTCGCGCTCGTGCCTGCCGCGTTCGTCACCCGCACGTCGACCACGCCTGCTGCCACCCCCGTCGGCACCGTCGCCGTGATTTGCGTGCTGCTCACCACCGTGAACGACGCCGCCACGCCCCCGAACGTCACCGACGTCACGCCGGTGAAGTTCGTGCCCGTGATCGTCACCGTCGTCCCGGCCGCCCCGCTCGCCGGCGAAACGCTGGTCACCGTCGGCACCGGCGTCCCTGTGCACGTGAAGTCGTCCGCCGCAGTGTTCGGACTCGTGCCGCCGGGCGTTGTCACGCGAACGTCCACCGTGCCCGCACCCTGCACCGGCGCCACCGCGACGACCTGCGTCGACGAAATGTACGTGAACGTCGCCGAGACGCTCCCGAACGCCACCGTCATCCCGCTCGAAGTGAACCCCGTGCCCGTGATCGTGACGATGGTCGCCCCGTTGCAGTTTCCTTCCGTGGGGCTCAGTGACGTCACGATGGGCCCAGTCGTGTAGACGAAGTCGTTCGCCGTCCCCGTCGTCACGTTCGAACCGAGCGGCGTCGTCACCACGACCTCCACCGTGCCCGCCGCGTGCGCGGGCGTCACACACGTAATCGTCGTGCTGCTGACAACCGTCAGCGACGTGCAGGGAAGCCCGTCGAACGTGACCGATGTCGCGCCGGAGAAATTCAGACCCGTGATCGTCACCGTCGTGCCCCCGCTCGTCGGGCCGGCACCGGGGCTGATCGACGTGATGACCGGGATGATCGTCGAGTCGGTGATCGTCAGCGTCGCCGTCGACTGCGTCCCGAGCGTCGCCCCGCCGGTTGGGTTGCTCAGCTGCAGGATGACCGTTTCCGAACCCTCGGTCACCGTGTCCGGGATGGGCGTCACCGTGAACGACTTGTTACCGGTTTCGCCGTTTGCCCAGCTCAGCGTTCCCGAGACCGCGGTGTAGTCGACTCCGGCCGTTGCCGTCCCGCCGGTCACCGACGCGTAGTCCACCGTCACCGCACCGGTCGAACCGCCGGTCCGCGAGACGGTAATCGTGATGGCCCCACCGGCCTCCGTTCCGGTGTACGTCGCCGAGGTGAACTGGATGATCCCGGTCCCGTCGTCGTCAAGAATGGTCAGCGTCGCCGTCGAAGGCGTCCCGAGCGCTGCCCCGCTCGCCCCCGTCAGCTGCAAGCTCACCGTCTCGGGCCCTTCCACAAAGGTGTCCTGCAGGATCGGCACCGTGCAAAACTTGGTCGCCGTCTCGCCGCTCGACCAGTTGAGCACCTGGTTCGTCACCGTGGTGTAGTCGCTCCCGGCAGTCGCCGTCCCGCCGCGACACGGTGCTGCACTGGACACTCGCCGCCCCCGTGCTCCCGTTGGTGCGGGTCACCCCAATGCTCGCCGTCCCCGCGCCCTCGTTCACCGTGTAGGTGCCCTGCGCGAACTGCAGCGTCCCCGTGCCGTCGTCGTCGACGATTGTGACCGTGTGCGTGGTGATCGCACCGGCCCCGCCGGTGAAGCCCGTCGTCGGCGTTCCAAGCTCGAGAACGATCGTCTCGTTCGCCTCCGTCGACGTGTCGCCGACGACCGTCACCTGGCAGTTCTTCGGGCCCGTCTCCCCGGGGTTGAACGTGATCGTCTGGTTCGAGAACGAGTAGTCGGTGCCGCCGCCGGTCGCCGTGCCCGGGCTGGCGGCCAGCTTGCAGGTCACGCTGTCCGTCCCCGCCGTCGAACCCTCGCGCACCACCGCGACATTGAAGGTCTGCGTCCCGCTGTTCCCCTCCGTCACGCTCGAGCTCGCCGACTGGAACGAATACTTCGCCGGCCCGTCATCGTCGACGATCGTGACCGTCGCGCTCGCCGTGCCCACGCTGCTCCCGGGCGGGACGCTGATCGTGACGCTGAACGTCTCGTTTCCCTCGTTTGCAGTGTCGTCGATCGTCGAAATCGGGAACGAGAACGTGTTGCTGCCCGGCACCGTGAAGATGTACGAGCTGATTCCCGGGTCGAAGTAGTCGGAGCCCGCCCCGGCCGACCCGGCGGTTACCGTGATGTTTATCTGGACGTTTTGCGTTCCGCCGCTCCGGTTGATCGTGATCGTCACCGCGTCGCCTTCGTTGACGGTGTACGCGTTCGAACTCAGGCTGAACGTCCCGTCCGCGTGCGCTGCCCGCAGGCTCACCAGCAGCGCCAGCACCGCCGCCAGTAGCCCCGCGGCGGCCAGCAGCCCGTTCCGCCGCGCTGACGCACCCGTCGCGCTCAATCCGTGCATCGTCGTTCACCTCCTGCTCGTCACAGACGTCCGCCCGCCGTCACGCGGTTCCCGGCGCGCGGGAGCTCACCGTAACTCTACCTTCGGTGTCAATGACCTGACACCCGGCCCGACCCCGATCTTACGCAGAATCCCTTCCCGGTGCGCCTAGGGCCGGTGCCCCCGCAGCCGCGGGCCCAGCTGGTGCCGCTCCACCGCGTACGCCTGCTCCACCCAGTCGCACAGGATCGGCCGCGTGTCCCGCGGGTCGATGAGGTGCTCCACCCCGAACGCGTGCGCGGTCCGCAGCGGCGACCGGACGGCGCCCAGCTTCGCCATCAGCTCCGCGCGCAGCGCGTCCGGGTCCTCCGCCGCGGCCAGGTCCCGCTTGTAGGCCGCCTCGATGCCGCCCTCCAGCGGCAGCGAACCCCAGTCCGCGCTCGGCCACGCGTAGCGCAGGTTCAGCCCCGCCGTGTTCGCATGCCCCGCCCCCGCTACCCCGTACACCCGCCGGACGATGACCGTCACCCACGGCACCTTCGCCTGGAACACCGCCGCCAGCGCCAGCGCGCCCTTGCGAATCGTCCCGGCTTTCTCGCCCCACGTGCCGATCACGAACCCGGGCTGGTCGACCAGGTTCACGCACGGCAGGTGGAACGTGTCGCACAGGTCCACGAACCGCGCCAGCTTCTCGCTCCCCTGCGCCGTCAGCCCCCCGCCGTAGTGGTACGGGTCATTCGCCAAAACCCCCACCGGGTAGCCGTCGAGCCGCGCGAAGCCCGTCACCACGCTCTGGCCCCACCCGGCGCCGATTTCGAAAAACGAATCACGGTCGAAGACGCTCGCGATGATCTGCCGCACCCGGTACGGCCGCCGCCGGTTCTTCGGGATGGCCCCGATGAGCCATTCATCCCGCCGCTGCGGGTCGTCGTCCGGCTCCGAACGCGCCGGCTGTTCCCACGCGTTCTGCGGCAGGTACGAAAGGAACCGCCGAATCTGCGCGAACGCCTCCTCCTCGCTTTCGGCGAGGTTGTCCACGACCCCGTTCCGCCAGTGAATCTCCCACCCGCCGAGCTCCTCCTTCGTCACCGTCTCCCCCATCCCCGCCTCGACCACCGGCGGGCCCGCCACGAACACCTGCGACGTCCCCTTCACCATCACGCTCCAGTGCGACGTCACGACCCGCGCCGCGCCCAGCCCCGCCACGCTCCCCAGCGCCGCTGCCACCACCGGCACCTCGGAGAGGTTCGCAATCACCGTATCCCAGCCCGGGTTCGCCGGGATGTACGTATGCCCCTGTGTCCCCTGCGTGCGAACGCTCCCCCCGCCGCCCGTCCCATCGACGAGCCGCACGATGGGCACCTTCAGCTCGCGCGCCATCCGCTCCGCATACACCTGCTTCCCCGCAATAGCCGCGTCGGCCGCCCCGCCCCGCACCGTAAAGTCGTCGCCGCCGACGACCACCCGGCGCCCGTTGATCCGCGCCATCCCCGCCACGAAGTTCGCCGGCCGGAAACTCACCAGGTTCCCCGCCTCGTCGTACTCCGCCTTCCCGGCCAGCGCCCCGACCTCCGCGAAGCTCCCCGGGTCCACGAGCGCCGCAATCCGCTCCCGGACCGTCAGCTTCCCGCCCGCGTGCTGCCGCTCGATGTTCTCCGGCCCGCCCATCCCGTAGGCCAGCTGCTCCCGCCGCCGAATCTCCTCGACCTCCGGCAGCCACGTCTCGTCTGTCTGGGTCATCTTCCTGCCCCCTGCCGAACTGCGTGGCCCGGATTCTACCCCTGCCCGCGCGCCCCCCGCTGCTTCCGCTATCATCCCGCGGCATGGAGCTCCTCAGCGACCTCCGCGTCCGCGTCGCGGCCTCCTCTCCCGCCGCCGCATACGCCGGCTGGCTCCTCCGCCAGCTCGGGGCCAGCGTCCGCACGACCTCCGCACTCGACCCCGAAGGCCTCGGCGCCTTCCTCGCTCCCGACGCCGACTTCGACCCGGCTCCCGCTCTCGAGGCAGGCCCAGGCGAGCTCCTCATCACCGACGCCCCCGTTACCGACGCCGCCCGCGCGGGGCTCGAGACCCTCGCCCGCGAGACCGCCGTCGTGTGGGTCACCCCCTTCGGCCTCGAAACCTCCTGGGAGCGCGCGCCCTCCACCTCCCTCACCCGCTACGCCGCCGGCGGCTGGATGTCCCACGTCGGCGACCCAGCCCGCGAGCCCCTCGCGCCGCCCGGCTCGCAGGACCTCTTCATCGCCGGGCTCTGGGCAGCCCTCGCAGCGCTTGGCCTCGCCGCACCCGCACGCCGCGGCCTCGTCGAGGTCCCCGTCGTCGCCGGCCTCGCCGCCACCATGATCTACGACAGCGTCGCCTTCCAGTACTTCGGCCGCCTCCGCGGCCGGGTCGGCGAACGGTACGCGCCCACCCAGCCCACCATCGTCACACTCCCATGCGCCGACGGCCACATCGGCATCCACGCCGCGCTCCACGGGATGTGGGTCACCCTCGCCCGCCTCTGCGGCCATCCCGAGCTCGTCGAGGACCCCCGCTTCGCCTCGCCCGCCGAACGCGCCGCCAACATCCGCGACCTCGACGCCTATCTCCTCCCCTGGCTCGCCCGCCATACCCGCTGGGAGCTTTACCACCTGCTCCAGCAGCACCGGGTCTGCGCCGCGGCCCTCCCGACCATCGACGAAGTGCTCGCCTCGCCCCACCTGGCAGCCCGCCGCGCCTGGGACACCGCCCGCACCCCCTCTGGCCGCGTCTACCGCGTCCCGGGCGCGCCCGTCCGCGTCATCGCCGAGGCCGGCCCAACTCCCTCGCCTGCAGACCAGCCTGGCCCGTGGCGCCCCGGCGCCCTGCGCGTCGTCGACCTCTCCATGGGCTGGGCCGGGCCCCTCGTCGGCCACGTCCTCGCGGCGCTCGGCGCCGACGTCATCAAGGTCGAAAGCCATACCCACTTCGATTGGTGGCGCGGCTCCCGCCCGCCCGGCGACGACCCCGCCCTCGCCCTCCACGAGCGCTCCCACGTCTTCAACGCCGTCAACCGCGGCAAACGCGGCATCACCCTCGACCTCGCCCATCCCCGGGGCCGCGCCATCGCACTCCAGCTCATCGATACCGCCGACGTCCTCGTCGAAAACTTCGCGGCCGGCGTCCTCGAACGCCTCGGCCTCGATTGGGCCACCCTCAGCGCCCGCAACCCCCGCCTCGTCATGCTCCGCCAGCCCGCCTTCGGTTCCACCGGGCCAGAGTCCGGCTACGTCGCCTTCGGCAACACCATCGAAGGGATGTCCGGCCTCTCCAGCCTCGTCGGTTACGAAGGCGGCCCCCCGACCATGCTCGCCAACGCCTGCGGCGACCCCGTCTCGGGCCTCATCGGCGCCATCGCCGTCCTCGCAGCCCTCCGCGCCCGGCAGCGCGACGGCCGCGGCAGGCTGCTCGAATGCGCCCAGCTCGAAGGCTTCCTCCCCCTCGTGTCCGAAGCCCTCATCGACTACCAGCGCACCGGCGAGCTTCCCCGCCGGCGCGGCAACGCCCGCCCCGGCCGGGTCCCCTCCGGCGTCTACCCGGCGGCCGGCGACGACGCGTGGGTCGCGGTCGAGGTCGAATCCGACGCCCAGTGGGCCGCGCTCGCCCGCCTGGTCGGAGACCCGGCCCTCGCCGACCCTGCGCTCGGCGCCCTCCCGGCCCGCGAGGCGAACCGCCCCGCCATCGATGCGGCCCTCGCCCGCTGGACCTCCGCCCGCTCCGCCGCCGAGGCCGCCGACCTCCTCCTCGCACGCGGCATCCCATCCGCGCCCGTCCACACCGAGGCCGACGTCCTCGTCTTCGGACCCCTCGTCGAAGCCGGCTTCTGGGTCGGCGAAGAGCGCGAGCCCGTCGGGTTCCACCTCTACCCCGCGCTCGCCATCCGCCGCGAGGGTGCCTGCCTCTCCCCCTCGGGCCCCGCCCCGCTCCTCGGGCAGCACACCGCTGAGGTCCTCACAGCCCTCGGCTACGATGCCCCGGCGCTGGAGGGCCTCCAGCGTGAAGGCATCACCGGGAACACGCCGGCAGCCCGCGCCAGGGCCTGACCCGGCCCGGCCGCGGGCCGCGCGGCTAGTCGGCCACCAGGATCAGCGTCCCCGTCGTGGAAAGGCTCCCGCCCGTCCCGTTCACGATGCAGGAGCGCGCGTCCACCTGCTTCCCCGGCAGCCCGGTCACCCCGTCCTCCGCCGTCCGCGAGAGCTGCCGGTAGGCCTCCACCAGCAGCTGCATCCCATACATCCCCGAGTGATTGAACGAGAGCCCGCCGCCGTTGGTGTTGATCGGGAACTTTCCGCCCGGCGCCGCCCGCCCGTCCTTCCACAGCATGAACCCCTCGCCCCGCGGCGCCAGCCCCAGCATCTCCGCCGTAATCCCCGCGGTCACCGTGAACGAGTCATAGATCATCGCCATCTCCATGTCCTCCGGCCCCATCCCCGCCATCCGGTACGCCGCAGCCGCCGAAGCTGCCGCCGAGGTCGCCGTAAAGTCCTCCATCTCGAGCATGTTCTGGTGCCCCATGCTCTCCCCGGCACCCGCAATCCACACCGGTTTCGTCTTGACGCTCCGCGCAATCTCCGGCCGCGCCACCAGCACCGCGCCGCCGTAATCCGTTACGAGGCAGCAGTGCAGCAGCGTCAGCGGCCACGCCACCACCCGCGAGTTCTGCACATCCTCCACCGTGATGGGGCCGCCCCCGGGGTTGGTCTCCTTCGAAAACATGATCGCCCGCGGATTCAGCATCGCCCACTGCCGGGTCACCACCGCAATGTGCGCGAAATCCTCCGGCGTCGAACCAAACCGGTAGTTGTGGCGCGTCATCGCGTGCGCATAGTTCGAAGGCGCACCCGCCACCCCGTACACCGCCTGGAACTGCTGCCCGGGGTCCCACGGGTCCGGCGCCCCCCGCGGCCTCCCCGTGCCCCGTCCCCCTGTCGCCCGCGCCGACCACCCGTTCTCCCCGTGGCTGATGAGCGCTACATCGATGATCCCCGCGTGAATCGCCGCCAGCGCATGGTGCACGTGCATCTCGAACGAACACCCGCCCACCGACGTCGTATCGATGTACTTCGGGCGCAGCCCGAGATGTTCAGCCAGCTGGCTCGACCACCCCGCGCTGAAGACCCCGTCGATGCGCGAGATCGGGATACCCGTCTGCTCGCTCACGTTCTTGATCGCTTCGATGTGGAGCTGCAGCGCCGTCTTCGGCGTCGCCGGGTAGCCGATCTCGTCCGCCTCCGCCGCACCAATGATCGCTGCCGCACGGGAAAGTGCACCGGGCATCGCGCTACTCCTCCACGACCCGCCAGAACGGGATGCTGACCTCGTCGTTCGCCCGCTCGAACTCGACCCGTACCTTCGCCCCAATCCGAATCGTCTCCGGCTTCGTCGGGTCCACGCCGCGCAGCACCGTGAACATCCGGTCCCCCTCGTGCAGGTCGATGTACGCCGTCACGAATGGCACCTCATCGGCCCAGCCCCCGAACGCCCGGTGCTGCACCGCAAACGTGTGAATCCGACCCTCCCCGCTCGCCTCGATCCACTCGATCTCCCGCGAGTGGCAGAACGGGCAGAGCAGCCGCGGGTACCAGTGCACCCGGTTGCACGTCGTGCAGCGCGGGAGCATCAGTTTCCCCTCCCGCGCGCCTTCCCAGTACGGCCGGTGGACCGGGTCTGGGTCGGGAATCGGCTTCGTGTAGGCCATGGCGTGGGCGAACCTCTCCTTCGTCGGCCGGGCCCCGCGGTGCGCCCCGGCAGGCCCGGCGGCATTGCACGCCGCACCCTACGGATGCCCCCGGCCCCGGTCAACTATCTGGCCGGCCAGCCAGCGAACCTACTGCTGCACCCGCCCCCGCAGCGCCAGCACCGTGAGTGAGAGCGTCAGCGCGCCGATTCCCGCCGTCGCCGCCCCGCCTTTGAGCAGCGCCGGCCAATCCCATCCGTCCGTCACGAGCGTGCGCATCCCGACCAGCACGTACGTGACCGGGTTCATCCGCGCGATGACCTCCAGCCACGTCGCGAAAATCTCGATCGGCGCAAACGTCGGCGCAAGGAACAGCAGCGGAAAGAAGATGATGAACCCCGCCTGCGCCGCCTGCGGGCTCCCCGTCTTCAGCGCAATCGCCACCCCGATCCCCGAGTACGCCAGCGCAAACCCGAACGTGGCCAGCAGCAGCACCGCCATCCCGGGCAGCCCCGTCTCGAAGCCCGACCCGTACAGCAGCGCCAGCGCGAGAATGAGCACCGCCAGCACCACCGCCTTCACCGCATCCGCAAGAATGCGCCCCAGTGCCAGCGCCAGCCGCGGCGCCGAGGTCAGCGCCAGCTTCTCGAAGTAGCCCGATTGGATATCGACCGTCATCGCCAGCCCCGCACCGCTCGCCACTCCCGCCGCTCCCTGCAGCACCGCCACCGGCAGCTGGAACCCCTTGTAGTCGCTCACCCCAAACGCCTCCCGCGCCACCGATCCCACCGCGCCCACGGTCACCACGTAAAAGAACAGCGGGATGAACGCGTTGGCGACCTCGTTCGCGGGCTGCCGCAGCGATTCCCGCAGCGCCCGCACCGTCAGCAGCCACGTTGCCCGGACCCCGATCATGGCGCACCTCCCGCCAGCTTCGTTCCCGCCGCGGCACCCGCGCCGCCGGCCCCCTCCCCCGTCTGCAGATGATGCCCCGTGACCTGCAGGAATACGTCGTCGAGCGTCGGCTGCTTGAGCACCAGCTCTTCCGCTGGCGCTCCCGCCTCATCCAACAGCCGGACCATCGCAGGCACCGCGGCGGCTCCGTTCGGGAGGTAGACGGCCACTTCGGTCTCTGCCCGCAGCACCTTCTGCACTCCCTCCAGTCTTGCCAGCGCTGCCTCTGCCCGCGCAGCCAGTTCCCCGCCCGCGAAGGTCAGCGCCACCACATCCGTCCCGATGCGCGCCTTCAGCTCCGCCGGGGAGCCCTCCGCCACCACCTTCCCCCGGTCCATGATCGCCACCGTATGCGCGAGGCGGTCCGCCTCCTCGAGGTACTGCGTCGTCAGGAAGAACGTCACCCCGCGCTCCCGGTTCAGCTCCTGCACATACCGCCACACAGCATCCCGCGTAATCGGGTCCAGCCCCGTCGTCGGCTCGTCGAGGAAGACCACCCGCGGGTCGTTGACCAGCGCGCAGGCGAGGTCGAGCCGCCGCTTCATCCCGCCCGAGTACCCGCGGACCGGCCGGTCCGCGGCCTCCGTCAGCGTCACCACCTCCAGCAATTCCGCAGCCCGCTCCCGCGCCGCCTTCGCGGAAAGCCCGAACAGCTGCCCCTGCAGCGTCAGCACTTCCCGCCCCGTTTGCAGCTCGTCGAGCCCCACCTCCTGCAGCGCTACCCCGACCCGCCGCCGCACCTCCGCAGGCTGCGCAATCACGTCCACCCCCGCCACCCGCGCCGTCCCCGCCGTCGGCCGCAGCAGCGTCGTGAGCATCCGCACGGTCGTCGTCTTCCCCGACCCGTTCTGCCCGAGGAACCCGAAAATCTGTCCTTCCTCGACACGCAGGTCGATCCCGTCGACCGCCCGGATGTCGGGTCCGAAGAGCTTCGTCAGCCCCTGTGTGGCAATCGCCTCGGCCATCGTCCCTCCTGAGCGGCCTCCCTCTGCCGCCTTTCGATCTAGCTTACGCGCCCTGCCCTGCCGCCTGGCCCCAGCGCGCTGCCCGGTCCTGCCAGCACGCGGCAGCAGTGCCGATCGGCTACGATGCGGCAGCTCCGCCGCGCCGGAAGCCCCACCCGGAGGATTGCTTCATGCCGCGAATCCGCCAGGTCCCCCGTGCCGAAGCCTCTCCCGAGGCCCTCGCAGCCTACCAGCGCCTCTTCGGCGACCGCGACCCCGTCGCCGAACCCGGCACCGCCACCGGAACCCCGGGCAACTGGTGGACCGTCTTCGCACTCGTCCCCGACGTGCTCGTCCACGCCCAGGACGGCTTTGCCCTGCTCAACAGCCGCCGGCGCAAACTGACGCCCTACCAGCGCGAGCTCGCCCTCGTCCGGACCGGCTACCTCGGCGCCAGCCAGTTCGTCTTCTCCCAGCACTGCAAGGCAGCCCGTGCCGCCGGCATTCCCGAAGAGAAGCTCGCCGCTATCCCCGCCTGGGCGACATCCCCCGTCTTCGATCCCGCCGACCGCGCGATCCTTGCCGCCACCGACGAGCTCGTCCTCCAGGACGGCCGCCTCCACGATGCCACCTTCGAGGCCCTCCGGGCCGTCCTCCCCGACGAAGCCATCCTCGAGCTCTGCTACGCCGTCGGCACCTACCGCATGCACGCCATGATCTGCCGCGCGCTCCGCCTCGAGTACGACGACGTCGACGAGCGCATCGTCGAAGTGCCCGCGCCCGGACAGGGCGGCGCCGCCGTCGACGTCATGGGCCAGATCGCCCGCCAGTAGCCGCGCCTACCCCGCCGACCCGCCCGCAGCGATGTGCGCCTGCCAGTAGTGGTTGCACTTCGCAACCACCGTGATGACGCTCTTCACCTCGTTCTTCAGCCGAAACGACGGATGCGCCGGAACCAGCAGCCGCTCCTCTTCGCACTTCGCATCTACGTTCTCCAGAATGATCGACGCCGCCATCCACGCCGCCATCTTCTTCGAATGACACGTCACGGCCAGCCACCCCGGCTCGGCAGCCGGCTCCGAAAACAGCCCCGTCGTCTCGTAAATCCCCCGCCGAATCTCCGCAATCGCGTCGAACTCCGGGTCTGCCGGGACCTCCACCGGGTGTTCCACCGCGTGCAGCGCATCGGCCTCGCCGCGGTGCGGCGGCCCCCCGTACAGCGCCAGCTCGCAGAAGCCCTGCCACATCGCGCCCCAGTCCGGCCGTCCGTCCTCCCGGTACACGAACGGCGCCGAGCTCATGCTCGCCGCCTTCGACGTCGGCGGAGCGACGAACCGCACCTCCCACACGCCGCCGTCGCCGGTCAGCCGGTCGAGCGTCGCTTCCAGCGGCACGCCCGGCGCGCTTGCGAGCACCACCGGCGCCCCGACGAACCCCGAGAACGACCGGCACAGCTCCTCGACGTCGACGAGCAGCTCCTCCGGGAACCCCGCATGCACCAGCACGGCCAGCGTCGGCGCCCCCGGCCCGTCGCCCGCCAGTCTCAGCAACTTCCGCGAACGTCTCTTGCTCCATGACCAGATTCTGCATCCCACTGCAGATGCGGTAAACTGCATCAAGACAACGGAGGCCCCGATGCCCCTCTACGACTACCACTGCGAACGCTGCGGCCTCGACTTCGAAGTCTCCCGCAGCATCAAGGACTCCGACATCCCGGCCGATTGCCCGATGTGCAGCGTCCCCGCAACGCGCGTCTTCACCCCGCCCATGATGACGTTCACCCGCGGCGCCGCCCGCGAGTCCCTCGGCAATCCCGCTCCCCGCGGCGGCGGCAGCCGCTGGTCCCACCACGGCCACAGCCACGGACCCGGCACCCGCCCCCACTCTCACTGACGGTCGCCTGCCGCGGTAGACTCCCCGCGTGACCCCGGACCTCCGTGCCCGCCTCACCCGCATCGTCGGCCCCGCGCATCTGCTCGAAGACCCCGACACCCGCGCCTCCTTCGAAACCGACTGGACCCGCCGCTTCACCGGAAAGGCGCCCTTCGTCGTCCGGCCCGGCTCCGCCGCCGAGGTCGCCGCCGTCCTCGCGGCCTGCAGCAGCGCCGGGCAGCCCATCGTCCCGCAGGGCGGCAACACCGGCCTCGTCGGCGGCAGCGTTCCCCGCTCCGGCGAAGCCGTGCTCTCCCTCAGGCGCCTCGACGCCATCGAAGCGTTCGACACCGTCGCCGGCGAAGTCACCGTCGGCGCAGGCGTCACCCTCGAACAGCTCCAGCATCACGTCCGCCCCGCCGGATGGGACGTCGGCGTCGACCTCGCCTCCCGCGCCAGCGCCACCATCGGCGGCATGGTCGCAACCAACGCCGGCGGCGTTCGCGTCATCCGCTACGGCCCCATGCGCCACCAGGTCATCGGCCTCGAAGCCGTCCTCGCCGACGGCTCCGTCATCTCCCGGCTCCCCGGCCTGCTCAAGGACAACTCCGGCTACGACCTCCCCGGCCTCATCGCCGGCAGCGAAGGCACGCTCGCCGTCATCACGCGCGTCCGCCTCCGGCTCATCCCCGCCCGCCCGGCGCGCGCCGTCGCCCTCCTCGGGCTTCCCTCCCTCGACGCGGCCCTCGAAGTCGTCCGCACCGTCCGCGCAGCAGCCCCCGGCCTCGAAGCCGCCGAGGTCTTCTTCCCCGAGGGGCTCGAACTCGTACTCCGGCATGCCCGCATCTCGCCGCCCTTCCCCGGCCGCTACCCCTGCTACCTCCTCATCGAATGCGCCGGGCCCTCCGACCCCGCCCCCGCCCTCGCTGCCGCGCTCGAACCGCTCGCCGACCCGGCCGCAACGCTCATCGCCACCGACCGCGCCGGCCGCGACCGCCTCTGGGCCTACCGCGAACGCCACACCGAGGCCATCTCCGCCGAGGGCATCCCCCACAAGCTCGATGTCACCCTCCCCGCCGGCCGGCTCGCCGAATTCGAAGCATCGGTCCGCACCGCCCTCGCCCGCGCCTGCCCCTCCGCGCGGCCCGTCCTCTTCGGCCATGCCGGCGACGGCAATCTCCACGTTAACCTCCTCGGCATCGCCCCCGACGACGAGACCGCCGACGATGTCGTCCTCCGCCTCGTCGCCTCCCTCGGCGGCTCCATCAGCGCCGAACACGGCATCGGCATCGCCAAGAAGCGCTGGCTCAACCTCACCCGCTCTCTCGCCGATATCCATGCCATGCAGGCAATCAAGCGGGCGCTCGACCCTGCCTGGCTCCTCAATCCCGGCGTCATCTTCGACCCCGACAGTTTCGCGCCACCCGTCCCTCGCTTACCATAAGCCCCCGGGGAACACGCCGTGCCCTATCAGATGCTCGAGCACGACCGCTACATCGAACTCCGCCTCCGCGGCGTGGTCCGCGGGGTCGACTTCCCCGGGGAATCCTCGTACCGCCGGGCCGTCGAATGCGGCCGCCTCCTCCTCGATGCCACCGACGTCGAACGAATCGAAGCCGATGTCCTCTGGCTCGCCTCTTTCGTCCGCTCCGTCCAGGCGCTCGGTTCCTTCCGCACCGCTGTCGTCGCCCCCTCTCCGCTCGTCTTCGGCACCTTCCGACAGGTCCTCGCCTACCGGGGCGACCTCCCGCACCCGGCGCCCGTCGAATTCTTCCAATCGCGCGAGCCCGCCCTCTCCTGGCTCCTCCGCGGCACCGAATCAGCCGCCGGCTGAACCGCCGCCAGCGCCCGCGAGCACCTTCGCCCGCTCCCGTGCCTCCGCCATCGCCGCTTCGAGGTCCGTCACCTCGCGCTCCATCCGAGGCTCAGTGAACACGAACACCACCCGCTCGACCGGCTTCCCGGTCGCCTTCGCAGCCGCGAGCGCATAGGCCGCACCCTGCAGCCGGTAGTGCGCCATCGCTGCTTCGACCTCCGCCGCGCTCCGGAGCGAGTCCGTCTTGTAGTCGACAATCACCAGCCCGCCGTCCACCTCGTACAGCAGGTCGATGAACCCCTCGACCAGCACACCCCCGATGTCGGCGCCCACGTAAACCTCCCGCCAGTACCTCCTGCCCGCGGCATCGCGCACGGCCGCCGACTCGAGCGCGGCCCGCGCCAGCCGCTCCACCTCCCCCGCGCGGTCCGCGATGCCCTCCGCCTCGGCCTGCGCCTGCGCCGCAGCCTCGACTCCCTCCCCCGTCGCAAGGTCGATGCTCTGCAGCACCGCATGGACCGCGCGCCCCAGCGATGTCCCGGCCCGGCCCTTCCGCCATGGCTCCCCCGGGGTGGCCGGCTCCTCCTCCGTTTCAATGATCTCCTCCGCCGGTCCCGCGCCCCGCGCCACCGCAGTCCCTGCCACCACCGCGTCCTTCGCATACCGTTCGATGACCCGCTGACGCTCCGCTTCCCACTGCGTGCGCGAAGGGACATGCGCCGCGCCGCCCTCGCCCGTCGCGGATTGGCGTGCCCCTTCCGCGTCACCACCGGCCCCCGAGGGCTCCCACCGCTCCCAAGCATCCTCGGGCGCTGCGCTGAGCGCAGCTTCGACGCGGCCGGCGATGCTGTCGTCGCTGCCCTGCTTCTTCGCCTTCCGGAACAGCGAAACCGCGAGCGCCCGCTTCGCCCGAGTCGCCGCGACATAAAACAACCGAACCTGCTCCGCCTCCGCCTGCTCCCCCTCCTGCTTCTCCCTCTCCGCATAGCTCCGCGTTTCGAATGCCTTCTCCCCGGAGCCGCACCGCACCTCAGGCAGGTCTGCCCTGCCCTCCCGGGGCCACAAAACCCGCACACCATCCCCCCGGTCGCCGTCTCCACCCAGCCCAACCGCGAATACTACCGGGAATTCCAGCCCCTTGGCGGCATGTATCGTCAGGATGCGCACCGCATCGTCGTCCGGCTCCGGCGCGATCGCCTCGTTCACCCGAACCCCCTCCGCACGCTGCTGTTCCAGCCACGCGATGAACTGTCGCAGCGTCGCCACCGACCCCCGCACCGTCAGCGTCCGCGCGGTCTCGGCCAGCAGCCGATACCGCCGCCATGCCTCCCGCGGCCGGCGGTCCCCGAGTGTCGTCAGCAGCAGATTCCCTTCCGCCGCAATCCGCTCGATCAGCCCCGCCGGTGTGAGCATCCACCGCTCCTCATGCCACCTCCGCAGCCGCTGCAGCGCCCGCCGCACTCGTTCCGGGCTCTCCCCGGGCGCCTCCTCCTCGTACGTCCACCGTCCGCCCGCGAGAACGTGCTCGTGCAGCTCCGCGTCGGTGCAGGCGAACAGCGGCGACCGCAGCGCTGCCACCAGCGCGATGCGGTCCGTCGGGTCGTCGACCGCCGTCAGCACGTTCGCCAGCTCCCGCGCCTCCTCCGACGCATACAGCAGCGACCGGCTCTCCACCCGGTACGGGATGTCACGGTCCGCAAGCGCCCGCTCGATGGCAGCCAGCCCCGTCCGCCGCGGCAGCAGGATGGCCACGTCCGCAAACCGCGTCCCCTCCTCCGCGCCGGCCCAGTTCTCCGCCCGCGCCTGAAGCACCCCCAGCGCCACCGCGTCGGCCTCGGCTTCCCGGATCTCGCCTGCCGCCCGCGCCTGCGCCCCCCCGAACACCCGCACCGGCACCCCGTCCTCCGCATTCGGCCCCGCCTCCAGCGGCACCCACGGGGCCTGCTGCGGTGCTCCCCCGCCCGCGTTCGCCGTAAACAGCTGCCCGCACACGGCATTCACCCACGCGATGACCCGCCGCGTCGACCGGAAGTTCGTCGTCAGGTGCGCGGCCTTCGCACTCGAACGCCCCCTTCGCTGCGAGGTAAACCTCGATGTCCGCCCGCCGAAACCGGTAAATCGACTGCTTCGGGTCCCCGACGAAGAACAGCCGCCCCGGCGCGACGTTGGCCTCCCGCCACTCCCGGACTTCCCCCGGGTTGCCCGCGATCAGCGCCGCCAGCTCAACCTGGAGCGGGTCCGTGTCCTGGAACTCGTCGATGAGCAGCTGCCGAAACCGCCCGTGCAGCGCCTCGCGAACCTCCCCGTCCCCCCTCAGCAGATCGACTACCAGCACCAGCAGGTCGTCGAATGTCACCCGTCCCGCCCGGAGCCGCCGCTCCGCAAACATAAGCGCAAACTCCTGCACCTTCGGCAGCAGACACGCCAGCGCCCAGGTGCGGATTTCGTGCATCCACGCCGCCTGGCCCTCTTTGACCGGCCTCAACGCCCCCTGCTTCCCCACATTCAGCCTGATCGCCGGCGCTCGCGCTGCCAGCGTGAGCAGCTCGAGCAGCCACCGATCGCGCTCGGATGCGGGCGCCTGCTCCAGCCTCTCGTGCGCCGCGTCGAGCCGCTCCGCGAACTCCCGGAGTTTCTGGACGTGTTCCCGGGCCGCAAGCGTCGTCAGCTGCCCCGGGTCAACCCCATCCAGGAGGTCTCCCAGCACCGGCCGCCAGTCCGGCTCCGCCGCCGGCGGCTCGAACGTCTGCCCCCGCAGCCGGTGCCAGTTCCCCGCGAAAGCCCGCGCCAGCAAACGCAGATGCAGCGGCCGGAGGCCCAGCGCATAGGCCGCCGCCACGGGCCGCTGCGTCTCGGAGTTCGATTCGAGCTCATCGAGGAACTGCCGCACCGCCTCCCGGAGCTCAATCTCTGCCTCCGTTTCGTCCAGCACGTCGAACTCCGGGGGCAGCCCCGCCTGCACCGGGTACTCCGCCAGCACCTTCCGCGCGAAGGCGTGGATCGTCTCGAACGACGCCCCGTCGAGCGAAGCTGCCGCCGCCCGGCACCGCTCGCGCGCCACGTCGTCCCAATCGCCGAACTCCCCGCGCCCTTCCGCCGCCTCCTCGAGCCGCTGCCGAACTCGATCCGTCAGCTCTGCTGCCGCCTTCTCCGTGAACGTAATCGCAGCAATCCCGTGCACCGGCACCCCTTGCCCGACGAGGTGCACGATCCGGTTCACCAGCGCCGTCGTCTTTCCCGCCCCGGCGCCCGCCTCGACGAACAGCGTCTGCCGCGTTTCCCGGACCGCCAGCTCCCGGTCCCCGGCATCACTGGTGGTCATCATGCTCCTCCCCGGCGGCTTCAGATTGTTCGGCCGCCGCCACCCGGATGAACCCCGCCAGCCGCGTGTCCCCGGACCATCGCTCCCACAGCCGGTCCCGGTCGGCTCCCGGGCAGACCCGGTCGTACGGGCAGAAGGAGCAGTGCTTCCAGCTCTCCCGGTCCGGCTTACCGGGCACCGCAGGGAAGAGCCCCTGTTCGCGCAGCTCCAGTGCCGCCGTTACCACCTCCCGGAACCGCTGCTCCTGCGCCTCGTCCAGCGTCACCTCGACCCGCTCAAAGCCGCCTTCCTCCGAGATGAACCAGTAGGCTGCCGTCACCCGCGCACTGGTGTCCCCCCGGGCCGCCAGCGCATAAATCGGGAGCTGCAGCAGCCACCCGCCCTCCTTCTTGCGAATCCCGCCGGGCTCCCCCGGGATGAATCGGTCTTTCTTCCCCGTCTTGTAGTCGATGACCACAAGACCTCCGTCCGGCAGGAGGTCGACCCGGTCCGCCTTCCCGAGGAACGCGACCCGCCGCCCGCCGGCCAGCTGCGCCGTGGCCTCCCGGCCCGCCGCCGACCCAAACGCCAGCTCGGCGTCCCGGATGGCCGCACCCCGCTCGAGCCGCCACTGCTCGTCCGCGTCGAGGAAGCGCGCGAAATCCTGCCGCAGCCGCTCCCTCGTCGCCCCCCACGAACCCGCCCGCCCGGTGCGCCCCGCACGCTCGTATGCCTCGAACGCCCGGTCTGCCAGCTCGAACAGCAGCTGGCGCTCCTCCTCGCTCCAGCGCCCCTCGATCGCGTCCGCCCCGCGCCGCTGCTTCACCTCCTTCACGAACTGCTCCAGCACCTCGTGCACCAGCGACCCCCGCGCCGCCGGGTCGATCGTGTCGAGCTCCTCCGGCTTCTCCGCCTCCCGGAGCCGCAGCTCGTAGCCAAGGAAGTAGCGGAACGGGCAGCTCGTCAGCGTCTCGAGCGCGCTCGCCGAGAGCTCCGGCAGCTGCGCCCCCGCGGGCTTCGCTTCCCCCGTCCAGGGACCAATCTCCGCCGGCTCCGGCTTCCGAGACACCCGCGACCGCGCCGCCCTCGCGCCGATACCGTCCGCTGCGCCGAGGTCCCGCATCAGCGGGTGCTCCCACGGCGGCACACGCGACCGCACGACCTCCGCGAGGTCCCGCTCCGTTCGGTCGCCGAAGACGTCCCCGCGTTCCACCCAGGCCGCGAACGAATCCTCGGTCACGAGCCACCCCGGCCGCTCCGTACCTTCGGTGACCCACCGCTCGATGTCCCGCGCGTAGACTGGCCCCCCATGCAGCCGTGCCGCCGCCTCGAGGAACCACTTCGAAGGCTGCGCCGGCCGCTGGTCCCGGAGCGAGACGCGCGGCGCCGTCGCGATGCATTCCCCGCTCCCCGCCACGACCGCCAGGTAGGCCCGGCGCGCCGCGATCACCCGTTCCTCCGCCGAGGGCACCGCTCCCCCAAGCTCCTGCCGCACCCGCTCCGGCAGCAGCGGGTCGTTCGAAGGCTGCGGCGGAAACACCCGCTCCGCGAACCCAACCATCACCGCGAAGTCGAACGTCATCCCCGCCGCCTCCTCAATCGTCCCCGTGAACACCCCCTCACCGAGCTTCCCGTGCCGCGCAGCCGGCACATCCAGCACTTCCCGCAAGAGCGTCTCGAACGCCTCCAGGCCGAGGTCATGCGCGGCATCGAGCGATGCGAGCCCGTCGAGCGCGCGCACCACCTCCCCCCGCGCCGCAAGCTCCGCATCTGCGTCGATACCGCCCCCCGCGTGGCCCAGCGCCCCCATTGGGAGCCACGCCTCGAGCGCGTCGAGCGCCTGCTTCCCCCAGCCCGCCGCCGTCAGCCGCTGCCCCGGTTCGAAACGCCTCGCGGCGTCCGCAACGAACTCCGCCATCCGGCGGGCCTCTGCGGTGCGGCGCTGGACGTCGTCGTCATCGACCCGCCCCTCCGCGGCCTGCTCCCTGAGCGCCGCCTCGATGACGTCCGGCGCACGCTTCCACTGCTCCAGCCCCCGCACGACGCCCGCCTCCCGCGAGAGCACATCCCACGCGTGCCCGCGGACCACACCCCCGCCCCCGCTGAGCGGCGCCGAGGTCACCCAGTCGATGACCGCATCGCGCCGCCAGCCCAGCCGCGCTGCCCGCAGCGCGCCCAGCACGGCCCTGCCGGCCAGCGAATCTGCCAGCCGCCGCAGCCCCCGCCCGTTGTGCGGCGTCTCGCTCGCTTCCAGCCGCTCGTGCACCAGCGCCGCATACTGCTCCGCATTCCCATACAGGACCGCCATCCGGTGCAGCGGCATACCTTCCGCCGCCCGGCGCCACACCTCTCGGATGGCGAACCGCACCTCCTCCTCGGGGTCGGGCAGGATGGCCAGCCGGCCCGGCAGCCGCACCGTCCCGCCCCCGGCATGCGCCTCCCTCCCGAGCAGCCGGCACCACTCCGCCGCCCGTGCGTCCGCGTCGGCGTCGCCCGTCAGCCCAATGACCGCGCACGCCCCACCGGCCCCAGCGGCTGCCCGGAGCAGGCGCGCAGCTGCCTCCGGCACCCGCTCCGGCAGATATAGCACCACGTAACCGGCTTCCGCAGCGCTCCGCGCTCCCGCCGCGAACGCTGCTGCCGCCGCCTCGACAAGCTCGTGGTCGTCGTAGAGCCCCGCCGCCCGCTCCTCCGCCGCCGCGATGATCGCCAGCGCCTCACCCGCCAGCCCCCCCGCGTCCGCGATGCGCCGCCGAACCTCCGCCGGCACCCCGCGCAGGTCCGCCGCGAGCGCGGCCAGCCGCCGCAGCGTCGCCGGGTGTCCCGCCAGCGTCCCCAGCGCCCCGCCCCGCTTCGCCGCCTCCTCCCGCAGGTGCTCGAGCCATTGCCACCGCGTCCGCGGCCGCTTCCCCTGCGCCTGCAGAAGCGGTGCCGCTGCCAGCTCCGCCAGCCGCTCCAGCACGAGGAACCGAACGTTCGCCAGCGCACGCTGCCGCGCCAGCCACCGCCGCACATCCAGCCCAACGAGGTTCGAAGGCACGACCACGGTCACGGCCCGGAGCGGGTCGCCCTGCCGCGCACGGTCGATGACCTCCGCCAGCGCCCCGCGCGCCTCGCCGTACGGCACACACCGCACCAGCACGCCCGTCACGGCGACGCTCCCGGTTCCGTCATGCCGCCAGCGTACCGGCCCTCCGCGACAGCTCCCGTCGCCTCAGCCTCCCAGCATCCGCAGCGCGTACTCCATGTTCGCCTGCATCGATGGCTTGATCTCCTCCCAGTGCGGGTCATGCCGCTTCCCTCGCCGATGCAGCATCAGGTTGAAGCCGCTGATGATCGCGAACTTGTATACCGCCAGCGCCTTGAACCACCGGATGTCCCCCGGCTTCCCGCCCAGCGCCTCCCAGTACCACGCCTCCAGCTCGTCCGCGTGCGGCATCCGGCTCCCCCGGTCGTGCGCCCACGCCGCGGGGTCGCTGAACGCGCATACCCAGCCGAGGTCGTTCAGTGTCGGCCCTACCCCGCACAGCTCCCAGTCGATGACCGCCAGCAGTTCGCCCGCCTCCGAGTACAGCAGGTTCGACCACTGGAAATCGCCGTGGTACAGCCCAATCGGCGCATCGTGCGGGACCTTCTCCAGCAGCAGCTGTTTCACCCGCGGTTGCAGCGCCAGCAGCTCCTGCTCCGCCGCGCGCTCGTAAAAGCGGTCCCACCGCGTCACATCGAACTCGTAACCCCAGAACTCGCCAAGGTACCCCAGCCGCTCCCGCGGCACCCGGTGAATGCCCGCCAGCGCCCGCATCGCCTGCCGCGCCATATCCCGCAGCTGCGCATCCGTGAACCGCTCCGGGTACGTGTCCTTCAGCGTGTCGCCCGGCAGCCGCGGCTGCACGAAGTACGGCGAGCCGAACCACTCCGGCTCCGTCCCCGCCCACACCATCGGCGCATGCGGCACCCCCGTCCCCTCCAGCGCCCGGACCGCCGTCACCTGCCGCATCAGGTCTGCCGTCCCCTCCAGCTTCACCCCGGGCGGCGGCAGCCGAAGAAAATACGCCCGCCGTTCCCCTTCACCCGTCACCGCGTCGAAGAAATACGAAAACCCCGCGTGTCCCGTCCCCTTGCGAAGGTCCGCAACCTGCGCGTCCGGGTCCTCCAGCTTTGCGCGCACGAACGGCACGAGCCGCTCGCGAAGTTCCTCCAGTTCCATCGTTCGCCCCCACCGCGGAGTCGTGCCGGGGCCGCCGGCCTCCGGCTCCCCCGAAGTCTCGCCATTTCGGCCCGCCGCTGCAACGAAACGCCGGGACCCTCGGGCCCCGGCGCTCGTCGTGCGTCTCCTGCGCGGGTTACTGGAGCCCGAAGTCCCAGCCGTTCCCCGCCTTGAAGCTCTGCAGAATCCGTCGCGAAACCACCATCCGGTGCGTCTCATCCGGCCCGTCGTAAATCCGCGCAGCGCGCGCATTCCGGTACATCGACTCCAGCGGCGTATCCCCCGAAACCCCGAGTGCGCCATGAACCTGGATCGCCCGGTCGATTACGTTGTGCAGGATTTGCGCGCCGAAGAACTTGATCGCCGAGATCTCCACCCGCGCCTCATCGCCCTGGTCGATCTTCTTCGCCGCCGAGAGCGTCAGCGCCCGCGCAGCCTGGATCTCCACGTAGCTATCCGCGATCCAGTTCTGCACCGTCTGCTTCTCCGAGAGCGTCGAGCCGAACACCTCGCGCTTCAGCGAGTACTCGCACATCAGCTCGAACGCCCGCTGCATCTGCCCCAGCCAGCGCATGCAGTGGTGAATCCGCCCCGGCCCAAGCCGCTTCTGCGCAATCCGGAAGCCGCTCCCCGGCTCCCCAAGCGCGTTCGTCAGCGGTACCCGCACGTTCGTGTACCGGATTTCGCAGTGCGAACCCTCCACTTCGCCCATCACCGGCACCGGCCGCACAATCTCGAAGCCCGGCGTATCCGTCGGCACGATAATCTGCGTGAACCGCCGGTGCGGCGGCTGGTCCAGCTCCGTCGCACACATCACGATCGCAAACGTCGCGCCCTCGGCCTGGCTCGTGAACCACTTGTGGCCGTTGATCACCCACTCGTCCCCGTCCCGCACCGCCGTCGTCCGCAGCCCCGTCGGGTCCGCGCCCGAAACCTCCGGCTCCGTCATCGAATAGCACGACCAGATCTCGCCGGCCACCAGCGGCTTCATGAACTTCTCCTGCTGTTCCGGCGTCCCGAACTGCCACAGGATCTCCGCGTTGCCCGAGTCCGGCGCCTGCGAGCCGAACGCCAGCGGCGCAATCGGGCTCCGCCCGAGAATCTCGTTCATGTACACGTACGGCATGAAGCCGATGCCCATCCCGCCCGCCGCCGAGGGCAGGTGCGGCGCCCACATCCCCAGCGACTTCGTGATCGACTGCAGCTCCTTCATCTTCTCCCGGCCCGCAGCCGACTGCCGGGGGTGGTTCGCGTGGAAGAACGGCTCGTTCGGATAGATGTGCTCCGCCATGAACGCCTTCACGCGCTCGCGGAGCTCCATGATCTCGGCGTCGGTCAGCTGCCGGTCGCCAGCATGTGGATGGTCTGCAACGGACATGAGGGGCTCTCCTGCAGGAAATCGCGCACGAACTCTACCGCGCCCTCCGGCCGTCCGCTACCGCGCCTGCCCCCCGCCGTGCTCCTCCCCCGCCGGGTGGTAATGATGCGCATGGTGCCGCCCGTGCCGCCGATGCATCACCCCCGCCAGCAGCCCGTGGTTCGGCGCAAACACCAGTGCCGCGAGGAACAGCACCGTCGCGCACAACACCACCGTCGCCCCCGCCGCCGTCCCAGCGTGGTACGAGACGTACAGCCCGCTCACCCCCGCAGCCGCCGCGATGCCCATGCTCAGCCCGATCATCCGCAGCAGCCGGTCGGTCAGGAGCCGCGCCGCCGCCGCCGGCGTCACGATCAGCGCCAGCACCAGGATGTTCCCCACCGTTTGCAGGCTCACCACGATCGTCGCCGACACCAGCAGCAACAGCAGCAGGTCGAGCCCGAACACCGGGTACCCCAGTGTCCGCGCCATCACGGGGTCGAACGCCGCCAGCGTGAACTCCTTCAGCAGGGCCGCTACGATGAGCCCCACCACCCCCGCGATCACCGCCGTCACCACCACGTCCTGCGTCGAAATCCCGAGAATGTTCCCGAAGAGCAACGACCCGAGGTCCCTCCGGAATCCGCCCTGCCTGCTCAGGATCACCACCCCCAGCGCGAAAAACGCCGCGAAAATCACCCCAATCGCCGTGTCCTCGCTCACCCGCCGGCTCCGCGACAGCAGCCCGATGCCGAGCGCCGTCAGCGTCCCAAACCCGAAGGCCCCCACGAGGATGCTCTGCCCCGCGATGTAGCTCAGCACGACCCCGGGAAATACCGCGTGCGCCAGCGCATCCCCGATGAACGCGAGACCCCGCACCACCACGAAGCACCCCACCAGCCCGCACAGCGCGCCGATGATCACCACCTCCAGCATCGCCCGCTGCATGAACCCGTACTGCAGCGGCTCCGTGAACCAGCTCATGGCGCCTCCTCGAACACCGGCACCTGCTCGAATACCGCCACCTGCCCTCCGAACGCTGCACGCAGATTCGCCGGCGTGAACGTCGTCGCCGTCCGTCCAAACGCCACCATCCGCCGATTCAGCAGCAGCACGTGCGTCGTCGTCGACCGCACCTCGTCGAGGTCGTGGGTCGCCACCAGCACCGTCACCCCCGCCCGCGCAAACCGCCGGACCTGCTCGTGGAACACCCGCCGGTTCTGCACGTCGACCCCGGTGAACGGTTCATCCAGCAGAACCAGCACCGGCTCCTGCACCATCGCCCGCGCGAGGAAGATGCGCTGCTGCTGTCCCCCCGAAAATTGGCTGATGTGGCGGCCTGCCATCCCTTCGAGCCCCAGCGTCGCGAGCGCCGCCTCCGCCGCCCGCCGCTCCGCCCGGCCCGGCCACCGCAGCCATCCGAGCGCCCGGTACCGCCCCATCATCACCACGTCCAGCGCCGTGACCGGGAACCCCCAGTTCACCTCCTCCCGCTGCGGCACGTAGGCCACCCTGCCCCCCAGCTCCCGCAGCGGCTTCCCCCCAAACGTCACGCTCCCCCCTGCCAGCGGTACCGAACCTGCCACCGCCTTCAGCAGCGTCGATTTGCCGCTACCGTTCGGCCCAATCAGTCCCACCACGGAGCCTGCCGGCACCTCCGCCGTCACCTCGCACAGCGCGAGGTTGTGGCCATACCGCACCGCCACGTCCCGCAGCGCGAGCGTGCCCCCGTTCCCCGTCGCATCCGCCGATTCGCTCGCTATCGCAGTGCCTCCGCAATCAGCCGCGCATTGTGCAGCAGCATGCCGTCGACCGTGTCGGCACCGCTGCCGGCCGGCCCCAGCGAATCAGCATACAGCCCCGTCACCACCCGCACCCCGGTATCCCGCGCGAGCTGCTCCGCAACCTTCGGGTCCACCTCCGCCTCCGCGAGGATGGCCCGGACGCCCTCCTCCCGTATCACGTCCGTCAGCCGCGCAAGGTCCTGCGCCGAGGGCTGCGCATCCTTCGACGTCGTCGGCACGATCGCCCCCACCACCGCTATCCCGTACCGCCGCGCGAAATACTGCAGCGACACGTGCTCCGTCACCACCTTCCGGTTCCCCTCCGGGACCGGCGCAAACAGCTCCCGGATCTGCCGGTCAACATCGTCCAGCTTCGCCCGGTAGGCCTCCGCAGCCGCCCGGTAGCTCGCGGCATTCGCGGGGTCCGCCCCCGCCAGCGCCTCGGCGATGTTCGTCACCATCACCTGCACGTTCGCCGGGTCGTGCCACACGTGGGGGTCGCCCTCCTCGTGCGCATGGTCATCCCCGGCCGCTTCGTCCTCGTGCCCATGGTCGTCACCGGCGATGACGTCGACGCCCTCGGTCACGACCACAACGGTCGCCCTGGTCCCCGAGCCCGCAATCAGGTCATCGAGCCAGTCGTCCAGCCCGATACCGTTCTTCAGCACCAGGTCCGCCTCCCGCAGCCTCCGCGAATCCTGCGGCGAGGGCTCGTAATCGTGCGCGTCCGCCCCCGCATCCAGCAGCACGTCGAGCCGCACGCGGTCCCCCGCGACCTCCCGCACCAGCGCCCCGATCTGCGTCGTCGTCGCCACCACCCGCACGCCCTCCCCATCCGCGCCGTCGCCGCCGCACCCGGCAATGCCGACGACAGCCGCGAACGCTGCTGCCGCAACGAGAAGGTTCCGCCATCCGGTCGCCATCCCCGCCTCCCGTGAGAGCAAGTATCAGCTACGCCCATCACGATACTGAGTCTCAGTGGCACACGCAAACGCCGCTACGAACCCTCGCCTGCAGCCCCCGCTTCGGGACCGGCCACGCCATGCTCCATCCGCACCCGCACCGCATCCTGCACGGCCCCAAACCGCCCCGGCTGACAGGTGAGCACCACCACCTGGACCTCCCGCGCGAGCTCCGCCAGCATCCCCGCCAGCCCTTCCAGCCGCGACTCGTCGCTCCATCCCAGCGCATCGTCCAGCACCAGCGGCACGCCGTCGGCAGCCGCTGCAGCCGCGCATGCAGCACGGTACAGCACACTCACCTGCTCCTTCGCGCCGATGCTCAGCTGTTCGAATGGCAGCCGCTGCCCGTTCAGCGTGCGCTCAGCGGGCGCCAGCCGGTCATCGAGGTGAATCGCGAACTCCTCCCCGAAGACGCGGCGGCCGAGCACCGCAATCCGCTCCTCCAGCCGCGGCCCGTAGATTCTTCGCGCAGCGTTCCGGTGCCGCTCCAGCGTCTCGAAGAGCAGCTTCGCCGCTGCCGCGCGCCGCTGCACCTGGAGCAGCTTCCCCTCCGCGTGGTCGAGACGGCTCCGGGCCTCGTCCAGCTCGGCCTGCAGGCTCCCCTCGCCTTCATGGCGGAGCGCCCCGCGAGCCTCCGTCATCTCCTCTTCGAGCTTGCGCAGCCGCTGCTGCACCGCCTCGAACCTACGGCCGGCCTCCTCCGCCTCCAGCGCGGCCCCGGCCAGCTCCTCCGCCCGCTGCCGGGCCGCCGCTGCCCGCTGCTCGGCCAGCTCCGCTTCCCCGCGCGCCGCCGCAACGTCGGCATCCAGCGCCGCCTGCGGCCGCGCCTGCTCCGCAGTCGCTAGCTGCTGACGCACTCCGTCGAGCTGTTTCCTCGCCCCGTCGAGCCGCGCCCCCAGGGCGGCCAGCTCCCGCTCCGCCGCCGCGGCCGCCTCCCCCGCCTCCCGCTGCCGCGGCCGCCGCAGCCTCCGCCTGCTGCTGGGCCCTGCCCCGCTCGTCGTCGCTGGCTGCCTTCAATCGCCGCGCTTCTTCGAGCGTTGCCGGCAGCCGGCGCCCCGCATGCGCGGACCGGTAGCCCTCCACCCGCTCCCGCGTCCGCGCAATGCGCCCCGCAAGGTCCTCCCGGTCCGGCAGGTCGCGCAGCGCCTGCTTCGCTGCGCGGTCGGCCTCGGCGATGTCCCGTTCCGCATCCCGCCGCCGCTGTTCGAGCTCCCGCGCCGCCTCCACGCTCGCCGCGCCGGCCTCCCCGAGCAGCTCTTCGAGTCGCCTCCGCCGCTCCGCCAGCCGCCCCTCCAGCAGGGCCTGGCTCCGCGAGGGCCGGACGACCACCGCGAAGCCCCCCGGGAGCTCGATCCGCCGCTCCTCCGCCGCATCGAGCCGCAGCGGCTCCCCTCCAAGCCTCTGCTCCGCCCCGTCGACCACCACCGCTGCCCCGTCGGGCCCCGTCACCTCCACCTGTGCCGTCGCAGCCTGCATCTGGGCCTCGGTCTGCCGCACGGCATCTGCGGCCTGCTCGATCTCCTCGAGCTTCTGCCCGTCGACCCGGCACGCCGCGAGGAACGCGCGGGCGGCCTCCCGCCGCTCCAGCGCCTCGTCCAGCGCCCGGAGCCGGTCCTCCATCTGGGCGAGCTGCAGCTCCTCCTGCAGATAGGCGTAGTCATCCCCCGCGAGCTTCGCCGCCTCTTCGATCCCCGCCAGCGCAGCACGCGCCGTTTCGCCGTCTGCGCGGCCGCCTCAGCCCGCTGCCGGGCCTCGGTTGCTGCCGCCTGCCGCGCTGCCAGCTCCGCCTGCCAGCTCCCGCACCTCCCGCTCGAGCGCCGCCGCCTCGCGGCGCGCCGCCTCCCGCTGCTGCACCTCGCTCTCCAGCCGCCGGCGGCGCTCCCCGGCCGTCTCCGCGGCCTGCTCGGCCAGCTCTGCCTCCCGCCGTGCCTCCTCGAAGGCAGCCCGCTGCTCTGCCAGCTCCGCAAGCCGCGCCTTCAGCTGCGCTTCCTCCTCCCGCAGGCCGTCGCGCTCCGGCTCCAGCTCCGCCACCCGCTGTTCCAGCGCGGCCAGCCTCGCCACCCGCTGTTCCAGCTTTTCCACCAGCTCCCGCGCCTGGTCGCGGTCCAGCATCGCCTGTCGCAAATCCCCCGTCGCCGCCCACCGCTTGTCCGTCCAGTACTGCCTGCACGCCTCCCGCACCCGTTCGAAGATGCCCTCGCCAACCGTGTCGGCCGCCCCCGCATCGAGTGCCCGCTGCAGGCCCGGGCTGCCGTCCAGCCCCGACGGCGGCAGCAGGCTCTGCCCCTGCAGCACCCGCAGCGCCCGCAGCAGCGCCTCGTCTACCCGCTCCCGCAGCAGTTGCTTCGCAGCATCGTGCGCTTCCCGCCCGGTCAACCGCCGCGTCACTTCGCCCACCGTCTCGAGCTCCGTGACCCCCCGCCGCCCAAACACCTTCCGGTACCGGCACCGCACCGCCCCCAGCGAAAACTCCAGCTCCACCTCCGGGTCCGCGTCCAGCCCCGCCGGCCGCACCGACCGCACCTCCTCCGCGTTCGACTCCGCCGGGTAGTCGAACAACAGCCATATCGCCTCGACGAGGCTGCTCTTCCCCGCTTCGTTCGGCCCCTCGATGACCAGCAGCCGCCCGTCGGGGAACGTGACCTCCGCCTCCCGAACCCCTCGGAAGTTCCGTACCAACAGCCGCTGATACCTCACGCCGACCCCCGCACCAGCCGAAAGAGCAGCGTCAGCGCATCCCCCGCTGTCATCGCCTCCGGCCCGTCCGCCGTGGCCAGCCCGTCCAGCTCCCTCGCCGCCTCAGCAGCGAATCCTGTCAGCCCCAGCGATTCCCATCCCTCCCCCGCCGCGCGGACGACGAACGACCGGTAGCGCTCCCATCCATCCACCGCCGCAAACGACTGCCCCAGTTCGTCAACCGCGGCCTCCACCGCCGCGAGCAGCTCCGGCCCGCCAGTCCCGCTCACCCGCAGCCGCAAAATCGTTCGCCGCCGCTCCGGGAGCCGCTCCAGCTCCGCGACCGCAGCCCGCAGCCCCTCCTCGTCGTGCACCTCAATCGCCCGCTCCACGAACCGCCACCGCCCAACCTGCACCTCCCGCACCCCGCACCGCCCCCCTTCGAGGTCCACCACGAGCGCCTTTCCCGGGTTCACCTCGTCGTAATCTGTCGCCTCCGGCGACCCCGAATACCAGGCCCGCCCGCCGAGCCCGACATCCGTCGCCGAATGACGGTCGCCCAGCGCCACGTACCCCAGCCCGCAGGCATCAATCAGCCGTTCGACCAGTGCCCGCTCGAGCGTCACCGCAGCATCCGGCGCCCGCTCCACCTGGCCGTGCAGCACCAGTACCCGTTCGCCGGCCCGTGCCGCCAGCGCCCGTGCCGCCGCCTCCACCGCGTCCGCACCCGGGGCCTGCTTCGAACGCCACGGCACCCCCGCCACCCACGTCCCGGGAGCTGCCTCCAGCGGCTCGGGCCCCAGCAGGTGCACGTTTGGTGGCTTCCGGCGAACGAATCGCTCTGACTCGTACACCGAACCCGGCGAGAGCGCATCATGGTTCCCCGGCAGGAGATAGAACGGCACCCCCGCCTCACTCATCGCGTCCAGCGCACGCCGCACCACCTCCCCCGGGACCAGGTTCGTCTCGAACACATCCCCCGCCACCACCACGAAAGCCGCCCCCTCGTCCCGCGCCACCTGCCCGATGCGCTCGATCGCCTCGATGCGCGCCGCACCGAACTGCGCCTGCGCCTCCGGTCCAAGGAAGTGCCGGGTCATCCCCAGCTGCCAGTCCGAGCTGTGCACGAACCGCACCACCCGCGCACCCTAGCAGAACAGGCGTTCGCATGCAACGGCCCCTCCGTGCCGGCGGGCCGTCACCGCCCCGGCAGCAGCACGCGAAAGGTCGTGCCTCGGCCCGGCTCGCTCTCCACGTGGATCGCCCCGCGGTGCGCCTCCACGACCCCCAACACCGCCGCCAGCCCCAGCCCCCGCCCCGTGAACTTCGTGCTGAAAAACGGGTCGAAGATCCGCTCCCTCGTCTGGGCATCCATCCCCTTCCCGGTATCCGCCACCTCGACCACCGCGTAATCGCCAGGCTCCGCCCTCGAACAGCCGTGGCAGGTGCCGCGCCGGCACGCCGCCAGGTACGCCTCCGTCACCCGCTCCCGCCTCAACCGGACCGTCAGCGTCCCGCCCCCCTCCGCCATCGCCTCGGAGGCGTTCATGAGAAGGTTCATCACCACCTGCCGCATGCCGACAGGGTCTGCGGCGACGATGACCGCCTCCCGCGGCAGGTCCAGCCGGACGGCGACCGCGGACCCCAGCGCGCCGCGCAGCAGCTGAAGCGTCTCACTGACCACGGTGCCGAGGTCGAGCAGCTCCCGGGCCGTAGTATCCGCCCCGGCGAACCGCATCATCTGCTGTACCATCCCTGCCGCCTGGAGCGCCGCCTCCCGGATATCGTGCAGCGCCAGCCGCAGCGGCGACCCCTCCTCGGCGAACTGACGCGCAAAATCTGCGTTCCCGACGATGACCGAGAGGATGTTGTTGAAATCGTGCGCCAGCCCGGCGGAGAGCATCCTCAGGCTCTCGAGCTTCTCTGCCTGCCGAAGGGCTGCCTCCAGCTCGAGCCGTCTCGTCACGTCCCGCACGATGCATACCGTGCCTCGGCCTCCGTCGCTGGATACGGGGATCAGCGCAATCTCGGCCATGAACTCGTTGCCGTCGGCACGCACCGCCGGAACCGGGTCTCGGTCAGCCATCTCGCGCGGGCTTATCGCGGTCTCGACGAACTCCAGCATCTGGCCGGCATGCCAATCGCGGAAGCGGGACGGGACGAACTCCTGCACGCTTCGCCCCTCCATCTCCCCGGCACGGACTCGAAAGATGCGCTCCGCCGCAGCATTCATGTGCACGATGCGGCCCGCCTCATCGACCAGCAACACGCCGTCAGGCGAACCCGCAACTGCAGATTCCTGCCAGCTGTGCGCACCATCGGAAACGTGCACGTAGTGCGGCATGGCATCACCATCCATTCGCACGCCGCATCCTAGCTCATTGCAGCCCGGTGACCATCAGGGTTTTCCCCGGTGTCCAGGTTCTTGCATTTTTTCAATGTTCAACCAGCAGAACGCGCGTTTTTTCAATAGTCCACAGAGTTATTGCAACAACCATCCAATAGGGGTACTGCCCGATGTTAAGTGCCCTGACCTCGTGCTGGATTGGTCAAGGCCGAACGATCCACTGTTTCGGCACGCCAGCCCCAGGGGTGACCGCATGTCCAGCCGATACACCGAACGTCTCCACATCGACCGTGCCGACCAGGCCCTCCGCCTCCGCTGGGTCGGCATCTCCGAGCGCGAGGCAGCTGCCATTCGCCGCGCAGCCGCGGTGCTCCGTCCCCATGCCGAGGACATCGTCCGCCGCTTCTACGACCACGCGTCCGCCTTCCCCGAGTGGCAGCGCATCGTCAGTAAGGCGGGTTCCAACCGGTCCCGCCTCGAGGCGGCCCAGCTCGACTACCTGCTTCGCCTTCTCGACGCCCGCTTCGACGACGAGTACTTCGAGCATCGTCTCCGCGTTGGGGCTGCCCACGCCCGCCTCCAGATCGAGCCCCGCTGGAACGTCGGCAACTACGGCACCTACGGCGAGCTCCTCTTCCCCCTCCTCGCCCGCAAGCTCAAAGGCGAAGACCTCGCCGAGACCATCGCAGCACTCATGAAGGCCTTCATCCTCGACGCCTCCCTCGCCGTCGAGACCTTCATCAGCGAAGGCGTGCTTGAAAAGCTCGTCGACATCTACGACACGCTTGGGCAGCCTCTCCAGAACCTTGGACAGAACATCGGTCAGGTCGACCTCGCCGCCCGCGAAATCGCCGGGGCCGTCTCCGAGGTCGCCCGCGGCGCAGCCAGTCAGACGTCCACCATGGCGGCCCTGAACGGGGAGATCGACGCGCTGGGCGCAGCAAGCGCGTCGGTCGCACGCGGAGCCAGCGAGCAGTCTGCCGCGCTCGACGAGGCCCTGAAAGCCACCGATGCCGTTCGCCATGCCCTGCAGCGCGCTCGGGACGCCGCCGCCATCGCCAGCGAACGCGGGGACGCTGCCATCGCCGAGGCGCGAGACGGCGCCGAAGCCGTGCAGCAGACCGTCGAGGCCATGGGGGCGATTCGCGACACGGTCCGCCGCACGGCCGACGAAGTGCAGGACCTTGGTCAGCAGGGCGCCCAGATCGGGGCCATCGTCCAGGTCATCGACGACATCGCCTCCCAGACCAACCTCCTCGCCCTCAACGCCGCCATCGAGGCCGCCCGGGCCGGCGAACAGGGCAGGGGCTTTGCCGTCGTTGCCGAAAATGTGCGCTCCCTCGCCGAGCGCACGGCCGTGGCCACCAAGGAGATTGCGGACCTGATCGCTCGCGTCCAGGGCGGCACGCAGCGCGCCGTCAAAGCCATGGAAACGTCCATCGCAAACGTCGAAGAAGGCGCGGGTCGCGCAGAACGCGCTGGTGCAGCCCTCGCCCGCATCCTCCAGGGTGCAACTGCCGTTCGCCAGGAAATCGCCCACATCGAAGAAGCCGCCGGCAGCGTTGAAGATAGCGTCGGAACCCTCGTCAACATCCTCGAACGGGTGGCAAACCTCGCACGAGAGTCCGCCGAACGCGCCGCAGAGATGACCTCGGCCGCCGACCGCGTCCGCAACGCCGTCACCGATGCCTCGGCCGTAGCACAGCAATCCGCGGCCGCCAGCCAGCAGGTCTCCGCCAGCGTCGAAGAAATCGCAGCGCAAGTTTCTGAAATCGCGCGCGAAACCCAGTCCCTCGCCAGCACCACCGCGGACCTCGCCGCGTTCATCCTCCGCTTTGGAACCCTCGCCCATAACTCCCGCGGGGAAACCTTCGCGCTCCGCCCGGCGGTCTCGGCCGCAGCGGCCTGACCCGCCCGCTCCGCGCGCCGGCCGGCGGTTTGCGGTGCTCACGCTTCCCCCATCCCCACCGCCGGCCGGCCCACCTCCACAGGGCCGAATGGCCCTCACCCATCCCCATGGTTTCTCCGTACCCTCCAATCGATTCCTTCCATGACCGAAACACTCACCCCCCAGCTCGAACTCCTGCCCCCGGCACGCCGGCTCCTCCTCCTCGGCCTCAAACAGCTCGGCGAAACCGATGCCGAGTCCCTCTCGCAGGTCGCCTTCCTCTCCGTCCCCGCCGTCCGCGCCCACCTCGCCGGGCTCGCCCGCCTCGGGCTCGTCGCCATCAGCCGCAAACCCGAAGGCCCCGGCCGTCCCCGCAACCGCTACGCCCTCACCCCTCGCGCCGAATCCCTCTTCCCGCAGGGGTACGCCCGCATCGCCAACTGGCTCCTCGAAGCCGCCGAGCGCGACCCCGCCATCCGCCGCCCCCTCTTCCGCTCCCTCGTCGGAGCCCGCCTCCGCCAGGCTGCCGAAACCTTCGACGCCCCAACCCCGGCGGGCCGCGTCGAACAGCTCACCCGCGCACTCGAACAGCTCGGCTACTACCCCCTCCTCGAGACCATTCCCGGCTCCAAGTGGCGCCTCACCCTCCGCCACTGCCCCTTCATCGAGGTCGCCCGCGAGCACCCCGAAGTCTGCGCCATCGAAGAGCGCATCTTCCAGGTCGCCCTCCCCGGCGGCCGCATCGAACGCGCCTGCTCCCGCGCCCAGGGCTCCCCCGCCTGCACCTTTCTCCTCCAAAGTTTCCGCTAATTCAATTCGAAAACCTCTACGCATTCGCGCTATGTGCATCGTGACGGTATCGTTGCCCCCGTGTTGGGGAGCGACACGCCACACGGCGGCAGCCTCGAGTACCTGACCCCCACCCGGCAGGCGCTCATCATGGCCATCAAGGCACTCGGCGAAGCCACAACCGACCAGCTCGCCCGCGAGACCTACCTCTCCCCCGGTGCCGTCCGCCAGCACCTCCTCTCCCTCGAAACCCAGGGCCTCGTCACCTTCACCAAAGTCCGCGAAGGCCCCGGCCGCCCCCGCCACGTCTTCCGCCTCACCCCGCGCGGCGAAAGCCTCTTCCCCCAGCAGTACGCCGACATCGCCGTCGCACTCATCACCGCCATCCGCAGCGAATCCCCCGAGCTCCTCCAGCGCGTACTCTCCCGCGTCGTCGATGGCCAGGTCGAGCTCGCCGAGCTCCACCTCGCCGCCAATCCCCACCACGGCCGCCTCGCCAGCGTCCTCGAGCTCCTCGAACGGTACGGCTACTTCCCCAGGCTCGAAATCGCCGAAGGCGGCACCGCGCGCATCGTCCTTCGCCACTGCCCCCTCCTCCGCCTCGCCGTCGACGTCCCCGAAGTCTGCGACGCCGAATGCGCTGTCCTCCGCGCCGTCCTCCCCGGAATGACCATTACCCGCACCGAACATCGCCTCGCCGGCGACCCCCTCTGCACCTACGAAGCCTCCCCCGAGGAATAGCCCAACGGCCCGCGCGTGAGGCCCGTTCGGACGTCACCATCACCACCCGCAGAACTTAGCCTCCCGCAAAACAACTCGCCACGGGAGGCGCGCGGCATGAAGTTCCACTGGTTCAACCTCATGCCCTACCCCTACCTGCCGGACGACTTCCGGCAGAAACACCGCAGCGTCTGGGTCGACGTCGACTCCCGCCTCTACGACCCCGTCAAAGGCCACCGCATCTACCACGACTACCTCGACCTCCTCGAATTCGCCGCAGAGCTCGGCTTCGACGGCATCGGCGTCAACGAACACCACGCCAACGCCTACGGCCTCATGCCATCCCCCGCCCTCATGGCCGCCACCCTCGCGCGCCGCACCCGCGACGTCTCCATCGTCCTCCTCGGCATGTCCATCGCCCTCTACAACCCGCCAACCCGCGTCGCCGAGGAGATGGCCATGCTCGATGTCATCTCCGGCGGGCGGCTCATCGCCGGATTCCCCGTCGGCACCTCCATGGACACCAACTACGCCTTCGGCGCCAACCCCGCCACCCTCCGCGAGCGCTACCAGGAGAATCACGACCTCATCATCCGCGCATGGACGGACCCCAACGTCTTCGCCTGGAACGGCCGCTTCAACAAACTCCGCTACGTCAACATCTGGCCCCGCCCCATCCAGAAACCCCATCCCCCCATCTGGATCCCCGGCGGCGGCTCCATCGAAACCTGGGACTTCTGCGCCGAGCGCGGTTACAACTACTCCTACCTCAGCTTCTCCGGCTTCAAACGAGCCGCCCAGCTCATGAACGGCTTCCACGAGCGCGTCGAAGCCCTCGGCCTCCCCTTCAACCCGTACCAGGCATCCTTCGCCCAGCAAATCATCGTCGCAGAAACCGACGCCGAAGCCGAAGAAAGCTACTTCCAGCACGCCAAATACTTCTTCGAGCGCTGCCTCCACATCTACCCCGGCTTTGCCGATGCCCCCGGCTACCGCACCGAAGCCACCATTCGCGCCGGCCTCAAGGCACAGGTCGCCGGCGTCTCCTCGGGCGGCGCCGTCGGCAAGTCCTACCGCCAGTGCGTCGACGAAGGCTTCCTCGTCGCCGGCAACCCCGACCAGGTCACCGAACAGATGGAGCACCTCATCACCTCTCTCCGCGTCGGTCACGTCTTCTGCCTCCTCCACATCGGCGACATGCCCCGCGAAAAGTGCGAAAAAAGCACCCGTCTCTTCGCCGAAAAGGTCATCCCCCGGCTCCGCCACCTCTGGCAGGGCTACGAGGACCACTGGTCGCCGAAGCCCCTCCCCGCGCACCTCATGGCCGAGCCGCGCCCCATCCGCCAGCACGTCAACGCCTGAACACCCCAGAGCAGGAGCCGCTCCATGGAACAGCTCACCATCACCCTCCGCCCGGGCAGCGCACCGGTCCACTTCTTCCGCGGCGGCGCCGGCGAACCCGTCCTCTACCTCCACCACCTCGCCGGCCTCCAGGGATGGGAGCCCGCAATCGCCGAGCTCGCAACCCGCTTCGAAGTCTTCGCACCCTATCACCCCGGCTGGGGCCCCTCCCAGGGCCTCGAGGAAGTCGAATCCGGCCTCGACCTCGTCCTCCACTACACCGACTTCCTCGACGGCCTCGGCCTCGACACCGTCCACATCGTCGGTCACTCCATCGGCGCCTGGATCGCCGCCGAGCTCGCCGCAATCCGCCCCGACCGCGTCCGCCGACTCGCCCTCTTCACTCCCATCGGCATCTGGGACGACGACATCAAAGGCGAAGACCCCTTCGCCCAGAACCCCCTCCGCGCCACCGAAGTGCTCTTCGCCGACCCTGCCCGGCGGGAAAACCTCATCCTCCGCGACGGCACCGCCGACCCCCTCGAAAACTACGTCCAGGAAATGAAGGACCTCAAAGCCGCCGCGAAGTTCCTCTGGCCAATTCCCGATACCGGCGTCATCAAGCGGCTGCCTCGCATCACCGCCCCCACCATCCTCGTCGGCGCCGCCGGCGACCGTATCGTTCCCCCCGCCTACATCCCTATCTGGAAGTCTCACATCCGCGGCAGCGAAGCAAAGACCGTCCTCGATGCCGGCCATCTCATCAACCTCGAGCAGCCGAGCCGCTTCGCAACCATCGCCGGGAGCTGGTTCCTCCGGCCCAATTAACGCTTCGGCGGCAGGGCATGGCTGCCGCCAGGCTCGCGCGGGGCGCCCGTCAGGCGCCCCGCACGCACATTCCCGCGCCCTCCAGTACCCTCCAGCCATGGGCCAGCCCTCCCCCTTCATGCACGAGGCCATCCAGCTCGCCGCCGCCGTCCGCGGCCGTACCTCGCCAAACCCATGGGTCGGAGCCGTGGTCGTCCGCGACGGCCGGGTCATCGCCCGCGGCGCCACGGCCCCCTACGGCGGCCCACACGCCGAAGCCGCAGCGCTCGCCGCAGCCGGCCCCGATGCCCGCGGCGCAACGCTGTACTGCACCCTCGAACCCTGCGTCCCCTTCCCCGGCAAGCGCACGCCCCCCTGCTCCGAAGCCATCATCGCCGCCGGCGTCCGACGCGTCGTCGTCGCCCTCCTCGACCCGCACGTTGGCGGCCCCGGCATCCAGCGCCTCCGCGCAGCCGGCGTCGACGTCGAAATCGGCGACGGCGCCGAGGCCGTTGCCGACCTCCTCCGCCCCTACCTCAAGTGGCGCCAGCTCGGCATCCCCTACGTCATCGCAAAGTTCGCCGTCAGCCTCGATGGCGCCGTCGGTGCACCGGCCGCAGGCATCACCTGGCTCACCGGCGAAGCCGCCGTCGCCCGCGCCCACCGCGACCGCGACTGGGTCGATGCCATCCTCGTCGGCAGCGGAACCATCCTCGCCGACGACCCCGCGCTCACCGCCCGCCCGGGCGGAACGCCCGCCCAACGCCAGCCCGCCCGCATCGTCCTCGACGCGCGCGGACGCATCGACCCCGAAGCACGCGTCTTCCACCCCGGCGCACCCGTCATCGTCGCCACCGCACAGGGCTCAGCGCCCGCATGGCGCGAAGCCCTGCGCGCCCGCGGCGCAACCATCCTCGAGCTCGAACACACAGCCGGCCGGCTCGAGCTCCACCAGCTCCTCCGCGCACTCGGCCAGCGCAACATCCAGTCCCTCATCGTCGAAGGCGGCCCCACCGTCCACGCCTCCTTCCTCGCCGACAACCTCGTCGACGAAATCCACGCCTACGTCACGCCGCGCATCCTCGGGCCAGCCGGCATCCCGCTCCTCCCGCCCGGCTCCGGGCTCCCTCCCGTCCACCTCGACCCCGTCGAAATCACACCCCTCCCGCCCGATGTCCTCATCCGCGGGTACACTGGCAGCTGGCAGCCGCCGCTGCCCATTTCCGCGCCGGAGGCCTGAATGCCGCGCAACTGGATCGTCGTCGGCTCACCCGAGATTTTCGCGACAACCCGCGCCCTCGGCTTCACCCGCCACGGCTTCAAGAGCACCCGCCGCAAGATGGCCGCCGCCATCGAGCCCGGCGACCTGCTCGCCTTCTACGTCTCCGGCAAGAAACAGTTCGCCGCCATCTGCCGCGTCACCGGGCCCGTCGTCGAAGAACACACCCGCATCTGGCAAAGCGCGAAAAAGCCCGACGAACTCTACCCCTACCGCGCCCCCATCGAACCCCTCGTCGTCCTCCCCGAAGAGCGCTGGCTCGATGCCGAGCCCTACCACGACCGGTTCACCTGGACGCAGCGCTGGCCCCGCGCAAACTGGACCCTCGCCTACCAGGGCAACCTCCACGAAATCCCGCAGGAAGACATGGACCTCCTCCTCGCCGATTTCCAGCGCGCCGCCCGCGAACCCGCGCCCGCGCCCTAGCGCCGGACCGTTCGCAGCGTCACGAGGTGAATCGTCACCGCAACCCCAATGGCCACGAGCAGCAGCTGCACCCAGGCGAGGTCGATGAAGTACTCGCTGAAGCCGATGCCCACCCACAGCGTCCCGATCGACCACGCCTTCGCGCCGAGCGTGGCCCCCCGCTCCTCCTTGTAGGTGCGCAGGTGGCGCCCGAACCACCGATTCGTCGTCAGCCACCGATGGGCTCCCGGCGAGCTCTTCCCGTACAGCCCCGCCGCGCCAAGGAAGAAAACCGTCGAAGGCAGCAGCGGCAGGAAAATCCCCAGCACCCCGATCCCCACCAGCAGGCTCCCCAGCCCCACGAACACCCACCGCCGAAGCCCGCGCGTCACCGGCTGCGCCGGGCGCCCGTCCGAAGCTTGCAAATCTCCCATTCCGGCGAAACCGGTCTCCTGCACTGCAGAATCAGTATGCCACGCGCGAATTGGGCCGTCACGAGTCCGCGCGCCCCCTTCTCCCTTCCCCGGGTGTCCCCTGCCTGGCTACCAGGTGATGCGCCGCAGGGCCCCGCCGCTCAGGATGTACGCCTCCGACCCCCGCACCGCAAACGCCCGCGCCCCCTCGAAGTCCGGGTGGCGGTACTGCCGCTCGAACGCCCCGTCGCGCAGCAGCACCACCACCCGGCTGTTCGCCGGGTCCAGCACCGCCACCTCCGCATCCGAGAGCGCCTGCGGCGTCTCCGGCGCCACCAGCTTCCGGTCGATGCCCGCCTGCGCCAATGTCAGCGCCACGCCGCCCCCGATGAACCGATGCAGCGTCCCGTCCGCATCCGCCGTCAGGACCTCCGTATCCACGAACAGCCGCCGCGCGTTCGCAAGGTCGGCCGTCTCCAGCACCTTCACCGGCGGGTTCGGGAAGCCCTCGCGCTCCTGCGCATACCGGTACACCACCCGGTGCCCCGCATCCAGCACATACAGGTCCCGCCCCCGCACCGCAATATCGGTCACGCTCAGCCCCTCCGGCGCATTGAACGCCAGCACACCCAGCTGCCCGTTCTCCCACGCCCACAGCCGATTCTCGTGGTCCACAATCAGCAGCGCCGGCACACCCCGGTCATTCGCATCCAGCACCGCGATCGCCACCGGCCGCCCCCGCTGCGCCTGCGAATCCTCCGCATACACCGCTCGCGCTGAGCCATCGGCAAGCGTCACTTCGATCACCTGCGGCGTCGCAGCATCCAGCAGATATACGTGCTCCGCCCCTGCCGCCATCCGCGACGGCGCCACCGGCCGCTCCCCGAACCGGTCCAGCGCTGCCACCACCTCCACGGCCGCCGGCTCCACCACCCGGTCCATCTCGTTCAGCGCTCCCGCAACCTCGTTGAACAGCACCTCCGCCTGCGTGTCCCCGGGCTGCACCTCCCGCGCCTTCAGCAGCAGCGCCTGCGCCTCCACCAGCGCCTGCCGCCGCTGCGCCGGGTCCTCTACCACCCGCGCCACCGCCAGCTTCTGGGCCGCACCATTCAGCAAATTGCCGTACTCTGCGCCCGGGTCCCCCTGCAGCATCGACGGCACCGTCACAATCCCGACCAGCACGAGCAGCACCGCCAGCCCCGCCATGATCACCGCCCACGTCGGCGGCAGCGCGTAACTCCCCAGCCGCGGCCGGTCCAGCGCTCCCGACCCCCGCCACCGCCTCCCCATCGACGACCGCACCCGCACGAGCGAACCGCTCCCCGCGGCCAGCCCTGCCTCCCGCTCGACCGCAGCCGGCGCGGGCAACGAACCGCTCGGCCGCGCCCGGCGCGCCGCCGCAAGCTCATCCACCAGCGGAAGGTCGGCCGCCTCGCGTGCCGGTCCCGGCTTCGGGCCCTCGGCCGGGGCAAGGCTCCGCGTGAAGCTCTCCGCCCGCGGATTCCTCCGTGGCGGCAGGCCGCCCGCCGTCGCTGAAACCGGCGCAGCCCCCGGGGTGCCGTGCGGCGCCATGGCCGCCGCGCTCCCCAGCGCCGCCCTCGCCCGGTCCGCACGCGCTCGGCTCTCCTCCACCACCCGCGCGAGCCGCGCCCGCCCCTCCCCAACCGCCGCCGCCAGCGGCGCCTCCCGCGCCTCCGCTTCCCCCCGCGCCGGGGCGATGGGCACCGGCAGTACCCGCGGCGTCACCCGCTCCAGCTCCTGCCGCGCGTGCACGACATCCGCTTCGTGATCATCAGCCACGAACAGGCTCGGCTGATACTGTCGCGCCTCCCTCACCGGCCCCCCCGCGTCGTCCGCCCCGATGACCGGTTCCCCCGCCGCACCCTCGCTCGTGCCCTCCTGTTCCCCGGGTCCCTCCGCCGCCCGCGCCGGGAGCGCCGCCAGGACCACCGTCTGGTGCCGGAGATGCTGGACCCGCCGATACAGGTCGGGCAGCACCTGCTCCAGGGGGAGCCCCGCAATCCCCCGCAGCAGCTCCTCATCCACCTCACCGAGCGCCGGCGTCGAAAGCAGCAGCACCCGGTCGCCCGCCGCGAACGGGAGCCTGCGCAGCAGCGGCCCCGCGCCCTTACCGTTCCCCACCGGCTGGTCGAACGGCGGCTCCGGGCGAAGCACCGCCGCGTCGCCCCCGTGCACTGCCACCGCCGCTGCCGGCCCCGCCTGTCCCAGCACCACCTGCCCCCCGCGCCGCACGAGGCAGCTGATACCCAGCGCCACCCGGTGCTGCGCGATGCTCTTCCGGTTCCAATCGAGCACCACCCGCTCCGCTTCCGCGAACAGCCTCCGCAGCATGCCCGTCAGGCTCATGTCCAGCCCGGGCAGCGCCTGCCCCATCGCCGAGACCACGTGCCCGGCAAACGCCTCGCCCGCGGGCGTCGTGCCCTCGGCAACGATGTACAGCTCCACGCGGTCGTCAGCGGGGCCCCGGCCGATGAATACCCCGGCGTTCGGCCCCCGGTCGACCGGTTCGTGATCCACGATCGCGAACTGGCCAACCTGGAGTGGCTCGGTCAAGGGCGACCGTCCTCCAGCTCACAGAGTTGGTCACGGGGAGGCGTCACAGTGCCCCCGGCAACATCGCTGCCAGGACCCCGCCGGCACCAGCGGCCACTATACCACCGTGTCACGCCACCAAACCAACGTTTCCCGCTCCCGTCACTCCGTCGTTCCCCCTACTCGTCCCCGGGCGTTCCCTCATCCGCCAGCCGCCGCAGCGCCGGCCCGTCCAGCCGATACGTCGTCCACTCCGCCATCGCCCGCGCCCCCAGCGCCCGGTAGAAGCCAATCGCCGGCTCATTCCAATCGAGCACCGACCACTCCAGCCGCGCACACCCCCGCTCCACCGCCAGCGCCGCCAGTCGGGCGAGCAGCGCCCGCCCGTAGCCGCGCCCCCGCGCGCCCGGCCGCACGAAGAGGTCCTCGAGGTAGATGCCGGGCCGCCCCTCCCACGTGCTGAAGTTATGGAAGAACAGTGCGAACCCCTGCACCCCCTCCCCATCCTCGGCCAGCAGCACCTCCGCATACGGCCGCGGCCCGAACAGGTGCTCCGCCAGCACATCGCGGTCGAGCCGCACCGCATCCGGCTCGCGCTCGTACTCAGCCAGCGCCCGGATGAGCTCGACGATCACATCGAGGTCCGCCGGCCCGGCCGCGCGAATCCGCATCACTCCTCCACGAGCTCCACCCGCGAAACCGTCGCCCCCTCCTTCGCGATCCGCGTCACCAGCGCGCGCCCGTCGTACCCCGCCCCCTTCGACGCCGCCAGCATCGCCTGTGCGACCGCGCGCGCCGGCTCCTCCGGGCAGACCGCCGCCACCGAGCTCCCCGCGCCGCTTAGCCACGCCGCGTACGCGCCCGCCTGCCGCGCCGCCGCAAAAATGTCGAACAGCGGCGGAAACAGCGCCGCCCGCTGCCGCTGGTGCACCCGGTCGTCCGTCGCCTCGGCCAGCACCTCCAGCCTGCCCGACGCCATCGCCGCGACGAACAGCGCCGCCCGCCCGATGTTGTGCACCGTATCCGCCTTCGAATAGCTCTCCGGCAGCGCTTTCCGTGCCTCCTTCGTCGGCATCGAGTGCTCCGGGATGAGCAGCGCAATCTGCGCATTCGCCGGGAACCGCGAAGCCGCCCGCACATAGTGGCCGTCCGCCCCCCGCACGCAGACCTGCAGCCCCCCGAACAGCGCCGGGCACGCGTTGTCCCCGTGCCCCTCGAGCTCGCTCGCCATGTCCAGGAGCGCCTGCTCATCGAACGCCCCGCGCTCGAACTCATTCACGGCCAGCAGGCCCGCCACCCGCGCCACCGCGCTCGCCCCCAGCCCCCGCCCCAGCGGAATCGCCACCTGGTACCGCGCCCGTACCCCAGGCATCGGTTTCCCCAGCCGCTGGTACGCATGCCGCACCGCCGAGAGCACCATCTTCTCCCCAACGTCCTCCGTCGGCGGCTGCTCCGCCTCACAGAACGTCACCGTCACCGAAGCGAACATGTCGAGCGCCAGCCCCAGGCAATCGAACCCCGCACCGAGGTTCGCGCTCGTCGCAGGCACCCGTACCGTAATCGCCGTCGCTGGCATCAACACACTCCCTGTACCCGGTTCCCAAAGCCCGCATGGTACCAACCACCCCCGCCCAACCTCCAACCCGGCTGCCTTCCCCTCGGCTGGCATCCATGCCATAGTTCCCCAGAATTCCGACAGGAGTGACACCCGTGCTCCGCCGAACCGCCCTCACCGCAATCCTCGCGACCCTCGCTGCCACCGCGCTCGTCCTCGCCGCATGCGGCGGCGACGATGACGACGACGGCTCCGGCGGCAGCAGCGGCGAGCTTGTCCGCGCCGACGTCTCCTGCAAAGACCTCGGCGTCTCCGCCCCGGCCCGCATCAAATCCGCCGGCAAATTCGTCGTCGCCAGCGACCTCAGCTACGCACCCATGGAATTCGTCCGCGCCGGCTCCAACGAAGCCATCGGCGCCGATATCGACCTGGCCCGCTGCATCGCCGAAGCCTGGGGCGTCAGCCTCGACGTCCAGAACACCTCCTTCGATGCCATCATCCCCGCGCTCACGAGCAAAAAGGCCGACGTCATCATGTCCTCCATGAGCGTAACCGACGAGCGGAAGCAGCAGGTCGACTTCGTCGAATACCTCGTCGCCGGTTCCGGCATCCTCGTGAAAGAAGGCAACCCCGGCGGCATCAAGTCCATCGCCGACCTCTGCGGCAAGACCGTCGCCATCCAGGTCGGAACGGTGCAAATCGACGAGGCCGAAGAACAAAACGCAAAGTGCTCGGACAAGATCAAGGTCACGACCTTCGAGCAGAACACCGACACCATCCAGGCCGTCGCCTCCGGCCGCGCCGACGCCGCCCTCATGGACTACCCCGTCGCCGCTTACGGCGCCCGCCAGGTCAAAGGCACCGAGGTCGTCGGCGAACAGTACAACACCGGTCCCTACGGCATCGCCGTCCGCAAAGACGACACCGAAGTGCGCGATGCCCTCCAGGCAGCCCTCGCCGCCATGAAGCAAAAGGGCCAATACAGCGCCATTCTCGGGTACTGGGGCCTCGAAGCCGGCGCCTTGAAGTAGCCCCCGGGCCGCCCCCGCCCACCCCCAGGAGCCCCCTGTGCCCGTCCTCGCCGTCAGCTGGACGTACATCGCCGAGAACTTCTTCTCCGAAATCGTCCTCCGCGGCGTCTGGATGACCCTCCAGCTGTCGGTCATCGGCATGGCCCTCGGGATCGCACTCGGCACCCTCTTCGCCCTCGCCCGCGTCGCCCACGCCCCGCCCATCCGCGCCCTCGCCCTCGCCTACATCTGGTTCTTTCGCGGCACCCCGCTCCTCGTCCAAGTCGTCTTCTGGTACTTCGCTCTCCCCCAGGCCTGGCCCTCCTGGGCCCCATGGGATGGCCAGCTCTCCCCCGTCCAGACCGGCATCCTCGCGCTCGCCATCAACGAAGGCGCCTACATGACCGAGATCGTCCGCGCGGGCATCCAGTCCGTCGACCCGGGCCAGCTCGAAGCCGCCCGCTCCCTCGGCATGACCTACCGCCTCGCCATGCGCCGCATCATCCTCCCCCAGGCCCTCCGCGTCATCATCCCCCCAACCGGCAACGAATTCATCGCCATGCTCAAAAACTCCTCCCTCGTCTCCCTCATCTCCGTCAGCGAGCTCTTCCTCGTCGCCAAGCTCCAGTACTCCTCCACCCTCCGCTACTTCGAATGGCTCATCATCGCCAGCGGCTGGTACCTCATCCTCACCACCCTCGGCTCCCTCTTCCAGTCCTGGCTCGAATACCGCTACGGCGCAGCCAGCTACGGCCCATCCGCCCGCCGCCGCTGGCTCGCCTTCGGCGCGCGAGACTGACCCCATGCTCCCCGAGCCACCCGCCCCGCTCCTCCGCCTCGAAAACGTCCACAAGCGGTTCGGCCGCCACGAAGTCCTCCGCGGCATCTCCCTCGACGTCCATGAGCGCGAAGTCGTCGCCATCCTCGGCCCCTCCGGCTCCGGTAAGTCCACCCTCCTCCGCTGCATCAACCACCTCGAGCGCATCGACGCCGGCCGCATCCTCTTCGAAGGCCAGCCCGTCGGCTACCGCGAGCGCAACGGCCGCCTCGTCGAAGCCCCCGAACGCGAAATCGCCCGCATCCGCTCCCGCATCGGCATGGTCTTCCAGCGCTTCAACCTGTTCCCCCACCTCACCGCCCTCGGCAACGTCATGGAAGCCCCCGTCCACGTCCTCGGCCTTCCCCGCGAAGAGGCCCGCCAGCGCGCCGTCGCCGTCCTCGAACGCGTCGGCCTCGGGGCCAGGCTCGACGCCTACCCCGCCCAGCTCTCCGGCGGCCAGCAGCAGCGCGTCGCCATCGCCCGCGCCCTCGCCATGCAGCCCCGCCTGATGCTCTTCGACGAAGCCACCAGCGCCCTCGACCCAGAGCTCGTCGGCGAAGTCCTCGCCGTCATGCGCGACCTCGCCGCCGCCGGCATGACCATGGTCGCCGTCACCCACGAAATGGCCTTCGCCGCCGAAGCCGCCAGCCGCATCATCTTCATCGACGAAGGCATCATCCAGGAAGAAGCGCCCCCCGACACCTTCTTCGCCAACCCCGGCACCGAACGCGCACGCCAGTTCCTGCGCCGCGTCACCCGCCCCTGACCCCACCCGCGCGCCCCCGGGTACTTGCCCATTCCAGCAGGCGTGCCATAGTATCCCCGACTCGGGGGAGGTACGGGATGTATCAATTTCCGAAATGCCGCAAATGTGACTATGGGGACCTCGTCCCCTTCTCCGACTTCGGGAGCCAGGGCGCACCCATCCACTTCAAAGCATGGGTCTGCACCAACCCCGATTGCGGGTACAACATCAAAATCCGCAACGGAGACATCTTCATCGACGAACCGATCAACGACGGTCAGGGCTACGTCCGCCGCTAACGGCTTCCGGAGCGGCGGGCGCACACCCCGCCGCACCCCCTTGTGATAGACTGCACGAGCGATGGCACAGCCCAACAAGGTCTACCAGCCCCTGCCCCTGCGCACCGAGAGCGACGTCGAACAGGAAGTCCAGCAAAACATCCTCGTCACCAGCGTCGACCAGGTGCTCAACTGGGCACGCAGCTCCTCGCTCTGGCCGTGCATGTTCGGCCTCGCCTGCTGCGCCATGGAGATGATCGCCACCGCAGCCCCGCGGTACGACATCGCCCGCTTCGGCGCCGAAATCTTCCGCGCATCCCCGCGCCAGGCCGACCTGCTCATCGTCCCCGGCACCGTCACCTGGAAAATGGCGCCCGCCGTCCGCCGCATCTGGCTCCAGATGCCCGAACCCAAGTGGGCCCTCGCCATGGGCGGCTGCGCCATCATGGGCGGCCCCTTCGCCTACGCCTACAGCGTCACACCCGGCGTCAATACCCTCCTGCCCGTCGACGTCTACGTCCCCGGCTGTCCGCCCCGGCCCGAATCGCTCCTCACCGGCCTCATGCTCCTCCAGGACAAAATCAAAAAGGACACCATCGGCAAGGGTTGGGTGCGGCGCGACGTCGAGCCCCAGTTCCAGCGCTACCTGCCCGAGGGCGACCCCATCCGCAAAGAACTCGAATCCCTCTGGCCCCCCTACATCGACTACGACCGCCCATTCCAGGGCGACGTCTTCGGCGGCCGATAGCCACTTCACCCCAGCCCCGACCGGGTGGCCTCCCACGCGGTCAATCCCACGGAGGTCACACCATGCCCGCAGCATCCTGGAACGACATCGTCCGCCTCGCCGGCCCCCTCTTCGAACAGGGACTCCAGCCCGACCGCTCCGACCTCCTCGAAATCGCCTTCACCGGCGACTTCTCCGATGACGTCATCGACGCCATCGACTCCCTCGACGGCAAACCCATCCCCAGCCTCGAAGCCCTCCGCGAAAAGCTCGCCGCCAACGGCGTCCTCTCCGGCTGACCGGCCTACCCCGGCCCGGCCCGCCCGGCCCTGTCGCCATCAACCAGCCCGCAGCACACTGGAGACGTGTCCGGTCGATTTACTGACCGCCGCGAAGCCGGCCGCCTCCTCGGCGAGGCCCTTCGCCGGCTCGGTATCCCCCGGGACGCCATCGTCCTCGGCCTCGCCCGGGGCGGTGTCATCGTCGCCGCCGAAGTCGCCCGTGCCCTCAGCCTCCCCCTCGACGTCCTGGTCGTCCGGAAGCTCGGCGTCCCGGGACAGCCCGAGCTCGCCTTCGGGGCCATCGCCCGCGGCGTCCGCGTCCTCAACGAAGACCTCATCACCGAGCTCCGCCTGCAGCCCGCCGACATCGACCGCGTCACCGCCGCCGAACAGACCGAGCTCGAACGGCGCGAAACCGCCTACCGCGCCGGACGTCCCCCGCTCGACCTTCGCGGGCGCACCGCCATCCTCGTCGACGACGGCCTCGCCACCGGCGCCTCCATGCGAGCCGCGGTCCGCGCCGTCCGCGAGCTCGGCGCTGCCCGCATCATTGTCGCCGTCCCGGTCGCCCCGGCCGATGCCTGCGCCGAGCTGGCCGCCCGCGAGCCAAGCATCGAATGCCTCGCCCTCCGCACCCCCGAACCCTTCTACGCCGTCGGGCTCTGGTACCGCACCTTCCCCCACACCTCCGACGCAGAGGTAGCCGAAGCTCTCGCCGCCGCCGCCCGCCCCTGAGCGGCGCTTTACCGCACCTCACCCGCCCCCTCCATACCCTTCCAGCCATGCGCCAGCTCAGCCGCAGGCGCCTGCTCGCCGCCTTCCCCGCCTTCGCCGCGGCTGCCGCCTGCCGCGCCGAACCCCAACGCACACCCCCGGCCCCCGCCTCCCCTGCCGCCGCCCGGCCCGCGGCCGCCTCCCCTCCCGCCGCAGCCGACCCCCAGCCGGTGACCCCGTACCCCACACCCACCCCGGCGCCGCGGCCCCGCAGCGCCGAAACCCGCCTCCTCCTCACCGGGACACCCCACGAGACTCCCCTCACCATCCGTCACTCCGGCCTTCCCGGCCCCGCCGCCTTCGTCCTCGGCGGCGTCCACGGCAACGAACCCGGCGCCTGGCTCGCCGCCGACGAGGTCGCCGCGTGGGAGCCGGCCGCCGGCTCCCTGCTCGTCCTGCCCCGCGCCAACGTCACCGCCATGGCCGCCTTCGTCCGCACCTTCGACGACATCGGCGACCTCAACCGGCTCTACCCCGGCGACCCCGCGAGTCCCCTCGCCATGGAGCGCATGGCCCACGCCATCCTCGAAGCCGCCCGTGAGTTCGCGGTCACCCTCCTCCTCGACCTCCACGAATCCTGGGCCTTCTACGCCGAACTCCCCGGGGCCGGCACCGGCGCCCTCGGCCAGACCATCACCGTCGGCCCCGGGCCCCTCCAGCCTTCCTTCGGTCAGCAGCTCGCCGACCTGTTGAACCCCCGCCTCTCGCCCCGCGAACAAATGATCGTCCGCGACGGCACGCGCTTCGGCCGCCCGGCCACGCCCGTCCCCCAGGGCCAGCCCAACCGCGGCCGCAGCTCCCTCTCAGCGGGCGGACACGTCCCCGGTCTCACCCCGGTCCTCGTCGAAATGGGCCAGCTCGACCAGCCCCTCGAACGCCGCGTCGAGCTTCACCGCCTCGCCGCCCGCGCTGCCCTCCAGCTCCTCGGCATCCTCTAAGCCCGCCCTGCCTCGCTACACTGGAAGCGTGGCCTCCTCCACCATCTCCGAAAAGCTGCGCAAGCAGCTCGCGGCCCTGCCCGCACGACCCGGCGTCTACATCATGCGCAACGCCGCCGGCGAAGTGATCTACGTCGGCAAAGCAGCGAAACTCCGCGACCGCGTCCGTTCCTACTTCGGCTCCCCCCACGGCCTCGAACCCAAGACCCGCGCCCTCCGCGAGCAAATCGACGACTTCGAATACATCGTCGTCTCCAACCCCGGCGAAGCCCTCCTCCTCGAAGCCGCACTCATCAAGCGCCACCAGCCCTTCTTCAACATCCGCCTCAAAGACGACAAGCGGTACCCCTACCTCAAAATCGACCTCCAGAACCCCTGGCCGCGCGTCGCCATCACCCGCCGCATCGAAAACGACGGCGCACGCTACTTCGGCCCCTACGCCAGCGCCGGCTCCGTCCGCGCCACCCTCGACCTCACCAAAAAGCTCTTCCCCTGGCGCTCCTGCACCAAAGAGATCACCGGCCGCGACCCGCGTCCTTGCCTCGACTATTACATCAAGCGCTGCATCGCGCCCTGCACCGCCTATTGCACCAAAGAGGAGTACGACGAAGTCATCCAGCAGGTCATCCTCTTCCTCGAAGGCCGCGCCGACGACGTCATCCGCCGCCTCCGCAAACAGATGGAAGATGCCGCTGAGCGCCTCGAATTCGAACGCGCGGCCCAGCTCCGCGACCAGCTCAAGGCCATCGAGCGAACCGTCGAACGCCAGCACGTCGCCACCACCCGCGACGAAGATGCCGACATCTTCGGCCTCGCCCGCGATGGCGATGACGCCTGCGTCCAGGTCTTCTTCATCCGCGGCACCCAGATGATCGGCCGCGACAGCTTCATGCTCGCCGGCGTCCGCGACGAGCCCGATGCCGCCGTCCTGGCCAACTTCCTCCTCCAGTACTACGAAGGCGCCCAGTACACCCCCCGCCTCGTCGCGGTTCCCCTCCCCCCCGAAGACCGCGACACCATCGAATCCCTCCTCTCCGAAAAGCGCGGCGCCCGCGTGGAAGTCCGTGTCCCCGCCCGCGGCGAAAAGCGCCGCCTCATCGAACTCGCCGCCGAAAACGCCCGCGAAGCCCTCGCCCTCGCCCGCGTCCGCTGGCTCGCCGATGCCAGCAAAACCGAGCAGGCGCTCGAACAGCTCCGTGAAGAGCTCTCTCTTCCCGACATCCCCCGCCGCATCGAGTGCTACGACAACTCCAACATCCAGGGCACCAGCCCCGTCTCCAGCATGGTCGTCTTCATCAACGGCAAACCGGCCCCCAACCAGTACCGCCGCTTCCGCGTCAAGACCGTCCAGGGCGCCAACGACTTCGCCACCATGCAGGAGGTCCTCCGCCGCCGCTTCCGCCGCCACGTCCCGCCCGCCGCCGCCCTCGACTCCGCCCAAGGCGATGCCGCCCCGCCCCCCGACGCATGGGACCTGCCCGACCTCGTCATCGTCGATGGCGGCAAAGGCCAGCTCTCCGCCGCCCGCGAAGTCATGCACGAGCTCGGCGTCCACCACATCCCCGCCGTCGGCCTCGCCAAGCGCCACGAAGAGATCTTCACGCCCGACGACGACCAGCCCATCGTCCTGCCCCGCGGCTCAGAAGCCCTCTTCCTCGTCCAGCGCATCCGCGACGAAGCACACCGCTTCGCCATCACCTACCACCGCCAGGTCCGCGGCAAATCCTCCGTCCAGAGCGCCCTCGATACCATCCCCGGCATCGGCCCCAAGCGGAAAAAAGCCCTCCTCAAGAAGTTCGGGAGCGTCCGCGCCATCCGCGAAGCCGACGTCGACGAAATCGCCGCCACCGTCGGCTTCACCCGCGCCCTAGCCGAGCGGGTGAAGGCCGAGCTCTGACCCTGGACGGCGCCCCGGCCGTCTCCCTACCGCCCGCCAAAGATCGCCCCAATCGCGCCGAGGACCATCACCGCGGCCGAGGCGATCAGCAGGAGGACCACCACGCGGAGCACGGCCCCCACCGGCCAGAACCCCGCTGCGTACATCACGTCAGCAAGCCAGGTCACGCCGAGGACAAGGACCACGTTGATGGCGATGGCGATGACGAGGCCGCCAATCGCCGGGAGCTTCGACCCTCCACCATGCGAAGAAACCATCTCGACACACCTCCTTCTGATGTTGCCCGGCGCATGGTGGCCATGCCCCGCGACGCCTCCTGTCGCCGCCGCCTACACTGCATCCCGATGCACCGGGTCCTCGCCCTTGGCGACTCCTACACCATCGGCGAAGCCGTCGACCCCGCGGACCGCTGGCCCGTCCAGCTCGTCGCCCGCCTCCGGGCAGACGGTATCGCCATCGACGAACCCGTCATCATCGCCCGCACCGGCTGGACGACTGCCGAGCTCGCCGCCGCCATCGATGCCGCCCCGCCCGCCGGGACCTTTCACCTCGTCTCCCTGCTCATCGGCGTCAACGACCAGTACCGCGGCCTCCCCTGCAACGGCGCCTACCGCGCCCGCCTCGATGGCCTCCTCCACCGCGCCCGCGCGTTCGCCGCAGGCGACCCCTCCCGCCTCCTCGTCCTCTCCATCCCCGATTGGGGCGTCACTCCCTTCGCCGCGGGCCGCGACCGCGCCGCCGTCAGTGCCGCCATTGACGCCTTCAACGCCGTCAACCGGGCCGCTGCCGAGGCCGCTGGCGCCGCCTGGGTCGACGTCACCCAGGTCTCCCGCACCGCCGCCGCCGACCCGTCGCTCCTCGCCTCCGACGGCCTCCACCCCTCCGCCGCCATGTACGCCCGCTGGGTCGAACGCGTTCTCCCCCTCGCCCGGGCCATCCTCGCCGCGCCGCACACCGGGGCCTAACCCTCCCCCATCGACGCGCACTCCCGAATGTCCTACCGTGGAAATGCCATGGCCGACCGCATCGAGCGCGAAATCGAAGAGCTCCTCGCGAAGCTCGACAACGAGCTCCCCGAGGGCGGCCGCGAGCCCATCTCGCTCGAACAGCGGCGCAGGCAGCGCCGCCCCCGCCGGACGCTCCCTCGCATCGCCTTCCCTGAGGTCAACCCCGCGACCCTCCTCCTCGCTGGCGCCGGGGTCATGATCGCCGGCCTCTTCCTCGCGATGTTCTGGAGCCCCCTCATTTGGCTCTCCTTCTCCGGCGTGGTCATCTTTATCGCCGCCTTCCTGCTCTCCTTCCGCAAGCGCCCCATCGGCGGCTACGGCAGCCCCGGCCCCCGCCGCGTCTACTGGCGCGACCGCTACATCGAGTACGGTCCCCAGGACCGCGGCAGCCGCTTCCGTAACCCCTTCCGCCGCCGCTGACCTTCCGCGCCCTTAACGCGCCTCCGCCGTACCCTCGGCCCATGCGCCCTGCCCGGCTCTTCCTCCTCCCGGCAGTCCTCGCTTTCGCCATCGCCGCCTGCAGCGACGGCGCCCCCGGCTCCCCTGCACCGGCCTCCCCAACCGGCGTTGGGGAATCACCGACCGCCGCACCATCGCCCTCGCCGACGCCCACCCGCCCTGCCGCCGCCGTCACCGCCCCCACCGGCCGCGCCGCGGGCCCCGAGGGCCACGACGCCGACCTCGCCTTCGCCCACATCGAGACCCTCGCCGCCGCCCCCCGCGTCGCTGGCTCCCCCGCCGAGCTGCGCGCCGTCGAGTACCTCGAACGCACCCTCGCCGGCTTCGGCTACGAGGTCGAGCGCATGCCTTTCACCTTCGATAACGACCCCTTCCGCGTGGGCGAAGTGCGGCTCCGCACGACCCCCATCGAAGCGCTCACCCTCGCCGGCAGCCCCGGCGGTACGGTGGAGGCCCCCGCCGTCTACGTCGGTCTCGCCGATGATGCCGGCATTGCTGGCCGCGACCTGGCCGGCCGCATCGCCGTCGCCGACCGCGGCAGCCTCACCTTCGCCGTCAAGTACCAGAACGTCGCAGCGGCCGGTGCCGTCGGCCTGGTCATCGTCAACAACCAGCCCGGGCCCTTCTCCGGCAACCTCACGCTCGAAGCCGCCTTCCCCGTCGTCTCCGTCGCCCGCGAAGACGGTCAGCCCATCATCGAAGCGGCCCGCCGCGGCGACACGCTTGCCATCGAAGCCCCCGCCGCCGGCAGCCCCACCCCCGCCTACAACGTCATCGCCCGTCCGCCCGGCGCCGCCGCCTGCCGCATCATCGTCGGCGGCCACTTCGACACCGTCCCCGGTGCCCCCGGCGCCAACGATAACGCCAGCGGCACCGCCAACGTCCTCGAGCTCGCACGAGCCTTCGCCCTCGAAGGCCCCCGCCCCGGCCTCTGCTTCGCGCTCTTCGGTGCCGAAGAATCCGGCCTCCACGGCAGCAAGGCCCTCGTCGAGCGCCTCCGCGCCGCGGGCCAGCTCCCCCGCTACATGGTCAACCTCGACGTCACCGGCATCGGCCGCCGTGTCGAGGTCATCGGCGACACCCCCGCAGCCGCTCGCGCGCTCGAACTGGCAGCCGGCGCCGGCATCGACGCCGCCGCATCGACCCTCCCACCCAATACGGGCAGCGACCACATGAGCTTCGCTGATGCCGGCGTCGAAATTGTCTTCTTCACCTCCGGCGATTTCTCCACCATCCACTCCCCGCAGGACGTCGTCGGCGCCATCGACCGCCAGGTCCTCGATGCCGTCGGCGACCTCGCCTACCTCACCATCGCCGACCTCCTGGCACGGGTTGACTGAGCCGCAGCAGGAGCCTGAGCATGACCCCAATGCACGCGCGCGTCCGAGCCCCCCTTTTTGCCCTTCTTGCGGCCGTCGCTGGCATCGCCGCCGTAGCCGCAGCCGCCTGCGGGGGCGGGAATGAGCCCGAATCTGCCGCCGGCGAACGCATCACCGACCCTGCCCGCGTCCCCACCGCGACCCCCATGCAAAACCCGGTGCTCTACCGCATCCAGGGCAACCAGGTCGTCCTCGAAGGCGGCAGCCCCGCCGCGCTCACCCCCGTCGGTGGTGCCTCGACCCCCGCCCCCCGCAGAACCTACACCGTCAAATCTGGCGATACCTGCTCCGGCATCGCCGCCGCAGAAGGCGTCAGCCTCGATGCCCTCGTCAAAGCCAACCCCACCGCCTGCGACAACCTCCGCGTCGGAGACACGCTGACGATCCCCGCGCCCACCCCGACCCCGGTCACCGGGACCGCGGGCGGCCTCACCTCCAACCCAACCGTCCGTCCCACCCCGACCGTTCCCCGCTCCAGCAGCGGCTCATCCGGCGGGTCAGGAAAGGTCTACGTCGTCAGAGCAGGCGACACCTGCGCCGACATCGCCGCCAGCTACGGCGTCACCGTCGCCGACCTCATCGCGGCCAATGGCCTCACCAGCGACTGCCTCCTGCAGATTGGGCAGGAAGTGCGCATCCCCTAGCGCGGAGACTCAGCCCGCCGTCTCGGACTCTTGCGCCGGCTGCGACGCGGCCCTGCACGCCGCTTCGAGCCGCGACCGGCTGACCCCCGCGTGCCGGGCCGCAGCCCCGAGCGGAGCGCCAAGGTCCTCCAGCCCGATGCCCAGCGCCGTCACCTCCCGCAGCGGGACGTGACGCGCCCGCAGCAGTTCATACACGGAAGCCCTGCTCAGCATGGAAGCCTCGGCCATCGGTATCACCCCCGGGCAATAGCGCTATCGTGCAGCATGCGCGTCACAGGCCTGTGTCGGCCGCATGAACGGCACGTTTCCGCGCTGCCCAACGTACCCCCGCGCGCCGCTCCCGTCAGCAGCACGCGCGAAATTTTCACCAAACCGCCCCGCGCACCGCTCGTGTGGCGCAATCCGCCCGCCTGGAAGTGCGTGAGGGCCCGGCGGCACCGAACGCCGGGCCCTCGTCCAGCAGTGCGCCCGGAGGGGACAGGGGAGGCGCCTGCCTCGGGAACATCCCGATGACCCAAGCATGCCCGCCTCCCATGAACCCCGCGTTATCGACGCGTATCGGTCATGTTTCGCGCCCCAGCCATTCCGCCAGCACCTCCGCGGTGTGCTCCCCCAGCTTCGGAGCCGGCCGCCGCAGCTCCCACGGCGTCGCACTGAACCGGTACGGCGCGCCCGGCATCCGCACGGGCCGCCCCTCCCGGCCCTCCCCCTCCGCCGCCGCCCAAAACCCCCGGTCGCTCCAGTGCGGGTCCGCGAGGTTCTCCTCCGGGCTCCGCACCACCCCCCACGCCTGCCGCCGCTCCTGCCCGCCCCGGTACACCGCCTCCGCCGGGTGCGCCGCGATGAACCGTTCCAGCTCGGCCGAAATCTCGGCCGCCTCCGCGCTCCCCCGCCCCGCCTGCCGATTCAGCGGGTCGTCGAACCGCTCCTCGTCGAACTGCAGCCCAAACCCCTCCGATTGGAACCACTCCTTGATTCGCTTCCAGCTCGCGTTGTCCCGCCCAACCCCAAAAATCAGCGCCCAGCGCCCGTCGCCAGCACGGTAGAGCCACCGCTCGGTCCGCGACGCCGCAGCGTGTCGCCCCGTTTGCCGGACCACATCCACCCGCTTCGTGAACCAGTACGGCAGCGCCACCTCCGTCGTGCTGCTCACCGCTTCGTGCACCGAGCAGTCGATGAACTGCCCCTCCCCGGTACGGTCCCGCCACAGCAGCGCCGCCAGCACGCCCTGCACCGCATAGTGACACCCCGTCAGATACGCCTGGTCCCCGTGCCCGCGAATCGGCGGCGCCCCCGGCGCATCCTCGGGGTCGTACCCGTTCATCATCATCGGGCCCCCCAGCGCAAGCGAAACGAGGTCCGCCGTCGCGTACTGCGCCCACGGGCCGTCCTGCCCGAACCCCGTCACCGCGCACCAGATGAGCCCCGGGTTGCCTTCGCCGGCTGCCCCGTACCCGAGCCCCAGCTTCTCCAGCTCACCGGGCCGCCCGTCGTCGACCACGATGTCCGCCGCCCGCGCCAGCGCCAGCCACGTCGCCCGGTCGCCCTCCTCGGTGAAATCCAGCACCACCGACCGCTTGTTCGTATTGAAGTACCAAAAGTTGAGCGACCGATTCGGCCCCGGCACGTCGTCGACGAACGGCCCGACCTGCCGCGCCTCGCTCCCCTCGGGCGGTTCCACCTTCACCACGTCAGCGCCCATATCGGCGAGCAGTTTGCCCGCGTATTGCCCCATCAGCCCGCACCGCTCCAGCACCCGCAGCCCGGCCAGCGGCCCGCTCACATGAACACCCCCAGCCCCTCCAGCTCCGCGTACTCCTCCGGCGTCATCCCCAGCGTGCCCGTCATCACCTCGTACGTGTGCTCACCCATCAGCGGCGAAGGCGTCCGGTTCGTGCCCGGCGTCCGATGCAGCCGCGGCGCGACCCCATCGAACCCCGACTCGCCAAGCTCCGCGTGCGGCATCGTCGTCCACCAGCCGCGCGCCCGGAGCTGCGGGTCGCGCTCAACCCGGTCGCCGGCCGTCTGGCACACCCCCGCCGGCACCCCCGCCGCCTGCAGCACGGCCATCACGTCGTACGCGTCCCGCTCCCGCGTCCACGCCTCGATGCCCGCGTCCAGCTCGTCCTCGTGCTCCAGCCGCCCCGCGTTGGTCGCGAACTTCGCCTCCGCCGCCCAGCCCGGCTCCCCCATCGCCCGCCGCATCGCCTCCCACTCCGCGTCGTTCCGCACCGCGATCGCCACCCACCGGTCTTCCCCCGCGCAGCGGTACGTATTGTGCGGAGCCGTGCGCGGCTCCCACGCCCGGTTGCCCGGCGGCATCTCCTCGCGCAGCCAGCTCCTGCCATTCACCTCGTAGTCCAGCACCGCCGGCCCCGTCAGCACCATCCCCGTCTCAACCTGCGCAATGTCGATCGCCTGCCCCTCACCCGTCACGTTCCGGTGGTGCAGGGCCATCATCACCGCAATCGCCGCATAGTACCCGGCCGTATGGTCGAGGTACGAATACCCCCACCCCGCGGGAGGCTTCCCCGGCAGCCCCGACATCAGCGTCAGCCCGCTCAGCGCCTGCGCCGTCGGCCCCCACGTCGTGAAGTGCCGGTCCCGCCCCGTGTGCCCAAACCCGGAAATCGAGCAGTAAATCACCCCCGGGTTGATCGCCCGCTGCGCCGCATAATCCAGCCCCCACGACTCCAGCACCCCGCTCGAAAAGTTCTCGATCACCACGTCGCTCACCCGGATCAACCGGTGCAGCACCTCCATCCCCAGCGGGTGCCGCACGTTCAGGAGCACGCTCTTCTTGTTCCGATTGAAGTAGTTGAAAAACCCCGAGTTGTTCAGCGTCGGCTTCTCCCCCGCTATCGGCCGCCCAAACCGAATCGGGTCCGCCGCCTGCCCGTGCTCCACGCGGATGACCTCCGCGCCGAAATCCGCAAGAATCCGTGTCGCCGTCGGGCCCGCAATCACCCACGTCAGGTCGCACACCCGGATACCCGCCAGCGGCAGCTCCGTCATCGCGGGCGGATTATAGCCGCCTCGCGCCTCCCCGCTGAGCCTGTACGATTCCTTCTGCAACCTACCTCCCGGAGGACCGCATGTCCGACCTCCCCGTCGTCGAATCCGACATCTTCGAAGTCATCGGCACCCAGCGCGCCATGCGCCGCCTCAAGCCCGACCCCGTCCCCGAGGAGTACATCAAGAAGATCCTCTGGGCCGCGACCCGCGCACCCAGCGGCGGCAACCGCCAGAACTGGCGCTGGCTCGTCATCACCGACCCGGCGAAAAAGCAGCAGCTCCAGCAGTGGTACAAAGAAGGCTGGGACCGCCTCGTCGCCTCCGGCTACGGCAACCGCCCCGGCCTTCCGCCCGACGAAGCAGCCAGCAACGAACGCGTCATGCGCTCCGCTCAGTACCTCGCCGACCACCTCCACGAGGTCCCCGTCCTCATCCTCGCCTGCGTCCTCCTCGACCCCGGGCAGCGCCCGGATATCACCGCCGGCTCCAGCATCTACCCGGCCATTCAGAACCTCATGCTCGCAGCCCGCGCCCTCGGCCTCGGCACCGCCCTCACCACCCTCCACCGCTTCCGGCAGGACGACGTCCGCAAGCTCCTCGGCATCCCCGAGACCGTAGAAACCGCCGCCCTCATCCCCGTCGGCTGGCCGCGCGGCAAGTTCGGCGCCGGCTTCCGCAAGCCCGTCGAAGACGTCACCTACTGGGAGCAGTGGGGCAACAAGCGCCAGTAGCCCCGGAGACGCCCCCGTGACTGCCCGCCTCACCGTCTCCATCACGTACTGCCGCCGCTGCAACTTTCTCCCCCGCGCCCTCTGGACCGCGCACGAACTCCTCCACACCTTCGGGGAGTACCTGGCCGAACTCCGTCTCATCCCCGCCGGCGGCGGCGATTTCGACGTCGACGTCGATGGCGAGCGCATCTTCTCCCGCCGCGCCGCAGGCCGCTATCCCGAAATCGCCGAGCTCAAGGAAGCCATCGCGGCCCGCCTCGACCCCGCCGAAGCTGCCACTCTCAAGCGGCACCCCCGCTCCCCATCGGCCTGACCATGCCGAACCCGGTCACCGTCCGCAAGCTGAAGTACGACGGAACGGTCCGCTACAGCTGGCCCGGCGATCTCATCGATGCCCGCGGCCAAGAGTGGCTCATCGTCCTGCACGACAGCGAACGCCACTCCAAGTCGCCCCCGGCCCCCGTCACTGCCGCAGGCTTCGGCATCCACACCATCGGCCTCCGCCAGCCCCTCACCATCCTCCACGCCTTCGACCCGCTCGGGAACTTCCTCGAAGCGAAGTGCGACGCCGCCCTCCCCGCCGCGCTGCGCGGCCGCACCATCGACTTCGTCGACCTCGACCTCGACGTCGTCGTCGTTCCCGGCGGCGACCACTACGTCCGCGACCTCGACGTCTTCCAAGAGCGGGCGGCCGCCATGCACTACCCGCCCGATGTTCGGCGCGCAGCCTGGCGCGGCATCCTCCACGCCCTCCGCGCCATCCGCCGCCGCCGCTTCCCCTTCGATGGCACGCTCGAGGCCCTCCTCGGCCGGGAGCTCGCCGCACGCGGCCCCCTCTGACCCGCCCGACGCCGGGGCGTAGAATCCCGCCCCACCATTACCGCAGGAGCCTCCCCATGCCCTACCTCGACCGCAGCGGCGTCCGCATCTCCTACGAAACCGCCGGCAGCGGGCCGCCCGTACTCCTCAGCCACGGCTACAGCGCAACCTCCCGCATGTGGCAGGGGCAGGTCGAAGCGCTCGCCGGCCGCTTCCAGGTCATCACCTGGGACATGCGCGGCCACGGCCAGTCCGACAGTCCCGACGACCCCGCCGCCTACTCCGAAGCCCACACCGTCGCCGACATGGCCGCCATCCTCGATGACCTCGGCATCGAACGCGCCGTCATCGGCGGCCTCTCCCTCGGCGGCTACATGTCCCTCGCCTTCCATCTCGCCCACCCCGGGCGCACCCGCGCCCTCATGCTCTTCGATACCGGTCCCGGGTACCGAAACCCCGCTGGCCGCGAAGCCTGGAACCGCACCGCCGAGGCCCGCGCCCGCGCCTTCGAAACCCGCGGCCTCGAAGCCCTCGGCCCCGGCGCCGAAGTCCGCATCGCCCAGCACAGGTCCGCCAGGGGCCTCGCCCTCGCCGCCCGCGGCATGCTCGCCCAGTTCGATTCCCGCGTCATCGAATCCCTCGAATCCATCGCTGTGCCCACGCTCGTCCTCGTCGGCGAACGCGACGAACCCTTCCTCGGCGCCACCGACTACATGGCCGCCAAGATCCCCGGCGCCCGCAAAGTCGTCATCCCCGGCGCAGGCCACGCCGCCAACATCGACAACCCGGCCGCCTTCAACGCCGCCGTCCTCGAGTTCCTCGCCGCCCTCCCCTGACGCGCCCCTCTCCGCCTCCCGTGCTATCCTCTCCCTAACACCCTCCCCAAGGGGGATGCTTCGTGCCCTACTCCATCGTCGAAACCTGTATCGGCTGCACCGCCTGCACCAAGCGGTGCCCGACGAACGCCATCACCGGCGAGCGCAACCAGCTCCACGTCATCGACCCCACCCTCTGCATCGACTGCGGCGCCTGCGGCGTCGTCTGCCCCCCGGAAGCCATCCTCGACACCTACGGCAACGTCTGCCGCTCCTACAAAAAGGACCAGTGGCCCCGCGCCGTCGTCATCGAAGAAAAGTGCATCGGCTCCGGCTGCGAGCTCTGCATCAACATCTGCCCCTTCGATGCCCTCAGCCTCCAGCACTCCGACCGCATCGACGACTTCTTCGGCGTCTCCACCGTCGACGAAAAGAAGTGCACCGGCTGCCGCCTCTGCGAAGACGTCTGCGGCTGGGACGCCATCCACATCTTCCCGCTCAAGCACGAAGTCGTAAAAGACTGGTCCGAGCTCACCCCCGAAGAGCAGGAAATCGTGACCCGCGCCCGGAAAGCGCTCGGCGTCGTCTGAGCCCGGCCCCCGCGCGCACACCGATCCACGGGCCGCCCAACCGGGCGGCCCGTTTCACGTCCGCGAAGTCCCCGCCAGCGCCTCGATGCGCCGCGCCAGCTCGAGGTCCCGCTCCGTCACCCCGCCCGCATCGTGCGTGCTCAGCCGGAACGTCACCCGGTTGTAGACCCAGGCCACCTCGGGGTGGTGATTCAGCACCTCCGCTACCGTCGCCACCCGAACCACCAGCCCGAGCGCCTCGACGTGGTCCGCCAGCCGGAACGTCTTCGCAATCGCGGCCTCCCCCTCCGCCGCCCACCCCGGCAGCTTCCCCAGCGCCTCCTCGATGGCTTGCGAACTCAGCTTTTCCACCATCTCACGGCTCCCAAACCTCAAAAATTCCCGCATCCGCCATCCTGAACCGGAAATTGCCGGTCCGTAGCGGTCCTGCGCCATAGTATGGACTGAGCATGGACTCAACACCCCCGCCGCGAAGCCGGATGAACCGGCGCCGCTTCCTCGGCGCCGGCGGCGCCCTCCTCGGCGCCGCCGCCTTCGCCGGCGCCTGCTCCCGCGGTGGCCGCAGCCAGCCCACCCCCTTCGCTCCGACTCCAACCCCCGCAGGCGACCCCACACGAGCCCCCTCCCCATCCCCCACCGCGCTCTCCAGCCGTCACGGGCACACCCTTCGCCACACCGGCTTCGTCGAGCGCGACGCCTTCCTCGACCCCCACAAGACCCAGGCCGGCCCCCTCATTGGCCACCAGGCCATGGTCTTCAGCCGACTCCTTACCTACCAGGACCAGGCCCAGGGCACCATCACCGCCGACCTCGCCGCCGCCCTCCCCGAGCGCCCCGACCCAACCACCCTCGTCTTCCGCATCAACCCCCAGGCCCGCTGGCACGACCTCCCGCCCCTCAACGGCCGGCCGGTCACCGCCGACGACGTCAAATTCAGCATCGAACGCCAGCTCAGCGGCGATACCACCTTCGTCCGCGCCCCCCAGTGGTCCGTCGTCGATGCCATCGAGGTCACCTCGCCCCAGGCAGTCACCATCAAACTCAAGTCGCCCATCGCCGCCGCACACCACCTCTTCGCCGACGTCGCCTCCTTCATCGTCGCACCAGAGCTCGCCCCCGATGGCCGCGACATCGACCTCCAGCACCAGGTCGGCAGCGGGCCATTCCTTTGGGTCGAATGGAACGACTTCCGCTTCGCCAGCGTCCGTCGCAACCCCGCATGGTTCGGCGGCGACCGCCGCCCCTACCTCGACGGCATCTCCCTCGTTCAGCCGCGCACCACGGCCGAGGTCGAAAGCGGCCTCCGCACCCGCGCCCTCGACGTCGCCCTCGTCAGCCGCACCCTCGCCGACCACCTCAAGTCCAGCCTCCCCCAGCTCGTCGAATACACCGTCGGCCACTCCCTCTTCTTCAGCGTCCGCTACTCCCTCGTCAACCACCCTTACAACGACCAGCGCTTCCGCAATGCCATCACCTGGGCCCTCGACCGCCGCGAGATGGTCCGCAAGTTCTTCGATGGCTCCGGCGGTCTCAGTCCCTGGGTAAGCTGGCCCGTCACCCGCTGGACCCTCCCCGAGAGCGAGCTCACCGTTGTCCCCGGCTACCGCCCCGGCGACGGCGGCCGCGAGGCCGACCTCCGCGATGCCCGCGCCGCCCTCGACGCCTTCCGCTCCGAAAAGTCCCTCCCCGACAACCCCCTGCCACTCTTCGTCGTCGACGCCACCGAGTCCGCCATCGGGCTCGGCTCCGTCATCCAGGCCCAGCTCAAATCCGCCCTCAACCTCGATATCCAGGTCGTACCGATGCCGCTCGGCCAGCTCGTCACCCTCCTCCTCTCCGCCGAGGCACCCTTCGCCGCCGGCCCCGACACCGGCTGGATCGACCTCGACGACTGGGTCTACCCCTATTTCCACAGCGCCGGCACCCGCAACAGCTTCCCCTTGCGCGACCCCGACCTCGATGCCCTCATCGAGAAGCAGCGCCTCGAGCTCGACGAAACCGCCCGCCGCGACATCGGATTCGAAATCCAGCGCCGCATCCTCGCCCTCAACCCGGGCGCAAACCTCGTCTCGGAGCGCGTCGTCGCCCTCGCCTGGCCCTACGTCAAGGGCTACCCGCTCGATACCACCGACGGCTACCAGGACCGCTTCGCCAGCTGCTGGATCGATGCCAGCGACCCCACCTTCCGCGGCAGGGCCTAGCCAGCCCGGACCTCGAACCGGTATCCCGTCCCCCGGACCGTCCGCACCGCCCGCCGCTGCCCCTTCTCCGCCAGCTTCCGCCGGATATTCGAAACGTGCCGCCGCAAAATCTGCAGCGAACGCTCATCCACCTCCAACCCCCAGCCCCGCTCGATGATGTCCCCGGCAGGCACCGTGCGGTTCGCCCGCCCAATCAGGAAGGCAAGCACCTCCGCCTCTCGCTCAGTCAGCACAACCTCCCCGCCCGGCGCGTACAGCCGCAGCCGGACCGGGTCCAGCTCGAACGGCCCGGCGGTCACGGCCTCCGCACCCGCCACGCCCTCGCGAGCCATCTCGCGAATGCGCCGCTCCACCGCAGGGGCCGTCCGCGTACCCCGTACGATCCCGTCCATCTCCGGCCGAAACGTCGCGGGAATCGTCAGCCCCGGCGCTGCCGGGTCGCTCACATACAGCACCGGCACGAGCCGCCATCGACGGTGCTCGTGGAGCGCCGCCGCCACCGCCGCCTGTTCCTCCGCCGGCATCCCGCACAGCACCAGCAGGTCGTAGACCTCCTGCCCCGCACGCGACAGCGGCCCCTCCGCCGAACTCGCCAGCACGGTTTCCGGCCCATCGCCCGGGAGAGACCGGCCTTCCAGGGCAGCCGGGAGTGTCCCATCGATGATCAATACCCGCGGCATCGTCGTTTGGCGCTCCTCCTGGCAGCCCCCGTCACCCTTGTCCGCCCGACCGGGCCCGCAGTCCTGCCACCTTCAGGCTACGGCCCGCCCCGGCAGCGGCGGCATCAGGGCAACCCCCGCTTCGGCGCTGAAACTCGCCGCAACAGACGCCCCCGCTCCCCTGCACCAGTCTCTATCGAGCCCGGGGCTTTACCGGTCCCCCTCCATGTCGAAACCGCCCCGCTCCATCAGCTTCCGCGCAATCTCTCGAGGGTCCGGGGCATACCGCCCTTCCGCAATCGCCCGCCGCAGCGCCGCGACCCGAAGCTCGCGAACCTCCGGCGCATCCTGCACCGCCTGCAGCGCACGGGCCAGCTCCCGGGCATCCTCCGTGATCCCCGCGCGGTCCGCCGGCTCCGGCGCAACCGCAGGGCGCACCGCCCGCAACGGTGTCGGCTCGAAGCTCACTCCCCGCGTGGCGCCCGTTCTTCGAACTCCGGTCATGTGCAGCTCCTCTCAAGCATGCGGCCGCTCCTCCCCATCGCTGCCGCGGCTCACGCCGGGTCCCCCGGCAAAATCTCGCCGACCAGCCGCCCGGTGACCACCAGGCGGTGCTTCAGGTCGCGCGTACACGTCACCAGCGTCACCGTCGCCCCTCCATCCCCCCGCAGCACTTCCACGGCATCCGGGTCGACAACCGTCAGCGACTCTACGACGTACCGGTAGCCTCGTTCCCCCGCATACACCACAACCTCGTCCCCGGCCCGGACCCGGTCGAGTGTCGCGAACACCGCGAGATTGCGCCGGTCGGCCACCGACACGTGTCCGCTGATGACCATGTTCCCCGGCTGCCCCGGCATCGCCGAGTCCAAGTGATGCCCCGCCGCGTGCCACGCCGTTTCCCATCGCGCCACGCCGTCCTCGACCACTACCCCCACCTCGGCGACCGGGGCATCGATCCCCGCCGAGGGCACCACCACCCGGGTTGGCAGCCCCCCGTTCGAAACCGTCCGCAGAACGACCGCGTTCGTTTGCTCGGCCGCTGCCCGCCCCGGGAGTGTCGCAGGCTCCCCCGCCGCTGGCCCCGGTGCCACCCGCGAACCGCTCCCGCCGAACCACGCAATCGCGCCCGCGGCCAGCACCATCCCCGCTGCCACCACGGTCGAAACCTGCTGCCCCTTCGGAGCCCTCTCGGCCATCCCTCTTAACCTCGCTGCGGTGCGCTGCACTGAGTGTCGGCACCGACTGGCCGAATCTTGATCGCCGCCCGGTGTCGCGTCAGGCGCGATTCGATGACCACCGGGTGAAAGGAACGTGGACTCGCCGAATCTTCACACTCGGTCATCGCCCGCTTGCCGGCCGGTTACGCCGCGATTACAGGCCGCCCGCGCCCGCACGATACGCCGCGCTCGTCGACTGTCCCCGCCGGAGCCGCCGAAGCCGCGCACCCGTCGCTTCCAGCTCGGCCGCGATGAGCCGGTCTGCCGCCGCGTGAATGGCGAGCAGCTCGTCCAGCACCTGCCGGTCCCCCGGCTCCGCATCCGTCATCGCCCGCCCGCACGCCTGCAGCAGCGCAGCGTCCAGCGCTTCGAGGCGCTCGGGCTCCTCCACTGCCGCACCCTCCAAAAGCAGCGCGAGGCGCTCGCGCGCAAGCGCCAGCGCCTCGTCGATGGCCCTTCCCCGCGTGCCCGGCATCAGGCCGCCGCTTCCGTGCCCGGGGCCGCGGCCCCTGCAGCCTGCGCGCGGAGCTGTGCCGTCGCCGCTCGCCACGCCTCCCCGATCTTGCTGATGTGGTGCTCCACCTCTTCCAGCTTCGCAAGGTCACCAACCGAGCCTTCCACGATGCGCCGCAGGCAGTACGCGTACAGCGCCGCCAGGTTCTCCGAAAGCTCCCCCTGGCTCATGTCCAGCGTCGCCCGCAGCTCCCCGATGATCAGGTACGCGCGGTTTGTCTCATCGTTGAAGCCCCGCCGATTCCCATTCTCCCAGTGCAGCCGCGCCTTCCGCAGCGCCTTCACCGCACCATCGAACAGCATCGTCGTCAGCGTGACCGGGTCCGCGGTGAGCGTGTCCACCGTGCGGTAGGCGGCATACGGATTGCTGGTCATCGGCGTGATTTCCCCCACGTGGTCTCTACTAGGTTCTCGGCGTGTTTCGCTCTGACTAAATGGGTGCGTCACCTACTTCTGGCTCCCGCCCGAAATCTGGTTCGCTAGCTGCTGCAGGTTCCCCAGCAGGCTCTGGGCTCGTGCCTGCGCCTGCTCCATCACCGCAAACTTCCGCCGCAGCTGCTCCATTTCGGCCTCGATCCGCTTCTCCAGTGTGGCAATCCGCTCCGAGATGTCCGAGGCGATCCGGTCGTACGTCTCCTTCCGCTTGTCCAGCGTCCCGCCAATCCCTGCCTGGTTCTCAGCAAACCGCTTCAGCCGCTGGATCACGCTCTCCGCGCTCGCGCCAACCGTAATCGTCTGCGTCCCCGCCTGGAGCGTCGGCCCCGCTGTAAGCGTCAGCCCCGGGATGAGTCCCGAGTTCGTGCCGCCCGCCGTGATAGTCCCCGTAGCGGTCGTCGTGGGCCCCCCGTTCGCCGGCCGGAACACCGCCGTCAGGTTCCCCGCGCCGTCATCCGTAATCTCCCACCGCCCGGGCTCCGTCCCCGCGTACGTCCCCGTAATCCCCGTAATCGAACCCGTGCCCCCAGGCTCCAGCGTCGCCGAGAGGCTCAGCCGGCTCAGCAGCTCCTGCACCCCTGCCTGGTTCGTCCGCATCGCCTCCGCAAACTTCGACTCGTCGAATTGCAGCGTATTCGTCGTCCCCACCGCCGAGCCGACCGCCCCAAACGTCAGCCCAATCTGCGAAAGCGTCCGGAACCCCCCTTCCAGGTTCGTCCCCGCACTCGTGATGATGCTCCGCAGGTCCGACTTCAGCTGCCGCAGCGACGAGTCCCCGCTCAGCGGCCCAGACTGGTTGTTCGTCGTCGAGCCGTCCGCCCGCGTCGCATCATCAATCGCCTTCATCACATTGTTGAACTCGGTCACGAACCCCTTGATGGCATTCGCCGCCGTCGTCGTGTCCTGCCCCACCGTAACGGTCACCGGCGAGCTCGTGACTTCCTTGAGCGTGATCGTCGTGCCCCCAAACGAAATCCCGTTCGAAGCCGACTGCTGCGCCGGGCCCCCATCGATGCTGTACTCCGCGTTTTGCCCCGCCGTCACCGTCCCCGTCGTGAGCCCCAGCTTCGCCGCGAGGTTCCCCCCCGGCGCATCCTCGACCGTCAGCATCAGGCTCCCGGTCGCCTTGTTCTGCAGCCGAATCGTGTCGCTCAGCGAGTCGTACCGCGCCGTCACCCCCGCGCTGCTCGCATTGATGCGGTTGATGACGTCCACCAGCGAATCCGTCGCCGCGTTGTAGCTGATGCTCACCCCATTGATCACGATAGCCTGGTCGCCCGCATTCGGCGGGCCCCCGTTCAGCCCCGCGTCCTGCAGCTTCGCGGAGGTGCTCAACCGGGCAATCGGGTTCGCGCTCGAACGCGTCGCCCCCGGCGCCGAGGTCAGCAGCCCCGTCACCGCAAGGAAGTTCGACGTATCCGAGCCGCTCCCGAACGAAATATCCCCCTGCGTCGAGCTCACGGTCAGAATATTCGGCCGCCCGTAGCTGTCGTTCGCCAGGCCCGCCGTCACCCCAATGCCGCTCGCATTGACCTCCGCGATGACGTCGTTCAGCGTCATCTGCTGCGTGAACGCTTCCCCCGTCCGCGTCGTCCCCGGCGCGGAGCTCAGCAGCCGCATCGCCGTCAGGAAGTTGGACGAGTCGCCAGCGCCTCCCAGCACCACGTCACCATTGCTCGAAACCAGCTCCAGCCGGTTCGCCCGCCCGTTCGCGTCCGTCACGATGCTCGCCGTGAGCCCAACCCCCGCGCTGTTGATGGCGTTCACCACGTCGTCCAGCGATTGCGTCGTCACATCGATGGTGATGGTCTGCGTCCCGCCCCCCGTCGTCCCCACCGTGAACGTCCCGCTTGTCACCGCCATCTCGATGTTCGCATCCTCGAGCGCGACGCTCGTCTGTGCCGCCGCCGGCCCCACCGTGAACACCCGGGAACCGCCGAGCGCCGTCGCAATCGTAAACGTGCCGTTCGTCGGCGACGTCCCGAAATTCGACCGGTTCATCGGCTTCGTCGCATCGAGCCCCGCCGAGATCGGCGTCCCCTGCAGGCGGGTGGCCGTCGCAAGCTGATTCACGCTCACCGTGAAGCTTCCCGCCTGCGCACCCGGCAGCGCCGCCACGCTCACCGCCGTCCCGCTCGCCGTGGCCGTCATCCCGCTCACGGACTGCGGCGCGGCCAGCGCCTTTACCTTGTCGAGGAACGCCTTCATCGCGGTCTGTACCGCATTGACGGCGTTCTTCTTCGCCTGGTTGTCGGCGCCCTTCTGCTCCAGCAGCGTCACCTGCCGCATCCGGATGGCCGTCAGCTGCTTGATGACTGCCTCCGTGTCGAACGTCGCGATAGAACCCGCCGATCCGAACCGGGTCGCTCATCGCTCAACCTCGCCGTTCCAGCAGGAGTCCGCCCGCGGCCTCCTCGCTCGCCAGCCGCCAGAGGTCCTCGGCCCGCACCCGCGCCACCACATCCCCCGTCACAGCGTCGCGAACCTGCACGGCAACCATCATCCCCTCTTGGTCCACGACGTACTCCAGTTCCAGCGTTGCCGGGTCGTGGCCCGGGGCCAGCATGCGGACCATCCGCTCCCGCCCCGCATCTTCCCGCCGCGGCCGCGGCTGACGCCGCTCCTGCTTCCCCGGCGGGCCCCATGCCACCGATGCTGGCGAGATGCGGACCGGTTCGATACCCGCGAGTCTAAGCTCCCGCATGGCCCTGTCCCTTCCGGAAACTACCTGATCATCGGTCCCCGTTTCCCCGACCTTGAGGCTCGACCCCCATCGACACGCAACGGGCCCCCGGTTCGTCACCGGGGGCCCGCCGTCAGTCGAGGCTCAGCCGCCGCCTAGCCCCGGAGGAGGCTGAGGACCGCCTGGCTCGACTGGTTCGCCTGCGCCAGGACCGCCGTACCCGCCTGCTGCAGGATCGTGTTGCTCGCGAGCTCGCTCGAGAGCTTGGCGATGTCCGCATCGCGGATGCGGCTCTCGCTCGCCGTCAGGTTCTCCACCGCCACGCCGAGCTGGTTCACCGTGTGCTCGAGCCGGTTCTGCGCGGCACCGAGGTCGGAGCGGCGGGTGTTCAGCGTCGTGATCGCCGCATCGACCTGGTCGATGAACGCCTGCGCGGCGGTGTTGTCGGCGACGATGGTGGCCGCGCTGCGTCCAGTCGACGCCGCCGGCCGTGACCAGGTTGAGGCCGGTGGCCGAGGTGGCGCGGACGTCGTTGAAGGAGACGTTCATGACGTCGTAGGCGGTGGTGTTGGCGCCGACCTGGAGGGCTGCTGCACCGGAGCCGGTGACGACGATGGTGTCATTGGCGGCTGCGGTGAGGGCGGCGCCGATGTTGTCGGCGGTTTCACCGGCGGTGGAGGCGAGCTTGATGGAGATGCCGAGCTGGTTGAAGTTGAGGACCTGGGAGCCGTTGGCGGCGATGGCGGAGACGGAGATCACCTGGGCCTGGCCGGAGGGGCCGGTGAGGGTGAGTTCGTCGGAGGTAGCGTTGTAGGTGAAGGTGTAGGTGCCGGGCTTGGCGCCGGAGACGTTGATTTCGGTGGCGATGGCCGCACCGACGGCGTCGTTGACGACGAGGTCAGAGGCGCTGGCGCCGCCGAGGGTGCCGGTGAGTGCGCCGGTGAGGAGGTTTTGACCGTTGAAGTTGGTGGCGTTGGCGATGCGGTCGATCTCCTGGCGGAGCTGGATGAGCTCGGTGCCGATGGAGGTGCGGGCGGCGGTGTCGTAGGTGTCGTTGGCGGCCTGGACGCCGAGTTCGCGCATACGCTGGAGGATGGAGTGGATCTCGTCCATGGCGCCTTCGGCGGTCTGGATCATCGAGATGCCGTCCTGGGCGTTGCGGATGGCCTGGCTGTTGCCGCGGATCTGCGCGCGCATCTTCTCCGAGATGCCGAGGCCGGCGGCGTCATCGGCCGCGCGGTTGATGCGGTAGCCGCTGGAGAGCTTCTCCAGCACTTTCCCCATCTTCACGTTCGTGATGCCCAGGTTCCGGGCCCCGTTGAGCGCTGCAATGTTGGTAACGATCGACGACATGTAACCTGTTCTCCCCTTGTCGTTTCCCCCGGCATCGCTGCCGGTGCCACCTTGGTGGCCGTGGTGTCAGCTTGGGTATCGCCCGGTGGCGAACCCGCGTCCGGGAGCGATTCGGGGGCGGGCCGGTGGCATTCCGGTGACCGTGGTGGCTCTCGGGGTTCGAAACGGTGAATTCCGGGTGAACGTGCGGCATCGCTTCGCCAATCAAGAAGGCCCCTCCCGTTCACCGGGAGGGGCCTCTATTCAGCCGACGGCCGCGAATGGCGGGCTGGCTAGCCTTACCGGAGGAGGCTGAGGACCGCCTGGCTCGACTGGTTCGCCTGCGCCAGGACCGCCGTACCCGCCTGCTGCAGGATCTGGTTGCTCACCATCTCCGTCGAGAGCTTGGCGACGTCCGCATCGCGGATGCGGCTCTCGCTCGCCGTCAGGTTCTCCACCGCCACACCCAAGCTGTTCACCGTGTGCTCGAGCCGGTTCTGCGCGGCACCGAGGTCGGAGCGGCGGGTGTTCAGCGTCGTGATGGCCGCATCGACCTGGTCGATGAAGGCCTGCGCGGCGGTGTTGTCGGCGACGATGGTGGCCGCGCTGCTCCAGTCGACGCCGCCGCCCGTGACCAGGTTGAGGCCGGTGGCCGAGGTGGCGCGGACGTCGTTGAAGGAGACGTTCATGACGTCGTAGGCGGTGGTGTTGGCGCCGACCTGGAGGGCTGCTGCACCGGAGCCGGTGACGACGATGGTGTCGTCGGCGGCGGCGGTGAGGGCGGCGCCGATGTTGTCGGCGGTTTCACCGGCGGTGGAGGCGAGCTTGATGGAGATGCCGAGCTGGTTGAAGTTGAGGACCTGGGAGCCGTTGGCGGCGATGGCGGAGACGGAGATCACCTGGGCCTGGCCGGAGGGGCCGGTGAGGGTGAGTTCGTCGGAGGTAGCGTTGTAGGTGAAGGTGTAGGTGCCGGGCTTGGCGCCGGAGACGTTGATTTCGGTGGCGATGGCCGCACCGACGGCGTCGTTGACGACGAGGTCAGAGGCGCTGGCGCCGCCGAGGGTGCCGGTGAGTGCGCCGGTGAGGAGGTTTTGACCGTTGAAGTTGGTGGCGTTGGCGATGCGGTCGATCTCCTGGCGGAGCTGGATGAGCTCGGTGCCGATGGAGGTGCGGGCGGCGGTGTCGTAGGTGTCGTTGGCGGCCTGGACGCCGAGTTCGCGCATACGCTGGAGGATGGAGTGGATTTCGTCCATGGCGCCTTCGGCGGTCTGGATCATCGAGATGCCGTCCTGGGCGTTGCGGATGGCCTGGCTGTTGCCGCGGATCTGCGCGCGCATCTTCTCGGAGATGCCGAGGCCGGCGGCATCATCGGCGGCGCGGTTGATGCGGTAGCCGCTGGAGAGCTTCTCCAGCACCTTCCCCATCTTCATGGACGTGATGTTGAGGTTGCGCTGTCCGTTCAGGGCAGCAACGTTCGTGACGATCGAAGACATCCTGCGTCTCCCCTTCTCGTGCTCCCCGGGGAAACCCCGGGCCTGCCCCGTGCCTGGATTTGGGCAGGTGACGCCTTGGTTATCGCGCCCGTCACGAACTCTTCGGGGTGCAGAACGGGAACTGCAGGGAGAACACGGGTGGAGATTCGGCGTCACCGGTGTCCGCCCGGTGAACGCTGCCCCTCCCTCCCGAACGCACCACAACGGGAAACGGGGAGGTCACCTCGCGTGACCTCCCCGTCCCGGGAGAGCGGCCTCGATCAGTCCGCGAATTAGCGCTGGAGCAGCTGCAGTACCGCCTGCGGCGTCTGGTTCGCCTGCGCCAGCACCGCCACGCCGGCCGACTGCAGGATGTTCGATGCCACCAGATCGCTCGAGAGCTCCGCGATGTCCGCGTCGCGGATCCGGCTCTCGCTCGCCGTCAGGTTCTCAACCGCGACACCCAGGCTGTTGATCGTGTGCTCGAGCCGGTTCTGCGCCGCGCCGAGCGTGCCGCGCCGGCTGTTCAGCGTCTGGATCGCCCCGTCCAGCGCGCTCATCAGGTTGTGCGCATCTTGGATCGTCTTCACCACCTGGTCGCCCAGCGTCGTGATCAACCCCGACGACCCGCCCAGCTTGAACGCCGCCGACCCGAGGTTCTCGCTCAGCATGCTCACGAACTCCAGCTGCAGCGTATCGGGGACGTTCGCGCCCACCTGCAGCGTCGAAACGTTGCCCGTGCCCTCGATCACGATGGTGTTGTTCGTGGTTCCCGTCAGGTCGGACACGATCTGCGCCGCTGTCCGCCCCGCAGGTCCCGTCTGCAGCGTGATGCTCACGCCCAGCTGGTTGAAGTCGAGCGTCCGCGTCTCGTTCGCTGCCATGTCCGCGATGGTCAGCGTCTGCGACGTGCCGTCCGCCCCGGTCAGTGTCAGCTGGCCCGCACCCGGCGAAGTGAACGTGTACGTCTGCGGCCTCGCCGTCGTCGCCGTGATCGTTGTCGGCGTCAAGCCATTGATCGAAAGGTTCGAGTTGCCGCCTACCGCCATGTCCGCCAGGAAGCTCGTCCAGCTGTACGGGTTCGGGTCCGTCGTAATGGTCAGCGTGAAGCCGTTGCTGAACACCACCGAGCCCGCAGAACCGCCCGCGATGGTTGAGCCCGACGCAAAGCCCGCCGCCGTGGCAACCAGCGTTCCCGTCGCGCTGCCGAGCCGCATCTCCAGGACGCCCCCGTTGTTCACGAACACGTAGTCGCCCGCCGGCGCGGTGGTAAACGTCACCGTACGCGTGCCGCCGCCGGGCAGCGCATCCCCGGAGACCAGGTGCGTCGCCGTAGGCGCCCGCGTTCGCGTAGCCGATTGTCTCCCCCTGCACGAGGTTCGTCCCCGCCACGCCTGCCGCCACGCTCGAGAGCGCGCCCGTCAGCACCTTCTGCCCGTTGAACTCCGTGCTGTAGGCAATCCGGTCGATCTCCTTCCGCAGCTGGACGATCTCCTCCCCGATGCTCGTCCGCTCCGGGCCGTTGTCCGCGTACGTCCCGTTCGCTGCCTGCACCGCGAGCTCCCGCATCCGCTGGAGGATGGCGTGCACCTCGTCCATCGCGCCTTCCGCCGTCTGCAGCATCGAGATGCCGTCCTGTGCGTTCCGCAGCGCCTGCTTGTTGCCCCGGATCTGCGCGCGCATCTTTTCGCTGATCGCCAGCCCGGCCGCGTCGTCCGCGGCGCGGTTGATGCGGTAGCCGCTCGCCAGCTTCTCCAGCGTCTTGCCCATCTTCAGCCCCGTCTTCGCGAGGTTCCGCTGGCCGTTGATGGCGCTCACGTTCGTCATGATGCGGGTCATCGTCGTTCTCCTTTGCCGGTCTCCCCCGGCCGCCGTGGTGGTGTCGTCCCCGGCGAGGTTGCCGCCCTCCCGGGCTTCTATGGTGACAATCGGGTGAACACGGTGGACATTGAGTGACAGTTCTCCCCGCAGCCCGGAAATTCAGGGTTTCGCCCGATGGGCCCCCGTTCCCGGCCGTCCGGCCCCAGCAGCTCCCCCGCGCCCGTGCCACACTAGGTAGCACTCCCTTCGGAGGTTCCCATGAAAACCACGGACGACTGGGTCGCACGTCACGTCCCCGATACCCAGGAAGCCATCCGCCAGGCGCTCGAAGTGCTCGACCGCTTCGGCTATACCGCCGCCGACCTCGACTACCTGCTCTACGAAGGGCAGCACGCCGAGCTCGACCCCGACCTCGACGCCGCGATTGGGCTCCTCGCCCGCCTCCGCGAGGCCGGGATCAAACCGGGCTGACCGTTACCCCGCTGCTGCCCGCCGCAGCTCCGCGAGGTTCTCGGCCACGCTCCGCTCCGCGTTGTACACCGAACTCCCGCACACCAGCACCGTTGCCCCCGCGCGCACACAATCCGCCGCGTTGTGCGCCTTCACGCCGCCGTCGATCTCGATGTCCGCCCCCAGGCCCCCCGCATCCAGCAGCCGCCGAATCTGCGCCACTTTCTCAAGCTGCCGCCGAATCATCTGCTGCCCTCCCCACCCCGGGTTGATCGTCATCACCATCACCTGGTCCACGTCCGGCAGCGACTCCTCGATCGCCGCCACCGGCGTCCCAGGATTCAGACACACCCCCGCACGCTTCCCCAGCCGGTGGATCGCGTCCAGCGTCCGGTTGATGTGCGGCGACACCTCGATGTGCACATTGATGATGTCCGCCGTCTCCGCAAACTGATCGATCAGCCGCTCCGGCTCCACCGTCATCAGGTGGATGTCGAACGGCAGCGACGTCACCTTCCGCAGCGCCTCCACGACCAGCGCACCGAACGTGATGTTCGGCACGAACCGCCCGTCCATCACATCGAGGTGCAGCATGTCCGCGCCCGCCGCCTCCGCGGCCCGCACCTCGTCCGCAAGTCTCCCGAAATCCGCCGTCAGGATCGACGGCGCCAGCTTCACGTGAACCATCGCCCGCTATTCTACGGCCAGATCGGGAAGCCTTATACTCTCCCGCATAGGCAGCTGAACAATTATGCCCGTTCGCGTCGTCACCGATTCCACCTGCGACCTCCCCCCCGACCTCGTCGCCGCTCACGGCATCACCGTCGTACCGCTCACCGTCATCTTCGGCGATGAGGCCCTCGAAGACGGCACCCAAATCACCGCCCCAGCCTTCTACCAGCGCCTCCGCGCCACCCGCGACCTCCCCCGGACCAGCCAGCCCTCCGTCGAACGCTTCCAGCGCGCCTACCGGGCCGCCGGCGCTGACGGCGCCGACATCGTCTCCATCCACATCTCCTCGAAGCTCTCCGGCACCCTCAACTCCGCCTCCGTCGCCCGCGAAACCCTCAAACACGAGCTCCACATCGACCTCATCGACTCCTACAACGTCAGCGTCGGTCTCGGCCTCGTCGTCCTCGAAGCCGCCCGCGCCGCCGCCTCCGGCGGCTCCCTCCCCGATGTCGTCGCCGCCGCACGCCGCGCCATGGACCGCGTCTCCGTCTACGTCGCCGTCGATACCCTCGAATACCTCCAGCGCGGCGGCCGCATCGGCCGCGCCCGCTCCCTCCTCGGCTCCATCCTCAGCATCAAGCCCATCCTCATGGTCGACCAGGGCGAGGTCGCTCCGTTCGAACGCGTGCGCACCCGCACCCGCGCCCACGAGCGTATCCTCGAGCTCGCCGCCGGTATGCCCCGCGCCAGGGAGATGTTCATCGCCCACGGCGACCTCCCCGAAGAGGCCGCCGCCGCCCTCGACCGCCTCCGCCCGGCGCTTCCCCACACAACCCTCCATACCGCCTTCCTCGGCCCCGTCGTCGGCACCTATACCGGCCCCGGCGCATTCGGCGTCGCCGCCCTCGAACGCGAATGAACGCTCCCCGCACCCTCGACACCGCACGGCTGCGCCGTCTCTTCGAGCTCGAACGGCAGGGCGGCTGCCGCAATACCGCCGTCGTCGGCGGCCTCGACCGCTTCCTCGTGCAGCTCGATGAAGACGGTCTCCTCCGCGGCTCCCCCATCGAACCCCTCGCCCGGCAGCTCCCCGCCGCCGGCTACCGTTCCCTCCCCGGCCCCGACCGCGAACGTTGGGTCAGCGCTGTGCTCGACGTCCTCGGCGGCCCAGCCGCCCCCGCGCCGCCAGCCCCCCGCCGTTCTGCCCCCCGCGCCCGCCCCGCCGCCGCCGCTCCCCCGGCCCCGCCGCCCATCACCCCCGTATCCCCGCTGACCGCCCTCCCCGGTGTGACCCGCACCGTCGCCGCCCGGTTCGAAAACCTCGGTGTCCGCACGGTTGGCGATGCCGTGTACCTCTTCCCCCGCCGCTTCAACGACTACACCAACCTCCGCCGCATCGCCGACCTCGAGCCGTCGTCGGCCCTCCAGACCATCGTCGGCGAAGTCCTCGATGTCGCCGAGTTCCGGGTCCGCGGCCGCATCCGCGGCGCCCGCGCGCTCATCTCCGACGGTTCAGCCGCTCTCCCCGTCGTCTGGTGGAACATGCCCTACGTCGCCCGCAATCTCCGCGCAGGCGACCGCGTCGTCCTCGCCGGCCGGGTTCGCCGCTACCGGGGCCGCCTCCAGCTCGAAAACCCCGAGTTCGAAAAGCTGGAGCGCGCCGGCGATTCCTTCGCCCGCCTCGAGCCCGTCTACCCCGCCACCGCAGGCCTCGGCCAGAAGACCATCCGCGCCGTCGTTACCCGCGCCGTCGGCGAAGCTGCGGGCCTCGTTGACGACCCCATCCCCGCGTGGCTCCGCGAAGCCGAAGCCATCCCCCCCATCGCCGAGGCAATCCGCACCTACCACGCACCCGCACGTCCGGAAGATGCCGAGCGCGCGCGCCAGCGCCTCGCCCTCGGCGAATTCCTCGCTGTCCAGTGCGCCGTCCTCATCCGCCGGGCCGAGTGGCAGCGCAACAACGACGCCCCTTCCCTCGACCTCGGGCCCCTCCGCGACCGCCTCCTCGCCGCGCTCCCCTTCCCCCTCACGGCCGCCCAGCAGCGCGCCCTGGCCGAAATCGAGCGCGACCTCCGCGGGCCCAACCCCATGCTCCGCCTCCTGCAGGGCGACGTCGGCTCCGGCAAAACCGTGGTCGCCTTCGCTGCCATGCTCGCAGCCGTCCGCTCCGGCTGGCAGGCCGCCCTCATGGCCCCCACCGAAATCCTCGCCGAACAGCACTACCGCTCCCTCGCCCGGCTCCTCGGCGGCGAAATCTCCGCCCTCGACGGCGTCTTCAGCCCCCCATGGCTCGGGCGGCCCCTGCGCGTCCTCCTCGTCACCGGCTCCCTCACCCCCGCCCAGAAAGCGCAGGTCCGCGGCGACACCGCTCACGGCGGAGCCGACATCGTCATCGGCACCCACGCCCTGCTCGAGGATGACCTCCAGCTGCCCCGCCTCGGGCTCGCCATCGTCGATGAGCAGCACCGCTTCGGCGTCATGCAGCGCGCGAAGCTCCGCCAAAAGGGCGCCAACCCGCACCTCCTCGTCATGACCGCCACCCCCATTCCCCGCACCCTCGCCCTCACCGTCTACGGCGACCTCGAAGTCTCCACCCTCGACGAGCTCCCGCCCGGCCGTCAGCCCATCCGCACCCGCTGGTACCGCCCCGACGAACGCGAAGACGCCTACCGCTTCCTCCGCAAGCGGCTCGACGCCGGCGAACAGGTCTACGTCATCTGCCCCCTCGTCGAAGAATCCGAATCCCTCGATATCCGCTCCGCCGAAGAAGAGTTCGAATTCCTCCGCAACGGCCCCCTGGCCGGCTACGACGTCGAGCTCCTCCACGGACGCATGTCGGCCCGCCAAAAGGACGAAGTCATGGCCCGCTTCGCCCGCAACGAAGCCCGCGTCCTCGTCTCCACCAGCGTCATCGAAGTCGGCATCGACGTGCCCAACGCCACCGTCATCGTCATCGAAGGCGCCGAGCGCTTCGGCCTCAGCCAGCTCCACCAGTTCCGCGGGCGCGTCGGCCGTGGCGAAAAGCAAAGCTACTGCATCCTCTTCTCCAGCGAAGAAGACCCCGGCCCCGACGCCCGCGAGCGGCTCCTCGCCATGTGCGAAACCACCGACGGCTTCGCCCTTGCCGAAGTCGACCTCCGCATGCGCGGCGAAGGCGAAACCTGGGGCCGCCTCCAGAGCGGAACCAATACCATGCTCCGCGTGGCACGCCTCACCGACCGCGACCTCCTGCTCCGCGCCCGGACCCTCGCTGCCCGGGTCCTCGAACGCGACCCCCGCCTCGAACGCCCCGAGCACGCCGCCCTCGCCGCCGCCGTCCGCCCCTTCCTCGAACGCGCCGCCGAGGCCAACTGACACCCCCGCCGTCCGTTACAATCCCGCCGATGCGCGCCAGGCTCCTGCGAGCGGCCCGCCAGGGCTGGCCCCTCCCCATCATCCTTGCCGCCGCCGCCCTCGCCTACCTTCCCGCGCTCACCGCCCCGTTCTGGCTCGACGACTACTTCTACCTCGTCGCCGCCCGCGACCTCCCGACCCCCGACTACATCCGCGCCGTCTTCACCCCGTGGGGGAGCGAGCCGCTCCTCCCCTTCACCCGCGACTTCTGGCGGCCCCTCGCGTTCCTCGTTTTCGAGCTGCTCGAACCCCTCGCCGGCGGCCGGCCCCTCCCCTACCACCTCGCGGTGCTGGCCGGCCACCTCGCAGCCGTCGTCCTGACCTGGTCCATCGCTGCCCGGGTCGACCCCCGTCCCGCGGTGCGCGCCATCGCCGCAGGGACCGTTGCCCTCTACCCGGGGAGCTACCAGGCCGTCGCGTGGGTCTCCTCCATCAACAGCCTCGCCCTTCCCCTGGTGCTCGGCGCATGGCTTGCCTTCCTCGCCGGCACTTCCGGCGCAACGGTACGCTGGCGCCGCATCACCCTCGCCGCGGCGCTCCTCGCCCTTGGCGCCATGGCCCGCGAAAGCGCCTGGGTCGCCCTGCCGCTGATCGTTGGCTGGCACCTCGCGGTCACCTCGCGCTGGCAGCTCCGCCGCCGCGAAACCTGGCTCCCGCTCCTCCCCTTCCCGCTCCTCGCCGCCGCCTACGTACTCATCCGTACGCGCCTCTTTACCGAACCGCTCGCCAACCCCGACATCTTCGCCTGGAACGAGCAAGCCCTCCAGAACTACCGCGCCCTCCTCGAACAGCTCCTCGTTCCCTTCCGCGAGCAGCTTTTCGGCGTCTCCGGCTGGCGCCAGGCCGTCCAGCAGCTCTCCCTCCCCGTCGTTCCCGCCCTCGCGCTCGCAGCCATCATCCTCCGCCGCTGGGAGCCCGCGGTCCTCCTCGCAGGCGCGCTCCTCTCCCTCCTTGCCGTCGCGCCCAACCAGGTCGGAGTCGGTCCCCGCTACCTCTACTTCACCGTTCCCTGGCTCGCTCTCGGCCTCGCCATCCTCCTCGCCGACCTCTTCCAGCGCGTCCCCTCCGCCTCCCGTCTGCTCTACCCGCCGCCGCGGGCATCTTCGTCCTCGTCCTGGGCTCGTGGGTCCTCGCCGACCGCGTCGCCGACTGGACCCGCTGGGGCCCCGGCGAACAGCAGCGCTGGGTCGATGCCCTTCGTGCCGCCCACCCCGAGCTTCCTCCCGGCGCCACCCTCTACGCTGCCGGGAACGTTCCCGGCTGGCTCACTGTTTTCGACGGCGTCAACCTCGGTCCCGCGGTTCGCTGGTACTACCCCGAGGCCGCCGGCGCCGTCTACGTCCCGCCTGGCGAGCAGCCCCGCCCCGGGCCCGGCGACGTGCTCTTCATCGCCCCCTGACGCGTTCCCAACCTATACTCCCACGGTGCCCCGGACCGAACGCGGCTACCGCTGCTCCGCCTGCGGCTGGACGAGCGTCGCCTACGTTGGCCGCTGCGCCGCCTGCCAGGCGTGGAACACCCTCCAGCCCTTCGCAGAGGCACCCCGCGCCGCCGCCTCCCGCCGCCCTGCCGCCGGCCCCGCCCCCCTCCTCCGCCTCGCCGACGTCGAACACGACACCGCTACACGCTTCGTTACCGCCATCCCCGAATTCGACCGCGTCCTCGGCGGCGGTATCGTCCCCGGCTCGCTCATTCTCGTCGGCGGCGACCCCGGCATCGGCAAATCCACCCTCATGCTCCAGGCCGCCGCCCGTCTCACCGACCGCGGCCTCCGCGTCGCCTGCCTCTGCGGCGAAGAATCGCCCCGCCAGGTGCGCATGCGTGCCGAGCGCCTCGGCGTCGCCGCAGCCCCCATCGACCTCATCGCCGAGCCCGGGCTCGATGCCGCACTCGCCGCGGCCGAGGCCGCTGCCATCGACGTCCTCGTCGTCGACTCCATCCAGTCCGTCACCGTCGAAGGCCTCGAATCGCGCGCCGGCGGCCCCGCCCAGCTCGCCGAGGCAGGCGCGCGCCTCCTCGCGTTCGCCAAGAGCACGGGCACCGCCACCCTCGTCACCGGTCACGTCACCAAGAGCGGCGACGTCGCCGGCCCCCGCCTCCTCGAACACCTCGTCGATGTCGTGCTCTACTTCGAATCCGCCGAAGGCGGCGTCCTCCGCCTCCTTCGTGCCGTCAAGAACCGCTTCGGCGCCACCGATGAAATCGGCCTCTTCGAAATGACCGGCGCCGGCCTCCAGAGCGTCGAAAATCCCAGCGCCGTCCTCCTCGCCCCCCACACCCCCGGCGCTTCCGGCTGCGCCATCACCGCCGTCATGGAAGGCTCCCGGCCCCTCGCCGTCGAGGTGCAGGCGCTCGCCGTACCCACCGCGCTGGCTGCCCCCCGCCGCATCGCTGCCGGCATCGAACCCGCCCGCCTCCACCTCCTCCTCGCCGTGCTTGCGCGCCGCGGCGGCATCCCTTCGGGCCAGCTCGATATCGTCGCCAGCGTCTCCGGCGGCCTTCGCCTCCGCGACACCTCCGCCGACCTCGCCGCCTGCCTCGCCCTCGCGTCCGCCATCTGCGACCGCCCCCTGCCCGCCGGCATGGCGTTCCTCGGTGAGCTCGCCCTCTCCGGGGCCGTCCGGCCCATCCACCAGTCCAGCCGCCGCCTCGCCGAGCTTGCCCGCCTCGGCATCGCTGCCGCCGTCGTGCCCCCCGGCACCCCCGATGTCGAAGGTCTCCGCCTCCTCCGCGCCGCCACCCTCTCCGAAGCCCTCGATGCCGCCGGGCTCTCAGGTCTGCCGGTACGACCGGTGCCGCATCACGATGCTCTGCAACAGCCCCAGCGAAGCGAACAGGCTCACCAGTGACGAACCCCCCTGGCTCACGAACGGCAGCGGAATCCCCGTCACCGGGAACAGGCTCACGTTCACCGCAACATTGATGAACGTCTGCATCAGGATCAGCATCGTGATGCCGACCGCAATGAGCTGCCCCGCAGTGTCTCCCGCCAGCTGAGCAGCCCGCACCCCTCGCATCAGCAGCAAGATGAACAGCCCAAACACCACCATCGCCCCTGCGAACCCAAACTCCTCTCCCAGCAGGCTGAAAATAAAGTCCTTCGTCGAAACCTTCAGGTACTCCAGCTGCGTCTGGTCCCCCTGCATGTACCCCTTCCCAAACAGCTGCCCCGAACCGAGCGCAATCTGCGACTGCAGCACGTTGTAGCCCGCATCCAGCGGGTCCTCGTTCGGGTCCACCAGCACCGCAACTCGCTCGACCTGGTAGTCCGCAATCGCAAACGTCCACGCGAACGGCAGAATCGCAAGGAAAATCGCCCCCATCACCAGCAGGTGGCTCCGGTTTGCCCCCGCAATCACCACGATGCCCAGCCAAATCCCGCCAAACACGATGCTCGTCCCGAGGTCCGGCTGCACGAACACGAGCCCCGCAAGCGGCGCCACCACCGCCATCGAAAGCAGGAGCGAACGCAGGTCACGCGCATCGCCCCCATGCTCCGAGAAGAACCGCGCCAGGCACAGGATCGCCGCAACCTTCGCAAACTCCGAAGGCTGCACCTGCACCGGCCCAAGGTCGAACCACCGCGTCGACCCGTACGCCGTGCTCCCCAGCGCGAACAGCGCCAGCAGCGAAAGAATCGACAGCCCGTACAGCAGCCAGGCGAAATGCAGGAACCGGTGGTAGTCGATACGCGAAACACCCAGCATCACCGCGATGCCGACCGCCGCGAACAGCGCCTGTTTCGCCACCGGGCTTGCGAGACTCGTAATCGGCCCGTCGTACCACGGGCGCGAACCGCTGTGGATCAGCGCGAGCCCGCACCCCACCAGCGCCAGCGCAGCCGCCACCATCACATAGTCGAAGCGGTCCCAACCGCGCCAGAACGACGCCCCGGCCCGCGACCTCCCCAGCCCCCCAATCGTCACGCTCGTCATGGCTGAACGTGCTCCATGAAGTACTCGAAAATCTTCCCCGCCACCGGCGCCGCCTTGTCGCCGCCCACGCCGATATCGAAGTAGACCGTCACCACAATCTCCGGGTCGTTGTACGGCGCAAATCCCGTGAACCACGCGTGCTGCGACTTCGTCCCGTCCGGCTTGAAGAATTCCGCCGTGCCCGTCTTCCCCGCGACCGTCGTCTTCGAGCTCGCCGCCCGCGCACCCGCCCCGTACTGCACCGAGCCCAGCATCCCCTCACGCACCACCTGCAGCCACTGGGGGTCTACATCCACCCGCTCCCCCTCCGGCGCAATCGTCCGCACCACCTTGCCGTCGGGCCCGATGACGGCGTCCGCAATGTGCGGCACCGGCAGCGTCCCGCCGTTCGCAATCGCCGCCGTCATCCGCGCAATCTGGAGCGGCGTCGCCAGCACGTCGCCCTGCCCAATCGCGCTGTTGTACGTATCGCCGAGGAACCACTCGTTCTCACCCGGCGCAAAGCCCTCCCCAACCTTCGTCCGCCGCTTCCACTGCGGGTCCGGCACCCGCCCCGCCGATTCCCCGTACAGGTCGATGCCCGTCGGCTTCCCAAACCCGAACTTCCGCGCCCACGCCGCCAGCACCGCACCCGACGTCTCGACGTCCTTCCCAAGACCCCGCTGCCGCTCCAAATCCCCGCCCGCCGTCAGGAAAAAGAACACGTTCGAGGACCACGCAATCGCCGACCGGACGTCCATCACCATGTTGTGGCAGCGCCAGTCGGGGTAGTTGTAGATCACATCGTTCTCGCCCTTGATATCGAGGCTGCACCCAATCTGGAACGCCGTGTTCGGGGTGATGCTCCCCTCCGCCAGGCCCGCCGTCGCCGTCACCAGCTTGAAGGTCGACCCCGGCGCTGCCGGGCTCAGCGCCTTGTTCAGCAGCGTGTACGTCACCGTATCGTTCTGGATACGCTCCAGCTCCGCCGCCCTCCGCTCCGCATCCGCATAAATGTTGTTGTCATACGTCGGGATCGAGACCAGCGCGTACACCTGCCCTGTCTTCGCATTCATCACCACCGCCGCCGCCTGCTTCGCATCGCCCCACCCCGTCCCGTTGTCGGGCATCGAACGCTCCAGCAGGTCCGCCACGTACGCCTGCAGCCCCGCATCGATGTTCAAGCGCACCGTATTGCCGGGCACCGGGTCCTCTCGCCCGAGCAGCGTGATCAGCCGCCCCTCCGCGTTCTGCTCCGCCGCCGTGTACCCGATCTGCCCGCGGAGGTCCGACTCATACCACGCCTCGATGCCGTCCTTCCCGACCGGCTCATTCAGCTGGTAGCCCTTTTCGCGCAGCAGCTTCGCTTCCTCCGCAGTCTGCGGCCCGATGTACCCAAGAATGTGCGAAAACGCCGGCCCCGCGATGTACTCCCGCCCTGGCGTCACCTCGAGGCTCACCCCCGGCAGGTCCGCCGAAGCCTCCTCCAGCGCCAGCGCCGCCTCCCGCGGCAGGTTCGTCGCCACCCGGATAGCAATGTAGTCCCGCCCCGCCGCGATCGCCTCGTCCACCTTCGTCTGCACTTCCAGCGGCGAAACACCGATCAGCTCCTGCAGTCGCAGATAGATCCGGTACCGCGCCTCCTGCGAGGCCGGCAGCTGCTCCGGCACCACCGTCGCCGAGTACAGCCCGACGTTCTTGACCAGCGGCTCCCCGTTCCGGTCCGTGATCAGCCCCCGCGTCGGGAGAATGTTCGTCCGCACGATGTGGTTCTCCAGCGAACGCTGCGCGAACTCCTCCCCCCGCAAGATCTGCATGTCCGCCAGCCGAATGGTCAGGATGCCGAACAGCAGCAGGATGAACCACCGCAGCACCGCCACGTTCCCGTGCGGGCGGTTGCGGGATGGCCCGGCCGGCGTTCGCAGTCCTTCGTCCAGCAGACTCATAGGCTCGCGAAGTACCTTCCCCGCTGCAGCCGGAACCCGCTCCCCCTCAGCCCGGCGAGCCGCAGCGGAACATAGCATAACGTGAGCAGCACCATGTCGATGAACACCCCCGGCACCAGCACGTCGCTCACCAGCGCCCCAATCGCCGCAGGCGCGCCGCCGAGCATCGCCCCCGCAGCAAGGACCGACCTCGCGACCAGCCCGGCCCCCAGCGTCATCGAGTACGTCTTCGCCGCATGGCTCAGCGGCACCGGCGCATCTTCGAGCAGCGCCCCGAGCGCCACCACCGGCAGATACGCCAGCAGAAGCAGCCCCGCATCGCGGTCCGAAAGCATCCCCAGCATCACGGCACCTACCGGCGTCAGCACCATCGCCGGCACCGGCCCGCTGAACGCCGCCACCAGGCACAGCATCAAGAGCACCAGCTGCGGGTTCGCCCCCGCAATCGGGAAGAGCGGCGCGACCGTCACCTGGGCAATCGCCGCGAGAAATACCGCCCCTAGCTGCGCCAGCCCCTTCACGGTCCCGTCCCCGTGTCCAGCGTCTCCGGCACGAAGCTCATCAGCACCAGCACCGTCGTAGCCGTGCCCAGCCGGGTCATCGGCTCTACCGTCACCTTCGGAAACAGGTCCTGGCTCGAACCCTCGACCGACGTCACCGTCCCAATCGGGATTCCATACGGGAAGGCCCCGCCAAGTCCCGCCGTGATGATCGTGTCCCCGACCTTGATGTCGCCCTGCGCAAGGTCCAGCGTCAGCGTCCGCCCCGGGTTCCCCCGCAGGATGCCGTCCGCACCCTCACCCCCCAGCACCGCCGCCCGCACGTTGCTCCGCGTATCCGTGATCAGCCGCACGAACGACCGCGTCGGCGTCACCCGCGTCACCGTCCCCATCAGCGACCCCTGCGTCGAGGTCACCACCATCCCCTTCACCACCCCATCGTTCGAACCCCGGTCAATCGTGATCACATCCGTGAACGGCGAACTGTCCCGGTGCACCACGTTCGCCGCCAGCCGGCTCTGCGAGGTGTCGCCCTCCGCCAGCCCCAGCGCGGCCTCCAGCTCCCGGATGCGCTGCGCATCCTGCTGGCGCTGCGCCAGCTCATTCCGAAGCCCCTCGTTCTCCACCCGCAGCCGCGCATTCTCAGCCCGCAGGTCGTCAATCTCCCCCGCGCTCGAAAGCACCCCCGCAACCGGCCGGAATATGCCCGTGAGCAACGCCTCGAACGGCGACGTGACGCGCAGGAACACCCCCTGCACCGGGGTCAGCACACCCACCTGCCCCGCGATGCCGAGCAGGATCGCCAGCCCCACCATCGCTCCCAGCCACCACGAATACCGGTTCAGGATGAGCATAACGCTCCCTCGGGGCGCACCCGCATGCTATCGCCCGGGCCGCCGCGAAACCAGCTGCGATTGCACCTTCTCCAGCAGCGCCGACTCCTCCAGCACCTCCCCAGCACCACGCACCACGCAGAGCAGCGGGTCCTCCGCCACGTACACCGGGAACCGCGTCTCCTGCGACAGCCGCCGGTCCAACCCCCGCAGCAGCGCCCCGCCCCCGGCCAGCGCAATCCCGTGCGCCATCAGGTCGCTCACCAGCTCCGGCGGCGTAATCTCGATCGACGACCGCACTGCCTCCACAATCGCCGCAATCGAGCCCGCCAGCGCATCGCGAATTTCTACGGTGCTCACCTCCACCGACTTCGGCAGCCCCGTCGCAAGATCCCGTCCCCGGATTTCGATCGTCTCCTCCGGGTCGAGCGGCGCCGCCGAGCCCGCCAGCTTCTTGATCTCCTCCGCCGTGCGCTCGCCAATCAGCAGGTTATGAACCTGCCGCGCATAGGCGATGATGTCCTGGTCCATCTCGTCGCCCGCCACCCGGATCGAGGTGCTCACGACCATCCCCCCGAGCGAAATCACCGCCACCTCCGTCGTCCCGCCGCCGATGTCCACAATCATGCACCCCGCCGCGTCCATCACCGGTAAACCGGCCCCAATCGCCGCAGCCATCGGCTCCTCGATCAGGTAGCACGCCCGCGCCCCCGCGTTCAGCGCCGCATCGTGCACCGCCCGCTTCTCCACCTCCGTCACCCCGCTCGGGATGCCCACCACCACCCGCGGCTGCGCGAGGAAGCTCCGGTCGTGCACCGCCCGGATAAAGTAGCTCAGCATCTTCTCCGTGACCTCGAAGTCCGAGATCACACCGTCCCGCAGCGGCCGCACGGCAACGATGTTCGCCGGGGTCCGCCCCACCATCCGCTTCGCCTCCGCCCCGATGGCAAGGATCTTCTTGGTCGTACGGTCGATGGCCACCACCGAGGGCTCATCGATGACGATCCCCCGGCCCTTCACCATCACCAGCGTGTTCGCCGTCCCAAGGTCGATGGCGATATCGTGCGAGAGAAACCCAAATAACGAACCGAAAATACTGGGAAACGCCAAGGGCGTGGACCTGTCACAGAAAGCCGCGAAAAACCGCGGGGTAGTCAGACTCAGAGTATACCCGCCATGACCCCCGCCCGCGAACCCGCCGCCGTTTGACGCTTAGAAAACGGTGATCACCGTTTCCTAAGCGGGCGAAACCGCCGACGGTCCCCGCTCCAGCAGCGCGAGGAACTCCTCCTCCGAAAGGATCCGCGTCCCGAGCTGCTGCGCCTTCGCCAGCTTCGACCCCGCGTCTGCCCCCACAACGAGGAAGTCCGTCCCCTTCGTCACCGAGCTCCCGACCTTCCCGCCGCGTGCACGGATGGCGTCCTCTGCTTCCCCGCGGCTCATCCGTTCCAGCCGCCCTGTTACCACGATGGTCAGGCCCTCCAGCGGGCCGGCCCCCGCTGCGGCCCGCTCGAACCGCGGGTTCACTCCCGCAGCCACGAGCCGCTCGACCACCGCGCGGTTCTCCGGCCGCTGCACCCAGCTCTCGATGCTCGCCGCGACTACCGGCCCAATCCCCTCGATCGCCTGCAGCTCCTCAGCCTTCACCCGCAGCAAACCGTCGAGGCTTCCGATGTGCTCCGCCAGGAGCCGCGCCGTCTCGAACCCCACATGCCGGATGCCCAGCGCAAACAGCACATTCGGCAGCGGCCGCGACTTGCTCGCCTCGATGCCCCGCAGCAGGTTCTCCGCCGTCTTCTCCTTCACCTTATCGAGCTTCATCAGCCGCTCCCGGGTCAGCCCGTACAGGTCCGCAACGTTCCGCACCAGCCCCGTCCGGTAGAGCTGGACCGCCATCTTCTCCCCCAGCCCCTCGATATCCATCGCGCCCCGGCTCGCGAAATGCTCGATGAGCCGAATCTGTTGCGCCGGGCAGCTCGCGTTCGGACAGTAGACCGCAGCCTGCTCCGGGTCGCGCGAGACGGGCGTCCCGCACACCGGGCACCGGTCGGGCATCACGAACTCCCGCTCCTCCCCCGTGCGCAGCTGAACTACCGGGCCCACCACCTGGGGAATCACCTCGCCCGCCCGCTGCACGATCACCGTGTCCCCAATCCGGATGTCCTTCCGCCGGATGTCACCCTCGTTGTGCAGCGTCGCCAGCGAGACCCGCGCGCCTCCGACTACCACCGGTTCCAGCACCGCGAACGGCGTCAGCACGCCCGTCCGCCCCACGTTGACCTGGATGTCCAGCAGCTTCGTCGTCCGTTGCTGCGGCGGGAACTTGTACGCCGTCGCCCAGCGCGGCTCCCGCCCAACCGCACCCAGCCGCTCCCACGCCCGCGTGTCGTCGACCTTCAGCACGACCCCGTCGATGTCGTAGTCCAGCCGCTCCCGCTCCCGTCCCCACCACTCGATCCGCGGCAGCACATCATCGAGATTCGGGTGCAGCCGCGCCTCCGGGTTCACCGTAAACCCCATCTCCCGGAGCCAGCCCAGGATTTCGAAGTGGCTGTCCGGGTGGCTCCCCTCACACCACCCAAGCTGGTACACGAACATCGCCAGCGGCCGCGACGCCGTCACCGAAGGGTCCTTCTGCCGCACCGCTCCCGCCGCCGCATTCCGCGGGTTCGCGTAGAGCGGCAGCGGCTTCTTCCCCTCCTGCTCCCGCCGCAAGTTCTCCTCCCCAATCTGCGCGTTCAGCTCCTCGAACCCGCTGCGCGGCATGTACACCTCCCCCCGCACCTCGAACCGCGTCGGGAAGCTCCCCCGCAGCTCCTTCGGAATGCTCGGGATCGTTCGCAGGTTCTCCGTCACGTTCTCCCCGTGGTACCCGTCGCCCCGCGTCGCACCCTGCACGAACCGCCCGTTCTCATACACGAGCGCAATCGCCAGCCCATCGATCTTCGGCTCCGACGTCAGCGAAAACGTCTCGACCCCCAGCCGCTCCGCAGCCCGTCGGTGCCACGCCCGCAGCTCCTCCTCGCTGAAACAGTTCGAAAGGCTCAGCAGCGGCACCCGGTGCTCCACCACCTCGAACGTCGGCGCCGGCGCCCCGCCCACCCGCTGCGTCGGCGAATCCGGCGTAATCAGCTCCGGGTACGCCGCCTCGATCGCCCGCAGCTCGTTCATCAGGTCGTCGTAGACCTCGTCCGAGACCTCGGGCTGGTTCAGCTCGTAGTACAGCCGATTGTGATAGTTGATCAGCGACCGCAGCTCTTCGCTCCGCAGCCGCGCCTCGTACTGGGTCTTTGGCACCTCGCGCATGGCCCGAAAGTATAGCCCGGCCGCACGCGAACCCCGTGCTACACTCGCACCATGCACGACCGCGTCGTCGTCATCGATTACGACGCCGGGAACCTCCGGAGCGTCGCCCGCGCCCTCGACTTCGTCGGCGCCCGCCCAATCGTCAGCGCCGACCCGGCCGAGATCGCCGCTGCGGGCGCTCTCGTGCTTCCCGGAGTCGGCGCTGCCGCCGATACCATGCGCAACCTCCGCGAACGCGGCCTCGTCCAGCCCATCCGCGAGTACATCGCCGCAGACCGCCCCTTCCTCGGCGTCTGCATGGGCCTCCAGGCCCTCCTCGAGTTCTCCGAAGAAGGCGCCCAGGAGTGCCTCGGCGTCCTCCCCGGCATCGTCCGCCGCTTTCCCCGCCCTCCCCGGCCTCAAGGTCCCCCACATGGGCTGGAACACCATCGCCTGGCGCTACCCCCATCCCATCACCGAAGGCATCCCCTCCGGCAGCTACTTCTACTTCGTCCACTCCTACCACCCAACCACCTCCGACCCCTCCCTCGTCCTCGGCGAAACCGACTACGGCGTCACGTTCCCCTCCGTCCTCGCTCGTGGCTACCTCGTAGCTACACAATGCCACCCGGAAAAGAGCGGCCGCGACGGCCTCCGCCTCTACCGCAACTTCGTCCGCTGGGCCCGCGAAGGCGCCCCCGTCCCCGCCGCAGCATCCGCACCGTGACGTTCGAAGTCATCCCCGCCATCGATATCCGCGGCGGCCGCTGCGTCCGCCTCCGCCAGGGCGACTACGCGCAGGAAACCGCCTACAGCGACGACCCCGTCGCCGTCGCACGCGCCTGGGAAGCCGAAGGCGCGCCCCGCCTCCACGTCGTCGACCTCGACGGTGCCCGCGAAGGGCGGCCCGTCAACGCCGGGACCATCGAGGCCATCTGCCGCACCGTCGCCATCCCCGTCGAAGTCTCCGGCGGCATCCGTTCCCTCGAGGCCATCGAAGCCGCCCTCGCACGCGGCGCCGAACGCGTCCAACTCGGCTCCGCCGCCGTCAAGGACCCCGCCCTCACCCGCGCCGCCATCCAGCGCTTCGGCCCCGCCATCGTCATCAGCATCGACGCCCGCGACGGTTTCGTTCGCACCGACGGGTGGCTACAGGGTAGCAACGTCCGCGCCATCGACCTCGCCCGCCAGCTCGATGCCGCCGGCGTCGCCCGCCTCATGTTCACCGACATCTCCCGCGACGGCACCCTCTCCGAACCCAACTTCCAGGCCTACCGCGACCTCCTCGCCGCTGTCCGCTGCCCCGTGGTTGCCTCCGGCGGCATCTCCGCCCTCCGCCACCTCCGCGAGCTCGCCGCCATCGGCTGCGAAGGCGCTATCGTCGGTACCTCCCTCTACGAACGCCGCTTCACCCTCCGCGAAGCCCTCGACGCGGTGGCTACGCCGTAGCCCTATTGCCCCCGGTCGACACCCCCGCGGCACCGCGCAACAATCGAACCATGCTCACCCGGCGCATCATCCCCTGCTTCGACGTCGACCGCGGCCGCGTCGTCAAAGGCGTCTCCTTCGTCCAGCTCCGCGATGCCGGCGACCCCGTCGAGCTTGCGCGCCGCTACGAAGAAGAAGGCGCCGACGAGCTCGTCTTCCTCGACATCACCGCCTCGGCCGAAGACCGCACCACCACCTACGACATGGTCGCCGCCACCGCAGAACAGGTTTTCATCCCCTTCACCGTCGGCGGCGGCATCCGCACCACCGCCGATATGAAAATCATGCTCGAGCTCGGCGCCGAAAAGGTCAGCATCAACACCGCCGCCATCCAGGAGCCGACCCTCATCGACGCCGGCGCGGACCGCTTCGGCAGCCAGTGCATCGTGGTCGCCATCGACGCCCGCCGCGTCGAAGGGCTCCCCGGCCGCTGGGAGGTCTACTCCCACGGCGGCCGAATGCCCACCGGCCTCGACGCCGTCGAATGGGCCGTCGAAGCCGCCAGGCGCGGTGCCGGCGAACTCCTCGTCACCAGCATGGACACCGACGGCCACCAGCAGGGGTACGACGTCGAGCTCCTCCGCACCATCTCCGATGCCGTCCCCATCCCCGTCATCGCCTCCGGCGGCGCCGGCGGCCCCGAACACATGGCCGCCGCCCTCACCGACGGCCGCGCCGATGCCGTCCTCGCCGCCAGCATCTTCCACTTCGGCACCTATTCCATCCGCCAGGTCAAGGACTACCTCGCGGCTCGCGGCATCCCCGTCCGCCCCATCCCCGCCCCGGAGCCCGCCCCGTGAGCGAGGTCGAACGCCTCAGCTTCGGCCCCGACGGCCTCCTCCCGGCCGTCGTCCAGGACGCCGACACCGGCGACGTGCTCATCCTCGCCTACATGAACGCCGAAGCCCTCCGCCGCACCCTCGAGACCGGCCTCGTCACCTTCTGGAGCCGCTCCCGCGGCCAGCTCTGGCAAAAAGGCGAAACGTCCGGCAATACCCTCGCCCTCGTGGCCATCCGCAAAAACTGCGAAGCCAACTCCCTCCTCATCACGGCCCGGCCCGCCGGCCCCGCCTGCCACACCGGCAACCCCACCTGCTTCTACCGCCCCCTCGACCCCGCCCGCGACCTGCCCCCGGAGCCCTGACCCCGCGATGGAGCCCCGCAACCTCGGCATCCTCGTCATCATCGTCGGCCTCGCCCTCGTCCTCGCGGGCGGCCTCATCGCCGCCGGCGCCTTCTCCTGGTTCGGCCGCCTCCCCGGCGACATCCGCATCGAAACCGGCTCCACCCGCGTCTACATCCCCATCACCACCATGCTCCTCCTCTCTATTGCACTTTCGCTCCTCGCAGCCATCCTCCGCCGCTTCCAGTAACCTCCACCCATGCCCAAGCCCGATTACACCGTCCTCGAATTCCCGCCGCCCCCGGACGACCGCCCCTACGTCATCGTCAACATGGTCATGTCCGTCGACGGCAAAATCGTCGTCGAAGGCACCGAGCAGGGCCTCGGCTCGAAGGTCGACCAGCGCCTCATGCGCGAGCTCCGCGTCCACGCCGACGTCGTCCTCAACGGCGCCAACACCCTCCGCGTCAGCGGCTCCTCCTCCCGCCTCGGCGACCCCCTGCTCGAACAGGTCCGCGCAGCCCGCGGCAAACCCGGACTGCCCATCGCCGCCACCATCACCGCAACCGCCGACCTCCCCCTCGACCGCATCTTCTTCACCGCGAGCGACTTCGACGCCGTCGTCTACGTCGCCCGAGGCGCCCCCGCCCGGCGCGTGGAAGCCATCCGCGCCACCGGCCGGCAAGTCGTCATCCTCCCGAAACGGGACGACCTTCGCGCCATGCTCCGCCACATGCGCGCCGAGTTCGGCGCTGGCCTCCTCCTTTGCGAAGGCGGCCCCACCCTCAACGCCGGGCTCTTCGCCATCGGCGCCGTCGACGAACTCTTCATCACCGTTGGACCCCGCATCGTTGCCGGTCGTGAATCCCTCACCCCCGTCGAAGGCGAGCGCCCCTTCACCCGCCGCACCATGAAGCACCTCGACCTCCTCTCCGCCGTCCCCAACGAACAAACCGGCGAGCTCTACTGCCGCTACCGCGTCCGAAGCTAGCGCGCGCTCACCGCCAGCCGAAGCAGCGCGCGCTCACCGCCAGCGCCCCGCCGCCGCCGCGCAGCCATCCCCGCCAGCGTCGGCACGAAGGCCCGCCGCGCATACTCCGAAACCCCGTAGCTGGCGCCGTACTGCCGCGACAGGCTCACCCAAAACACCGTGCTGAGCGAGCCCACCATCGTGAAATTCGCGCCGAGCGTCGAGCCGATGAGCGCCCCTGTCACCAGCGCCTCGTGCTCACCCGGCCGCGAACCAATCGCCGCAGCAATCACCAGCGCCGCAGGCCAGTTGTTCATCAGGTTCGCGAGCACCGCCGCAACGACCGCCGCACCCCCGACCGTCACCAGCGCCGGCCCACCCTCCAGCCACCCGAGCAGCCCCGCGAGCCAGTCCAGCGCTCCTGCCGCCACCACGTTCTCCACCAGCAGCACCAGCCCCGCCACGAACGCCAGCACTCCCGGCGCAATATGCCGGCGAAACTGCCGCCCATCGACCGGGCCGCCCAGCCGCGCTGCCGCCGCCATCGCCAGCCCGCCAGCCAGCGTCACGAGGCCCAGCGGAAAGCCCGCCACCCCGGCACCGACATAGGCCGCCCCCAGCCCTGCCACCACCACCAGCGCCGGGCCGACCGGCCGGGCCGACGCAGTCCACACCGGGGCGCTCGCTGCTTCCTCTCCCGCTGCCTGCCGCATCGTCACCGCCGCCAACACCGCTGCCCCCGCTGCGGCAGCCGGCGTCACCATCGCAAGGTACCCCCAGAACCCGAGTTCGAAACGCTCGAAAAACAGCAAGTTCACCGGGTTGCTGACCGGGAGAAGCAGGCTCGCTCCATCAGCGATGAACGTCGCCGCAAACGCCGAATCCGTCGTGGCCCGCGCACCCGCCGGTCCCGCCGCGAAAATCGCCGGCGTCAGCACCAGCGGCGTTGCATCGTTCGAAAGCACGGCCGTCACGCCCGAACCGGTCAGCAGTACCATCAACACCCGGCCCCGCACGGTCCCCCTCCGCGCCAGCAGCCGCGCCACCCTGCCGTAGAGCCCCGCGGCTTCAGCACCCGCCGCGACCAGCATCAGCCCGAAGAAAAAGGCCAGCAGATTCGCCGAATGCCGCCACCGCCTCGAGCCCCTCCCGGAACCCCAGCGGACCCAGCGCCCACGCCGCCAGCGCACCCCCGACCGCCACCTGCCAGTCCCGGGCACCGAACGGCCGCACATAGAGCGCGGCCACCGTCAGCAGCAGCACCAGCCCGAGAAGCACCGCCTGCACGAGCCGTAAGCATCGGGCCGCGGGCCCTTCCGCGGTAGCCGCCCCTTCCCCGCCGCCATTGAACAAACGTTCGAACACGCCCTACCATCATCACCGCGCACCCGCGCTACACTCGAACATAGGCGCCCCGCCGCCTGTCACCGACACCCGCGAAAGGCCCCCCGTGCCACTCGACCACATCCTCGTCCGCGGCGCACGCGAACATAACCTCAAGAACATCGACGTCCGCATCCCCCGCGACCGGCTCGTCGTCATCACCGGCCTCTCCGGCTCCGGCAAATCCTCCCTCGCCTTCGACACCATCTACGCCGAAGGGCAGCGCCGCTACGTCGAATCCCTCTCCGCCTACGCCCGGCAGTTCCTCGGCCTCATGGAAAAGCCCGACGTCGACCACATCGACGGGCTCTCCCCGGCCATCTCCATCGACCAGAAATCCACCTCCAACAACCCCCGCTCCACCGTCGGCACCGTTACCGAAATCTACGACTACATGCGCCTCCTCTGGGCCCGCATCGGCCGCCCCCACTGCCCCGTCTGCGGCAGACCCATCGAGCGCCAGACCGTCCAGCAAATCGCCGACGCCATCCTCGCCTACCCACCCGGCTCCCGGCTCCTCCTCCTCGCCCCCGTCGCCCGCGCCAAGAAAGGTGAGCACGCCGGCATCTTCGACGAGGCCCGCCGCGCCGGCTTCGTCCGCGTGCGCATCGACGGCCAGGTCTACGACATCGACGAGCTCCCCGGCCTCGACAAGAAAAAACGCCACGACATCGACGTCGTCGTCGACCGCCTCGTCGTCCCCGAGCCCGGCGCCGATCCCGCCGCATCCAGCCGCATCGCCGATTCCGTCGAGCAGGCCCTCAAAGTCGGCCAGGGCGTCATCATCGTCGGCTACGCCGGCGGCGCTCCCGAAGGCGCCCCCGAGCCGCCCGCCGAGCGCATCTTTTCCGAGCACTTCGCCTGCCCCTACGACGGCACCTCCATCGGCGAAATCGAACCCCGCACCTTCTCCTTCAACAGCCCCCACGGCGCCTGCCCCCGCTGCACCGGGCTCGGCGTCGAAATGCAGATCGACCCCGCCCTCGTCATTCCCGACCGGACGAAGTCGATCGCCGAGGGCGCCGTCGAACCCTGGTCCAAATCCCCCAGCATCGCCGGCTGGTACCTCCGCCAGCTCGAGGCCGTCGCCGAAGACCAGGGCTTCAACATCCACACCCCCATCAGCGAGCTCACCGACGCCCAGCTCCACGCCCTCCTCTACGGTACCGGCGACCGCCTCCTTCGCCTCCGCTTCACCAACCAATACGGCCGAACCCAGGTCTACGACACCCGCTACGAAGGCGTCATCCCCAACCTGCAGCGGCGCTACAAAGAAACCGACTCCGACTACGTCCGCGCCGAGATCGAAAAATACATGGCCGCCATCCCCTGCCCCGAGTGCCGCGGGCGCCGCCTCCGGCCCGAGGCGCTCGCCGTCCTCGTCGACGGCCGACCCATCTCCGACGTCAGCGCCATGAGCATCGCCGAGGCCCGCGCCTGGTTCGACCGCCTCGCCGGCCCCGAAACCCCGCTCTCCCCCCGCGAGCGAACGATCGCGGTCCAGGTCCTCAAGGAGATCCGCTCCCGCCTCGAGTTCCTCGTCGACGTCGGCCTCGATTACCTCACCCTCGACCGCGTCTCCGGCACCCTTTCCGGCGGCGAATCCCAGCGCATCCGCCTCGCCACCCAGATCGGGTCCGCCCTCATGGGCGTGCTCTATATCTGCGACGAACCCTCCATCGGCCTCCACCCCGTCGACGGCGACCGCCTCATCCGCACCCTCGAACGGCTCCGCGACCTCGGCAACACCGTCCTCGTCGTCGAACACGACGAAGCGATGATGCGTGCCGCCGACTGGATCATCGACATGGGCCCCGGTGCCGGCATCCACGGCGGCCGCGTCGTGGCCGAGGGGCCGCTCCCAGCCATCCTCGACCACCCCGAGAGCATCACCGGCGCCTACCTCTCCGGTCGCCGCCAAATCCCCGTCCCGCCGCAGCGCCGCCCTGGCAATGGCAAAACGATTCGCATCGTCGGCGCCCGCGAAAACAACCTCCGCAACATCACCGTCGACATCCCCCTCGGCAAGCTCGTCGCCGTCACCGGCGTCTCCGGCTCCGGCAAATCCTCTCTCATCACCGACATCCTCGTGCCCCGCGCCCTCCAGGTCCTCCACGGAGCACGCCAGCGCCCCGGCGCCCACGACACCATCGAGGGCCTCGAGCACATCGACAAGGTCGTCGATATCGACCAGTCCCCCATCGGCCGCACTCCCCGCTCCAACCCCGCCACCTACACCGGCGCCTTCACCCTCATCCGCGAGCTCTTCGCCTCCGTCCCCGAAGCGCGCGCCCGCGGCTACAAGGCCGGCCGCTTCTCCTTCAACGTCAAAGGCGGCCGCTGCGAAGAGTGCGCCGGAGACGGCTACAAAATCGTCGAAATGCAGTTCCTCCCCGATGTCACCGTCCCCTGCGAGGCCTGCCACGGCAGGCGCTACAACCGCGAGGCGCTCGAAATCACCTTCCGCGGCAAGAACATCGCCGAGGTCCTCGACATGACCGTCTCCGAGGCGGTCGAATTCTTCGAACGGTTCCCCCGCATCAAGCGCATCCTCGACACCCTCGAAGCCACTGGCCTCGGCTACATCAAGATCGGCCAGCCCGCCACCACCCTCTCCGGCGGCGAAGCCCAGCGCATCAAACTCGCCAGCGAGCTCTCCCGCCGCTCCACCGGCCGCACCCTTTACGTCCTCGACGAACCGACGACCGGCCTCAGCTTCCAGGACGTCGCCCACCTCCTCGATGTCCTCCACCGCCTGGTCGATGCTGGCAACACCGTCGTCGTCATTGAACACCACCTCGATGTCATCAAGTCCGCCGACCACATCATCGACCTCGGCCCCCTCGGCGGGGACCGCGGCGGCCAGGTCGTCGTCACCGGCACCCCGGAGGAAGTCGCCCGCTGCGAAGCGAGCTTCACCGGGCGCTACCTCCGGCCGATCCTCGAAGCCGCCGGGACGTACAGCGCACCGGCTTCACCCGACGGCCTCGTCCCGGCCGCGGCCCCCGCCGCCAACGGCCGCGCCGGCGCCGAAACGGTCGCCCGCCGTGCAGCCGCCGCTGCCGGGCGCATCGACGCCAGGGCCGCCCGCGAGGCCGCCCCGGACACCCGGCCCGCCGCACAGGCAAAGCCCCGCCGATTGCCCCGTCCGGAAACCGCATCCGAGCGCGAACTCCGCTCGAAGCGCGCGGCCGACCCGTCCGCCTGACGCCTGGCAGGCCGGCCGAAGCTCCGTGCGGGCGGCCTGCCACACCCGTGACACCAGGAAAGACCGGCGAACTCGCAGCGCAACCCCGGGTTCCGGACTCCCGGATAATCACCCGTCGGTCTTGACGCCCCCCCCGCGTGCTAGGCTTCGCTATAGCTTGAAGAGGAGGAGTGGTATGACGATGTCGCGTGCACGCGTCGTCATCGGAGCGGCGCTCGTCGCCCTCCTGCTGGGAGCGGCGGGATTCGCGCTTGGCCGCCAAATTGGCGGGGAGGAGGGCTCACCGCCCGCGGCCGCAGCGGGGACGCCTGCCGCCCCAACCGCAACCCCGACGGCCGCCGCCCCAACCGCGACCCAGGCCGCTGCCGTTGACCCGTATACCGGGCTCTCGCTCGAGCCAGATACGACCAGGCCTCTGTGGCACGTGCCATACACCGAAGCGGAATCCCGGCTGCCGCTCTTCGAAGGAACGCTGGCAGGGGTTCGTATCGAGCCGTCCCCCGCCGACGGAGTCGGCGGCGCCAGCTCCCGCATCGCGCCGTGCGCATCGTATCTCCCGCCCGGTTCGCGCTCGCTGGCTGATATCGCGGATTCGCCGGTCGCTATCCGCACGCCCGGGATTCCGGGCGTCGTCGCGCAGCCGGGCGAGGTTCGCGTCGTGGCGTGCGCTGACGGAGGAGCGGTCGCGGCCGAGGCCACCTTCTCCTTGTTGCCCCACCCGGGTGGCGCTCCGCGCGGCGGGGACCTCTGGGTCTTTCGCTACCTTGCCGGTGACCCGTCGAACCCCGATCGCCCTCGTCCAGCTCCGCGCTCCCCGCGTCCGCGAAGTCCGGGTCGGCGGCGGCCCCGCCGTCCTAGCGGTGCCGCCTCTCCCCCGTATCGGATTCGGCTCCGGTGCCGTGGTCGCCGTCCGGGACGGTGTCGTGACGGTCATCACCAGCCAGGGTTTGACTGAGGAGGCGCTCCTCACCGCCGCGGAGGAGCTCCTGAAATGAACCCGCGGGTGCTGGTGTACGCAGTTGCCCTCGCTGGCGGGTTCTGGCTCGGCAATCTCCCGCTCGTCTTGGACCGGCCGCCGCCCCCAGCTGCAGCCGCCTCGGAATCGGTCACCCTGCGGGTCCATCCGGGCCCAGAGCAGTCGCTCGCTGCGTTGACCTGCTCGTGGCATGCCGCCTGCACGAACCCCCCATCCGCGGGCTCGGCGCTCGACTGGGCCAACGGACACGCGAGCTGGGCACCCGACCGCCCGATCCTTTGGCGGTCACGCGGCTTTAGGTCAAACCCTAATCAGTTTGGAGCCATCGCCACCGGACAAATCATCCAGGCCGACGGGGTTTGTGCCGCGCTTCGCGTTGCTGTCATCGACGTGTTCGGATTCTCGAAAGGCTACATCAGCTACGTCCATTCTCGAACGTGGACGCCCGGCTGGCAGTTCTCGATCAACGGGTCGTCTTCCTGGCAATGGTCGGTTGAACAGGTCGGGTTAGCCGGTCGACCGAGTTTCCCTCGTGCGTGGCTGGCGGGTACTGGACCGGGCAACACCTCCACCAGGACAGGGACTTCACCGGATGGTGGGCGGTAAACTGGGCAATTTTCACTAGCGCCGGTGTAAGTTACGCCATCTCATTCCCAGAAAACTGGCAGTACCAGCAATCCTGGACCTGGAACTACTAACGCCTCCGTCCCGCCAGCAGGCCCCCGCCCCACGCCGTCACCGCCGAGTTGAGTGCGTGCGCCGCTTCCCAGTGTACGAAGTGCCCGCACTCCCGCAGCAGGTACGGCGCCTTCGCGAAGCGTGCTGCCGGCCCGCCGGTCTTGACGCCCCCCCGCGTGCTAGGCTTCGCTATAGCTTGAAGAGGAGGAGTGGTATGACGATGTCGCGTGCACGCGTCGTCATCGGAGCGGCGCTCGCGGCCCTCGTCCTCGGAGCGGCGGGCTTCGCGCTTGGCCGCCAAATTGGCGGGGAGGAGGGCTCACCGCCCGCGGCCGCTGCGGGGACGCCTGCCGCCCCAACCTCGACCCCGACAGCCGCCGCCCCAACCGCGACCCCAACGGCTGCCGTTGACCCGCATACCGGGCTCTCGCTCGACCCGGACACGAGCAAGCCATTTTGGGCGGATCCCTACCACGAGGCGGACCTCCGGCTGCCGCGGTTCGATGGAGTGATCGCCGGGGTCCACATCGGCCCCGGTGCAGGGGACTTCTACGACCCGACGGCGTGGTGCGACGACCCCGCCTGGTACTCCGAGCTCTCCGTCACGCGCGGGAGCCGGGTCGAGCTCCCGCTGGTCCATCCGATCCCGGGCGGGTTCCCCCCCCACGCCATCTACGTGCTCTCCTGCAGCGGCCGCGGCCCGGTCGCCGCGGGCGCGTCGTACTCCCTGCCGGTCATCCCCGGGTTGGCCCCGTTTGGTGGAGCGTTGTCGGTCAACCGGGTGGTGGTCGACCGGGAGCCGCCTGCGGTGTCGCTGCACCTGCCCGCGCCCCGGGTGCGCGAGATGGAGGTGGCGGGTGCCCCTGCGGCGGTAGCGGTCCCCATCCTCCCGGACCTCGGCGTCGGCATCACCGCGCTGGTCACCTATCGCGATGGCGTGCTCACGTGGATGCAGGGCAACATGCCGCTGCCGCTCTTGCTCCAGTTCGCCGAGGCGATCCTCGGGGAGACCCGGCCGTGACCCGCCTGCTCGCCCCATGAACTGCCCGCAGTCCCGCCGCGGGTACGGCGCCTTCGCGAAGCGCGCTGGCGGCCGGCCGGTGTTGACGCCCCCCCCGCGTGCTAGGCTTCGCTATAGCTTGAAGAGGAGGAGTGGCATGACGATGTCGCGTGCACGCGTCGTCATCGGAGCGGCGCTCGTCGCCCTCGTGCTGGGAGCGGCGGGATTCGCGCTTGGCCGCCAAATTGGCGGGGAGGAGGGCTCACCGCCCGCGGCCGCTGCGGGGACGCCTGCCGCCCCAACCGCAACCCCGACAGCCGCCGCCCCAACCGCGACCCCAACGGCTGCCGTTGACCCGCATACCGGGCTCTCGCTCGACCCGGACACGAGCAAGCCGTTTTGGGCGGACCCCTACCACGAGGCGGACCTCCGGCTGCCGCGGTTCGATGGAGTGATCGCCGGGGTCCACATCGGCCCCGGTGCAGGGGACTTCTACGACCCGACGGCGTGGTGCGACGACCCCGCCTGGTACTCCGAGCTCTCCGTCACGCGCGGGAGCCGGGTCGAGCTCCCGCTGGTCCATCCGAACCCGGGCGGGTTGCCTCCCCGACGCCATCTACGTGCTCTCCTGCAGCGGCCGCGGCCCGGTCGGCGCGAGTGCGTCGTACTCCCTGCCGGTCATCCCCGGGTTGGCCCCGTTTGGTGGAGCGTTGTCGGTCAACCGGGTGGTGGTCGACCGGGAGCCGCCCGCGGTGTCGCTGCACCTGCCCGCGCCCCGGGTGCGCGAGATGGAGGTGGCGGGTGCCCCTGCGGCGGTAGCGGTCCCCATCCTCCCGGACCTCGGCGTCGGCATCACCGCGCTGGTCACCTATCGCGATGGCGTGCTCACGTGGATGCAGGGCAACATGCCGCTGCCGCTCTTGCTCCAGTTCGCCGAGGCGATCCTCGGGGAGACCCGGCCGTGACCCGCTTACTCGCCCTGCTCACCTTCACCGCCGGGTTCATCGCAGGATTCGCCACCTCACTGCCTGGCCCCCGCCAGGCCGCGGCCGTCACCGAATACCTCACACTCCGGGTTCACCCCGGTCCGGAGGCCCGGTTCGCCGCCCTCAACTGCAGCTGGCACGAAACGTGTTTGAACCCGCCGACGCCTGGCAACGCACTCGACTGGGCGAACGGACACCAGTCGTGGGCGCCCAACCGTCCCATCTTCTGGCGCTCGTACGGCTACCGCTCCGGCGGAACCGGCACCATCGCCGAAGCATTCATCCAGCAGAACGATACTGACGCCTGTTACCGAGTAACGCTCGCCGTCAGAGACGTATTCCAATTCCCAAAGGGCGTAGTCCATTACGTCCACAGCCGAACGTGGACGCCGGGGTGGTGGGTGTACGCCAGCGGGAGCCCGTCCTGGTCCTTCAGCAAGTCCGAAGTCGGCTTCTCCGTCGCGCAAGAGAAGAGCGCGTCCTGTCCCTGGGCCGGCCAGCACCTGCATCAAGGGGCGGAACCATCGTTCTGGTCCGCCAACTGGACGAATTTCGGGACCCTCGGCACCTACGACATCGAGAACCCGGCAAACTGGCAGTACCAGCAATCCTGGACCTGGAACTACTGACGCCGCCGTCCCGCCAGCAGGTCGCCGCACCACGCCGTCACCGCCGAGTTGAGTGCGTGCGCCGCTTCCCACTGTACGAAGTGCCCGCAGTCCCGCAGCAGGAACGGCCCGGCGTGGTTCGGGAAGACGCGGGCCGCCATCAAGTCGAAGTCCGGGTAGATGACGTGGTCGCTCGGCCCGAAGAGGATGAGCGTCGGCGTCGGATTCGGACACGCCATCGCCGGGGGTTCGCTCCGCGCACGCTCCTGGAACGTTGACTCATACGCGCCAAAACTCGCCCGCAGCTTCGCGCCATCGGCGAACGGCTCCGTCATGAAGTCGACAGCCTCCGGCGAGAACGCACCCGGGTGTGCCCAGAACCGGGACGTGTAGAACGTCGCGATGTACCGCCGCCGCATCTCCGGCGTTGCCAGCTCCGCCGCCAGCGCGTCTGCGTCCGTCCCCTGCCGCACGAAATAGTCCGACGCCTCCCGCGGGGGCCGCGTCCGCATCCCCGCCATCCGCTCCCGGTCGAACGGCAACGGCGAATTGAACAGCACCATCCGCTCCACGAACCCCGGGAACCGGAGGGAGAGGTCCTGGACCACCGGGCCGCCGAGGTCGCCCCCAACCGCGACCACCCGCTCGTGCCCGAGGTAGTCGTGCGCCAGCGCATACAGGTCCCGCGCATGCGACGGCACATCGTGGAAGCCGTCGGGGCCGACCTCCGAGTCTCCGAACCCGCGCAGGTCGGGAACGATGACTTCGAACCCCGCCCTTGCCAGCGGCTCGATGTTCCGCCACCAGATGCGCTTCGTTTCCGGCCAGCCGTGGACCAGGAGGACCGGGACGCCGCCGACCCCTTCCCGGATGAACGCCTGCATGAACCCCCGGGGCGCAGCCCTCTCCACCCGAAACCGGTCCGCTCGCAACTCCTCGCTCATGCACACAACCTCGCGCCATCGAACTGCCCCGCAGTCTACCCCCAATCTCCCAGCTCCCACCTCCTACCCCGCTTGTCACTTTCGCCCCCGCGCCCCACCCTTCCCCTCACACCCCACCTTCCGGAGCAGCTCCATGCCCTACCGAGCCCTCGTCGTCGATAAGCAGGGCGACGCCTTCTCAGTCGCCGTCCGCGAACTCTCCGAGGCGGACCTCCCGCCTGGCGACGTCACCATCCGTGTCCACTGGAGCTCCATCAACTACAAAGATGGCCTCGCCCTCTCCCCAACGGGCCGCGTCATCCGCTCCTACCCCATGGTTCCCGGCGTCGACCTCGCCGGCGTCGTCCTCGAATCCAAAGACAACCGGTTCGCACCCGGCCAGGAGGTCGTCGTCACCGGCTACGACGTCGGCGTCAGCCACCCCGGCGGCTTCGCCGAACTCGCACGCGTCCCGGCCGACTGGGTGATGCCGCTTCCCGCCGGCCTCACCCTGAAAGAGGCGATGGCCATCGGCACCGCCGGCTTCACGGCTGCCCTCTCGCTCGAGGCGCTCGAACACAACGGCCTCCGCCCCGCAAACGGTACCGTCATCGTCACCGGCGCCACGGGCGGCGTCGGCTCGACGGCCGTCGCCATGCTCGCCCAGGCCGGCTACACCGTCGCCGCCAGCACCGGCAAGGCGTCCGAGCACGCCTACCTCCGCGAACTCGGCGCCTCCGAAATCCTCACCCGCGAAGAAGTCAGCGCCGAAAGCTCCCGGCCGCTCGAATCCGAGCGCTGGGCCGGCGCCGTCGACCCCGTCGGCGGCGCAACCACCGCCTACCTCATCCGCACCATGAAGTACGGCGCCGGCATCGCCCTCTCCGGCCTCACCGGCGGCAACGCCATCGCGACCACCGTCTACCCCTTCATCCTCCGCAACGTGAATCTCCTCGGCATCGACTCCGTCTTCACCCCGATGGAGAAGCGGCAGCGCACCTGGCAGCGCCTCGCGACCGACCTCAAGCCCCGCGGCCTCCTCGACTCCATCGCGGTCGAAACCGACCTCGACGGCGTCCCCGCCGTCTGCGCCGACATCCTCCAGGGCAAGGTGCGCGGCCGGACCCTCGTCCGCCTCGCCTGAGGCCGCCGCCGGCACGTCCGCTTGACGCCTCACCTACCGGGCGGAAAAATCCCCATGCTTCGAGAAGGAGGAGCCCTACACCCCATGAACGTCAAAGCAGCGGTCCTTTACGCCCCCAACCAGCCCCTCAGCATCGAGGAGATTGAGCTCGACGAGCCCCAGGCCGGTGAGGTCCTCATCAAAACCTCCGTCACCGGCGTCTGCCACTCCGACCTCCACTTCATGGAAGGCAAGTGGCTCTACCCCATGCCCGTCGTCCTCGGCCATGAAAGCGCTGGCGTCGTCGCCAAAGTCGGCCCCGGGGTCACCAACGTCAAAGAAGGCGACCGCGTCGTCGTCGCCTTCGTCCAGTCCTGCGGCACCTGCAACCGGTGCGTCACCGGCCGCCCCAACCTCTGCGAAAACACCCAGGCGCTCAACCGCATGGGCCGCGTCAAGCTCAAGGGCCAGCCCATCATGCAGTTCGCCGGCATGTCCGCCTTCGCCGAGTACCAGCTCGTCAGCGCCCATGCCTGCGTCCACGTCCCCGAAGGCGTCCCCATGCACGCCGCCGCCCTCGTCGGGTGCAGCGTCATGACCGGCGTCGGCGCCGTCACCAACACCGTCAAGCTCCAGGCCGGCCAGACCGTCGCCGTCGTCGGCTGCGGCGGCGTCGGCCTCAACATCATCCAGGGCGCCAAGATCGCCGGCGCATCCCGCATCATCGCCGTCGACCTCGTCGAGTCCAAGCTCGCCGCAGCCAAAGAATTCGGCGCCACCGATGTCGTCGATGCCTCCAAAGGCGATGCCGTCCAGCAGGTCATCGCCATGACCAACGGCGGCGTCGACTACGCCTTCGAAGCCATCGGCCTCATGAAAACCGCCCAGCAGTGCTTCGAAATGGCCCGCCGCGGCGGCCAGGCCGTCATCGTCGGCATGCTCCCCCTCACCGAACAGCTCACCATCCCCAACGCCGGCATGGCCTTCCTCGGCGAAAAAGGCATCGTCGGCAGCTTCTACGGCTCCACCCGCCAGACCTACGACATGCCCTGGCTCATGGAGCTCTACCGCCAGAAGCGCCTCAAGATCGACGAGCTCATCTCCCGCCGCTACTCCCTCGACCAGGTCAACGAAGCCTACGACGCCCTCAAAAAGGGCGAAGTCAATCGCTCCGTCATCGTCTTCGACGAAAACTAAAACCGCTGAGCCCGGTCGCCGCCCGTCTCGGTCAGGCGGGCACCGGTCGCCAGTTCGCCCACACCGCAGCGCCCCCCCGGGATTCCGGAGGGGCGCTCGTCGTACCCGTCCCGCGCGCAGCTCAGCCCTTTGCGCAGGCCACCACCGGGTCATAGTCCGGGATGTCCGTAATCTTCTCCGTCGGCTGTATCCACGCCACCTTCCCATCCTTCCCCACCACAATCACCACACGGTTCGCAATCCCCCGCGACTCGATCAGCACCCCGTACTTCCGCGCCGTCTCCCCGAGTGGATTGAAGTCGCTCAGGATCGGGAAGTCCACCCCCAGCTCCTTCTTCCACGCCTGCTGCGCCCACGGCCCATCGCTCGAAATCACCACCGGGACCGCACCCTGCGACTCGAACTCCTTCCGCTTCTGCTCAATCAGCGGCAACTGGTTGCTGCACACCGGCGAAAACGCCGCCGGCACGAAATTGATGATGACCGCATTCTTGCCGCGGTAGTCCGAGAGCCGGAACTTCTCCCCCGTTGGGCTCATCGGCAGCTCGAAGTCCGGCGCCTCATCGCCAACCTTCAACGTCGCTGTCTCAGCCACAGGTAACCCCCATTCCTCAGGTGATAACTCCGATCGTACAGGCTCCGTCCCTCCCCCGTCTGCCCCGCTCCCCCGCTCCCCCGGCGGGTGCAGCCCCCTCGCGACCGCCCCTATAATCGTCGGCGGCACTCGCACCATCCCACCAGGAGTAACCACAGGCCATGAACCTTCTCCGCCTTCTTCGCCCATCGACCATCGCCCACGCCCACTGCGATGGCCCCTGCGGCGTCTACGACCCGGCGGCCGCACGCATCGCCGCCGAAGCCGTTCTCTCCATGGAAAAGAAGATCGCCGCCCTCGGCGACGCCCAGGACCTCGCCACCATCAACACCCGCACCCGCTTCATCGCCATCAAAGAACAGCAGGCCGAGCTCGTGAAGAAAGAGCTCGACATCCTCTGGCACGACTACTTCAAGCCCGAACACCTCGAAAAATACCCCAACCTCCACGACACCTTCTGGAAAGCCGCCAAGGCAGCCTCCAAGTGCAAGCACGAATCTAACCCCGCCAACGGCGAAGCCCTCCTCAAGGCCATCGAAGAAATCCACAACATCTTCTGGGCCACCAAGAACCGCACCGACGTCCCCTTCTACCGCGCCAACCCGTAGGCGCCTCACCACCTGCAAACATCACCCGCGGGGCCCCGGAAAACGGGGCCCCGCTCACGCTCTGCCCCCTTCGCTGCTCGCCCGCTACACTAAAACCAGATGTTCGAGACACTCACCGACCGGCTCCAGGGCGCCTTCAAGAAATTCGGCGCACGCGGCATCGTCACCGAAGAAGACCTCGACCAGGCCCTCCGCGAAGTCCGCATGGCCATGCTCGAGGCCGACGTCAACTTCCGCGTCGTCCGCGAATTCACCCAGCGCGTCCGCGAAAAAGCCCTCGGCGCAGAAGTCCTCCGCAGCCTCACCCCTGCCCAGCAGGTCATCGACATCGTCCACCAGGAACTCATCGACATCCTCGGCGGCGAAGCCCCCAAACTCGCCACCGCGGCACGCCCGCCCACCGTCATCATGCTCGTCGGCCTCCAGGGCTCCGGCAAAACCACCAGCGCCGCCAAGCTCGCCAACCTCCTCAAAAAACAGCGGCTCCGCCCCCTCCTCGCCGCCTGCGACATCTACCGCCCCGCCGCCGTCGACCAGCTCGTCACCCTCGCTCGCTCCCTCGACGTTCCCATCCACGAAGAAGGCACCGCCCAAAAGCCCGCCGTCATCGCCCAAAACGCCCTCGAAAAAGCAAAACGCATGGGCGCCACCCACCTCATCGTCGACACCGCCGGCCGCCTCCACATCGACGATGACATGATGAACGAAGTCGCCGAGCTTCGGCGCCTCCTCGACCCCGCCGAAGTCCTCTTCGTCGCCGACGCCATGGCCGGCCAGGACGCCGTCAACGCCGCCAAAGAATTCCACGAACGCGTCGGAACCACCGGCCTCATTCTCACCAAGATGGACGGCGACGCCCGCGGCGGCGCCGCCCTCAGCATCCGCGCCGTCACCGGCGTCCCCGTCAAATTCATCGGCGTCGGCGAAAAAGCCGACGCCCTCGAACCCTTCTACCCCGACCGCCTCGCCAGCCGCATCCTCGGCATGGGCGACCTCCTCACCCTCATCGAAAAAGCCAAAGAAACCATGGGCGAGGAGGATACCGACGCCTTCAAAGACAAACTCAAAAAAGGCACCTTCGACCTCCAAGACTTTGTCGATCAGCTCCGCAAGGTCCGCAAAATGGGCCCCCTCGGCCAGCTCGTCTCCATGCTCCCCGGCTTCAACCGCATCAAAATGCAGCTCCAGGTCGACGACATCGACGACCGCTTCTTCGCCCAGGCCGAGGCCATCGTCCTCTCCATGACCCCCTGGGAACGCCGCCACCCCGAAAAAATCGACGGCAAGCGCCGCAAGCGCATCGCCCGCGGCAGCGGTACCGACCCCAGCCAGGTCAACCAGCTCCTCAAACAATTCTTCGAAGCCCGCAAAATCGCACGCTCCCTCAGCACCGGCAAAATGCCCCTCTTCCGCTGACCATGCCGGCCCCGGCGTGGCACTAACGCCGACATGCCGTATCCTCAGAACCACCGCCAATCCCGTCCGCCCCAGGCGGGCGTTTCGCAGGAGCTCCAATGATTCGCATCCGCCTCCGGCGCACCGGCAAAAAAGGCTACCCCCTCTATCGCGTCGTCGTCGCAAATCAGCCCGACCGCCGCGATGGCCGCTTCATCGAAACCCTCGGGTCCTACGACCCCCACCAGGACCCGCCCGCCATCACCCTCAACGCAGAACGCGCCCGCGAGTGGATCAGCAAAGGCGCCCAGCCCTCCGAAGCCGCCGAAAAGATCCTCGTCCGCGCCGGCGTCATCGAAAAAAAGCCCCCCATCGTCAAGGCAAAGCTCGAAGCGCGCCGCGCCGAACAGGCCAAGGCCGCCGAGGCCCGCGCAGCCGCCCGCGCAAAGGCTGAAGCCGAAGCCGCTGAATCCACCGAACCCGCCGCCGAAAGCAGCGAATGACCATGCCAGAGACGTTGACCGGCGAGCTCGTCCAATACCTCGCCAAAGCCCTCGTCGACCACCCCGACGACGTCCAGGTCTCCGAGACCATCCAGGGCGACCGCGTCACCGTCCACCTCAACGTCCACGAAGACGACTACGGCAAAGTCATCGGCAAGGGCGGCCGCATCGCCACCTCCCTCCGCGCCCTCGCCAAGGTCGCCGCTGTCCGCGAAGACATCCGCGTCAACCTGGAGATTGGCCACTGAGCGCCACCCCGGAGCCTGCCCCCCGGCGCCCCCGCAACCCCGTTACCCTCCCCGCCGAGCCTCGCCCCGGCTTCACCGCCGTCGCCCGCGTCCTCCGGCCCCACGCCCTCCGCGGTGAGCTCCGCGTCCAGGTCTTCAACCCCACCGCACGCAACATCCAGCGCGGCCGCCCCGTCTACCTCCAGGGCACCCGGCGCATCGTCCAGCGCGCCCGCCAGGCCGGCGACGATTGGATCATCAAACTCTCAGGCCTCGACACCCGCACCGACGTCGAAACCCTCCACGGCGAGCTCATCGAAGCCCTCGACGCCGACGTCCTCCGCGACGACGCCGAGTCCTACTTCATTCACGAGCTCATCGGCCTCACCGTCGTCACAACCTCCGGCGAAACCCTCGGCACACTCGTCGAAGTCCTCCAGCCCGGCGCCAACGACGTCTACGTCGTCCACGGCCAGCGCGGCGAAATCCTCGTCCCCGCCATCGCCGACGTCGTACACCAGGTCGACCTCACCGCCCGCCTCGTGGTCATTACACCTTTGCCCGGCATGCTGGACGAATCGCCATAAACGATTGAATCCGTCTATAACCCCGACTACACTGACCCCGGCCGGTGGCGGGGTAATTAGCCCCTGGCCAAACATCCCAACCCGAAACGTCCCAGGGGGTAGTTGCATGTCCAAGGCAGAAGCGCTCCAGGTGGTGGCCGAATGCGTCCACCATTGGGTCCTCGAACCTCCCCGCGGAGAGCTGACGCCAGGCCGGTGTAAAAAGTGCGGCAAAGAACGCGAGTTCACCGGCGAAACCTCCTACCGCATCGGCCGGGGCTCCTCCCACCGCTCCTGACCCCTCAGCCCAGTTGACCCAGCCGCGAGCCGCTTCCTACGATGGAAGCGGCTCGCTGTCCGTGGGGACGTAGCTCATCTGGGAGAGCGCAGCATTCGCATTGCTGAGGTAAGGGGTTCGAGTCCCCTCGTCTCCACCACCCACCCAACATCGACAGCCCCCGCACCTCGCCGCACAATACCCGCCGTGCACCGCGTCCGCGTCGAGCCCGGGGGCTTTCTCTTCCCGCCTCCCACAACCAAACCGTCCTCGATGCCGCCAACGCCGCTGGCCTCTACTGGCCCGTCGGCTGCAACCGCAACGGCGAATGCACCAACTGCGCCATGCACGTCATCTCGGGCATCGCCCGCCTCTCCGCCATGGGTCGCTTCGAACGCGCCAACCTCGTCCGCCAGCGCGGCCCCCGCTCCATCGAAGACCCCCGCCTCCGCCTCGCCTGCCAGGCCCGCGTCCTCGGCGACATCATCGTCCAAAAAAACGGCGTCTACCCCGACCCCTTCACGCACCAGGAGGCTCACTGACCCATGCCCTACGTCATCACCGAACCCTGCATCGGCGTCAAAGACGCCTCCTGCGTCGACGTCTGCCCCGTCGATTGCATCCACACCACCGACGATGCCCCCCAGTACTACATCAACCCCGACCAGTGCATCGATTGCGCCGCCTGCGAACTCGCCTGCCCCGTCAGCGCCATCGCCCACGACGCCTCCCTCGAGGGCGATATGCGCCGCTACATCGAGATCAACGCCAACTTCTACCGCTCCTAAGCGCTACCCTAAAGAGCGGACGGCACCCCGCCGCGGAGTAATCCCTGTGGAACTCGCACAGCTCGAAGCGTTCATCCAGGTCGCTCACCACCGATCCTTCAGCCGTGCTGCCGAAGCACTCTTCCTCACCCAGCCATCCGTCACCGCCCGCATCCAGTCACTCGAGCGCGAGCTCGGCGAACGCCTCTTCGAACGCACCGGCCGCAGCGTCACCCTCACCGACGCCGGCCGCGCCTTCATGCCCCACGCCCAGCGCGCGCTCACGGCAGTCCAGGAAGGCACCGATGCCATCGAAGCCGTCCGCCACGGCGAAGTCGGCACCATCCGCATCGGCGCCTCCACCTCCATCGCCACCTACGTCCTCCCCCGCATCCTCAAAAAGTTCCGCGAAATCCGCCCCCGCGTCCACATCCACCTCGCCACCGGCCAAACCGAAGACATTATCGACGCCCTCCTCGCCGGCGAATTCCACGTCGCCGTCACACGCCTCGCCCAGCACCCCGAAATCCAGTCCCTCCACCTCTACAACGACGACCTCGCCCTCGTCGTGCCCCCCGACCACCCCTTCGCCCAAAAAACCCGCGTCTCCATAGCCGAGGCCGCCCGCCAGCCATTCCTCTTCTTCGAACGCGGCTCCAGCTACCACAGCCTCGTCTACTCCATGTTCCTCCGCGCCGGCGTCGTCCCCGAATCCGTCATGGAGCTCGACGACATGGAGACCACCAAGCACATGGTCGAAGCCGGTCTCGGCGTCGCCATCCTCCCCGTCGTCTCCTTCGAGCGTGAACGCGAACGCGGCACCCTCGCCCGCGTCGAAATCCGCGAAATGGAACAGCCAGCCCAGCGCGAAGTCGGCGTCCACATCCTCCGCAACCGCATCTTCGCCCCGCCCATCCACGAATTCCTCCGCATCCTCACCCAGGAGTTCGGCGTCGAAAACACCCTCCAAACCGCCGCCACCTCCCGGAGCTGACCCGGCCCTCGCCCCAACCGCCAACCGCACCTACACTCCAAGAACGGAGCACCACCACCCCATGAACTCCGCCATCATCCTCGCCGCCGGCATCTCCCAGCGCATGGGCACCCTCAAGCCCCTCCTCGACTGGGGCGGCCAGCCCCTCGTTCGCTACGAAGTCGAACAGGCCTGGAACGCCGGCGCCGATGAAGTCATCGTCGTCCTCGGCTTCCGCGCCGACGACGTCTCCCGCCAGCTCCGCGGCATCCGCTGCCGCCTCATGTTCAACCCCCGCTACCAGCTCGGGCGCGCCGGCTCGCTTCGCATCGGCGCCAAGGCCGCCAGCCGCGACGCCGACCGCATCCTCGTCCAGGACGTCGACCAGCCCCGGCCCCCGGCCTTCCTCCGCACTCTCTACGAAGCCCTCGGCCCCGCCGACGACTACGCCGTCCCCGTCCGCAACGGCAAGCACGGCCACCCCGTCGTCGTCGCCGGCCGCCTCCGCGAAGAGCTCATGCACGCCGACGACGCCGCCGAAGGCCTCCGCGGCATCCTCCGCGCCCACGCCGACCGCCACACCGAAGTCGACGCCGGCGACCTCCTCGACCTCACCTTCAACACCCCCGAAGAATACGAGGCCGCCCGCAGCCGCTACTTCGCCGCCGCCCGCTAATGCCCCTCGTCGGCAGCGGGCGGCCGCGTCCCCGCCTCGTCGTCTTCGACCTCGACCGGGCCCTCGTCGACAGCCGCCCCGCCTTCGCCTACACCATCGAAGAAGCCGTCGCCGCCGTCACCGGCCGCCGCCTCTCCGCCCGCGACCTTGCCGACGCCTACCACACCCGCCCCTGGCGCGACGCCCTCCGCGTCCTCCTCGACGACCCCCGCCAGCGCGACGCCGCCGAGGCCCTCTGCCTCCAGTACGCCGAGCGCAGCGCCCTCAAACGCCTCCTCGTCTTCGAAGGCATCGGCATGGCGCTCGACGAGCTCCGCGCCGAGCAAATCGACATGGCCGCCATCACCCGCCTCCCCTACCCCCTCGCACGCAAACACATCGAATCAACCGGGCTCGACCGCTTCCTCGCCGTCGTCATCCCCCCGGCTGCCGCCTTCGACCCCGCCGCCCAGCTCGCCGAATGCTACCGGCTCCTCGAAACCGACCCCGCCGGGTCCGCCTTCGTCGGACCCGGGCGCATCGAACGCCAGGCCGCCCAGCGCGCCGGCGCCATCGCCTTCGTCTCCGCCTGGTCCGTCGAACCCGACCCCGGCGAACTCACCATCACCTCCCCCGCCGGCATGAAGGAGGCCATCCTCCGGCGCTGGGAGGGCCGCCCCCAGCCCTGAAGCACGGGAAGCTCAGCGCGAAGCCGCCGCCCGCGCCCGCGGCTCCACCAGCGCATGGCAGCCCGGGCAATACGTCAGCTCCCGCGCCGACGTGAACTCCAGCTCACACTTCGGGCAGGTCACCAGCTTCCGCTTCATCTTTCATCTCCTTTGCGGGGTTCACCCCCAGCATCGGCCGTCCCGCCACCCTGAGGTAGCCCCAATTGCCCATCGATTCCCGGAAATCCATACACTGGCACTATCGATCGATAGACTGAGTGAACAAACGGGGTACAGCCGCCCTCCGGTAGACTGGACATCGAACCGCCACCCCTCCAAGGAGGCACCCATGTCCATCATCCTCACCACCACCAACGGCGTCGAAGGCCGCCAGGTCGCCCAGTACCTCGGCATCGTCGCCGGCGAAGTCATCCTCGGCGTCAACGTCTTCAAAGACATCGCCGCAGGCTTCCGCAACATCGTCGGCGGCCGCTCCGGCAAATACGAAGAAGAGCTCCGCAAAGGCCGCGACGGTGCCATCGCCGAAATGCTCCAGTACGCTCAGCAGCTCGGCGCCGATGCCGTCATCGGCATCAAAATCGACTACGAAACCGTCGGCGGCCAGATGCTCATGATCACCGCCTCCGGCACCGCCGTGAAACTCGCCTGAAGCCGCCCGCGGCTGGCACATTAGTCCCCGCCCGCTAGGCTACGAACACGAACCCCCCACCCGGAGGCATCGCCTTGGTCACCAGGATCGGCATCAACGGCTTCGGCCGCATCGGACGCCAGGTCTTCAAAGCCATCACCGAACGCCACGCCGGCAAACTCGAAGTCGTCGCCATCAACGACCTCGTCGCCACCGACGTCAACGCCAACCTCCTCAAATACGACTCCAACTACGGCCGCTGGGAACGCGACATCCGCGCCGAACAGGACGCCATCATCGTCGACGGGCGCACCGTCCGCGTCTTCGCCGAGCGCGACCCCGGCGCTATCCCCTGGGGCAGCGTCGGCGCCGACATCGTCATCGAATCCACCGGCCTCTTCACCGATGCCACCAAAGCCGTCGCCCACCGCCGCGACTCCGTCAAAAAGGTCCTCATCTCCGCCCCCGCCAAGAACGAAGACGTCACCATCGTCCTCGGCGTCAACCACGACCGGTACGACCCTGCCAGCCATCACGTCATCTCCAACGCCTCCTGCACCACCAACGGCCTCGCACCCGTCGTCAAAGTCATCGTCGACAACCTCGGCCTCGTCAAAGGCCAGATGACCACCATCCACTCCTACACCAACTCCCAGCAAATCCTCGACAAAGCCGCCGGCAGCGACCTCCGCGAAATGCGCGCCGGCGCCCTCAACATCGTCCCCACCTCCACCGGCGCCGCCCGCGCACTCAAACTCGTCATCCCCGAGGTCGAGGGCCGCCTCGACGGCCTCGCCTACCGCGTCCCCACCCCAACCGTCTCCATCGTCGAAGTCGTCGCCCTCACCGAAAAAGACACCACCAAAGACGCCCTCAACGACATCATCCGCGAAACTGCCGCCGAAAAAATGAAAGGTATCCTCGGCATCACCATGGACCCCGTCGTCTCCATGGACATGAAAGGCGACGAACGCTCCTCCATCGTCGATGGCCTCTCCACCAACGTCGTCGGCGGCAACCTCGTCAAGGTCGCAGCCTGGTACGACAACGAATGGGGTTACGCCTGTCGCCTCAGCGACCTCGCAGCCTTCGTCGCCGAGAAAGGCCTCTAGCCCGGCCCCTTCAACCCGGACCAACACAGCGCGGCGCCCCCGGTACACACCGGGGGCGCCGCGCGTCATCTCCCCGAAACCACCCCGCAAACAGGACGACATCTCCGCGCAACTCAAAAGTCATCCGCCCGCCATCGCCCCGTAACCGCCGCCCCCAACAATCCCCCCAGCACATCCTCCGTGAGGCGGCATGAACAAATTCGAAGCGCTCAAGGCAGAAAAAGACGGTCTCGACGTTTGGCCGGACCTCCTCCGCTACGCCGACGAGCGGACACCGGTCGACGCCATCCCGGAAGACGACCTCCAGCGCATGAAGTGGTACGGCGTCTTCCACCGGCCCCAAAAGCCAGGCACCTTCATGATGCGCCTCCGCATCACCGGCGGGCGCCTCACCTCTGACCAGGCGCGTGCCATCGCCGCCATCGCCCGCGACTTTGGCGGCGGCACCTGCGACATCACCACCCGCCAAAACCTCCAGCTCCGCGACCTCCTCCTCCCCGATATCCCCGGCATCATCGGTCGACTCGGCGAAGCCGGAATCTCCACCCGCCAGACCGGCATGGACAACGTCCGCAACTTCATCGGCTGCCCCCTCGCCGGCATCGACGGGATGGAGCTGTTCGACTCGACGCCGCTCGTCGATGCCCTCGCCGCCGCACACCTGGCCGCCGGGAAGGAGTTCTCCAACCTGCCCCGCAAGTTCAACGTATCCATCGCCGGTTGCCGCGACGATTGCGGCGATGCCCAGTCCCAGGACCTCGGCTTCGTCCCCGCCACCCGGGATATCGGCGGCCGAAGAGTGGCCGGTTTCAACGTCCTCGTCGGCGGAGCACTCGGCGGTACCAGCCCCCGCCTTGCCTCCCCCCTCGATGTCTTCGTTACCCCCGACCAGGTCGTACCCCTCTTCCTCGCCCTCCTCCGCATCTACCGCGACAGCGGCCCGCGCGATGTCCGCACAAAGGCCCGTCTCAAGTGGCTCATCGCCGAATGGGGCGAAGAACGCTTGCGCGACGAGCTGGAGCGCGAAATGGGCATCCAGCTCCCCCGCGCCGGCCTCGATGAGCGCCTCCAGGTCGCCGGCGACCACCTCGGCATCCATCCCCAGCGGCAGGTCGGCCTCAACTACATCGGCCTCCACGTCCCCGTCGGCCGCATCACCGCCGAAGACCTCGAAGGCGTCGCCCGCCTCGCCGACGAATACGGCCGCGGCGAGCTCCGCCTCACCGTCGACCAAAACGTGGTCATCCCCCACGTCCCCGATGCCAGCCTCTCCGCCCTCCTCGCCGAACCGCTCCTCGAGCGCCTCAAGCCCAACCCCTCCAACATCTGGCGCCACCTCGTCGCCTGCACCGGCAACGACTACTGCCACTTCTCCCTCATCGACACGAAGCGCCACGCCTACCAGCTCGGCATCGAGCTCGAACGCAAGGGCGTCCAGGTCCCGCGCGGCACCCGCATCCACGTCTCCGGCTGCATCCACGCCTGCGGCAAGCACCACATCGCCGACATCGGTCTCCAGGGCACCAACATCCGCCTTGGCAACCGCGTCGACGAAGCGGCCGACGTCTTCGTCGGCGGCCGCCTCGGCGAAGAACCGCGCCTCGCCTCCCGTATCCTCGAAAACGTCCACTGGGAAGACCTCCCCGTCCTCGTCGAAGCTCTGGTCCGCCAGCGCTTCGCCCAGACCGTCCCCCTCTCCCTCCTCAAACTCGAAACGAAGTCCAGCCCCGCATCCGACGATGCAGTCGAAACTGAAGAGGTGACCGCATGACCGCCGATACCCTGGAAACCGTTGGCAAAGCTGCCGCCGCAAAGGCCGCGTACCTCCGCGAAAAGCCCCACGGCTACCTCATCCTCTCCGCCCTCGCCGGCGTCTACGTCGGCTTCGGCATCGTCCTCATCTTCGCGATCGGAGCCCCGCTCTCCGCAGCCGGCTCCCCCTTCCTCAAATTCATCATGGGCGCCTCGTTCGGCATCGCCCTCTCCCTCGTCATCATTGCCGGCTCAGAGCTCTTCACCGGCAACACCATGGTCATGACCGTCGGCGCACTCCGCCGAACCATCTCCCCCGCCGCACTGGCCAATTCCTGGGTCCTCAGCTTCGGCGGCAATCTCGCCGGCTCCCTTGCCCTCGCCTGGCTCGTCGCCCAGAGCGGCGCCCTCGGCACAGCACCCCAGTCCGACTTCATCCAAAAGGTCGCCGCCACCAAGATGACCCTCTCCTTCGAAGACGCGTTCTTCCGCGGCGTCCTCTGCAACTGGCTCGTCTGCCTCGCCGTCTGGTCGGCCATGCGGCAGCAATCGGAAGCCGGCAAGCTCATCATGATCTTCTGGTGCCTCTTCGCCTTCATCGGCGCCGGCTTCGAACACTCCATCGCGAACATGACCCTCCTCGGCATCGCACTCTTCCAGCCGCACGCCGACCCCGTCTCCTGGTCCGGGTTCGTCCACAACCTCGTCCCGGTCACCCTCGGCAACATCGTCAGCGGTGCCCTCTTCGTCGCCGGCGCGTACCTCCTCGCCAACACCCGCCTCCCCAGCGCCTCCGCGCCCGCCCCTCGCCCCCTCCCCATGAACGAAGCCGCGAGCGACTGACCCGGCCGGCCTCCCCGGTCGTCGCCTCGCCCCCGCCGAGGACCGCACTTCCGCAGCGGTCCCCGGCGAATCGTTTCCCAGGCCGTTGCCTTGGCCAAACCCCCGGCCCGCGTATCCTGTAGCCCACCATGGAGGAGCGCGCCGGAGACACGTTTCCACCCTCGCAAGCGCCGGAACGAAGGCGCCTGGCCGCGCCCTCCCAGCTCCTCCGCTTCGCCGACTGGCGCCTTGCCCTCGCCCTCATCCTCGTTCTCGGCGCAGCACTCCGCTTCCACGGCCTCGATTGGGACCAGCCCCCCGAGGCCGATTACCCCCTCCAGATGCACCCCGATGAGCGGTTTCTCTCCCTCGTCGCCAACCGCCTCGATTGGCCATCCTCGCCCTCCGCCTACTTCGATACCGCCCGCTCCCCCCTAAACCCCTACAACGACGGCGAAACCAACTCCTACGTCTACGGCACCTTCCCCCTCTTCCTCGTCAAGGCCGTCGCCACCCTCCGCGGCGACGACCCGGCCGGCCCCAACAACTCCTACGCCGCGACCGTCGTCTCCGGGCGCCAGGTCACCGCGGCCTTTGATGTCCTCGCCATCTTCCTCACCTTTCTCCTCGCTGCCGCCGTCGCGGGCCGACGGGTCGGCCTCCTTGCTGCCCTGCTCTACGCACTCGCCGTCCTCCCCACCCAGCTCGCCCACTTCTGGGCTATGGACCCCTTCCTCAACGTCTTCGCCCTGCTCACCCTCCTCCTCAGCGTCCACTGGACCCGCGCCCACGGACCGCCTGCATGGTGGCTCGCCATCGGCATCGGTGTCAGCATCGGCCTCGCAACCGCCTGCAAAGTCAACGGCGCCATCTTCGCCGCCATCCCCGTTTTCGCCTTCGCCCTCCGCATCCTCCTCTACGACCTCCGCCGCGTCGAGGCAGCTTGGGCCGGCGAACGCCCGGCCCCCCGCCACAGCTCCGCCTGGCTCAGCGACCTCTCGATGCTCTGCTTCGCCGGCGCCGTCTCACTCATCGTCTTCCGCATCGCCCAGCCCTACGCCTTCGCCGGCCCCCACCCGTGGGACTTCGCCCTCAATCAGCAATGGTGGGACGACATCCAGCGCGAGCGCGACTTCCAGCAGGGCAACGCCGACTACCCTCCCTTCATCCAGTTCGCCGGCACCACCCCGTTCCTCACTGCCCTTCGCAACATCACGCTCTGGGGCCTTGGCCCCGCCGTCGCGGCCGCCGCATGCTTTGGCCTGGCCGCCGCCCTCCTCCGGGCAGCCCGCACCCGCGACCTCGCCCTCCTCCTCCCCGCCGCCTTCGCACTCCTCGTCCTTGGCTTCTGGGGCCCGCGCTTCGTCGCCTTCATGCGCTACTTCCTCCCGATGTACCCCGTCCTCGCGCTCTTCGCCGCATGGGGGCTCCTCCGCCTCCTCGAACGCGCCCGCGCCGGGATTGCCATCCCGTGGCCGCGCTCCTCCCTGGTCCTCCAGCCCGCTCGCGCGAGGCCGCTCGCCATTGCCGCCGTCGTCCTCGTCCTCGGCTCCGCGGCCTGGTGGGCCCTCGCCTTCCAGCGTGTCTACCTCGAAGAACACCCCCGCATCGCCGCCACCCGCTGGGTCTACGCCAACATCCTCCCCGGCAAGAGCATCACTACCGAAATCTGGGACGACCCCGTCCCCTGGGACTTCCCCGGCCGCGAACGCCAGTACCGCCTCGTCGAGCTCGACCTCTACCGAACCGACTCCCCCGAAAAAATCCGCGACCTCGTCTACGGCACCCCGGGCGAACCGGCCCGCGCCGGCCTCGCTGGCGCCGACTACGTCGCCGTCACCTCGAACCGCATCCGCGACTCCGTCCCCAAACTCGAACGCGAATACCCCGCCACCATCCGCTACTACCAGCTCCTCGATTCCGGCGAGCTTGGCTTCGAACGCGTCGCCACCTTCCGCGTCCACCCCTCCTTCCTCGGCATCTCCATCGACGACGCCTCCGCCGAAGAATCATTCACCGTTTACGACCACCCCGAAGTGCGCATCTACCGCAAAACGGCCGCCTTCGACCCCGACCGCGCCTACGCGCTCCTCCTCGAGGCCCGGCCAGAATCCGCCGTCAACCTCCTGCCCCGCCAGGGCCGCTCCAACGGCCTCCAGTTCACCTCGGAAGAAGCTGCCGCCCAGCAGTCCGGCGGCACCTTCACCGACGTCTTCGATGCCCCCGGCTGGCTCAACCGCACCGCCTGGCTCTGGTGGCTGCTCTGGCTCGAGGTCGCTGCCATCGCGAGCCTCCCGTGGGTCACCTGGCTCTTCCGGCCCTTCCCCGGCCGCGGCTACGGCCTCGCCAAGCTCCTCGGCCCCCTCGCCGTCGTCCTCATCGCGTGGTCCGCCGTTGCCTGGGGCCTCGTCCAGTTCTCCGACCTCACGGCATGGGCCGCCTTCGCCGTCGCCATCGCCCTCGGCATCGTTGTCGGCGTTGCGCGGCGCAGCGCCATCCTCCACGACCTCCGAAACAGCTGGCGCCATTGGCTCGCCGCCGAATGCGTCTTCCTCGCCGCCTACGCCGCCTTCCTCCTCCTCCGCGCCGCCAACCCCGACCTCTGGCACCACCCGCAGGGCGGCGAAAAACCCATGGAGATCGCCTACTTCACCGCAGTCGTGCGCTCCACCATCCTCCCCCCCTACGACCCCTGGTTCGCCGGCGGCAGCCTCAACTACTACTACATGGGCTGGTTCTATCTCGCCGTGCCCGTCCGCGCCCTTGGCATCCTGCCCGAGTACGCCTTCAACCTTGGCGTCCCCACCTTCGCCGCCACCGCCGCAAGCGTCGCCTTCGCCATCATCAGCGGCCTCGTCGGCCTCGCGGAAGGTCCCGCCTCCGCCGCCCGCCGCCGCGCCCTCGAACCCCTCCTCGCCGGCGCCTTTGCCGCCTTCCTGCTCGTCGCCATCGGCAACCTCGATGCCGCCCACCAGTGGGTCGAACGCCTGCAGGCCCTCAACCAGTGGTCGCTCGCCTCCGGCACCCCCGTCATCGGAGGGGCGGTCGGCATCGCCGGCGGCCTCTGGCGCTGGCTCTTCGATGGTGCCGCGCTCCCCCCATTCGATTGGTGGCGCAGCTCGCGCGTCCACTTCGGCAGCTTCGACATCACCGAATTCCCCTACTGGTCCTTCCTCTTCGCCGACCTCCACCCTCACCTCATGGGCATCCCCTTCTTCACCGGCCTTGCCGGCATCGGCGCCGCCCTCGTCGTCGCCGCCTCCCGCCGCGAAACTCCCCGCGCCTGGGCCCTCGCCGCCGCATCCGGGCTCTTCGTCGGCCTCATCCGCACCATCCACACCTGGGACTTCCCCACCGCCGCACTGCTCGCTGTAGCAGCCATCCTCCTCGCGGCCATCCTCAGCCCCGGCCCCATCGAACGGCGCACCTGGACCGCCCTCGGCCAGCTCGCCCTCGCCGCCGCCGCCGCCCTCGTCCCCTTCGCCCCCTACAACGCCCGCTTCGAAACCTTCGACCCCGGCATCACCCGCGCCCCAGAGACCACCCCCCTCCACCAGTTCGCAGTCCAGTTCGGCGTCTTCCTCGCCCTCGCTGCAGCCTTCATCGCGGTCCGCTGCCGCGAAGAGCTCGAAGCCCGTGCATTCGACCCCGGCCGCAATCCGGTCCTCGCCATCGTCGCCGGCCGCCTCGAAGTCGCATCCCTCGCCATCTTCCTCGCCGGCCTCATTGCCTTCGCCTGGCCCTTCGGGCTCGCCACCATCGCCGTCGCGCTCGTCGGCGAAATCTTCCTCCTCACCCTCGCGTGGCTCGAGCTCCGCGCCCCCGCCCGCGACGTCGCCCGGCTCCTCGCCACATTGATCCTCGCTTTCGCCCTCGCCATCGCCGCCGGCGTCGACGTCGTCACCCTCAAAAACGACATCGTCCGCATGAACACCGTCTTCAAGTTCAGCCTCCAGGCCTGGCACCTCTTCGCGCTCGGCTCCGCCTACGGGGCCTGGTATGTCGTCCGATTCGCTGCCATCCGCTGGCCCGGTGCATCGCCGCTGCGCCGCGCCGCCCTCGGCGCAGGCCTCGGCAGCCTCGCGCTCGTCGTCCTCGCATCCAGCCTCTTCCTCGTCTCCGGCACCCGGGCCCGCCAGCAGGCACGCTTCGGCGATACCCCCCTCACCCTCAATGGCTTCGCCTTCTTCGAACACGGCACGTTTACCGAACCGCGCGCCGACAACACCACCGCCGACGATGTCGCCTTCCGCCTCGACGAAGACCTCCCCCTCATCCAGTGGCTCCGCCGCAACGTCGAGGGCTCACCCGTCATCGTCGAAGCCGTCGGCCCCCTCTACCGCTGGACCGGCCGTATCAGCGAATACACCGGCCTCCCTGCCGTCATCGGCTGGGACTGGCACCAAATCCAGCAGCGCACCGATTACGCCCACCTCGTCCAGCAGCGCCGCACCGAAACCCAGCGCTTCTACACCGACCCCTCCACCGACTTCGCCGAGCGCTTCCTCCGCACCTACAACGTCCAGTACGTCATCGTCGGCACGGAAGAGCGCGTCCACGGCACCGAAGCCGGCCTCGCCAAGTTCGCTGCCATGCCCGCCCTGGTCGAGGTCTTCCGCAGCGGCGACAGTGTCATCTATCGCGTCGACCAGGACCGTCTGTTCGCCGACATCCTCGCCCGGGACCTCGCCAGTGCGCCCTGACCCGGCCGTCATCGACCTCCTCGCCGAGTGGGTTCCCCGCCGTGACCTCGAAGCCATGCGCATCGTCCAGGGCTGGCCCTGGCGCTGGTTCCCCGCCGCTCCTCGGCATGACCGCCGTGACCTTCGCCCCGTTCGTCATCTTCCGCGACGGCGGCTACCGCCCCGCTTCCGCCGCCGGGCTCGCCCTCATCGCACATGAGGCCCTCCACATCACCCAAGTCCGCGAGATGGGGCGCCCGCGGTTCTACACCCGGTACATCATCGGCCAGCTCCGCTCCGGCTTCCGCCACGACCGCCATCCCCTCGAAGTCCCCTGCATCGAACGCCAGCGCCTCATCCGGGATGCCCTCCGCCAGCGCGGCTACCCGGCGTGACGCTCGGCGTCAGTCGCCGAGGATGCCGAGTGCGCGGAAGACCCCCTCGAAGGCCGCGATGCTCCCCGGGTTGAAGTGCGGCACCACATACTCCACCCGTCCATCCCGGCCCACCACCACGACCCCCCGCCGCGACTTTCGCTCCTCCGCATCCCAAAAGCCGTACGCCTTCACCGCTTCCCCGTAAAAATCGCTGATCAGCGGGAACGGGAAATGGTCCCGCTCTTGGAACTTCGCGTGCGAGTTCACCCCGTTCGTGTTGATCCCGAACACCTGCACGCCCGCACCCCGCAGCGTCGCATACTCCTGCGCAAAGGCCTTCAGCTCGCTGGTGCAGATGGGCATCCCATCATCCTGGTAGAACACCAGCAGCACCCGCCCACGCGGGAGCAGCTCCCGGAGCCGCACCGTAAACGGCTCGCCCCCGTCCGGCACGGCGGGCAGCTCGAAGTCCGGCGCCGGTTCGCCCGGCCTGACCGGCTCCCGCAGCCCCGGCTCCCGGCCGTTCGCGCCCTCGTTCATGGCAGCGGCTCGAACCCCGGCGGCATGCCCTCGAAGCCCCGCGTGCCGGCAATCACCCGGATGCGCCCGAGCCCCGCCCCGTCGGTCAGCTGCTCCAGCGCGCGCCGCCGCGTGAAGTACTCCTGCAGGTCCCCCCGCGCAGTCTCCACCAGCCCCGGCAGCCCGACACTGTAGAGGAACTCCTGCTGCGACACCGGCCCCCACGGCCGCATGCCGCCATCCTCAATCGCCGCCAGGAGCTCCGAAAGGTTCACGTGCGCCGTCAGGTCCTGCTCCCCCACATGGATGTACGGGTCTTCGTGCGCCGTATGCCGGTAGAAGCACAACAGCGTCCCCTGCCTCCGCCACGGCGCCCAGAGCTCCTCCTGCGGATACCCATAGTCGAACACGAGCACCGCTCCCCGCTCGACCAGCCCGCAAAGGCTCACCATCGCCGGGTACGCCGCCGGGTTCACCTCGAACCGCCCCTCCGTTGGCGCATCGTCGATGGTCGCAACCGGCCCCCGCTCCTCCACGAACCGCTCGCCGTCCCACCGCACGAACACCTCCACCGGCCCCCGCGGCGACCCTTCGAACAGCCGCACCGGAAACGCATCGAACAGCTCGTTCGCGACCACCACGCCCGCCTCCGCCGGCGCTACCGGCGGCGTTCGCCACTCGACCCTCGGGTCATCCCCCGCGCCGTTCGGCTCGATCGCCACGTACCGCAGCGCCGCCGCAAACGCCGGGTCGCGCCCCGCAGCCCAGTCCAGCACCGCCCGCGCAAGATGCCCTTCGCCCGCGCCCGGCTCGAACACCGTGAACTCCCGCGGCCGTCCCAGCTCCTCCCAAACGTGCCGGCACCACCCCGCCACGGCCCAGCCGAACATCGGATGAATCACCGGGCTCGTCAGGAAGTCGCCCTGTCGCCCAATCCGCCCCCGTTTCCGGTAATACCCGTGCTCCGGGTGGTACAGCGCCAGCTCCATGAACCGCTGGAACGGGATCGCCCCCCCGTCCATCTCGGCAACGATCGCCGCCACGAGGCGCGGGTTCCCCAGCGCAGCCGTCCCGGGGTCGAGGTCGAGTGCCATCATTTCAGTATGCGCGCCCCCTCCGGGGAGGAGGCAAGCCGCAGACGGTGGTACAGTTGCCCTCGAACGAACGAACCCAATTCGAGGCCTGCCGTGCAGTCTCCCCCCGCATCCGAAAACGCCGTCGACGCCGCCATCCGGCTCTTCGGCGAAGTCGTCAACCTCTTCGACCCCCTCCGCTTCCGCACATGGGCCGAAATGGGCCTTACCACCGCCCAGCTCCGCGTCCTCTTCCTCGTCCGCGAAGAACCCGGCGTCACCGCCGGCGAGCTCGCCAGCCGCCTCGGCGTCACCCCGCCCACCATCTCCGGCATCGTCGACCGCCTCGTCAAATCCGACCTCATCCGCCGCGAAGACGACGAAGCCGACCGCCGCCTCGTGCGCAACTTCCTCACCCCCCACGGCGAAGCTACCTGCTCCCGCCTCGAAACCGGCAGCGAAATCTTCACCCGCCGCATCCTCATCGAAATGCACCACGAAGACCTCGAAGCCCTCGTCCGCGGCCTCACCGCCTTCGTCACCGCCAGCGAATACGTCCAGCGCGTTGAACCCAACCTTGCAGCCGTCGCAATGCCCGGGGTGAACCTCGCATGACCGCTGTCCGCCGCGTTCGCACCATCGACCTCGAAAACCCCTTCGTCGAATCGTTCGAAGGCATGGTCGAAATCCTCCTCATCCGCCACGGCGAACAAAAATTCTTCGAAAACATCCCCCTCGGACAGGCCTACGACGCGCCCCTCTCCGAGCTCGGCCAGAAACAGGCCGAGGCCGTGGGCCTCCGCCTCGCACCCGCCCGCCTCGGCCGCGTCTACGCCTCCGATATGCGCCGCGCCCTCGATACTGCAAGGGCCATCGCCGTCCACCACGGCCTCGAACCTATCGTCATCCCCGACCTTCGCGAAATCGACCTCTGGCAGCGGGCCCCGCAGGACAAGGGCCTCCTCGACATCTACACCCGCGAGCAGCTCGCCGACGTCTACCGCGAAGTCACCCGCACCCGCAAACATAGCGCCTACCCCTTCTGCGAAGACGTCGAGGCCTTCAAAACCCGCGTCTTCAACGCCATCGACCGCATCATCGAAGAGTCGATCGGCATGCGCGTCGCGGTCGTCTGCCACGGCGGAGTGATCAACGCCATCCTCGCCCGCGTCTTCGGCTCCCCCTTCGACCACCTCGTCCCCGTCCACCACACCTCCATCTCCGTCATGCGCGCCGCCGACACCCGCCGCGTCATCCTCACCATCAACGATTACTCCCACGTCATGCCCATCCAGTCCTCCCGCTCCGACCTCAACGCATGAGCCGGGTCCTCGAACCCTCCCCCGCCTGGTTCGAAATCGACCCCGCCTTCTACGCCCACGGCGGCACCTGCTTCTCCGACGATGAGCTCGCCGCCCTTGGTGAGCCCGCCGGCCTCGCCGCCCTCGTCGGGCCCATCACCCCGGAAAACCGCGGCGAAGAAGCCCTCTCCCTCGCAAACCTCGGCGCCCGTGTCACCGCATGGTCCCCCGACCCCGCCGCCGCCGACCCCGCGCGCACCCTCGCGGGCGCCGCCGGTATCGAGCTCGACTGGCGCATCGGCCCGCTCGAGACCATCGACGCCGGCCCCTTCGACCTCATCTACCACGCGTGGGGCGGCCTCCAGCCCACCCTCGACCCCGACACCCGCGCCGCGCATCTTGCCCGGCTGCTCGCGCCCGGCGGCCGCCTCGTCCTCTACGACCGCCACCCCTTCGCCTCCGTGGTCGGCCTTCACCGCGGTCTCCTCGTCGTCGCCCGCGGGTACTTCCCCTTCCGCCCCGCCGACAACCCCTGGACCCTCGGCGACCTCCTCACTGCCCTCGCAGAAGCCGGCTTCGCCCTCGACCTCCTCGACGAATTCCCCGGCTCCGAACGGTACTCCACAGCCCTCGATGCCCTCCCTGGCCTCCAGTGGGAGCTCCGCCTCCGCGTCCCCGCGGCCATGCTCATCGCCGCCACCCTCGCCTTCCACCCTGCCCCGCTGGAAGCGGACACCCCCGCAGGCTAGGCTCTCCCCATGGCCGACCTCGTACCCCGCTGCAAGCTCTGGCTCGAATCCGACAGCGGCCTCGTCATGTCCGACTACCGCCTCCGCCTCCTCGCGCTCGTCGCCGAGACAGGCTCCCTCGCTTCCGCAGCGTCCGCCATGCACCTCTCCTACCGCCGCGCCTGGGGCAAAATCAAAGAGCTCGAAGCCAACCTCGGCTTCCCCCTCGTCCGCTCCGAGGTCGGCGGCGCCGGCGGCGGCCACACGACCCTCACCGACGAAGGACGCCAGCTCGTCGAAGCCTACGACCGCTTCCGCCGGCGCGTCGAAGCTGCCGTCAGCCAGGCCTTCGCCGAAGAACTCGCCCCTCTCGCACAAACCGGCACTCCAACCGCATAAGCACCGGCTCCGCTACCCTTTCCCCATGCTCAAAGATGCCTACTGCGGCGAACTGCGCCGCACCGACGAAGGCCGCCGCGTCACCCTCGCCGGCTGGGTCCACCGCCGCCGCGACCACGGCGGCCTCATCTTCATCGACCTCCGCGATACCTCCGGCATCGTCCAGCTCGTCTTCAACCCCGATACCCCCGAAGCCCACGCCGTCGCCCACCGCGCCCGCACCGAATGGGTCCTCCAGGTTACCGGTACCGTCGCCCTGCGCAGCCCCTCCACCGTCAACCCCAACATCCCCACCGGCGAAATCGAGGTCATCCCCGAGCACTGCACCGTCCTCGCCGAGGCCAACACCCCGCCCTTCTACATCAACGAACCCGCCGACGTCGACGAACAGCTCCGCCTCAAGTACCGCTACCTCGACCTCCGCCGCCCCGAAGTCGCCAGCGTCATCAAGCTCCGCCACGAAGTCGTCCGCTTCATCCGCGACTACCTCAGCGCCCGCGGCTTCTACGAAATCGAAACCCCCACCCTCGTCAAAAGCACCCCCGAAGGCGCGCGCGACTTCCTCGTCCCCGCCCGCATCCGCCCCGGCACCTTCTTTGCGCTCCCCCAGTCCCCCCAGATCCTCAAGCAGCTCCTCATGGCAGCCGGCTTCGAGAAATACTTCCAGCTCGCCCGCTGCTACCGCGACGAAGACTTCCGCGCCAACCGCGTCGCCGAACACACCCAGCTCGACCTCGAAATGGCCTTCGTCGACGAAAACGACGTCATGGGCCTCGTCGAAGACCTCTACGTCGAGCTTCTCTCCCGCTTCGGCAACGCCAGCCTCCCCTCCCGCACCATCCCCCGCCTCACCTACGCCGAGTGCATCGAAAAATACGGCATCGACCGGCCCGACCTCCGCTACGGTCTCGAGTTCGTCGATATCTCCGACCCGCTGCGCGCCACCAGCTTCCAGGTTTTCGCGGGCGCCCTCGCCGCCGGCGGCCAGGTCAAAGCCATCCGCGTCGAAGGCCAGGCCGGCATGTCCCGCCGCGAAATCGACGAACTCACCGCCGTCGCGCGCGGCGGCGGCGCCAAAGGCCTCGCCTACATCGGCTTCACGCCCGGCGAACTCCGCTCCCCCGTCGCCCGCTTCCTCACCGACGAAGAGCTCGCCGCCATCCGCGACCGCACCGGCGCCCGCGACGGCGACATGGTCTTCATCGTCGCCGACCAGCCCGACGTCGTTGCCCGCTCCCTCCACGAAGTCCGCGACGAGCTCGGCACCCGCCTCCGCCTCAAGGACCCCTCCGTCTACCGCATGGCCTGGGTTACCGGCTTCCCGCTGCTCGAATGGCGCCCCGAGGAGAACCGCTGGGATGCCACCCACAACCCCTTCTCCGGCTTCCTCCCCGAGCACGAACCCCTCCTCGACACCGACCCCGGCGCCGTCATCGCCCGCCAGTACGACCTCGTCCTCAACGGCGTCGAAATCGGCGGCGGCTCCATCCGCATCAACAAGCGCCGCCACCAGGAAAAAGTCTTCAGCCTCATGGGCTACACCCCCGAAGAACAGCAGGAGCGCTTCGGCGTCATCCTCGATGCCCTCGATTACGGCGTCCCGCCCGAGGGCGGCGTCGGCATGGGCATCGACCGCCTCATGATGTCCCTCATCGGCACCGAGAACATCCGCGACGTCATCGCCTTCCCCAAGGCCTCCTCCGGATTCGACCCCCTCATGGGCGCCCCCGGCCCCGTCGACCCGCGCCAGCTCGAAGAGCTCGGCATCCGCGTCATCGCCCCCGCGTAAAGCCCGCTTTTCCCCCCGCCGCGCCCGTACAGATCCCCTCAGGCCGCCGCGGCGTGTACGCTTGTAGGCCATCCGGCCGCCGGATCCCCTCCGGCAGCCGGGGACGGCCCGAACCTCGCCGCCGCTGGGGGGAACCGCAGATGTCGAACCGCATGCTCGCCCTCATGATGGGCGTCGTCGCCTTCCTCATCCTCGCCGTGGGCGTCGTCTTCGTCATCGCACTCGCCGGCGGTGGAAACGACGAAAACACCACCCCCGCCAGCGGCGATGGCGACTCTCGGCCCTCCACCTCTGCCGGCGGCATCTGCAACGGCAACTCCCTCGTCATTCCCGGCTCCCAGCCCAACACCGTCCTCGACCCCATCCAGGTTGTCGATGTCTCCACCAGCGAATACGTCGTCGAAATCTTCGGCGGCCTCGTCACCCTCGACCCACAGCTCCAAGTCGTCGGCGACATCGCCGAAAAATGGGAAGTCTCCAACGGCGGCCGAACCTATACCTTCACCCTCCGCGACAACGTGGTCTTCCACACCGGCAACCAGCGCCGCGTCACCGCCGAAGACGTCAAATACTCCATCGAACGCGCCGCCGACCCGGCCAACGCCTCCCCCACCGTCGTCGCCTACCTCGGCAACATCGTCGGCCTCAAAGACCGCTTCGAAGGCCGCGCACCCTCCGTCTCCGGCGTCAAAGTCATCGACGAACGCACCCTCCAAATCGACCTCCTCGAACCCTCCGACTACTTCATCTACGAACTCACCTACCCCGTCTCCTTCGTCGTCGACCGCCAGCAAATCGAATCCGACCCCCGCAACTGGACCCGCAACCCCAACGGAACCGGCCCCTTCCGCCTCGCCGAGTTCAAGCCCGCCGAACGCATCCGCCTCGTCAAAAACCCCCGTTACCACCTCGGTGCCCCAAAGCTCGACGAAGTCATCTTCCAGCTCGGCGGCGGCTCCCTCCTCACCCAGTACCAGAACGACGAAATCCACACCACCCCTGTCCCTGCCTCCCTCCTCGACTCCATCAAGGACGGGAGCAATCCCCTCGCGAAGGACTACCGCTCCTACCCCGCCCTCGCCACCTTCTACTTCACCCTCAACCCCAACAAGCCGCCCTTCGACGACCCCAAGGTTCGCCAGGCCTTCGCCCTCTCCCTCGACCGGGAAACGATCAATTCCGTCCTGCTCTTCGATTACTACGACGTCGCCGAGGGCATCGTCCCCGGCGCCATGCCCGGACGCTCCGGTACCGTCAGGACCTACCCCTACGACCCCGACCGCGCAAAACAGCTCCTCTCCGAATCCAAATACGCCGGCAACATGCCCCGCATCGTCCTCACCTACGCCGGCTCCGGCGCCGCCCCCGGCGACGTCCTCGTCGCCATCCAGGAAAACTGGCAGCAGGTTCTCGGCGTCACCGTCGAACTCCAGGCCATCGATACCGCAGCCTTCCTCCGCGAGCAGCGCCAGGGTAACTTCCAAATCCAGAGCGACGGCTGGTCTGCCGACTATCCCGACCCCGAAAACTTCCTCGGCAAACTCTTCGCCAGCGATAGCCCCCTCAACTACACCAAATACAACAACCCCGAAGTCGACGCCCTCCTCAAACAGGCCCGCGTCGAAACCAACCGCGAACGCCGCTACCAGCTCTACGCACAGGCCGAGCAGAAAATCATCGACGATGCCTCCATCATCCCCACCTTCTGGTCCGTCGAACACCTCCTCGTCAAACCCTGCGTCCAGGGTCTCCCCAACGCCCCTATGACCATCCCCAGGTACCGGTACGTCGAAATCAAGGAGCCCTAGCCCGTGGCACCCGGACTCGCCGGCTACATCGTTCGTCGGCTGCTCTGGGCTATCCCCGTCCTCTTCGCCATCTCCGTCATCGTCTTCTACATGCTCCGGCTCGCCCCCGGAGACCCCGTCGATTCCCTCCTCGGCCAGCGCTACCGCGAAGAAGAAGCCGCCCTCATCCGCAAGAAATACGGCTACGACCAGCCGATCCACATCCAGTACGTCAAATACATGCGGCACCTGCTCCAGGGCGACCTCGGCGTGTCCACCCGCCACCAGTCCTTCACCGTCTCCGAAATCATCCTCCCCAAGATCTGGGTCTCCGCCCGCCTCGGCTTCATCGCCCTCGTCATCAGCTTCTTCCTCGGCATCGCCGCCGGCATCTACGCCGCACTCGCCCGCGGCACCTTCCTCGACCCCCTCACCATCTCCTTCTGGCTCGCTATCGATGCCGTCCCCATCTTCGTCGCCATCCCCTTCCTCCAGTGGCTCTTCGCCGTCAAGCTCGACCTCATCGGCCTCAGCTGGCAGGGCTTCACCAGCCCCAACATCATTCTCCCCATCCTCATCCTCTCCCTCCCCGGCACGGCCGGCATCGCCCGCTTCGTCCGCGCCTCCGTCCTCGGCGTCATGAAGGAAGACTACGTCCGCACCGCCCGCGCCAAGGGCCTCCCCGAGCGCATCGTCGTCTTCCGCCACATCGCTCGCAACGCCCTCCTCCCCCTTATCACCATCATCGGCCTCTCCCTCCCCGGCGTCGCCGGCGGCTCCCTGATTATCGAGCAGATGTTCGGCATCCCCGGCATCGGCGCCGAAAGCTTCGAAGCCGTCCTCGCCCCCGACTTCGATGTCATCCTCGCCCTCGTCCTCTTCGGCTCCGTCCTCTTCATCGTCGCCAACATCCTCATCGACATCCTTTACGCCATCATCGACCCCCGCATCCGCCTCGGAGCCCAGCGCGGATGAGCGCCGCAGTCGCCGCCGACCCCGTCTCCCTCGAACGCGCCGCCGCGTCCCCCAGGCGCCGCTTCTTCCGCCAGCTCGCGCGCAAAAAGCTGGCCATGCTCGCCATCATCTACCTGGCCATCTTCTACGCCTGCGGCATCTTCGCCCCCCTCATCGCCCCCCACGACCCCTACGAGCAAAACCTCACCCCCGGCGCTACCCGCCAGGGCCCCTCGTCCGAACACTGGCTCGGCACCGACGCCCTCGGCCGCGACCTCGCCAGCCGCGTCATCTACGCCGCCCGCACCACCGTCGTCTTCACCGTCGTCGTCCTCGTCAGCGGCAGCCTCGTTCTCGGCCTCGGCCTCGGCCTCCTCGCCGGCTACCGCGGCGGCTGGGTCGATACCCTCATCATGCGCGTCGGCGAAGTCCTCGCAGGCCTTCCCACCCTCCTCCTCATGCTTGCCATAACCGCCGCCTTCCGCACCCGCATCAACGACGTCGCCTTCTGGCTCCAGGACAACACCTTCCTCGGCGGCGACGCCCGCACCCTCGTCAAATTCAGCATCATCGTCTTCGCCACCGTCCCCTTCGCCTGGATCGGCACCAGCCGCATCGTCCGCAGCCAGGCCCTCGCCATCCGCGAAGAAACCTACGTGCTCGCCGCCGAGGCCATGGGCGCCTCCACCTGGCGCATCATCACCCGCCACATCCTCCCCGGCGTCCTCCCCCTCTTCGTCGTCGGCGTCTCCGCAGGCATGGCCGGCACCGCCGGCGCCGAGGTCACCCTCAGCTTCCTCGGCCTCGGCATCGACCCCCCAACCGCCAGCTTCGGCTCCCTCATCGCCGCCGGCGCCGGGCCCCAGACGTTCGAACGCTACCCTCACCTCCTGCTTGCCCCCGCCATCCCCGTCACGCTCTTCTTCTTTGCCTGGAACCTCCTCGGCGATGCCCTCGTCGACCTCCTCGAGCCGCGCACCCAGGCCCTCCGCTGATGCCCCGAAGGCCCCACACGGTCCGTTTGCTATACTCGTTCACGGAGGAACGTTTCAGCCCGTGAAGGTCACCCTCGAGCGGCTGCCCGAAAGCCGCGTCCAGCTTGAAATCGAAGTCGACGAAGAACGGCTCGAGAAGTCCCTCGATGCCGCCTACCGCCGCATCGCCCGCCGCAACCGCTTCCCCGGATTCCGCCCCGGCAAAGCCCCCCGCGCCATCGTCGAACGCGCCTACGGCCGCCAGGGCCTCATCCGCGAAGCCCTCGATACCCTCGTCCCCGACGTCTACAACGAAGCCATCGAAGCCGAAGACGTCCCCGCCATCGGCCAGCCCGAGCTCGAAATCGATTCCCTCGAGCCGCTCCGCTTCAAGGCCATCGTCCCCGTTCGCCCCACCGTCGAACTCAACGACTACCGCTCCATCCGCGTCGAACCCGAAGCCGTCGAAGTCACCCCCGAAATGGTCGACGAGCAGCTCGACCTCCTGCGCAAACGCCACGCCACCCACGTCCCCGTCGACCGCCCCGCCCAGTGGAACGACATCCTCATCGCCGACGTCACCGCAACCATCGACGGCGAAGAAGTCCTCCGCGACGACGGCGCTGAATTCCAGCTCCGCGAAGGCGAGACCCTCTTCGTCGAGGGCCTCGCCGAAGCCTTCCTCGGCCTCGAAAAAGGCAAATCCCGCACCTTCGACATCACCTTTCCGCCCGACTTCCGCATCGAACGCTTCCAGGGCAAAACGGCGACCTTCACCATCACCGTCCACGAGATCAAAGAAGAGCAGCTTCCCGCCCTCGACGACGACTTCGCACAGTCCATCAACGCCGACGAGTTCCCCACCCTCCAGGCCCTGCGCGACCGCATCGAAGCCGACCTCCGCCGCTCCCTTGAAGAAGCCGCCGAAAACCGCTTCCGCACCGCAGCCGTCGACAAGCTCGTCGAAATCGCCACCATCGAATATCCCCGCATCCTCGTCGAGCACGAAATCGACCACCTCATCCGCGACGCGATGGGGAACGACCGCCAGCAGTACCTCGCCTACCTCCAGACCATCGGCCGTTCCGAACAGGAATTCCGCGAAACCTGGCGCGAAGCCGCCGAAACCCGCGTCAAACGCTCCCTTGTCCTCGAAAAACTCGCCGAGGCTGAAGGCATCGACGTTTCGGCCGAAGAGATAGAACAGGAGCTCGATTCGCTCGTCGCACCCATGGGCGACGACGCCGAACGGTTCCGCCAGATGTTCGCCACCCAGGAAGGGGTCGCCACCATCCGCAGAAATCTCCTCTCGCGGAAGACCCTCGAACGCCTCAGCGCCCTCGCCCGGGGCGAACTCCAGGAGGAACCGGCATGACCCAGCAGCCCCCGCGTGTCCACCCCCTCATCTACGACGTCATCCCCACCGTCATCGAATCCGGCCCGCGCTCCGAGCGCGCCTTCGACATCTTCTCCCTCCTCCTCAAAGAGCGCATCGTCTTCCTCGGCACCCCCATCGACGACCAGATCGCCAACCTGATCGTCGCTCAGCTCCTCTTCCTCCAGCGCGAAGACCCCGAGAAAGACATCTCCCTCTACATCCACTCCCCCGGCGGCGTCATCACCGCAGGCCTCGCCATCTACGACACCATGCAGCTCATCGAACCCGACGTCTCCACCATCGCCGTCGGACAAACTGCCTCCATGGCCACCGTCCTTCTCTGCGCAGGCGCCCGCGGCAAGCGCTACGCCCTCCCCAACGCCACCGTCCACATGCACCAGGCCCTCGGCGGCGCACGCGGACAGGCCGCCGATATCGAAATCGCCGCGAAGGAAATCCTTCGCAACAACGAAATCATCCGAAACATCATCGCCAGCCACACCGGGCAGCCCGTCGAACGCGTCACCCGCGATTTCGACCGCGACTTCTACCTCGACGCCGAAGGCGCCAAAGAGTACGGCTTCGTTGACGAAATCCTCCGCCCGGCAGCCGATTCCAACTAACGCAGAGGGGACACCACCGCCTTGGCCACCAACCGAACCAACCGCGTCCAGTACCATTGCTCCTTCTGCGGCAAAAGCCAGGACCAGGTCCGCCGGCTCATCGCCGGCCCCGGTGCCGTCTACATCTGCGACGAATGCGTCGACCTCTGCCGCGAAATCATCGACGAGGAGAATGGACAGGCCGCATCCGGTTCCGCCTCCCGCCAGGCCGGCGTCACCCTCCAAAATGTCCCCCCGCCCCGCAAAATCTACGAACACCTCAACGAATACGTCATCGGCCAGGAACAGGCCAAAAAAGTCCTCTCCGTCGCCGTCTACAACCACTACAAGCGCATCGGCCAGCCCGGCGATAGCGACATCGAACTCGAAAAATCCAACATTCTCCTCGTCGGCCCCACCGGCGTCGGCAAAACCTACCTCGCCAAGACCCTCGCCAAGCTCCTCGACGTCCCCTTCTCCATCGCAGACGCCACCGCCCTCACCGAAGCTGGCTACGTCGGCGAAGACGTCGAGAACATCCTCCTCCACCTCATCCAGGCCGCCGACTTCGATATCCAGCGGGCCGAGCGCGGCATCATCTACATCGACGAGATCGACAAGATCGCCCGCAAAGGCGATAACCCCTCCATCACCCGCGACGTCTCCGGCGAAGGCGTTCAGCAGGCCCTCCTCAAAATCATCGAAGGCTGCATCGCCAACGTCCCCCCGCAGGGCGGCCGCAAGCACCCCCACCAGGACTTCCTCCAGATCAACACCTCCAACATCCTCTTCATCTGCGGCGGCGCCTTCGAAGGCCTCGAAAACCACATCGAAAAACGCCTCACCCGCGACCACGTCCGCCTCGGCTTCCAGGCAGCCCAGCGCGGCGGCCTCCGCGGCCAAAAGCGCAAAGACGAACTCCTCGCACGCGTCACCCACGACGACCTCCTCGAATTCGGCCTCATCCCCGAATTCGTCGGCCGCCTCCCCATGGTCGTCGGCCTTCAGTCCCTCGATGAAGACGCCCTCGTCCGCATCCTCACCGAGCCCAAGAACGCCCTCGTCAAGCAGTATCAGCGCTACTTCGCCATGGATGGCGTCGAGCTCGTCTTCACCGACGACGCCCTCCGCGCCATCGCCGACCTCGCCATCAAATACAAGACCGGCGCACGCGGCCTCCGCACCGTCCTCGAAGAAACCCTCATGGACGTGATGTACGAAATCCCCGGCCGCCAGGACATCAAAAAGTGCGTCGTCAACGCCGACTGCGTCATCAATAAGACCCGCCCCCTCCTCCTCACCCGCGGCGGCCAGGTCGTCGATATCTCCAGCTCGAGCGAAGGAGTCCGCGAGCCCGCCTGACGCCTCTGCCGCGGCCCCGCCTCCCTGTGGTTCAATACCACCACGCCGGGAGGACTCCATGCTCACTCGCCTCGACCGCATCCAGCTCGTCGTCGAAGACCGCTCGGAAGCCGAATCCCGCTTCGCCGCGCTCTTCGGCGCCCGCACCGTCTCCCGCGACGCCTCCGCCGCCCTCGGCGCACGCCGCACCACCCTCCAGGCCGGCGCTTCCCTCATCGAGCTCCTCTCGCCCGCCGGGCCCGGCCCCGTACACGACTTCGCCGGCCGCTGGCGCCAGGGACTCTACGGCGCAGGCTTCGCTACGCCCTCCCTCGACGCCATGACCGCCCGCCTCGACGCCAACGGCGTCCCCTACACCGCCGAACACGGCGCCCTCTACCTCCGCGAAGCCCCCTTCGGCATGCCCGCCGTCATCGTCCAGGACGTCCCCCGCGAACCTGTGGGGCACATCCGCTCCATCTACGAAGTCACCAACCCCGTCCCCGACTGGCGCGCCGCTGCCGACTACTACACCCGCATCTTCGGCCTCGACGCCTCCCGCTTCTGTCCCATCCGCAGCCAGCTCTATGGCTACGAAGGCGTCCTCACCCTCTTCGACCCGCCCCATCGCCTCGACCGCATCGAAATCACCCAAACCTTCGGCGGCGGCGCCATGGACCGCTTCTTCCACCGGCGCGGCCCATCCCTCTACATGTGCTACCTCGAAACCGACGACGTTCCCGGCCTCCAATCGCGCCTCGAGGCCCTCGGTCTCCCCTGGGCACCCGCCGAAGGCCGCCCGCCGGGCACCAACCTGTTCATCCACCCCAGGGGCCTCTTCGGCATGCTCGTCGGCGTCTCCAGGACCAACTTCGGCTGGCTCTGGAGCGGCCGCCCCGACCTCGCCGGCGTCCCCGCCGACACCCCGACCGTCCACTGAGGCCCCCACCATGCTGCGCGTCCCGCTCCTCGCCGCACTCCTCGTCGCCGCGCTCGCAGTCCCCCGCCGCTTCCTCCGCCTCGAGGTCAGCGGCCAAAGCATGCGCCCCGCGTTCCGTCCCGGCGATTGGGTCATAGCCGACCGGCGCGCCTACCGGGCACACCCCCCGCGACCCGGCGACATCGTCGTCGCCCACGACCCGCGCGACTTCGACCGCCTCCTCGTCAAGCGCGTCGCGCGCATCCACGCCGACGGCTCCGCCGACCTTCGCGGCGACAACGAGCCCCACAGCACCGACAGCCGCCACTTCGGCCCCATCCCGCCCTACGCCATCGAAGGCCGGGTCATCGGCCGCTACTGGCCGTGGCCCTCCATCGCGAGGCGCCGCAGCACCAGCGCATCCGTCGGAAACGCCAGCTCCGGCGGCTGAGCCGGGTCGAACCAGCCCAGCTCGCTCAATTCACCGTCCGCCGGCCGCAGCTCGCCCCCCACGACGCGCCCCCGGAACCAGATGCCGACCGTCTGCCGGTCCGGGTCGTGGAAGTTCGAGTGCACCTCGTACACCCCTTCGAGGACAACCTCCAGCCCCGTCTCTTCGCGGAACTCTCGCACCGCGGCGTCCCGCACCGCCTCCCCCCACTCCAGCCGCCCGCACGGGATGCACCATAACCCGGCCCGCCGTCCCCCCGCACGCCGACCCAGCAGCACCCGTCCAGCCCCATCCCGCACGATGACCGCCACCCCCGCGCCCGGGTAGCGAACCTCGCGGTGGCCGCACCGCGGGCACGGCAGCGTCGGGTCCACCGGCCCTTCGCCCAGCTGGAGCCCGCACGCCGGGCAAAACCGCCACCCGCTCACGGCTCCGGGAGCTTCCCCTCGGCCCGCAGCCGCGCCAGCGCCAACAGCGCCGCCGCCGCCCGTCGAATCAGCTCGCCCACGCCATCGTCCGCCGGCTCCGCTCCCTTGCCCCACCGCTCTCCCGCGCGCGAAATCGCCACCTCCGGCCCGCCCGCAATGCCGCCGATGTGCCGCATCACCCGCGTCACATCCGTCCCCGCCGGCTCCGCGTCACCCCCCGCAATCGCCAGCACGAGGAACGGCTTGCCCCCCGCCTCGGGCGCATCGACGAAGTCCAGCGCGTTCTTCAGCCCGCCCGGCATCGCCCCGTGATACGACGGCACCGCGACGACCAGCCCGTCCGCCTCCCGGCACGCGGCCTGCCACGCAGCTACCGCGCCCGGGTACTGCTCCGGCGGCCGCCCGTCCAGCAGCGGCAGCTGCCCAATGTCGAACGTCGAACACTCCGCCCCAAGCTCCGCCAGCCGCGCCAGCGTGAACTGCAGCGCCCGGTCTGCCGTACTTCCCGGCCGAATCGCCCCGTTGACCCCGAGTATCTTCACCATGCCCGCAAGCCTACCCCCGCGCCGCCCCCCGGGCGAGCCGCGCTACACTTCCCCCGTGGTGCGCATCGCGGTCGTCGGCTCCCTCATGATGGACCTCGTCGTCCGGGCACCGCGGCCCGCCCTCCCCGGCGAATCCCTCATCGGCCGCTCCTTCTCAACCTTCACCGGCGGCAAGGGCGGCAACCAGGCCGTCGCCGCAGCCCGCCTTGGCGCCCGCGTCGCCATGGTCGGCGCGGTCGGCGCCGACCCCTTCGGCGAGACCATCCTCACCGCTCTCGCCGCCGACCGCGTCGATACCGCCTTCGTCCGCCGCCTCGACACCGAAGGCACCGGCGTCGCCGTCCCGGTCGTCTTCGACGATGGGTCCAACCTCATCTACGCCCTCCCGCGCGCCAACCTCGCCCTCCAGCCTGCCGATGTCGAAGCCGCCCGGCCCGCCATCGAAGCAGCCGACCTCCTCCTCGTCCAGTTCGAGGTTGCCCCCGAGGCGACTCTCGCCGCCCTCCGCATCGCGCGGGGCGCCGGCGTTCGAACCCTCCTCAACCCCGCTCCCGTCGCCCCCCATCCGCCTGAGGTCTTCCCGCTCGCTGACCTCCTCGTCCCCAACGAAGTCGAGGCCGCCGCCCTCTCCGGCCAGCCCGCGGCGCCGCCCGCCGAGCAGGCCGCTGCGCTCGCTCGGCTTGGCCCGGCTGCCGTCATCATCACCCTCGGCGAGGCCGGCGCCCTCGTCTCCGAGCCGGGCGCCCCTCCCCTGCACATCCCCGCCCCGCCCGTCCCGGCCGTCGATACCGTCGGCGCCGGCGATGCCTTCTGCGGCGCTCTCGCCGTTCGCCTCGCCGCCGGCGAACCCCTAGCCTCTGCCGCCCAGTTCGCCTGCCGCGCCGCCTCCCTCGCCTGCACCCGCCCCGGTGCCGCCGCCTCCCTCCCCACCCTGGCGGAAGTCGAAGCCGCCCACACCGGTCCGCCGGCCTGATGGAACCTTTCCCCCCGCTCATGCGTTTCGCCTTGTAGAAGCCCTTCGCGAGGCCGATACTGGGAGGCGCCCCGGGGTCCCAGCTTGAGCGTTCAGCAGCGTTTCTGTCCCCTCTGTGACCGAGCATTCGAAGAAGGCGAGGCCGTCCTCCGCTGTACCGGCTGCGGCGTCCTCCACCACCCCGGCTGTTGGGTCGCGAACAACGGCTGCGCCACCCAGGGCGCCCACCAATCCGCACCCCAGGCCATGGCCTACGGCACCGGCGAGCGCCAGCCCGGCGAGCCTGCACCCCATCCCGGCGAAGGAACGCGCGTCGCGCCGCCGCGGCCGGCCCCCTCCCCCGTTCCCCCGCCCCCGACCCCGACCCAGCGGGACCCCGAATCGCCCGCCCCCGCTGAGCCCGCCATCGGCACCGGCTTCGTTCGCCGCCAGCTCCCCGAGGATGTCGCTCCGCCAATCGGCAGCGGCCCCCGCCGCTACCATCCCCCGCGCGACGAACCGCTCCCCCGGAAGCCGCTCCCGCGCATTTACGACCGCCACCGCTGGCTCGGCTACTGGTACATCCCCGTTGCCGTGCTCCTCGCCATCGCTGTCGCCTTCGGCATCATCTGGGTCGCAGGCCAGCTCACCGGCGACGAAGCCGCGACCCCCGAGCCCACCCCGGTCCCGACCTCAATTCCCGGCACCCCGACCCCCACGAGCCCCGCCTTCGCCACCCCGGCCCCATCACCGTCGCCCGGCCTCCCAACGCCTTCCGTTAGCCCCTCCGTCGGCCCCGGGCGATTCACCGCCGGTCAGCGCCTCCTCGTCACCGGAACCGGCGACTGCCTCAACGTACGCACCAACCCGGGCACGGAAAACGACGCCATCGTCTGCCTCCAGGATGGCGCCGAGGTCCGCGTCACCGGCGGCCCGCAACAGGCCGGGAACTTCACGTGGTGGAAAGTCCAAACAGCGCTGGGTGAAGGATGGGCGGTCGAAAACTACCTCACCCCCGCGCCCTAGCGGCGCTCATCGCATTGCTTCCCCTTCTCGCCGGGGGCTGCTCCTGCGGCGGCCAGGCTGTCTCCACGCCGACCGTGCCCGCGGCATCCCTAACCGCCGTCACACCAACCCCGTTGCCAACCCCCACACCTACCCCCGACCCCATTGGCCCTCCGCCCGGCGACCTCGCCGCCGCCCGCGCCGCCCTCGACCGCCTCGATGCCGCGCTCGGCCCTTGCAACCCGGCCGTCGCCGACCGCTGGAATACCTCCTGCCTCCGCGCCGACATCGACGGCGACCTCGCGCCCGATGCAGCCGTGCTCCTGCCCCTCCAACAGTCCGCTCCCGTCGGACCTCACCCCGGCGCCGTCCTCGTCAGCCTCTCCACCGCGCCCGGCTACGTCGCCCTCTCGCCCCCGGGCGCAGCCGATACCTCCATCCTCGGCCGCGCCGTCTTCTCCATCGCCGACCGCGATGGCCTTCCCCGTCCCGAGGTCGCTTTCCTCGAAAACCTCTGCACCGCCAGCCGCTGCGCCAGCCTCGTCCGCGTCTACACCTGGGACGGTTCCGCCTGGCGCGACATCGGCCCGGCCGACGAAGGTGTCGTCGGTATCGACCGTGTCACCCTCGAAGGAACCGGAGCCAGTTCCGCCATCGTGCTCCACACCCGGCCGTCCGCCAGCCCCGCTTCGGGCCCCATCCGCGGCGGAACCTACCGCTACACCCTGCGCGACGGCCGATTCAGCGCCCGCGACATCACCTACGACCCCCCGGAATACCTCTTCCACGCCATCCTCGATGCCGATGCCCTCTTCGCCCGCGGCCTCTGGGAGGAAGCCATCGCCGCCTACGAACAGGCCATCGCCAACCCCAGCCTCCGCGACTGGAAGGCCGAGACCGACCGCGGCGAAAGCCGCAGCGCACTCGTCACCTACGCGCTCCTGCGCATCGCCATCGCCGCCGCCGCCGACGGCCGCGATGCCAACCCCTTCATCGACCGTGTCATCCTCGAAGGCAAAGAACCCGTCTTCCTCAACGCCGCCGAGGCCTTCCGCAAGGGCTACCAGGAGCGCGGCTCAGTCGTCGGCGGCTGCCTCGAAGTGACCCGCTACCTCGCCATCACCGGCCCCGGCGTCGATACGCCCGGGTACGTCCAGCGCCTCATGGACCACGGCTACGCCAACCCGCGCTACACCTACCGCGACATCTGTCCGCTGTAGCCAGCGCCCGTGCGCTCATCCACCTGTGAGCAGCCGGCGGAGCCTCGCCATCTCCAGCGCCGCAAGCGCCGCCTCCTCCCCCTTGTGCCCATCCTTCCCGCCCGTCCGCGACAGCGCCTGCTCCACCGTGTCGACGGTCAGCACCCCAAAAATGACCGGCACACCCGTTTCCTGGGCTGCCTGCCGAATGCCCTCCGCGGCGCCCCCGGCCACGTACTCGAAGTGCGCCGTCTCCCCCCGGATGACCGCCCCAAGGCAGATCACGGCATCGAAGGCGCCCGAGCGCGCTGCCCACGTCGCCGCCGTTGGGATTTCGAACGCTCCCGGCACCCAAGCCACCGTCACCGCATCCTCCGCCACCCCGCGCTCCCGCAGCACGCGCTCGGCGCCCTCCAGGAGCCGCCGCGTGACGAACTCGTTCCAGCGCGAAACCACCACGCAGATGCGAAGCCCCGCGCCATCGTGCGCCCCCTCGAGGACCCGGCTCACCCGCCGCCCTCCACCACCAGCGACTCGAGCCCATCCAGCAGATGCCCCATCCGCTGCCGCTTCGTCTCAAGATACCGGATGTTGTGCGGGTTCGGCGTCGTCAGGATCGGCACCCGCTCCACCACCTCCAGCCCGTACGCCTCCAGCCCCGCCCGCTTCGCCGGGTTGTTCGTGATCAGCCGCATCTTGCTCACGCCGATATCCCGCAGGATCTGCATCCCGATGCCGTAGTCCCGCCGGTCCGCCGGGAAGCCCAGCGCGAGGTTCGCGTCGACCGTATCGAGCCCCCGCTCCTGCAGCTCATACGTCCGCAGCTTGTTGTGCAGCCCGATGCCTCGGCCCTCCTGCCGCATGTACAAGAACACACCCCCCTCCTCCGCAATCATCCGCAGCGCCTTCTCCTTCTGCTCGCCGCAGTCGCACCGCAGCGACCCGAACACATCGCCCGTCACGCACTGGTCATGCACCCGCACCAGCGTCGGCCGCTCCGCGTCGATCGGCCCCTTCACCAGCGCCACATGCTCATCCGGCTGCCCCTCCGCCTTGTACCCGAGAATCATCATCTCCCCGTACGGCGTCGGCAGCTTCGTCTCCGCCACCCGCGTCACCAGCCGCTCCGTCCGCAGCCGGTACCGGATGATGTCATTCACCGTCACGATGCGCAGGCCGTGGCGCCGTGCGAACCGCTTCAGGTCCGGCATCCGCGCCATCTCCCCGTCCATCTTCATGATTTCGCAGATCACCGCCGCCGGGTACAGCCCCGCCAGCTTCGCAAGGTCGACGCTCGCCTCCGTCTGCCCCGCCCGCACCAGCACCCCGCCCTTCCGCGCCCGCAGCGGAAACATATGTCCCGGCCGCGCGAGGTCCTCCGGCCGCGTCGCCGGGTCGATCAGCACCTGCACCGTCCGCGCACGGTCCGCCGCGCTGATCCCCGTCGTCACCCCCGTCCGCGCCTCGACCGAGACCGTGAACGGCGTCCCGAACCCCGACGTGTTCGAACGCGGGTCCACCATCAGCGGCAGCTGCAGCTCATCGCACCGCTCCTCCGTCAGCGAACAGCAAATCAGCCCCCGCCCATACTTCGCCATGAAGTTGATGTGGTCCGGCGTCACGAACTGCGCCGCGATGCAGAGGTCGCCTTCGTTCTCCCGGTCCTCGTCGTCCGTGATGATCACGAACTTCCCGCGCCGGTACTCCTCGACCGCCTCCGGCACCGTCGCCATCACCGGGTCGCGCTCCGTCATTGCCCTGCCTCCTGCGCGCGCGCCTCGAGCAGCGCGTCGATGTAGCGCGCCATGATGTCCGTTTCCAGGTTCACCCGGTCGCCTGGCTTCCGTCCCACGAGGTTCGTGTGCTCCTGCGTGTACTGCACCAGCGAAACCGAGAAGCTCTCCGCGTCCTTCGCGATGATGGTCAGGCTGATGCCGTCGATGCACACCGGCCCCTTCACTACCATGTACCGCAGCAGCTCCCGCGGCGCCCGCACCCGGACCACGACCGCATCACCCTCCGGCGTGAACGAATCGATCGTCCCCGTGCCCTCGACCACCCCCCGCACGATGTGCCCGCTCAGGCGGTCTGTCGGGCGGCACGACCGCTCCAGGTTCACCCGGTCCCCGGGCCGCAGCTCACCGAGGTTGCTCCGACGGTACGTCTCCGGCATCAGGTTCGCGAAGAACGTGTCCCCGGCGATCTCCGCCACCGTCAGGTCCACCCCGTTGATGGCAATCGAGTCGCCGAGCTTCGTGTCCTGCAGGATGAGCGGTGCGCGGATGCGCAGCGTCCCCTCGCCCGCCTCCACCACCTCGCCCACCTCTTCGATGATCCCCGTGAACATCAGCCGTGCCTCCCGCCCGCCGGATGGCTGATGTCACCTTGCGCTGCTGCCATCGATGCCTGGCCCCCGGGTCCGTAGTCGCGATCTCCCCGGGGCAGACGGGCATACGACGGCGACCGCCGACCGGCGCCGCGCATAGCGCAGCGCCAGCCCTGTTCTCTCCCATCCGGACTGTTACCGTCGGCCCCGGGATTCCACCGGGTCAGCCCCTCGCCGCGCCAGCGGCTCGGGGGTCGCGGGCTCTCACCGCCGGTGGGGAATTGCACCCCGCCCCGAGAACATCACCTGTATCGTTCGCCTTGGGCTAAGGGTTGTCAAGGGGCCAGCGCCCGCTGCCGGCGCCCCTCGCTCACCGTTGCCGAGCCCTTGACCCCCCCCAATTTGTGGCTAGCATGACGAAAATTATGCACCGGAGGTCGCCCATGAAGCGAGTGGCTGTCATCGTTGCTTGTGCGACAGTCACGCTCGCGTCGTTCACGGCAGAACGGAGCGCTGGGGCACTTGCGACGCAGGTCTGGGTAATGCCAGCCCATCAGAACGGCGGTGCTTCCGTTGCTGATTATGGACTGCATTTCGACGACTACGCGGGCCTCGGAGCCTATGACTACTCTGGGTCGCTCTCGCTTTCAACACCGGTCTACGTCCGGGCGATGGCACCCGTCACGCAGGCGTATCCCGTCCGGTACTGGTACTTCCTTGCCGAGGACTGCCGCGTGCGGGCCCGCATGCAGCGCCTGGTCGCAGGGACCTGGGTCACCGATTACGACCACGACATTGACATCCTTCACGTTTCCACGGCCTCTGTGAGCTCCGGGTACACATCAGCCGTCAGCTCCGCAGGGCAGTGGCTTGCTTCCGTCGTTGCCAATCCGGGGTATTGTGGGACGAGCGCGCTCCACCTTCATATGGCCATGCGGCCCTCAGCGTACGTGGCCGTCGTGGATAAGACGGACGACACGTGCTGGGCGAACGGTTCAGAATGTTCGGTAATGGGCGGCAAATCAGTGGGGCTGCATGGACCTTCGGCTACGTCGTGCCCCGGATATCGTGTCGGCTCGACCATCAACCGGTCGGGCGGGGTTGGCTATTCCCCGTCATGGATTCCCTACTCCTGTCAGAACTGGTCATTACGCTGGCGCTCGCCCGACACGCCAGCGTTCGAAGCACATTGAGCGGCCGGGCAGTGGCGCCCGGCGAAAGGAACCGCGCCATGGCTTCATCGAACATCTCGTGGAGGCACCCCCGGCAGCTTGCGCTGACGGCAGCCGCACTCGCCGCGGTCATCATCGCCGCCGGCGCGCTCCTCTGGAACGCGAGGAGCGGCAGCAGCGAGCAGCCGCCGGTGTCTGCAGCCCCGACGCCTACGCCCGGCCTTCTCTCCGGAGTCCCCGCTGACCCCGTTGGGGCGCTTTCCCGGCTGCAGCAGGAAGCTCCTGCGGCGGCTTCTGCCCTCGATGGGCTCCTCCGCGGCGACCCGGCAGCGACGCTCTCCCGCCTTCGCACCCTGTCGGTCGCCTGCGAAACGATCATGGTGCGCGGCGAAACAGACTGCACGCGCCTCGGCGTGGCCCCCGGCACCGTCATCCGAAAGGTGACGCTCGACCGGCGGCCGAACGGCTTCTGGGCTGATGAAGCCGATGCTCGCAGGGCGGTCGAGTACCTCCTGGCAGGCCCGGTGCCGCGGCTCGACCTCCTCGCCACTATGGCGGATGGCACCACGCTGGCGATCCTCGGGATCGAACCGCGCGACCCGTTCGACGTCCCCGGCGGGCCTGTGCAGGCCTCCCGCCCCGAGAACCGGGTTGCACGCCTCCAGGTTCACATCGCTCCGGACGGGACCATCCTCGGGATCGCTCAGGCCACGTTCTCGACGCCCCCGCTCGAGGTGATCCGCTACGACGAGCACAACGGCATCGGCAGATACACCATCCGCTACGCCTCGCCCGAGTTCCGGCAGCAGGAGGCGGACTTCGCGGCAGGGCTCGCGGACGCCAGCAGGCCTTAGCGTTCCCTCTCGGCCGTCAGCCGGGCGACCCGTTCCACCAGCTTCGCGAGCACGTCGTACGTCGCGTAGGCGTCCGCGAGTGCGCCGTGCTCCCCCATCCGCCCGATCCCGAGCCGGTCCGCCACGTGCCCCAGGTTGAACCGGTCCACCTCGCCGTTCCCCTTCAGCAGCGCCCGCGCTATCGCCTGCACGTCGATCGCCGCCAGTGCGAACGGCCACGGCTCCCCCAGCCGCCGGAACGCCTCGCTCAGGAAGGCAAGGTCCTGCGCCATCCCCCAGCCGGTGAGCACGGCGTCGCGCCCCGTCCCGGCGAACCGGTCCATCGCCGCCTCGAGGTCCAGCGCCGTCTTCCACTCCTTCGGCGAATAGCCGACCACTTTCAGCGCCGCCGGCACCGCGTTTCCGATCCGCTTCGGCCGCACCCGCGCGCTCCACGACTCCTCCTCCGGCAATCCCGGCGCCAGCGCCGCCCGCACCCCGGCGATGTCGAGAATCTCGTGCACCTGCGGGTTCGGCCCCGACATCTCCAGGTCCACCACGTACAGCGCTGCTGCGGCGGCGAGGTCAGTGAGTTCCGCCGGTTCGCCCGTCGGCCGTCCCTCCGCATCCAGCCGCCGGAGCCCCATCGACAGGACCGACTGCAGCGCCTCCATCCCCTATACCCTCCGCAGCTCCCGGCTCCCCACGGCCAGCGCCAGCGTCAGCCCCGCCGCAGCCAGCATCCACGCCAGCACCGTATGCGGCGCACCCCACCGGTCAATCATTGCCCCCATCAGCAGTCCTGCGAACGGCGTGAGCCCCCACGTCACCGTCTGCAGCGCCACCACACGAGACCGGAATTCCGGTGCCGCCTTCATTTGCATCAGCGACGCGTTGAACGCCGCATAGATGCTGTGGAACACCCCCGCCACCACCAGCGCCCCCACCGCGAACCACAGCTCCCGCATGAACGTGAAGCCAGCCACCGACAGGCAGTAGAACAGGCATGCCCACGTCATCGCAGGCCCCAGCCGCTGGCGGTTCGATGTCGCCGCCACAATCGCACCCCCCGCCAGCGAGCCCAGCCCCACCGCCCCCGCGAGGAAACCGTACGCCTCCGCACCCTCGTGCAGCACATCCTTCGCGAAGACCGGCAGAAAGCTGACGTACGGGTAGACCAGCACACTCGGCAACACCGCCATGCCCACGATCAGCGCCATCGGCCGGTCACGCACCACGTACGCCAGCCCCCGTCCAACGCTCACGAATGCGTTTTCGTTCCCCTCCCTGAGCTCCGGCTCGAACCGCCGCAGCCGCGCCGTCAGCACCAGCGAAACCACCAAGCAGCCCGCCTGCACCTCGAACGTCCCCTCCGTGCCGATCAGTCCGATGAGCGCACCCCCGATCGCCGGCCCGATGACGCGCATCGCATTCCCGCCCAGCGCATTCAGCGCCACCGCGTTGGTCATCTCCTCCGGTCCCACGGTGTCGAACACCAGCAGGCTCCGGATCGGGCCCGCCAGCGCCTCCACGATGCCCGCGAGCGCCGCCAGCACGTACACCATCCACAGCTCGATGCTCCCCGTCGAAACCAGCACCGCCAGCAGCACCGCAATCGCCGCGCTCACCGCCGTGTACACCATCAGCAGCCCCCGCCGCTCATACCGCCCCGCAACGACGCCCCCGAACGGCGACACCAGCACGAGAAACGCTCCCCGCAGCAGCGCCACCACCGCAAGGTTCGTCGCCGAACCCCCGAGGTCGTTCACCACCAGCCAGCCCTGCCCGATGGTCTGCACCCACGACCCCACCTGCAGCGCCATCGTCGAAAACAGCAGAACCCGGAAATCCCGATGCCGAAGCGAGGCCAGCGGCCGGCCGGGCGCCGTCAGGCCCCCCGCACGGGGGCTCCGTTCGGTTCCGGCTACAGCCTGGGAAGACAAGCGCGAGCTCCGGGCGCAGGAGCGCCCTCCCCCACAATCCTGCACAATCACCGCCCAACGCTCCACCGGGCCCTTCCCCGATCTCCCCCCGCCGCCCTGCTACGATCGAACCAACGAATCAGGAGTCCCCACATGCCAGACCCGGCTGCTGCAGCCCTCCAGTTCTTCCGCGACCGCTTCGCGATCGACCCCGCCGTCACCTCCACCCTCCTCTCCGTCGCCCTCTCCCGCGGCGGCGACTTCGCCGAACTCTACTTCGAACACCGCACCAACAGCGCCATCACCTGGGAAGACCAGCACGTCAGATCCGCCACCCGCACCGTCTCCCAGGGGCTCGGGGTCCGCGTCGTCCGCGGCGAAGCCATCGGCTACGCCTACACCGAATCTTTCGACATGGAAGCCATGCGCCGCGCCGCCGAAACCGCCGCCCGCATCTCCGCCGGCGAACGCACCCCGCCCCCCATCGACGCTACCCCCTTCCTGGTCGGCACCAGCCACTACGACTTCGACCACCCGCTCGTCGCCGAACCTGCCGCCGCCAAGGTCGCGCTCCTCGAACGCGCCGACCGCGCAGCACGCAGCTACGACCCCAGCATCGCCCGCCTCGACGCCTCCATCGGCGATGAGCTCAAATACATCCTCATCGCCCGCAGCGACGGCAAACTCATCGGCGATGTCCAGCCCCTCATCCGCTTCAACGTCTCCGCCCTCTCCCAGCGCGGCGAAAGCCGCCAGGTCGCCCGCCAGGGCGGCGGCGGCCGCATGGGCATCGAATACTTCGAACAGGTCACCACGCCCGAACAGCTCGCCCGCGAAGCCGCCCGCCAGGCCGTCCTCCAGCAGGACGCCGCCGAAGCTCCCGCAGGCACCCTCCCCGTCGTCCTCGCCGCCGGCGACAGCGGCGTCCTCCTCCACGAAGCAGTCGGACACGGCCTCGAAGCCGACTTCAACCGCAAAGGCACCAGCAACTACACCGGCCGCATCGGCCAGCCCGTCGCCAGCCCCCTCGTCACCGTCGTCGACGACGGCACCATCGCCGCATCCCGCGGCTCCATCAACGTCGACGACGAAGGCAACCCCTCCGGCCGCAACGTCCTCATCGAAAACGGCATCCTCCGCGGCTACCTCCAGGACGAAATCAGCTCCCGCCACTTCGGCGTCGCCCCCTCAGGCTCCGGCCGCCGCCAGTCCTTCAAGGACTACGTCATGCCCCGCATGACCAACACCTTCATGCTCCCCGGCGAAGACACCCCCGAAGACATCATCCGCTCCGTCGACCGCGGCATCTACGCCGTCTCCTACTCCGGCGGCCAGGTCAACATCTCCAACGGCGACTTCGTCTTCTCCGTCACCGAGGCCTACCTCATCGAAAACGGCCGCATCACTACTCCCCTCAAAAACGTCATGCTCATCGGCAACGGCCCCGACGTCCTCTCCAAAGTCACCCGCGTCGCCAACGACTACCGCCTCTCCGACGGCCGCTGGACCTGCGGCAAGGATGGCCAGTCAGTCCCCGTCGGCGTCGGCATGCCGACCGTCCTCGTCTCCGGCATCACCGTCGGGGGCACGAAGCTGTGACCTCCCGCGCCACCGAAGGCATCTCAGCACTCGAGCTCGCCCGCAGAGCCGTCCAGCTCGCCCGCCGCGCCGGCGCCCACCAGTGCGACGCCATCGTCGTCACCGGCAGCGAAAGCACCGTCACCGTCCGCCTCGGCGAAATCGAAAAGCTCATCGAAGCAGGCTCCATCGGCCTCGGGCTTCGCGTCATCCAGCACGGCCGAACCGCCATCTGCGCCACCTCCGACCTCGCCCCGGCCGCCCTCGAACGCTTCGCCGAAGAAACCGTCGAGCTCGCCGGCATCAGCGCCCCCGATGAGTTCGCCGGGCTCCCCGACCCGTCCCTCTACGGCCGCCCCGGCGACGCCGCACCCCTCGGCCTCTACGACGAACGCATCGAAGCCCTCACCGCCGACGAAAAAATCTCCCTCGCACGCGCCTGCGAAGCCGCCGCCCTCGCCGCAGACCCCCGCATCACCAACACCGATGGCGCCACGCTCTCCACCCGCGTCGGAGAAGTCGCCCTCGCCAACTCCCTCGGCTTCGAAGGCAGCTACCCCGCCACCTCCATCTCCCTCGCCGCCGAAGCCATCGCCGACGACGCCGAAGGCAAGAAGCGCCCCGGCTATTGGTTCTCCGCCGAGCGCTCCCTCTCCCGCCTCGGCGACCCCGAAGAGGTCGGGCGCATCGCCGCCCGCCGCGCCGTCGACCAGCTCGGTGCCCGCAAGCCCGCAACCACCCGCGTCCCCGTCGTCTTCGAACCGATGATGGCGGTCTCCCTCCTCGCGCACCTCGCCGCCTGCGCCACCGGCGACGCCCTCTACCGCGGCGCTACCTTCCTCGCCGGCCGCGAAGGCCAGCCCCTCGCCTCGCCGCTCGTCACCATCGTCGACGACCCCCTGCTCCCCGGCCGCTTCGGCACCCGCCCCTTCGATGGCGAAGGCGTGGCCACCCGCCGCAACATCCTCGTCGAGTCCGGGACCTTCCGCGGCTTCCTCTTCGACTGCTACACCGCCCGGCGCCTCGGACGCGCCTCCACCGGGAGCGCCGTGCGCGGCCTCGAATCCGCACCCGCCCCCTCATCCTCCAACCTCGTCCTCCAGCCCGGCGCGCTCGCCCCCGCAGCCCTCCTCCGCGATACCCCCCGGGGCCTCTACGTCACCGCCCTCATGGGGGCCGGCTTCAACCCCGCCACCGGCGACTACTCCCGCGGCGCTGCCGGCTTCTGGATCGAAGACGGCCAGCTCGCCTACCCGGTCACCGAGGTCAACATCTCCGGCAACCTCGCAGACATGCTCGCCGGCATCGACGCCGTCGCGGATGACCTCGCCTGGTTTGGGGCCGCCGCCGCTCCCACCATCCGCATCCGCGAGATGACCGTCTCCGGGACCTGACCGACCGCTAGCGCACCGCTATCTGGGCCTGCCCCTTCGCAATCACCCAGTAGGCACCGCCCTGCCGCAGCTGGGTCAACGTGTTCAGGTAGCCCGGCAGCCCCGGCAGATACCGCTTCCACGTCCCGGCAGCCGCGTCCCACTCGTACACCACGACCACCGCGGTGTTGCTCCCGAATACCTCCGCTGGCGATGCACTCTTACCGGGCCACGCCACCAGGTTCGCACCCGGCGCAAGCGCGAGGCTTCCCCCCGGCCCGCCGTTGCCCGCTGATGCCGGCTTCGTCGGGGTCGGCGTCGGAGTCGCAGGCTTCGTCGGCGTCGCCGTGGCCGTGGGCGTCGCGGTCGGCTGGCTTCCGCTGCTCGGAGGCGTCGGCGGCGTCGGCGGCGTCGGCGGCGTACCCTGCCCGCTCCCGGTCGGAGTCGGTGTCGGCGTCGCGGTGGGCGGCATGGTCGGCGTCGGCGTGGCCGATGCAGCAGGCGTTGGCGTCGGCGTGTTCGTTGCCGTCGGGGTGGGCGTATTGGTCGGTGGCGGTGTCGTCGCCGTCGGCGTCGGCGTATTCGTCGGCTGGCTGCTGCCGCCGCCGCCCGTCCCGTCGTTCGTCGCACCGAAATTCGTCGCCCAATACCAGCCGTACGGCGAACCCGCCCGGTAATACCGCGCAATACCAATCTGCTGGTAGTAGCCCGTCAGCATGTTCTGGTTGTGCCCGGGCGAGGCCTTCCACGCGTCGAACGCTGCCTGCGCCGTCGACCACGACGAGCCGGCTGCCAGGTTCTCGCCCGCCCCGCTCGGATAGCCGCAGTCGATGGCCCGCTGGTAGGGCGAACGCCCGAGGCTGTCCGTATGCGAGAAATACCCCTTCGTCGCCATGTCCTCCACCATCCACGCCGCCGCACGGTTCAGATTCGTCGAAATCGTCAGCGGTCCCAGCCCGTTCTGCGCACGGTACTGGTTGATCAGCCCAAGGAACGCCTGCTCCTCGCTGTCCAGCGCATCGTGCGTCACCGAGCAGTTCGTCAGCGCATCCGCGCGCTGCCCCGCGCTCATCGTCAGCGCCAGGGCTGCGAGCACCGCACCACCCAGCGCCACCCAGAGCGGCATCGTCGTCCTTCGTACCCTTGCAGCCATGTCGTCCCCCGGGCCCTCGGATGCCAGGTGGGCCCATGGGGAAATTCGGCCGCCTCAGGGAGCCAGCCGGTGGATGAACCGTTGCGCACCCGGGGAGATCCGGGACTTACGGGATTTCCCCGATGCCCTGCCCCGACGGCGAACCCCTGCGCCGCTCGTAGTCCTCCACCGCTGCCCGCAGCGCGTCCGCCGCCAGCACACTGCAATGCACCTTGTCGCGCGGCAGTCCGCCCATCGCTTCTGCAATCGCCTCCCGCGTCAGCGACCGCACCGCATCCAGCTCCCAGCCCGCCACCATCTCGCTCGCAAACGAGCTCGTCGCAATCGCCGCCGGGCACCCCCGCGTCTGCCACCGCACCTCCGCCACCCGACCCTCAGCCACCCGGATCATCACCCGCATCCGGTCGCCGCACACCGGGTTCGCACGCTCCCCGATGCCGTCGGCGTGCTCCAGCACCCCCGCATTCCGCGGGTGCTCGAAATGCTCCCGGACCAGGTCCGAATAGCCGGCCACCGCGCGCCCTCCGCGAACGATCCTACCGGTGCGCCACCAGCACCGCGAGCGCCGTGACGGTGAAGCCAGCCACCGAGGCCACAATCTGCGGGTCCGTGAACAGCACCCGGTCCGGCGCCTCCGACTGCCGCGGCCCGCTCATCAGCAGCAGAAACCGAAACAGCGCGAACGCCGCGAACGGGATCGTCAGCGCCATCGACCCATCGCCCGGCACCCGCGCCGACTCGATCGTGTACAGCGAATAGCTCAGCAGCGCCCCCGCAGCGCTCACGCCGAGCATCAGCTCCAGCACCTCGCCGTTGTACGCCGCCAGCGAGGGCCGGTGCTTCGCAGCCTCAGCTCCCAGCTGGCGAAACTCCGCCCACCGCTTCGTCGTCGCAAAGAACAGCGCCCCGAAGCTCGAGCACACGTACAGCCACGGGCTGATATCCACCTCGATCGCCGCACCCCCGCTCACCGCCCTCCCCACCACCCCCGCGCCGAGCAAGAAGATATCCAGCACCGCCACCCGCTTCAGCCCGAAGGAGTACAACGTCATCAGCCCTACGTAGCCCCCCAGCACCATCCCCGCGACAGGGTCCAGCAGCAGCGCCCCGGGGATGCACACCGCGGCCAGCACCCCCGCCGCAGCACCCGCCGCCCCCGGCCCCAGCACGCCGCTCGCGATCGGCCGCAGCCGCTTCCGCGGGTGCAGCCGGTCCGCCTCGCGGTCGCGGATGTCGTTCACCAGGTACGTCGCCGACGCCGCAAGGCACCACAGCCCGAACAGCGCGATCGAGCGCCACAGCAGCGGCCACCAGCTGCCCGCATCGCCCGGCTCCCACGCCTCCCCCGCACTGAACACGAACGCCGCAAACACCACCACATTCTTCGGCCACTGGTACGGCCGCATCGCCCGGAGCAGCGCACCCCCCGGGATTCCCCGCTCCCCGCTCATCCCGCGTCCTTCGCGACCTCGGCCCACTGGCCGCCGAGAGCCGCTGCCAGCGCCTCGACCCCTGTCTCGAACACCGCGTTCGGTGTCCCCGCCGCCGCCCATGCCGTCTCGAACCGCCGCAGCGAGGCATCGACCACCACGTCAGCCGGCTGCAGCCATCCGACGGGCGCCACGCCCCCGACCTCGTACCCCGTGAACTGCCGCACCTCCTCCCGCGTGCCCATCTTGAGCCGCTTCCGCCCCACACCAAGAATCTGCGCCAGCCGCGCCGTGTCCACCTGCCGGTCGCCCGCCATCAGCACCATCGTCGGGCGGCCCTCCGCAAGGAAGAACAGCGTCTTGATGATCTGCCCCACGCTGCACCCTGCCGCCGCTGCCGCCTCCTCCGCCGTCGCTGTGCTTTGCTCGAACACCCGCACCCGGTCGGGCAGCCCCAGCGCCCGCAGCGCCTCAGCCACCCGCTCCGGCGGTGTCATCCGCGCCGCTCCAGCGCTCGCCGCGCCGCCCTGACCGTGTTCACGAGCAGCATCGCCACCGTCATCGGCCCCACGCCCCCTGTGTACGGCGTCACCCACGATGCCACCTCCCGCACGTCGAGCGCCGCATCCCCAACGAGACGGTATCCGCTCGGCCGGTCCGGCGCATCCACGCGATTCACCCCAACATCGATCACCACCGCCCCCGGCTTCACCATCTCCTTCGTCAGCGTACCCGCCCGCCCCGCAGCCACCACCACGATGTCCGCCCGCCGTGTGTGCTCCGCCAGGTCCTTCGTCGCCGTGTGGCAGATGGTGACCGTCGCGTTGCCCCCGCGCGCCTTGTTCGAAAGCAGCACCGCCAGCGGCCGCCCGACGAGCGTGCTTCTCCCCACCACCACCACGTGCTTCCCCGCCGGGTCGTTCCCCGTCCGCAGCAGCAGCTCCACCACCCCGTGCGGCGTGCACGGGATGGCGCCGTCCAGCTCGCCCCGCAGGAGCCGTCCGAGATTCACCGGGTGGAGCCCGTCGGCGTCCTTCTCCGGCGCCATCGCATCGATCACCGCCTGCTCGCTCACCTGCGGCGGCAGCGGCAGCTGCGGCAGGATGGCGTGGAACCGATCATCGGCGTTCAGCCGCCGCACCAGCTCCACCACCTCTCCCTCTGTCGCCGAGGCGGGCAGCCGAAACGTCTCCGAAAAGATGCCGGCTTCGGCGCACGCCTTCGTCTTCATCCCGACATAACTAATCGACGCCGCGTTGTCCCCTACGATGATCGCCGCCAGCCCCGGCCGCACCCCGGCAGCCGTCAGCTCAGCAGCCTCCCGCGCAACCTCCGCCCGGATGGCTGCCGCAATCGCGTTCCCGTCGATAAGCTTCGCCGGCATGCCCGTAGCGTAGCCCGACTCCCGCCTCCGGGCCAAAGCACCGCCCCGCGGCACGAACCGCGCCCCTCGCGTACGATCCGCCCCATACCTCCCACCCTGCACCCACAGGCTGGCCCATGTCCGAACGCTCACCCTCCCCCCGCCCGCGCAAGTTCGCGCACGGCATCGACGTCATCGAAACCCACCGCATCGCCGATGTCATCCGCCGCCACGGCGACCGCTTCCTCAACCGCGTCTACACCCCCGACGAGCTCGCCCACTGCCGCGGCCGCATCCCCGAGCTCGCCGTCCGCTTCGCCGCCAAGGAGGCCGTCATGAAGGCCCTCGGCACCGGCATCCGCGGCGTCGGCTGGAAGGACATCGAAATCCTCCCCAACCGCCGCGGCAAGCCCCTCGTCTTCCTCTACGGCCGCGGCGCCAGGCGCGCCGAAGAGATCGAGCTCCGCGGCCTCGAAATCTCCATGACCCACCTCGCCGACCTCGCCATGGCCTCCGTCGTCGGCGAACGCGCCCTCTCCGAGGCCGAAGACACCCCCCGCCGGGGCGAAAACGCCCTCCGCCTCATCCGCGAGAAAGGCCTCCGATGAAACTCGTCACCGCCGCCGAAATGCGCCAGCTCGAAGCCGCCGCCATCGCCGCCGGCTCCACCGAAGCCCAGCTCATGGAAGAAGCCGGCCTCGCCGTCGCCCAGGAATCGTGGATGCTCCTCGGCACCCTCGAAGGCCGCCAGATTCTCGTCCTCGCCGGCCCCGGCAACAACGGCGGCGACGGCCTGGTCGCAGCCCGCCACCTCTACGACTGGGGCGCCGAGGTCGCTGTCTACCTCCCCGCCGGCCATCGTGAACCCGGCCGCCTCGAAGAGCTCCGCGCCCGTGAAATCCCCATCATCGACGGCGCCCAAGACCCCGCCGGCGAACAGCTCAGCACACGCCTCCCCGCCGCCGACCTCGTCATCGATGCCCTCCTCGGCATCGGCCAGCGCCTCCCACTCGATCCCTCCAGCCCCATCGGCCGCGCTCTCGCCGCCCTCGCCGCGACACGCTCCAGCTACCAGCCCCCGAAAATCGTCGCCGTCGACGTCCCCACCGGCCTCGACAGCGACACCGGCGCCGTCGACCCCCTCCTCGTCCGCCCCGACATGACCGTCACCTTCGGTCTCCCCAAGGTCGGCATGTACCAGGCACCCGGCAGCGACGCCGTCGGCCGCGTCCAGGTCATCGATATCGGTATCCCGAAACAAGCCCTCGATGCCGTCAGCCTCGAGCTCGTTACCTCCCGCTGGGTCCGCCAGCAGCTCCCCCGCCGCCCCGCCGATGCCAACAAAGGTACCTTCGGCCGCGTCATGGTCGTCGGCGGCTCCCGCCGCTATCGCGGCGCGGTCCTCCTCGCAGCCGTGGGCGCCTACCGCGCGGGTGCCGGCCTCGTCACCATCGCCGCCCCGGACGACATCATTCCCGGCCTCGTCCCGGCAATCCCCGAAGCCACCTGGCTCCCCCTGCCCGGCAGCCCTGACGGCTCCCTTGCCGGCGAAGCCGCCCGCCAGCTCCGCAGCGAATGGGCAGGCGCCCGCGCGGCCGTCTTCGGCCCCGGCCTCTCCCTCACCGACGACACCCGCGCCCTGGCCTGGGCAGCCCTCCCCGATACCGCCGATTGCACCGGCGGCGTCGTCGTCGATGCCGACGCCCTCAACGCCCTCGCTGCCATGGACGATGCCCCCCAGCGCCTCCACCCCCGCGCCGTCCTCACCCCCCACCCCGGCGAAATGGCCCGCCTCCTCCGCACCACGGTCCCCGGGGTCCAGGCCGACCGCCTCGCCGCGGCCCGCACCGCCGCCGCCCGGTTCGGCTGCGTCGTCGTCCTCAAGGGCGCACACACCGTCATCGCCGAACCCAGCGGGCAGGCAGCCCTCTCCCCATTCGCCAACCCCCTCCTCGCCACGGCCGGGAGCGGCGACGTCCTCGCCGGCATCATCGCCGGCTACCTCGCCCAGGGCGCCGACCCCTTCACCGCCGCCCGCCTCGGCGTCTACCTCCATGCCGCCGTCGCCGAAGCCCTCGAAGCCGAGTACGGCCGCGCCGGTCTCCTCGCCAGCGAAATCGCCGCCCGCCTCCCCCGCGTGGTCCGGGACCTAACCCAATCCTGATGTACACTCAGGGCAACCCGTGACGAACAACGCACCTCAACCCAGCCGCCGCGTCGTCGTGACCGGCCTCGGCATCGTCAGCCCCCTCGGACATAACGCCTGCGACACCTGGTCCGCCCTCGTCGAGGCCCGCTCCGGCACCCGCCGCATCACCCTCTTCGACCCCGAAGGCTTCGATTCCCGCGTCGCCGGCGAAGTCCCCGATTTCGACCCGACCGCCTACATCGACCGCAAAGAAGCCCGCCGCGCCGACCGCGCAACCCAGTTCGCCTTCGTCGCCGCCGATGAAGCCCTCGCCCAGTCGGGCTACCGCCCCGCCCCCGGCGACGGCTCCGAGCTCGCCATCATCATCGGAACCGCCATCGGCGGCATCACCACCCTCGTCGCCGAATACGAAACCATGCGCGAAAAGGGCCCTGGCCGCGTTTCCCCCTTCCTCATGCCCATGATGCTCGCCGACATGACCAGCGGCCAGCTCAGCATCCGCCTCGGGGCCCGCGGGGTGAACTACTGCCTCGTCAGCGCCTGCGCCAGCGGCGCCGACAGCATCGGCGAAGCCGCCAACATCATCCGCCGCGGCGACGCCGAAGTCGTCCTCGCCGGCGGCACCGAAGCCCCGATCACCCCCATCGTCGTCGCCGGCTTCGCCTCCGCAAAAGCCCTCACCACCGCCAACGACGACCCCGCCCGCGCTTCCCGCCCTTTCGACGCCCGCCGCGACGGCTTCGTCCTCGCCGAAGGCGCTGCCGTCCTCGTGCTCGAAAGCGAAGAACACGCCCGCCAGCGCGGCGCCGCCATCCTCGCCGAGCTCGCCGGCTACGGCGCAACCTCCGACGCCTACCACATCACCCAGCCCGACGACCGCGGCGAAGGCGCCGCCCGCGCCATGCAGCTCGCACTCCGCCAGGCCGGCCTCCAGCCCGATGAGATCGACTACCTCAACGCCCACGGCACCTCGACCCCCATCAACGACCGCCTCGAAACCCTCGCCCTCAAGCGCGTCTTCGGCGAATACGCCTACGACCTTCCCATCAGCTCCACCAAGTCCATGACCGGCCACCTCCTCGGTGCCGCGGGCGCCGTCGAAGCCGCCATCTGCGTCCTCGCCCTCCAGAAACAGGTCATCCCCCCCACTGCCAACTACGAAGTCCCCGACCCCGACTGCGACCTCGACTACGTCCCCAACGTCGCCCGCCCCGCCCGCCTCGAAGCCGTGATGACCAACTCCCTCGGCTTCGGCGGCCATAACTCCAGCCTCATCTTCCGAACCTACCGGGCCGCACCATGACCCACGCGGTCGGCGCGCTCCCACCACGCTGGCGGCTCCGCGACCCCTACGCCCACCAGAACGGCATCCCCCGCTTCCCTCCCATCGTCGCAACCGTCCTCGCCGCCCGCGGCATCACCACCCGCCAGCAGGCCGAGACCTTCTACCGCCCGCACCTCCTCCCCGACCACGACCCCCTCCTCCTCCCCGGTATGGCTGACGCTATCCGCCGCGTCCAGCGCGCCATCGACGGCGGCGAGCTCATCGCCCTCTACGGCGACTTCGACGTCGACGGCGTCACCTCCATCGCCATCCTCCACGAAGGGCTCGCCGCCCTTGGCGCCCGCACCACGCTATATATCCCCGACCGCTTCACCGAAGGCTACGGCCTCAACTTCGGCGCCATCCGCAGCCTCGCAGCCGCCGGTGCAACTCTCCTCGTAACCGCCGACTGCGGCATCTCGTCCGTTGCCGAGGTCGCCTACGCCAACGAGCTCGGCCTCGACGTCATCATCCTCGACCACCACACCGTCCCCGAAGTCCTCCCCGACGCCCTCGCCGCCGTCAACCCCAAGCGCATCGACTCGCCCTACCCCTTCGACGAACTCGCCGCCTGCGGCGTCGCCTACCGCTTCCTCGAAGTCCTCTACGACCACCTCGAGCGCCAATTCGACGACACCGCCTTCATCGACCTCGCAGCGCTCGGTACCGTCGTCGACGTCGCACCGCTCGTCGACGAAAACCGCCGCATCGTCGCCCGCGGCATCGAAGTCATGCGCACCGGCGGACTCCGCCCCGGCCTTGCCGCCCTCTCCCGCGTCAGCGGCGTCGCCCCCGAACGCTTCACCTCCGAGACCCTCGGCTTCGCCCTCGGTCCCCGCATGAACGCCGCCGGCAGGCTCGCCCACGCCAGCATCGCCCTCCGCCTCCTCCTCGAACGCGACTACCGCCGCGCCTTCGACCTCGCCCAGGAGCTCAACAGCCTCAATCGCGAGCGCCAGCGCCAAACCGAAGAAGCAACCAGCCTCGCCGAAGAGCTCATCGGCCCCGGCGATGCCCCGCTCCTCTTCGTCGTCACCGACCGAATCGCCCCCGGTATCGTCGGACTCGTCGCCTCCCGCCTCGCCGAGCGCCGAAACCGCCCCGCCATCGTCCTCTCCCGCGGCCCCGAAGAATCCCGCGCCTCCGCTCGCAGCGTCCCCGGCTTCGATATCGTCGCCGCCATCCGCCAGGAAAAGCACCTCCTCGTCCGCCACGGTGGGCACCGCGCCGCCGCCGGCTTCACCGTGCGCAACGAACACCTCGACGAGCTCCGCGAGCGCCTCACCGCCACCGCTGCCGCCCGCCTCGGCTGGGAGCCCGCCCGCCGCATCATCGAAGTCGACGCCGAGGCACCCCTCAGCGCACTCGACGGCCTCGAAGTCAAAGGCCTCATGCGCTTCGAGCCAACCGGTCACGGCAACCGCAAACCCGTCCTCCTCAGCCGCGGCGTCAGCCTCCTCCAGGCGAGACCCGTCGGCGCCTCCGGCGACCACCTCCGCCTCACGGTTCGCGACGGCCAGGTCACCTGGCGCGGCATCGCCTTCCGCCAGGCCGCCGCCGAGCTCGACGCCAAGCTCGACATCGTGTACTCGCTCCAGCACGACTTCACCGGCCAGGGCGTCGAAATCGAGGTCCTCGACATGGCGCCCTCCGCCGCAGCCCGTCCCCTCGAACGCTGACCATGCCGCCCGAAGAAGAGCTCACACTCGCAGCAGACGCCGCCCGCGCACTCCGCGAAGCCCAAGCGCTCTGCTATCGCACGAACTGCGCCATCGTCGCCCCTGAACACCTCCTGGCCGCCTGCCTCCTCATCCTCTCCCCCGCCGCCCCGCCGGGCTCCCTCCCCGACCCCGGCGCCGTTCAGCAGGCGCTCATCGCCGCGCAGGGCCTCGGCGAAGACCCCCTCGACCGCGACATCGTGTTCGGCTCCGCCGCCCGTGAAGCGATCAGCCGCGCCGCCGCCGCTGCCCGAACCGCGGGCGAGCGCAGCATCACTGCCCGCGGCCTCGCCATCGCCCTCGTCGAATCCGGCGAGTGCAGCCCCATGTTCTTCGCAGCCCTCGGCGTCTCCCGACCTGCCCTCGCCGCCGCCCTCCGCGCCGGCTGACCCGCCCGGCTCCTCCGCACGCTCCCGGCCGTGCAGCCGTCCCGGGTCAGGCCGAAGCCCGCGGGTGCGCCTGGTCGTACTGCTTCCGCTTCTGCTGGTCCGTCAGGTGCGTGTAAATCTGCGTCGTCGAGATGCTCGCGTGGCCCAGCGCATCCTGCACGTACCGCAGCGGCATCCCGCCCGCCAGCATATGCGTCGCGTACGTATGCCGGAGCGTGTGCGGCGTAATCGCTGTATCCAGCCCCGCTTCCTTCGCATAGTTCTTCAAAATCAGCCAAAAACCCTGCCGCGTCAGCCGCTCGCCGCGCCGGTTCACGAACAGCGCCTGCTCCCGCCGGTTCCGCACCAGCTTCGGCCGAACGTGAAAAATGTACTGCCGCAGCTCATCCACCGCCGGTAGCGGCAGCGGCAGCACCCGCTCCTTCTCCCCCTTCCCAACACACCGCACCGTCACCGGGTCACTCTCCAGCGCCACATCCGTCAGGTCCAGCGACACCAGCTCCGTAACCCGCAGCCCCGTCGCATACAGCAGCTCCAGCATCGCTTTGTCACGCCGCGCCTCCGGCGTATTCCGCCGCGCAGGCTGCTCCAGCAGCTCGTCCACCTCCTCCACCGTCAGCGCCCGCGGCAGGTGCTTCCCCACCTGCGGCGACTTCACCTGTTCCGTCGGGTCCTGCCCGATCACACCCTCCGCCGCAAGGAAGCCAAAGAACGACTTCAGCGACGCTACCTTCCGCGCCACCGTCGTGTCCTTGTACTTCTTCTCCTCCCGCAGGTGCTCCACGAACCGCACCAGCTGCTCCTTCGTCGCCCCCTCAGGCGCCACCCCCGGAAACGCCCGCTCCACGAAGCCCGTGAACTGGGCAAGGTCGTTCCGGTACGCAGAGAGCGTGTGCGGAGAGGCATTCTTCTCCACCGCCAAAAAATTCAAAAACTCCTCGATGCGCTCGTTCGTCACGTCGCCTTACCTCGATGCCGGTGCGGTCGTGGGTTCCCAGGGGCGGCGCCATGATAGGCGCGGCCTTCCCCGGGTGTCCATGCCAAAAGCGCCCCGCTTTCGTGAATTTCTTGGTGCCCGCGTTCGGCACTATCTATCACAAAACGACATCTCGCGACCCTCCCCGGGCACCCTGCTCCCGCTTCCATAACAAGAGCCTAGCCCCCTCCCGCGAACCGCGCACTTCCACCCGTCCCCATTCGCCTACCGGCTGGTAAGCTGATGGCACTTCACCCGCGGAGGAACCCCCATGGTCTCACTCGAGCTCAACGACGAAGAGAAGCTCGTCCAGCAGGTCGCCCGCGACTTCGCCCGCAAGGAGATCCGCCCCGTCGCCGCATACTACGATGAACACGAAGAGGTCCCCTACGACCTGATCAAGAAGGCCGCCGCCGTTGGGTTCGGCATCTCCAAACAGGGCTCCCTCCTCGATGGCTCCGGCTCCTCCCTCATCCCATCCATCATCGCCGAAGAGCTCTCATGGGGCTGCGCCGGCATCGCGCTCGCCATCAACAGCTCCGGGCTCGCCGCTGCCGCCATCGCCGCAACCGGAACCCCGGAACAGCGCGAACAATGGCTCGCCGCCATCGCCTCCGACGAAAACGAAGTCCACCTCGGCGCCATGTGCCTCACCGAGCCCGACGCCGGCTCCGACGTCGCCAACATCCAGACGACCGCCACCCGCGACGGCGACTTCTACGTCCTCAACGGCGAAAAACAGTTCATCACCAACGGCGGCATCGCCGACGTCCACGTCGTCTTCGCCACCGAAGACCGCTCCAAAGGCTGGGGCGGCATCAGCGCCTTCGTCATACCGAAAGGCACCCCGGGCCTCCAGCAGGGCACCGTCTGGAAAAAGATGGGCATCCGCGCCTCCCACACCGCCAACGTCATCCTCCAGGACTGCCGCATCCCCGCCGAATACAAGCTCGGCGCCCCCGCGCGGCCCGGCGGCTCCGCCGGCCCCGGCGCCGTCGGCGCCCTCATGACCCTCGAACGCACCCGCCCCGTCGTCGGCGCCTACGCCGTCGGCATCGCCCGCGCCGCCTACGAATACGCCCTCGACTACGCAAAAACCCGCGTCCAGTTCGGACGCCCCATCATCAAAAACCAGGGCATCTCCTTCATGCTCGCCGACATGGCCATGGCCGTCGATTCCGCCCGCCTCATGGTCTGGCGCGCCGCATGGATGGCCGGCGCCAACGTCCCCTACCTCCAGGCCGAAGGCTCCATGGCCAAGTGCTTCGCCTCCGACGTCGCCATGAAAGTCACCGTCGACGCAGTCCAGGTCCTCGGCGGCCAGGGCTACATGCGCGACCACCCCGTCGAAAAGTGGGTCCGCGACGCCAAGATCTTCCAGATCTTCGAAGGCACCAACCAAATCCAGCGCCTCGTCATCGGCCGCGCCCTCGAAGCGCTCCCGCCTCGCGGCTGACCGGGCCGCCCCCGCGCCGCTCGAACGACAACGGCCCGCCGGATTTGCCCGGCGGGCCGTTCCGCTGCTTCGTACCGAACGTCAGCCCTGCGGAATCTCCGCGCAGGGATCACCCGCGCCGCCCTGCCCATCCGCCGAGCGGAACGCCAGCGCGTCATCGCGCTGCTGGAACTCGTGCGCGTCCCAGGCCACGGCGCTCGGCGTCCCCTGCCCTTCGGCAGTCTCGAGCACCAGCGTCCCCTCAGGAGCCGCCGTGCCCCCGCCCATCAGCACCGCCCCCAGCGGCAGCATCGCAAACATCAGCGGAACAACGAACAGAACGGCAAATGCCCGGCGCACGGAAACCCTCCTCAACCGGCTGGCATGCAGTCTACCACATATCCGCCAGCCCCCACTTGTCCAACCCTTTCCCCGGCGGCATGCTGCCCCCAGCACATGCCCGTCACACCCCGCAACACCGTCGCCGTCATCGATGTCGGCTCCAACTCCATCCGCCTCCTCGTCGCCCGCGCCCTCAGCAGCAGCGCCTTCGAAGTCATCGATGAAGCGCGCTACGATGCCCGCCTTGGCTCCGGGCAGGCCGGGGGAAACCTCGCACCCGAGGGCATCGAGCGCGGCATCCGCGCCCTCACCATCATGCAGCAGCTCGCCCAGGCCCACACCCCCGAACACCTCATCACCGTCGGCACCGAAGCACTCCGCCGCGCACCCAACGCCGACCACTTCCTCCAGCTCGCCCGCGACCGAACCGGCCTCCGCATCCGCGTCCTCTCCGGCTTCGAGGAGGCCCACGCTGGCTATCTCGGCGTCATCAACAGCACCACCCTCACCGACGGTTACCTCCTCGACCTCGGCGGCGGCTCCCTCGAGCTCATGACCGTCCGTGAGCGCCAGCTCGTCGAAGTCCAGTCGGTCCCTCTCGGCGCCATCTACAGCCGCGAAACCTACCTCCACAACGACCCTCCGCTCCCCCGCGAAGTCCGCGCCCTCAGGAAGGCCGTCCTTCGTTCCTTCGTGCCCGGCAAATCGCCCCCGGTCCTGTTCGCCACTGGCGGCGCGGTCCGCAACCTCGCCCGCATCATCCGCATCCGCCGCAAGTACCCCCTCGGCCGCCTCCACGGACTCGAGCTCAGCCGCAAGGAAGTCCGCCGCCTCACCCGAGAGCTCGCCGCCGTACCCGCCGAAGCCCGCCGCCGCATCCCCGGCGTCGGCGCCAACCGCGCCGACATCCTCCACGCCGCCGCAATCGTCATCGACCAGGTCATGGACCTTCTCGGAGCCCCCACACTCACCGTCTCCGGCCAGGGCCTCCGCGAAGGCCTCGCCTGGCAGGCCATCCGCGGCGAAAGCCCCATCCTCCCCGACGTTCGCGCCGCCAGCATCGCCGGTCTGGCCCTCGCCAACGGCGTCGACATCATCTCCGCCGAGCCCACCGTCCTCGCCGCAGCCGCTCTCTTCGATGCCGCGCGTCCCCTCCACGGCCTCCACGATGCCGACCGCGGCCTCCTCCTCGACGCTGCCCGCCTCGCCGGCATCGGCATGCACATCGACTACTACAACCGCGACCGCCACGCAGAGTACCTCGTCCACAGCGGCGACCTCCACGGCTACACCCACCGCGAGGTCGTGCTCCTCGCGGCGCTCGTCCGCTGGGCCGATTCGGGCACACCCGACCTCGCGCCCTACCGCGCCATCATCGCCCCCGACGATAGCCGCCGTGCCGCCACCCTCGCCGCGCTCCTCGGCGCAGCGCGCGCCATCCGCCGCCGCACGCCCTCCCCCGTCCTCGACGTCGCCGCCGAAACCGATGGCGACCTCCTCCGCATCCGCCTCACCGCTCGCGCCCCCATCGATGCCGAGCTTCACGAGCTCGAACGCCAGCGCCGCCGCCTCGAAGCTGCCCTCCGCTGCCGCCTCGTCGTCGAACCGCTCCCTGCCCCTACGCCCGCGCCAATCGCCTGAGGACCCCCGGCGGTACGAACCACTCCAGCCAGCAGCCCCCCGCGCGCGCCTCCCCCGCCGACCGCACGAGCGCCGCGCCACCCTTCTTGAACGACACCGCCATCCCCGCAGGGTCGCCGCACAGCAGGTACGCCAGCAGCTCCCCCATCCACGGCTCATGCCCCACCAGCGCCACCGGCGACGCATCAGTCTCGTTCGCCGCCTCGATCACCGCGTCGTAGTCCGCCCCCGCCAGCGCCTCGCATGCCCGCACCCGGCCCAGCCGAAACCGTTCCCGCAAAATCTCCGCCGTCTCCATCGCCCGGAGCCACGGCGAGCTCAAAATCACCTGCGGCGTCACCAGCCGCGCCAGCCCCCGCGCAGCCTCCTCCATCCGCGCCCGCCCCTCCGCTGTCAGCGGCCGTTCCGCATCGTTCGCCGCCGTACCCCGCTCGACTGCAATCGCATGCCGAACGAGCAGCAGCTCCATCAGCCCTGCGCCCCCTGCTGCGGCCCACCGCCAGCCGCCGGCTCGAACCCGGCCAGCCCAATCTCCGCCACCTTCCACTGCCCCATCACCGGCCGCCACGTCGTCGCGACCGTCAGCGTCCCCGCGCTCGACCGAAATCGCACCCGGAATCGCGCCTCCTCCGCCGACGCCCCGTCCTCCTCGACCTCGAACCCCTCGATCGACGGCAGCTGCCCCGGCGAAATCCCCTGCGCGCCCGAGGCGATCTGCATCAGCTGCGCCATCGCCTCGGGCGCAAGGTCCGCCATCACCTGCGCAAGATTCCCGGTCATCACCGCACGCGCCGTCCGCTCGACAGCAGCGCGGACATCCCCGGGCTCAGCGCTCACGCGGGCGTCACGTCCTTCACGTCGTCAATCTGCCACTTCCCCCCGTTCTCGACCCACTTGCTCCACACCACACGCGTCGTGTCGCCGATGTACGAAATCTCCACCTCGTTGTTGCCGAGGTCCTTGATCTCGAACCGCGTCGCCGTGATCGGATTCGCCGCGAGCGCCATCACCTTCGCCATCGCGTTCGGCGTGAAGTCGCCCATCAGCCCCGCGAGGTTCCCGGTCACGACATCCTGCGCGTGGCGCTCCTGCGTTGCCCTGAGGTCCGACATGACCTGCTCCTGCTCCACGATTTGGCCGGCGCGCGCCGGCGCCCGGCAGCATACCCTGCCCCCGGCCGCGCTTCAATCGGCGCCGTTCTCAGGCCGCCGCGTCACGCATCCCCGCCGTGTACGCGTCCAGCCGCCCCGTCCGCTCCAGCCAGCGGATGAACGCGGCCACGCAATCGGGGTCCAGCTGCGTCCCAGCCACCCGCTGCAGCTCCTCCAGCGCCTCCGAAACCGGCCGCTTCGGTCGATAGACCCGCGTCGACGTCAGGGCGTCGAAGGTGTCGCCGACGGCCACCACCCGCGCCTCGATCGGGATCGCATCCCCCCGCAACCCGTCCGGGTATCCACCCCCGCCGAACCGCTCATGATGCGCCCGGATGACCGCCGCCAGCTCCGCCAGTTCGGGGTGCAGCCTCGCGATGTGCGCCCCGCGCACCGTGTGGTGCTTCATCAGCTCGAACTCCTCCGGCGTCAGCCGGTCCGGCTTGAGCAGCACCGCGTCGGGCACCGTGATCTTCCCCACATCGTGGATCCGCCCTGCCGCCGCGCAAACCAGCACCTGGCGCTCCGAGAGCCCGAGCTCCCTCGCGATCCCCTCCGCATACTCGGCGACCCGGCCCATGTGGTGCCGGGTGTACGCATCCTTCCGCTCGACGGCCTCCTCCAGCCGCTCCAGCACCTCAACGTCGCCAACCGACCGCACCGAGTCCAGCGAATCGCGCAGCTCCAGCGCCCGCGCGAAAACCACCAGGCTCTTCGCCCGAAACGCCTCTACCGCCCAGCCCCCGAGCACCACCAGGAACGCCTCGAGCAGCATCGCATGATACAGCCACCAGCTCAGGTGCCAGAGCTCCCCGAAGTACATCGAGAACTGCGCGACCCCGAGCAGCCCGAGCGCCGTCACCATCGCCAGCTGCCCCGGGAGCTCCGTCAGCCGCCACGCCTGGTAGTACCGCCACCCCGCGACCGCCAAGAGCCCCAGGGTCGCCCCAGCCAGCGCGGTGTCCCACGGCCGCGCCCGCGGGATGAAATCCCACAGCGTCGGCCGTACCACCATGCTCACCAGGTACGCCGTCAGCACGGCCACCCCAACGGCGAGCACGTCCGTGCTGTGCCGCTGGATGAACTCCCCGCCCGGCCAGCGCCTCGGCATCACGCTCATCGCAATGAACACCGCCCCGATGAACTGGCTCAGCCCCGCCGAGATGATCACCGCGTACGGGTACTCCGTCGCAGGCACGATCAGCCCCGGCGTCCCGAGCCCGTGCGTCGCAAAGACCAGTGCAATCGCGATAAACCCGAGCGCCAGGTACACAGTCCGCGTGGTGCGCACGCTCTCTACCGAGATGGCCAGCCCCGTCCCCACCAGTGCCGAGAGCAGCGTCGCGGCCGACACGACCCAGAAATGCTCGGTCGGGTACATCAGCACCGGGTCCCAACCGGGCACCAGCTTCATCGCCGCGAATGCAGCGAGGTGGGCGAGCACGGCGGCCGCAGCCGCCGCCGGTAACAGAACCGTTCGCATGGCGGCCTCCTCGACGTCCCGGCCGCGCCGCACGCAGCCGTCGTTATGGCTTTCGGCACCCGGCGGCCCGGACTGAAGCCCCTCGCGGGCCGGCCCGCCCCGCCCTTACCCCGCCTTTCGCTCGTGCACCACCAGCCGCACCAGCCGACCCCCAACCAGCGCCGCGTCGATCGCCTGACCGAGTTCGCGATACAGCCCAAGGGGCCGCTCGCTCCCGGCTGCAATCAGCGCCCACCCCTCCCGCTGAGGCACCGCGTGCAGCTCTCGCGCCTGCCGCTCTGTACCGTGTCCCATACCTCAACATTCGGCCGTCCGCCCCCCGGCAGCGTAGGGAAACTCCCCCATTCACTTGCGCATCTCCCAGCAGCCCGCAAATCCCCGCCCCGATAGACTTGTCGTCATGCCCAATGAGCCCCCATCCCTCCCCGCGCCCCCTGCCCGCGCCCCCGAATGGGGCAAGGCCCCCGATGGCGCCGAGGAGCGGCAGTTCCTCGAAGGTCCCGCCGACCGCGGCTCCGAGTTCCTCCGCACCGTACGCATCGCCGCCGAGTTCATCCGCGGGTTTCGCAAGCTCCACTTCGTCGGCCCCTGCGTCACCATCTTCGGTTCCGCCCGCTTTACCGAAGACCATCCGTACTACGACCTCACCCGCCGGGTCGGCCAGGCCGTCGCCCGCGAAGGCTTCACCGTCATGACCGGCGGCGGCCCCGGCCTCATGGAGGCCGCTAACCGCGGCGCGAGGGACGTCGGCGGCTACTCGGTCGGCTGCAACATCCAGCTTCCCCACGAGCAGCGCCCCAACCCCTACCTCGATACGTTCGTCGAGTTCCGCTACTTCTTCGTCCGCAAGGTCATGCTCGCCAAGTACTCCTACGCCTTCATCGCCATGCCCGGCGGCTTCGGCACCCTCGACGAGCTCTTCGAAATCGCAACCCTCATCCAAACCCGCAAAATCCGCGACTACCCCTGCATCCTCATGGGCGTCGACTACTACGAACCGCTCATGGACTTCCTCCTCAACCGCCTCGTCGCCATGGGCACCATCGACCCCGAAGACCTCGACCGCCTCGTCCTCACCGACTCGCCCGAAGAAGCCGCCGCCCTCGTCCGCGAAGTCGGCATCCGAAAATTCGGCCTCCGCTATCGCAAGGCCGCCCCCCAGCGCCGCCGCTTCCTGTTCGAATAGGCCCGTTCCAAACAGCGGGAGCCGGGACGGACACGTCCCGGCTCCCCCTCGCGTTCGTCCCGGCAGCCGCTTAGCCGCGAACCGTAATCGCCGCGTTCGTAATGACCGGCGTCCCCCGCTCCTTCGTCTGGGCCGCAACGAGAATCGTCTCCCCCTCCCGCCAATACGACGTCACGATCGTCTCGCCCGGGAACACCACCCCCGCGAACCGCGCCTGGTACCGCGCCACCTTCCCCGTATCTCCCCCGAGCGCGTGGTCCACCACCGCCTTGCACACCACCCCGAACGAACACAGCCCGTGCAGGATCGGCCGATCGAACCCGCCCATCTTCGCGAACTCCGGGTCCGCGTGCAGCGGGTTCTTGTCCCCCGAGAGGCGGTAAAGCAGCGCCTGCTGCGGCAGCGTCTTCGACTCCACCGTCCCGTCAGGCGCCCGGTTCGGCGCTTCATTGCCGGCCGGCGGCCCGCTCTCCCCGCCGAAGCCCCCCTCCCCGCGCAGGAAGAGCGAGAACCGGTTCACGAACAGCGGCTCCGAATCACCCTTCAGCTTCGTCTCGGTCTCCAGCACCACGAGCGCCGCCTTCCCCTTGTCGTAAATCCCGGCCACCTTCCCGCTCGTCTCCACCTCCCCCTCCACCGGGATCGGCTTCCGGATTTCGAGGTCCTGCTCACCGTGGAGCAGCAGCGCCGGGTTGAACTGCAGCCCCGGGACCTGCCCCACACCCCCCAGCGAACCAAACGCCGGGATGACGCCAAAGCTCGGCAGCACCTTCAGGTTCCGCTCATACGTGTACGCCAGCTCGTTCGGGTCGGTTGGCGGGTCGCCAGCCCCAACGCCGAGGTGGTACAGGATGACCTTGTCGCGGTCCCAGCGGAACGAACCGCCCTGGATCGGCGCCCCAAGCGCCTTCGATGGTTCGATTGGCACGTCAACGACCTCGCTGTCTCAGGTGTCGCGGCCGAACCCCGTTCGGCCAACCGGCAGCGTACAACGGCCTCCGCCCTCCTGTCCCGCGCCCCTACACTGGAACCATGCCCATCCCCTCCCGCCCCTTCGGCTCCGCCGGCTTCGACCTCCCCGTCCTCGGCCTCGGCGCCATGGATACCCCCCACTCGCCCGCGGCCTTCGAAACCGTCGCCCTCGCCCTCGACCTCGGCCTCCGTTTCATCGATACCGCACGCGATTACGAAGGCTCCGAGCACCTCCTCGGGCGCGTCGTCCGCGAGCACGGCGCGGCTGACGCCTTCTTCGCCAGCAAGACGTTCCGCCGCACCGCATCGAGCGCCCAGTACGAAGTCGATCGCTCCCGCCAGGTCCTCGGCCTCGACACCATCCACCTTTACCAGCTCCACGATGTCTCGACCCTCGAAGCCTGGGCCCAGGTCACCGCCCCCGGCGGCGCGCTCGAAGGCCTCCAGGCCGCCCGCGAGCGCGGGGCGATCCGCCACATCGGCATCTCCACCCACAGCCTCGAAGTCGCCCGCCTCGCCATCGAGTCCGGCGCCTTCGACGCCATCATGCTCGAGTACTCCGCCTTCTACCCCGAATCGCGCCCCCTCCTCGACCTCTCCGGCGAGCGCGGCGTCGCCGTCGTCGTCATGCGCCCCCTCGGCGGCTCCGGGCGCACCAGCAGCATCCGCGGCCTCCTCGCACGCGGCGCCGCCGGCATCCTCACCCCCGCCAATCTCCTTCGCTACGCCCTCTCCCACCCCGCCGTCTCCGTCGTCATCCCTGGCGCCCGCTACCCCGACCGCGTCCGCGAGAACGCCGCAGCCGCCGAGGCGTTCCGGCCCCTCGACCCTGCAGAAATGCGCGAACTCGAGGCGGCCGCCGCCCGCCTCTACGAGTGATTCCCGGGCGGCGCTGTCGCTCGACCGCCCCCGCCGGTCAGCCGCTCGCCCGCGGCGCCGACTCGAACCCCTCCCGCCGGTGCGTCCCGTCGCAGAACGGTTTCGTCGCCGAGTGCCCGCACCGGCAGAGCGCGACGTCCCCCTTCTTCTCCCACGCGTTCCCCTCCGCGTCCACCACCACGAACTCCCCCTGCACAAGGTACGGCCCGTTGTCGCGAACCTTGATCGTTGTTTCTGCCATGGTCGGTTGCCTGCTCCTGAGGTGCTGCGTTCCCGCAGAATTCTGAAGGAGCCGCCAAACCCGGCGCAATCAGCCCGCCGTACAATGCCCCCAATGGCATCCGTCGCCCTCTTCGACCCCTGCTATCTGCAGGCGCTTCGTCCCGGTGATGCCGCCGATGCCCGACGGGTCCTCGAAGCCCTCGGCGATACCGTCACCCTCATCGATGGCCGCTGCTGCGGCCAGCCTGCCTTCAATTCCGGCTTCCGCGCCGAGGCCCGCGCCGTCGGCCGCCAGCTCCTCCGCGCAGCCCGCGCGCACGCCGCCATCGTCACCACCTCCGGCTCCTGCACCGCCATGGTTCGCCACTACCTCCCGGGCCTCTGGCAGCCCCCCCGCGACCGCGCCGCCGCCGCCATCGCCGCCCGCTTCGTCGATTTCGCCACCTACGTCGCCCGCCACCCCGCCCTCGCCTCCCTCCCCCTTCGCCTCCCGGGCGTCGTCGTTCTCCACGAGTCCTGCCACAGCCGCCGCGAGCTCCGCGCCTCCGCCGCCCTCGAAGCCCTCCTCGGCCGCATCGAAGGCCTCGAAGTCCGCCAGCCCGCCTTCGCCGAGGAGTGCTGCGGTTTCGGCGGCACCTTCGCCGTGAAGCAGCCCGAGGTCTCCGTCGAAATCATGCGCGCAAAGCTCGAGTCCCTCGCTGAAACCGGCGCACGCATCGTCGTCTCCCCCGATTACTCCTGCCTCGCCCACCTCCAGTCCGGGGCCGCCGGGCTCGGCATCCAGCTCGAAGCATGGACCCTCCCCGAACTCCTCGCGAGGGCCCTCGGATGACCGCCTTCCGCGACCGCGCCCGCCGCGAAATTACCGCCGAGCACCGCTCCGCCACCCTCCTCCCCATCATGCGCAAGCTCGTCGACGACTCCCGCGCGATGCTCGCCCGCGGGCCCGCCGATGCCCGCGCCAGCGCCGAACGCGCCCGCGCCGATGCCGTCGACCGCCTCGAACCCCTGCACCGCCAGCTCCGCGAACAGCTCGCACTCCGCGGCATCGGCTACCACCGCGCCGCCACCCCCGCCGAGGCTGTCCAAATCGTTCGCGACCTCCTCGGCAACGCCCGCCGCGTCGCGAAATCCAAGTCCATGGTCGCCGAAGAAATCGGCCTCACCCACGCTCTCCGGCAGGATGGCATCGACGTCCTCGAAACCGACATCGGCGAATACGTCGTCGACCTCGAAGGCCGCGGCCCCAGCCACATCACCGCGCCCGCCATCCACCTCAACCGCACCCGAATCCGCGAAATCCTCCAGCGCGCCGGCGCCCCCCTCCAGTCCGATGACCCCGTCGTCCTCTCGCAGCACATCCGCGACGTCGTCGCCCGCTACTTCGACGACTGCGACGCCGCCATCACCGGCGCCAATCAGCTCATCGCTTCCTCCGGCCGCATCCTCATCGTCGAAAACGAAGGCAACGTCGCGCTCGGCGTCTCCCACCCCCGAAAGCACATCGTCGTCACCGGCCTCGAAAAAATCGTCGCCGACGAAGCGGGCGCGCTCGCCGTCCTCCAGGTCCTCGCGCCCAGCGCCACCGCCCAGCCCCTCACCGCCTTCACCCACATCCTCGGCACACCGCCCGCCGGCCAGGAGCGCCACGTCGTCGTCGTCGACAACGGCCGCTCCCGCGTCCTCGCCGACCCCCGCTACCGCGAAGTCCTCCGCTGCATCCGCTGCGGCGCCTGCATGAACGCCTGCCCCGTCTACCGCTCCGTGAGCGGGCTCGCCTACGACTCCCCCTACATGGGGCCCATCGGCGCCGTCGTCTCCCCGCTCCTCTGGCCCGGCCGCCGCCACGCCGACCTCCCCTTTGCCAGCACCCTCTGCGGCGCTTGCACCGAAGCCTGCCCCGTCGGCATCCCCCTCCACCGCATGCTCCTCGACCTCCGCGCCGATGCCGTCGAACGCCGCCAGGCCGGCAGCAGCGCCGAACGCGCCGCCTGGCGCGCCTGGGCCGCCGCCTTCCGCCTCCCGCCCACCGCCCGCGCAGCCGCTGCCGCTGCCCGCCTCTCACTCCGCGCCGCCGGCCGGCTCCCCGCGTCCATCCTTACAGCCAGGTCCGGCCCCCGAGCGCTCCCCGAACCCGGCGCGCCCCACGAGCCCGCCCTCCTCCAGGCCGCCGCCCCCGACCGGACCAACCGCTCGGTCATCGCGCCTGCCGAAGTCCTGCCCCCGTCAGCCCTCGACCGCTTCCGCCTCCGCGCCGAGCAGCTCGGCGTCACCTTCCCGGCCAGCGCTCCGCCCCGGGCCCTCCACCTCACCGCTGCCGCCGCCGTCGCCGGCACCGGGTCGGTCCTCCTCACCGGCAGCCCCGTCGAACGCCGCGCCCTCCTCGCCGCGCCGGCAGTCGCCTTCGCCGTCGACCCCGCAACCATCGTCGAGCACCCCGCCGCCCTCGCCCCCTATCTGCGCGCTTGCGACGATGCCCTCATCCTCACCGGGCCCAGCCGCACCGCCGACGTCGAAAAGGTCATCGTCCGCGGCATTCATGGCCCGCAGGACTACGCCGTCCTTCTCGAACCCCCCATCGCCTGAGCCCCATAGCTGAAGAATTCTCAGCCGAAATAGGGAAATCCCCGAGGAAATCCCTCCACCCGTCCCCTAGGATGCCCCTAACGAAAAGGAAGGCAGCGGTGACACACGGCCAGGGCCATTCAACCCCCCAGGACCCCCAGCCCCCCACCGACGCCGGCACCAGCCCGGGAGACCTCCCGCCCGGCATCTTCTTCTTCGACCACCCCCTCCCCGCGCTCGTGTTCGAACGCGGCACCCTCCGCATCCTCGAAGCCAACCGCGCAGCTTGCGACCTCTACGGCTACTCCCCCGACGAATTCCGCCACCTCACCCTCGCCGACATCCGCCCCCCCGAAGACGTCCCCGAACTCCTCCGCGCGGTGCGCGAACGCGGCACACACCCGATGCCCGCCTACTGGCGCCACCGCACCCGCGACGGCCGCATCCTCCAGGTCCGCATCGCCGGGCAGGACCTGGAGTACCGCGGCCTCCCTGCCCGGGTCACCTTCATCCTCGAGCACACCCCCATCGAACAGGCCCTCGCCCGTGCCCGCGAGGCCGAACAGCGCTACCACACCATCTTCGACTACGCCGGCCACGCCATCGTCGTCTACGACGTCGACCTCGGCCGCTTCGTCGAAGCCAACGACGACGCCTGCCGCCTCTTCGCCATGCAGCGCGAACAGCTCCTCTACGAGAGCCCCGCATCCCTCAGCCCCGACCTCCAGCCCGGCGGCCAGCGCAGCGCCGACCTCGCTGCCGCCTACCTCGAACGCGCCCTGGCCGGCGAAAGCCTCGAGTTCGAGTGGGTCCACCGCGACTCCGCCGGCCGCCCAATCCTCTGCGAGGTCCGCCTCGTGCGCATGCCCCCCCACGACCGGCGCCTCGTCCGCGGCGCCATCCTCGACATCCGCCAGCGCCGCGCCGCCGAGCTCGAGCTGCTTCGCCGCGAACGCGAATTCCGGACCCTCGCCGAAAACTCCCCCGACCTCATCGTGCGCTTCGATGCCGGGCTGCGCATCATCTACGCCAACCCCGCCGCCCTCGCCAGCATCGGCTCCGAGCTTCGCCAGGTCGCCGGCCGTCGCCCCACCGAGCTCCTCCCCGGAAACGAGTCCCTCCAGCGCCTCGAACAGGCCGTCGCCTCCGTCTTCGACGGCGGCGCGCCCCTCGTCCGCGAAGGCGCCTCAGACTTCCGCGGACCGGGCACCTACAGCCAAACCTGGCTCATCCCCGAACGAAACGAAACCGGCGAGGTCGAAACCGTCCTCACCATCACCCGCGACCTCACCGACATCTATCGCACCGCCCTCGAAAACCGCCGCCTCGCCTCCATCGTCGAATTCTCCCGCGACGCCATGGTCACCACCGACCTCTCCGGCGCCATCACCTCCTGGAACCGCGGAGCAGAGCTTACCTTCGGGTACACCGCCGACGAGGTCCTCGGCCGAACCAGCGCCTTCCTCTTCGAACCCGACCAGCAGGGGCTCCGCGACCAAATCCGCGCCCGGGTCCTCGCCGGCGAAAACATCGAAGACATGGAACGCGCCTGGCGGCGCAAAGACGGCACCTCCGTGATCCTTTCGACGTCCTACTTCCCCCTCCGCGACCCCGCCGGCGCCATCGTCGGCATCGGCAGCGTCGCCCGCGACGTCACCGAGCGCGTCCGCGACCGCGCAGCGCTCGCCGAGAGCGAGGCTCGCTTCCGCAACCTCGCCGACTCCGCCCCCATCATGATCTGGACCGCCCGCCCCGATGGCCTCGTCGACTACATGTCCCGTGCCTGCTTCGAATTCACCGGCGCCGGTCCCGAGCTCCTCGGCAACGGCTGGCAGCAAGTCATCCACCACGACGACCTCCCCCGCGTCCTCGAAGACTTCCGCGAAGCGCTCGAGCACCCCGCTCCCTCCAGCATCCGCTACCGCCTCCGCCACCGCTCCGGCACCTACCGCTGGGTGCACGAACACTCCACCCCCCGCTTCGACGAGCACGGCCAGTTCATGGGCCAGGTCGGCGTGGTCCTCGACGTCCACGACACCGTCACCGCGGAGGAAGCCCTCCGCCAGAGCGAAGCCCGCCTCCGCCAGCTCCTCGACGCCGTCTCCGCCGCCGTCTGGGTCTCCGACGGCGCCAACGCCCTCTTCGTCAACGCCGAGATGGAGCGCCTTACCGGCTACCCCAGGGAGCAGCTCCAGCAGCCCGGGTTCCTCGCATCACTCATCGAACCCGCCGACATCCCCGTCATGCTTGAGCATTTCCACCGCCGCCAGGCCGGCCTCGAACAGGTCTCCCGCTTCACCATCCGCATCAGGACCGCCTCCGAGCAGGTGCGCCACCTCCGCGTCGCCGCCTCCCCCTTCACCTTTGACGGCCGGCAAGCCACCCTCCTCTCCGCACTCGACACCACCGACCTCGTCCGCGCCGACGAAGAGCGCCGCCGCCTCGACCTCCAGATGCAGCAGACCCAGAAGCTCGAAAGCCTCGGCGTCCTCGCCGGCGGCATCGCGCACGACTTCAACAACCTCCTCGTCGCCATCCTCGGCAACGCCGGGCTCGCCCTCATGGAGCTCCCCCCGGAATCGCCCGCCCGCCAAACGGTCCTCGACATCGAAACCGCCGCCCAGCGCGCCGCCGAGCTCACCCGCCAGATGCTCGCCTACTCCGGCAAGGGCAAATTCGTCATCGAACGCCTCAACCTCTCCCGCGTCGTCGAAGAGATGGCCCACCTCCTCGAGGTCTCCGTCTCCAAGCGCGCCGTCCTGAAATACCGCTTCGCACCCGACCTTCCCGCCATCGAAGGCGATGCCACCCAGCTCCGCCAGGTCATCATGAACCTCATCACCAACGCCTCTGACGCCATCGGCGACCGCTCCGGTGTCATCTCCATCTCCACCGGCCTCATGCACGCCGACGCCGCCTACCTCAAGACCGCCTACATGGACGACGACCTCCCCGAGGGCGACTACGTCTACCTCGAAGTCGCTGACACCGGCGTCGGTATGGATGAGGAAACCGCTGCCCGAATCTTCGACCCCTTCTTTACCACCAAATTCACCGGCCGCGGACTCGGCCTCGCCGCCGTTCTCGGCATCGTCCGCAGCCACCGCGGCGCCATCAAGCTCTACACCGAACCCGGCCGCGGCACCACCTTCAAGATCCTCTTCCCTGCTGCCGGTGCCGCCCCCGCAGTAGCGCTCGCGCAGGAGGGGGCCGCGCCATCGGCCCCTGCCGGCGGCACCATCCTCGTCGTCGACGACGACGAAACCGTCCGCACCGTCACCCGCCGCATGCTCGAGCAGGCCGGCTACTCCGTCCTCCTTGGCCCCGATGGCGCCGCCGCCGTCGACGTCTACCGCGCTCACCCCGGCATCGACCTCGTCATCCTCGACATGACCATGCCCCACATGGACGGCGAAGAAACCTTCCGCGAGCTCCGCCGCATCCACCCCGGTGTCCGCGTCCTCCTCACCTCCGGCTACAACGAACAGGACGCCACCGAACGGTTCGCCGGCAAAGGCCTCGCGGGCTTCATCCAGAAACCGTTCCGCCCCCAGGAGCTTCTCGAAAAGGTCCGCACCATCCTCGCAACCTGACCTCAGGCCAGGCAGCGAAGCGGCTTCCCCCCGTTGAACTCCAGCATCTCCCGGAACATCTGCGCGACATCCAGCGGCGTGCCCCGCGGCTCCCCCCGCAATTCGCTGTACACGCGGTGCAGGTTCGGCACGACCCGCTCCCGGTCGTGCCACTCCCCAAACTCCCCGAAGTCCAGGCTCCCCGCCAGCTCGAGCGGCGGAATCCCCCGCTCGAAGCCCTCCCTCCCCACCTGCATCAGCCACGCGAGATACCGGCGCACCTGCCCCAGCACCTCCGGCCCGCACACGGGCCCGTGCCCCGGCACGACCGTCTCCGCGCCCAGCGCTTCCAGCCGGTCGAGCGCCTCCAGCCACCCGCCGACCGAACCCCCGAGCGCGAACGGCGTGCCCCCGTTGAACACGAGGTCCCCCGAGAACAGCAGCTTCCGCTCCGGCACCCACGCCACGATGTCGTTCGTCGTGTGCGCCGGCCCCATGAACTGCAGCTCGATGCGCAGGTCGTCGACGTACACGTTCAGCCGGTCTTCGAACGTCACCGTCGGCGGCGTCACCGGGCAATCCCCAAAATCCACCATCGGGAACAGCGCATACGCCGCGTGCCCCGCCGCCAGCACCTCCCGCCGGCACCGCTCGCTCGCGATGATGGCGCTCGCCGGCGCGAACATGAAGTTCCCGTGCGTGTGGTCCCCGTGGCTGTGCGTGTTGACCAGCGCACTCACCGGCAGCTGCGTCACCTCCCGCACCGCCGCATGGAACGCCCGCGCCCGCTGCTCCGTCCCCGTCGTATCGATTACTGTCGCAGAGCGGCTCCCGACGATGCACCCCGCGTTGTTCAAGAACCAGCTCCCATCGAGCTGGATGTAAGCGTAGATGCCCGGGCTGACCTCTTCGATGGCGGGCGGCGGCACCGCCTCGTGCGCTTCCGGCAGCTGCGTCGACAACGTCCTTCCCCCTCGCGTGGTGCGCCGGAGTCTACCAGCAGCCCCCGCGCACCTTCACCCCGCCCCCGCGCACGGCCGACAGCATGGTCCCTGCTCCGTCGCCAGCTCCTTGCCGTCTGCCACCTCCTCGCCGCAGACGATGCAAGCCGCCCGGCGCCGCGGCGGCCCCGGCAGGTCGTACGGCCCCAGTTCGCGGTCCACCTCACGCGCCGTAAACAGCTCCTCCGCCGCCCACGACCGGTACGCTGCCGCCTGCGCCGCGTGCCGCTCCGCACCCTTCGCCCCGACCCGCTCTCGCAGGTCGCCCCGGGCTGCGACCCGCACGGCGCGCCCTCGCTCGAGGTCCCAGAACGTCGCCGCCAGCTTGCCATAATCCGCGAACCGCAGCGTCCGCTTCCCCGCCGTGCAGCCGGTCACTGCCTGGATCGCATCCGCAGCACACCGCGCCGTCTCCACCTCCACGACCAGCCGCTTGCTCAGGTCCGGCAACTCCACCCCCAGGACTGCCCTGCATACAGCGCCAGCCGCGCCCCCAGGATGAGTCCCGCGCACGCATGGCCCCCGTGCAGCTCCCGCGCCCGCCGCAGCGCCCGTTCGACACCCAGGTCCCCGGGCAGCAGCGCAGCAATCGCGCCCGCCGCCCGCTCCAGGTCACCCTCAAGGTCCGCGAACGACCACGTGGCCAGCGTCTCCTCCCCGGGCGCTGCCTCCGCGAGCTCCGACCGCACCGTCGGGTACCGCTCCGGCGCATGCGTCTCGAGCAACACGAGGTCGATATCCAGCGGCACCTGCCGCAGCAGCCCCCTGGCCGATCCATCTCCCGGGGGTAGCGTCACCTGGACCCGGTCCGGCGCCGCGATGACCATCGCCCCGGGCCCCGCCTGCCAAACGCGGCCCGACGCCTTCTCCGGCAGGTCCAGCGCGTGGTGGGTGCGCTTCGCGTACGCGATGCGCACCCCGGAGGGCGCCAGCCGCGTAATCAGCCCGCGAACCATCGTCGTTTTCCCCGACCGCGACGGCCCCCGCACGCAGACGACGACCGGTCCTCCAGCTGGCGCTGCCATCGATGGCCCCCTGCCGCAGGTGCGGCCCTTCGATTCTCCCCCGCCGCGCCCCGCCGGGACCGGCCCCCGGTTCCGAAACCGGCGCCCCCTTCGGCCCTACTGCACCGGCGCCACGAACTGCCGGAACGTCGGCTCCATCCGCTCGAACAGCTCGTCCACCGTCCAGGGCTTCGCACCCTGCAGCACAACCTGCGGCGCAATGTTGCTGTACAGCGTGATCCGGTACCCCGCAATGCCGAAGCACCGCCCCGTAATCCATGCCCCCGCGTCGCTCGCCAGATACACCAAGGGTGGGGCGATGTTCGCCGGGTCCCGTTCCGTCCCCCGCGCCTCCTCGGCCCGCGGCCGGTTCCCCGCCCGCTCCTGCGGCACGGTGTCCGTCATTCGCGTCGCTGCCCCCGGCGCAATCGAATTCGCCGTGACGCCGTACCGGCCCAGCGCCCGCGCACAGCTCAGCGTAAAGCCCCAGATGCCCATCTTCGCCGCCGCGTAGTTCGGTTGGCCCGGCGCCCCGAACAACCCCGACCCCGACGTGAAATTGATCAGCCGCCCGCCTTCGCGCGCCTGCCGCCACACAATCGATGCGAACTTCGTCGTCGCAAACGTCCCCCGCAGGTGCACCCGGATGACAGCATCCCACTCCTCCTCCGTCATGTTGAACACCATCCGGTCCCGCAGAATCCCGGCAGTATTGACCACGATGTCCAGCCGCCCCCACTCGTCCAGCACCTTCCGCACCATGTCCTCCGCCGCATCCATCTCCGAAACGTCCCCGAAATGCGGGACCGCCTCCCCGCCCGCGGCCCGGATCTCCGCCGCCGTCTGCGCCGCCGGCGCGGCGTCCGCGCCCTCCCCCGCAACCGACGTCCCCAGGTCGTTCACCAGCACCCGGCACCCCTCGCGCGCAAACAGCAGCGCCACTTCCCGCCCAATCCCGCGCCCCGCCCCCGTGATGATTGCCGTCTTCCCTTCAAGGCGACCGGCCATTGCGAGCCTCCAGCGTCACGTTTGGCCCGCAATCTTACCCTCACGTCAACGTTGCTGTGGAGCCCTCAGGCCCCTGCCTTCGCCGAAGTGATGCGCTCGCTGTTCTCCACCAGCACATTCACCTGGCTCTCGCTCAGGTGCTCATCCAGCAGCGGCAGGAACACCGCATCCTCCGCGTCGAGATGGGCGCGCGCCAGACCATAGAGCCCGTACAGCAGCGGCTGCAGATACTTCGCATAGCCGCACGTGTCGCCATCCTTCTCCGCAGCCGCCGCTACCTGCCGCAGGTCCCCTGCCATCGCCCGCATCACCTCGTGCTGCAGCTCCAGTACCTCGCACGTACCGGCAACACCGTACACCCCGTCCACCGTCGGGAAGAGCGTGAACTCCTCAGCCTCCGATGCCGGCAGCAGCGTCCCGTTCACGTACCGCAGCGCCTCGGCCAGCGCCGCCCGCGCCTCCTCCTCCCTGCCTTCCCCTGCCGCCGCTGCCGCCTTCGCGAGCGACCCCAGCCCGCCCCGCAGCGAAACCCGCCATTCCCGGTACGGCCCAATCACACGGTCCATCGGCACACCCCCGGCGAACTCCCCGCGAGTGTGACGCCCCCCGCCCCGCCGGGCAACTCAAAGGACAGCCGTGATACCCTTTTCCCACACCCCACCGCACGAAACCGGAGTCACCCGTGGCCACCAAAGACCCGCGCGAACCCTTCACCCGCATCACCGTGCAGGAAGCCAAGGAAAAACTCGACCGCGGCGAAGCCGTCCTCGTCGACGTCCGCGAGCCGCACGAATACGTCGAAGTCCACGCCCGCGGCGCTCGCCTCATCCCTGTCAACACCGTCATGAACGAAGTCAAGCAGATCCGCGAGTTCGCCAACGGCAAAGAGGTCCTCTTCATCTGCCGCAGCGGCCAGCGCTCCGCCCTCGCCGCCGAATTCGCCACCGCCGCCGGCCTCGACGACCTCCCCCTCTACAACGTCGAGGGCGGCACCCTCGCTTGGGTCGAAGCAGGCTTCCCCACCGGCGACTAACCCCCTCCGGCACCCCGCCCGCCGCCCCTTACCGTCTGGTAAGGCAGCCTTGACCATCAGTGCGGAGCATGGCTAGGATTCCGCGACTGCGAGCGCCGAAATCGGAGGTACACCTCAATCCGGCGCCAGCTCAGCAGTGCGAAACAGAGGAGGGAACCCCGCATGATTGGTCGACACGGACGGTCCAGGTTCGCCTGGCTGCTCCTTCTCGCCGCCCTCGCTGCCGTCTTCGCGGTAGCCTGCGGCGGCGATGACGACGACGACACCGGCGGCGACGTCACCTACGGCAAAGCCGGCTTCAAAACCGTCGAAATCGAATCCGGCCAGCCCATCAAGATCGGCTACTCCGGTCCGCTCTCCGGCGACCTCAAGGGCATCGGCGAGCCCATCCAGAAAGCCGTCGAGCTCGCCGCCAAGGACAAGACCATCAAAGGCCACAGCATCCAGGTCGTCTCCAAAGACGACCTCTGCTCCGCCGATGGCGGCGCCTCCGCAGCCACCCAGCTCCTCCAGGACGGCGTCGTCGCGGTCGTGGGCCCCGTCTGCTCCGGCGCCGTGGTCGCCGCACAGCCCCAGTACGAACAGGCTGGCGTCACCCACGTCTCGCCGTCGTCAACTGCGCACAAGCCCACCTACCCCGACCGCGGCCAGGTCTTCCAGACCTTCCTCCGCACCACCTACTCCGACGACATCCAGGGCCCCGCGCAGGCCAAGTTCGCCTACCAGACCCTCGGCGCCAAGACCGCCTACATCGTCTACGACACCGACGCCTACGGCACCGGCCTCCGCGACGCCTTCCAGAAAGCCTACGAAAAAGAAGGCGGCAAAATCCTCGGCAGCGAGGGCTACGAAAAGAAGCAGACCGACTTCAAGGCCGTCGTCACCAACATCAAGAACGCCAACCCCGATATCGTCTACTTCGCCGGCTTCTACTCCGAAGCCACGCCCTTCATCAAGCAGCTCCGCGCCGAAATGAAGGACGTCAAGTTCCTCGGCGGCGACGGCGTCAAGAACGACGAGTTCATCAAGGGCGCCGGCGCCGACGCCGAAGGCGCCTACCTCTCGCTCCCCAGCCCCGTCTACACCGGCGAGGCCTACAAGACCTTCGGCGACCTCTACGAAAAAGAAACCGGCATCAAGCGTGATGCCAGCCCCTTCGTCGCCGAAGCCTACGACGCCGCCACCGTCATCATCCGCGCCATCGAAAAGGTGGCCCAGGAGAAGGACGGCAAGCTCGTCATCGACCTCGCCAAGCTCAACGAAGAGATTCGCAAGACCGAGATCGACGGCGCATCCGGCAAGATCAAATTCGATGCCCGCGGCGAAAACGTCGGCGGCGCCACCCCGGTCAGCCTCTTCCAGGTGAAGAGCGGCAAGTTCGAAGAGATCCGGCAGTAGCCGCGCAGGGCGCCAGCCCGCATACTCGCCACTCGCAGCGGAGAGGCGCCAACCCGGCGCCTCTCCGCGCGTCAGCCCCCATCAACCCGGCAGAGGAGCCCGCCCGTGCACCCCGCGCTCACCCTCTCCGTCAGTTTCTGGTCCGACCAGTTCGTCAACGGGCTAACCACCGGCAGCATCTATGCCCTCATCGCCCTCGGCTACACGATGGTCTACGGCGTCCTCAAGATGATTAACTTCGCCCACGGCGAAGTCTTCATGCTCGGCTCCTTCGCCGGCTACGGCGCCCTCGTCGTCATGGGCGGCAACGACCTCTCCGGCCCCGTCATCGCCCTCGCCATCCTCGGTGCCATCATCGTCGCCATGGCCGCCTCCGTCAGCGCCTCCGTCGTCATCGAACGCCTCGCCTACCGCCCCCTCCGCAATGCACCCCGCCTCGCACCCCTCATCAGCGCCATCGGCGTCTCCATCTTCCTCCAGTACCTCGTCCTCGAGCAGACCTCAGCCCGCGCAAAGTTCTACCCCGATATCTTCCCACGCGGCTCCCTCTCCGCCGGCCCCTTCGAAATCACCTACATCCAGCTCTTCCTCATCGCCAGCTCGGTCGCCATGATGGCCCTCCTCTACGCCATCATCCAGCGCACCCGGCTCGGCCGCGCCATCCGCGCCGTCGCAGAAAACCCCACCAACGCCTCCCTCATGGGCGTCGATGTCAATCGCACCATCGTCGTGGTCTTCATCCTCGGCGCCGCAATGGCTGGCGTCGCTGGCGTCCTCTACGGCCTCTTCTTCCAAACCATCCGCGGCTCCATGGGCTTCATCCCCGGCATCAAAGCCTTCACCGCAGCCGTTCTCGGCGGCATCGGCAGCATCCCAGGCGCCATGGCCGGCGGCTACGTCCTCGGCCTCGCCGAAACCGTCGGCCGCGAACTCCTCAACGAGCTCCCCGGCGTCAGCCTCGGCAACCAGTGGCGCGATGTCATCGCCTTCACCCTCCTCGTCACCATCCTCATCTTCCGCCCCACCGGCATCTTCGCCCAGCGGAGCACCACCCGTGCCTGACCGCGTATCCCGCCTCCCGTCCACACCCACAGACCTCCTCCGCTTCCGCTGGCCCATCTTCATCGCCCTCTGCTGCCTCATCCCCTTCGTCGTCAGCGACGTCTGGGTCCAGATGCTCGTCTTCGTCGGCCTCTTCGTCATCCTCGGCCTCGGCCTCAACGTCGTCGTCGGTTTCGCCGGCCTCCTCGACCTCGGCTACGTCGCCTTTTTCGCCGCCGGCGCCTACACCATGGGCCTCCTCACCTCCCCCGGCTCCCCCATCGATGCCCACCTCAGCTTCTGGCTCATCCTCCCGCTCGGCATCCTCATCGCCAGCCTCGTCGGCCTCCTCCTCGGCCTCCCCGTCCTCCCACTCCGCGGCGACTACCTCGCCATCGTCACCCTCGGCTTCGGCGAAATCATCCGCCTCTTCCTCATCAACCGCGACGACCTCACCCGCGGCTCCCAGGGACTCTCCGCCATTCCCCGCCCCGAGCTCTTCGGCTACGAAATCGATTCCTTCACCCGGTGGTACTACTTCATCATCGCCGCCGCCGTCGCCGTCGCCTTCTGCACGGCCCGCCTCCGCGACTCCCGCATCGGCCGCGCATGGGAAGCCATCCGCGAAGACGAAGACGTCGCCGCCGCCATGGGCGTCAACACCACCAAGTACAAGCTCCTCGCCTTCGCCACAGGCGCCGCCATCGGCGGCCTCGGCGGCGTCATCTACGCCTCCTTCATCGGCTTCATCAGCCCCGCCGCCTTCTCCCTCCAGGTCAGCATCGACGTCCTCGCCATCGTCATCATCGGCGGCATGGGCAGCACCCCCGGCGTCATCGTCGGCTCCCTCATCCTCATCGGCGTCCCCCGCATCCTCCAGTTCCGCGAGACCAGCGACCTCCTCGCCAACTTCGGCTGGCTCCGCGATGCCCTGAACGCCCTCCTCGGCGCCATCGACGCCGTCCTCCCCGGCTCCATCGGCCGCCTCCCCGCCGCCGAGACCTGGGGCGCCCGGCTCGCCGACGACACCCGCTTCATCATCTTCGGTGCCCTCCTCGTCCTCGTCATGGTCCTCCGCCCCTCCGGCCTCTGGCCCTCATCCCGCCGCCGGCTCGAGTTCGCCCACGACGAGCCCCCGGCTCCGGTGAACGCCCCGTGACCGCAGCCGAGCTCGTCGTCGATGGCCTCGGCATGCAGTTCGAAGGCCTGACCGCCCTCGCCGACGTCACACTCCGCGTGCCGCCCGGCGAAATCCACGGCCTCATCGGCCCAAACGGCGCCGGTAAGACCACCTTCTTCAACTGCCTCACCGGCTTCTACCGCCCCACCTCCGGCGCCATCTACCTCTCCGGCCAGCGCATCGACGGCCTCCCGCCCCACGTCATCACCGGACTCGGCATCGCACGCACCTTCCAAAACATCCGCCTCTTCGCCAACATGACGGTCCTCGAAAACGTCCTCGTCGGCGAACACCAGCACATCGCCGTCGGCGGCACCGACATCCTCAGCACCCGCCGCCCAACCTACCCGCCCATCGTCGAGCGCCTCCTGGTCCTCCGCGGCTTCCCCCGCGCAGCCCTCAACGGCATCATCGAAATCGCCGGCGCCGTCGCCCGTCCTCCCCGCGTCCGCGCCGCCGAGGCGGCCGCTGTCGACCGCGCCCGCGAGCTCCTCGCCGCCGTCGGCCTCCGCGGCCGCGAAAACGACCTCGCCCGCAACCTCCCCTACGGCGACCAGCGCCGCCTCGAAATCGCGCGCGCCCTTGGCACACGCCCCGCACTCCTTCTCCTCGATGAACCAACCGCCGGCATGAATCCCCAGGAAGCCTCCAGCATGGTGGGCCTCATCCGCCGCATCCGCGATGAATTCGCCACCACCGTCATCCTCATCGAACACCAGATGCGCGTCGTCATGGGCGTCTGCGAAAGCATCACCGTCCTCGACTACGGCCGCAAAATCGCCGAGGGCCCCCCGGCCGCCATCCAGCGCAACCCTACCGTCATCGAAGCTTACCTCGGCACCCGCGCCATCCAGGGAGGCGGCCATGCCGCTCCTTGAAGTCCGCGACCTCCGCGCCGGCTACGGTGCCATCATCGCCGTCAAAGGCATCTCCCTCGACGTCAACGAAGGCGAAATCGTCACCCTCATCGGCTCCAATGGTGCCGGAAAATCCACCACCCTCCGCGCCATCTCCGGCGTCATCCGCCCCCGCGGCGGGCAGGTCACCTTCGCCGGCCAGCGCATCGACCGCCTCCAGCCCCACGCCATCGTCCGCCTCGGCCTCTCCCACGTCCCCGAAGGTCGCGGCATCTTCCACAGCCTTTCCGTCTACGAAAACCTCCTCATGGGTGCCTACACCCGCGACGACGCCATCCAGGCCGACCTCGAACGCGTCTATCACCTCTTCCCCCGCCTCAAGGAACGCCTGGACCAGCCCGGCGGCACCCTCTCCGGCGGCGAACAGCAGATGCTCGCCATCGGCCGCGCCCTCATGGCCCGTCCCCGCCTCCTCCTCCTCGACGAACCCTCCATGGGCCTCTCCCCCGTCCTCGTCGAAACCATCTTCGAAACCATCCAAGCCATCCGCCGCGAAGGCGCCACCGTCCTCCTCGTCGAGCAGAACGCCCTCATGGCCCTCGAAATCGCCGACCGCGCCTACGTCATCGAATCCGGCGAAATCACCCTCTCCGGCACCGGCCCCGCCCTCAGCCGCGACGATGCCGTGCGCCGCGCCTACCTCGGCGAAGCGTGAACCGCCTCCCCGCCGCCGCTGCCCTCGTGACGCTCCTCGCGGGCCTCATCGCCGCCGCTTCATCTCAAGCCGCCTCCCCAACCTTCACGCCCCGCGCCGTCGTCCCCAACGTCGCCGCCGGCGACCCGGCCCCCACGCCCGTCCCCACCCCGACGCCCCGCCCCTACGAAGGCCCCGTCGCAGCACTCCGCATCCCGGCCGCCGGGGTCGACGACCGCTTCCCCGTCGAAACGCGCGACACCACCTACATCGCCGGCAGAGAAACCTTCGAAGACCCCACAGCTCCCCAGTACATCGCGTGGTACCCCCGCTTCGGCCGCCCCGGCTTCCCGGGGGCTAACTCCCTCTTCGCCGCCCACATCGACTACATCGGGTTCGGTCCCGGCCCCTTCGCCCGCCTCACCTCCGTCGCGCCCGGCGCATCACTCGAAGTCGTCATGGACAACGGCATCGTCTACCAGTACACCGTCCAGTCGGTCGAAGTCGTCCACCTCGCCGCCCTCGACATGAACGCCGTCGTCTTCCCCTTCGTCCCCGGCGACCGCGAGCGCATCACCCTCATCAGCTGCGGGGGCACCTTCGTCCCTCGACCGGGAGGCGGAGGCGAGTACGATAGCCGCGTCATCCTCGTCGCCGAGCGCGCCATCCCCCGCTGAACCCGCCAAAAGCAGGACAGACCTAACACCGTTCCGGCACAATCTCGGCGGCACCATCACCCTCGCAACAGGAGCACCATGGACGCACTGCAGGGCGTGACCGTCCTCGACTTCTCCAGCCACATCGCAGGCCCCTACTGCACCAAGCTCCTCGCCGACCTCGGCGCTCGCATCATCAAAGTCGAGCGCCCCGGCGGCGACCCCGCACGCGCCCTTCCCCCCTTCCTCGGCGACGAACCCGGCCCCGACCGCAGCGCCACCTTCCAGTACCTCAACACCAACAAGCAATCGATCGTCCTCGACCTCAAACAGCCAGCCGCGCGCGACATCGTGCGCTCCCTCGTCCGCATGGCCGACCTCGTCGTCACCGCCTCGCCCCCGAGCGTCGAAGAACGCCTCGGCATCGACTACCCCACCCTCTCCAGCTACAAAGACATCCCCGTGGTCGCCATCACCAACTTCGGCCACGAAGGCCCCTACCGCGACTACTCCCTCGATGACCTCGTCGTCTACGCCATGGGCGCCGAGATGTACAGCCACGGCCTCGCCCATCGTGAGCCCCTCAAGCTCGGCGGCACCGCCGCAACCCTCCAGTGCGGCGCCATGGCAGCCGTCGCCGCCATGGGCGCCCTCACCGGATACGAAGTCCACGGCACCGGCCAGCTCGTCGATGTCCCCTGCTTCAACGTCCAGGTCAACAACATCGACCGGCGCAGCTCCAGCATCCTCGCCTACCGCTTCTCCGGCCGCGTCCAGGACCGCCCGGCATCCCATATCTCCGGCCTCGCTGGCGGCATCTACCCCGTCGCCGACGGTTTCGTCGAAATCGCTGCCCTCCCCGGCACCTACTGGCGCCGCTTCGTCGAAATGATCGGCGACGAAACCCTCAAAGACCCCTCCTGGGATAGCCCCCTCGCAGCCCTCCAGCCCGGCGCCCGCGAAACCGTCGACGCCATCGTCTTCCCCTGGATGCTCGAACGCACCCGCGCCGAAGTCTGGGAGGCCGCCCGCGAACACCACGTCATGTGCGGCCCCCTTTACACCGGCCTCGACCTCTGGAACGACGAAAACTTCCGCGAACGCGGCCTCTGGACCACCATCCAGCATCCCGAGCTTGGCGAGCTCCCCATGCTCGGCCGCCCCTACATCTTCGAAAAAACCCCCTGGCGCATCCGCTCCGCCGCCCCGCGCCTCGGCGAGCACACCCGCGCCATCCTTGCCGAAGCCGGCCTCGAACCGGCCGCCATCGATTCCCTCACGACAGCAGGAGTCATCGCATGAGCGCTCCCCTTCCCCTCCAGGGCATCCGAATCTGCGACTTCACCGCCGTCTGGGCCGGCCAGACCGCCACCATGTACCTCGCCGACCTCGGCGCCGAGTGCATCAAAGTCGAAAACCCGTTCATCTGGAACCCCATGACCCGCGCCGCCAGCCCGCGCATGAACGCCATGATGGCCCAGCTCATGCCCCCCTGGATCGCCGGTCATCCCCCTGAGCCAGGCCCCCGCCCCTGGAACAACAGCCCCGCCTTCATCCAGGTCCTCCGCAACAAGAAATCCTTCACCGTCGATAGCCGCCGCCCCGAAGGCCTCGCCATCGTCCGCCAGCTCATCGCCATCAGCGACATCCTCGCCGAAAACCTCGCCATCGGGACCCTCGAAAAGCTCGGCCTCGACGACGACGCCATCCGCGCCATCCGCCCCGACATCATCATCCTCCACATGCCCGCCTTCGGCCGCACCGGCCGCTACGTCGAAGGCCGCGGCTACGGCGCACACATCGATAGCGTCTCCGGCGCCACCATCCTCCGCGGCTACCCCGATACCGCACCCATCGACAACGTCAGCATTTTCGCCGGCGACTACTGGGGCGGCATGCACGGCGCCGTCGCCATCATGGCCGCGCTCCGCCACCGTCGCCGGACCGGCGAAGGCCAGGTCATCGAAATGGCCCAGGTCGAATCCTCCGCCCACATGTTCCCCCAGGCCGCCCTCGACGCCGCCTGGAACGGCCGCGAGCAGCGCACCATCGGCAACCGTTCCGCGGAAGGCCACGTCCCCAGCGGCGTCTTCCCTGCCGCCGGCACCGACCGCTGGATCGCGATCTCCTGCCGCGACGACGCCGAGTGGCGGGCCCTCGTCGACTTCATCGGCCGCCCGCCCTGGGCCCTCGCCCCCGAGCTCGCAACCGCCGCCGGCCGCCTCGCAGCACAGGACATGATCGAAGAGCGCCTCGCCGAGTGGACCGCCACCCGCGACCGCGACGAGCTTTTCCACGCACTCCAGCGCGCCGGCGTCACCGCAGGCCCCGTCCTCAACGCAAAAGAAGCCGCCGAAGACCCGCACCTCGCCGCCACCGGCGCCTGGAAGCGCCTCCCGGCCACCGAAGACTACCCCGAGGTCGACTGGCTCCGCCCCGCCTACCGCTTCTCCAAATCCGATGTCGACCTCCGCACCCCGCCCTGCCTCTTCGGCGAACATAACGACTACGTCTACCGCGAGGTCCTCGGCCTCTCCGACGCCGAAATCGAACGCCTCGCCCAGGCCGGCCACATCGCTACTACCTTCGACCCCGACGTCATCGCCACCGCATGATCCCCGGCACCGCGCGGCGTCTCGTCCCCACGGCGCCCGGCGTCACCCTCGAAGTCTTCGAGGCAGGCGCCGGGCCAGTCGTCATCCTCCTCCACGGATTCCCCGAGCTCGCCTACTCCTGGCGCCACCAGGTCGCGCCCCTCGCCGCAGCCGGCTACCGCGTCATCCTCCCCAACCAGCGCGGCTACGGCGCCAGTTCGGCACCCCCGGCTGTCGAAGCGTACGACCTCGATGCGCTCGCTGCCGATGTCGCCGCGCTCATCCGCTGGGCAGGCCCTGGACCCGCCATCGTCATCGGCCACGACTGGGGCGCGCCTGTGGCGTGGCACACCGCGCTCCGCTTCCCCGGGCTCGTCCGCGCCGTCGGCTCCCTCAGCGTGCCCCACGCCGCCCGCGCACCCCGTCCCCCGCTCGACCTCATGCGGGAAGCAGCCGGCCCCGGCTACATCCACTACATCGACTACTTCCAGCAGCCCGGGCTCGCAGAATCCGAGTTCGAAGCCGACGTCCGCGCAGCGCTCGCCGGCTTCTACTGGTCCATCTCCGGCGATGCCCCGCGCGAAGAGCGCTTCCGCCCCATCCCGCGCGGCGGCCGCTTCATCGATGCCTTCGCCCCGCCGGCCCGCCTCCCCGCGTGGCTCTCCCCAGCCGACCTCGACGTCTACGTCGCAGCCTTCTCCGCCTCGGGCTTCCGCGGCGGCCTCAACTGGTACCGCAACGTCAACCGCAACTGGGAACGCTCCGCCGACCTCGCAGGGGCCGCCGTTCGTCAGCCCGCGCTCTTCATCACCGGTACCCGTGACCCGGCCCGCAACCCGCCGGCCATCCAGCGCCTTCGCGACGTCGTGCCCGACCTTCGCGTGTTCGCTCTCCTCGAAGGCTGCGGCCACTGGACCCAGCAGGAGCGCCCCGCAGAAGTCACCTCGCTCCTGCTCCAATTCCTCGCCTCGCTCGAACCGCCCCGCTGACCGCCACCCCATCGCCACCTGTCCGCTACCAACCCGCCCGCACATTTTGCGGCCCGTTTACGAACCGCCCCGACCCAGTTCACACGCCCGCCGTACCGTACCTCACGAAGGGCACGGAGGTTCGCACGCTCTCCCCCACCTTCTCCGCTCCGGGGACGAACCCGGCAGCGGCGCAACGGCGGACCTCCACCCTCGGCAACATCCTCGCGGGGTTTCCCCGTGGGACCGTCCTCGCGGGCGCCCGCCTTTCCCCGGGGCGGGCGCCCCGCCCAAAGACCTCGAGTACCTGGCGTTCCGCTCCTGCCTCTCCAGCACCAACGCCAAAACGCAGCGAACCCGCCGTTGGCCCGGCGGGTTCGTCGCATTCTGGGTACCCCTGGAGCAGCCGCTCTGCGTGCTTAGCCTGCCTGTCCCGCGGCCGCCGGCACCCGCGCCTCCACTGCCACGCCAGCCACGTCGTCCGCGCCGAACAGCCCGAGCACAGCACCGCCCTGCAGCAGGCTCGAAATGTACACATGCCCCTTCGGCACGCGTTCCGTCACCCACGCCGGCGCCTCGATGCTCGCACCGTTCGCCGAAACACGGACCGTATCCCCCGTGGCAATCCCAAGCTCCCGCGCGTCCTCCTCGCTCACCTGCACGCGGTCGTACCGGTGCAGCTTCTCCGCCTCCGGGTGGCGAAGCGCCGCCGCATCCGCTGCCGTGTACAGGTCCCGCGACGTGACCACCCGCCAGCCGCTGCCAGCGCGCGGCGCCTCGACCGGTGCCGCCAGCGCCTTCCCGCTCCGCGGCACCTCCAGCTTCACGCCCTCGCCGATGATCAGGTCCCACGCAGGCTCGTAGAGACGGTCCGCCTTCGCAATCCGCTCCAGCGCCGCGTCCGGCGTTGCCGGCACCTCAACCCCAAGCTCCTTCGCGAGCACCTGCAGCGCATCCCAGAGCGGCACCGCATCGCCTTCCGGCCGAACCGCGGGCGCCAGCTTCTGCGCCCGGAAATCCGCGCTCGTGTACGTCCCGCGTGAGGCGTATGCCCGCCCCTCCGCGATGACCGCCGTCGCACGCTTCGCCGTCGCGTGGAGCACGCCGTCGAGCACCACCACGGTTCCGATGCGCTCGAGCGCCTCCGCGGCCCCCGGCAGCCGCATCGTCGGGTCATCCCGGATGACCAGCAGCCCCGCGAGCCCCTCCAGCGGGTTCGCGGCGCCCTCCGTCCCGATGCCCTGGTCGAGCAGTCCCCACGTGTTCGCCTCCGGCGGCAGCACCGCGAGCCCTTCGCTCGCCGAATCCCCGCGCAGCGCAATCGCGAGATTCGCCGCCCCGCCCGTCATCGCCGCAGCAACGGCCGGGCTCACCGGGTTCGGCGCACACACCACCATCGTCTCCTCTCGCGGAGCATCGCGCAGGACCGCCGCCGCCGCCGCCACCTCCTCGCTTGCCGGCGTCGCCCCCTGCAGCGCTTCCGCCAGCTGCTGAGCGGCCAGCCCCTCCTCTCCTGCCGCTGTCCGAATCCACGCCGCCGCAAAGTCCACCAGTTCGCTCCGCAGCGGACCAATCACCACCAGCTTCGCCTTCTCCCACACCACCGCGTCCTTGATGCGGACGCTCACCACGTTGTGGCTCTCTTCGATATCGTCGGCCACGGTCACAATCGCCTTCGCTTTCGGCAGCCGCTCGAGGTTGGCCGCCATCCGCCACGTACCGAACCGCGCCTCCAGCGCACCCTTCACGGCCCGCACCACCGGCCCGAGCGCCTGGTCCGCCGGCCCCCCGAGCGCCTTCGTTGCCAGCTCCTGGATGACCAGCGCCTCCTCGTTCGTCACCGTCCCGCCGACGAGCACGCCCACCCGGCCCCGGCTGCGCGCCTCACGCAGCGCCTTCGCCGCCTCGGCAGCCGCCTCCGCCAGCGCCACCGGCGCCTGGATATTCCCCCGCCGCAGCAGGTGCTTCGAAAGCCGCTCCCGCGGCTTCAGCGAATCGTAATGGTACCGCCCCCGGACACAAATCTGGTCCCCGCTGAACGCGTTCCCGTCGCCCGGCCGCACGATCACGCCCCGCCCATCCTGCGAGCCCAGCCGGATGCTGCACCCCACCGCGCAGGAATCGCACGTCGTCGAAGTCCACTTCTCCGGCTTCGCCACCCACTTGTTCGGGTGCTCCATCAGCGTCGCCGTCGGGCAGACATCGATGCACGCCCCCGAAAAGTCGCAGTTGCTCTCGTGAATCGGCCCGCCCGCGCCGAACGCAATCATCGCCTCCCAGCCCCGGCCGCTCAGCGTGATCGCCCCCGTGTGACGCTTCTCATCGCACGCCCGCACACACCGCGTGCAGATGATGCACATCTGCGGGTCGAACTCCATGAACGGGTTCCCCCGGTCCGCCGGCGGCTGCGGCGTCTGGTACCACGTCCGCTGCTCCCCAACCCACGGCTCATACCCCGCGCTCCCCACCATCTCGCACGTTGCCTGCAGCTCGCATCGATAGTTCTTCGAGCACGTCAGGCAGCGGTGCGTCACCACGTCGTCCCGCAGGCAGATGTCGCCCGGGTGACAGTGCTCCCGGCGGTGACACGTCAGGCATCGGTCGCTGTGGTTCGCCAGGATGATCGACAGCACCGAACGCCGCCCTTCCCGCACCTCCGGCGTGTCCGTCCGCACGACCATGTTCTCCGTCACGACGGCCGTGCACGAAAGCTGCAGGCCCGGCGGCCCCTCGATGTCCACGAGGCACGAGCGGCACCCCGCATACGGCTTCAGCCCGTCGATGTAGCACAGGCTCGAAACGTAGAAGCCGTTGTTCTTCAGCACCTCAACGAGCGGAGCGCCGGCCGGCGCCTCGATGACCTTGCCGTCGACAGTTATCTGGACCATGGGCTCCCTACAGGCGGTGGAAATCGGCGTCCGGGTCGGGTGCCTTCATGCCGTTCGGATACGTATTGTTGTTCCGCTTCAAAAACTCCTGCGCCACCCGGGTCAGCGCATGCTTGTCGCGGTACATCTCTTCGAAGTTGTACACCGCGTCATCGAGCGGCCCGCCCGGCTGAATCGCCTCGTACGGGCACGCCTCCGTGCAGAGCCCGCAGTACATGCAAATGCGGAAATCGATCTCGTACCGGTCGATGTTCCGCCGCCCCTCCGCATCCTGGCTCGTCGCCACGAGGATGCACCCGTCCGGGCATGCCTGCGCGCAGGTCGAGCACCCCGTGCACCGCTCCTCGAACCACAGCAGGTTCGTCCGCGCATATACGGGGACCTGCCGCACCTCCTCCGGGTACTGGATCGTCGCCGGCGGCCTGAACATGCTGCGCAGCGTCAGGCTCATCCCCTTCGCGATGCCCTTGCCGTATGCCATGTGGAGGTCCCCCAGTACCGCCGGCCGCAACTCCTTCGCCGGCGCCCCCGATCCTACCAACGGGGGATTGTGATTACAAACACAAGGCTCACTCCGCCGCCAGCTCCCGCACCGCCGGCCCGGCCCGCCGCTCCTGCACGAACAGCCCGTACATCGCCATCGAGACTACCGCCAGCAGCGCCGCCGTCGGGCCCAGCGCCGTATACCCCCCGGCCTCCAGCGCCACGCCCCCGACCAGCGACCCCGTCACGATGCCAAACTGCTGCCCCGCAGCGTTCAGCGCCATCACCGTCCCCCGGTCGCCCGGCGACATCTCCGTCATAATCGCCTGCGAGCTCGCAAACCGCGCACCCCCGGAAACGGCGAACAGGAACAGGAAGCCCAGCCCCGCCGCCATCGCCCCCGCCGCCGTCGTCGTCAGCGCAATGAAGACCGCGCACGCCAGCGACGTCCAGAGGATGACCGGCCGCTTCCCCACCCGGTCCGAGATGCGCCCGCCCGCGTTGCTCCCCACCAGCACCCCCAGCCCCATCGTCATCGTCAGCCCGCCCAGCGCCCACTTCGCCAGCCCGAACTCATCGTGGAAATACGCCCCCATGTACGTCGCGAACACGAACCAGTAGCTCGTCGAGAGATAGTTCGAAACCAGCGCCGCCGTCGTCGGCCAGTCCCGCAGCACCCGCGGCACCGCCGCCATCCCGCCTCCGCCGCCCTCCCGTCCGCGCCGCGGAGCGTCCGCCGGGAGCCGCCGCCACAGCAGCAGCGTGAACAGCACCAGCAGCCCGGCCAGCGCAACGAACGCCCACCGCCACGACAGCAGCCCGCTCACCACCGCCCCCGCCGGCACCCCGAAGATGCTCGCACTCGTGTTCGCCGTAATCACCCACGACATCGCCCGCCCCCGCTCTTCGTACGAAAAGTAGTCGCCAACCGCCGCAAACACCGCCGGCGTGAGACATGCCACCCCGAGCCCCGCCAGTGCCCGCGCCGCCAGCAGCGGAACGAACCCCGGCGCAGCCGCCGAGAGCGCCGTCGCCGCCGTCAGCGTCGCCATCCCCGCCACCACCACCGGCTTCCGCCCCAGTCGGTCGATGAACGGCCCCGAAAACACCGCCGCAATCCCGCCGGCCACCGAATACGCCGTCACCAGCAGCCCCGCCACCGCCACCCGCACCCCGAAATCCTCCGAAATCTCCGGCAGGATCGGCGTGATGATCAGGTTATTGAACACGACAGCAAACGAGGCCACGGACAGCAGCGCCAGTACCACCGTTCGCTGCGACCGCGGCCCCGTCAGTGACACGCCCCCAGCCTACACGCCGGGAGCCCCAAACGTCAGTTCAGCAGCTTTAGGAGCTCCTTCGTCGCCTCCGCCGCCGCAACCACCTTCGCCCGCTCCTCGTCCGTCAGCGGCAGCTCGAACGTCCGCTGGATGCCGCCCTCCCCCAGCTGGCAGACCGTCCCGCTGAACACGTCGCGGATGCCGTATTCCCCCTGGTGGTATACCGAGCAGGGAATCAGCCGCCGCTGGTCGAGCAGGATCGCCTCCACCATCGCAATCGTCGCCGCCGAAGGTGCGAAATACGCCGACCCCGTCTTGTACAGCTCCCCGATCTCCGCGCCCCCGCGCATCGCCCGCGCGACGATCGCCTGCACCTTCTCCGGCGGCAGCAGGTCCGTCAGCGGCACACCCCCAACACGCGTCTGCGAAACCACCGGCACCATCGTCGTGTCCGTGTGCCCGCCAATCACGTACCCGTGCACATCATTCACCGACACGCCCAGCTCCGCCGCGATGAAGTACCGGTAGCGCGCGCTGTCGAGCGCCCCGCCCTGCCCAATCACCCGCTCCCGCGGAAACCCGCTCGCCTGCATCGCCACATGGCACATTGCGTCCATCGGGTTCGAAAAAATGATGATCACCGCGTTCGGCGAAGCCTTCGCCGCCGCCGCCACCTTCGAACGCACAATCTCCGCATTCCCGTTCAGCAGCTCCTCGCGGCTCATGCCCGGCTTCCGCGGAGCCCCCGCCGTCACCACCACCACGTCGCTGTTCGCCGTCTCCTCCCAGCCGTCCGTCGCCGTGATGCGCGTCGAAAATCCCTCCCACGGCGCCGCCTGCGACTCATCCAGCGCCTTCCCGTGATGCATCGTCCCCGCAAACTGCGGGTCGTCCTGCAGCACCACATCACAGATATCCCGTTCAACCAGGCGCTGCGCCATCGCACCGCCGGTCATCCCGGCGCCGACAATCGTCACTTTCTTCCGAGGCATGGGGCTCCCTGCTGGAGTAGTTTTCGCCCGCCAAGGCTAGCACGCAGCCGCCTTACCCGCGCCTCCACGCCCCGTACGCCGCCCCTCGCGTACACTCGAAGCGTGGACCAGCCCCACATCCGCAACTTCTGCATCATCGCCCACATCGACCACGGCAAGTCGACCCTCGCCGACCGACTCCTCGAACGCACCGGCACCATCTCCCAGCGCGAAATGGCCGAGCAGGTCCTCGACTCCATGGACCTCGAACGCGAAAAGGGCATCACCATCAAAGCCGCCGCCGCGCGCATGCTCTACCGCGCCGCCGATGGGCAGGAGTACGAGCTCAACCTCATCGATACCCCCGGCCACGTCGACTTCGCCTACGAAGTCTCCCGCTCCCTCGCCGCCTGCGAGGGCGCCCTCCTCGTCGTCGACGCCTCCCAGGGCATCGAAGCCCAGACCCTCGCCAACGTGTACCTGGCCATGAACCAGGACCTCACCCTCATCCCCGTCCTCAACAAAATCGACCTCCCCCACGCCGAACCCGACCGCGTCGCCGCCGAGCTCGAGCGCGTCATCGGCTTCTCCCGCGACGAAGTCATCCTCGCCAGCGCCAAAGAAGGCACCGGCGTCGACGAAATCCTCGAAGCCATCGTCCAGCGCATCCCGCCCCCACGCGGCAACCCCGACGCGCCCCTCAAAGCCCTCATCTTCGACTCCAAATACGACGCCTACAAAGGCGTCGTCGCCCACGTCCGCGTCTTCGACGGCGAAATGCGGGGCCGCCGCAACCTCAAGCTCATGTCCACCGGCGCCGTCTTCGAACCCCTCGAATTCGGCATCTTCAGCCCCGGCATGCGCCCCCTCGAAGGCCTCGCCGCCGGCGAAGTCGGCTACGTCGCCACCGGCCTCAAAGACGTCGCCGAATGCCGCGTCGGCGACACCATCACCTGGGCCGACCAACCCGCCCCCGAGCCCCTCCCCGGCTACCGCCGCGCCAAGCCCATGGTCTTCGCCGGCATCTACCCCACCGATTCCGACCAGTACCAGGAGCTCCGCGACGCCCTCGCCAAGCTCGTCCTCAACGACGCCTCCCTCGTCTACGAACCCGAATCCTCCGCCGCCCTCGGCTTCGGCTTCCGCTGCGGATTCCTCGGCCTCCTCCACCTCGAAATCGTCGTCGAACGCCTCGAACGCGAATACGGCCTCGAGCTCCTCACCACCGCACCCTCCGTCGAATACCGCGTCCAGCTCACCTCCGGCGAAGAGCTGCATATCGACAACCCCGCCGACCTCCCCGACCCCTCGAAAATCGCCGTCATCTCCGAACCCTGGGCCAAGATCGACGTCATCACCCCCAGCCGCTACATCGGCCAGGTCATGGACCTCGTCACCAGCCGCCGCGGCCAGTTCCTCCGCATGGAATTCCTCGAAGCCGAAAACGACCTCGCACCCGGCGAAGCCCGCGTCCTCCTCGAATACGACGTCCCCATGGCCGAAATCCTCGTCGACTTCTACGACCAGCTCAAAGGCTCCACCTCCGGCTACGCCAGCCTCGACTACCAGGTCACCGATTACCGCCCGGCACGCCTCGTCAAGGTCGACATCCTCGTCAACGGTCAGCCCGTCGATGCCCTCTCCGTCATCACCCACGCAGCCAACGCCGAGAAAGTCGGCCGCGCCCTCGTCTCCAAGCTCAAAGACCTCATCCCCCGCCAGCTCTTCGAAGTCCCCATCCAGGCCGCCGTCGGCGGCAAAATCATCGCCCGCGAAACCATCCGCGCCATGCGCAAAAACGTCCTCGCCAAGTGCTACGGCGGCGACGTCACCCGCAAGCGCAAACTCCTCGAAAAACAGGCCGAAGGCAAAAAGAAAATGAAGCGCGTCGGCAGCGTCGAAATCCCACAGGAAGCCTTCACGGCCGTCCTCCGCCTCCGCGAATAAGAGCCCGGCGGACCTGCTCCGCGCACCCCCAAAAGTCGGACCGAACGGACCATCCGTCCGGACCACTCGGCCGCATTGCCCGTCTCTCGCCCGGACGACACTTCCCCCGTGAACGGCGCCACGAATTGGAGCCGTACCCATCACGCACAGGAGGTCGTCCCGTGGCTGAAGCCTCCCCGGCGCATGGTGCCCCCGCAGCCGTCCCCGAGCTTTCCGAGGTCACCCGGCGCGACGTCGTCGGCCGCCTGCTCAAGCTCGGCGCAGTCTCCCTCGCAGCAGCCCTTGCCAGCGGCGCCAGCCTCGCCCCGCTGCTGCACGTCACCGCCGCGCAAGGCCAGGCGAAGCCGCAGCGCCGGTACGGCATGGTCATCGATACCCGCCGGTGCGTCGGCTGCGACGCCTGCGTCGCAGCCTGTAAGGCCGAAAACAAAACGCCCCCTGGTGTCTCCTATACCGTCGTCCTCGAACAGGGTCTCGGTGAGCGGCCCGACGACCGGCCGCTGTTCATGACCAAGCCATGCTTCCACTGCGAGCATCCGCCCTGCGTTCCCGTGTGCCCCGTCGGAGCCACCTTCAAACGCTCCCAGGACGGCATCGTCGTCGTCGACTATGACCGCTGCATCGGGTGCCGCTACTGCATCGTGGCCTGCCCTTACCAGGCCCGGTACTCAGACTTCGCCGAAAACTACCCCGCCGTCGCAGAGCACACGCCGTGGGCCTCCGTCCCTTCGCCCGAATACCGGCAATTCCGCGTCCGCCAGGAGGGCAGGTCGCCGGAAGGAAACGTTCGCAAGTGCACCTTCTGCCTCCACCTCCAGGACGAGAACGGTGAGTACGACAAGGCAGCCGGCAGGTGGCCCGCCTGCGCAAAGACGTGCACTGGCAAGGCGATCCACTTCGGCGACCTCAACGACCCGAACAGCGAGGTCTCCCAGCTCCTCAAGGAGCGCCAGGCAATCCGCCTCAAAGAAGAACTCGGCACCGAGCCGAACGTTTACTACCTCCTCTGAGGAGTCGCCGTCATGTCCGCTCGCACCCTCAAACTCGGCTTCTGGACCCTCGGCATCGTCCTCATCCTCGTCGGCTCCTGGGCATGGATCGACCGCTGGATCAATGGGGACCGCCACACCAACTACGGCAGTATCGTCCCATGGGGCCTCTGGGTCGCCGCCTACATCTACTTCATCGGCCTCAGCGCGGGCTCCTTCCTCGTCTCCTCCCTCGTGTACGTCTTCAACATCAAACGGTTCGAATCAGTCGGGCGCCTCGCCCTGTACTCGGCCGTCGTGACGCTGATCCTCGCCCTCCTCTCGATTTCCGCAGACCTCGGCCACCCCTTCCGGGCGTGGCACGTGCTCGTCTACCCCAACTTCCGCTCCCCCATGGCGTGGATGATCTGGCTCTACTCGGCCTACTTCATCCTCCTCCTCCTCGAGCTCTGGTTCGTCCTGCGCCACGACCTCGTCGTCGGCGCTGGCCGCCCAGGGTGGCGCGCCCGCATCTACCGAATCCTCGTGTTCGGTTCTCGCGATGCCAGCCCCGAAACCCTCGCCAGTGACCGCCAGGTCGTCCGTGTCCTCGCCACCATCGGCGTGCCCCTCGCCGTCATGTTCCATGGCGGCGTCGGCTCTCTCTTCGGCGTCGTCTCCTCTCGCCCCGCCTGGCACGGCGGCCTCTTCCCCATCCTCTTCCTCGTCTCTGCCCTGGTCAGCGGCGGCGCCCTCCTCGTGCTCGTCAGCGCCATCTTCCAGGATGGCCTCCGGCGCAACCGCGAAACGGTCCAGGCCCTCGCCACGCTCGTCCTTGGCCTGCTCCTCTTCGACCTCCTGCTCCAGGTTTCAGAGACGCTCGTCGGCTTCTACGGCAATGAGCCGGACCGGGTCGAAAACCTTCGCCTCGTCTACGGCGGCCCCTACTGGTGGGTCTTCTGGGTCTGGCAGCTCGGCGTCGGTACCGTCGTCCCCATCGCCCTGCTCGCCCTCCCGCGCACCCGCCGCAACCCGGCCATCGCGGCCGCCGCTTGCGGGCTCATCGCCATTGGCTTCCTCGCCGTCCGCCTCAACATCGTGATCCCCGGGCTCGCTGACGAGCAGCTGCAAGGCCTCACCGCGGCCTGGCACTCCGCGCGATTCAGCACCGACTACGTCCCGAGCCCGATGGAATTCACCTTCACCGCGGGCCTCGTCGGCATCGGCCTCGTGCTCTTTGGCATCGGCGAATGGTTCTTGCCTCGACCCGAAGAAACCGCAGCAGAGGAGGTCGCCAGTGTCTCAGCCTGACGCGAAGAACATCACCCGCCGCCGTCTCTTCAAACTTGGCGGAGGGGCCGCCGCAGGGGCCGCCGCTGCCGCCGCCGTCTCCGGCGCAGGCACCCGCTCCGGAGAGCGCGAGCTCGGCATCAACGTCGCCGGCCTCCGGCAGTGGGGACGGGATGCCGGCCAGTGGGTGCCCTCCTGCTGCAACATGTGCGGCGGGCAGTGCGGCATCATGGTCCACGTCGTCGATGGCATCGTCGAGAAAATCGAACCCAACAACTGGAACCCCAACAACTACACCAACATCTCTGCCGACTGGTTCGACGGCTACACCGACGAACACGGCTGCAAGGAGGGCGCCGTCATCTGCCCGAAGGGCAATGCCGGCATCATGGCCCTCTACGACCCCGACCGGGTCCAGGTCCCCCTCAAGCGCATCAACCCGGACAAGTCCGTCGGCGCCGACCCGGGATGGCAGGAGATCTCCTGGGACCAGGCCCTCGATGAAATCTCCGCCAAACTCAAAGAACTCCGGGACGCCGGCGAGGCCCACAAGCTCATCTGGTTCAGTGAGGACCACTCATTCACCCATCCGCAGATGGACTTCTGCACCCTGTACGGCACGCCCAACTACTCCAACCACGCAAACCTTTGCGACGTCTCCCGCAAAGCTTCCTTCCGCACCGTCCTCGGCGACGAGCGGCCCCTCGCCGACTTCATCCAGTCCCGGTACATCATGCTCTTCGGCTGGAACCCCACCTCAGCCATCAAATGGGTCCACCTCCCTCGCGTCATCACCCGCGCAGTCGAACGGGGCGCGCGGCTCGTCGTCGTCGACCCGTACCTTTCCGACACCGCAGCCAAGGCCCAGGAGTGGGTGCCAATCCGCCCGGGCACGGACGGCGCCTTCGCCCTCGCCCTCGCGCACGTCATCATCCGCGACGGGCTTCACGACCGCGATTTCGTCGCCAGGTGGACCGTCGGCTTCGACCGCTTCGCCGAATACGTCAAGGACAAAACCCCCGAATGGGCTGAGCCCATCACATCCATCCCGGCCGCGGCCACCGAGCGGCTCGCCCGGGAACTCGCTACCACCAAACCCGCGCTCGTCGACGTCTGGAGCGGCCCGGGCCAGCATTCCAACGGCGTCCAGGGCGGCCGCGCCATCGCGCTCCTCAACGCGCTCATCGGAACCATCGACGCCCCCGGCGGCATGATCATCCCGAGCAAGGCCAGCACCAAGCACAACGCCCCCCAACCCGACGACACCGCTGCCCAGACCCTCAAGCAACCCCGCTTCGACGAGCGCTCGAAGTACCCGCTCTCCCACTCCTCCGGCGTCTACGCCCAGAGCTTCGTCAACCTCGCCGAAGGGAAGGGCCCGTACCAGCCGAAGGTCGGTGTCATCGTCTTCCAAAACCCGATGATGTCCGTACCCGGCAGCCAGACCGTCGCAAAGGCCTTGGCCAGGCTCGAAATGCTGGTCGTCATCGATACCATGCTCAGCGAGACCGCAATGCTGGCCGATTACGTCCTACCCGGCACCGTCTACCTCGAGCGGTACGACCTTAACAGCCACTGGGTGACCTGGCCCGTCCTCGGCCTCCGGCAGCCCGTCATCAAGCCGCTCTTCGGCCAGCCCGCCGAATACGAAACCGTCGCAGCCATCGGCCGCCGCATCGGCCTCAAAGACAAGTCCGGCAAGGAGTTCTTCCGCGTCGGCGCCCTCTCCGGCCAGCCGGTGGAGGACCTCACCGCCTGGTACGAGGAATACCTCTCGGCCGAGCTCAAGGGTGGCTCTCCAGGCCTCACGCTCGAGGAGTTCAAACAGCTCCCCGGAGCCGTGTGGGTCGACAAGAAGGGCACTCGCTACCGGAAATTCGCCGAAACCGTCGCCCCCGAAAAGCTCGCCTCGGCCTACTACGACGGCGACCCCTCAGAAGAGGGGACCGTCGTCTACGACAGGGACCCGGCCGCCGGCGGCAAAGCGATCGGCGTCGTCGTCGAAGGCGCCGTACGTGCCGGGTTCAACACCCCCTCGCGGAGGGTCGAGTTCTACGCCAGGTCGCTTGAAGGCAAAACCGACGCGGACGGCAAGCCGGTCGACCCGCTTCCCGTCTACACGCCCCGCGACTGGCAGCCGAATGAACAGTACCCCCTCTATCTCATCAACTGGAAAGAGGCCAGCCACACCCACACCCGCACCTTCAACAATCCCTGGCTTCTCGAGCTCAAACCGGAAAACCCCCTCATCATCCATCCCGACACCGCGCGCCGGTTCGGCCTGCAGGACGGCGACGAAGTCGTCATCGAGTCCCCGTACGGCAGCGCCCGAGGCAAGGTGAAGCTCTCGCGACGCATGCATCCCGAAGTCGTCGGGCTGCAGCACGGCTTCGGACACTGGGCCGGGGGCCGCAACGCGGTCGGCCGCGGCACCGCCGACGCCGTCCTCCGGCCCACCCGCGCCGACCCGCTCTCCGGCCAGGGCCTCCACAAAGAGACGTGTGTGACGCTCCGGAAAGCCTGACAGCGTCGCGCCTGCTTCGCCGCGGCCGTGGCCGACCGCCCCCCCCGGCCGCCGCCGCGGCGTAATCCGCCCGAAACGCCAGCCTGCTACCCTTGCACCATCCCGGCCCCAGCGCCGAACCCCACGGAGCGCTCCAGGTGATTAAGGCCTTCGTCCTCATCGTCGTCGACCCGGCAAAGACCGTCGAAGTCTACGAAAAGCTCCGCGCCGTCGAAGGCATCGCTGAGGTCTACCAGGTCATGGGCCCCTACGACATCGTCGCCGTCGTCGAAGTCCCCTCCCTCACCGACGTCCCCGCCGTCATCTCCCGCCACATCCGCGCCATCGACGGCATCGAAAGCACCACCACCTGCGTCACCTTCCCCGAATCCAACGGCGGCCGCTGAGCCGCGGCCGCTACGGACACGCCGCGAGGGCCTCCGCCACGAGGTCGAACAGCCGCGCGGCATCCACCTTCGTCGCCACACGCACGAGCCCCGGCCGCGACGGCCTCCCGTCCGCGCCCGGTGCTTCCCAGTGCCGCTGGTCGACCACCGTCATCCCCCGTGTGTGCGCGCCGCGCGTCTCCACCGCCGCCTCCGCGAACCGGAACTCGAACAGCTCCGGCGCCGCCAACGCGGCCACGGCGCAGGGGTCGTGCAGCGGCACCGCCCGCGAGCCCGTCAATCGCTCCGACGCCTCGCGGTAGTACTCCAGCAGGTCTGCCGTCACCCCCGCCGTGCGCGTCCCGACCGCCCGGAGCCGCGCAATCTCCTCGGGCCCCATGGCGGCCTGCCGCGTCAGGTCCAGCCCGCACATCGTCAGCCGCGCCCCCGAACTGAACACAATCTGCGCCGCCTCCGGGTCCGCCCACGCATTGAACTCCGCAACCGGCGTCACGTTGCCCTGCGTCACCGAGCCGCCCATGATGCTCAGCCGTGCCACGCTCCGCGCAAACCGCGGCTCGAGCCGCATCGCCAGCGCAATGTTCGTCAGCGGACCCGTCGCAATCACCGCCGTCCCCGGGTTCCGCATCACCGTTTCGATGAGGAAGGTCACCGCGTGCTCACGGACCACGCTCCGGGTCGGCCGCGGCAGCTCTGCCCCGTCCAGCCCCGAAACACCATGAACCCGCTCCCCCTCCCGGGGCAATACCCCCATCAGCGGGCCCGCCGCACCTGCCGCCACCGGGATGTCCTGCCGCCCAAGGAGCTCGAGGATACGAAGCGCATTCTCCGTAACCCGCCACAGCGGCGCGTTCCCCCCGACGGTCGTCACGCCCAGCAGCTCGAAGTGCGTCGCAGCAAGGATGATCGCGACCATGTCGTCGTGGCCGGGGTCGCAATCGAGCACCACCTTCATCGCATGACCTCCAGCGGAACGTTCCCGGCGTCGTCAGCCGTCAGAAAATCGGGCCGGATTCCGGCGTTTCCTCCCCCTTGAGGCCGAGCAGCCGCTCCGCGGTCAGGAGCCCCGTCCCCTGCAGGAGCCGCCGGCGCATCCCCAGCAGGGCCGCCTCGTCGGCGCCCCCGAGCGCGCGCCGCACCAGCTCGAATAGGGTCCGCGCCGTCACCAGTCCGTACCGGTAATTCTCGCACGCTCGCGTGAGCGGCTCGCTCACCTCCGCCTCCCGCTGCTCCGGGTCGCGCTCCCGGTACCCGTTCGCGATCACCAGCCCCCGCGGCGCAGGTCTCCCAGCCAGCAGCTCCGCCTCCACCCTGCGCTGCAGCCGCACGTACGGCCATTCCACCACCTGCCCGTGCGCGCTTTCGAGCTCGACGAACGCCGTCTCCTCCTCCGAGCGCACCACGAGCGGCTCACCCGGGCCCGAGACCACCGCGAACCCCAGCGCCTGGAGCGCCGCCGTAGCCGCTTCCCGGAACCCCGGACCATCCCGCCACAACAGGCCCCGGTGCCGCGCCAGCGCATCGTACCGCTCCCGGACTGCCGCCAGCCGCTCCCGTGCCTCCGCCTCGGCCGCCTCCGCCTCCTCCAGCTCCGCCTCCACCTGCTCCAGCCCCGGCACGGCCACTGCCCGCGCCCAGTAGGGCGCCTCCTCCTGCCCCGCCATTCCCCGCAGCTGCCGGCACGCATCCACCAGCGCCTGCGCCAGCTGCGACCGCTGCGCGCCGTACGACTCCACAATCACCGGCACGAAGACGACCCGCCCGCCCAGCACCTCGAACTCCGCCGCAATCGGCACGCCCGATCCCCCAACCGCAATGACCCGCCCGTGCCGTCGAAACTCCGGCTGCCGCTCATCGAACCATGCCCGCCACGCCACCTCGCCCCGGAACTCCCGCAGCACCCCGCTCATCGGGTGGTGTTCATCGGCAATCCGCACCGTCTTCCCCTCGCCCGCCCGCAGCCACGGCGTCGCCCAGCTCATCCCCTGCGGCGCCGGCAGCCAGTGGTACCGGTCGCACCCCTCGAACCCCACCACACCCGGCTGAAACACGTCCGGGCGAGCCAGCACCACCACCGCGCCCCCCGCCTCCAGCAGCCGGCGCGTCTCCTCCTGCCGCCGGCGCAGCTGCTCCGCGAGCCCTGCCGCCGTCGACGAACCCGGCACGTTCAGCACCGGCCGCCCGTCGAACGCCTCGTACTCCTTCCCCTCCTCGATGACCTCCCGCACCACCCGGTCGATACCCGCCGGGTCGATGATCACCGCGTCATAATCGTTGTAATTCGGGGCCGTCACCGGGTTGTAGTTGTCGATCGCCACATTCGGCAGCGGAAACGAAACGCTCAGGATACGCATCGGCTCTACTCCTCCAGCAGCGGCACCAGCCGCTCCCGCAACGGTCCCGCAAGCCCCGGCCGCCGCATCGCCGCCGCCACATTGGCCACGATATAGCCCAGCGGCCGCCCCGTATCGTACCGCCTCCCTTCAAACCGCAGCGCCGAGACCGGCTCCCCCGCCGCAATCTCCCGCGCAATCGCGTCCGTAATCTGCCGCTCCCCGTTCCGTCCCGGCGGCGTCGCGTCGATGTGCCGGAAAATCCGCTCCGAGAGCACATACCGCCCCACAATGCCCAGCCGCGACGGTGCCTCCTCGACCCGCGGCTTCTCCACCACCCCCCGCAGCCGCACCGGGTTCCCCTCCCCAGCCGGGTCGACAATCCCATACTGCGGCACATCGGCATCCGAAACCTCCTCCACCGCAATGACCGTCCCCCCCGTGGCCGCGTACGCCTCCACCAGCTGCGCCGTACACGACCGTTCCCCCAAAATCACGTCATCCGGGAAGAGCAGCGCAAACGGCTCCCCTTCCACGAACTCCCGCGCACACGCCACCGCATGCGCAATCCCCAGCTGCTTCGGCTGATACACCGCATGGAACTCCGCCTTCGACGCAATCGCAGCCAGCGAATCCGCCAGCGCCTGGTTCCCCGTCTCCCGCAGCGCCGTCTCCACCCGCGCACCCGCCCGGAAGTGCTCGAGGATCGACTCCTTCCCCTCGGCAATCACGAACACCACCCGCGTAATGCCCGCCTCCACCGCCTCATCCACGCAGTAGTCGATCAGCGGCCGGTCCACCACCGGCAGCATCTCCTTCGGCACCGCCTTCGTCGCCGGCAGCATCCGCGTACCCAGCCCCGCAGCCAGGATGACCGCCGTCCTCACGCCCTGTGCCATCGCCCACCAATCCTAGGCTGCTGCATCGTTACCGGATATACAGAACACTCGCTCCTTGCTAGCATAGGACACTGCTTGAATCTCTTACGGGGAGCAGTTTGAGGAGACGACCTAAGGTTCCACCACGGCCGGCACCGCCGGAGCCACGGATCAACGAGCGCATCCGCGTTCCGGAAGTCCGCCTGATCGACGAAGAAGGCCGCCAGGTCGGCATCGTCAAAACCTCCGAGGCCCTCGCAATGGCACGCCAGCGCGAAGTCGACCTCGTTGAGGTTGCCGCCCAGGCCAACCCGCCCGTCGCCCGGCTCATGGATTACGGCCGGTACAAATACGAACAATCGAAGAAAGAACGCGAGGCGCGCAAGCACCAGGCAAACGTCCAGCTGCGCGAAGTCCGCATGAAGCCGAAAATCGACGACCACGACATCGACTTCAAAACGCGGACTGCCGCCAAGCTCCTCAAGGAGGGTGACAAAGTCAAGGTCACGGTCATGTTCCGCGGCCGCGAAATCACCCACCCTCAGATTGGCAAAGCCCTCATCGACCGTGTGGTCAAAAGCCTCGAAAACATCGCAATGATCGAAAAAGAGGCTTCCCTCGAAGGGCGTCACATGTCGGTCATCCTCGCGCCTGACAAAAAGAAAATCGCCGCCCTCCAAAAGGCCGCCGCCGCCAAACCATCCGGTGACCGGCCGGCCGACGAAGAGGACGAAGCCATCGCCGCCGCGGCAGCTGCGGTACCGGTCGTCGGCGACGACGGCCCCGACATCGAAGACGAAGACGGCGACGACGCCGACCAGGAGTAACTGATGCCCAAGCTCAAGACCCACAAGGGCGCCGCCTCCCGCTTTCGCGTAACCGGCGGCGGCAAGATCATGCGGATGTACGGCAGCCGCAACAACTTCCGCCGCAAAAAGCGGAAGCCCGTCAACGTCCTCTACAGCCGCACCGTCGAAGTCGCAAGTTCGCATACCGGGCTCATCCGCCGGCTCCTCGCCGGCCAGGACTGAGCCCAAACCCAAGGGAGCCGCACCATGAGCCGCGTCAAGCGGGGCGTCACCGCCCACCGCCGCCACAAAAAGGTCCTTGCCCTCACCAAAGGCCACGCCGGTCAGCGCCATCGCCTGTTCCGTCGCGCCAATGAGAGCATGCTCCATGCGCTGCGCTACAGCTATGAGAACCGGCGCGACCGCAAAGGCGACTTCCGCGAACTCTGGATCGTTCGCATCAACGCCGCCGCCCGCCTCAACGGCCTCAACTACAGCCGCCTGATCAGCGGTCTCAAGCGGGCCGGCATCGAGCTCGACCGCAAGATGCTCGCCGACCTCGCAGTTACTCGCCCCGACGCCTTCGCAAAGCTCGCCGAGCAGGCCCGCGCCGCCCTCGCCTCCTGACCACTCCGAGCCTAACAGCAGCGGGGGGATGACACCGGTCATCCCCCCGCTGCGCGTGTCCGCCCCCTCCCGGCCTGCCTACTGTCCCGACCAGGTCAGCTTCGGCACCCGGCTCAGCCCCATCAGGTAGACCGCCCCCCCCAGCCCGGCGAGCACCGCAAAGTCCACACCATACCCGATGAACCCGCCGCTCCCAGTCGCATACGTCGCCAGTTGGAGCGCGTCCACCGCGTATGTCAGCGGGTTCGCATAGGCCAGCACCTTCATCCACGCCGGCAGCCCATCAACTGGGAAAAACGCCCCCGAAAAGAACAGCAGCGGAAACAGCGCCAGGTTCATCACCAGGTGAAACCCCTGCATCGATTGCACCCGCGTCGCCAGCGCCTGCGCCAGGCCCGTCAGCATCAGATTCAGCAGCATCACCGTCACCAGCGCCAGCGCCACGCCCGCCAGTATCCCGTGCTGCCAGCCGAAATCCACGAACGGCGCCGCCGCCCCCAGCACCACCGCCGCCTGCACCGCCCCGATCACCAGCGCCGCCAGCGACTTCCCCAGCATCACCGCCCGCGGCGAATGCGGACTCGAAAGCAGCAGCCGCAAAAACCCGCTATCCCGGTCCCGGTAATACGACGCCGACGAAAACGTCGACGAAAAGACCGACGTCATCACCACCGTGCCCGCCACCAGATAGGCCGTGAAGTTCCCGGCAGGCAGCCGCGACGGCTCCAACCCATGCGAAACCCCGTTCCCCAGGAACACGAGGAAGATCAGCGGCGTCAGCACCGACGAATACAGCTGCGAACGTGCCCGCGCCACCGCCCGGAGGTCGCGCAGCGCGATCGCTGCTACCGCGGCCGCCGTGCTGGGACGCCTCACGTCGAACCCCCCGCGCGGCGCCGCACATACTGGAAATAGGCATCCTCCAGCGACGCCTCCTCGATCCGCAGCCCCCGGATCGCGTCGCCCGCCGCTGCGAACAGCCGCGGCGCCAGCGCCGCAGCATCGTCGGTCGTCACCATCAGCTCGCCGTTGGCCTGCGTCACGCCCTCCCCGCCGGCTGCCTCGGCGACTCGCGCTGCCGCATCCTCCCGCCCCGGCGCCAGCTCGACCCGGACCGTCTGCCGCCGCAGGTTGCGCTTCAGCTCAGCAGGCGAACCCGTCGCCACGACCCGTCCTGCCCGCACGAACGCCACGACATCGCACACCGCATCCGCCTCGTGCAGGTCATTCGTTGCCAGCAATACCGTCGCGCCGCCCCGTTCCGCCCGGACCGTCTCCCACAGCAGCCGGCGCTCCTCGGGGTCGACTCCAGTCGTCGGTTCATCCAATAAGAGCAGCTCTGGCCGATGCAGCAGTGCCCGCGCCACCTCCAGCCGGCGCCGCATCCCGCCCGAGAGTGCCGAAATCCTGTCGCTTGCACGACCCGCCAGGCCGAACCGCTCCAGCAACTGCGCCGCCCGCGCACCCGCCTCCCGGCCCGGCACGCCGAACAGGCGCCCCGCAAACCGCAGGTACTCCGTCGGCGACATCAGCGGGTCTGAGGCGTTCTCCTGGAACACGGTGCCGATACGCGCCCGCAGCGCCGGCGAAGGCGCCTCCCCGAGCAGCTCCAGCGACCCCTCGGGCGGCCGCTCCGCGCCAGCGACCAGCGCAAGGAATGTGCTCTTCCCGCTCCCGTTTGGCCCCAGCACGCCAAAAACGCACCCCGCCGGAACCTCCAGCGAAAAGCCGTCCAGCGCGAGCCGCTCCCCGTACCGGCGGCGGATGTCGTTCGCGACGACTGCGCTCTCCACGCAGCCAGTGTCACACCGCAACCGCGCTCGATCGAGTGTCCGCGCCGCCCCCGGTCGCTCGTCCTCCTGCCGGCGCGCCTACGCCGGCACCACCAGCATCGCCACCAGCTGCTGCATCACCAGCAGCGCCAGGATCGCCATCATCGGCGAGAGGTCGATCATCCCGGCCCGCGGCGTGACCCTCCGAAACGGGTCAATGATCGGCTCCGTCACCCGGAACAGCAGCTGATACAGCGGGCTCCCCTGGTCCACCGGCAGCCAGCTCAATAGCGACCGCGCAATGATGGCCCAGGTCAGGATGTTCAGCCACGTGAACGTCAGTTGAGCAACGTACGGATTGATGGCTCCACCCCCGCGTGACGCTCCTTCCAGCTTACCAGATCGGCCGGTCTCGCCCCCGCCTTCAGCCCCGCCCTCATTGCGCCGCCGCCCGCTCCACCACGGCAATCATCACATACAGCAGGATGATGACCACCATCCCCGAAAAATCGATCATCCCCGTCCGCGGCAGCATCTGCCGCACCGGCTCCAACAGCGGCTCCGTCACCCGGTACAGCAGCCGCGCCAGCTCGTTGTCCTGGCTGATCGGAAACCAGCTCAGCAGCGACCGCAAAAAGACCGCGACGATCAGCAGCCACAGGAACAGCGTGAACAGCTGGGCCACCGTGTCGTTCATGCCGGCCCACCCAGCTCCACCGCCCGCGCGAACGCCGCCCGGACAGCCTCGATGACCGACGCCCGGAGCGCACCCTTCTCCAGCTCGAGCAGCCCGGCCGCGGTCGTTCCCGCCGGCGACGTCACCATCGCCCGCAGCTCTGCCGGGCTTCGGCCGCTCTCCTGTGCGTATTGCGCCGAGCCGAGCACCGTCTGCAGCACCAGCTCCTCGGCCTGCTGCCGCGGCAGGCCGACCGCCACCGCACCCTCGATGAGCGCTTCCATGAACAGGAACACATACGCCGGCCCGCTCCCGCTCACCGCCGTCGCCATGTCGATCTTCCGCTCATCGTCCACGTACAGCTCCCGCCCAACAGCCCCCAAGAGCTGACGCGCCACCGACCGCTGCTCCACCGTCACCGCCGGCGCAGCCGTCCACGCCGTCATCCCCGCCCGGATGGCCGCCGGCGTATTCGGCATCGCCCGGACTACGAAGGGGTGCTCGAACGCCGACTGAATCGTCGCGATCCGCACCCCCGCCATGATCGACACGATCAGCGCCCCCGGCCGGACCCTGCCCTTGACGCTCGCCAGCTCCTGCGGCTTCACCGCCAGCACCACCAGTCCCGCCTCCCCCATCGGCCCGAAGTCTCCCGTCGCCTCCACCCCGTACGCCGCCCGGAGCTGCGCCCGCCGCGCCTCCACCTTCTCGACCACCGTCACATCAGCCGCCTCGAACACCCCCCGGTCGAGCGCGCCCGCCAGCAGCGCCTCGCCCATGACCCCCCCGCCGACGATCGCCGCCTTCACGACCGCTCCCCGAAAATCGCCCGGCCGATGCGCACCATCGTTGCACCCTCCTCGATAGCCACCTCGAAATCCTCCGTCATCCCCATCGAAAGCTCCCGCAGACCGTGCTCCCGCGCAAGCCTCGCCAGCTCCCGAAAGACCGGCCGCGCGAGCTCCGGGTTCGCCACTCGCGGCGCCACCGTCATCAGCCCGATGACCTCCACCCCCGGAAGCCCCCGCGCAGCATCCACCGCCTCGGCGACCGCTCCCGGCGCAAACCCGAACTTCGTCGCCTCGCCCGCCACATTCACCTCGAGCAATACGGCGAGCCGCCGGTCACCGGCGGCCCGGTTGAGCACGTTCAGCAGCCCGATCGAATCGATGCCGTGGAGTATAGCAAAGGCCCCTGCCGCAGCCTTCGCCTTGTTCGATTGCAGGTGCCCCACGAGATGCCACGCCGGGCTCGGCAATCCCCGCTCCCGGACCAGCGCCTCTACCGCCGGCTGCTTCGCCAGCGCCTCCTGCACCCGGTTCTCGCCAAACTCGGTAATCCCGGCAGCCACCGCCTCCGCCACCGCCTCCGCCCCGAACGTCTTGCTCACCGCGATGAGCCGCACCTCCGCCGGGTCGCGCCCTGCCCGCGCACACGCGCTCGCGATGCGTTGCCGCACCGCCGCGACACGTTCTGCGACCCCCGCGGCCGCCTGCGCGTTCATCGCAGGTCCGGCGGGTGGCGCGCTTCCCACACTCCCCGCGCCACGACGGCCGCTGCCCCCAGCCCCACGAGCGCCAGCCCCAGCCACACCGAGGTGAGGAACGCCCACAGCACCAGCACGAGCCCCAGAATTGCCCCGAAGAGCAGCCCCAGCGGCAGCGCCAGCGCCTTGAAAACCACCCAGATGATGACCAGCGTCTCCCGCCACGAACCAGGCGGTGGATCGTTCTTCGGCTCGCTCGGCCCGTAGTAGAACCCCATGCCCCGATTGTCGCGGGCCGCAGCCCGCCTGTCGAACCCTGGCGCGCCCCGCACAGCAGCGAGCCGCGGAAGCGGGGCTGCCCCCGGCCTCCGCGGCCCGCCGTGCACTGCTGCAGGTCAGCTCAGCCGCACTTGTTGTAGAAGCAGTTGTGACAGGTGAGGCACCCCTCCTGGTAATACAGCACCGCACCGCACTCCGGGCAGCCCACGCCGCTCGCCACCGCGTCGCTGTGCAGCTTCGCCGCCACACTGGCCCCCGTGCTCTCGACCACCAGCTCCGGCGGGATGAGCGCCGGCTGCGCCGCCGCACGCGTGCCCGCAAACTTCAGCTCCAGCCAGCGGAACACGTAGTCCACGATGCTCGTCGCAATCGGGATGTCCTTGTTGTTCGTCGGCCCGCTCGGCTCGAAGCGCGTGTTCTTCAGCTTCGAAGCCAGCTCCGTGAGCGGCACCCCGTACTGCAGCGCGTAGCTCGTCAGCATCGCCACCGTATCCATCAAGCCCGAAACCGTTGAACCCTGCTTCGAAACGTTGATGAACACCTCACCCGGCGTCCCGTCCTCGAACAGGCCCACCGTCATATAGCCTTCCTGCTCGCCTACCCGGAACTTGTGCGTAATCGCCTGCCGCTCGTCCGGCAGCCGCCGCCGCACAGGCCCCGAAGCCTGCGCCACAATCGCCTGCGCCGCTTCGATAGCCTTCTCCGCGTCCGACTTCTCCGCGTGCTTCAACACCTGGAACTCGCGCGACCCGTCACGGTAGATCGTGATCCCCTTGCATCCCGTCCGGTACGCCAGCTCGTACGAGATGCGCACATCGTCGACCGTCGCCGCGTTCGGGAAGTTGATCGTCTTCGAAACCGCGTTGTCCGTGTACTGCTGGAACGCTGCCTGCATCCGCACGTGCCACTCCGGCGCAATCTCATGCGCCGTCACGAACACGTCCTTCACCCACTGCGGTACCTCCGGACGCTCCGCAAGGTGCCCACCCTCCGCGAGGAACCGCATCAGCTCCTCGCTGTAGAACCCCTCCGCTCGCGCCACCGCCTCGAACTGCTCGTTCACTTCCGTCAGTTCCGTCCGCTTCGTGGGGTCGTCCTTGTCGAGGTAGTGCGAGCGGATGAACGCCAGCGCGAACACCGGCTCGATGCCGCCCGAGCAGTTCGCAATGATGCTCAGTGTGCCCGTCGGCGCAATCGTCGTCCGCGTCGCATTGCGCATCGGCCGCGGCCCCTCCGGCCCCTTCGGACCGTAGATCGAATCCGCCCAGTCCGGGAAATTCCCCCGCACCCGCGCCAGCTGCTCGCTCGCCGCATCCGCCTCCTTCTGGATGAACGACATCACCTCCCGCGCAAGGTCGAGCGCCGCCTCCGAGTTGTACGGGACGCGCAGGTCGATCAGCATGTCCGCCCAGCCCATCACCCCAAGCCCGATGCGCCGGATCGCGTGCGACGTCTCCGCAATCTCCGGGATCGGGTACTGGTTCATCTCGATCACGTTGTCCAGCAGGTGGACGCACCGCCACACCGTCGTCCGCAGCCGGTCGAAATCCACCCGCTTCTCACCCGGCGCCCCAACCGTGAAGTTCTTCAGGTTGATCGACCCCAGGTTGCACGAATCGTGCGGGTAGAGCGGCTGCTCACCGCACGGGTTCGTCGACTCGATCGGGCCCCGCTTCGGCACCGGGTTCGCCCTCCCCGCGTTGATGCGGTCGATGAACACCACCCCCGGGTCCCCGTTCTTCCACGCGTTCCGCACCATCTTCTCCCACACCTCCCGCGCATCCCGCTGCCCCACCGGCTCGCCAGTCTGCGGGTCGATGATGTCGTACGTCGTCCCCGCTTCCAGCGCCTTCATGAAGGCCTCGGTTACCGCCACGCTGATGTTGAAATTCGTCAGCGTGGTCATGTCCGCCTTCATCTCGATGAACTCATCGATATCCGGGTGGTCGACCCGCAGAATCCCCATGTTCGCGCCGCGCCGCGTGCCGCCCTGCTTGATCGCCTCCGTCGCCGCATCGAATACCTTCATGAACGACACCGGCCCGCTCGCCACGCCCATCGTCGTCTTCACCTTCGCGTTCGCGGGCCGCAGTCGCGAAAACGCAAACCCGGTCCCCCCGCCCGACTTGTGAATGATGGCCGTCTGCTTGATCGCCTCGAAGATCCCCTCGATCGAATCCGGCACCGGCAAAACGAAGCACGCCGAAAGCTGCTGCAGCTCTCGCCCCGCGTTCACCAGCGTCGGCGAATTCGGCAGAAAGTCCAGCGACGCCATCAGCCGATAAAACGACTCCTCCGCGGCTGCCCGGTCCTGCTCCGTCCCCCCAAACCGCAGCTCCGCCTCCGCAAGGTTCCGCGCAACCCGCCGAAACACCTCGTCCGGTGTCTCCACCGCATCGCCCTGCTCGTTTCGCTTCGCGATGCGCCGCTCGATGACCACCTTCGCATTGTGCGAAAGCTCCGCCGGGTGGAATTCGCCCCCAAGGCCAGCAAGGTCAGGCGTCGTCGTTACCATCTGCGTCCTCCGTGTGCCGGTCGCGGCCGACCGGCTGAGTATACGAACGTTAGTTCGAATTCGCCAGCGGCCAGCCCCTGCCGCTCTCGGCAGCAGCCGGCGTCTCATCGTTCCGGCGCAGCACCGGCTCGCCGAGCCGTGTCCGGCCCGCGGCCAGCCTCCGCCCTGCGCCATCCAGGTCGTCCCCGCCGAATCGGCGGAGCAGCTCCGCCATCGCCTCGGCCGGGCCCATCTGTTCAACCAGCCGCACCAGCTCCTGCGGGCGCATCGCCCGCATCACCAGCAGGTACGCCTTCTCCGATAGCACCAGCCCCGCCACCTCCGCATCCCCGTCGGCGGTCGTCCGGATCGGCCCGTGGCCGAGGCTCGCGTGCACCTCCCAAATCTTCACCCCGCTACCGTGCCGATTCCGCCAGCGCTGCTGGCTCCACGCGGGCCGCACGTGCCGTGCGCAGGTCCGTCGGCTCCGGCACCGGCAGCGAAAGCTGCAGCGTCCGCTCCTCGAACGTCGGCACCCGGCCCTGTTCCAGCTGCTCTACCGCCTCCTTCAGCGACTCGATATCCGCAAACGAGCGGTAGACCGAGGCAAAGCGGATGTACGCAATGTGGTCCAGCTTCCGCAGCGCATCCATCGCAAGCTCTCCCACAACCTGCGATGGAACCTCCGCCCGCCCGTCCGACATCACCTTCGCCTCGATCTCCGCCACGATCGCTTCCAGCTGCCCAACCGAGATGTTCCGCTTTGCACACGCAGCCCGCAGCCCGCGAAGCAGCTTGTCCCGCGAAAACTCCTCCCGCCGCCCATCCCGCTTCACGATCTGCACCGTCGTCACCTGCACCAGCTCAACCGTCGTGAACCGCTCCCCGCACGCGATGCACTGCCGCCGCCGCCGAATTCCATCGTCGGTCGAACGGCTGTCCGTCACGCGCGAGTCGCGGTAGTGGCAGTACGGGCAGCGCACAGCGGCAACAACTCCTCAATGGTGTGAACGCCTTCGCAGTTCCAGTCGTTCGGCGTTGCGCACCGCGCATTCTGGTCCCAGATCTGGTGTCTGTCAACACCATCGACACAAGATCTTGTAGTCGGCCTCCGCGTCAACCCCTGTCGTATCGCCTCGCCGCCCGCCCGCTGGCTGCCCAAAAATCGCACGCAGCCGTGTCCGTCCACGGGTGAAGCACCCCGCTCCCGGGGTGCAAACACGTCCCGCGCCCCAGCTCACCGTCTTCCACGAACTCCCTGCATCGCCCGCACGTCTTCGCCGCGGGTGCCCCATCGGTGTCCAGGCCGGAGGTCAGCCCGCCCCGGTCGCCCCCGTCCAACTCCAGCAGCGCGGCCGGCCAGAGATCATCATCATCGCCAGCTCGCCGCTCACGCCGCGCTGCCTCCCCGCCCCATTCCTCCCAGCTCGACCGCCGCTGCTGCCGCCGTTCAGCCTTCCTCGTGCGACGCCGGCCCATGCGCCCACCCTACCGCAGCCGCTCCCCCCTTGCCACCCCTCCCCCGCCGGCGCCCATCACAGGGCGGCCGCGCGCCGGGCGCGGCCCCCTGCCGAACCCATTGCCTGCTATGCCGCCGGCCGCTTCCGGCGGTCCACCGCCACCGGGATGTTCACCTTCCGCCGCTCCCAGGCAAACTTCTCCGATGCCGACTTCAGTCCCTGCGCCAGTCCCTGCATCTGCTTCGCCGTCTCGTCCAGCCGGTGAGCGTGGGCCGTCAGCTCCTCCGTCGATGCAGCCACCTGCTCCGCGGCCGCCGAGTTCTCCTCGCTCGTCGCTGCTACCTGCAGGATGGCGCTCCGCAGACCGGCCGCCGAACGCGCCGTCTCCGCCGCCCTTCCTGCATTGTGCTCAGCTGCCTCCGCAATCGCCGAGACCGTCGCAATGATTCGCTCCGCGCCCGAACGCAGGCTGCCTACCTCCTCCGCAATCTCCTTGATGTGCTCCGTCGACCCCCGCACAGCCTCGATGATGGCCCGCAGCGACTCGCCCGCCTGCGCCGAGACCGCCCGGCCCTCCTCAGCCCGCTCGACGCCCGCGTTCATGGCCGCCACCGCCTGCTGCGTCCCCTCCTGCACGCGCGTCACCAGCGCCGCAATCTCCTTCGTCGCCGCCGACGACCGCTCCGCCAGCGCCCGCACATTGTCCGCCACCACCGCAAAGCCGCGCCCCTGCTCCCCGGCCCGCGCCGCCTCGATGGCAGCATTCAGCGCCAGCAGATTCGTCTGTCCGGCAATCTCGTCAATCGTCCGGACGATGTCCCCAATCTGTTCGCCAAACGTCCCCAGCTCGTCCACCGTCCGCGCCGTCGCCACCACCGAGGCCGCCAGGCTGTCGATCGCCCGGATCGCCCGCTGCACCGCTTCGTACCCCTCCGTCGCCACCTCCTGGCTCCGCGCGGCCTCCTCCGCCACCTGCGCCGCCCTCGCCGACATCTCCACCACCCGCGCACCAATCGATTCCGCCTCCCGGCAAGCCTCCTCCGCCGACACCGCGTTGCTTCGCGCCGTCTCCGCCATCGCCTCCATCGCGTTCGTCAGCTCATTCGAATTTCGTTCCGCCGTGGATGCGAGCTCCGCGAGATTTACCGACGCCGAGCTCACCTCGGCCGTCGCCGCCGCAATCTCACCCGCCGCCGAACGCATCATCTCCGCCGACTGGTCAACCTCTGCCGCCGCGCCAACCACCTGCCGCGTTCCTTCGAGCACCTTCCCCACTACCTCCCGGAGATTGTCCACCATCCCCTGCATCGCGGAGCCGAGCACGTCCCCCTCCGATACCCGCGGGACGGAAGTGGTCAGGTCCCCGCCGGCGATGCGCTGGGCTACCTCAGCCAGCCGGCGCAGCTGTCGAACGGCCTGCCCGACCGAGTCGGCCAGCTCCGCAAACTCCCCCACACCTCCCGCGGGGACCTCCTCGGGAAGAACCCCGAGCGCAAGTTGCCGCGCCGCCAGCACCACCGGCGCCGAACCCGACCGAATCTGCTTCCAGAGCCAGGCGCCCGCCGCCACCGCGCCCACGCTGGCGACGCCCGCAATCCCTGCCAGCAGCCTCGCCTGGCCGGCCCTCCCCGCATCCGACAGGAACACATACCCCATCGCGCCCATCACCACGATGAGCGCTACCGTGCCAAGGCATGCCGCCAGAAGAAGGTTCGCTACCGAAACACGCGCCAGTGCGCCGCCCCTGCTGCCAGCCGACATACGATGCCCCCGAGGAAGGTCTCACCTCAGTCTCGGGGGCCTGCCGCAATTTCAGTATCAGGTACTTCCCTGAACCAGTGCCGTCAGCGCCCCTTCCGTCAACCGACTTGGGGAACGAAGCCCGCCGACCTAGCCGGCCGCCTCCGTCATATCCACCTTCACCACCGCGCGCCGATCCTTGAACTTCGCCCTCAGATAGTCCCGGTTCATCTTCGCGATGAACTCGATGCTGATGCCCTTCGGGCACACCGCCTCGCACTCCGCGTAATTGGTGCAGCTCCCGAAGTACTCCTCCATCGTGTCGACCATCGCCACCGTCCGGCTCCACCGCTCCGGCTGGCCCTGCGGCAGCAGATTCAGGTGCGCCAGCTTCGCCGCCGTGAACAGCTGGGCCGCACCGTTCGGGCAAGCCGCCACACACGCACCGCACCCGATGCACGCCGCCGCGTCGAACGCCTGGTCCGCGACCTGCTTCGGGATGAGAATGCTGTTCGCATCGCGAGCCGCCCCGGTCGGCGCCGTGATGTACCCCCCCGCCTGGATGATCCGGTCGAACGCCGAGCGGTCCACCACCAGGTCCTTGATCACCGGGAACGCCGTCGCCCGCCACGGCTCCACGACGACCGTGTCGCCGTCCTTGAAATTCCGCATGTGCAGCTGGCACGTCGTCGTGAGCTTCTTTGGTCCGTGCGGAACACCGTTGATCACCATCCCGCAGGAGCCGCAAATCCCCTCCCGGCAGTCGTGGTCGAACGCAATCGGCTCCTTGTTCTCCGCAATGAGCCGCTCGTTCACCACATCCAGCATCTCCAGGAACGACATGTCCTCGTTGATGCCCTTCGCCTCGTACACCTCGAAGCGGCCCGGGTCGTTCGGCCCCGACTGGCGCCACACCTTCAGGGTTAGATTCAGCAGGCTCATTTGTAGCTCCTCTGCGTCGGGTGCACGTACTCGAAGATCAGGTCCTCCTTGTGCAGCTTCGCGTCCTTCCCCGTCCCGCAATACTCCCACGCCGCCACGTACGCGAAGTGCTCATCATCACGCTGCGCCTCGCCGTCCGGCGTCTGGTACTCCTCCCGGAAGTGCCCCCCGCACGACTCTTCGCGGTGCAGCGCATCCTGGCACATCAGCTCCGCCAGCTCGAAGAAATCCGCAACCCGCCCAGCCTTCTCGAGCGACTGGTTCAGCGTCTCACCCTCGCCCAGCACCTTCACGTCCTGCCAGAACTCCTCCCGGAGCTCCGCAACCCGCTTCCGCGCGAACTTCAGCCCCTCCGCATTCCGGGCCATCCCGCAGTAATCCCACATCACCTTCCCAAGCTCCCGGTGGAACGAATCCACCGACCGGCTCCCCTTGATGCTCAGTAGCCGGTTCACCTGCTCCCGCACCGCCTCCTCCGCCTCCCGGAACGCCGGCGAATCCGTCGATGGCACCGGCGTGTTGAGCTGCGGCGCAAGATCCCCCGCGATCGTCGTCGGCAGGATGAAGTAGCCGTCTGCCAGCCCCTGCATCAGCGCCGACGCCCCCAGCCGGTTCGCACCGTGGTCGCTGAAGTTCGCCTCCCCCAACACGAACAGCCCCGGCAGGTTCGACATCAGGTTGTAGTCCACCCACAGCCCGCCCATCGTGTAGTGCACCGCCGGGTAAATCCGCATCGGGACCTCGTACGGGTTCTCCCCCGCGATGTTCTCGTACATGTCGAACAGGTTCCCGTAGCGCTGCTCAATCACCGACCGTCCCAGCCGTTCGATCGCCGTCTTGAAGTCAAGGTACACCCCATTCTTCAGCGGCCCCACGCCGTAGCCCGCATCCACCATCCGCTTCGCAGCCCGCGAAGCAACGTCCCGCGGCACCAGGTTCGCGAACGACGGGTACATTCGCTCGAGGTAGTAATCCCGCTCCTCCTCCGGAATCTGGTTCGGCGGCCGGTTGTCGTCCTTGTTCTTCGGCACCCAGATGCGCCCGTCATTCCGCAGCGACTCGCTCATCAGCGTCAGCTTCGACTGGTAATCGCCGCTCACCGGGATGCACGTCGGGTGAATCTGCGTGAAGCACGGGTTCGCGAAGTACGCCCCCTTCTTGTGCGCCCGCCACGCGGCCGTCACATTGCTCCCCTTCGCATTCGTCGAAAGGTAGAACACATTCCCGTAGCCGCCGGTCGCCAGCACCACCGCGTGGCCCGCGTGCCGTTGAATCTCACCCGTCACCAGGTCCCGCGTGATGATGCCCACCGCCCGGCCGTTCTCCACCACAAGGTCGAGCATCTCCGTCCGCGGGTACATCCTCACCGTCCCCGCTTCGATCTGCCGGCAGAGCGCCTGGTACGCCCCCAGCAGCAGCTGCTGCCCCGTCTGCCCCCGCGCGTAAAACGTCCGCGCCACCTGCGCGCCGCCGAACGATCGGTTGTCCAGCAGCCCGCCGTACTCCCGCGCAAACGGCACACCCTGCGCCACGCACTGGTCGATGATCTGCACGCTAATCTCGGCGAGCCGATACACGTTCGCCTCGCGCGCCCGGTAGTCCCCGCCCTTGATCGTGTCGTAGAACAGCCGGAATACCGAGTCGCCGTCGTTCTTGTAGTTCTTCGCCGCGTTGATGCCGCCCTGCGCTGCGATCGAGTGCGCACGGCGCGGGCTGTCCTGGAAGCAGAACACCTTCACGTTGTAGCCCATCTCCCCCAGCGTCGCCGCCGCCGAGGAGCCCGCCAGCCCCGTCCCCACCACGATAATCTCGAACTTCCGCCGGTTCTGCGGCGCAACCAGCTTCGTCTCGAACTTCGCGTTGCTCCACTTCTCCGAGATGTGTCCCGCGGGAATCTTCGCGTCCAGCATGGCTTTCCCCCTACTCCACGATGCCCGTCAGCACGGCAATCGGGAACGACACGTTGCCGATGACGATCACAGCCGCAAACGCCGCCGCGAACCACCGGCGCCAGTGATTGAACCGCGGATGCGACCACCCCAGCGACTGGAACAGGCTCCACGCGCCATGGTAGATGTGCATCCCCAGCAGCAGGTTCGCCACGATGTACACCCCCGCCACCGGCCACCGCGAAAGGCTCGCCACCACGTTCTGGTACGGCTCCCCGCGCGTGAAATCCGCACCGCCAACGCCCCACGTCAGGTCCATCAGGTGGTAAATCAGGTACAACCCCACAATCACGCCGCTCCACCGCATCGTCCGCGCCGCGTAGTTCGCCGCGACGTAGTCCCGTCCGCCCTGGTACTTCGTCTTCCGCGAGGCCCGGTTCATCATCGTCAGCGAATACGCCGAGTGGATGTGCAGCACGAACGAAATGATCAGCACGCTCCGCACGACCCACAGCAGCCCCGTCCGCGGCAGGACCGGCTCCCCGATCTCCCGCAGGTACTCCCCGTACCAGTTCATCTTCTCCGCGCCTTCGTACAGGTGCAGGTTCCCCAGCATGTGCACCAGTACGAACCCCAGCAGCACGATGCCGGTAACCGCCATCACCGCCTTCTTCCCCACCGCGGAGCCGTAGAAATCGAGAATCCAGATGCGCGGCCTCGCGCGCCGCTGCCGCAGCGGCTGCACGCCGCGCGCCCGTGTCCCTGAGAGCATGCCCCCCTCCTTGGACATCGCCCGCCCGGCTCATCCTGGTCTCCCGGGCGAACGGGCCCTGCCCGGCGATTTCCCGCACCCTTACGCCCGCTGCAGTTCCCCGCGCATCCTACGACCGCCCCCCGGCCCGTTCAATCAGCCGTCATACATCCCAGCTATAGAACGTTCCCGCATCTAGCGATTGGATGATTCGACGATTCGCGCCCACCGCAAAATCCCAATCACCGACTTCGCATCGCAAATCTCCCCCCGCTCCACCGCAGCCACCGCATCCGCCAGCGTCCGCTGCTCCACCTCGATGTCTTCGTCCTCATCGCCCGCCAGCCGCGACTCGCGCAGCTCGAGGCACGCGAACAGGTGGATGTACTCGCTCGTGTACCCCGGCGCCACGTAAAACCCCCCGAGCGGCACAACCCGCCCCGGCACCTGCCCCACCTCCTCCTGCAGCTCCCGCGCCACCGCCGCCTCCGGAGCCTCGCCCGGCTCCAGCGTCCCCGCCGGCAGCTCGAGCAGCCGCCGCCCTGCCGCATGCCGATACTGCGTCACCAACAGCAGCGAACCATCCCCCAGCACCGGCACCATGCACACCGCGCCCGGGTGACGGATCGTCTCCCGCCGGGCCACCACCCCGCCATCCATCTCCAGCGTCGCCAGCTCGACATCGAACAGCCGGCCGCGATAGACCGTCTCCGTCGCCATCACCCGCGGGTCGCCCATCCCCGCGATTCTCCGTCCCCCCGCCCCAACCGTCGACCATCACCGCCCAGGAACCCACGAGCGGGCGGCCCCGCGAGGCCGCCCGCTCGTGCCATCGTTTGAACCGAAGCGGTCAGTCCAGATAGTCGCGCAGCTTTTTGCTCCGGCTCGGGTGTCGCAGCTTCCGCAGCGCCTTCGCCTCGATCTGCCGGATGCGCTCCCGGGTCACGCCAAACTCGCGCCCAACCTCCTCCAGCGTCCGGCTCCGGCCATCCTCGAGCCCAAACCGCAGCTGCAGCACCCGGCGCTCCCGCGCCGTCAGGCTCGCCAGCACATCCTCCACCTGCTCCCGCAGCAGCTGCTGGCTCGCAGCCTCCGCCGGCGCCAGCGCGCTCGGGTCCTCGAGGAAGTCGCCGAGGTGGCTGTCCTCCTCCTCGCCGATCGGCGTCTCGAGCGACACCGGCTCCTGCGAAACCTTCTGGATCTCGCGGATGCGCTCCGGCGTGAACAGCGCCGCGTCCCCCTTCCCCGATTCGCTCATCCCCCGCGCGATCTCCTCGCTCGTCGGCTCCCGGCCATACTCCTGGACCAGCCGCCGGCTCACCCGCACCAGCTTGTTGATCGTCTCCACCATGTGAACAGGAATACGGATCGTCCGCGCCTGGTCCGCAATCGCCCGCGTGATCGCCTGCCGGATCCACCACGTCGCGTAGGTCGAAAACTTGAACCCCTTCCGGTAGTCGAACTTCTCTACCGCCCGGATGAGCCCAATGTTCCCTTCCTGGATCAGGTCCAGCAGCGACATCCCCCGGCCGATGTACTTCTTCGCCACCGAGACCACCAGCCGGAGGTTCGCCTCCGTCAGCCGCCGCTGCGCCTTCTGCCCGTTCCACTTGATCGTGTCGAAGTGGTACCGCAGCTTCTCCTCCAGCGGCGCCAGCTTCTCGATCAGGTCCGGCGCCGGCGGCACCAGCTGGTCCTCGCCGCCAGCCTCCTCCGCCATCTCCCGCATCAGCTCCGGCGTCAGCACCGCCGTCACAATCGAAAGCTGAACGATCCGCTGGTGCGCGTCCTCCTCCGAAATCTTCAGCTTGTTCGCAATGTGCGCCTTGAAGTCCGGGTCGATCTCCCCGTCCACCAGCCCGCGGAACTGCGGGTCGCCAATCACCTCACTGAACGGGAGACTCCGCAGCTTGCGGCCCTCCGGGTCCCGCCACTTCCGCACCACCGTCGCCTCCCCGTCCTGCCCCGGCTTCACGAACTTGTCGAACTCATCGATAAACCGCTTCGCCTCCCGGTACACCGGCAGCAGCGCCGCCCACTGCTCCAGCAGCCGCACCGCAATCCGCCCCGCAGACGGCGGGTGCCCGTAGTTCTGCACATACTCCTTCTCGATCTCCTCGATGTGCAGCCCGTGCTCCATCTGCCGCGCGAGATGCTTCTCGTCGTCCGCCGTCAGCAGGTACACCTTCCCGATCTCGCGCAGATACATCCGGACCGGGTCGTCGATCCCCTCCGACTCCTCCGTCAGCAGCGCAATGCTCGCCTCTTCGTCCTCCTCCTCGTCGAGCGGGCTCTCCTCCTCTTCGACCTCCCCGCTCAGCCCCGCAAGCTCCTCATCCTCCCCAGCCTCCTCGTCAAGCGAAGACAGGCGGCTCAGGACACCGTCGAGAACGGCATCGTCGCTCGTCGTGGTCGAATCGGTCAGGACATCGTCGGACATGCTCAGGTGCTGCTTCCTCTCTCCCCTTCGGGAACGTGGTCTCGCGCAAGGCAGAATACGCCTTTTCCATACTAGCAAGTTCCCGTGAAAAGACAAGAGCTCCCGCCCGCACACCGCTATACTCTCCCCAGACAACCAAACAGGCCCCACGGCCACAACGGCAACGACCGGGACGAGTAGCCCGCACCACGACAGAGAGCTGCGCCGCGGCTGAAAGCGCAGCACCGCGCAGGCGAACACCACCCGCGAGCCCGCACCGAAGCGCCTCACCGCGATAAGGTCGCGCGGTCGGCCCCGTTATCGGCCCCCAATGAGTCCGTGCCTCCGCGCGGAGAAGCCGGGTGGAACCACGAGCGCGCCGCTCGTCCCGGCATCGCGGCGCATACGCCACCCGCCGGAGGTCCCCCGCACATGGCCACCCCCCTCGAATCCCACGTCGACCTCGCCGCCCTCCCAAAGGAAGAGCGCCTCGCGCGCATGCGCCACTCCGCCGCACACGTCCTCGCCGAAGCCATGCTCGAGCTTTTCCCCGATGCCGAGCTCGGCATCGGCCCCCCTATCGATACCGGCTTCTACTACGACTTCCGCCTCCCCCGCTCCCTCACCCAGGACGACCTCGCCTGGCTCGAAAACCGCATGCGCCAGAGCGTCGCCGCTCGCCTCCCCTTCCAAATGGCCAGCATCTCCCGCGAGGAAGCCCTCCAACGCTGGAAAAATCAGCCCTTCAAGCTCGACCTCCTCAAAGACCTCGAAGACGGCGCCATCACCCAGTGCACCCACGGGAACTTCACCGACCTCTGCAAAGGCGGACACGTCAACCACACCGGCGAAATCGGCGCCTTCAAACTCACCTCCGTCGCAGGCGCCTACTGGCGCGGCTCCGAAAAAAACCCCCAGCTCCAGCGCGTCTACGGCGCCCTCTTCGAAACCGAAGAGGAGCTCGCCGCCTACGAACACCAGCTCGAAGAAGCACGCCGCCGCGACCACCGCCGCATCGGCAAGGACCTCAAAATCTTTGAACTCTTCGATGAAACCGGCCCCGGCCACGTCGTCTGGCTCCCCAACGGCGCCACCATCCGCCGCGAGCTCCAGCGCTGGATGGAAGACCTCGAGCTCGAACGCGGCTACCGCCACGTCGTCACCCCCAACGTCTCCAAACGCCAGCTCTACGTAAAATCCGGCCACTGGGACCACTTCCACGACGCCATGTACCCCGTCATGGAGCGCGAAGGCGAAGAATACGTCCTCCGCCCCATGAACTGCCCCTCCCACATCATGGTCTTCGCCGCCGACCTCCACTCCTACCGCGAATTCCCTATCCGCATCGCCGAATTCGGCAACATGCACCGCTGGGAAAAAAGCGGCCAGGTCACCGGCATGAGCCGCGTCCGCATCATGACCCTCAACGACGCCCACATCTTCTGCACCGACCCCGAGATGGTCGAAGCCGAAGTCGAAGGCGTCCTCCAGCTCATGGAACACGCCTACGGCGTCCTCGGCCTCCGCAACTACCGCTACCGCCTCTCCCTCGGCGACCCCGACGACAAAGAGAAGTACGTCGACAACCCCGAAATGTGGGAAAAAGGCGAAGCCCTCCTCCGCCGCGTCCTCGACCGCCTCCGCCTCGAATACTTCCCCGCAAAAGGCGAGGCCGCCTTCTACGGCCCCAAAATCGACGTTCAGTTCATGACCGCCCAGGGCAAGGAAGAAACCCTCGCCACCATCCAGGTCGACTTCCACTTCCCCCGCCAGTTCGGCCTCGAATACATCGCCGAGGACGGCTCCCGCCGCCAGCCCATCATCGTCCACCGCGGCATCATCTCCACCATGGAGCGCATGGTCGCCCTCCTCATCGAAGAGTACGAGGGCAATTTCCCGCTCTGGCTCGCGCCCACCCAGGCCGTCGTCATCCCGATCGCCGACCGCCACCACCCCTACGCCCGCGAGGTCGCCGCCGCGCTCCGCGCCCACCGCCTCCGCGTCGACGTCGACGACCGCAACGAACGGATGAACGCCAAGATCCGCGATGCCCAGCTCATAAAGGTTCCCTACATGCTCATCGTCGGCGACCGCGAAGCCGAGGCCCGCGCCGTCTCCCTCCGCGTCCGCGGCGAAGGCGACCAGGGCTCCGTTCCCCTCGACGCCGTCGTCGAACGCCTCCGCCGCGAGCGCGACGACCGCGTCCTCGGCCCCGGCGTCCACCCCGCCGTTCCCGCCCCTCGCCTCGGCGACTGACCGACCCCGCGACGCAACGCGGCCCGGCACCACCACGGTGCCGGGCCGTCCCATCTGGCCGATTCTTCCCAGCGACGCTACACCGCGTCCGCCTTCGCCACCGCCTCGCCTTCGATCACCGTCTCCCCGTTCTGGTTCACGGTCGTCACCTTGATCGTCGCCAGGCCATCCTCGACCTTCGTCACCTCGAACTTCGCCGTCAGCGTGTCGCCCGGCCACACCTGCCGCGTGAACCGCACTCCGTAGCGCTTCAGCGCCGTCACGCCCAGCCAGTCCGTCAGCGCCCGCCCCGTCAGCCCCATCGAGAGCATCCCGTGCGCAAACACCGAAGGGTACCCGGCCACCTCCTTCGCGAATACCTCATCGTGGTGGATCGGGTTGAAGTCGCCGCTCGCCCCCGCGTACTTCACGATGTGCGTCCGGTTGATCTTCTCGATGACGACCTGTTCCCGCGTATCGCCAACCTGCAGCGGCATCGATCTCCTCCTACTGCTCCACAGCCTTCTCGGTCTGCACGCCCACGCTGATCGCGGTCACGCAGAGCACACCATCTTGGTTCCGGTACTCCGTAATCGTCTCCGAAAACGAGAGCTTGCCGCCCCGCCGGCCCTCCTTCTCCCACCGCCGCCCGGGACGCGTCGTCACCGTCAGCGTGTCTCCGACATAAATCGGGTGGTGGTACTCATAGTGCTGCTCAGCATGCAGGCCGCGGCCAAGCCCGCCGCCGCCCTGCCCCTCCGGCCGCGGCTGCCGCGGCTCCTTCCGGGGTCGCGTCAGGTCCAGGGGGTAGTCTGGCTGCCAGTGCGCGCTGCACTGCACGAACGTCGGCGGCACCGTGATGCCGCCCACAGCCTTCGTCGCCGGGTCATTCGGGTCCCAGTATTCAGGGCGAATGTCCAGCAGCGACCGCGCGAACAGCATCACCTGCGTCCGGTCGACCGGGAACTCGAAGCCTTCGTCAGCCATGAGCCTCTCCTCGTTGCGAGTACTGTGCGCGGAGATGCTACCGAAGCATCGCCCCTCCCGCCATGCCGCCGCAGCCCTCAGCTCTTCGCTTCGCCATCCGGGATCGTCACACCCGTCTGCTTCAGCCGCTCCCGGTTCTTCTCGAGAAACGCCGCCCACCACGCCGGGAACCGCGATTCCAGCGTCTCCCCCGCCGCCCGCTTCGCAAGCAGCCGGTCGAGCTCCCCGTACACCGCCGCACGCAGCTCCTCCAGCGTCCCGTTGTTCCGGTACACCCAGTCCGCCCCCGGTGCACGCACCTCGAGCGGCACCATGCTCGCCAGCCGCTGGTTCGCTTCCGCCTCCGTCATCCCCCGCGTCTCGATGAGCCTCCGCCGCGCAATGTCGTCATCCACACCGATCAGCCACGTCTGGTCGCACCACCGCGCATACCCCGGCTCCATCAGGTTCACCGCCTCCATCACACACACCGCGTCGTCCCCGAGCTCCGCCCGCCAGCCGTCGATGACCCCCTTCACCGCCTCCGTAATCGACCCAATCGCCCGCGTCAGCCGATTCATCTCCTCAGGCTTGCCAAACACCTTCGCCCCGAGCACCTTCCGGTCGATGTACCCATCCGGCCCCACCACCTCCTCACCGAACGCCTCCACCACCCGCGCAAACCCCGGCGTGCCCGGGTCGTACAGCCGATGCACGAGCTTGTCCGCATCGCAATGGTGCGCCCCGCGCTCCACCAGCAGCTGCGCCACGGTTGATTTCCCCGCGGCGATCGTCCCCGCGAGCCCGATCACGAGCGGCATCTCCAGCCTCCTGCTGCATGCTGCGGGGCGGGCCGCCGCGGCCCGCCCCGTCGATCCTGTCGTTGTCGGTGAACCTTACGGCCGCTCGTTCGAAAGCACCACCGTCCCCGAGGCCGCGAACATCCCGCCGACCCCGTGCGCCACGCTCACCTTCACCCCCGGGATCTGCGCCGGCGCCGTGCCCCGGCACTGCCGCACGCTCTCCTGCAGCGCGTACATCCCGTACATCCCCGAGTGGGTGTAGCTTAGGCCCCCGCCGTTCGTATTGAGCGGCAGCTTGCCGTCGGCCCGCGTGTTCCCCTCCCAGATGAACTGCGCCGCCTCGCCCCGACCGACGAACCCGAGGTCCTCGAGCCCGTACAGCGGCAGATGCGCGAAAGCGTCATAGATCATCAGGTGGTCCACATCGTCGTGCGTGATGCCGGCCTCCTGAAACGCCCGCGGACCCGCCACGCGAAACGCCCGCGAGCTCGTGAAGTCCTCCATCTGGCTCACCATCGGCGTCTCCACGCTCTCGCCAGTCCCGAGGATGTACACCGGCTTCGTCGGGAAATCCTTCGCCCGGTCCGATGACGTCAGGATCAGCGCACCGCCCCCGTCCGTCACGAGGCAACACATCAGCAGCCGGAACGGATACGCAATCATCCGCGAGTTCAGCACGTCCTCCACGGTGATCGGGTCCTTCATCATCGCGTTCGGGTTCCGGGCCGCATACTCCCGCTGCACCACCGCCACCATCGCGAGGTGCTCCTCCGTCACCCCGTACGTCTTCATGTACCGCAGCACCGGGACCGTGAACATCGTCGGCGGCCCCATCGGCCCCGTCCACCCCTCGAACTGCGCGTTGAGCGACTGCCGGGCGAACCCGAAGCCCCCCCGACCGATGCCCGAGCGCCCGCTCTCCCCATGCGTGATCAGCACGGTCTTCGCCAGCCCCGACTCGATCGCCGCCACCGCGTGCCGGACATGAATCATGAACGAACACCCGCCGACCGCCGTCCCATCCACGTACGTCGGCGTAATCCCGAGGTAGAACGCCACCTCCGTCGGGCTCGCGCCCGCGCACGCCACCCCGTCAATGTCCGAGGGCTTCAGCCCCGCCTCCTTCATCGCCATGATCGCCGCCCGCGCATGCAGGCCCAGCTGCGAAAGCTCCGGGAACCGCCCTTCCGGCGAAACCAGCTCCGCCGCGCCGACAATCGCCACACTGCCTGGCTTCGGCATCCCTACGCCTCCTTCGCCGGCCGCCACGTCGGCAGCGTGACCTCGTCGTTCACCTTCGTCGGCGCCAGCTCCAGCCGCATATCCAGCTGTAGCGCCTCCGGCGTCTGCGGGCAGTCGATGATGTTCGTCATCATCTTCACCCCCTCATCCGTCTCGACCACCGCAATCGCGAACGGCGCCTCGAACCCCGGCGGGGGCCGGTGACTGATCACATAGCTCAGCAAGCGCCCCTTGCCGCTCGCCTCGAACCACTCCACCTCCGCGAACGGGTCGCGCGGGTCGAACGGCCGCGGCGGGAAGTACGCCCGCCCCGTCTCCTTGTTGCGCTGGAGCATCAGCTTGCCTTCCTTCAACCCATCCCAGTACGGCTGGGTCTCCGGCGTTGCCTGCGGGAGAACCTTCGAATAGTCGTGCAATCCTGTGCCTTTCTGCGTGCGAAAAGTCCGGGCCGCCGCGCGGTCCCGGCTGCTGCTGTACCGTTCTATCTACCGTGCACGTGAAGGTGAGGCAAGCGGCCAGTCAGGCCACCGCGTCATCGACCACGCGGACCAGCACCCCCGCCGCCTCAGCGAGCCCCCGCGTCTGCTCGTCAATCGTTCGACCCCCGACCGCCGGCCGCGCGCGGTACCCGGCCCTCTCCAGGATGCGCGCCCGATTCACCGCCCGGCTCACGTCATTCGCATCGACCGTCCGCGAAACCTCCACGGCCAGCAGCACGGGCCGCTGCTCGGGGTCCTGCCGGTCCTTCCCTTCGAGCACGAGGTCGAGCGAGCGCAGCTCCGCGAGGTCGCGCTCGTCCAGCCGCCCCTCGTCCTCGGCCTGGTCGACGAGGTCGAGGTCGCTCAGTGTCACCACGCGCGGCTTGCGGAGCCACGTTCCAAAGAGCGATGGCGCCCGCCGCTCGAACCGCATCTCGTACAGGAAGCCGAACTCTGCATCCAGCCGCTGGTGCGCCCGCTGCACCTCCCCCCGCAGGGCATCGATTGCCGTCACGAGCTTCTCGATCTGCTGCTCGACGCGCTCCATCCGCGCGGTCAGGTCATCGACCCGCGCCGCGAGCTGTTGCACCTGCCGTTCGGTCCGGCGCTGCGCCTCCGCCAGCTCCTCGGTCCGCTGTTCAGTCCGGCGCTGCGCCTCCGCCAGCTCCTCGGTCCGCTGTTCAGTCCGACGCTGCGCCTCCGCCAGCTCCTGAACGATGCGCGGCAGCCGGTCGAACTCGTCCCCGAGGATGAGCGGGCGCAGCTGCGCCCGCCACTCCGGCCGCTCGGCCAGCAGGCGAATGAGATCCTGCACGTCCTCCACGCTGAACGCCACGGGCCCAGTCTAGCATGGCGGCCGCAGGGTCCCTTCATCCCGCCCCGTACAGCACCTCCCGCAGGTCGATGCAGACATTCGCGCCGTCCAGCCGCAGGTGCCGCGCGTTGAACCCCTCGGCGTGCACAGCCGCCAGCAGCTCCCCCGGCTCCAGCTCCGCCGGGATGCCGCACGCCGCCCGCCCGTCCGGCCCCGTGCGGAGCTCGGCAACCACCCCGTCCTTCCGGTCCGTCACGATAATTCGCGCGTCCTCCACCGGCGGGTGATCCCCCCGCTCGTCGGCATCGTTGTCGAGCACCGCGAACCGGGCCGTCCTCCCGTCCGCCGTGACCTCCACCTCCACCCGCAGGTCCCGCAGGTAGATACAGGGCTCCGCCGTCACCGCGGCCATGCCCTCACGCTGCGGAATGCGCGCGGGATTCGCCCGCAGCTCCACGTTCTGCGTCGCCATCCCGTGGTCGGTCGTGATGACGAACAGCGTCGACTCGAACAGTCCGAGCTCATCCAGCGTCCGCACGATGTGCCCCACCCGCCGGTCGGTCTCGTCCAGCGCTGCCCGCGCCCCCTCGTGGTGCGGTCCGTACTCGTGCGCCGAGCTGTCCGGCTGCGCGAACTCGTGATAGACGAACACCGGCGTCGGGTGGCTCTCGTCGAGGAACAGCAGCCGCGCCTGCGCAAGTCCCCGGTTGTCGATCTGCCCCTGCAGCCGATGCCCCTCCTCCTCCAGCTCTTCCGCCCACCGCGGATTGATCTCGTGCTCGGTCTCCTTCGTCAGCGCCACCAGCCGGCCCCGCTCCCCAACCAGCCGCCGCTCCAGCGATGCGTGGTCGGCACCCCGCGTACAGGGCTCATTCACCGACGCCGTGAACGCCCCCGGCCCCAGCACCCGCTTGAACGCCTCGAACAGCGTCTCCACCTCCGGGTTCAGGAACTGCGCCGTACCGAACTGCTGCCCCTGCGGCGAAATCACCTCCCGCCTGCTCCGCAGGTAGTACGTCGGGTTCACGATGTCGTGATGCCCGCACCACACCCCCGTCCCAATCGTGTTGTGGCTCGGCCACGTGATGCTGGGAAAGTTCGTGATGCTCCCGTACCGCAGCAAACACCCCCGCTCGATCAGCCTTCGGAGATTCGGAATCGCCCCCGGCTCGCGCTCCAGCCGGTACAGCAGCTCGGTGTGCGACTGCCCATCCAGCAGCACGAGGTAGACACGCTCCGGCCGCCCCGACCCCGCATCCACCACCTCCTCCAGCACCCGCCCATCCTGCCGCAGCAGGTACACGTCCGGCGCAACCCCCCGCTCCGTAGACGTCCGTCCCGTGATGTCCCGCCCATCGATGCGCGGAAACCCCATGAGGTGCGCAATCGTCGGCGCCACATCGACCTGCCTCGCCGCCGCATCGACCACCGCCCCGCGCTTCACCCCCGGCCCCGAAAACACCAGCGGCGACCGCGACTGCACCACGTCGAGCGCGCCATGCTGCCCCGGCTGACGCCCGTACGCATAACTCTTCGGGTTCACCACCAGGTCCGGCGCATTGGGGCTGTCGAACAGCTGCGAAATCCGTTCATACGCATACGGATACGTCAGCCGCTCCGGCTCGATGAACGCCCGCTGCACATCCTCCGGGTTCCCTGCCGCCGCGAGCTCCTCCTCGTATGTCGCCAGCGCCCGGTAGTCCTGCCGCTCCAGCGGGTTCTCGCCCGCCACCTCCACGACTTCATAGACGTACCCGCCGCCCGGCGCGAACCTCCGCACCCAGCGCACCATCCCGCGCAGCGCCCACGCCTCGTACCGCCATGAGCCGTCCCTCCCCTGCCGCGCCGTCGCCACGAAATCCGTCCATGCCCTCCCCTCCTCCGTGGTCAGCAGCTGGTAAATCGCCCGGTTCCCCGACTCCTCCTGGTGCGGGTCCAGCCCCTGGCCCCCGGGTCGTTCTGGCCCAATCGCCCCAGTCGCCGCAGCCTGCATCGCCATCCTCCTGCTCTCGCCGGATACCCCGATACTGCACCCGCTCGATGAACAGCTAGCCCTGCAGCTGCCACCCTACGAACGGCTCCTCCAGCTCCACCTCCATCGCAGCGAGGAAGCCCGCCGTCATCCCGTAGAACCCGGTCAGCAGGTTCACCCCGACCATCGTGCCCGGCGGCACCAGCGCCGCCAGTCGGTCATGCACCTCCTGCGGCGGGTGCCCCGAGGCATTCACCGCATCCACGTACTCGAGAATCGCCCGCTCCACCTCGCCAAACAGCGGGCTCCCTTTCCAGTGGTGGAGCGCCACGATCTTTTCATCCGTCAGTCCCGCCCGCCTCCCGATGCGCACGTGCTGGTGCCACTCGTACTGGCTGTGGTGCAGGATCGCCGTTCGCAGGATCACCAGCTCGCGCGTCGCAACATCGAGGCCGCAGTGATTCCACAATCCGTTTCCCAGCCGCAGGTAGGCCCGCCACACCTCCGGATTGTTCGCCATCGTCCGGAAGATGTTCGGCAGCTCCCGGCCCTCGGCATTCCGGTCCCACACGTACCGGAGCTGCTCCGGCAGCTCGTCACGGCTCGCGAACGGCAAACGCGCCATGCAGACTCCCTCCCTGCCGGGCTCGACCCGGCGCCCCGGGAGTGTAGCCCTTCTCGCCCTCCGATTCAGCCCCGCCGTGCCAGCGCAAGCACCGCCAGCGCGGCAGCCCCAGCCCAGGCTGCCGACCACCACCCCGCCAGCGTCCCCGTCGCCGCGCGCAGCACCAGCTCCGCCGCGCACCACGCCGCCATCCCCCCAGCCGCTGCCTGCGCGGCCCGGCTCACGCAGCCTGCCCCTGCGCCTCGTTCGAGGCGTCCCGCTCCACCATCGCCGCAAACGCCTCCGCGAGCTCCGGGTCGAACTGCTTCCCCCGCCCCCGCCGGATCTCCTCCACCGCCATTTCCAGCGTCAGCCCCTTCCGATACGGCCGGTCCGTCGTCATCGCCGAAAAAGCATCCGCGATGCTGAACAGCCGCGTCGCCAGCGGCACCTCCGCACCCTTCAATCTCCCCGGGTACCCCTCGCCGTCATACCGCTCGTGGTGGTGCCGCACCAGGTTCACCACCGAGTCGAGGTCCGTCACCGCCGCCGTAATCGCCGCTCCCATCACCGGGTGCTCCTCCATCGCCCGCCGCTCCTCCAGCGTCAGCGGCCCCGGCTTCCGGAGAATCTCGTCCGGCACCACAATCTTGCCGAGGTCGTGAATCGGCCCCCCAATCGCCAGCGCCCGCATCACCTCCTCCGGCAGCCCCAGCTCCGTCCCCAGGCGAATGGCCGCCTGGGTCGCGTGGTCGCTATGAAACCTTGTGTACGAATCGCGCCGGTCGATGGCCTTCACCAGGTTCCGGAGCGCCTTGACGTTCCCCGCCTTCAACAGGGCATCCTCCTGGGCCAGCGCGCGCTCCATCGCCCCGCTTACCACCGCCGGGGTCACCGCCTTGTCCAGGTACATCGCGTCCTCCGCCTCCGCCACCAGGTCCCGCGGCGACTGCCCCTCGCGGAGCGCCGCCACCCCCACCGACACCCGCGTCGGAAGCGTCACCCGCGCGCCGTTCGTGACCTCAATCTGCCCAATCGCCCGCCGCACGCGCTCCATCAGGCGGCGCGCCCCGTCTTCCGCCGTCCCCGGCAACACCACCACGAACTCGTCCCCGCCAAACCTCCCGAACTGCCCCGGCGGCTCGATGTGCGCCGAAAGCGCCCGAACCACCCGCTGCAGCACGCGGTCCCCCTCCTCGTGCCCCACGAAGTCGTTCAACAGCTTGAAGTTGTCGATGTCGAGATACGCAACCGAAAGCGGCCGCCCCAGCTTCCGCGCCTGGAACACCGCATCCGCAAGGAACTCATCGATGAACCGCCGATTCGGGCACCCCGTCAGCGCGTCCGTGTACGCAAGCTGCCGGTACACCGCCGCCTGCTCCGCCGCAATGTGCCGCGCCCGGTTGTCCGCTGCCTTGTTCAGCACATGCCAGAGGATCTCCGCATCGAACGGCTTCCCCAGGAAATCGTCCGCCCCAGCCTTCATCGACCGCACCGCCGTATCAACATCCACGAACCCGGTAATCGCAACAATCCCCGCCCCCGGCGCAAGCTTCCTCGCCTCCGCAATCACATCGAGCCCCGACATATCCGGGAGGCTGATGTCCGAGGCAACCGCGTCGAACTGCCCCGCCGTCAGCTCCGCGACCGCCTCCGCCCCCGACCTCGCCAGCCGCACCTCGGCAAGATGCTGTCCCAGCACGAGCTGGATGAGCCGCCCAAGCGCAGGGTCATCCTCCACCACGAGGACCCGCATCGGGCCCCGCGCCTCCCGCAGCTGAAAAGGTTCCACGTACTGGTTGTCGGCTGTCGGTCGCCCCGGGTGAAGCGTTACCGGGATGTTTCTCCAGCGCTCTTCCCCGGCGGCACCACCCAGATCTTGTTCGCCACCGGGGTTCCCAGCACCACCCGTCGCTCCCCGACTCGCACCGTAATCGTCCCCCGGTACGGCGCAACCTCCTCCACCACCACCCGAACCCCCGGCCGGATGCCCTCCTCGTCAAAGAACTGGAGCAGCTGCTCCTCCTCTTCATAGACCCGGTCGATCGCCGCCTCCTGCCCCTCCTTCAGGTCCCCGAGCGTCACCATCGAAAGCTTCCGCGGCGCGCCCGGGCCCGGGATCGGGTACCCGAAGGGGCTCTTCTGCGGCCTCCCCAGCATCTCGTACAGGTTCCGCTCCGTGATGTCCGAGATCCCGTGCTCCAGCAGGTGCGCCTCCTCGTACGCCCGCCACCAGTCCACCTTCAGCACATCCGTCAGCAGGCACTCCGCCAGCCGATGCCGCCGCACCATCTGCTCGGCCCGCCGGAACCCCTCCGGCGTCAGGTGAATCACCTTCTTCGCATCAATACTCACCAGTCCGTCCCGCATCAGCCGCTTCAGCATCCCGGCCACCGAAGGTGGCGTGATCTCCAGCCGGTCCGCGAGCCGCACCGCAATCACGTCCTGCCCCTCGTCGTGGCTCATCCGGTAAATCGCCGTCAAATAGTCGTCGCTGGCTACATTCTTGACCTGTTTCGGCATGGCTCCCAGATCATGGCACGCCCCGTCGTCCCGGGAAATTCCACTGGCACATCTCCGCCACACCCCCCAAACTCCCGCCTATGTCCCTCCGCTTCGCCATCCTCGGCCTGCTCACCAGCGGCGAGCTCTCCGGCTACGAAATCACCCGCCGCTTCGAACAATCCGTCGGCTACTTCTGGCACGCCCGCGCACAGCAAATCTATCCCGAGCTCGCGCGCCTCGAATCCGAGGGCCTCGTGATCGGCCGCGCCGTGCCACAGGCCGGCCGCCCCGACAAGCGCGTCTACACCATTACCTCCCGCGGCCTCGACGAGCTCACCGCGTGGGTCCTCACCCCCTCGCCCCTCACCCTCACCAAGGACGAATTCCTCGTCAAAGTCTGGAGCTACGGGCTCGTCGACCCCGCCGCCGCCCTCGCCGCCCTCGAACAGCACCGCCGTCAACAGGAAGAGCGCCTCGCTGCCTACCGCGCCATCGAAGCCGCCTTCGAAGGCGCCCACCCCGAAGCCGTGCCGCCCGCGTTCCTCGGGCCCTACCTCACCCTCCGCGCCGGCATCACCTTCGTCGAATCCTTCCTCGCCTGGGCGGACGACGCCGCTCGCATCCTGCGCGCCCGCCTCACCCAGCCTCCCCAATCCGCCAGCTAGGCCGCTTTTCGCGCCGACTTCCGCCCCGGCACCTCCAGCCGAACCACGCCCTCCGCAGGCCCCTGGCCGCCGAGATACGCCGCCACGCACGGCGGCACCCCGCCATGCGCCGTCCAGCACCGCTCACAGTGACTCGCCCGTGTCGCCGCAGTAAACGGACAGGCCTTTTCCAACCGTGTCATCGTCGTGTCCTCCCGGTTTCTACTGGAGGTATCGGCTGCTCCCGCCCGGTGGAAAAGAGGTGAAAGGACGAATAACACCAGCCCGCCCGCCGCCATTTCGAAGCTTCGCCCCACCCAAATTTACCCCCCGGTAGCCGCTGCCTTCCAAACCGCCTCCCCAAGATGTAGGCTATCGCGGACATAGACGCCGGCCCCAGGAGAACCGCATGGCAGCCAACCCCACCACCGAATCCGGCCTCGACCTGTCCTGGCTCGACCTTTACGAGGACGCCACCTCCGCCGAGCCCGGCAAAAAGGGCCTCACCCTCAAGGAGATCAACCTCGGCCGCTACGCCGACTCCGCCCGCGGCGCCGGCGACATGACCTACCGCATGCGCGGCGCCATCCCGCGCCCCGGCGCACAGCGCTTCGGCCCCAACTACCAGTCCAAAGCCGACGTCTGGGCCGAAAACTGCCTCATGCTCTACGAAGAAGCCACCCAGCGGCAGTGGAGCTCCGCCCGCGACATCCCGTGGGACACCCTCGAACCCCTCCCCGATGAGCTCGAGCGCGCCATGTGCCAGCTCGCCACCATGCTCACCGAAGTCGAGTTCATCGCCGGCGACGTGCCCGGCCAGTGGATGCCCTTCGTCTCCGCCCAGGACTTCGAAGCCGGCCTCTTCCTCATGACCCAGATCATGGACGAGGCCCGCCACACCGACGTCTTCCGCAAGCGCGCCCTCGCCAACGGCGGCGGCCTCCTCGCGCAGGGCGCCGGCCTCGGCCTCCGCACCCTCATCGAAGCACGCGACTTCACCGAAATGTCCGTCCTCATGCACGTCCAGGCCGAGGGCTTCGTCCAGTCCATGTTCCGCATGGGCGAGCTCATCGGCCAGACCGAAGCCGACAAGCGCATCTTCCGCATGAGCGCCCAGGACGAATCCCGCCACCTCGCCTTCGGCGTCATGCACCTCAAGTACGTCCTCGATACCGAACCCGAGCGCCGCGAGGAGATTCATCACTACCTCGATAAAGCCGAAGGCGACGCCGCCGGCGGCGGCTCCGGCGATGTCACCTTCCCGCCCGTCTTCGAAGCCCTCTGCATCCTCCTCGGCGGCGGCGTCGACAAATTCGACGAAGGCCTCCAAAAATTCCTCCTCCTCCGCAAGCGCCAGATCAACGAGTACGTCCACCGGCTCACCGTCGCCGGCCTCGGAGACCGTCGCCAGCGCCTCGGGCCCCTCATGGCCCAGTTCCTCGACCCGGCCTGACGCCAGCCCAGCCGCCCCTTGCCGTAACCGGCCGCACCCTTGCGGCCCTTACCCTGCACGCCCCGGAGGTAGCCCGTGTCCACTGGAGAAGCCCTCGCCCGCGCCGCCCAGGCAACCCAGGTCGAAATCCCCCAGGAGGCCCGCGACAAAGCCCGCGAGCTCGGCTGGGAAGACGGCCTCATCGAACTCGCCCTCTCCAAGGGCCACTCCCTCCAGGTCATCTGGCAGGCCCTCCGCGCTGGCGTCGACGGAGAGCGCGCCAAGGAATTCCTCCAGGGCGGCCAGGCTGCCATCCCCCGCGACCTCTCCTGGATGAACGTCCCCACCGAATGGGGCATCCGCGCTCGCCCGAAAGACCCCGCCATGGGGCTCACCATCGCCGACCTCATGATCGGCACCTACGGCGACGTCCCCGACGTCTGGACCAACCGCTCCGAAATCGCCCGCGGCTCCTACCCCAACCCCATCGTCGAAGACATGGGGTACACCATCTTCGAAAAAGCCCTCGTCTGGGCCGACTGTTGCGTCCCCCTCTACGAAGAGGCCATCCGCGACCGCTGGGTCTCCGCTACCGACCTCAACTGGAACAGCCTCGAACCCCTCCCCCACGACCTCGAGCGTGCCGTCTGCCAGTTCATGACCGAACAGAGCGAACGCGCCTACTTCACCGGCGCCCTCTGGTCCGGCTGGCTCCCCGAAATCTCCTACGGCTTCCTCGAACTCAAGCTCTTCCTCTCCACCATCATCTACGACCTCGCGCGCCACAGCGAGGCGTTCCGCAAGCGCGCCCTCGCCAACGGCGGCGGCCTCGGCCTTCAGGCACCCACCGACTTCTCCCGGGTCGCAAAAGAAGCCCGCTCCTTCCCCGAGCTGGCCGCCATCCTCTTCGTCCAGGACTCCATGCTCTACACCCTCTTCTCCCAGGGTGACCGGTTCGCACAAAACGAGCTGGAACGCGACCTCTACCGCTTCGTCGCACGCGACCGCAAGCGCATGCTCGACTACCACATCGAGCGCATGAAGCACATGCTCTTCAAGCTTCCCGACCGCCGCGACGAACAGAACCTCTACTTCAACAAAGCCGAATCCCGCATGGGCAAAGATTGGGTGGACCCTGCCGTCAGCGAACCGCTCGCCATCCTCCTCGGCGGCGGCGTCGCCAACATCGACGAGGGTCGCCGCCAGCTCCGCGAACTCCGCCAGCTCCAGGTCGACAACTACCTTGCCGACCTCCGCAAGGCCACCTTCGAACGCAAGCACATCAACGGAAGGCTCGAGCAGGCCGCCCGGGCCTGACCTCCCGGCTTCGAAACGAGGAGAGGGCATCCCGCACAGGGATGCCCTCTCCTGTTGCGCCCTCCGCGAACCCGTCACTCCGCTTCCGCCGGGAGCTCCCGCCCCGCGGCAGCCGGGCCGGCGCCCGCCTCCGCCCGCGCCGCATCGCGAGCGCGCCTCTCCCGCCGGAGCGTCGCCAGCACCACCCGGTGCGCAAAACCGGGCCTCCGTTCGACATCGTCGCCCAGCTCCTTCCCGCTCATCCATGCAGTCTCGCGCGCAGTTCGCGCCATAAAAAGCTGAAACATATCGTCAACTCCTGGTGAACAAAAGACCACTCCCCCTGCAGCGACAGCAGGGAAATTGCAAGGCGAATACCTCGGTTCAATCGCTCAGCAGAACCGTCCAGTCGGCCAGAGATACGGCGAAAAAGAAAAGAGCCGTACCGCAATCGGTACGGCTCTTGCCGCTCAGCCGATGCGGTGAACTACAACCGACGATGGCTCCCCGAATGGCGGGAACGACCTGCGCCGAACGGGTTGTTTACGCCTGACACGATGTACCCTCCCGGCGACAACGCGCCTTCACCAGAATAGAACGAGCGTAGCAGCAAAAAGTTACCACAATCAACCCCAAAACAGCCGCCCACGTCGCTTCGCGCTAAACTCCCTCCGTGACCGGCCGCAGCTCCCTCCTCATCGCCGCGCTCGTCTGCAGCACCGCGCTCGCCTCCTTCCCTGCCGCGACTGCCGCCGCGCCCGGCGATGTCCCGCCCTTCGCCCCGGAGCTCCGCTACGTCGGCCGCGATACCCTCACCGGACTCCCCTCTCGCGTCGACGACCGCTTCATATCCGAACTCGAGCGCGCCATCGAGCGCTACGGCAAAGACGCCGCCGAACCCATACCCCCGCCCCCTCCCGTCGGTGTCGACATCGCCTCCATCGCCATCCCGGCCATCGGCGTCCTCTCCGCCCCCGTCGCCCGGCTCGGGCTCGACGCCTACGGCCGCCTCGACGTCCCCCAGGACACCCGGACCGTCGGTTGGAACCCCGCCTACACCAGCCTCCCCGGCACGGGTGACTCGACCTTCTTCGCCGCCCACTACGAGTATGGCGGCCAGCCCGGCGTCTTCTACCGCCTCGCAACCCTCGCGGCCGGCGACGAGGTCACCGTCTCCCTCACCGATGGCGCCGTGCACCGCTACCGCGTCGTCTCCGTCGTCGACTACCCCCTCGCCGCCGTCGACATGGGCGCGCTCCTCCGCGGTCTCGAAGGCCGCGAAAGCATCGTCCTCATGACCTGCAGCGGCCCCCCCGACGAAGGCAACTACCCCTTCCGAACCGTCGTCCTCGCCGAACGCGCACCCTGACCGCGCGGGAGCCCGTCACCTCGCCAGCCGCCGCCCCTTCCACGTCGCCGCGCCCTTCCGCCAGGCCTGCCAAGACCGCACTGCCGCCCCCGCGCAAACGACCGTGGCCAGCGGCCACTCCAGCACCACTCGCCGCGGCAGTCCAAACTTCCGCGCCGCCAGCAGCCACGACGCAGCACCGAGCCCCGCCGCTGCGGCCGGCGCCGCCGCCCGCCGCCAGTCTCCCCGCGCCGCCCGGGCCGCCGCCAACGCCGGCGGCAGAGCATACGCCCGCACGAGCCACGCCCACGCAAGCAGGAACGGCACAGCCCGGCCCCCCATCGCCGGCAGCAGGTTCTTTTCGAGCCCCGCCAGCGCTTCCCGCCGTCCGTGATACATCCGGCATGCGCTCACCCGGTGACCCGCCGCAATCCGCCACCTCAACCCCGCCCGCGTCGCCGCCCGCGCCAGTGCCACGTCTTCTGCCGCCGCTCCCCGTACGACCCCGTGCCCCCCAATTCGCCGGTACGCTTCCCGCCGAATCGCGACTACCTGCCCGACGGCCCCGGCGGCCGGCGCAAACCCCAGGACCTGCGCAGCCGCCGGCGAAAGGTGTGTCACCAGCGCCCACGGAATGAGCGGGACTGTCCACCGCTCCCACGCCCCGCCAAGCTCCTGCCGTGGCACCACCGAAAGCATCTCCAGCCCCTCCCGCTCCATCGCTGCCGCCGCGGCCGCGACCATGCCCGGCTCGTGCCACGTGTCCGCATCCGCGAACACCAAGAGCTCAGCCTCGCCCGCCGCCTCCGCCAGCTGCGCACACGCCCACGGCTTCCCCAGCCAACCGCCGGGCAGCGGCTGGCCCCGCAGCACGGCGAGCCGGGGCTGCTCCCGCTGAAGCCGTTCCAGAACCTCCCCCGTCCCATCGCTTGACCCGTCGTCGAGCACGATGACCCGCAGCCGCGGCCAAGCCTGCGCAAGGAGACTCGACACGCACCGCTCGATGTTCCGCACCTCGTTCCGCGCGGGCACCAGCACCGCGGCTTCCGGCTGCCACCCGCGCGGCCGCTCACCCGGCGCAAGCACCGCAATGCGCCGCAGGTTCCACGCCGTGTTGGCCAGCACCAGCCCGAGGTAAACCAGCACTCCGCGCTCGCTGCCCGCCGCGCCCCGCGCAGCACGCGCCGCCCGTCCGAGCACACCCCGCACCCTATCGCTCCCGGAACGGCGGCCAGCCGAACCGGTCCCGGTACGCCCACCCCAGCGACGCGGTCGTCAGGACCCACACCGCCGCCGTTGACGCCCGCCGTCCCGGCCGGCTCCACAGCGCCGTCAGGAGCGCGGGCGCTCCCGCCGCTACCGCCCAGCCCTCCCGCAGCCGCAGCACCCCGTAGCCGAAGGCCAGCGCTCCCCCAAACGCCGCCGCCGACCACGGCCCGCCCAGCGCCGTCCAGGCGCCGAACGTCGGCGCCAGCCCCTTGCCGCCGCGCCCGCCCAGCAGCGGGCTCGTCCGATGCCCGAGGACCGGCGCAATCGCCGCAGCCGCCAGCTCTACCCCCGAAGCGCCACGGCGGAGCGCGAGTGCTACCGGGACCGCGGCCTTCGCCCAGTCCGCGACCGCTGCCGCTCCGCCCGCCAGCCGCCCCGCGCCCTTCCACGCGTTCGCGGCCCCCGGGTTCCCGTCCCCCACGGCCCGGATGTCCACCCCCCGCGCTCGCGCAGCCCAGGCGGCGAACGGCAGCATCCCGAGCGCATACCCGGCCAGCGGCCAGCCGCCTCTCATATGCCCTCCGCAGTCTGCAGTCTCCCCCGCACAGCTGCCCCAATCGCCCGCGCCCTCGCACGCCCTTCCGGGATGAGCACCAGCACGAGCCCGAACGTCACCAGCAGATTCGTCACGAGGAAGAACAGCAGCTCCTCCACTGGCAGCCCTCCCGGCAGGAGCACGCCCGTGGATGTCCGTTCCGTGATATGCCACGTCCCCGCACCAATGGCCAGCGAGTCGGCCGCACCGAGGTACGCCGTGGGCACCGCAAACCCCGGAAGCACCGTGCGCCATCGTTCCGCGAGCAGGTCGGCCCCGAATGCAGCCTGCAGTGCCAGCGGGGGTGCCGCCCACGCAAGGATCAGCCCGCCGTACCGCAGCGAGGCCGGCCCCGCCGCAACGGCAGCGCCAGCCGCCGCCGCAATCCCGAGCAGCAGCACTGCGCTCCCCGCTCGCAGCAGGCCCCCGCCGCGCTGCCCCCGTGCGGTTCCCCCGCCTGCCCGTAACCAGAGCCCAACCCACAACCCTGTCAGCACCGTCTGCAGCACGAAAAAGCAATACTCCTCGAGCGGTACCCACCCGAGCGTGATGCCCCACGTGCGGTCCTCGGGATACGTCCACGTCTCCGTCGCTACGAGGTAGTTGTCCCACGGTGTCGTATACACCACCGCTATCACCGCCAGCAGCCCGATGCCGGCCGCGAGCTCCCGGCGCGGAACCGGCGGCGGCCACCGCAGCACCCCCGCCGCCAGCGTCACGATTGGCGGGAGCACGAACAGCCCGAGGAACGCACCGTACGTCACCGCCGCCGCACCCCCAGCAGCCCCCCGCGCGGTTCGAGCGTCGCCCCCATCGCTCCCCGCAGAGGCCGGCGCGTCACCGCAAGGTCAAATCTCTGCAGGACCCGCGCCAGCACGAGCCGGCCCTCCAGCTGCGCAAACCCGGCCCCGATGCAGTTGCGCGGCCCACCCCCGAACGGCACCCACGTGAACGGCCCCGGCGCACCCCTGCCCTCCAGCCATCGGCCCGGGTCGAACACCAGCGGCTCGCGCCACCGCGTCCCGTCCCGCTGCACGAGCAGGTACGAAAGCATAACCCGCTGCCCCGGGGGCACCACATAGCCGTCCACCTGAAACTCCCGCACCGTCCGTCGCGCGCCGGCGTGGATTGGGGGCCAGAGCCGCAGCGCCTCCCGCAGGACCGCCTCGACGACCGGCAGGTCATCCGCCGTAGCCCCCGCGAGCGCCGCCGCAGGCACCGCGCGTGCCTCCCGCGTCGCGCGCGCCAGCCACTCCCGGCTCCGGACCAGCAGGTGCAGCGCCCACGAAAGCTGCGCCGTGCTCGTATCGTGACCCGCAATCAGCATCGTCAGCGCGTGGTCCCGCACCCGTTCCGTCCCGAACGCTTCCCGCAGCGCCTCGAGCATGGTGCCGCCGGTCTGCGGCTGCGCGATGACCTTCCGGATGTGGCGCTCCAGCAGCCGCACCTCGCGGGGCGGCCTCCCCGCCGCCCCGCGCAGCACCCAGGCCCCCGGCCCGATGTACCGCAGCGCCGCCAAAAGGCCCGGCAGTGTCGCCTCGAGCTCCGGGCCCCGCAGGTCGTAGCCGAAGAACACCCGCTCGAAGCTCCGCCACGCAATCCGCCGCATGGCGGCCACCGCCTCGACCTTCCCCTGCTCCGGCCACCGGTCCAGCTCGTCGTCCGCAATCGCGAGCATCTCCGGGGCCGCCTCGCGGAGCGCCCTCGCCTCGAACGCCCCGCTCATCACCGCTCGCGCCTCGTCATGCTCAGGCCCGTCTGTCACGAGGATGCTCCGCCGGAAGAGCCGAACCACCGGGTCCCCTTCCGGGCGCCACGACAGCGCCTCCCGCTGCAGCACCAGCGCCTCCCGCAGCCCCTCCGACGACCCGATGACCACCGGCCGAAATCGCCCGAATCCCAGCTCGAACACCGGCCCCAGCCCATCCCGAGCAATCTCCAGCGCCTCGTACAGCCCGGCAGTACCCCACCGAAGCGTGGCTAGCGCCCGAAGCCCCGCACGCGGCCCGAGGTCCGCCGTCCGCGGCAGCCCCCGCCGCCCGCTCACCGGCACCCGCCAGCGCTGACGTCCCGCCCAAGCAGCGCGAACACCGCCAGCTCCTTTGCCTTCGCTTCGACCATCACGTCCAGCCTCAGCGTGCCGGCGGCTTCGCGCAATCGCTCCAGGTCCTCCCGCTCGACCATCTCTGCATGCGCCCCCGGGCGGCCTCCCGGCGACTGGCTCGAAAGGTGCACCTTCTGCCGGGTCTGCCACGTCGCGGAGGCTGCCTCCAGCGCCGCCGCCAGCGTCATCCCGCCCGGGTTCCACCTGTGGTGCAGCGTATCGACCACGACCGGGACGCCCAGCGCCCCCGCTAGCGGCAGCAGGTCCGCGACGCTCCACGTCCGCTCATCGTTTTCGAGCGCGAGATACCGCAGCACCCCCTTCTCCCTCCCCAGCGCGGTCGCGAGCCGCCCGGCGGCCGCAGCCTTGCCCCCGGCCGCACCCCCGCCATGGAGCACGATCACGCCGTCCTCTGCGCCCAGCCCGTCCAGCACCCGAGCCGAGTACCGCAGTTCCGCGAGCGATCGCTCCACCACAGCCGGCTGCTCTGACCCCGGCGCAACGTATTGGCCCGGGTGCATCGAGAGCCGAATTCCTGCCCTTCGCGCCAGCTCCCCGAGGGCGCGCAGCCGCGGCCCATGTTCCGCTGCCCAGTCGTACGGGAACGCCGGGTGCGAACCGAACGGCACCAGCTGCTGGCCGATGCGCAGCAGCCCAATGCCACGCTCCGCATTGAACCGAAGCATCAGCTCGAGGTCCGCGAGGTTCTCCTCCACCCTCGCGCGCACCCGCTCCGCCGAGAGGTTCGCCAGCCGCAGCGTTCGCAGCGTCGTCGCCCGCAGCGTCCGGTTCTCGCACGGGTACCCCCATCGCCACCCCGCCGTCATCCCCCCTCCTCCGCAATGATTCGCTCCACCGCCTTCGCCGAAGACAGCACCCCCGGCACCCCGGCCCCCGGGTGCGTCCCTGCCCCCACGAAGTACAGGTTCTCGATGTCTTCTGAGCGATTGTGCGGACGAAACCACGCCGATTGCCACAGCGTCGGCTGAATGCTGAAGCCGGTCCCAAGATGCGTGTTCAGGTTGTCTCGGAAGTGCCGCGGGTCCACCGTGTGCTCGGCGACGATGTGCTGCCGCAACCCCGGCAGGTACTCCCGCTCGAGAAACTCGAGAATCGCCTCACGGTAGCGCGGTGCCGTCGCCTCCCAGTCAATCGGCGCCCCGAGATGCGGCACCGGCGAGAGCGCATAGAACGCTTCGTGACCCGGCGGCGCGCCCGAGGGGTCCGTCAGCGTCGGCATATGCACGTACAGCGAAAAATCCCGCGGCAACCCCTTCGCCCGGAAAATATCGCGGATCAGCCCCCGGTACCGCCGCGACAGCATGATGTTGTGATGCACCAGCGGCGTATCCCGGTAAAGCCGGTCCGTCCCGAAATACACCACGAACAGCGACATGCTGTACGCCGTCAGCTTCCGGTAGCGAACATCCGAGTTCCGCCACCCCCGGTGCTCCGGCTCGACCAGCTTGAGGTACGCCTGCGGCACATCCCCGTTGCAAATGACACGGTCCGCCTCGACGACCTCTCCGTCCGCCAGCTCCACACCCTGCGCCCGCCGGTTCCGGACAAGAATCCGCCGCACCTCAGCCCCCAGCCGCACCTCCCCCCCGAGCGATGCCAACAGCTCAACCAGCGCATCCACCAGCGCACCCGTGCCCCCCTCCGCGTACCACACCCCCCACTCCCGCTCGAGGTGGTGAATCATCGCGTAGATCGACGACGCGACGAACGGGTTGCCCCCGATGAGCAGCGGATGGAACGTAAAACACCGCCGCAGGAACGGGTCATCGATGAACCGCGACACGAAGCCGTACACCGACCGGTACGACTGCAGCCGCACGAGGTCTGGCGCCACCCGCAGCATGTCGCCCGCCCGCAAGAACGGCCGGTCCGCCAGCTCCACGAAGCCCTTTTGGAAAATCGCCCGGCTGGCCTCGAGGAACCGGCGGTACCCCTCCACATCCGGGGGATTCCAGCGCGCAATCTGCTTCGCTACATCATCGAAGCTGCCGTTGTACTCGAACCACCGTCCCCCGCGCGTCAAAGATGCGGTAGAACGGGTCCACCGCGATGAGCCGAACGTGGTCCTCGAGCCGCCGCCCGGCCAGCTCGAACAGCTCTTCGAACAGGAACGGCGCCGTGATGACCGTCGGTCCCCCATCGAAACGGAACCCGCCAATTTCGACCGGCGCCGCGCGGCCCCCTGCCCGCGCCTGCTTCTCGATGAGCGTCACCCGGTGCCCGCGCGCGGCCATCCGGACCGCCGCCGCGAGCCCCCCAAAGCCGCTGCCGATGACCACGGTCCGCGTCACAGCGCCGCCCCGCCCGGCGACGGCGAGCGAAGCCCCCGCCAAAGGATGAGCGGCGTCAGCGCCGCCTTCCGCCACCCGCCCACCCGGGCCCGCCCGCTGAACACGTCGTACCCCCGCCGTTCGATGTCATCGAGGATCCGCGAATACAGCTCGAGCGCCGCCGTTACCGCGAGCCGCCCGTCCCGGTTCAGCATCGCAACCCCCGGCCGCGCCCCCGCGTACAGCTGCCGCGCCCGTTCGACCTGGAACCGCATCAGCGCCTCCCACCGCGCATCGACCCGCCCCTCCGCGAAATGCGCCTCGCACACCCCGAAGCGGTCCATCTCATCACGCGGGAGGTACACCCGCCCATTCCGCCAGTCCTCCGCCACGTCCCGCAGCACATTCGTGAGCTGCATCGCCACGCCAAGCCGGATCGCATAGAGCGCCGGGTCGCCCCGGCTCCCGATGATCGTCATCGACATAAGCCCGACCGTCGCCGCCACCCCATAGCAGTACCGCGCCAGCGCGGGCCAGTCGTCGAACCCCCGGTGCTCGAGGTCGCCCTGCAGCGCCTCGATCAGCTGCGCCGGAAGATGCCCGGGAATGCCGTACACCCATCGCGTCTCGTTCCATGCCCGGAGCACAGGGTCCCCGTCCGCCCCGCTTCCTCCGACCCCCGCAGCTCCCCACGCCGCGAGACGCGCCTCCCGGTTTTCGCCCGGCTCATCCACGATGTCATCGGCCACCCGGCAGTACGCATACAGCGCCCGGATAGCTCGCCGCTTCGGACCCGGCAGCAGCCGCGTTGCAGCCGCAAACGTGGCGCTGTGCGCCCGTGTCACCGCGTCGCAATGCGCGAAATCGCTCGCCGCGGCCGCCGCAGCCGGCCCCGGTTCGATTGCAGGGCCCCCCGCGCGCCAGCGCCAGCAGCTCGTGCTCCCACTGCGCCGCGGCCGCGCTCAGGTCACCAGGCTCAACCATCACCCAGCTACGGTAGCGAACCGCGCGCCCGCGAAACGGTAAGCCGCGCGGCCTCCCCCTAGCTCCCCCCGAGCGCCTCCGTCACCCCATACGCCGACCGCGCCGCCTCGAACCGGGCAACGTCGTGGCTCAGCACCAAAAGGTCGTGCGTATTCCCCTCCCGGTCCTTCACCTGGTCCCGGAGGAGCGCTTCCGGCCGAAACCCGAGCCCCTCGAACGTCGCAATCGCGCCCTTCTGGTCGAGTGTCATCTGCGCAATCATCTTCTCGATCCCCAGCCCGAGCGCATTCGCAAACGCCTCCTGCGTCAGCAGCCGCCCCAGCCCCTTCCCCCGCCAGGCCTCAGCAACCAGCACCCGCAGCTCGGCCACGTGCGCCGTCCAGCGAAGCGTGTTCCGGTGGATCGTCCCGTAGCCCACCACCTCTCCGTCCGACTCCGCCAGCACGGTCACGATCTCGCCTCGCTCAATCTCTGCAATCCAATCGTCCACCGCGTCCGCCTGCGTGATGTCGCGCCGCAGGAAAAGCAAATCGTGCTCCGGAAGCCGTCGCGCAAACGCCAGCACCGCCTCCCGGTCGCCCGGCCCCATCAGGCGGAGCGTTACCTCCCTGCCGCCCACCTGGTGGCGGGCAGGGTATGTGCGTACGGTTTCGACAGTCATACGGAACGCTCCGCGAGCCAGGATTCCAGCTGTGGCCACAGACGATAAATGGCGTTGCCCCCGGCCACAAGGCTCACATGCCCGCCCTTCAACATCACCTCCCGCTTGTCCTCGCTCCCTACCAGCGGGACCAGCGGCCGCGCCGACTCGTACGGGACGATGTGGTCGTGTTCCGCCACCACATGCAGGAACGGCACCCGGACCTGCCCAAGCTCGACCCGCCTGCCCCCAATCTCCAGCTCGTTCCGCACCATCCGGTTCTCCCACATGAACTGCTTCGTAAACTGCCGGAAGCACTCCCCCGGGAACGGAATCTGGTCCGAAGCCCACCGCTCGAACAGCCGGTACGAACGCACGAAATCGTCGTTCCACAGGTTGTCCCACAGCTGGATGTTCTTCGCCACCCGCTGCGCCGGCTTCAGCATGTCGAACGACGCGTAAATCAACTCCGGCGGCACGTTCCCCAGCGTGTCAACCACGCGGTCCACGTCGAAATACCGCGGGTCCAGCCACCGCTTGAACAGCACCATCCCGTCCGAGTCCACCGGTGTCGTGAAACACGCCAGGTTCTTCAGCGGCCCGCCCGGGTGCAGCGCTGCATACATCGTCGAAAGCTGCCCGCCCATGCAGTACCCGACAATCGACAGCTCCCGCTCTCCCGAGTCCTCCAGGACCCGCTCCACGCAGTCCGGGATGAAATCGAGCACATAATCTTCGAGCCGCAGGCGCGCGTCCTCCGGCCGCGGCACCCCCCAGTCGATCATGTACACGTCGAATCCCCGCTTCACGAGGAACTCGACGAGGCTCTGCCCCGGCGCAAGGTCGAGGATGTACGGCTTGCTCACCAGCGACATCACGAGGAGCACCGGCACCCGGTACACCTCGTCCGCCTGCGGCCGGTAGTGGTACAGCTTCAGAGTCCCGCGGCTGTGAATGACATCCTTCGGCGTCAGCCCGACAGCCGGGTCACCCGTCGAAATGTATTCCAGCCCCTTGATGCTCCGCTGGATGGCCCGCTCAATCTCCGTTCGTACCCGCACCTCGATCGAGGCGTCCCCGGCTGGAGCAGTCATCGTGCACCCTCCTCAACGGGCATGCGCAGCGTGCACGGAAGTGTACTCCCCGCGCCGAGGCCCAGCCATGACATCTTCGCGAACGGTCAATTAAATCTGCGTCACCGCAGCACGAAGATCCTGTTTCCCGTCACCCCTTCGGCGTCGGCGGCTTCTTCGTCCGCGGCGGCCGCGGTGCGGCAGGCGCCCCATTCTCCGAGGCTGCCCCCGCCGGCGCCGTCGCCTGCCGCGCCAGCATCCCCTCGATCCGCCCGAGCCGCTCCTCGATGGCGCTCAGCCGCTCACCCAGCGCCAGCACCTCCTGCCGGCTCGGCATGTTCACCAGCTGCAGATAGCGGCTCATCGTCTCGTTCATGCCCTTCTGCACGTTCAGGTAGAAGTCCATGAACCGCCCCATCGCCTTGCTGAATTCATCCGTCGCCATCGCCTGGTTCAGGAACGCATTCCACTGACGCTCCGATTGCGCCACCCACTCACGCCACATCGCCAGCGGGTCCATCGTCGCCTTGTCGGCCATCGTCTGCCCTCCCCTTTCGCAAAGGTTTTGCGCTCAGCCGCCTCGCCGGCTGTCCTCGCCGTGCCCGTCCCCGCCCCGCTCAGCAAACACCCGGAAGCCCTCCGCCGCCTGCCGCAGCACCCGCTGATAATGCTCGAGGACGTTGATCCAGCCCGAGAGAAACGCCTCCCCGGCCGCCGTCAAACTGTACATCCGGCGCGCCGGCCCGCTCTCCGACGTGTCCCAGAACGAAGACACCAGCCCCGAACGCTCAAGCTGGCGAAGCGTCCGGTACACCGTCCCGCTGTCCGGTTGCGGCAGCCCCGCCTGCGCCAGCCGCTGCGTCAGCTCATACCCGTACGCATTCCAGCCGCGCAAAAACGCCAGCAGCGTTGTCGAAAGCAGCTCCCCGTGCAGCCGCGGCTCAGGCGCAGCCCCCCCTTCGCCCTCGTGGCCATTCAGGCCGATTCCTTCGCGAAACCTCCGCGGGCTCGCCGGTTCCCACTGTGGATGCAGTCGATTTCTTCTTTCCCATCGCTACGTGCAGTATGCACATACAGGCGCCCTGTTGACAAGCCGTGCAGCTATCTGTAACTTGCACATAGCTTCAGGGCACCAACCCACGAAAGGACCCGCCATGACCACCGCAACCGAAACCATCCAGAAGTACTACGACGCCCTCATCGAAGGCTACGACCTCCTCGTCGACGCCATCGAAAAGGCCAACGAGCGCGGCATCAAAGTTACCCGCCAGCTCGCCGCCGACGTCGTCGCCGGCCAGCGCGAGGCCCTCCAGCTCGGCAAGAAGCTCGCCGCCGAGCCCGGCGACCTCGGCCAGCTCTACGCCGCCCTCCTCGAGGCCACGACCAGCGCCCAGGGCCGCGCGCTCGCCTTTACCCAGGCCGCCTACCAGGAAGCGCTCGCAAGCGGCACCGATGCCCGCGAGCTCGTCCAAAAGCTCGCCGAGGCCAACCGCGAAACGGCTGCCGCCGCCGTCGAAGTCGCCCGCCAGTGGGCCGTCGCCAATCCCTTCGCCGAGTTCATGAAGAAGGGCATCGAGGCCTTCCAGCCCCAGCCCGCAGCAGCAAAGGCCAAGAAGGAGAAGGCCGCAGCCTCCGCCTGAGCCGCCCCTCCTCCGGCATCGCAGCGCGGGCCCGGGAAGCTTCCCGGGCCCGCGTCGTCGTTCCCCGCATCCGCTTCGGCGTGTCAGCCGCCCTCCCTTGCCATCCGCAGCCGCCGGGCAATCACCCGGTACGTGCCGGCGTGCACCACCATCCCGAGATGGCTCGAATGCACCTCGTCGTTCAGCGCCGGGTCATCCTCCATGCAGCTCTCCCACTCCACCACCCCATCCTGCCGCGAATACACCGCGAACCGCGGCACCTGCCACTCCGCGGGCAGCAGCATGTTCTTCACGAACGTGCACGTGCAGTGGCCGCTGAAGCACGAGGGCCGCACATTCCGCACCGGCCCCGTCCCCGCGTAGTCCCTGATCTTCGCCGCCGCCGAGATCAGCACCGGGTGCGCCCGCACCGCATCCCGGAACGGCGACCCCAGCGTCACCACCGCTGCCACCTCGTCCGGGTGCTCCAGCGCCAGGTTCCGGCTCAGCATCCCCCCAAGACTGTGCCCAACCAGCCGCACCCGCTGCCCCGTCTCCGCGCGCGCCCGCCGCACGGTCTCCAGCAGCCGCCCGGTAATGTGGTCTGGGCAGTCGATGTTCCGGCCGATGTTCGAGAAGTACGGCCGATACCCAATCCGCGCCAGCCACCAGTACAGCTCCACCAGCGATACATCGCTCGCGAGGAACCCCGGTACCACCACCACCGGCTCCCCGCTCCCGTGCGGAACCCCGATACCCCAGTAAACGGGCGAAGCCCGCAGCGCCAGCCACTCCAGCGGAAACATCGCTTCCCGCCAGATCGGTGTCGCAGCCGGGATGAGCGATGCATCCTCGGCAAACGGGTCAGCGGAATAGGCTGCCTGGCTCATCCCCCCTCCTGCGGCAACCTGCCGCCTACCGCCCGGTAGCCCGGGCGTGCGCGCAAGCTACCCTCCCCGGCCGCTCGGGGCAAGCGGCCTTTCCATCACCTTCGGCCTCGCTGACCCCGCTCCACAGCCCGGGAATCCCCTGACGCGTTCACCCCTAGCAATGCCAGTGCCGGATGAGCCCGTTGTACCCCGCGCCGCATGCCAGCTCGAACGACGCCACCTGGACGCCCACCATCGCCACTGCCAGCACCACCACGAACAGCACCGCAAACGCCAGCCCCAGCCCATTGACCCATTTCCCCGCCGCGAACCCCACAGCCGAGCCAATCACGAGCAGCCCGCCGTGTACCGCCAGGTACACGAGGTCCCGCTCTGCCGCTTCCTGGTCGCTGTTCACCGCAGAAATCCCCACCGTTGCCCGCATCGCCGCCAGGTAGCCCGCCAGCAGCAGGATGAGCAGCGCCAGCGCAGCCGCTGCCCGCCTCCCGTTCCCCGGTTGCCGCTCCATCGTGGTCATCGCCGCTCCCGGTACGCCGGGGCCCGCCGCCCGCGCTCCTCAGCGCAGCCCCGGCGCCAGCCTCACCCGCCGAGCGCCGCGCGGAGCAGCGCGATGCACTCGTCCACCGTCGCCACTCGCCAGTTCGCCCAGGTCTCGCCCTTCTGCCAGGCGAGGTAGCGCTCCCGCGCCGCGGCCCTCGCGGCCTTGATCTCCTCCTCCGAGGGCTCGTGTCCAAGCTGCTTCGCAATACCGGCCGGGGAGATATCCCCCAGCGCCTGCTGCGCGAGATGCAGCTGTTCGTTTGCCAACTGGGGGCGCTCGATAAAGTGTGCAATCTCCCGGTGATTCTTGTCATAAAAGATGAACACCGGGATGGACTCGAACTCCCCGTCCTTCAGGTACTCGGCGATCATGTCCTTGTTCTGGTCCCGCTCGAAGAACCGCAGCTCCGCGCCCATGGCCTCTGCCATCCGCTGCGCCACCCCCGTCCCCCGGTACACGTCCGGACACCAGTCCTCCCCAATCACCACAATGTGATGCGGCCCGTTCGGACGGCTTGCCAGCTCCTTCAGTGCGGCCGCCTGCTCGGCCGAGAGCTTCGTGTTCTCGTAGTTCTCCACGAACAGCTCCCGGTTGCGAATGCCCGAGTCGAGGTACTCCTGAAACGTCTTCCCCTTCTTGAACCGCTCCAGCGTGATCACCGATTCCTTCGCCTGCGTCATCTGCGTCCTCCTGCGGGTTGCTGATTGCAACACACCAGCCTACGCCCCCTGCCGGCCCTTCTCAATCACCCTTCCGATGCCTTTGCCTCCTCCCACAGCCGGTCCAGCCCGTCCAGGCCCAACCCCTGCAGCCCCAGTCCCCGCTGCCGCGCCAGCTCCTCCACCCGCCCAAAGCGCCGCCGGAACTTCTCGTTCGCCCCCCGCAGCGCCTGCTCCGCATCGACCCCCAGCCGGTCCGCGATGTTCACCAGCGTAAACAGCACGTCCCCGAGCTCCTCCTCCAGCCCCTCCCGGCCGCCCGCCCGCGTGAGCTCCTCCACCTCCTCGCGCAGCTTCTCGAGCGGCCCCTCCATATCCGGCCAGTCAAACCCAACCCGCCGAGCCCGCCCCTGGATCGCCTGCGACGCAGCCAGCGCGGGCAGTGTCCGCGGCACGCCGTCGAGAATCGATGCCCGTGGCTTCTCCGCCTGCTTCAACGCCTCCCAGTTCCGATACACCTCCTCTGCCGATGCCGCCTCCGCATCGCCGAAGACGTGCGGGTGCCGACGGACCAGCTTCCGCCCGATATGCTCAACCACGTCGCCCAGCGCGAACGTCCCCTCCCGCTCCGCCACCGCCGCGTGCATCAGCACCTGCAGCAGCAGGTCGCCCAGCTCCTCCTCGAGCGCTGCCGGGTCGCCCCGGTCGATCGCCTCGAGCGCCTCGTACGCCTCCTCCAGCAGGTGAGGCCGCAGCGTCACGTGCGTCTGTTCGCGGTCCCACGGGCAGCCATCCGGCGCGTGCAGCCTTCGCACCACCTCCACGAGCCCGTCGCACCGCCGCAGGTCCTCCACCGGCTCGATCGGCGGCACGAACACCGCATCGAGGTACCCGAACGGCCGGTGATCGAGCTCCGCCAGCGTCACCTCCTCCGCCCGCGCGTCGCTCGTGCCCAGCTTCGTCAAAACCCGCACCCGGTGCTCCGCCGGGTACCACTCCAGCAGCCGCAGCTTCAACTCCGAAGCCACCTCGCGCGAGTACACCTGCCCGAACAGCGCCGGCCGCCAGGTGTCCACCCGCGGCTCCAGCGCGTCGCACACCTGCAGCATCCCCCCGTCCATCTCCAGCGCCGCCAGCGCCGCATCGACGAAGCTCACCGCTGGGTGCACCCGCGCGCGAAGCTCCCGCTCCCCCGCCGCCCGCAGCACCGCCGTCACGCTCCGCTCCGCCACCAGCGGATGCCCAGGCACCGCGAACACCACCGGCCCCTGCGCCGCCGCCCCGGTCACCCGTTCCGCCACCGCCGCGTACACCTCCTCGAACCTCGCACCCCGCCCGTACAGGTCGTCGCAATCCAAAACCGGTCCCCGCCACTCCAGCGCGGCGACCGTCGGGTGGTGCCGGGTGCGCAAGATCACCGGCAGCCCCGACGTCAGGAGCTGCCCTGCCTCCTGCGTCAGCAGGCCCGGGTCACCCGGCCCAAGCCCGACGATGTGGATGTCGACCTCGTCAGCCATCTCACTCCACCCGCTCGACAGCTCCGCTGTCGAGGCTCCGATGGAGCGCCACCAGCAGGCGCGTCACCGCAGCACCGTCCTCGAAGCTCGCACCCGGCGCTCCCCCGCTCTCCGCCGCCCGCAGAAACGCCGCCAGCCGTTGCGGCGCCCACTGCAACACTGCCGGTAGTCGGTACCGCTCCCCCGCCACCGCCAGCCCCTGCCGCCCCCCATCCACCTCCAGCGCGCCCCTTGTTCCAACCACTCGCAGCCCGAGGTCGCTCGCCATCGGCCAGCTCTCCGGCAGGATCCAGCACGCCTCGAACACTCCGTCTGCCCCGTCCGCATACCTGACCACGGCATGCACCCAGTCGTACGTCTCGATGCCGCGGCCCGCCAGCTCGCCCCGCCCTCCCACGGCGTATACGCTCACCGCCCGCTTCCGCCCCAGCCACAGCGCAAGGTCGAGCAGGTGTCCCATCAAAAACCATGCCGGCGTCGTGCCCCCGCTCCAGTGCAGCCGCTCCCGCGGCGATGTCACCGGGTGGTTCAGCCGCCCATTGAACAGGCGCACCTCCCCCAGCTCCCCGCCGGCTACCGTCCGCATCGCCTCCATGAGCGCCGGGTTCCACCGCTGGACCCAGTTCACCTCCGCGTGCACCCCTCCCCGGCGTACGGCCTCCACCATCGCGGCCGCGTCCTCAACCGTCGTCGCCAGCGGCTTCTCCACCAGCACGGGCACCCCCAGCGCCGCGAGCTCCTCCACCGGCCCACGGTGCAGCGCATCGGGTGTCGCCACGTAGCCCGCATCCGGCCGCGTTGCGCCGACCGCTGTCGCAATGTCCCCGAAGGCGTTCGTCCCCGTCGCGTTCGCCAGTTCGAGGGCCCGCGCCCCATCGATGTCTACGATGCCCGCCAGCCCTACCCCTGGGACTCGCCCCTCGGCGAGCATCCGCGCCCACGCCGAGCCCATCGCCCCGGCCCCAATCACAAGGATGCGTTTCTCTGCTGCCACGGCCGCGAGCATAGCACGCGCCGGGCCCCGTGCTACTCGAGCGGCACGATGCCCCGTGCCCGCAGCGCGTTCGTGTACGCCTCCACGTAGTACGTTGCCGAGGCCCGCCACGAATAGTCCCGGCTCATCCCGTTCCGCTGCAGCTTCAGCCACGTCTCCGGCTCCCGGAACGCCCGCACCGCCCGCTCGTATGCCGCCGCCAGCGAAAACTGACTGAACTCGTCGAACAGGAACCCCGTCCCCGTCTCCGGGTGCTCGTCGAGGTCCAAAATCGTATCCGCCAGCCCGCCCGTCCGCCGCCCGATCGGCACCGCCCCGTACCGCATCGCAATGAGCTGCCCCAGCCCGCACGGCTCGTACCGCGAGGGCATCAAGAAAAGGTCGCAGCCAGCGTAGATGCGCTGCGCCAACCCGGGGTCGTACCGGGGCGCCAGCCGCACATGGTCGGGGTACTCCCGCTGCAGTCGCTCCAGCTCATCCTTCAGCCACTGGTCCCCATCGCCCAGCACCACGAACTGCCCCCCCGCGAGAACCATCTCAGGCACCACCTGGATCGCGAGGTCGACCCCCTTCTGCTCCGTCAGCCGCGTGACCATCGCCGCAATCGGCCCATCCGTCCTCGGCAGGCCCAGCTCCTCCCGCAGCGCATCCCGGTTGTGCCAGCGCTCCTCCACCGTCGCGAGGTCGTAGTGGTGCCGCACGTGCGGGTCCGTCCTGGGATTGAACAGGTCGTAATTCAGCCCGTTCAGGATGCCGACCAGCGCATCCCCGCGCAGCCCCAGCAGCGCCTCCAGCCCCTCCCCGTACTCCCGCGTCAGGACCTCCCGCGCGTACGTCGGGCTCACCGTCGTCACGATGTCCGCGTAGTAAATCGCCTGCGCGAGGAAATCGTTCAGCTCATCCGGGCCCCGGTACCGCAAATTGTGAATCGTAAACACGCTCGCCACGCCCCGCAGCCGCGGATTCGACCACGCCTGGTTCCGCAGCCCAAAAGCCAGCGGCGCCGTGTGCCAGTCATTCAGGTGCAAAATGTCCGGCACCCACTCATCCGTCCGCAGCATCTCGATGATCGCCCGGCAGAAAAACTGGTACCGCAGCAGGTCATCTGGCTCGCCGTACACGTTCGCCCGCAGAAAATAGTGCCGGTCCGCCACCAGCTCGACCGGCACACCCCCCACACCCTCCACGGTCGCCACGTCGACATCACGCGGTTGTCCCGGCGAAGGCACCTGCAGCAGCCGGTGCTGCCGCGACGCTGCATGCGCCGCTGCCCCCGAAGCGTGGCATGGCGTCACCACCCGCACATCGTGGCCGATCTCCTTCAGCCGCTGCGGCAGCGAAGCCGCCACGTCCGCCAGCCCGCCCACCTTCGCGAACGGGTCAACCTCCGCCGAGGCAAACAGGATTCTCACGGCGCCCGGCTCCCAATCAGCTCCCGTTCCAGTTCGATGCGCGTCTCGTTCGCAGCGGCCAGCCGCCAGCGCGCCTCGCGCTTCACCGGCTCCGAAGCATCCCCCACCGCAATGGCGTGCCCCGCATACGTCGCAACCTGGTTCAGCAGCAGGAACCCCCGGTAGATCATGGGGATACTCCACATCGGCCGCCGGCTCGCCCACCAGAACTGGCAGCTGTGCAGCGCCGGCCCCAGCCGCTCGTACGCCGCCGCAGCGAACTCCTTCGCCTCCGGCGTCGTCGCATAACGCCGCGCGACCGCCACCAGGTCGAGACAGTGGTCCACATATTCCCACTGCAGCTCGTGCACCCGGTTCCCCGGCGAATTCCACAGCGGAAACGGATTGTGTGCCGCTAGGTCGTCAAGGCTCGTGCTCCAGCTCGAAGCCCGCGGCTCGATCACCGGCCCATCGGGGAACATCTCCAACAGCTCGCTCGGGAATACCATCTGCACCCGGCGCGACCCTCCCGCTGCTTCGGCGGCCAGCAGCGCCAGCGTCGCGCCGAGGAATTCCCGCTCCCAGTCGCGAATGTGGTGCCCATACGTCTCGGCATCCATCGCCGTCACGACGTACGCATCGCTCCCGCCGCCTACCCCCGCGACGTCGGCCACGAACGCCTCCGGATTCGTCTCCCGGAACGAAATCCGGTTGCTCCGGATATCGTCCCGGAACAGCACGCGCAGGTGTGCGCCATCGACGGGGACCCGGCAGACCACGTCCGTCGGCCACTCGACCGGGCACGCGACGCCGCTCACGATGAGCCACTCGTGCCCCGCCGCGTGCACCGACGGCAAAATCTCCCGGCTGTAGCACATCTCCGGCGGGAAAAACCCCCGCGGGCTCCAGCTTCGTCCCAGCGCCGCCCGGTTGGTCCGCGCGTTCTCCCCAATCTGCCGCTTCCGCTCCGACTCCGGGATCAGCGGCAGGATGGGATGGAACTTGCCGCTCCCCACGAACTCCACCCGGCCCATCTCCGCGAGCTCGCGCAGCCCGGATACCACATCCCCGAGCCCATGCTCGAGCAGCAGCTCCGTAAGCACTCCCTGCAGGTTCACCGCCACGCGCGCGTTCTCATGTGCCCGAAGGACCCTGATGAGCGGCCGGTACGACTCCTCGGTCACCTTCACCAGCACGTCGTGCGTCTGCGTCGGCGGCTGATAGAAGTGCAGCAGCAGCGCCCAGCTCGTCACCATGGCTCAGTCCCCCTTCACGCCCAGTGCGCAAGCCCCGTCGAGATGACCGGCGGCAGATGCGGATGTCGCGGAGTCACCCGCACCGCGTAGCCGACCCGTCCCCCCGCGCCCGGCCGGAACTCGCCCTCGTACCGGCAGAGCCGGTCCTCCTGCTGTCCCGCGAACGCCATCGGCGCCACGGCCTCCACGCGCAGCTCGCGGCCTGCTTCCGTTCTCCCGTACACGATATCGACCTGCAGGTCCTCCGGCTGCAGCGGTCCGGGGTACAGCTGCACCCGCACCGCGACCGGCGCCGACGCGGGCCGCACCTCCGAACCGTCATCCTCCACCGCGTACACCTTTACCCCCTCCCAGCCGGCCCGGACCCGTTCCAGCCAGGCAGCGAGCTCCCGCGCCCGGCCGAGATGCTCCGCGCGCAGCGCGTGCCACGCCTGCGCCGCCGGCCCGTATGCGCGTTCCGCGTAATCGCTCACCATCCTGCTCGTGCTGAACTGTGCCGCATACGCCGCAATCGTCTCCTTCATCCGCCGCACCCACCCCCGCGGCACACCCTGCGCATCCCGGTCGTAGAACAGCGGCACCACCTCGTTCTCGAGCAGGCCATAGAGCGAGTCGGCATCGAAGGCATCCTGCGCCTCAGGGTCGTCATCCACCTGATTCCGGCCAATCGCCCAGCCCGTGCCCGGCCGGTACGCCTCCCACCACCAGCCATCCAGCACGCTCAGGTGAAGCACACCGTTCGCGCACGCCTTCATCCCGCTCGTACCGCTCGCCTCCAGCGGCCGCAGCGGCGTGTTCAGCCAAACATCCGCCCCCGCCACCAGCTGCCGCGCCAGCTCCACGTCGTACCGCTCGAGCAGCACCAGCCGCCCCCGGAATTCCGGCGACCGGCTGACCTGCACCACTTCCCGGATGAGCGCCTTGGCCCCGTCGTCCCGCGGGTGCGCCTTCCCGGCGAACAGCACCTGCACCGGCCGCTCACGGTCCCCGAGGATGCGCGCCAGCCGCTCGAGGTCCCGCAGCAGCAGCGTCGCACGCTTGTAGCCCGCGAACCGCCGCGCAAAGCCCACCGTGAGCGCATCCGGGTCGAGCACTGCCCCCGATTCCGGGTCCCCGGGCGGCAGCCCCCGCCGCATCAGGTCTTCCGCGTACTGGCGCCGGGCCCGGAGCACAAGCGCCTGCCGCTGGCGCTCATGCACCCGCCACAACTCCTCGTCCGGGATGTCGTACACCCCCATCCAGTTCGCATGGAGCGGGTCGTCCCGCCACCCCGGCCCCACGTACCGGTCGAAAAGCTCACCCATCTCGTGCGAAACCCACGTCGGCAGGTGCACGCCGTTCGTAACCGCGTCGATCGGGATGAGGTCCTGCGGCAGATTCGGCCACGCCGACTCCCACAACCGCCGCGAAACACCCCGGTGGAGCTGCGACACCCCGTTGCGATAGCCGCTCAGGTTCAGGCCCAGCACCGCCATCGAAAAAGGCTCCCCGTCATCCCCCGGCCGCGTTCGCCCAAGGTCGAGGAACCCCCGGTCGTCCAGCCCCAGCCGCGCCCAGTAGTGCCCAAGGTGGCGCCGCAACAGGTCCGGCGAGAACAGGTCGATCCCCGCCGCCACTGCCGTATGCGTCGTAAACACCGTCGCACCCGTCACCGGCAGCCGCGCCTCGGCAAACGACACCCCAAACCGCTCCATCGCCGCGCGGATGCGCTCGATGCCCAGCAGCGCCGAATGCCCTTCGTTCATATGGCAGACCGCCGGCTCGATCCCCAGCGCCTGCAAGAGCCGCACCCCGCCGATGCCCAGCACCATCTCCTGCTGGATGCGCATCTCGTTGTCGCCACCGTACAGCCGCGCCGTTATCCCCCGGTCCGCCGGCGCGTTCCGCTCGATGTTTGTCGTCAGCACGTACAGCGGCGTCTTCCCCACATCGATGCGCCACGCCTGCGCCCAAACTTCCCGCCCATCGAACGGAACCGCGACCTCCACCGGTCGGCCCGCACTGTCCGTCACGTGCTCCATCGGCAGCATCGCCGGGTCGAGATCGAGGTACACCTCGCGCTGCCAGCCGTCTGGCGAAAACTCCTGCCGGAAGTACCCCTCGTGGTAGAACAGCCCCACCCCAACCAGCGGCAGCCCAAGGTCGCTCGCCGATTTCAGGTGGTCCCCCGCCAGCACCCCCAGCCCGCCAGAGTAATTCGGCAGGCACTCGGTCAGCGCGAACTCCAGCGAAAAATAGGCAATCGTATCCCCCTGCTCGAGCCCGGCGACCTCGATCAGCGGCTCACGCTTCAGGTAGCTCTCGAACCCCTCCAGCACCCTGCGCTGGTGCTCGAGGAACCCCTCGTCCTCCCCAAGCTCGCGCAGCCGCCCCTCAGGCACGAGCTGCAGCAGCCGCACCGGATTATGGTTCGTCGCCCGCCACAGCTCCCGGTCGATCCGCTCGAACAGCGCCGCCGCATCGGTGTTCCACGTCCAGTACAGGTTCCGCGCCAGTCGCCGCAGCGGTTCGAGCGGCGCCGGGAGCCTCGGTTCAACGATAAACGTCCGCGCAGGTTGGAGTCGCATCGACCCATTCTAGCCCTGCGCGTCCGGTCGCCGGTAAACACCGGAAGAACTCCGGTGTCCCGTTGGCCGCGGCTCTGCCATCATCGAAACGCGGCAGCCGCCGCACCGAGGTCCTTCTCCGCCATGCCCATCCGCGCCGTCCTCTTCGATGTCGGCGATACGCTCTGGCATGCGGACGGCGCACCGCCGCCCGTCGAATTCCGCCGCCGCGCCGCTGAACGCGCTGCCGCCTTCCTCGCCGCCAACGCCGTCCACGCCCCCGACCCCGGCGCACTCGCCCGCGCCTGCTGGGACGCGATGGAGCACGCCATGCGCAGCGCTCGCGCCGGCGACCTCGTCGAACCCGATTACCCCGCCGCCGCCCAGGATGCTGCAGCCCGGCTCGGTGTCCATCTCTCCCGTGAAGCCGCCGCCGCCTTCCTCGATGCCATCTACGTCTCCGGCGCCGAAGGCGGAAAACTCGCCTACCCCGATGCTCGCCCCACCCTCGAAACACTCCGCCAGCGCGGCTTCCGCCTCGCCATCGTCACCAACCGCGCGTTCGGCGGCGAACGCTTCCGCGCCGACCTCCGCGATGCCGGTCTCGACATCGGCTGGGACGCCATCGCCGTCTCCGTCGAAGTCGGCTACCTCAAACCCCACCCCCGCCTCTTCTTCGCCGCCCTCGAAGCACTCCAAATTCACCCCGCCGAGGCCGTCATGGTCGGCAACTCCCTCGCCGAAGACATCGCCGGCGCGCAGCGGCTCGGCATGCGCGCCGCCTGGAAACGCTCCCGCCCCGACGCCGATGGCGTCATCCCCGATTTCACCTTCGACCGCGTCGGCGAGCTCCTCAACTGGTCCCTGCTGGCGGAGGCTGCACGTGTCCACTGAAGGCCGAACCTGGGGCGGCCGTTTCGAAGGCGCCATGCACGACCTCACCCGCGACTACACCGCCGGCATGGACCGCGACCTCTGGGAATTCGATATCGCCGGCTCCATCGCCCACGCCCGCATGCTCGGCCGCCAGGGCATCATTCCCCCCGCCGACGCCGACGCCATCGTCCGCGGCCTCGAACGCGTCCGCGAACGCTTCCGCCGCGGCGAAGTCGCCTGGCGCCCCGAGCTCGAAGACATCCACACCCACGTCGAAGTCCTCCTCCGCGAAGAAATCGGCGAACCCGCCGGCCGCCTCCATACCGCCCGCTCCCGCAACGACCAGGTCGCCCTCGTCAATCGAATGGCCGTCCGCGCCTTCTGCGACGACGCCCGCGCGGCCCTCCGCGACCTCATCGCCGTCATCTGCGACCTCGCCGAACAGCACGCCGCCGACCCCATGCCCGGCTACACCCACGTCCAGCGCGCCCAGCCCATCACCCTCGGCCACCATCTCCTCGCCTACGGCGAAATGCTCCTCCGCGACCGGGACCGCTTCACCGACTGCCGCCGCCGCACCAACGTCATGCCCCTCGGCTCAGGTGCCCTCGCCGGCGCCCCCTACCCGCTCGACCGCGAGATGGTCGCCCGCGAACTCGGCTTCGACACCATCTCCCGCAACTCCATCGATGCCACCGCCGACCGCGACTTCGTCGCCGAATTCTGCTTCGCCTGCGCCACGACGCAGGTCCACCTCTCCCGCCTCTCCGAGGAAATCGTCCTCTGGGCCAGCTCCGAATACGGCTACGTCCGTCTGCCCGACGCCTTCGCCACCGGCTCCAGCATCATGCCCCAGAAAAAGAACGCCGACGTCGCCGAGCTTGCCCGCGGCCGGGCCGGCCGCCTCATCGGGGAACTCACCGGTATCCTTGCCACCCTCAAGGGCCTCCCCCTCGCCTACAACCGCGACCTCCAGGAAGACAAAACCTACTACCTCGCCGCCGGCCGCACCCTCATCCCCACGGTCCAAATCTTCGCCGCCATGCTCCCCGCGCTCGAGTTCGACCTCCCGCGCATGCGCGAAGCCGCCGGACAGGGCTACAGCCTCGCCACCGACATCGCCGACTACCTCGTCAAGAAAGGCATGCCCTTCCGGGAAGCACATGCCGTCGTCGGCCGCCTCGTCCGCGAAGCCGAATCCCGCCGCTGCGAGCTCAACGAGCTCCCCTTCGAACTCTACCGCTCCGCCAGCAGCCTCTTCGAACCCGATGTCCTCGACATCACGGTCGATGCCGCCCTCGCCGCCCGCGACATCCCTGGCGGCACCGCCCCAGCGCGGGTCCGCGAAGCTGCGCGCGAGCTTCGCGACCTCCTCAGCTGAGCTGGCCTCAGGGCCGCCGAATCCACACCCGCCGCACCACCACCGTCTCGCTCACCGCCGCTGCATCCGCGTACTCGTCCATCGCCACCTCTCTGCCCCCCACGTCCCGGCTCGCAGCGTCCTCCGCCGGCTTCCGCTTCGGACGCGCCCGAACCGCGCCCACGGCCTGCTTGGCCGCCTGCCGCGCAAGGTACCTGCCCGTCAGGCTCATCCCAACCTGAAGCGCCGTCCCGATAGCGACCGCCGTCACCGCCTTCTTCACCGGGGCCGGCAGCGAAGCCCGCTCCCGCTCATACCGCACCGTCGCTGCCGGCGAAGCCGGGGCGATAGCGGTCTCGCGCAGCGCCGCGAGGTACATCCCGCACCGGCGGCAGTAGTTGTCGGTCGGTTCGAACGGCGCGCTGCAATCGGGACAGGTGGAGAATCCGGTTGGCATGGCGCTCAGTATACGGCCCGCTCCGCCTCTGCGAGCGCCGCCTCCACCGCCTCCGTCAGGTCCAGCGGCTCCCGCGGCGGAACCTCCAGCCGACCCTCCGCCACCGCCCGCAGCGTCTCAACCAGGAACGGCCGCTCACGCGCGACGCCCCGCGCCCGGATGTCCGCATACAACGGCGTCTCCATCAGCGCCGCCAGCGGCATCTCCGCAGCCGCCCCAGGCGGCAGCGCTGCCCAGAGCGCCGCATTGCCCGCATCCCGGATGGTGTACCGGCAAAAGCTCACCGCAGGCCCCCGGTCCACATCTCCCGTCACCACGTTCATCATGCAGCCCGACTCGGCAGCCCCCGTGCGAATCAGCTCCCCGATGACCTCCTGGTACGTCCCGACCGGCCCATCCGGCAGCGCCGGGTGGTCATTCAGGAACCGAAATCGCCCGAAAAGCGGCTCCGTCGCAATCAGCATGTAGCCGAACATCACCCCGAGCTCGAAGCGGTACCCCTCGAGCCGCCGCGCAACCTCCGCATCGTACTCGTACCGCCACGGCTGGAGCGGCTCCCCCAGCCGCCCAACCTTCCCCCCGCGCGACTTCCGAAACCGCACCGACGAGAGCAGCTCCAGCGGCACCCCGCGCTGCTCCACCATCGCGATCAGCCGGTCCGTCGCCTCCGCCTCGCCCCGCTCGCGGTTGACGAACACCACCGCCAGCTCCACCGGCAGTCCCCGCTCCATCGCCCCGAAGAGATACTCCAGCGCCCCGTACGAACCCGGCCCGCGCCCCGTCGTCAGCCACGCAATGCGCAGGCGCTCACTCCGCCCCATCGAGCTCCGCCCCGTCGTACTCCAGCTCCATCTCCTGCAGGTCCGTCGCCTCCCGCTCCAGCCGCTCGTTGATCGTCTGCAGCTTGAGCTCGGCCCCCTCGAGCAGGCGCCGCAGCCGGTCCACCAGGGCTGCACCCTCCTCGTACAGCTTCAGCGCCTCCTCCAGGGGCAGATTCCCCTGCTCCAGCCGTCGCGCATGCTCCTCGAGCTTCGCGTACAGGTCTTCGAACCGCTCACTCGCCTCGCTTGCCATCACCGCACCTCCGTCCAGAATGCACCATCCGCAACCGAAACCCGCAGCCGATCGCCCGTGCGAACGCTCCGCACGCTCGACACCACCGGCTGGCGGCCCCCTTCCCGCTGCACAATCGCGAAGCCGCGCCGCAGCGTCGCCATCGGGTCCAGCGCGCCGAACCGCGCCGCCAGCGCATCGAACCGCCCCCGCTCCCGCCGCACCCGCTCCGACACCTGCTCCTCCATCCCCTGCGCGAGGTCCAGCACCTGCGCCTTTAGCTCGGCAACCCGGGGCGCAGCCCGCTCCAGCCGCACCGCCGCTGCCTCCGTGTCCGCCGCAAGCCCGCCGATGGTGTGCCGCACCGCCGAGGCCATCGCCCGGTCGAGCGCCCGGAGCCCCCGCTCGAGGTCGGCAATGTCCGGCGTCGCCCGCTCCGCAGCCGCGCTCGGCGTCGCCGCCCGCAGGTCCGCAACCAGGTCCGCAATCGTCACGTCCGTTTCGTGCCCCACCCCCGTCACCACCGGGTAGGGCGAAGCAAAAATCGCCCGAGCCACCCGCTCATCATTGAACGCGTGCAGGTCCTCCGCCGCGCCGCCCCCGCGCGTCACGAGAATCAGGTCGAGCCCCGGCTCTCGCGCCAGCCGCCGCAGCGCAGCCACAATCTGCGCGGGCGCCTGCTCCCCCTGCACCATTGCCGGGGCGAATACCAGCGTCGCGAGCGGCCACCGTTTCCGCAGTACGAACTGCACATCGTGCAGTGCCGCCCCGCCAGCCGAGGTCACCAGCCCGATGCGCATCGGAAACCGCGGCAGCGGCCGTTTCCGCTCGGCCGCGAACAGCCCCTCCGCCTCCAGCCGCAGCCGCAGCTCCTCCAGCTTCGCCGCCAGCGCCCCCACCCCCTCAGGCCGCGCAAAATCGCAATCGAACTGCACCTCGCCCCGCTGCACGTAGACAGTAACGCGCCCGTGCGCAATCACCCGCTCCCCGTCCTTCAACTGAAAGCCAGGCGGCATCCGGTCCCGCCACATCACACACCGGATCGCCGCCTTCGCATCCTTCAGCGTGAAGTACCGGTGGCCGACCTGGCTCCGCGAGACGTTCGACACTTCCCCCGTCACCCACACATCCGAAAGCAGCTCGTTCGCCTCGATGTACTCGCGCAGGAACAGCACGAGCGCCGAAACCGGCACCACCTGGTCAGTCGATGGCATGGCCAGCCAAGGCTACGCGTTCCCGGTCCGTCGCGCGAGACGGGCTCCTACTGGACCCGCTCGATGTACTGCCCCGTCTCCGTGTTCACGCGAATCTTCGTCCCCGGCTCCACGAACAGCGGCACCTGCACCACCAGCCCCGTCTCCAGCGTCGCAGGCTTCGTCCCGCCCGTGGCAGTGTCGCCCTTGAATCCCGGCTCCGTATCCGTCACGAGCAGCTCCACCGTGATCGGCAGCTCCACCCCGATGACTTCGTCCCCGTACAGCACGACCTCGCAGGTGTCGTTCTCCTTCAAGTACTTCGCAGCGTCCCCAACCTTCTCCGCCGAGACCGGGATTTGCTCGAACGTCTCCGTGTTCATGAAGTAGAAAAACTCGCCGTCGTTGTACAGATACTGCATCTCGCGGCGCTCCACCCGCGCCCGCTGGAACTTCGTCCCCGCCTGGAACGTCTGCTCGATGATCGCCCCGCTCCGCACGTCCCGGAACTTGATCCGCACCTGCGCCGAACCCCGCCCCATCTTGATGTGCGCATAATCGAGAATCGAGTACAGCTTCCCGTCGAGCTCGATCGTCGCGCCCTTCTTCAGCTCTCCCGTCGAAATCATCGGTCACTCCCCTTCGAATGTCAGTTTCGATGCGTGGCTCAGGACGCGCGCCTTGCCATCCTCGAGCACGACGATGTCTTCAATCCGTATCCCGCCCCAGCCGGGCAGGTAGACACCGGGTTCAATGGTAAACACCATTCCCGCTTCGAGAACATCGCTCGATGACGGGCCGAGATACGGGGCTTCATGCACCTCGAGCCCGACCCCGTGCCCCAGCCCGTGCCCGAACGCTTCGCCGAAGCCCGCCCGCCGGAGTACCTCGTGCGCCAGCTCGTGCACCTCCGCCGCCCGCCTGCCCGGCTCGACGCCCGCGATCGCCGCCTCCTGCGCCGCCCGCACAGCCTCGTACACCTCCCGGAAGCGCCCGTCCGGCTCCCCGACGACCACGCTCCGCGTCAGGTCTGAGCAGTACCCGCGGTAGCGCGCCCCCACGTCGATCACGATCGGCTGCCCGGGCGCAAACCGCTCATCGCGGGGCTGTGCGTGCGGCAGCGCGCTCCACGGTCCTCCCGCAACGATGCTCGGGAACGATACCCCGCTGCCGCCCTCCTCCCGCACGTACTGCTCGAAGCGCGCCGCGGCCTCCAGCTCCGTCATCCCCGGCGAAAGCTCCCCCGCCAGCCGCTCGAACGCTCGGTCCGCAATGCCCACCGCCGCCTCGAGCAGCCCAATCTCCTCTCGATCCTTCACCCGCCGGAGCCGCTCCACCAGCCCCGGCGCTGCCCGCAGCTTCGGCCGGTCATGCGCCGGCAGGCCGTTCACCGCCGCCCGCAGCGCGAGATACCCCCCGTACGTCAAATCCCCAGGCGATACCCCGATGCGGCCCCCGGCTGCGCCCGCTTCCGCAACCAGCTCGCGAACCCACTCCTCCCGCCGACCCTTCGCGCGGAGGACCCGCACGCCCCGTCCCGCCGTCTCCCGCTCGGCCTGCTCCCAGTACCGCGAATCGACCGCCAGCACCGCCGCAGTCCGGGTCACCAGTAGGACCCCCGCCGAGCCCGTAAAACCGCTCAGGTATGCCCGCGAGGCCCAGCCCGGCCCCTCCTCTCCCGGCGCTGCCACCAGCAGACCGTCCAGCCGTCCCCGCTCGAGGAGCTCCCGCAATCGCTCGAGCCGCCCCGTCACCGTCGCCCCTCCAGGTAGTCGAGCAGGAGCTCCGTCGCGACCCGGTACCCCTCCCGCCCGAGGCCCGTCACCTGCCCAATGCACACCGCCGCAATCAGCGACCGGTGCCGAAACTCCTCCCGCCGATGCGTGTTCGAAAGATGCACCTCCACAACCGGCAGCTCCACCGCCTCGATCGCATCCCGCAGTGCCACCGATGTGTGCGTCCACGCCCCCGCGTTCAACACCACCCCATCCACCACCCGGCGCAGCTCGTGCAGCGCATCGATGAGCCGCCCCTCGTGGTTCGTTTGCAGGCACAGCACCGCGGCACCGCGGGCGTTCGCAACGCCCGCCACGTCGGCCTCGATGTCCAGTAGCGTCGTCGTCCCGTAAACCTCCGGCTTCCGCTCCCCGAGAAGGTTCAGGTTCGGCCCGTGCGCAAGCAGAATCTGCATCGCCCGCCGATTGTCCGATGCAGCGATGACCCTGTCACGCCTCCGCCCGGGCCCGCCGCCGCCGCCCGCCCTCCAGCGCCTCCTCCGCCAGTCGCTCCCATGCCTCCCGGGCCATCTCCGCCTGCGCGGCCCGGCTCACGTGCGTGTAAATCTGCGTCGTCGTCGGCGACGCATGCCCCAGCAGCTCCTGCACGATGCGCAGGTCAGCTCCGCCGTCGAGCAGATGCGTCGCGAACGAATGCCGCAGCAGGTGCGGGTGAACGTCTGCCGGGATTCCTGCCGCAACCGCGTGCCGCCGCACTGCCTCCTGCACCGACCGCGCAGTCAGCCGCCCGCCGAAGCGGTTCAGGAACAGCGCCGGGCTCGCCTGCCCGTTCCGCGCCCCCGCCGCCAGTGCCGGCCGCCCCTCCGCGAGGTACCGCTCCAGCGCCAGCATCGCCGGCTCCCCAAACAGCACCAGCCGCTCCTTCGACCCCTTCCCGTGGACGACGGCCGTCCCCTCCGCCATGTTCACCTGCCCCATGTCGAGGCTCACGAGCTCCGAGACCCGCAGCCCGCCGCCGTACAGCAGCTCCATCAGCGCCCGGTCCCGCAGCCCCTGCGGCGTCGAGGGGTCCGGCGCCGCCAGCAGCCGGTCCAGCGTCCCCGGGTCAAGGACCTTCGGCAGGCGCAGGGGCCGCTTCGGCATCGCGATGCCATGCAGCAGGTCGCGCTCCGTCGCACCCTCCCGCTGCAGCCAACGGTAGAAGCCGTGTACCGTGCTCGTCCGCCGCGTCAGCGAAGCCGCCGCCATCCCGGCCCCCTTGAGCTCGCCGAGATACTCCCGGAAGACCCCCCGCGTCACCTCCAGCGGCTCCAGCTCACGCTCCCGGCACCACCGCAGAAACGCCCCGATGTCGTTCCGGTAGTTGCGCACCGTCAGCGGCGAACGCCCGCCCACCGCTCCGAGCTCCCGGAGGTACGCCTCGAGATACGCTTCTGCGGTCCGGTGCGCCGGCCGGGTTGGCATAACGACATGCTGCTCCGTCAAGAAACCGCGCGCAACCGCACCGCCCCCCGGGCGTTGCCCGACAGGCTTCCGCGTCGCTTCTCAGCTTGCCTTCTTCGCCGCCGCGTTAGCACGCCGCTTCGCGAACGCAGCCTTCCCCCGCGCGCTCCGCTCCTGCAGCTTCCGGTTCGCCTCCTCCCGCACGTCCGGCGGCCGCGCAGGCGCCATCTTGCCGGGCTCGAGACTATTCGTCGTGTAGCTGCAGTTCGGGTAGTTCCAGCAGGCGTAGAACGTGCCCCGCCGCGAGGTCTTCACCACCAGCTGGCCCGTTTCCGGCTCCTCCGGGCATGCAACGCCCACCGGAACACCGCTCCGGAAATCGCAGTTCCCGCCCTCCCGGTTGGCGCACTCCACGTACTCGCCGAACCGCCCCGACTTCTTCAGCAGCTGGCCCCCGTCCTTCGGGCACCGGTACGGGAGCGCCGTCGGTTCGGCCTGCCGCAGCGGCTTGCCGTCGGGCCCCATCGGCAGCGTGAACGTGCAGTCGGGATACCGCGGGCACCCAAAGAACTTCCCGTTCCGCCCCCACTTCACCACGAGGTTCGCCTGCCCGCACCCCTCACACGGGATATCCGTCTCCTGCTGCTCCTTCTCCGCCGAGGCCTCCGCCCGGTCCAGCTCCGCCTTGAACTCCGGCCAGAACTCCCGCAGCACCTCCATCCAATCCCGCTCCCCGGAAGCAACCTCGTCCAGCTCCTCCTCCATCTCGCCCGTGAACGGCACATCGACGTACTTCTTCATGTGCCGCTCCAGCAGGTCGTGCACGATGAACCCGAGCTCCTGCGGCACCAGCTGGCGCCCCTCCTTCCGCACGAACTCCCGCTTCAGCACCGTCTGTACGATGCTCGCGTACGTGCTCGGCCGCCCAATCCCCAGCTCCTCCAGCGCGCGCACGAGCGACGCCTCCGTGTACCGTGGCGGCGGCTGCGTCTCGTGCCGCTTCGCCGCAACGCCGCGCCGCTCCAGCACATCGCCCTCGGCCAGCTCCGGCAGCGAATCCACCACCTGCTCCCCGTCCTCGTTCGGTTCCGCAGCCTCCGCACCGTATGCCTTCAGGTGCCCTTCGAACACCAGCGTGCTCGCCTTTGCCCGGAACGTCCCCGTCGGCGCATCCTCCGCAGCCGCCTCGATGTCCACCGTCATCGTCCGGTAGACCGCGTCCGTCATCTGGCTCGCGATGAAGCGCCGCCAGATTAGCTCGTAGACCCGCAGCTGCTCCCCGCTCAGGACCCGCCGAAGCTCCTCCGGTCGCAGCGCCGGGTTCGTCGGCCGGATCGCTTCATGCGCCTCCTGGGCCCCCCGAGCACGTGTCCGGTACACGCGCGGCTTCTCCGGCACGAACTCCGGCCCCCACGTCTCCCGAACGAACTCCCGCGCCTGCTGCTGCGCCACCGGCGAAACCGCCACCGAATCCGTGCGCATATACGTGATGAGGCCCGGCATCCCATTCACGCCTTCGTACAGCTCCTGCGCCACCGCCATCGCCCGCGCCGTGCTCATCCCGAGGCGGTTCACCGCCGCCTGCTGGAACGTGCTCGTCGTAAACGGCGGAGCCGGAGCCGCCTTCCGCTGGCCCGGTTTCACCTGCGTCACGCGGAACGTCGCCCGCTCGAACCCCTCCACCAGCCGCTTCGCCGCCGCCTCGTTCGGAATGGCCGGTCCCGCCGGCCCAAACTCCGGCCGGACCTTCGTCCCTTTCGGCATCCCTTCGAACGCCACGAGGTCGGCCGCAAACGGCGCACCGTTCTTCGCCAGCTCCGCATCGACCGTCCAGTACTCCACCGGCCGGAACGCCTGGATCTCCCGCTCCCGCTTCACGATCAGCCCGAGCGCCACGCTCTGGACCCGCCCCGCGCTCGCTCCGCGGCTCACCTTCTTCTGTACGAACCACGTCAGCGGGTAGCCGATCAGCCGGTCCAGCACCCGCCGCGCCTGCTGCGCATCCACCAGGTGCATGTCCAGTTTGCCCGGCTCACGCCGGCCGTGCCCATCCTGCGCCGGCGCCTGTCCCAGCGCCTCCGCGAACGCCGCCTCGATGGCCGGCCGCGTAATCTCGTGAAACACCACCCGCGTCACTTTCTCGTCCGGGATGCCCGCCGCCTCCTTGATGTGCCACGCAATCGCTTCACCCTCGCGGTCGGGGTCCGTGCTCAGGAACACCCGCTCCGCCCGCTTCGCCGCCTCCGCAATCTCCCGGATCACTTCCGCCTTGTTGACCCGCGACGCGCGGTCTTTCACCACCACGTACTTCGGCCGGAAGTCCAGCGCTTCCACATTCTCTACGCCATACCCGTAGGTCGGCAGGTCGCGCACATGCCCCAGCGAGGCCATCACCTCGTAATCGCTCCCGAGGATGCTCTGCAGGGTGCGCGCCTTGGTCGGCGATTCCACCACCACGAGGTACCGCGGCCCCTTGCGGCCCCGCTCCTTCGGCTGTTCTCTATCCGGCGCCGGCGCAGCCGAAGGCGCTTCCGCCTTCCGCGTCCGTTGCCGCGTCGCTGTTGCTGTTGCCACCTTGCTCTCGCTGTTCCCCTCAAATTCCCCGGGGCCGGGACATTCAGCCGGGACTTTCCAAGGTAGAGATCCCCGCGCGCCTCTGTCCAGCGCGGTTTCTCGTTTCCTTGCCTCCATCCCGAAATTCGGCCGGCCTACGCGATGGCGTAGGTCATCGGCCCCGTCTGTCGAATGAGCCCGTCAATCTCCAAAAGGCTCAGCGCCCCCGAAACCTCCGCCGCCGACTGCCCCAGCGCACGCGTCAGCTCGTCGATATGCAGCGGCCCCCGCGCCAGCAGCGCCAGGATCGGGTCGTCGCTCCGCCCGGCTCCCGCGGGCTTCGGCGGTGCCGCGTCCCGCAGCAGCGGGAATTGCGCCCCGCTCCCGAGGAGGTTCAGCTCCTCGCACAACTGCTCCGGCCGCGCCACCAGCTTCGCCGTATTCTCCCGGATGAGCTGGTTCGTCCCCGCACTCTGCGGCGAAAAGACGCTCCCCGGCACCGCGAACACGTCCCGCCCCTGCTCGAACGCCCAGTTCGCCGTGTGAAGCGCACCGCTCCCTTCCCCCGCTTCCACCACCAGTACCGCCCGCGCCAGCCCCGACAGAATCCGGTTTCGCCGCGGGAAGAAGTCCCGCCGCGCCGGCGTCCCCAGCGGATACTCGCTCACGAGGCACCCCACCTCGCAAATCCGCTCCGCCAGCCCTGCATGCTCCCGGGGGTACACCCGGTCGATGCCGCCCGCCAGCACTGCCACCGTCGGCGCACCCCGTTCGACCGCTACGCGGTGCGCGATGGCGTCCACCCCGCGCGCCAGCCCGCTGACAATCGCCACGCCCAGTTCCGCCAGCGCCCCGCAGAAGCTCTCCGTCGCCTGCCGCCCGTACGGTGTCACCCCCCGCGTGCCCACCACCGCCACCGCCTGCGGGAACTCCGGCCCTGCAGCCCCTCGCACCACCAGCACCGGCGGACTCTGCGCAATCTGCCGCAGCCGCTCAGGATATCCCTCGTCCCGCCATGTCAGCGCCCGCGCGCCTGCCCGCTCGAGCGCCTCCAGCTCCTGGTCCGCATCGAAGCTCGCCCTCACGCGCGCCATGCTCCGGACGTACTGCTCCTCGACGCCCGCCGCCCGCAGCTCACCCGCCGGTGCCTGCCATGCCTCCCCGATCGACCCGAACTTCGCAATCAGCAGCGCAAAACTCGTCGAGCCCAGCCCGGCCCGCCGCAGCGCCAGCCAGTACGGCAGCTCGTCACGCTCACTCATCACCGGCGGAATCCTAGCAGGCCCGCCCCCACCATGCGTCCCCTGTACTTCCGCCGCAGCGTTCCCCTGCCTGCCTCAACGCGTCCCGACCTCTTCCGGCTCCCCGCTGCGCTGCCGCGAAATCCGCAGCCGCCGCACGCGCCGCCCCGACATGCTCAGCACGCGCAGCGTCAGGCCGTCCACCGTGACCTCGTCCCCCACCGCCGGCAGCCGCCCGAGATGATGGATGAGGAATCCCCCGATCGTGTCGAAGTCCTCCGACTCCACCTCCAGCCCGAACAGCTCCCGGAGCGCGTCCGTGCTCGTGCTCGCATCCAGCACCACCTCGTCCGGCGAAATCACCTCGATCGCCGGCCGCGCAACGTCGTACTCGTCCTCGATCTCTCCCACAATCTCCTCGAGCAGGTCCTCGATCGTCACGATCCCTGCCGTGCCCCCGTACTCGTCCACCACGATCGCCATGTGCGTCCGGCGCGCCTGCATCTCCGTCAGCAGCTCGTCGAGACGTTTCGATTCCGGGATGAAGTACGCCTCCCGCACCAGCTCGCTGATCGGCCGGTCTCGTCCTCCGCTCGCCATCGCCCGGAGCAGGTCCTTCGCATACACGATGCCCACGATGTCGTCGATGTTTTCGCGGTACACCGGTACCCGGCTGAATCCCCGCTCCGTGACGATCGCGGCCACCTCCCCAACCGTCGCCCCAATCTCGGCCGCCGCAACATCGATGCGCGGCACCATGATCTCCCGCGCCGTCTTGTCCTCGAGCGCGATGACCCCCCGGATCATCCGCCGCTCCTGCTCCTCTACACCTCCTTGCGCCTCCTCCCGCTCCACCAGCGCAAGGATGTCTGTCTCCGGTTCCGGCGTCACCAGCCGGATCGACCGCGCTGCCAGCGCCGCCGGGAGCCCAAGTACGAACGCTGGCACCGCAAACACCCGCCGCGTCGCCACCGCCACCCCCGAGAGCTTGAGCGCCGCGTACTCCGGCGCCCGCGCGACGACCATCCCCACCGCCATCTGCACCATCGCCATCAGCGCACCGCCGGCCATCCCGAACCCGATGCCCCCGGCGGCTGCCCCGTACCGGTCTGCCCCAAGGTACGCGAAGAGCGCAATCACCAGCGTCGCCGTCAGCACCCGGCCCGCCGTAACCGTCCCGAGGTACCGCCCCGGCTGCTCCACGCTCGGCGCAATCCGCTGCGCCTCCCGGTTGCCCCTCGCCGCCAGTGCACGGATGCGCACGTCGTTCGCCCGCTCGAGCGCCGCCTCTGTTGCCGCAATCGCTGCCAGCGCCAGCGAACCCGCTCCAATACCGCCAACCGCAAGGAGATGTGCCGTTTCCATCGGGGGCTCCTTCGCCCGTCAGGGCGAGGGCTGCCTGCGCTCCTTCCGTTCGAACGGCTTTGCCGGCACACCGCGCACACTCTGCCCCGCCGCCACGTCCCGCGTGACCACCGAGCCAGTCGCCGTGAATGCGCCATCACCCAGCGACACCGGCGCCACCAGCATCGTGTCCGAACCCACGAAGACCCCCCTCCCAATCACCGTCCGGTGCTTCGCCTCGCCATCGAAGTTGCAGGTGATAGTCCCCGCCCCGATGTTCGTCCCATCCCCGACCTCGGCATCCCCGAGATAGCTGAAGTGGTGCGTCTTCACCCCTCTCCCCAGCCGCGAGTTCTTGATCTCCGCATAGTTCCCCACCTCGCAACCATCCCCAACTGAAGCACCCCCGCGGATGTGCGCGAACGGCCCAACGCGGCACCCCTCGCCCACGGTCGAATCCTCCACCACCGACGCCTCCACCCGGCTCCCTCGGCCGATGCGCGCATGACGAAGCGTCGTGTTCGGCCCAATGACCGCATCCTCCGCAACCTCGCTCGCGCCCTCGACCCGCGAGCCCGCCAGCACCGTCACGTCCCGGCTCAGCCGAGCCCGCGCGTCGATGAACGTGCTCTCCGGGTCCTCCACCGTCACCCCCGCCAGCATGTGGCGCTCCAGCACCCGCCGGCGCATCAGCCGCTCGGCCTCCGCCAGCCGCACCCGGTCGTCCACGCCCAGCGCCTCGTCCGCCGCGATCGCGACCGTCCCCGCCGGCCTCCCTTCCGCAGCAGCCGTCCCGATGAGTGAAGTCAGGTAGTACTCGCCCGTTCCGCTTCTCGGCACCCCAGGCAGCCGTTCCCAGAGCCACTCCGCCTCGAAGACATACTGCCCCGCATTGATTTCCGCCGGCCCCGGCGGGCCCTCGTAATCTGCGGCCTCCACGACGCCCCGCACCTCCCCATCGTCGCCGCGCAGCACGCGCCCCAGCCGCCTAGGCTCCTCCACCCGGCACGTCGCGAACGCCAGCACACGCCCATCGGCTGCCGCAGCCAGCGCCCGCAGCGATTCGCCCCGGATGAGCGGCGCATCCCCGTTCAGCACCACGACCCGTTCACAGCCTGCCAGCGCCTCCCGGCACCGCCGCACCGCGCCTGCCGTCCCGTCCAGCACCTCCTGCCGTACGAACGTCACACCCTCCGGTGAGAGCGCCGCCTCGACCCGCTCAGCTTCGTGCCCGGTAACCACGACAATCGTTGCCGGCTCCAGCGCCCGCGCCGCCGCGATCACATGCCACGCCATCGGAGCACCACACACCGGGTGCAGCACCTTGGGCAGCTTCGAGCGCATCCGCGTACCAAGGCCGGCCGCGAGGACAACCACGCCCACGCCGCTCATCGGGCAGCCTCGCCGCAGCTCGCTGAAGTTCCGCCGTGCCAGCCCGTACTGGGAGGTTCAGGTGAAGCGCACATAACAGACGGATATCCCGTCCGTCATCCATCCTAGGAAGCCCCCCAAAACCCTGTCAAGGCAACCTCCGGCCTCCTCTCGACATCCCGCGCACCCCGCCCCTAGGATGGCCACGAACCGCCATGACCACCCCGCCGCGCACCTCCGACGAAATCCGCGACGCCTTCGTCTCCTTCTTCCGCGACCGCGGACACGTTCTCCTTCCCCCGTGGCCCCTCGTCCCGATCGGCGACCCAACCTCCATGTTCACCTCGGCCGGCATGCAGCAGTTCAAGCCCCAGTTCATGGGCGAAGAACCCCCCGCCGCACCCCGCGTCGTCACCGTCCAGCGCTGCTTCCGGACCACCGACATCGAAGAAGTCGGCGACCTCTCCCACCTCACCGCCTTCGAAATGCTCGGCAACTTCAGCTTCGGCGACTACTTCAAGCGCGAAGCCATCCGCTGGGCATGGGAGCTCCTCACCGAGGTCTACCGCCTCGAACCCTCCCGACTCCACGCCACCATTTACCTCGACGACGACGACAGCCACCGCTTCTGGCGCGAAGTCGGCCTCCCCGATGACCACATCCACCGCCGCGACGAAGACCTGAACTACTGGTTCTCCTTCCCCAAAGACACCCCCGGCGCCAGCGGCCCCTGCGGCCCCGACAGCGAGATCTACTACGACCTCGACCCCGCCCGCGACCCCGCCGAAGCCCGCCTCCACACCGGCCCCGACGGCCGCCCCGCCGGCGTCGGCTACAGCGACCGGTTCCTCGAAATCTGGAACCTCGTCTTCATGCAGCTCTACCAGCACCCCGACGGGCGCCGCACCAGCCTCCCTGCCCAAAACATCGATACCGGGAGCGGCCTCGAACGTGTCGCGATGGTCCTCCAGGACAGGCGCTCCGTCTTCGAAACCGACATCTTCCTCCCCATCCTCGCCGAGGCACAGGCCGTCGTCGGCGTCGACTACCTCGGCGGCCGCGCATCCGAGCTCCAGGCCTACGCCATCCGCGCCATGGCCGAGCACTGCCGCGCCGCAACCCTCCTCATCGGCGACGGCGTCGTCCCCAGCAACGAAGGCCGCGGCTACGTCCTCCGCCGCGTCATCCGCCGCGCCATCTACTTCGCCCGCAAAGTGGGCGTCAGCCAGCCGTTCACCCATCGCCTCGCAGCCGCCGCAATCGGACGCCTCGGCAACGCGTACCCCCACCTCATCGAAAACCAGCAGTTCATCCAGCGCGCCCTCTCCGCTGAGGAAGAGCGCTTCACCCGCACCCTCGAGGCCGGCTCCCACCGCCTCGACGACCTCCTCGAACGACTCCGCCGCGCCGGCACCGCCACCATCCCCGGAGACGAAGCCTTCACCCTCTACGACACCTTCGGCCTGCCCGTCGAGCTCACCCGCGAAATCGCCGCCGCGGAAGGCTTCACCCTCGACGACGCCGGCTTCCAGGCCGCACTCGAGGCCCAGCGGGCCCGCGCCCGGCAGCAGGGCTCTTTCCTCAAGGGCGAAGTCTCGCCCGTCATCCAGCAGCTCGGCGACGACCACAGCAGCTTCGTGGGCTACACCCACACCGAGGCCGAGGCCGCCGTCGTCGCCATCCTCCGCGGCGGTACCCTCGCCGACCTCCTCACCGCAAATCAGGAGGGCGAGCTCGTCCTCTCCCTCACCCCCTTCTACCCCGAAGGCGGCGGCCAGGTCGGCGACCGCGGGAACATCGTCACCCCCACCGGCGTCTTCCTCGTCGAGGACACCCAGGCCTCCGGCGGCGCCATCGTCCACCGCGGCCGCGTCGCCGAAGGAGAGATTCGTGCCAGCCAGCGCGCCACCGCCACCGTCGACCTCCATTGGCGCCGCGGCGCCGCCCGCAACCACACCGGCACCCACATCCTCCACGCCGCACTCCGCGCAATTCTCGGCACCCATGTCCGCCAGCAGGGCTCCCTCGTCACCCCCGACCGCCTCCGCTTCGACTTCACCCACCTCGAACAAACCCCCCGCGAAGCGCTCGCCGAAGTCCAGCAGCTCGCCAACGAAAAAGTCCGCCACGACCTCGAAGTCCAGTGGCGCACCACCGGCTACCGGCAGGCCATCGAATCCGGCGCCCTCGCCTTCTTCGGCGACAAGTACGGCAGCGAAGTCCGCGTCGTCGAAATCCGCGACGACGGCCACGTCTTCAGCGCCGAGCTCTGCGGCGGCACCCATGTCCACCACACCGGCCAGATCGGCTTCATCCACATCATCCGCGAAGGCGCCGTCGCCGCCGGCACCCGCCGCATCGAAGCCGTCACCGGCCGCGCCGCCGAAACCTACCTCCTCGAGCAGCAGGAACGCCTCCTCCGTATCGCCGACCGCCTCAATACCTCCCCCGCCGAGCTCGAAGACCGCATCGAATCCCTCCAGTCCGAGCTCGAACGCCTCCGCAGGCAGGCCGAACAGCTCGCGCGCGTCCAGGCAGTCGCCATCACCGAAGGCCTCGTGGCCGATGCAACCCGGGTCGGTGATGCTGCCCTCGTCGTCGCACGCGTCGACGCGCTCAGCCAGGACGTCCTTCGCGACATCGCCGACCGGGTCCGCAGCCGCCTCAAGTCCGCCCTCGTCATCCTCGCCGCCGCCATCGACGACAGGCCCGCCTTCATCGCAGCAGCCACCCCCGACCTCGTCTCCCGCGGAATCCATGCCGGGAACATCATCCGCGCCGTCGCCCAGGCAGCCGGCGGCGGCGGCGGCGGCCGCCCCGACCTCGCACAGGCAGGCGCCAAAGACCCGGCCCGCATCGACGCCGCCCTCGCAGAGGCCCGCCGCCTCGGGATGGAGGCGCTCTCCGGCTAGCACGCCCGCTCGCCCAGCCCCAAAGGAGGCCGCACGCTGACGAACGCGCCACCCCCGCAGGACGTCCCGCCAGCCGACACCGCCGAAGGCCTCGCCGCCGTCGTCCTCGTCGACCGCAACGAAGACATCGCCGCCATCTGCGGCCGCCTCGACACCGCCCCAACGTGGGCCGTCGTCCTCCACGCGCCCGACGGCAACCGGCAGCTCAGCACCGAGCTCGGCATGCGCCGCCTCCTGCGCCACGCCGAAGAGACCGGCCGCGTCGTCGCCGTCGCCACCCGCTCCCGCGCCCTCGCCTCCCGCGCGCGCCAGTCCGGCGTGCCCGTCGCCCGCCGCCCGCACCAGGTCCGCTGGGATGCCGGCGGCCGCCACGTCGTTCGGCTCGGCCCCGTCTCGTTCATCGCCCCGGCCATCGGACGCCTCGTCCAGGTCGGCGTCATCGCCGCCGTCGCCGCCGTCGCGCTCTTCCTCGTCCTCTTCCTCGCGCCATCCGCCACCGTCGTCGCCTATCCCCCGACCGAAACACTCGCGGAAACCCTGGCCGTCACCGTCGTCCGCGACCTCGAAGCCCCCGACTACGACGCCGCCCGCCTCCCTGCTGTCCCCGTCTCCGCGTCCCGGACCTACACCCTCGCCATCCCAACGACCGGGACCGTCCGCGTTGGCACCACCCCCGCCCGCGCCGCCATCGTCATCACCAACACCACCCAGGCCGACGTCGTCGTCGTCGCTGGCACCGTTCTCTTCGGCGGTCCCGAATTCCTGGACTTCGAGCTCGAAGCCGACGTCACCGTTCCCCGCAACGGCACCGCCACCGCTACCGTCGTGGCGCGCCAGCCCGGCGAACGGTACAACCTCCCCGCCGGCTCCATCACCGGCTGGTTCGAAGAACGATACCGCTTCCTCCAGGTCACCAACCCCGAACCGGCAGCCGGCGGCGCCAGCGAACCGCGCCCCTCACCCTCCGAAGCCGACGTCATCGCCATCCGCCAGCTCGCCGCCTCCCTCGCCGATGCCGACGAAGTGCGCGCCGACCTCGCCGCCGCCCGCCCACACGACGCTGTCTTCCTCCGCACCGCCCAGGCCGAAGTCACCCTCGGCACCCCGCGCCCGCCCATCGGCACCCCCTCCCCCGTCCTGTTCCTCGACGTCACCGTCGACGCCACCGCGCTCGCCATCCCTGCCGCCGTCATCGAATCCTTCGCCCGCCACGCGCTCATCCCCGGGGACACAGCCGGCGAATTCCTCCCCGGCACCGTCCGCGCCGTCGAGACCGGCGCCAGCCGCTACGACCCCGAGGCCGACGCCTTCACCACCACCATCCGCCTTTCGGCCGAGTTCGCCCGCGATATCACCAGCGCTGCCATCGAAGACGCGGTCAAAGGCCGCCGCCCCTCCGACGCAAAATCGATCCTCCGCGAACGGTATGCTATCCAAGAAGCCGACGTTCGCGTCGTGCCCGGCTGGGCCCCCTTCCTCCCACGCTTCGGGTTCCGTCTCGACGTCGAGCTTGCGCCCCCGCCCGATGCCAACGCAACGGTCGGCACCACCATTCGCGAATGAACCACCAACCCCCCGCGGCGCACCGCCGCATCCTTGCCCTCGACCCCGGCGAAGCGCGCATCGGCGTCGCCCTCTCCGATGAGCTCGGTCTCTTCGCCCACCCCCGCCCCGCCATCCCCGCCCGCGACCGCCGCCGCGCCCTCCGGGCCATCGCCGACCTCGTCACATCCGAAGCCGTCGATGAAGTCCTCGTCGGGCTCCCTCTCTCACTTTCCGGCGGACGCGGTCCCCAGGCCCGCTCCGTCGAATCGTTCATCGCCGAGCTGCGCGGCGCCGTCACCGTGCCCGTCCGCACCGCCGACGAGCGTCTGACCTCCGCCCAGGCCGCACGCCAGGCCCCCGACGCTGCACGCCGGCGCGACGGCAGCCTCGACTCCCTCGCCGCCGCCCTGCTCCTCCAGGCCGAGCTCGACGCCCGCCGGGAGCGCCCGCGATGACCCGCACCATCTCCCCCTTCGCAGCGGCAGGCATCGCCGTCACCGTCTTCATCTGCATCCTCGCCGCGTGGCTCGTCGCCGGTACCCCTGCCTCGGTCCGCGGCAACCTCCCGGCTTCACCGGCCGCCGCCGGGAAAGCCGACGAGACCGTGCCGTTCACCCTCCCCCAGGGCGCCTCCGCCGGTGAAGTCGGCCGCCAGCTCGAACAGCTCGGCATCATCCGCTCCGGCCGCCAGTTCGAGCTCCTCGCCCGCCTGACCGGCGTCCAGGGCAGCCTCTCGGCCGGTGACTACCTCCTCCCGGCCCGCGCCAGCGCCCTCACCGTCCTCGACCGGCTCACCGTCAAAGAAGCCGTCCCCGTCCTCCGCGTCACCTTCCCCGAAGGCCTCCGCATCGAAGAAATGGCCGTCCTCGCCGAGCAGGCCGGATTTGGCCCCCGCGAAGAATTCCTCGCCGCCGTCTCCCGTGCCCAGCTCCCCCCCGGGCTTGCCGAATACCTTCCTCCCGGCGTCGGCCTCCAGGGCTACCTCTTTCCCGATACCTACATCATGCCCGTCGGCTCCACCATGGACGACCTCGTCGCCTACATGATCCGGACGCTTGATGAGCGCTTCACCCCCGAGCTGCGCGCTGGAGCCGCCGCACACGGCCTCAACCCGCACGAGGCCCTCACCCTCGCCTCCATCGTCGAACGCGAAGCCGTCATCCCCGAAGAACGCCCCCTCATCGCCGGCGTCTTCTACAACCGCCTCGCCGCAGGCGACCGCCTCGGCGCCGACCCCACCGTCCAGTTCGCCGTCGCCCTCGACCCCGAATCCGTCCGCACCTACGGCTGGTGGAAAAAAGAGCTCACCATCCTCGACCTCGAACATCCATCGCCCTACAACACCCGCCTCCACCCCGGCCTCCCGCCCGGCCCCATCGCCTGCCCCGGCCTCGCCTCCATCGAAGCCGTCGCCAACCCGGCCGAGACCGACTACTACTACTTCGTCGCGGATGCCAAAAAGGGCGATGGCTCCCACGTCTTCGCCGTCACCTTCGCCGAGCACGAGCGCAACATCGCGCTCTACGGGTCCCCATGACGCGCCGCGCCGGCATCATCGGGCATCCCGTCGAGCACTCCCTCTCGCCGGTCTTCCAGGCCGCCGCCTTCGCCCATTGCGGCCTCGACGTCGTCTACGAACGCTGGGACACCCCCCTTGCCGACCTCCCCGCCCGGGTCGAATTCCTCCGCGACCCGGCCGTTCTCGGCGCCAACGTCACCGTCCCCCACAAAGAACACGTCCTCTCCCTCCTTGACGAAGTCGGGGGCCTCGCCGCCCGCGCAGGCGCCGTCAACACCATCGTCAACCGCGGCGGCCGGCTCTTCGGCTTCAACACCGACGGCCCCGGCTTCGTCGCTGCTCTCCGCCAGGAAGCCGTCTTCGAACCCGCCGGCCGCACCTTCCTCCTCCTCGGCGCCGGCGGCGCAGCGCGCGGCATCGCCCTCGCCCTCGCCGAGGTCCGCGCATCCGCCATCCACATCTGGAACCGCACCCCCGACCGCGCCGCCCTCTTGGCCGCCGACCTCGGCCCGCCCGCCAGCCCGCTCGCAGAGCCCCCCTCCCTCCAGGGATACGATTGCCTCGTGAACTGCACGACCATCGGCATGCAGGGCGGCCCCAACCCCTCCGCCAGTCCCATCTCCCTCGAGACTGCTCCCCCCGGTCTCCTCGTCGTCGATATCGTCTACGCTCCGCTCGAGACGCCCCTCCTGCGCGCCGCCGCCTCCCTCGGCCTTCCCACCCTCGGCGGCCTGCCCATGCTCATCTACCAGGGCGCCCTCGCGTTCGAACACTGGACCGGCCTGCCCGCACCCGTCGATGTCATGTTCGCCGCCGCCCGCAGCGAGCTCGCCCGCCGCCACGGGGGGCCGCCGTGATCCTCCTCGGCATGCTCATCGTCGGCACCATCTTCCTCGTCGTCGGCTGGGCCGTGACCACCGAAATGCTCCAGCACCGCATGTGGCGTCGCCGCGTCGCCTCCGGCGATACCGACATCATCGGCGCGCTCATCGAAGAAGCCCTCGCAACCTGGCGCCGCGCACGCCCCCCAAAAGGCATCCACCCCGGCACCTGGGCCGGCGTCCAGTCGGCCCAGCTCGTCGCCGTCGAACCCGATGGCGCCACCCTCTCCGCCTCCGCCGAGGGCGAATTCCGCACCGAAGGCGGCCGCCGCATCCAGGTCACCTCCCCCCTCGACGAAGCCATCGCCATCGCCGCGAAGCTCCTCGACATGATGCTGTACGATGTCCCAAACCTTCGCCTTGGCACCGTCCGCATCGACGTGTACACCACCTTCACCGAACCCGACGGCACCCTCACCCAGCGCCCCATCCTTACCGTGACGGCCGACCGCGCCGTCGCCGAAGACCTCGCATGGGACGCCCTCACACCCGCAGAAATCCTCGGCCGGTTCGAAGCACACTACGTCCGCGACCCCGCCGGCCGCGCCATCCCCATCGACCCGCCCCCCATCACCGGGCAGCCCCCGCGCCCCGCCGCCGAGGCCGCCGCCCGGTTCACCGCCAACCGCGAGCGCCCCACGGAGTAGTCATGGGCCACTTCCGCTTCCTCACTGCCGGCGAAAGCCACGGCAAAGGCCTCACGATGGTCATCGAAGGCCTCCCCGCAGGCCTTCCCCTCTCTGAAGCCGACATCGCACCCGACCTCGCCCGCCGGCAGGGCGGCTACGGGCGCGGCGGCCGCATGAAAATCGAAAAAGACCACGCCGAAATCACCGCCGGCGTCCGCCACGGCAAAACCCTCGGTTCCCCCGTCGCGCTCTGGATCCAGAACCGCGACTGGGTCAACTGGACCGAAAAAATGGCCGTCGAACCCATCGACACCGAAGTCGAGCGCGTCACCCGCCTCCGCCCCGGCCACGCCGACCTCCCCGGTGCGCTCAAGTACGGCTTCGACGACGTCCGCAACGTCCTCGAACGCGCCTCCGCCCGCGAAACCGCCGCCCGCGTCGCCGTCGGCGCCGTCGCCCGCCGCTTCCTCGCCGAATTCGGCGTCACCATCCGCAGCCACGTCCTCGCTATCGGCGGCGTCCGCGCCCCCCTCGCCGAGCCTATCGATTGGGACGCCGTCGAAGCCAGCCCCGTTCGCTGTGCCGACGCTGCCGCCTCCGAAGCCATGGTCGCCGCCATCAACGCCGCCAAGCCCGACGGCGACACCGTCGGCGGCGAAATCGAAGTCCGCGTCATGGGCGTTCCCCCAGGCCTCGGCAGCCACGTCCACTGGGACCGCAAGCTCGACGGGCGCATCGCCCAGGCCATCCTCAGCATCAACGCCTTCAAAGCCGTCGGCCTCGGCCTCGGGTTCGAAGGCGCCGCCCTCAAGGGCTCCCAGGTCCACGATGTCATCCTCCCCGTCGCCCAATGGCGCGGCCGGCCCTGGCGCCACGCCACCAACAACGCCGGCGGCATCGAAGCCGGCATCACCACCGGCGAAGACATCATCGTCCGCGCCGCCATCAAACCCATCCCCACCCTCGCCCACCCCCTCCCTTCCGTCGACCTCGACACCGGCGAAGAAGTCCTCGCCCACTACGAACGGAGCGACGTCTGCGTCGTCCCCGCCGGCGGCGTCGTCGCCGAGGCCATGGTCGCCATCGTCCTCGCCGACGCCTGGCTCGAAAAATTCGGCGGCGACACCCTCGACGAGGTGCGCCGCAACTACGAAGCCTTCCTCGCCACCATCGGGCCGCGCGCAAGGACGCCCTGATGGTCCCCCGCCGCATCTTCCTCATCGGCCTCTCCGGCAGCGGCAAATCCACCACCGGCCGCATCCTCGCCGAACGCCTCGGCTGGGAATTCATCGACACCGACAAAGAAATCGAGCGCGAAGCCGGCGCAACCGTCGCCGAACTCTTCGCCCGCGAAGGCGAAGCCGCCTTCCGCCAGCGAGAACTCCGCGCCCTCCAGGCTGCCGCCGCTCACGAACCCGCCGTCATCGCCACCGGCGGCGGAGCCGTCACCATCCCCGCAGCCCGCCCCATCCTCGGCACCGGCTTCGTCGTCTGGCTCGCCGTCTCCCCCGCCGTCGCCGCCGCCCGCATCCTCGCCGCACCCAATGCCTCCGAACGCCCCCTCCTCGCCGGCGACCCCAGCGCCCGCCTCGAAGCCCTCCTCCAGGCCCGGCTCGACCTCTACCGGGCCGCCGACGCCGCCGTCGACTGCGACGACCTCGCCCCCGAGGAACAGGCCGAAGAGATCGAACGCCTCTGGCACGAATGGGAGCGCGACCCCGCCCCGCCAGGCCAGCGCTACTACAGCCCCCTCGCACCCGCGCGCGAAACCCCCAACCCATCCATCCCCGAGCCCGCCGCCATCGTCACCGCCCCGGGCGGCACCTACCCCGTCCTCGTCGGCGAAGGCGCCCTCGACGCCCTCGGCATCATCGCCCGCGACCTCCGCCTCGAAGGCCGCGCCTTCATCATCACCGACACCGGCGTCGGTCCCCTCTTCGCCGCCCGCGCCAGCGCCGCACTCGAAGCCGCCGGGTTCCCAGCCAACACCTGCACCATCCCCGCCGGCGAACAGCACAAAAACCTCCAGACCCTCGCCGCCGTCTACGACTTCCTCCTCGACCACCGCATCGAACGCACCGACTTCCTCGTCACCCTCGGCGGCGGCGTCGTCACCGACCTCGGCGGATTCGCCGCCGCCACCATCCTCCGCGGCGTCCCCTTCATCCACGCCCCCACCTCACTCCTCGCCATGGCCGACGCCGCCATCGGCGGCAAAACCGGCATCGACCATCCGCGCGGCAAAAACCTCATCGGCGCCTTCGCCCAGCCCCGCGCCGTCGTCATCGACCCCCTCCTCCTCCGCACCCTCCCGCCGCGCCAGCTCCGCAACGGCTGGGCCGAGCTCCTCAAGCACGGCTTCATCCTCGACGAAACCCTCGTCCGCGACCTCGAAGCCGCCAGCATCGAAGGCCCGCCACTCACCTCCCCCGACCTCATCGCCCGCTCCGTCGCCATCAAAGCCGCCGTCGTCTCGGAAGACGAACGCGAATCCGGCCGCCGCACCCTCCTCAACTACGGCCACACCATCGGCCACGCCATCGAAGCCGTCACCCGCTACGAAACCTACCTCCACGGCGAAGCCGTCGCCATCGGCATGCGCGCAGCGGGCATCATCAGCACCGAGCTCGGCCTCCTGCCCGACCCCGACTTCAAGCGCCAGCAAGCCCTCATCCAGCGCTTCGGCCTCCCCGAAACCGCACCCGGCCTCGACCCCCGCGCCATCTTCGATGCCACCCTCAGCGACAAAAAAGCCCGCGCCGGCTCCATCCGCTGGGTCCTCCTCGAGCGCCTCGGCCACGCCGTCACCCGCCAGGGCGTTCCCGAAGCCCTCGTCCACCACGCCATCGAGACCGTCACCCAACCGTGACCTCCCCCGCCGCAGCCTTCAGCTTCGAGCTCACCTCCCACCCCGCCGGGCCCGTCGCGCCCCGCACCGGCCGCATCACCACCCCCCGCGGCACCATCGAAACCCCCGTCTTCATGCCCGTCGGCACCCTCGCCACCGTCAAAACCCTCCTCCCCAGCGAAGTCGAAGCCGCAGGCGCCAGCATCATCCTCGTCAACGCCTACCACCTCTACCTCCGGCCCGGCCATGCCCTGGTCCAGCGCCTCGGAGGCATCCACCACTTCATGCGCTGGGACCGCCCCATCCTCTCCGACAGCGGCGGATTCCAGGTCTTCTCCCTCGCCGCCCTCCGCAGCATCAGCGAAGACGGCGTCCGCTTCCGCTCCCACATCGACGGCTCCCTCCACCACTACACCCCCGAGCTCGCCATGGCCGTCCAGCAGGCCCTCGGCGTCGACATCGCCATGCCCCTCGACCACGTCCTCCCCGGCGACGCCCCCTACGACCGCGCCCGCGACGCCGTCGAACGCACCCTCCGCTGGTATCGCCGCTCCCGCGACGCCGCCCCCGACCTCCCCACCTTCGCCATCATCCAGGGCGGCACCCACCCCGAACTCCGGCGCTACCACGCCCGCGAAGCGATCCAGCTCCGGCCCCCCGGCTACGCCATCGGCGGCCTCTCCGTCGGCGAACCCAAACACCTCATGTGGGCCACCGCCGAAGCCACCATCGCCGAACTCCCCATCGACAGTCCCCGCTACCTCATGGGCGTCGGCAGCCCCGAAGACCTCATCGAAGGCATCGCCCGCGGCATCGACATGTTCGATTGCGTCCTCGCAACCCGCCTCGGCCGCAACGGCGCCCTCTTCACCGACGACGGCCGGCTCAACATCCGCAACGCCGCCAACCGCGACCGCAATGACCCCCCGGACCCCACCTGCGACTGCCTCGCTTGCAGCCAGTTCAGCCTCGCCTACCTCCACCACCTCTTCCGCAACAACGAACTCCTCGGGCACCGCCTCGCCACCCACCACAACATCCGCTACCTCACCCGGCTCACCGAACGGGCGCGCCAGGCCATCGCCGAAGGCCGCTACCAAACCTTCCGCGCCGACTTCCTCGCCCGCTACCGCCCCGCCGACGAAACCGCGCGCCTCGCACAGCGGCGAAACCCGTAAAGAAAACCCCGCCGGGCACCGAAACCCCCCTTGCAAACAAGCGCCAGCCGTGCCATCTTGAAAGTCCCCCGCCGGCCAGAGACAGGGCGGCAGCGCCCGCGAGGGGCGGCCCCGTTGACAGCCTGGCGGAGAGAAGTTAATCTTCTCGTTCGGGCCTTGCGAGAGGCCAGCGCACCTTAACAACTGGATAGCGGACGAAAGAGAACGTCTGGGACCCCGTTCAAACGGAACATCCCGGCCGCAAGGTCGGTTCTGTTTCTACGGAGAGTTTGATCCTGGCTCAGGACAAACGCTGGCGGAATGTATTAGGCATGCAAGTCGTACGAGCCTTCGGGCTAGTGGCGAACGGGTGAGTAACACGTGGGTAACCTGCCCCGTAGTGGGGAATAACTCCCCGAAAGGGGAGCTAATACCGCATAAGACCCCCGGTGAGAGTCCGGGTGGTGAAAGCTCCGGCGCTACGGGAGGGGCCCGCGGCCGATTAGCTAGTTGGTGGGGTAATGGCCTACCAAGGCAACGATCGGTAGCTGGTCTGAGAGGATGGTCAGCCACACGGGGACTGAGATACGGCCCCGACTCCTACGGGAGGCAGCAGCTAAGAATCTTGCGCAATGGGCGAAAGCCTGACGCAGCAATTCCGCGTGGAGGACGAAGGCCTTCGGGTTGTAAACTCCTTTTGTGAGGGAAGAAGATCTGACGGTACCTCACGAATAAGACACGGCTAACTACGTGCCAGCAGCCGCGGTAATACGTAGGTGTCGAGCGTTGTCCGGATTTATTGGGCGTAAAGCGCCCGCAGGCGGCCAGGCAAGTCCAGGGTGAAATCTCCCGGCTCAACCGGGAGGGTGCCTTGGAAACTGCTTGGCTTGAGGCAGGGAGAGGGATGTGGAATTCCCGGTGTAGTGGTGAAATGCGTAGATATCGGGAGGAACACCAGTGGCGAAGGCGGCATCCTGGCCCTGTCCTGACGCTCAGGGGCGAAAGCGTGGGGAGCAAACCGGATTAGATACCCGGGTAGTCCACGCCGTAAACGATGAGTACTAGGTGTTGGAGGTATCGACCCCTTCAGTGCCGAAGCCAACGCGATAAGTACTCCGCCTGGGGACTACGGCCGCAAGGCTAAAACTCAAAGGAATTGACGGGGGCCCGCACAAGCAGCGGAGCGTGTGGTTTAATTCGATGATACGCGAAGAACCTCACCCAGGCTTGACATGCACGTGGTACCGATCCGAAAGGTGAGGGACCCTTCGGGGAGCGTGCACAGGTGTTGCACGGCCGTCGTCAGCTCGTGCCGTGAGGTGTTGGGTTAAGTCCCGCAACGAGCGCAACCCCTGTCGCCAGTTGTACTTCTCTGGCGAGACTGCCGAGAAAACCTCGGAGGAAGGAGGGGATGATGTCAGGTCAGCGTGGCCCTTACGCCTGGGGCTACACACACGCTACAATGGGCAGTACAACGGGTCGCGAAGCCGCGAGGCGGAGCTAATCCCATCAAAGCTGTCCTCAGTTCGGATTGCAGGCTGAAACCCGCCTGCATGAAGCCGGAGTTGCTAGTAACCGCAGGTCAGCACTACTGCGGTGAATACGTTCCCGGGCCTTGTACACACCGCCCGTCACGTCACGAAAGTTGGAAACACCTGAAGCCGGTGGGCTAACCCGCAAGGGAGGCAGCCGTCGAGGGTGGAGCCAGCGATTGGGACGAAGTCGTAACAAGGTAGCCGTAGCGGAAGCTGCGGCTGGATCACCTCCTTTCTAGGGAGCACGCCCCGGAGCCACCCTCCCGCCTCAGCGGTGGGGCAGGAGGGCCGGGAGCAGCACCCAGGTCGATCGGTCCGGCATATCCGCCGGGTCGTTATACCACCACGGCGCCCAGCAGCCGTCTTTCGTCCGCTATCCAGGTGTCGAAGGTGCACTGGCCACGCCCGGGGGCCATTAGCTCAGCTGGTTAGAGCGCAGTCCTGATAAGACTGAGGTCTCTGGTTCGAGTCCAGAATGGCCCACCATCCTGGCTCAAACCCCGGCGGCAGCCCCCCCGGAGCCAGGCAAGGCCCGCCCGAAACCAACCCGGATGGGGCCGTAGCTTAGTTGGGAGAGCGCCGCCTTTGCACGGCGGAGGTCAGGAGTTCGAATCTCCTCGGCTCCACCAGCAGCCCGCCATCCGCGGCGATTCGGAAAGCACCCGACACCGTAGCGCTTCGCAATCGGCCCCTGCCCCCGCGGCAGCGGCCGGCGGCGAAGCCGGGCCGCAGGCCACAACGCCGGCGAGCACGCACCTTAAGAACTGAAGAGCGAAGACACTGCATCGCCTCGACGGCGCGGGCAACCAGCGCCCGAGAGGCCGGGCAATTCATACCGACCGAGTCTTGGTGGAGGTCAAGCTACCAAGGGCGCGCGGTGGATGCCTAGGTACCAGGGGCCGATGAAGGACGTGGCAAGGCTGCGATAAGCTCCGCCCAGCTGCCAAGCAAGCGTAAGCGGAGATCTCCGAATGGGGTAACCCAGCCCGGCAAAACCGGGCTACTCCAGGCTGAACACATAGGCCTGAGAGAGGGAACCGGGGGAACTGAAACATCTAAGTACCCCGAGGAAAAGAGAGTATTCCCCTAGTAGCGGCGAGCGAACGGGGAAAAGCCCAAACCGGCAGGGTTCGCCCTGCCGGGGTTGTAGGGCCGGTCATCGTGCAGTTACCAATCGCACGGGTAGGAGAATGGACCTGGAAAGGCCAGCCAGAGAGGGTGACAGCCCCGTAAACGAAACCTGCTGCGACTGCCGACCGGTACCTGAGTACCACGGGACACGTGAAACCCCGTGGGAATCTGGGGAGACCACTTCCCAAGGCTAAATACCCCTGGTGACCGATAGTGAACCAGTACCGTGAGGGAAAGGTGAAAAGTACCCCGGGAGGGGAGTGAAACAGAACCTGAAACCGCGTGCCTACGTGCAGTCGGAGCCCGTCGCAAGGCGGGTGACGGCGTGCCTATTGAAGAATGAGCCGGTGAGTTACTCTACGTGGCGAGGTTAAGCAAGGAGACTTGCGGAGCCGCAGCGAAAGCGAGTCCGAACAGGGCGCCACAGTCGCGTGGAGTAGACGCGAAACCGAGTGATCTACCCATGGGCAGCGTGAAGTCCAGGTAAAACTGGATGGAGGCGCGAACCTTCTAGCGTTGCAAAGCTATTGGATGACCTGTGGGTAGCGGTGAAATGCCAAACGAACTCGGAGATAGCTCGTTCTCCCCGAAATGCATTTAGGTGCAGCGTCAGGCGATCTCCGGCGGAGGTAGGGCTCTGAAAGGGCTAGGGGGCTCACCGCTTACCGAACCCTATCAAACCGCGAATGCCGTCGGACAAAGCCTGGCAGTGAGACGGTGGGGGCTAAGCTTCATCGTCAAAAGGGAAACAGCCCAGACCACCAGCTAAGGTCCCAAAGTCCACGCTCAGTGTGAAAGGATGTTGAACTGCTCAGACAGCCAGGAGGTTGGCTTAGAAGCAGCCACCCTTTAAAGAGTGCGTAATAGCTCACTGGTCGAGTGGTTCTGCGCCGACAATTCAACGGGGCTAAGCGTGGCACCGAAGCTGTGGGTCAGCAGCCTCGAGCTGCTGGCGGTAGGGGAGCGTTTGCTTCCGCTGTGAAGGGGCAGCCGTGAGGCGCCCTGGAGCGAAGCGAAGTGAGAATGCCGGCATGAGTAGCGTAAGGCGCGTGAGAACCGCGCCCCCCGTATACCTGAGGTTTCCTACGGAAGGTCAATCCGCGTAGGGTTAGTCGGGCCTAAGCCGAGGCCGAAAGGCGTAGGCGATGGACAGCTGGTTAGTATTCCAGCACCGCAGCGGTAGCGTTTGATGCAGAGGGGGGACCCAGCAGGGTAGGTCCCGCGGGCCCATTGGACATGGTCCGTTCCTGGTTCGTAGGCGTCTCGCCGGAGGCAAATCCCCGGCGGGGTCAAGCGGAGGAATCGGGACGAGTGGAGACATTGTCAAAGCGAGGGGGCTGAGCCCACACTGGCGAGAAAAGCCTCGCTGCTAGTTACCGTTGCGCCCGTACCGCAAACCGACACTGGTAGGTGGTGGTAAGCACCATAAGGGGATCGGGAGAACCTTCGCTAAGGAACTCGGCAAATTGGATCCGTAACTTCGGGAGAAGGATCGCCCTCGGGTGTGTAGAACCTCGCGTTCCAAGCACCGGGGGGCCGCAGAGAGCAGGCCCAGGCGACTGTTTATCAAAACCACAGGTCTCTGCAAAAGCGAAAGCTGACGTATAGGGGCTGACGCCTGCCCAGTGCCGGAAGGTTAAGGGGAGAGCTGCAAGGCTTGAACTGAAGCCCCGGTGAACGGCGGCCGTAACTATAACGGTCCTAAGGTAGCGAAATTCCTTGTCGGGTAAGTTCCGACCCGCACGAAAGGCGTAACGATCTGGGCACTGTCTCGGCGAAGGACCCGGCGAAATTGAATTGACCGTGAAGATGCGGTTGACCCGCGGCAGGACAAAAAGACCCCGTGGAGCTTTACTGCAACTTGGCGCTGGGAGTGGGTCTGAGATGCGTAGGATAGGTGGGAGGCGACGAAGCGCTGCTTTCGGGCGGCGTGGAGCCAACCTTGAAATACCACCCTTCTCTGATCTGCTTTCTAACTCCTGAGCAAGCAGGAGGACAGCGTCTGGTGGGCAGTTTGACTGGGGCGGTCGCCTCCTAAAACGTAACGGAGGCGCACAAAGGTTCCCTCAGGGTGGATGGAAATCACCCGTCGAGTGCATTGGCATAAGGGAGCTTGACTGCGAGACCCACAAGTCGAGCAGGGGCGAAAGCCGGTCAAAGTGATCCTACGGTACCGAGTGGAAGGGCCGTGGCTTAACGGATATAAGCTACCCCGGGGATAACAGGCTTATCTTGCCCAAGCGTCCACAGCGACGGCAAGGTTTGGCACCTCGATGTCGGCTCGTCGCATCCTGGGGCTGGAGTAGGTCCCAAGGGTTGGGCTGTTCGCCCATTAAAGCGGTACGCGAGCTGGGTTCAGAACGTCGTGAGACAGTTCGGTCTCTATCCGCCGTGGGCGTAGGAGCCTTGAGAGGAGCTGCCCCTAGTACGAGAGGACCGGGGTGGACGGACCGCTGGTGTGCGGGTTGTTCCGCCAGGAGCACCGCCCGGTAGCCATGTCCGGACCGGATAAGCGCTGAAAGCATCTAAGTGCGAAGCCGACCTCAAGATGAGGGCTCCCACCGAGTCAATCGGGTAAGACCACAGGAAGACTACCTGTTCGATAGGCGCCAGGTGTAAGCGCAGCAATGCGTTCAGCTGAGGCGTACTAATGGTCGAGGGCTTGACCTCCAACAAGACTCGTCGCGCATGATTCGCCCGCGCAGGTCTTCGCTCTTCAGTCCTTGAGGCGCACCCGCCTCGCCGCCCGTCTCCGCGGGGTGGAGCAGTGGCAGCTCGTCGGGCTCATAACCCGAAGGTCGAGGGTTCGAATCCCTCCCCCGCTACCAAACACACCACAACCCCCACACACCAAACCGGCCCGGGAAACCTCCCGGGCCGGCTCCGTTTACCCCCTCACCGGGTGACGGCCTCAGCCCGGCCGCCGCTCGCCGGCCGCGCCCGCAAACAGCCAAAAGCCGGCCGCCAGCGTCCCCCACAGCGAGAGCTGCGTCAGCAGCGCACCGCGGCGAAACTCCCACAACACGTCCGCAGGGAAGCCATCCGCAGGCACCTCCGGTTCCGCCGCCGCCATCGCCAGGAACAGCCCCCCAACCAGCACCGTCACCCCCATCACCTCGCCCCCGACCGGCAACCTGCGCCCAGCCCGTGCCAGCACCGCAGCCCCGACCGCCGCCGCCAGCCCAAGCGCCGCCACGCCCAGGTACACCAGCGTCCGCTCCCCCGCGCTCTCCGCGCTCCCAACCCCCGGCGGATTCGCCGGGTACGCCAGCCCCGGCACCAGGCCCAACGCATAGCCGCCCGCAAGCGCCGCCCAGCCCGCCGCTCCCAGCGCCGAATGGCTCCAGCCGAATCGCGCGCTCGCCAGCCCGACAACCGCCGCCGCCAGCCCCCCGGCGACCGCCACAGCCGCCGTCCCCGCGGCAAGCCCTGCCGTCCGCTGCACGTCCCGCGAAACCGGCTCCGACTCGTGCACATGGACCTCCCCGGGGCCTCCCGCTGCCGCCTCCAGCTCGATCGCACGCTCCAGCGCCGGCTCGGCGAACGCCCACGCAACCAGCGCCGCGACCACGCCAGCCAGCAGCCCGGCCAACACACCCGCCAGCAGCACGTCCAGCGTCTGCCGCCGGTGCCTCCCGGCAACAGCCCTGCCGCCGACACCTTCACCCCTTCCCGCGTGCACCCCTGCTAATGACATGGGAAGCCCAGCGCGTGCCGTGCGTCGTGCACGAACTCATGAACCAGCGTGCCGTCGAACAGCGCCACCGCGCCCTGTTCGAAGCCCGCGAGGTACAGCAGCGAACCCGCAAGCCCGACCGCGGCCGCAACCGCCAGCCAGTCCCGGACCGCAAGCCGCGGCCACCCGAACCGGCCTCCAACCATCACCGTTGACCGTGTATCCACTGGACCGTCTCCTTTCAGGACAAAATTCCCTGCGCTCGCTGCAACGCAGCGGTCACATCCGGTCTTCAATTGCCCCCTCCGCGTCGAGCAGCACCGATTCGAGGGCAGCCACCATCCCCTCGCCCGCCTTCCAGAGCCCCCTCCGCGCAGCCTCGACCATCCGCCGCGCCATATCCCGCAGCGCCCACGGATTGTGCTCCGCGAGAAACCCGCGCATCTCCGAGTCCAGCACGTACCGCTCCGCCACCCGGTCGAACTGCCAGTCCTTCACAATCCCCGCCGTCGCAGCCCAGCCGAACAGATAGTCGACCGTCGCCGCGAACTCCGTCCCCGCCCGGTAGCCGTGCTCCCGCATCGCCCCAATCCACTTCGGGTTCATCACCCGCGCCCGGAACACCCGGTCCAGCTCGTCCTCGGTCAGCCGCAGACGCGGGCGCCCCGGGTCCGCCGTGTCCCCGAAGTACAGCCTCGGCCCCCTGCCCCGCAGCAGACGCACCGCCGCGGCCATCCCGCCCTGGAACTGGAAATAGTCGTCCGCATCCAGCAGGTCGTGCTCCCGGTTGTCCTGGTTCTGAATCGCCACCTCCACCAGCCGCAGTCGGTCCCGGAGCTCCTCCCCCATCGCCACCCCGTACATCCCCGGCGCATACGCATGCCCGCCCCACGTCATGAACGTCTCCGCAACGTCTGCCTCGCTCTCCCACGCGGCCTCGTCCAGCAGCTGCAGCACCCCTGCCCCGTAGACCCCGGGCGCGCTGCTGAACACCCGCAGCCCGGCCCTCCGCCACGCCTCGCCGTGCTCCATCCCCCCTGCCGTCAGCTCCTCTGCCCTCCGAAGCCGGTGCGCCCGGATAGGATTCAACTCTGCCGGCTCGTCGAGCGCCGCCACCGCATCAAAAGCCTCCCCCAGCAGCTCAATCACGCCCGGGAACGCATCCCGAAAGAACCCCGACACCCGGCACACCACATCCACCCTCGGCCGCCCCAGCTCCTCCAGCCCCACCACCCGGAAACCCGTCACCCGCCGGCCCTCACGCTGCCAGGTCGGCTCCACCCCTATCAGCGCCATCACCTGCGCCACGTCCTCGCCGCCGTTCCGCATCGCCGTCGTGCCCCACATCGAAATCCCCACCGAAGCCGGCACTCCGCCCGTCTCTCTCCGGTACCGCCCAACCGTCTCCGCGGCCAGCTCCCGCCCCACCTCCCACGCCACCCGGCTCGGGATACCGCGCGGGTCCACGGCGTAAAAATTCCGCCCCGTCGGCAGTGCATGCGCCATCCCCCGCGTCAGCGCGCCCGAAGGGCCGGGCGGCACGTACCGCCCCCCGAGCGCGTCTAGCACGTGCTCCACCTCGTCATCGCACCGCGCCAGTGCCGGCAGCAGCCGCTCCGCAGCGAACCGAAGCACCGCCTCCAGCGGCCCCCGCTCACCCCCCGCCGACGGCGGAAGCCGCCCAAGCGCCTCCGCCGCTGCCGCACCCTCCAGCACGACCGCCCTCAGCGCCGCCCGCGCCTGCTCGGCCAGCCACTCCTGCAGCCCGCCGACCGTCGCCGCGCCGCAGCAATCCGGCACCGCCGCTGCCCCATCCAGCCGCGTTCCTGCCGGGAGGCGCAGCAGCTCCGCCGGCACGCCGAACCATGCCGCCGCGGCATCCAGCAGTGCGGGAACCGGCCCGTTCGCCACCCGCAGGATCGCCGCCGCGAAATCGACCAGCTCTTCGCCCGCCGGCAGCTCCCCCAGGATGTGGAATCCCGCCCGGATGGGCATCGCCCCCAGCTCATGCGTATACGTGTGGATCGCCTCCACCAGGTGCGCGAACCCCTCCCCGCTGAGGTCCGAGAGCGCGTACGGTACGCCGTCCTCGTGCTCCCGCGGGTCCCACTCGTGCACATGGCCATCGCCCCCGTCCTGCAAAAGCCGGTCGAGCTCCCCCGCGAGCCCCGCCTCCCGGATGACCTGCCAGATTTGCCGCTGCAGATACGGCAATCGCCCCGGGTCCGTCCGCTCCAGCAGATAGTAGTCATCCACCAGCCGGTCCAGCTCCGCCAGCTCCCCGTACAGCTCCGCATTCGTCATCGGCGGCGGAAGGTGGTCCACAATCACCGCGTGCGTCCGGCGCTTCGCCGCAGCACCCTCCCCCGGCCCGTCGATGATGAACGGGTACACCACCGGCAGGTCCCCAACGAACAGGTCCGGGTAGCAGTCTGCACCGAGCCCAACCCCCTTCCCCGGCAGCCACTCCGCCGAACCGTGCTTCCCCACCTGGACAATCGCATCCGCACCAAACCCGCCGAGCTCCCGCGGCTCCCGGAGCCACCGGTACAGCCCGTAGTACGGGTGCGGCGGCGGCAGGTCCGGCTGGTGCATGATCGCCGTCCGGTCCATCGAATAGCCCCGCGGCGGCTGAACGGCGATGAAGACGTTGCCCGTCGCCACCCCCGCCACCACGAGATTCCCCTCCGCGTCGAGGTAATGCCGGCCGGGCGGCTCACCCCACTGGCGCACCATCTCCTCCCGTCGCCTTTCCGGCAGCTCGGCGAACCACTCCGCATACCTTGCCGCCGGGATGCGTGCCGCCGCACCCGCCAGCATCCCCTCCGTCAGCGTCTCCTCCTCGTAATGCCCGCGCGCCATCAGCTCTCGCATTAGCGCCTCGCCGTCTTCCGGGAGCTCTCCCACCGTGTAGCCGGCCTCTCGCATGCGCCGCAGCAGCCGAACGACGCTCTCCGGCGAATCGAGCCCCACCGCGTTCGCAATCCGCGAAGCCTTCGCATGGTGGTTCGTCAGGATGATGGCCACCCGCTTCTCGGCATTCGGCTTCCTCCGCAGCGCAGCCAGCCGCACCGCCAGCCCCATCAGGCGCCGCGCCCGGTCAGCCGGGAGCACCCGCCGGACCACCCCCTCAGCATCCCGCTCCTTGAACGAAACCGGCACCCCGATGACCCGCCCGTCCAGCTCCGGGATCGCCACCGACATCGCCACATCCAGCGGTCCCGCACCCGTCACCGACGCCGACCACTGCTCCACCGAAGCCGAAATCCCGATGCCCTGAACCTGCGGAATCCCCAGCTCCTCCAGCACCCGAACCTGCCAGTCGTCGTCACCCGGCTCCCGCCCCGCGCTCCCGAGCGCGAACGACATCGTGTTCACCACCACGTCGACCAGCGGCGGCCCGTCGCCGTCACACAGCTCCCGCAGCACCGCTGTTCGCCCCCGTTCGTCGGGGTCGTCCTTCAGCGAATACCCGAACACCGGCAATACGTCCGCTCCCAGCTCCTCCCCCGCTGCGACCAGCGCGTCCACGAACGCCACGTCCCCCGAAAGCAGCAGCGACCGGTAGAACAGCACCCCGACCGCCGGCCGCGAGCCGTCCCGCGCCCGAGCCCACTCCTCCCGGCTCGCAAACCGCGGATGGTAAAACCCCGTCCGCGGCTGTGGCACCGGGTCCCGGTACCCCACCCCGAGGCTCAGCAGGTGGTCCGCCAGCATCTTCAGCAGCTCGCGGTAGTTTGCGATGCCCCCCTCCTGCAGGTACCCCCCGCGCCGCGAGGGCAATCCCCGGTCCGCCCGTGGAAAGCCCAACCAGCCCCTCGTCGAGTTCCTCGGTCCCCGGCACAGCCACCAGCCACCCCCCGTGCTCCTCCACCAGCCGCACCAGCCGCTCGACGCCCGGCACCGATTGCCGGCCCCCGTGCACGATGAGCACCGTCACATCCGCCCGCGGCACGACCAGCTCGAACAGCGCCGCCGCATCCTCCCGGTCCCGCAACCCCGAAATGTTCCGGACCGTAACCGGTGGGAACGCATCGCCCAGCTCCTTCGCCGCCTGGCGGAAACACAGCACATCCGTGTCCGAGTGCGTCAGCACGGCGAACCCCCGCTGCGGCGCCTGCGGCTCCCAAACGGCGGCCTCCGCCGCCCGCCCCCGTCCGTCATTCGCCATCGCTGAGAACGCCAGCTGCCCCAGGTCGCCCTCCGGCGGCAGGTACCGCCCCGCCGCCGCCAACGACTCGATGTAGTCGAACAGCTCGACAACCACCCGCTCCGAGTTCATCGAGTGGAAGAACACCGTGACCCCGTCGAACAGCAGCATGCACACGTTCGCCAGCGGGCACGGCCCAAGGCAGCCGCCCATGTTCAGGTGCACCCGGTTCCGCAGCCTCCGGCGCTCCCATTCCGCGTGGTACAGCTCGAACGGCGCCGCCGGCTTCCCCTCCTCCACCCGCCCGCAGCAGCATCCGTGCGCGCACACGAACAGCTGCCCCAGCTGCCGGTTGACGTTGACCAGCCGGCCGTCTGCCCGCGTCACGATGTTGCGCTGCCCGCGCCGCCCGCGCACCGGGCCCTCACACCCCCCGCCGCAGCCGTCCCCGCACTCCTTCCCCGCGTTCACCGTGCCGCCTCCGCCCGCCGCATCCGCACGGCCTCCCAAAGCCGCCGCGGCTCGAGCTCGTCTAGGCGCACCAGCGCCCCTCCCAACGCCTCCGCCAGCCGCCCCGCGATGCCGAGCCGGACCGGCCCTTCCTCCGTATCCACTACCAGCGCGTCCGCCCCTGCCGCCCGGAGCGCACGGGCCTGCTCGACAGCCGCCCTCACCGGGTCCAGCCCGCCCGCCCCGGCGTTCGCCCTCCCGTCCGTCACCAGCACCACCAGCACGGGCAGGTCGGGGTCCCGTCTCCGCGCCCGCGCCGTGACCGCCGCTGCCTCGGCCAGCCCCGCCCAGAGCGGCGTCCGTCCCCCGGTGCCGAACTCCCCCAGCGCGCGGTGCGCCTCATCCACGCTCCGCGTCGGCCCCAGCAGGAGCCGCGCACCCTTCCCATCGAACGCCACGAACGCCACCCGGTCGCGCCGCAGATACGCATCCTGCAGCAGCCCGAGCACCGCACCCTTCGCTGCCTCCATCCTTCGGCGCGCTCCCATCGACCCGCTCGCATCGACCACCATCACCACCAGCGCCGCGACTTCCGCCGCCCGCAGCTTCACCCGCCAGTCCTCCCGCGGCACCGGCAGCGCCCGCCGCGGCCCCCGCACCGCTGCCGCCCGAAGGGTCGCCGCCGCGTCGACCTCCCCCGCGGCCCCGCGCCACGGCTCCGCGCCGATGTGCCTCCCCCGCACACCCGGCGCCCGCCGCCGCCGGCGTCTCCCAGTCATGGTCGACCTCCGCCCGCCCGACTGCAGCAGGACACCCCCCTCGAGCCGGCGCGGGTCCCCAATCGCCGCCGCCCGCCGCGCCCCTTCGCCCGGCCCATCCCCGCCCGCAGCCTCCGGTCCCCTCCCTTCCGCGGGCCCCTGCCCGCCCGGCTCGCCGCCCCCGGAAGGTCCCGGTTCCGCGGGCGCGCCATCCTGCCCCTCGCCATCCCCCTCCTCGTCGAATGCCTCCAGCGCCGACTCGACCTGCTGCCGGTCGACTCCCGGCTGTTCGAACGGTAGCCGCCGCCTTCGGTGCCCGAGCACGAGCGGCGCCACCGCCCGAACGTCTGCGACGGTCGCCCGCCGCCGCCCCTCCCACGCGGCGTGCGCCCGGGCCGCCCGGTAGAGCGCGAGGTCGGCACGCATCCCATCCACCTCGCACGCCGCGCACACGCTCACCATCGCCTCCAGCACCCCGTCGGGTACCTCCACCCCCTCGACTGCCTCCCGGGCCGCCCGGATGCGCGCCGCGAGTTCCCCGCTCTCCCGTGCCCAGCGCGCCGCGAAGCCCTCAGGGTCACGCTCGAACGCAATCCGCCGCCGCACCACCTCTGCCCGCAGTGCTGGCTCCAGCGACTGTTCCGCTTCCACCATCAGCCCGAAGCGGTCGAGCAGTTGCGGCCGCAGCTCCCCTTCCTCCGGGTTCATCGTCCCCACCAGCACGAACCTTGCCGGGTGCGTCGCCGAGATGCCGTCCCGCTCGATGTAGTTCCGCCCCATCGCTGCCGCGTCCAGCAGCGCGTCCACGAGGTGGTCCGCCAGCAGGTTCACCTCGTCCACGTACAGCACGCCGCGGTGCGCCGCCGCCAGCAGCCCCGGCTCCACCACGCGTTCGCCCCGCCCCAGCGCCGCTTCGATATCCAGCGAACCCACCAGCCGCTCCTCCGAAGCCCCCACCGGCAGCGTCACCAGCCGCGGCCTCCGCGCGACGATGCGCCCGTCGCCGTGCCGGTCCCGCCCAGGGCACTCCGGCTGCTCCCCCGGTCCGCACCCAAAGGGACACCCCTCCGTGGCCTCGATGGGCGGCAGCAGCTCCGCCAGCGCACGCACCGCCGTCGACTTGGCCGTCCCCTTTCCGCCCCGGATCAGCACCCCGCCCAGCCCCGGGTCGATCACGTTCAGCAGCAGGGCGAGCTTCATCTCCTCCTGTCCCACAATCGCCGCAAAGGGAAACACCGGTCCGCTCACCGCACCGACCCCCGCTCTTCGATCGCACCGTCCGCCTGCAGGAGCGCCTGCTCGAGGCCCGCCAGCATCTCCGCGCCCGGCGCCTCCCACATCCCCCGTGATACTGCCTCCAGCAGCCGCGCCGCCATATCCCGCAGCGCCCAGGGATTGTGCGCCAGCAGCACCTCCCGCCGCCTGCCATCGAGCACGTACGTCTCCGCAAGCCGTTCATACATCCAGTCTTCCAGCACCCCGGCCGTCGCATCGAACCCGAATGCGTACTCCACCGTCTTCAGCATCTCCGAACCTCCCTGGTAACCGTGTCGCTCCATACCCTCCAGCCACTTCGGATTCAGCACCCGCCGCCGCAGCGTCCGCCGCGCCTCGTCCTCTGCGCTCCGGACCACCGGCGCCGCCGGCCGCGTGCTGTCCCCAATCCACGCCTTCACCTCCGCACCCGCCACTTCCCGCGCGAACGCCGCCATCCCCCCGAAGTCCTGGTAGTAATCGTCGGTGTCAAACACGTCATGCTCCTCGTTGTCCCGCGTCTTCAGCACCACGCTTAGCTCCGCTGCCCGCCGCACGAGCGCATCCCGCGCCGCGCTCCCATAGACGTTCCGCCCGTACGCGTGGTCCACCCACGCCCCATACACCTCCCCGAGCTCCCTGCGCGTCCGCCACTGTCCCGTCTCTACCGCCTGCACCACCCCGTCCACGTACGCCCCCGGCCGCGGCGCGAAAACCCGGTACAGCGCCTCCTCCTCGCCTACCCCGCGCGTGAGGTCCGCCAGGAGATGCTTGCGCACGAAGTTCAGCTCGGGCGGCTCATCGAGCGCAGCCACCTTGGACACGGCCTCGTCCACCAGGGCAATCACCGCCCCGAAGGCATCGCGGAAAAACCCGCTCGCCCGCAGCACCACGTCGATCCGCGGCCGCCCCAGCCGCTCCAGCGGCACCACCTCGACCCCCGTGACGCGCCCGCTCCTGCCATCCCACACCGGCTCCACCCCCAGCAGGTGCAGCACCTGCGCGATGTCCTCGCCCCGCGTCCGGATGTTCGCCGTCCCCCACGCGATGACCGCGACCGACTCCGGCACCCGGCCCTCCTCCGCCGCGTACCGGGCGATCACCGCCTCCGCGAGTGCCCGGCCCGCCTCCCAGGCTGCTCGCCCCGGCATCACCCTCGGGTCGAACGAGTAGAAGTTTCTGCCCGTCGGCAGGCAGTCCGTCTGGCCCCGCGTCGGTGCCCCCGCCGGGCCCGGCGGGACGGCACGCCCTTCGAGCGCGCCCACCACGCGGCCCAGCTCGTCCGGCGCCCGCCGAATCGCCGGGAGCACCCGCAGCGCCAGCTCATCCAGCGCCGCCAATGCCTCCCCATCGTCGCCGCCAAGCCGTTCCGCCAGGACCGCCGCCGCCTCCCGCGCACCGGCCGTCACCGCCGCGCGCACCGCATCGCCGGCGATGCTCGCCGCCGCCTCGGGCACCCGGCCCCGGCCATCCCACGCGACCCCCAGCCTCCGCGCTACCGCCTGGACCAGCGACCGGCTCCCCTGCCCCGCGTCGATGGCCAGCAGCATCCCCGCGAGCGCATCATCCCCTGGCACGCTCCCGAGCACGTGAAGACCCGTCGCAATCAGTCCGCCCTCGAGCTCATCCAGGTAGTGAAGCCCCCGCCGCGCCAGCTCCGCGGGGCCCGGCACCCCATCCTCGAAGCCCAGGTCCCGGTCCAGCCGCGCCGCCCGCACGGCGTCCAGCGCCCGCTCCGCAAGCGCCGCCGTCCGCGGCCCTTCGTCGCCCCGCTCCACCGCCTCCTGCAGCGCCTCCAGCGCAGCCCGCGCGGTCGCCAGCTCTCCATAACTGCCAGCAGCCGCCATCGGCGGGGTCAGGTGGTCCACGATCGCCGCCGCCCCCCGCCGCTTCGCCTGCGTCCCCTCGCCCGGGTTGTTCACGATGTACGGGTAGATGAGCGGCAGGCTCCCGAGCGCGATATCCGGGTAGCACCTCCCGGAAAGCCCGACCGCCTTCCCGGGCAGCCATTCCAGATTCCCGTGCTTCCCCACCTGCACGATGGCGTCCGCCCGGAACACCTCCCGCAGCCACAGGTACGCCGCAAGGTACTGGTGCGAGGGCGGCAGGTCGGGCGAATGCAGAATCGCCTCCCGGTTCAGCGCGAACCCCCGCTGCGGCTGCGGGCCGACGAACACATTCCCGAAGACCGCCCCCGGGACGACCACGTCGCCGCCGTCCACGAACACGTCGCCCGGTGCCGGGCCCCAGTGGCGCTCGACCTCCTCCCGCACCTCCCGCGGGAGCTCGCGAAACCACTCCCGATACCGCTCCGCCGAAACCCGGCACGGCGCACCCCGCACCTGCTCCGCCGTCGCTGCAGCCGGGTCATTTGGGCACAGGTCGATGAGCCGCTGCACCAGCTCGTCCCCGTCTGCGGGCGCCCCGTCCACCCGGTATCCCGCCTCCCGCAGCCCCTCGAGCAGCCGCACGACCGATGCCGGCGCGTCGAGCCCGAACGCCGCCGCAATCCGCGCCTCCCGGCCGTTCGGGTTGTTCAGCAGCACCGCCACCCGCTTCTCCCCGTTCGCTTTCGCCGCGAGGTTGGCCCACCCCGCCGCAAGCCCCGCGAGCCGGTCCAGCCGGTCCCCCTCCCATGCCAGGCCCGGAAACTCCCCATCCACCGAAACCGCGCGGAACCCCGCCGGCGCCGAGATCAGCCTGCCGTCCAGCTCCGGCAGCGCCGCCGACGTCGCCACGTCCAGCGGCCCGAGCCCCGCCGGGCTTTTACGCCAGTCATCGAGGCTCCCCTGCGCCATCGCGCCCTGCACCACCGCCACCCCGAGCGGCGCCAGGCCCTCCCCCGCCTCCGCCACGCCATCCGGTCCCGGCACCGCCGCCGAAAACGGCATAAGCGATATGACCGCCCGGACCCCCTCCCACCCCTCGCCGGGCCCCAGCAGCGCCCGCACCGCCGCCGCATTGTCACGCCCGTTCGAACTCGCCCGCAGACCATACGCAAACACCGGGACCGCATTCACCTCGTGCCGGTCCAGCGCCTCCGCGAGCGCCTCCACCACACCCGTCGTGTCCATCTGCACGAGGTTGCGGTAGAACAGCACCCCCACAGCCGGCCTGCCCTGCCGCCACCACGGCGCCCCGGCCAGCACCCCCCGCTCGACCGCCAACGCCCGGCCAGGCACGAAGTACCCCTCCCACGGCATCGGCGCCGGCGGCTCCCACCCAAACCGTCCCCCGAGATACCGGTCGGCAAGGAACCGCAGCAGCTGCTCCGCGTTCCGTTCGCCACCGTGCAGCAGATATTCCAGTACCCGCTCCGCATCCTCCGCCTCCACCGTACTGTGCTCCGCCAGCGTGTTCTCCGTCATTGGATACGCCCGCCGCACGATGAGCGGCGTCCCCCGCGAACGGCACACGGCCGTCACCTGCTCGAACAGCCCGCCGAGCGATTCCGGCCCCGCGAGGAGCCGCACGACCACTACCCCCGCGCGCTCCGCTGCTGCGACCACCCGCTCCGGAGCCCCTGCAGCCTCGGCCGCCGGCCAGCTCACCACCCGGGGAAACCCCGCCGGAAGCCCGCTCCGCACCTGCGCCAGAGCCCTGAGGTCGGCGTCGTACGCCGACACCACGAGGATGTCCGCGAAACCTGGCTCCTGGCCGCTCACCGAAGCTGCCCGCTCGCCGTGCTGGTCCCTCGCGCCATCGACGCAGCCCTCCTGCTTCGTCCCCGCCCGGGACAGGTGGGCCGCCGTCGCTCCGCCAGGTCCATCGGCCGCAGGGGCGAAGGCACTGCTGCCTCCGCCCGCGGCCGCGCTGCTGCCGTCAACAGCAACGCCCCTCGCGAGGAGGGGCGTTCAAGCGGCACATGGCGACCGGCTGGAGCCACGTGTCCATCACCCGTTTCCCCGCGGGCTAGACACCAGCACGGCCCCGGCGACCTGGCTTACCGCCCGGCGGCGGATCACAGTTGCGGGACAGCCCCGGATTCGCACCGGGTTCGCGTGACCGCGCTGATGCCCGGACTCTACCACGCTGCTCACCGCCCGCTCAACTCCCGTCCAGCACCAGCCTCCTCCCCGCCACCACGAGGACCACCTCATCCGCCGCCTCCCCGAACGCCTGGTTGGCCAGCCCCAGCGCATCCCGGTAGTACCGCGTCATGCGACCCATCGGCACGATCCCCCACCCGACCTCATTCGTCACGACGACCACCAGCCCCTCCCGCGATCTGGCCCGCCGCGCCGCCTCCCGGGCCTTCGCCGCAACCTCGCCGACCAGCAGCTCCCACGGCTCCACCGGCCCCCCCTCGTCGAGCCCCGCCCGCCAGAACAGGTTCCCGCACCACGTCGCCAGGCATTCGACCAGCACCGTCGAATGGCCGGGAGCGCGCTCCAGCGCCCCCGCGAGGTCGACCGGCTCCTCCACGGTCACCCACTCCGCCGGCCGCCGTTCGCGGTGCCGCGCCACCCGCCCCACCGTCTCCGCATCCGCCGCCTCCATCGTCGCGACATACACCACGCGCGCACCAGCCGCTGCCGCGAGCCGCTCCGCGACCCGGCTCTTCCCGCTTCGCGCACCCCCCGTCACCAGCACGAGCCGTCCCATCACCCGCCCCCGCCCAGCGCCCACCCGGCGATGCGCTCCACGTCCAGCGACGACTCCAGCACATCCGCCAGCCGCTCGAAGGCAGCATCGGAGTCCGTTTCGACCCCCGGAGCGAACGGCTTCCCCCGCATCCGGGCGATGTTCCCCAGCACCCGCGCCCGGAACTCCCGGTCCGCGAACCCCCCGTGCACATACCAGCCAAACACCAGCCCATCATCCGAAATCGCCCCGACCGCCTCGCCCTCCGCGGTCCAGGCCGCTGCTCCCTCGGTCACCGCGGTCAGCCCCGCATGAATCTCATACCCTGTCGCCTCCAGCCCGTCGCAGCCGGCCAGCAGCCCCGGCCCCTCCCCCAGTCGGACCGTACCCGTCCTCGTCACTTTCCCCTGCGCGAACTCGGTTCTGCACCGCAGCCAACCGAGCCCGGGTGCCGTCCCCGGCTCCCCCTCCAGCCCCAGCGGGTCTGCAATCTGCTCCCCCAGTATCTGGAAGCCGCCGCATACGCCAATCACCGGTACCCCCCGCAGCCGCATCGCTCCAAGCGCGTCCTCGAAGCCCTCCGCCCGCAGCCACGCGAGGTCGTCCCGCGTCGCTTTCGTCCCAGGGATGACCACCGCGTCCGGCTCACCGAGCTTCCTCGGCGAGTCCACATAGCGCACCCGGACGTCTGGCTCCCGCTCCAGCGGGTCGAAATCGTCGAAATTCGCAATGCGCGGCAGGCGCACCACCGCCACGTCGACTCCGCGGAACGGCCCGTGCTCGTCTCGCCGCCGGTCCAGCGCGACCGAATCCTCCTCCGCAATCCCCGGGTCCCGGACCCAAGGCACCACACCGACCACCGGCACACCTGTGAGCCGCTCGATGTCCCGGAGGCCGGCCTCCAGCAGCGAGGCGTCCCCCCGCAGCTTGTTGATCACGAATCCCCGCACCAGCCGCTGCTCCTCCGGTTCCAGCAGATGGTACGTCCCGTACAGGTGCGCGAAGACCCCGCCCCGGTCGATGTCCCCCACGACCAGCACCGGCGCCTCCGCATACCGCGCCACGCGCATGTTCGAAATGTCCCGCGCCTTCAGGTTGATCTCCGCCGGGCTCCCCGCCCCCTCGATGACCACGAGGTCGAACTCCTCCCGCAGGAGGTCCAGCGCGCGTGTCACGTCGGCCCAGATGCGCGCCTTCGCCTCCTGGTACGCCGCCGCGTGCAGCGTGCCGACCGGCCGGCCCAGCACGACTACCTGCGAACGCAGGTTCCCTTCCGGCTTCAGGAGCACCGGGTTCATCTCCACCCGCGGCAGCGCACGCGCCGCCAGCGCCTGCACGTACTGCGCCCGTCCAATCTCCCCGCCCCCGGGCACCACCGCAGCATTGTTCGACATGTTCTGCGCCTTGAACGGCGCCACCCGCAGACCGCGCCGCGCAAACAGCCGGCACAGCCCCGTCACCAGCAGGCTCTTCCCCGCCGACGACGCAGTCCCCTGGACCATCAGCACTCCGCCGCGAGCCATCTCTGTACCTCCTCCATCGCACGAATCAGTCTCCCAAGCTCACCCTCCGCTGGAACCGCGACCCGGACCCACTCCGGCAGCCCGAACGACGTGCAGTCACGGACGACGAAGCCGCGCACCAGCAGCTTCGAACGAAAGCGTCCCGCATCGCCCACACGCACCAGCACGAAATTCGCCAGCGATGGCCGCACCTCGAACCCGGCACGCTCCAGCCCGTCGGTCAGCGCGGCCCGCGTCGCCGCAATCCGCCGCACACTCTCCCAGCAGAACTCCTCGAGCTCCAGCGCCGCGACCCCGGCCGCCGCTGCCGGCGCGCTCACCGCCCACGGCGGCTGCTGGTCCGCCACCGCAGCAACGTCCCCGGCGTCACCCAGCAGCAGTCCCAGCCGCAGCCCCGGGACCGCGTGCAGCTTCGTCAACGACCGCAGCACCAGCAGCCCCGCGCGCGGCAGCACCGCCTCGTCTTCCGGCCACGCGAACGGCATGTACGCCTCATCCGCCACCAGCCTGCCCCCAGCCTCGACCGCCGCCTCCCGCAGCGCCTCGACCTCCGCCCGGGTACAGAGCTGCCCCGTCGGGTTGTTCGGATTGCACAGGAACACCAGCCGGGGCTCCACCTCACGCACCAGCCGCCCGGGCTGCGCCGCTCCCGCACGTCCCCCCGGGTGCGGGGCTTCCACCACCTCCATCCCCGCCGCCTCCGCCGCCGCCCGGTACTCCCCGAACGTCGGCCCAAACACGAGGCACCGCCCCGCCGCACCGAACGCCCGGCACACGAGATAGATCAGCTCGCTCGACCCGTTGCCCGCCAGCACCTGCCCCGGCTCGAGCCCCAGCGCCCTTGCCCAAGCTTCCCGGAGGCTCCGCACGTCCGGCGCGGGATACCGTTCGAGCACGGCACCCCGCGCCGCCGCCAGCAGCGCCGGGTGCGGCCCGTACGGGTTCAGGTTCGCGCTCAGGTCGACGAGACGGACCCCCCGCGCTGCTGACGCCGCGAGCTCTTCCGGCGAAACCCCGCCGTGAACAACCCGGCCCGTCACGCAGACCTCCAGCCCGCGGCCGCTGCCGCCAGCAGCCCACCCAATCCAACCGCCAGCACCCCCGCCCGGCACGCCCGCCGGATGTCTTCCGCGCCCGGTGCGCGCCCGCCCGCATGCAGCACGTGATGCCCCCGCTTCTCCAGCCGCACCCCGAGCCCGTGCGCCATCGCCGCCATCGGCCACCCCGAATTGGGGCTCGGCGTCCCGCCAGCGTCCCGGACCACCAGCGGGAGCCGCCGCAGCGCACGCGGGCAGGCCAGCACGATGAGCAGCGCGGTCAGCCGCGCCGGGACCAGGTTCGCCGCATCATCCAGCCTGGCCGGCACCATCCCGAACCGCCCCCGCGCGTGGTACCCCACCATCGCATCCAGCGTGTTCACCGCCCGGTACGCAAACGCCCCGGGCAGCCCCGCGGCCACATACCAGAGCGCCGTCCCCGTCACCCCGTCCGAGAGATTCTCCGCGACAGACTCAATCGCCGCCGAGGCCACCAGGTCGGGCGGAAGTCCCGCCGTCGCCCGGCTCACCATCCTCCCGGCGGCAGCCCGCGCCCCCTCCACATCACCCGCAGCGAGCGGCCGTCGAACCGCCTCCGCGTGCTCCATCAGTCCCCGGACCGCCAGCGCCTGCTTCAGCGCCGCGGCCTCGACCAGCACCCCGGCGACCCCGGCCCGCCGCGTCCACTGCTCCAGCCGCCACCCCGCCAGCGCCGCACCGCCCGCCGCGATGCCCGTCAGCACGAATCCCGCGCGAACCGTATCGCGAGAGCCGCTGCGGGTCAGTACCCGGTCCAGCAGCCCGGTCAACCTGCCCATCCACGCCACCGGGTGCCACCCGTTCGGCAGCTCTCCCGCCGCCGCGTCCAGCGCCAGCGCCGCCGCGAGCACCGCCAGCCGCCGCGTCACCATCCGAAGACCCCCCAGGGCGCGAGCCGTCCCCCAAATCCCGCAGCCGCCGCCAGCACCGCGCATTCTCCAATCTCCACACACGCCCCGTATCCGTCGCCATTCAGCCCCCCGAGCGCCCGCCTTAGTCCCCATGCCGCCAGCCCTGCCGCCGCCCCGCCCGCCGCCGCTGCTCCCGCACCCCACCAGCCCAGCGCCGCCATCGGGCCCGCACACGCCGCGAGGCATCCGCCCGCCACCGCGAAGCGCGTACACCCCGCCCTGAAGGCCGCACCCATCCCCGAATCCCGGAGTGGCGGCGCGCCGGCAGCAGCCGCCGGGAGCCACCCCCTCGCCGCCACGACCGCCGCGAACACGCTCGCACCAGCCGTCGCCGGCGTCATCCCCGCGAGGCAGCCGAACTTCACCAGCAGGACCAGCCCAATCGCCGCCGTGGCAAACGTCCCATGGTGCACGTCCGCGAGCACCTCCGCACCGGCGCGCTCGGTCCGCCGGCAGAAACGCCGCATCGGCGCAGTCCGCCAGCCCGTCCAGGTGCAGCGCTCCCGTGACCGCGACCCACGCCGCGACCGTCAGCGCCGCCGCCGGGGCTCCCGGCAGCAGCTCCCCCAGTACCCACGCCGCGAGCGCCGGCGGCGCAGCCACGACCACCGCCGCAGCCGGCACCCATCGCGCAGCACGCTCCGGATGCCGCGCCCCGCCCCGGACCGGTATCCGCGTCAGCAGCGCGACCGCTGTCGCGAGCCCGTTCATCCCTCGCTTCGCTCCGACACACCCGCCTCGTCGAACGTCGCCATCTCGTCCCGGACGGCCAGTGCCGCATCGATGAGCTGCAGCGCCAGCGCGGCCCCGGTGCCCTCCCCCAGCCTCAGCCCCAGGTCGAGGAGCGGCTCCAGCCCCAGCACCGCCAGGATTGCCCCGTGCCCCGGCTCCACCGACCGGTGCGAGGCGATGAGATACGCCCTGCACGAAGGCGCGAGTGCCGCCGCCAGCAGCGCCGCCGCGCCCGTGATGAACCCATCCAGCACCACCGGGATGCGCCGCTCCGCCGCCCCGATGACCAGGCCCGCCAGCCCCCCGAGCTCGAACCCCCCAACCGCCGCCAGCACCCCCACCGGGTCCCCCGGCTCCGGCCGATGCAGGGCCAGCGCACGCTCCACCACGCTCACCTTGTGCGCCAGCGCCGCATCGTCCAGCCCCGTACCTCTGCCGGTCACCTCCGCTGGCGGCCGCCCCGTCAGCGCAGCCGTCACCGCGCTCGCAGCCGTCGTATTCCCGATGCCCATCTCCCCCGTCAGCAGGAGCTCCGTGCCCCCGGCCGCAAGCTGGCCCGCAAGCTCGCGCCCCGTCGCAATCGCGGCCTCGGCCTGCGCCCGCGTCATCGCCGGCTCGCGGAGCATGTTCCGCGTGCCGCTCCCCAGCCGCCGGTCGAGCACCCCTGACGCCGCAGCAGGCCCCCGGACACCCATGTCCACGACCACGACCTGCGCACCCGCCCTCCGCGCCAGCACGTTGATCCCGGCACCCCCGGCGACGAAGTTCGCCACCATCTGCACCGTCACCTCCGGGGGATACGCCGAGACCGCCTCCTCTGTCACCCCGTGGTCCGCCGCCATCACCACCACCGTCCTGCGCTCGAACCTGCACCGCGCGTTGCCCGTCATCCCCGCGAGCCGGATGGCCAGCTCCTCCAGCCGTCCAAGGCTCCCCTGCGGTTTCGTCAGCCGGTCGAGCCGCTCCGCAGCCGCCCGCGCCGCCGCCTGGTCGAATTCCGGAATCACGTACGTCATCAGAACTCCACCCCTGGTTGTGCCTTGATGCCCTGCTCCCGGTACGGGTGCTTCACCAGCGTCATCTCCGTCACCAAATCCGCAGCCTCGATCAGCTCCGGCGGTGCGTACCGCCCCGTCACCACCACATGCAGCAGCGGCCGCCGCGCGCACAGCGCCGCCACCGCCTCCCCCGTCGCCAGCCACCCGTAGTGCAGCGGATACGTGAACTCGTCCAGCACCAGCATCGCCAGCTCCGGGTCGTGCAGCCGCGCCCTCGCCCGCTCCCACTGCTCAACCGCCAGCGCCCGCGTCTTCTCCGGGTCCTTCGACCGCCACGTGAACCCGTCCCCCAGCGGATGCACCGGGATGCCCAGCCGCTTCGCCGCCCGGTGCTCCCCGAAGTTCGCCGTTGGCGGCTTGATGAACTGGTAGACCGCGACCGGCATGCCGCGGCCCCACGCCCGCAGCACCATCCCCAGCGCCGCCGTCGTCTTCCCCTTCCCGTTTCCCGTGTTCACGATGAGGAGCCCCTTCTTCTTCCGGGGCCCCTTCACCGGCTGATGCTCACCGTCCGACATGGCTCACCCCCGCTGCTTCGCCGCGTGTCCCGGCCAGCGCAAACGCGATGCTGCACCGGCCCTCGCCATCCCATTCCACGGCAGCCTCGATGCCGTAAACCTCCGCAAGCACCTCCTCGCGGAGCACCTCCCGCGGGACTCCCTCCGCCGCAACCCGGCCCCGGTCCAGCAGCACGAGTCGGTCGCACCAGCTCCCCGCAGCCGCGAGGTCGTGCAGCACCACCACGAACCCCATTCCCTCCTCAGCCAGCCTCCGCAGCAGCGCCAGCAGCTCGAGCTGGTGCCGCACGTCGAGCGCGGACGTCGGCTCGTCGAGGATGACCATCCGTTCCGCCTGCGCCAGCGCCCGCGCCACCATCACCCGCTGCCGCTCGCCCCCCGAAAGCGAGTCGAACCGCCGTCCTGCCAGCTCGAGCACCCCCATCCATCCCATCGCCCGCGCCGCCGCCTCGCGGTCGGCCGTGGTCTCCCGCGCCAGCGCCCCCCGGTGCGGGTATCGCCCCATCAGCACCACCTCACCCGCCGTGAACCCCGGTGCCTCCGGCACCGATTGCGCCACATAGGCGAGCTGGCGCGCCGCAGCGGAACGCCGCAGGACCCGGCCGCCTTGCTCGAACCACGCCCGGCCGCTGGCCGGGCGCAGCAGCCCGGCCAGCAGCCTCGCAAGCGTCGACTTCCCGGCGCCGTTCGGCCCGATCAGCCCCACGACCTCGCCGGGGCTCGCCCGCAGGCACACCTCGCGCAGGAGCCACCGGCCCCCCGCCCGGTATCCCAGCCCATCAGCAACGAGCGCGAACGGCGCCGCCATCCCCAGGCCTCAGCCGCCCTGCCCCGCAAGGCTGAACTGCGGCGGGTCAGCCACCGGGAACTCCGACGGCCAGAGGATATGCGCAAGGTGCTCAACCGCCCGCACATTCGCAAACGAATTGGTCGTGTATAGCGCCGGCGGCACCACGTACACCTTGCCGTTCTTGATGGCCGGCACCCCCGCGAGCGCCGGCTCCGCCAGCAGCTCAGCCTTGAACTTCTCACCTGCCTCGCTCGGCATCGGGATGATGATCACATCGGGGTTCGCCGCCACCACCGCCTCCAGCCCGATTTGCTGGTTCCCCTTGATGCCGCTCACCGTCCCCGCGTTCTTCGCGCCCGCCGCCGTGATGATCCCTTCACCGGTCGTCCCAGACCCTGCCATGTAGAGCGACGTGTACTTCGTGACGTGCGCAACGACCGGCCTCTCCGAATCGCTCTTCTTACCCGTCACCGCGACCACCTTCTCGTACCGCGCCTCCACTTCGTCGGCCAGCGCGATCGCCCGCTCCTCCTCCCCGTAGATATAGCCCAGCAGCAGGATGGCATTCAGCCGCCCGGCGGGCGTCGGGTCGAGATTCAGCTGCACCACCGGCACGCCCGCCTGCTCGATCGCCGCGACCACGTCCGCCTTCTGCGTCGGCGTCGCGATGACCAGCTCCGCCCCGCTCGCCACCACCGCCTCCGGCTCCCGGGCCACCGTCGGCAGGTCCTTGACGAGCGAGGCAAAACTCGAAACATCAGGATTCTTCGTCGCCGAACCCACCCCCACCACGCGCTCCAGCGGGACGAGCGACAGCGTAATCTCGTCGATGCCCGCCGACATCGTGTGAATCTTCGTCGGCTTCTCGGTCAGCGTCCGCTTCCCGTTCAGCCCCTCCACCTCCCGCGGCCACGACAGATTCGACGGGTCGACAATGCCCGGGACGCCCTTCAGCCGTTCCTCGATCCGCTTCGCAGCCGGCTCCGTTGGTGTCGCTGCCGCCGTCGCCGGTGCCCTCCCCGTCGAAGGGGGCTCACCGCCATCGTCGTCGCCCCCGCAGCCCGCGACCAGCGCGCTCACCGCGAGCGCCGCCAGCGCGAGAGGCAACAGCCGCTGCAAGAATCGTTGCATGTTCGAACATTCCTCCTCTGGTTACACCTGGATTGCCAGCCGCGAACGCTGTCGCAGCAGGATCACCGCAAAGACCGGCGCCCCGGCCAGCGCCGTTACCATCCCCACCTGCAGCTCCGCCGGCCGTACCACCGTCCGCGCCACCGTGTCCGCCCCCACCAGCACCGCCGCACCCGCAACCATCGAAGCCGGCAGCAGGTACCGGTAGTCCGGCCCGAGCACCAGCCGCAGCACATGCGGGACCACCAGCCCCACGAAGCCAATCGTCCCGCTCACACTCACCGAAGCCGCCGTCGCCAGCGTCGCCGCACCCAGCAGTACCGCCCGCGTCAGCCCCACCCGCACCCCGCTCGTCGCCGCCAGCTCCTCCGACACCGCCAGCAAATTCAGCTGGCGCCCCGCCAGCCCCATCACGAGCAGCCCCGCTATCACCGGCATGCCAACAACCCGGACGTAGCCCCACTGCGCACCGCTGAACCCGCCCGCCAGCCAAAACAGGATGCCCCGGAGCGCCTCGTCCGGCGGCACCAGCGCAATGACCACCGACGTCACCGACCCCAAAAACGCACTCACCGCCACACCCGCCAGCAGCAGGCTCGAAGGTACCGGCCGGCCGCCGGGAGCGCCCAGCACATACACCAGCGTCACCGCCCCCATCGCCCCGGCAAACGCCGATCCGCACACCCACCACATCGACGCAGCCCCAATCCCCGAAGCAATCGCCGCGACGGCGCCCGTCGCCGCCCCGGACGAAACCCCCAGCAGCCCCGGGTCCGCCAGCGGATTCCGAAACAGCGCCTGCAGCGTCGCCCCCGCCGCCGCCAGCGCCGCCCCCGTGAGCGTCGCCAGCACCACCCGCGGCAGCCGCAGCCGTTCGATCACCAGCCGCTCCCGCTCCTCGTACGTCCCGGCGCGGATGCCCACCCGGTCCGCCAGCGCCGAGACGACGTGAACCGGCGGAATCCGGACCGGCCCATTCGCCACCGCCAGCACCGCCGCGCCGGCCCAGGCCGCGGCCAGGAGCGCCGTCACCAGCGCGAACCGGCGGAACCCGCACCCGCCGGCGAGCGCCGCCCCGACCGCGCCCGCCTGCCCTGGCTGCTGAAGCACCATTCCGGCTCGTTCCATTCCCTTCCTCCGCCCGTGGGAACGCAGTCCGCAGCACGTCGCCGGCTCTCCCTTCCAAACGCAACGCGGGCGCTGCATCCATCCGGAGCAGCACCCGCGGGAGCCGCCGCCCGAGATCCCGGGCAACGAAAAGCCCCTCTCGCTCGAGGGGCAGTGGGCTCGTCACATGGAAGGCGTTCGCCAAACCACGTGTCCACTACCCGTTTCCCCGCGGGCTAGACACCGACGTCGCTGGCGACCTGGCTTACCGCCCTGGCGGGCGGATCACAGTTGCGGGACAGCCCCGGATTCCCACCGGGTTCGCAAACGAACGTCCCCCGGACTCTATCACCCCGCCCGCCCCGCCGCCAAGCCTTGCTTTGCCCCAGGACGTGGCGCTGCTCCCCGTCCCGCTGCGCCATTGCCGGGGCCTTCTCTCGCAAGAGGTTCAGCGCTGCGGCCGCGCCCGCATCCTCGCCCTGCCCGCTCGCCGATGCCCTCCGCGATGCCGCCGACCCCCTGCGCCGCTAGCCCCCCGTTCGCCCGCGTCCGGTACGATCGTCCCGCATGCAGCCCGTCCCCGCCGATGAACCACTGCCCGGTGTCTGGTGGCTCCACGGCACCCGCGGCTCCAACGTCTTCCTCGTCACCCTCCCCGGTGGCGGCGTCGCCCTCGTCGACACCGGCTTCGCCGAGAGCGCCCGCGCCATCCTGGCCGCCCTCGAAGCCATCGGCCGCCCGCTCGAAGGCATCTTGCTCACCCATCGCCACCGCGACCATACCGGTGCCGCCGCAGCCATCGCACGCGCCACCGGGGCACCCGTCATCGCCGGCGCCGGCGACTGCCGCCTCCGCGATGGCCGTCCCCTCCTTCGCTCCGGCGTCGGCCGCACACATCCCGTCCGGCTCGTCGCCGGGCTTCTCGGCCGCCGCCCGGAACCCGTGCCCGTCGCCATCGCGGTCGACTGCGAGATGGACGTCCTCCCCGGGATGCGCGCCATCCCCGTGCCCGGCCACACCCCGGGCTCGCTCTGCTTCATCGCCGACCACCTCGCCGCAGCATTCGTCGGCGACCTCGTGATCAGCCACCGCGGCGACCTCACCCGCTGCCTCGCCTGGGCCAACCACGACGACGCCCGCTACCTCCAGTCCATCGCCGAATTCGCCGACCTCGCCCCGCCGGCAGGCTTCCCCGGCCACGGCGAACCGCTCCTCACCGGCTTCGACGTTGCCCTCCGCGCCCTCGCCGCCCTCCCCCCGCCGTCCCCTCACCCCCCGCACCGCCCTCGAACGTGCTGCCCGCCTCATGCGTTTCGCCGCAGCCTTCGCAGGCCGCCGGTCACCGACTCAGGTAAAGAAGTCGTAAAGCAACTTCGACCAACTCCCAATTGCCCGTTGCCCCTCCGCCGGTAAAGTTCGCGCTCGTGAAAAAACCCTTCGTCCTCGTCATCGGACACGCAGGTGCAGCCGGCGAAGCGCCCGCCAATACCCTCGCCGGCGTCCGCGCCTGCCTCGACGCGCGGGCCGAAGCCATGGAGATCGATGTCCAGATCTGCGCCGACGGTGTCCCCGTCCTCATGCACGACAACACCGTCGACCGCACCACCAACCTCTCGGGCCGCGTCCGCGACCTCTCGCTGGCCGAGCTCCAGGCCGCTGATGCCGGGCAGGGCGAGCCGGTTCCCACCCTCGAACAGGTGCTCGACCTCGTCGACGGCCGCCTCACCGTCATGTGCGAGCTCAAGTCCACCCCCGGCGACCCCGAGCAGGACGCCCGCTGTGTCGAAGCCGTCGTCGCCGCCATCCGCCGCCGCGGCGCCGAGAGCTGGACCGCCATCCATTCCTTCTCACCGGACATCGTCGCTCGCGCCCGCAGCATCGAGCCGCGCATCTCCGCCGCCATCATCTCCCCGCCCGTCGCCGGCGACGGCATCGAGCGCCTCCTCGGCGGACTCCTCAAGCGCAGCGCCCAAGCCATCTCCGTCGAACACCACGCCGTCACCCGCGACCTCGTCCTCCGCGCCCGCCGCCGCCAGGTCACCGTCTGGTGCTGGACTGCCGACACCCCCGCCGATTGGGAACGCGTCGTCGACGCCGGCGTTAGCGGCATCATCACCAACGTCCCCCATCAGCTCCGCGCCTGGCTCGATTCCGACCCCCCAGCGAACGGTCCCGAATAGACGACCTCGAACAGCAGCCGGTCCGGCGTCGCGAACATCACCTGGTAGTAGGTGTGGGCCGGCCCCATCGCGAACTCTGGCCGATGCCGGGGCGTATCGAACAGCGCGGGCACGCGGCGCGATGCCAGGTAGGCCGCCGCAGCGTCGACCTCGTCGACCGAGTCGGCCGCCAGCGCGATGTGGTTCACCCCGCGCCCGTCGTAATCGTTTTCAGCCGCGCTCGCCTGCGGCACGAACCAGAGGCTCGGGCCGTCCGCCGGGCCGACCCCGAGCACCCCGTCCGCATCGTAGATGGTCGGCCAGCCGAGCGCAGCGAATAGCTCCCGGTACCAACTGGCGTGTGCCGGGTCGATGTTCACCTGCAGGTGGGAAAGGTTCGCAGTCATCGCCTTCTCCTCTCGCGCCCAAGCGGCGGCCCAAGCACAGTAGAACAAATGGCCTAGTCCCGCAAGGCTCACCACGAGCCGCCCCCGCCTCCGCCGCCTCCCCCGCCCGCTCCGCCGCCCCCAAACCCGGAGCCGCTGCTTGACCTCGTCGCCGAGAGCGTGCTCCCGACCGAGGTCGAAAAGTCCCGCAGCCCTGACGAGAACGCCGCCACCTGGAACGCGCCCGCCCCCGTGTACCAACCCGACGTAGATTGCTGCACCCGGTCGTCGAGCCCCGAGAACGCCTTCGCCCACTTCTCCACGCACCCGAAGACGATCGCATAGGGGAGGTACCGCTCGAAGATGTTTGCCTGCTCGTTGAACTCCTGCCGGTGCGTCTCCGCCGTGTCGATGTACAGCCGGAAGCCGAGCACCCGGCGCAGCATTTCGCTGCCCGCCGCCGTCCGCCGCGCCATGGAGGGCGCCAGCGCGAGCAACGCACCCCCTGCGACGCCGAAGCCTGCCGGCAGCAACCCGCGCCCAAGAAACGTTGCTGCGAGCGACATCAGCCCCGCTGTTCCCGCAAGCACCCCCACCCCGGCGACCGCTGCAGCCGCTTTCGCCCGCCCCGGCCGAATCGCGAACCACCCCCGCGCCATCGCGTCGTCATACAGGAGCCGCTGCACCAGTTCTAAATCGTCTGCGAACTTGTACTTCAGCTCCGAAATTTTCACGCGGTCACCGCTCGCGAACAGCGAATCGAGCAGCGCCCGTTCGTAGGGCAGCAGATCTGTGCCCTCCCGCCGCTGCTTCTCCAACTCCCAGTCCGCCTTCCCCAGCAGCCACCGCTTCGGAACCTCCGTGATGTGCAGGTACCCCCGCACCGCGAGGTCCACGATCGTCGCCGTCACGTCCAGCGGGTCCGCCCGCTCATCCAGCAGCACTCCCATCTGCGCAGGGCGCAGGTCCTCCGGCGGCACGTACTCCACCACCAGCGGCGGCCCGCCGAAGAGCGGTTTCGTCTGCTCGCTCGCGTCGTTCGTCAGGTAGTAGACCGACCGGTACTGCCGGTCCCGCCCGTGCCGCCACCACAGCGCTACCGCCCCCGCGAGCCCGGCCGCTGCCGTAGCCCCGAACCCCGCAAGCTCCGCGGCATCCAGCTGGACGTAATCGCTAACCCGCGCAGGTTCGATCAACTTCGGCGGCTGCACGGCGACCACCCCCTTCGGCCACCCCGCTACGATGGTCACCTGCTCGAACGTGTCCAATCCTTCGGCCGCAAACGTGGCCGTACCACCCCCCGCGGCCGCCTGGCACGTCTGCCGCGAGCCCGCAAGGCCAACAAGACAGGCGGCCTGGAGTTTCCCCGTTCCCGGCACACTCACGCGGACCGAAACCCGCTCGACCGGCACCTGCCAGCTCCCCGTCACATTCCAATACAGCTCATCGTGCCCCGCGTAAGCGTCGAGCGCCCGCCCTATCCGGTAGCTGATCAGATAGACCTGCACACCGCTCACCGTCACATCAGGGTCGCCAATCCGCAGCCGGATGGTCCCCGGTGCCGACTCCCGCTTGAACTCCCGCGCAGCCCCCGTCTCGTCGGTCACCCGGAACGCCGTGTACTCCCACTTCCGAACGTGCCCCTCCGGACAGGGGATGAGCGGTTGCTCGGCCCCCGCAGCCGGCGCGCTGCACTTCGCCGTTTCGAACAGGTCCCGGTAGATCCCGTGGCGCTGCAGGTTGCGAAAATCCACCGTGATCCGCTCCTCCACCTCCACCGCCCCGTCTTCCGCCACGCGGTACGTCGCCGCGAACTCCCTCACGCTCCAGCCCGACTCCTGCGCCTCCGCTCCCCGCAGCCACCCAAAGGCCAGCACCGACAGCCCCGCCAGCAACACTGCCGCAAGCAGCGCCCTCTCCCGTGTCCGCAACTCCATGCGCCGCATTCTACGTCCACCGCGTCACCGCACAGCCGTCGCACAGCTCGCAAACACGGCCGCCCGGCAACCGGCGTATGATCAACGGTTACGAAGCGGCCTCAGCCGCCATCCTGCCCCGGGAAGGTCCATGCAAGCATTCGACTATGCCCGCCCCGGCTCCCTCGCCGAGGCCCTGTCCCTCGCAAGCAATGGCCGCCGCGTCCTCTTCCTCGCTGGCGGCACCGACGTCATCATCCAGCTCCGGGAGGGCCGCCGCTCCTGCGACCTCCTCATCGACCTGAAGCGGATCCCCGAGCTCACCGCGCTGACCGAGCACCCAGACGGCTCCCTCGAAATCGGCGCTGCCGTCCCGCTCGCTGAGGTCTACGAGAACCCCGCCGTCCGCAGCCGCTTCCCCGCCCTCGTCGATGCCGCCTCCCTCATCGGCGGCATAGCCATCCAGTCGCGCGCCAGCCTCGGCGGCAACCTCTGCAACGCCAGCCCCGCCGCCGACTCCTCGCCCGCCCTCATGGTTCTCGGCGCAGACCTTCGCATTGCCGGCCCTTCCGGCGAACGCACCCTGCCCGTTGCCAGCTTCTTCCTCGGGCCCGGGCGCAACGCCCTCCAGCCCGGCGAGGTGCTCATCTCCATCCGCGTGCCCGCCCTCCCCGCGAATGCCGCCGCCTTCTACCACCGATTCATCCCCCGCAACGAAATGGACATCGCCGTCGCCTCCTCCGGCGCCTTCCTTGCGCTCGACCCCGGCGGCCGTATCGCCGACGCCCGCGTCGCACTCGGCGCCGTCGCCCCAACCCCCATCCTCGTCCCCGCTGCCCGGGACGCTCTTCTCGGCCGCCTTCCCGATGCTGACGCCTTCGCTGCCGCCGGCCAGGCCGCGTACGACGCCGCCAGCCCCATCGACGACATGCGCGGCAGCGCCGCCCAGCGCCGTCACCTCGCCCGCGTCCTCACCGTCCGCGCCCTCGAAAACGCCCTCCGCCGCATCCGCGCGGCCAACTGACAGGAGTCCGAACCCGCCCATGAAACGCACCCACGTCCAGGCACGCATCAACGGAGAAGAGCGCGACTTCCTCTGTGAGCCGCGCCAGAGCCTCCTCGAAATCCTCCGCGAAGAGCTCGGCCTCACCGGCAGCAAAGAAGGCTGCAACAACGGCAACTGCGGCGCCTGCTCCGTCATCATGAACAGCCGCGTCGTCAACGCCTGCTGCGTCCTCGGCGTCGAAGCCGACGGCGCCGACATCACCACCATCGAAGGCATCGCCCACGGCGACCGCCTCCACCCCCTCCAGCAGGCCTTCCTCGAAGAAGCCGCCCTCCAGTGCGGCATCTGCACCCCCGGCTTCATCGTCTCCGCCAAGGCCCTCCTCGACCGCGAGCCCGACGCCGACGAACACCGCATCCGCTTCTGGCTCTCGGGCAACCTCTGCCGCTGCACCGGCTACGACAAAATCATCCGCGCCGTCCAGCGCGCCGCACACCAGCTCCAGGAGACCCAGGCATGACCACCATCGAACGCCCCGCCTACCGCGTCATCGGCACCCGCCCCATCCGCCCCGACGGCGTCGAAAAAGTCACCGGCAAGGCCCTGTACGGCGCCGATGTCCGCCTTCCGGGCATGATCCACGGCAAGATCCTGCGCAGCCCCCATGCCCATGCCCGCATCCTTCGCATCGACACCTCCGATGCGGAAAAGGCGCCCGGCGTCCTCGCCGTCGTCACCCACGCCGACCTCCCCGCCGCAGCCGACCGCGTCGAAGAGCTCGGTGAAAGCGCCGTCAACGTCAAAGAAGTCAGCGAAAACATCCTCGCCTCAGAGAAGGTCCTCTACCGCGGCCACGCCGTCGCCGCAGTCGCTGCCACCAGCCCCCACCTCGCCGAGGAAGCGCTCAAACTCATCCGTGTCGAATACGAAATCCTCCCGCCCGTCCTCGACGTCCTCGACGCCATGCGAGAGGATGCCCCCCTCCTCGACGACACCCGCCGCACCAGGACGCTCATGACCGGCGAGCTCAGCGAAAAGCCTTCCAACGTCGCCAGCTACAACCGCTTCCAGGCTGGCGATGTCGAGGCCGCCTTCGCCGAGGCCGACGTCGTCGTCGAACGCGAATTCCGCACCAAAATGGTCCACCAGGGCTACATCGAGCCGCAAAACTCCACCGCCAACTGGAATGCCGACGGCACCCTCACCATCTGGACCAGCACCCAGGGCGCCTTCGCCGTCCGCAACCTCGTCGCCGAGGTCCTCAAGAAGCCCATCGCCCAGGTCAAAGTCGTCCCAATGGAGATTGGCGGCGGCTTCGGCGGCAAGCTGCCAATCTACCTCGACCCCGTCGCCGCGCTCCTCTCGAAGAAGAGCGGCCGGCCCGTCAAAATCGTCATGTCGCGGACCGAAGTCTTCGAAGGCACCGGTCCCACCTCCGGCACCGTCATCCGCGTCAAGGCCGCCGCGAAGGGTGACCGTCTCACCGCCGTCCAGGCCAGCCTCTTCTACGAAGCAGGCGCCTTCCCCGGCTCCTCCGTTGGCGCCGGCTCCATGACCATGCTCGCCCCCTACAACGTCGAAAACTTCGTCATCGACGCCTACGACGTCGTGGTCAACAAGCCCAAGACCGCCGCCTACCGCGCTCCCGGCGCCCCCGCCGCAGCCTTCGCCATCGAAAGCATCATCGACGAGCTCGCCCGCCGCCAGGACGTCGACCCCCTCGTCTTCCGCAAGGTCAACTCCGCCCGCAAGGGCACCAGGATGGTCAACGGCATCGCCTTCCCCCGCATCGGCCACGAAGAATGCGTCGAGGCCGCCCTCAACTCCGACCACTACCGCTCCCCCATCGAAGGCCCCTACCGCGGCCGCGGCGTCGCCTCCGGCTACTGGTTCAACGGCGGCATGCAGTCCAGTGTCGTCGTAGCCGTCAACACCGACGGCACCGTCAACCTCATCGAAGGCTCCACCGACATCGGCGGCACCCGCGCATCCCTCGCCATGCAGCTCGCCGAAACCCTCGGCATCCCCTACGAATCCATCCGGCCCTCCGTCGTCGATACCGACTCCATCGGCCACAACGACGTCACCGGCGGCAGCCGCACCACCTTCGCCACCGGAATGGCCGTCTACGAAGCCGGCATGGCCGTGCGCAGGGAAATGGTCGCCCGCGCCGCCAAGCTCTGGGGCCTCCCCGAAGACGACGTCGAATACACCGACGGCATCATCCGCAGCAAGAAAGACGGCCGCCAGCTCACCTTCAAAGAGCTCGCCGCCCAGTCCGCCCGCACCGGCGGCCCCATCACCGGCAAAGCCTCCCTCGTCGCACGCGGCGTCGGCGGCGCCTACGGCACCCACATCGTCGATGTCGAAGTCGACCCCGAAACCGGCAAAGTTACCATCCTCCGCTATACCGCCGTCCAGGACGTCGGCACCGCCATCCACCCCTCCTACGTCGAAGGCCAAATCCAGGGCGGCGTCGTCCAGGGCATCGGTTGGGCCCTCAATGAAGAATACGTCTTCGACGAACAGGGCCGCATGGTCAACTCCAGCTTCCTCGACTACCGCATGCCCACCGCCCTCGACGTCCCCATGATCGACACCATCCTCGTCGAGGTCCCCAACCCCGGCCACCCCTACGGCGTCCGCGGCGTCGGCGAAGTCCCCATCGTCCCGCCCCTCGCCGCCATCGCCAACGCCATCTACGATGCCACCGGCCACCGCTTCACCGAGCTGCCCATGTCGCCGCGCCGCATCGTCGAGGCGCTCAACGGCCTCGCCTGATGGCCCGCATCATCATCCCTGCGACCCTCCGCACCCTCTGCGGAGGGTCGCAGCAGCTCGAGGTCGACGCCTCAACCGTCGACGAGCTCCTCCGCGCCGTCGATGCCCGCTGCCCCGGGTTCTACGCCCGCGTCGTCGACGAAGGCCGGCTCCGCCCTGAGCTCGCCTTCGCAGTCGACGGCGAAATCCTCCCCCTCGCCCTTCACGACGCCATCGCACCCGCCGCCGAGCTGACCATCGTCCCCGCCCTCGGCGGCGGCTGACCCGGGACCGCCTCTGTTGCGTTCCTGTTACGAACGCCAGCCGCACCCGGCCACGAAACACGTCCGAAACCGCTCCTGCCTACCGTCCAACCATCACCACACCCGCAGGAGCACCGATGCGACTGACCGAGCGCGAAGTCGACAAACTCCTCATTAGCCTCGCAGCCATGCTCGCCCGCGAGCGCCGCGCTCGCGGCCTGAAGCTCAACTACCCCGAAGCCGTCGCCATCATCGCCTCCGGCCTCCTCGAAGCCGCCCGCGACGGCCGCTCCGTCGCCGAGCTCATGGCCATGCAAGGCCGCTTCCTCACCCGCGACGACGTCCTCGAAGGCGTCCCCGAAATGATCGAGAGCGTCCAGGTCGAAGCCACCTTCCCCGACGGCACCAAACTCGTCACCCTCCACCAGCCCATCCCATGAGCACCGCAGGCCCCGACCGCGACCCCTCCCTCCCCGGCGCCATTCTCTTCGGGGACGGCGAAATCCTCATCAACGCCGGCCGCGACACCGTCGAGCTCGACGTGACCAACACCGGCGACCGCGCCGTCCAGGTCGGCTCCCATTTCCACTTCTTCGAAGCCAACCCCGCCCTCCGCTTCGAACGCCGGCTCGCCTACGGCCGTCGTCTCGATATCCCTGCCGGCACCGCCGTCCGGTTCGAAGCCGGCCAAACCCACAGGGTCCGCCTCGTCCCCTTTGGAGGGGCCCGCCGCATCGTCGGGTTCAACGGCCTCTCCGCCGGGGGCACCCTCGAAACCGCCCTCGAAGCCGCCCGCACGAAAGGGTTCATCCGGTGAGCCAGTCCCTCTCCCGTCAACGCTACGCCCATCTCTACGGGCCGACCGCCGGCGACCGCGTCCGCCTCGCCGACACCGACCTGTACGCTCTCATCGAGCACGACTTCCACACCCCCGGCGACGAACCCTGCTTCGGCGGCGGCAAGACCATCCGCGACGGCATGGCCCAAATCGCCACCCCCGCCGAAGCCCTCGACCTCGTCATCACCAACGCCGTCATCATCGACCACTGGGGCATCGTCAAGGCCGACATCGGCATCCGCGCCGGTCTCATCGTCGGCATCGGCGCCGCCGGCAACCCCGACACCATGGACGGCATCACCCCCGGCCTCGTCATCGGTCCCCGCACCGAAGTCATCGCCGGCGAACACCTCATCGCCACCCCCGGCGGCATCGACGCCCACATCCACTTCATCTGTCCCCAGCAGGTGGAAGAAGCCCTCACCAACGGCATCACCACCATGATCGGCGGCGGCACCGGCCCCGCCACCGGCACCAACGCCACTACCTGCACCCCCGGCCGCTGGAACATCGAACGCATGCTCGAAGCCGCCGACACCTACCCCGTCAACCTCGGCTTCCTCGGCAAAGGCAACACCACCGATGTCACCGCCCTCTGGGAGCAGGTCGAAGCCGGCGCCTGCGGCCTCAAGCTCCACGAAGACTGGGGCTCAACCCCCTCCGCCATCGATACCGCCCTCCGCGTCGCCGATGCCTTCGATATCCAGGTCGCCATCCACACCGATACCCTCAACGAAGCCGGCTTCGTCGAATCCACCATCGAAGCCATCGCCGGCCGCACCATCCATACCTTCCACACCGAAGGCGCCGGCGGCGGCCACGCCCCCGACATCATCCGCGTCGCCGGCCTCCCCAACGTCCTCCCCTCCTCCACCAACCCCACCCGGCCCTTCACCGTCAACACCGTCCAGGAGCATCTCGACATGCTCATGGTCTGCCATCACCTCAACCCCGCCGTCCCCGAAGACGTCGCCTTCGCCGAGTCGCGCATTCGCCCCAGCACCATCGCCGCCGAGGACATCCTTCACGACCTCGGCGCCATCTCCATGACCTCCTCCGATAGTCAGGCCATGGGCCGAGCGGGCGAAGTCGTCCTCCGCACCTGGCAAACCGCCCACAAGATGAAGCTCCAGCGCGGTCCCCTCCCAGGCGACCCGCCCGGCGCCGACAACGAGCGCATCAAGCGGTACATCGCCAAGTACACCATCAACCCCGCTATCGCCCAGGGCATCGCCCATACCGTCGGCTCCATCGAAGCCGGCAAGCTCGCCGATATCGTCCTCTGGCACCCCGCCTTCTTCGGCATCAAACCCGAGCTCGTCATCAAAGGCGGCATGATCGCCTGGGCCGCCATGGGCGACCCCGGCGCCAGCATCCCCACTCCCGAGCCGGTCCGTTACCGGCCCATGTTTGGGGCTCGCGTCCCCGCCGCCCGGCGGATCTTCCTCTCCCGCGCCGCGCTCGATGCCGGCGTCCCTGCTCGCCTCGGACTCCGAACACCCGCCGTCGCCGTCGAAAAAACCCGCTCCATCGGCAAGCGCGACATGGTCCGCAACGACGCCCTCCCCGAAATCCGCGTCGACCCTGAAACCTTCGCCGTCACCGTCGACGGCGAGCCCGCTCTCTACGAACCCGCCGCAACCCTCCCCATGGCCCGCCGCTACTTCCTGTTCTGAGCCATGCCCATGGATTCCAGCCCTCCCGTTCTCCCCCTCTTCCGCCTGCTCCAGCTTGCCGATTCCGCCTTCCCGGTCGGCAGCTTCGCCTACAGCCACGGGCTCGAAACCCTCGTCGCTGAGGGCCGCGTCCGCGCCGAGAGCGACCTCGCCCGTCTCCTGGAGCGCGTCGCAGCCCAGCCCCTCCGCCGGCAAACCCTCCCCGCGGCCGCCGCCGCGTGGCGTGCCGGCTCGACGGCAGGGCGCCTCGCCGCCGACCAACGCCTCGATGCCTCCCTTACCCTCCCCGGCGAACGAACCTCGAGCCGCGCCATGGGCCGCCGCCTCCTCGACCTCGTCACCGAGATCGAGCCCTCCCTCGCCCGTCACCCGTTCCGCCTCGCCGTCCTCGCCGGGGAGACCCAGGGCCACTACCCCGTCGCCTTCTCGACCGCAGCACGCGAGCTCCGCGTGCCCCTCCCCGAAACGCTCGCCGCCCTCGCCCAGGGCATGATGCAATCCCTCATCAGCGCTGCCACTCGCCTCGGCGTCATCGGCCCCGCGGCTGCCGCCCGCCTCCTCGCGGGCGCGGCCCCCGCCCTCAGCGCAGCCGTTGCCGCTGTCCTTGCCGAGCGCCCGCCCCGCCATTTCGGCAGCTGGCTGCCCACCCTTGAAATCGGCGCCGCGCGCCATCCCTACCTCCCCTTCAGGATGTTCGCCACATGACCGCAGGCCACCCCCACACCGCCCTCCCGGCTGCCCCGCGCCGGCACCCCATCGACCCCCGCGGTATCGTCCGCATCGGTGTCGCCGGCCCCGTCGGCTCCGGAAAAACCTCCACCCTCCTCGCCCTCAGCCGCAAGCTGTTCCCACTCATCGACCTCGCCGTCATCACGAACGACATCTACACCGACGAAGACGCACGCATCCTCCGTCGTCACGCAGCCCTCCCCGACGACCGCATCATCGGCGTTGCCACCGGGGCATGCCCCCACAGCGCAATCCGCGAAGACCCCTCCCTCAATCTCGCCGCCGTCGACGAGCTCGCCAGCCGCCATCCGCGCCTCGAGCTCATCCTCATCGAGAGCGGCGGCGACAACCTCTCCGCCACCTTCAGCCCCGAGCTGGTCGACCGCATCATCTACGTCATCGACGTCGCCGGCGGCGACAAGATTCCCCGCAAGGGCGGCCCCGGCACCACCTGGTCCGACCTCCTCATCATCAACAAACGCGACCTCGCCCCCTACGTCGGCGCCAGCGTCGACGTGATGCTTGCCGATGCCCGCGCCGCCCGCGGCGAGCGCCCCATCCTCGTCACCAACATGAACGACCCGGCCGACCAGACCGCCGTCGCCTCCTGGGTCACCGCGCAGGTCGCGGCCCTCCGGTCATGACGTTCAGCGCCCGGCTCGCCGTTGGCGCGCCCGGCGGCACGCCCCGCATCCTCGAAGCCGCCGCAGCCGCTCCCCAGCGCTGGACCATCGGCGACTCCTCCGGCGGCTGGCTCACCGTCCACCACCAGCTCATCGGCGAAGGGTGCTTCCCCGGTGAACGCCTCCGCACGCGCATCACGGTTCGCCAGGGCGCCAGCGCCCTCGTGGCCGCCGTTGCCGCCACCCCTCTCCGAGCAGGACCGCCTTCGCTCGCGGCCGTCCGCATCACCGTCGAGCCCGGTGCCCGGCTCATCTACGCACCCGGGACTCTCATTCCCCACGCTGGCGCCGGCCACGCCTCCATCCTCCACGCCGCCGTGCACCCCGCCGGGGGGCTCGCCATCCTCCAGGCCTTCACCGCTGGCCGCACTGCCCACGAGTCCCCCGCCTTCCGCGAGTTCCGTCTTCGCACTGCCCTCCGCGTTGGCGACACACTGGCCCTCGACGAAGACGTCCACATCCTCCCCGCCGACTGGCCCGGTGGCACCCACGTCGTTGCCAGCGTCATCGCCCTCGGCGGCTGGCCGCCCGCCGCTTCCGCCTGGTGGAACAACCTCGCCGCATCCCTCCCCTTCGCGGCTGCCGCCGACCTCCGCGCCGGGGGAACCCAGGTGCGCGCCATCCTGCCCGATTACACCGCAGCTCGCACCTTTTTCGAAGCTGCCATTGCGCACCTACGCGAAGCCCCCCTCATGAAGTTTTGTTCATCTCCCGGAAAACTCCCCGAAACAGGCCCGCAAGAGTACTGAAACATCCGCCACCTACCTTCTCGCCATGCCCGGGAAATTCCAGGGGGAACATTGAGCTCTTCCCCGGGCCATCTCGCAGAGGAGTACAACTGGATGAACAACGACCCGCGCACCAACTACTGGCTCCGCAAGCGCCTCGGCCGCCGCGCCATCGTCAAGGCTGGCGCCGCCCTCGCCGTCACCCCGGCCCTCGCCTCCCTCGCGGCAGCTTGCGGTGGCGACGACGACGAGCCCTCCGCCACCCCCGGCTCCTCCGGCTCGAGCTCCGGCGACACCATCAAGGTCGGCATCCTCCATTCGCTCAGCGGTACCATGGCCGTCAGCGAAGTCGCCGTCCGCGATGCCGACCTCATGGCCATCGAGGAGATCAACGCCGCCGGCGGCGTCCTTGGCAAAAAGCTCGAACCAAAAGTCGAAGACGGCGCCTCCGACTGGCCAACCTTCGCCGAAAAGGCCAAGAAACTCATCCAGAGCGATAAGGTCGCCGTCACCTTCGGCTGCTGGACCTCTGCCTCGCGAAAGGCCGTCCTCCCCGTCTTCGAATCCAACAAAGCCCTCCTCTACTACCCCGTCCAGTACGAAGGTCTCGAATCCTCGCCCTACATCTTCTACACCGGCGCCACCACCAATCAGCAAATTGTCCCCTCCGTTGAATACCTGCTCCAGGAGGGCAAGAAGAACTTCTTCCTCGTCGGCTCCGACTACGTCTTCCCCCGCACCGCCAACAAGATCATCAAGGCTCAACTCGGCGCCTCTGGCGGCAACGTCATCGCTGAGGAATACACTCCCCTCGGCCACACCGAGTACGCCACCCTCATCGCCAAGATCAAATCCTCCAACGCCGACGTCATCTACAACACCCTGAACGGCGACTCCAACGTCGCCTTCTTCAAGCAGCTCCGCGACGCAGGCATCAAGGCATCCGATCTCACCACCATGTCCGTCTCCATCGCCGAAGAAGAGGCCGCAGCCATCGGCGGCGACGTCATGGAAGGCCACCTCGTCGCCTGGAACTACTTCCAAACCGTGAAAACCCCCGAAAACGAAAAATTCGTCCCTGCCTACCACGCCTTCACCGAAAAGTCCGGCAAGAAGCGCCCGACCTCCGACCCCGTCGAGGCCGCCTACATCTCCGTCCACCTCTGGGCCATGGCCGTCGAAAAGGCTGGCACCACCGACGTCGAAAAGGTCAAAGAAGCGATGGCCAACCTCCAATTCGCGGCACCCGAGGGCATGGTCAAGGTCCACCCTACCAACCACCACATCTCCAAGACGGTCCGCATCGGCCGCATCCGGAGCGATGCCCTCATCGACGAAATCTGGGCCACTCCCGGCCCCGTCGAACCCGACCCCTACCTCGAAACCTACCCGTGGGGCGCCGAGTTCGCCAAAGAGAAAAAAGCCTAGCGGGGGCCGTATCCCGAGACGGCGGGGATGGGCCGGCACCATCCCCGCCGCAGCATTCCAGCACCCCGGGGAATTTCGGAGGGAACTTCCATGGACATCTGGCTGCAGCAGCTCTTCAACGGCCTCAGCCTCGGCTCCATTCTCCTGCTCGTCGCCATCGGCCTCGCCTTCTCCTTTGGCCTCATGAACGTCATCAACATGGCCCACGGCGAAATGATCATGATCGGGGCCTACTGCGCCTACCTCACCGAAAACCTCGTGGGCTCCGGCGGCGCCGATATCGCGTTCCTCCTTGCGCTCCCCCTCGCCTTTGCCGTCGCCGGCGCCGTTGGCATGGCCCTCGAAGTCACCCTCATCCGGCGCCTCTACGGCCGCCCGCTCGATACCCTCCTCGCCACCTGGGGCGTCAGCCTCGTGCTCCAGCAGCTCGCCCGCTCCATCTTCGGCGCGCCCAACGTCCAGGTCACCACACCGTCCTGGCTCCAGGGCGGCATCGCCGTCACCGGCGCATTCACCATGCCCTACATCCGCCTCTTCATCATCGGCATGGTGCTCGTCGCCATCCTCCTCGTCTGGCTCTACCTCACCCGGACCGCCGCCGGCCGCCGAACCCGCGCCACGATGCAGAACCGCGAGATCGCCGCCGCCCTCGGCGTCCGGACTCCCCGCGTCGACATGCTCACCTTCGGGCTCGGCTCAGGTCTCGCCGGCCTTGCGGGCTGCGCCCTCGCCCTCATCGGCCCCATCGGCCCATCCCTCGGCACTTACTACATCGTCGACTCCTTCCTCGTCGTTATCCTCGGCGGCATCGGACAAGTTGTCGGCACCGCCATCGCCGCGCTCGCCATCGGCGGCGCCAACGCCCTCCTCGAATTCCAGCTCAGCGCCTCCGTCGCAAAGGTCCTCGTCTTCGCACTCGTCATCGCCTTCCTGCAATGGCGGCCAGCCGGGATCATCGCCCGCCGCGCCGCCCGGTGAGGAGGAGCCACACGATGCCAAACCCGGCCCCCAGCCCCGCCCCCCGCCATCCCGGCACCGCCGCAGCCCTCCTCCGCGCGCTCCTCCCCGTGCTCCTCATCGGTGTCCTCCTCTTCCTCGCCCCCGCCGTGCTCTCCGACTTTCGCCAAAACCTCCTGGCCAAGTTCCTCTGCTTCGCCATCCTCGCGGTCGGCATCGACCTCCTCTGGGGTTACACCGGCGTCCTCAGCCTCGGGCACGGCGTTTGGTTCGGGCTCGGCGGATACGCCATGGGCATGTATCTCAAGATGGAAGACGCCGATGGCCGCCTGCCCGATTTCATGAACTGGAGCGGCCTCACCTCCGTCCCCTGGTTCTGGAAACCCTTCGAGCACCCCTGGTTCGCCCTGCCGATGGCCCTCCTCGGCCCCGGCGTTGCAGCCTTCATCGTCGGCTTCCTCATTTTTCGCAGCCGCGTCAAAGGAGCCTACTTCTCCATCATCACCCAGGCCCTCGCCCTCATCCTCAGCATCCTCTTCGTCGGCCAGCAGCAGTACACCGGCGGCACCAACGGCCTCACCAACTTCAGCACCCTCTTCGGCTTCTCCCTCGCCGACCGCACCACCCAGGACGCCCTCTACTACATCACCGTCTCCCTGCTCCTCCTCACCATGCTGTTCGCGCTCTGGCTCACACGCGCACCCCTCGGCAGCCTCCTCGTCGCCATCCGCGACGACGAAGACCGCGTCCGCTTCTCCGGCCACAACGTCACCGCCGTAAAAGCCCTCGTCTTCGCCATCTCTGCTGCCCTCGCCGGCCTCGCTGGCGCTCTCTATGTGCCCCAGGTCGGCATCATCTCCCCCGCCAACATGGGGATCGTCCCCTCCATCGAATTCGTCCTCCTCGTCGCCGTCGGCGGACGCGCCACCATCACCGGCGCCGTCCTCGGCGCCATCATCGTCAGCTGGGCCCGCAGCACCCTCAGCGAAAACTACCCCGATACCTGGCTCTACCTCTTCGGTGCCCTCTTCATCGGCTCCGTGCTGCTATTCCCCGCGGGCATCGTCGGCACCTGGCGCGCCCTCCTCAGGACCCGCCGCCTCCCGCTCCGCATCCCGCGCTCACCGCTTCGCCCGCAGCTCGACCCGCAGGGGGCCGCCCATGAGTGAAGCCATTCTCAAAATCGAACAGCTTTGCGTGAGCTTCGACGGCTTCCCCGTCCTCGACAACCTCGACCTCGTCGTCGCCCGCGGCGAGCTCCGCTTCCTCATCGGGCCCAACGGCGCCGGCAAAACCACCCTCATGGACGTCATCTCCGGCAAAGTCCGCGCCCGCTCCGGCCGCGTCCTCTACGACCCCACCGTTCCCGCCTCCGGCGACCCCCACCCGGCCACCATCGAAGTCCACGGCGAAATCCGCTTCGAAGGTCTCGACCTCGCCCGCATGCGGGAAGACGCCATCGTCCGCGCAGGTATCGCCCGCAAATTCCAGACACCCTCCGTCTTCAACAGCATCACCGTCGCCGAAAACATCGCCGTCGCCGCCAGCTACCGCGACCGCTTCCTTCGCCAGCTCTTCCCCCCATCGGCCGAGCGTCGCGAGCGCGTGCAGGCAGCCCTTGAAACCGTCGGCCTCCGCGACCGCGCCCACGTCCTCGCCGGCGCACTCTCCCACGGCGAGCGCCAGTGGCTCGAAATCGCCATGCTCCTCGTCCAGTCCCCCCGCGTCATGCTCCTCGACGAGCCCATCGCCGGCATGACCCGCCCCGAGCGCGAGCGCACCGGCGAGCTCCTCCATCGCCTCGCCGGCGCCCACACCATCATCATCACCGAGCACGACATGGACTTCGTCCGCCAGTTCGCCCGTACCGTTACCGTGCTCCACATGGGCCGCGTCCTCCGCGAAGGCCCCGTTGAAGCAATCCAGGCCGACCCTGTCGTTCGCGAGGTCTATCTCGGCCGCCAGAAAACTCCCGCCGGAGAGCCCGCATGACGCCCGCACCGCTCGCCGCCCTCCCCCGACTCCTCCAGCGCCCCCGCCCGGTCGAAATGGCCGGGGCGCTGCTCACCGTCGACGACCTCGCCGTCGCCTACGGCCCCAGCGTGGCCCTTCGCGGCGTCTCCCTCCGCGTCGAACCCGGCCAGGTCGTCTGCGTCATGGGCCGCAACGGCGCCGGCAAAACCACCCTCATGAAAGGCATCATCGGCACCCTCCCCGCCCGTTCCGGCCGCATCGGGTTCGACGGCCGCGACGTCACCCAGGCGCCCCCCTACGAGCGCGCCCGCGCCGGCATCGGCTACGTCCCACAGGGCCGCGGCATCTTCCCGCAGCTCTCCGTTCTCGAAAACCTCCTCATCGGCCTCGAACCGCTTCGCGGCCGGTCGGACGGCCAGCTCGAAGAGGTCTTCCAGCTCTTCCCCGTCCTCGCCCAGATGGCCAAGCGAACCGCCGGCGTCCTCTCCGGCGGCCAGCAGCAGCAGCTCGCCATCGGCCGCGCACTCATGGGCCGCCCGCGGCTTCTCCTCCTCGACGAGCCGACCGAAGGCATCCAGCCCAACATCGTCGAACAAATCGAAGGCGTCATCGCCTCCCTCAAGGGCCGCATCGCCATCCTGCTCGTCGAGCAGTTCCTCGATTTCGCCCTCGCCAACGCCGACTACTGCTACGTCCTCGAAAGCGGCGCCGTCACCATGGCAGGCCCCCCAGCCGAGCTCGATGCCCACCGGCTCCGCGAGGCCCTCGCCGTCTAGCCCCGCGCCCCCGATTCATACGCCTCCGCCTCCTCGCAGGCCGCCAGCAGTGCCCGCGCGAGCGCCCGCGCGGACTCTAGCGTCAGCTCCACCCCAACCCGCGCATCCAGGCCCCCTGCCTCGTCGACAAAGTCGACCGTCACCGCGTGCTCGAGGTCGACGTGAAACGGGTGGTCGTACGTCACATTCGCCCGGTTCACCCGAAACCACCCGTTCCTCCCGAACCCGGCCCCCTCCAGCTCCGTCTTCACCAGAATGTTCGTGCACATCAGCTCGCTCCCCCGCCCAGGTGCTGCCGGAAGAAGGCGATCACCTTCCTCCATCCATCCACGGCCGCCTCCGCCCGGTACGCCGCCGGCCGGTCGTGATAGAAAAACCCGTGCCCTGCGCCCGCGTACATGTGGAACTCATACGCCTTCCCGTGCCGCTTCAGCTCCTCCTCATGCTGGCGCACCTGCTCCGGCGATGGCGCCCGGTCCTCCTCCCCAAACAGCCCCAGCAGCGGACACGAGAGGTCCTTCGTATAGTCGATCGGCGCCACCGGCCGTTTCTCAGTCAGGTCCTCCGGCCGCATCACCACACCGCCGCCCCACAGGTCCACGCACGCATCGAACCGCTCCAGGCAGGCCGCGAGATACGCGTGCCTCCCCCCTGAGCACGTCCCGGTCACTCCAACCTTCCCGTTCGATTGCGGCAGCGACCGCAGGAAGTCCCGGCAGGCCGCAGCATCCCCGACAACCTGCGAATCCGGCACGCCCCCCTCCGCCCGCACCTTCGCCGCTACATCCTCCGGGGCGCCGGTCCCGGCCCGGCAGTACAGGTCCGGCGCCGCCACCATGAACCCGTGGTAGGCCAGCTTCCGCGCCGCCTCCTTCGTCCACTCGTCCCACCCCGGCATGTGGTGCAGCCACACCACCCCCGGGAACGGCCCCGGCCCCAGCGGCCGCGCCAGGTACACCGAAATCCACGTGCCCCCATGCCCGGGAATCTTCGTCACTTCGGCCAGCATGCCTTCGTAGCTGCCGGTGTCAGCCATATCCTCATGCTCCTGCTGCAGCAGATGTGCCCGGCAGTATACCCCTGCCTACTCCATCTCTCCCCAGTTCCGCCCTTGCTTCAGGTCCACCTTCAGCGGCACCTTCAGCTCGATGCTAGCGGACATAATCCTCGGCGCGAGCTCCCTCACCGCCTCCACCTCCTCCGCCGGGCACTCGAAGATCAGCTCGTCGTGCACCTGCAGGATCATCCGACTCCGAAGCCCTCGCTCCCGCAGCTCCTCGTCCACCCGGATCATCGCCACCTTGATGATGTCCGCCGCCGTCCCCTGGATCGGCATATTGATCGCCTCCCGCTCCGCAGCCGCCCGCACCTGGAAATTCGTGCTCCGGATGGCCGGCAGATACCGCCGCCGCCCGAATAGCGTCTCCGCGTAGCCGTGCTCCCGCGTGAACGCCAGCGTCTCCTCCTGCCACCGCGCAATCCCTGGGAAGTTCCGGTAGTACGACTGGATGAACGCCTCCGCCTCCTCCCGCGTCATCCCCGTCCGGCTCGCCAGCCCAAACTCCCCCATCCCGTACGCAATGCCGAAGTTCACCATCTTCGCCGTGTCGCGCATCTGCCGCGTCACCTCACTCGGGTCGACCCCGTACACCGTCGCAGCCGTCGCCCGGTGGATGTCCTGGTCCGCGAGAAACGCGTTGATCAGCCCCTCGTCGCCGGTGATGTGCGCAAGAATCCGCAGCTCCACCTGCGAATAGTCCGCTCCCACCAGCCACGGGTCCTCGAACCCGCTCGCGATGAACGCCCGGCGCAGCGCGCGCCCCGTCTCCGTTCGCACCGGGATGTTTTGCAAATTCGGGTTCGTCGAACTCAGCCGCCCCGTCGACGCCACCGTCTGTTGGAAATCCGTATGAATCCTGCCGTCCTCCGCCACCGTCCCCGGCAGCGCATCCGCGTACGTCGATTTCAGCTTCGTCAGCTCGCGGTACTGGAAAATCAGGTCAATGATTGGCGTCAGCGGCCGCAGGCCCTCCAGCGCCCGCTGGTCCGTGCTGTAGCCCTGCGTCGTCTTCCGCGTTTTCGGCAGCCCCAGCTCCCCGAACAGCACGTCGCTCAACTGCTTCGGACTCCCGATGTTGAACTCGTGCCCGACGATCGCGTAAATCTCCCGCTCCACCCGCGCCGCCTCCTCCCCGAGCTGCCGCGACGCCTCCCGCAGCACCGCCAGGTCGACGGCCACCCCCACCTTCTCCATCCGGTAGAGCACCCCGACGAGCGGCATCTCCATCTCAGCGAACAGCGCCCACTGCCCCCGCTCGCGCAGCTGCGCCGCCAGCGGCTCCCGCATCCGCAGCGCATAGTCCGCCTGCTGGCAGGCGTACGGAGTGACCTCCTCGATGCTCGCCTGCCCGAGCAGCTTCGCATTCTTGCCCGTCCCTACCAGCGACTGCAGCGAAGTCAGCTCCATGCCCAGCCGCTCATTGACCAGCGCGTTCAGCGTCGACGACGTCTCCCCAAGCAGAAACGCCGCAATTGCCACATCGAACCGGCACCCCGCGAGGGTCATCCCGTTCCGGTCCAGCAGATGCAGCAGGTACTTCGTGCCGTAGGCCGTCTTGTCGAGCCCCGCATCCTCCAGCACCGGCCCCAGCACCTCACGCACCTCGCCCAGCGCGGCCTGATTCGTCTCGCCGTCCATCCGCGGCGCGTGCCCCACCGGCACGTACCACGCCTCCCCGGGCCCCGTTGCGAACGCCAGCCCCAGCAGCATCGGGTGGCTCGTGTCCCCCGTCGTCGTGATGCCGGCGACCGCAAACCCGCCGGCAGCCCGGAGCCTCCCCGCCAGCTCCTCCAGCCCCGCCCGGTCGGTCACAGTCCCGTACCGCACATCCACCTCCGGCCCCGCCGGGCGCGCCGCCCGTGCCCCGAGCACCTCGTCGAGCCGCTGTGCCAGCACCCGGAACTCCAGCTCACGGAACAGCGCCGCAATCCGCTCCCGGTCGAAATCCCGTACGCGGCACTGCTCGAGGTCGAACTCGATCGGAAGGTCCGTACGGATAGTCACCAGCTCCTTGTTCCGGAAAGCAATCTCCCGGCCGCCCAGCAGCTTCTGCTTGACCGCGCCCCGGATGAGCTCGATGTTCTCGTAAATCGACTCCACCGGCCCGAACTGCCGAATCAGGTCTGTGGCCGTCTTCTCCCCAATCCCCCGGATGCCCTCGATGTTGTCGCTCGAATCGCCCTTCAGCGCCTTGAAATCCACCATGTACTTCGGGCTGAAGCCCCACCGCTCCGCTGCCTTCGCCTCGTCATACTCCACGGTGTCCCGCTGGAACGGCCGGAACATGAACAGCTTGATGTTCGGACCCAGCAACTGGACGAGGTCCGTGTCCAGCGTCGCAATGTAGGTCTCGATGCCCTGCGCCGCGGCCTTCGTCGCAATCGTCCCCGCCACGTCGTCCGCCTCGTAGCCCGGGAACTCATAGATCGGGATGCCGAACGCATCCAGCATCTCACGCACCCGCCCCATCTGCCGCAATAGCTCCTCAGGCGTCTCCCGGCGCGTCGCCTTGTACGCCTCGCTTGCCTCGTGGCGGAACGTCTTTCCGCCCGCGTCCCACGCCGCACAGATGTGCGTCGGCCGCAAGACGTCGAGCACCCGGATGAGCGTCTCCGCGTACCCGTGGACCGCGAAGGTGAGCTCCCCCTTCGAAGTCATCAGCGGACTGTCGGAGTTCGCAAACGCAAAAAACGCCCGGTACAGGATGCCGTGCGAATCAAGCACCACCAGCCGCGGCTTGCTCTCAGATCCTTCGGGCACCCGCCAAGTATAGCCCCGCTCCAGCCGCCCCGCCCCCCAACTCCCGGCCTCGCTACACTATCCGCGGCCGCTACTGCGGCTGGAGCCCCTCGCCCATGGATTTTCGTCTCACCCCCGAACAGGAAGCCTTCCAGCGCGAAGTCATCGACTTCATCGAGCACGGCCTCCCGCCCGGCTGGGACCGGGAGTACGACTCCCTTGAAGACCGCCTCGCCATCGAACGCGACATCATGAAGCGTCTCGCAGCCAGGCGCTGGCTCGCCCTTCCCTGGCCGAAGGAGTACGGCGGCCTCGGCGCTTCCCCCATGCAGCAGATGCTCTTCAACGAGCAGATGGCCTACCATGGCGTCCCCGGCACCGTGAACATGGGCGTCGCCTGGGTCGGCCCCGTCGTCATGCTCTACGGCACCGACGAGCAGAAGGCCCGCTTCCTCACCCGCATCGCCGACGGCACCGACCTCTGGTGCACCCTCTACTCCGAACCCGGCGCAGGCTCCGACCTCGCCGCCATGCAGACCCGCGCCGTCCGCGACGGCGACGACTACATCATCAACGGCCAGAAAATCTGGACCACCTTCGGCCACTACGCCGATTGGGGCTGGCTCGCTGCCCGCACCGACCCCAACGCCCCCAAGCACAAGGGCATCTCCACCTTCGCCGTCAAAATGGACAGCCCCGGCATCACGGTCCGCCCACTCGTCAACATGGCCGGCACCCACGAATTCAACGAGGTCTACTTCGAAGACGTCCGCGTACCCGCCGCCAACCTCGTCGGCGAAGAAAACCGCGGCTGGTACAACGTCGCCGTCGGCCTCGACTTCGAGCGCTCCTCGATCGGCGCCACCTCCAACGCCCGCCGCACCGTCGACGACCTCGTGGCGTATCTCAAAGCGCACCGCGGCCATACCCCCGATGCCATCCGCCACCGCATGGCCGAGCACGCCATCGGCGTTCAGCTCCTTCGCAACATGGCCTACTACATCGCCTCCCAGCAGGAAAAAACCGGCATCGCGCCCAACCGCGAAGCACAGATGGCCAAGCTCTTCGGTGCCGAGCTCCAGCAGCGCATCGCCGGCACCGCCGTGCAAGTCTTCGGCATGGAGGGACAGGCAGCCCGCACCGGTTCGCCCGCCCTTCGTTACCACTACCTGCTCCTCCGGAGTGTCGCCAACACCATCGAAGGCGGCACCTCGGAAATCCAGCGCACCGTGATCGCCACCCGCGGCCTCGGCCTCCCCCGCGAATGACCGCCGCCGCCGCCCCCGGCGCCCCGGCCATGCCCCTCCCCATCGAGGCGCGCGGCCTCACGAAGAGCTTCGGCCGGCTCACTGCCGTCGACAGCCTGGACCTCGCCGTTCACCCCGGCGAGGTCTTCGGCTTCCTCGGCCCGAACGGTGCAGGCAAGACCACGACCATTCGCCTCCTCCTCGGCTTCATCAACCCCTCCGCCGGCACCTGCACCCTCTTCGGCAGGAGCGGTTGGGAGCCCGGCGCCAGGCGCCGCGTCGGCTACCTCCCCGCCGAGCTCGCCATCGACCGCCGCTACACCGCCAGCGACGTCATCGAATTCTTCGGTGAGCTTCGCGGCGGGTACGACCGCCAGTTCACCCGCGACCTGCTCGACCGCTTCGCCCTCGACCCTTCTCGCCCCCTCGGCGACCTCAGCACCGGCAACCGCCGCAAGGTCGGCATCGTTCAGGCCTTCATGCACCGACCCGACCTCCTCATCCTCGATGAGCCCACCTCCGGCCTCGACCCGCTCCTGCAGCAGGAATTCCATCGGCTCGTGCGCGAAGAAGCATCGCGCGGCGCCACCGTCTTCCTCTCCTCGCACGTCCTCCCCGAAGTGGAAGCCCTCGCCAGCCGCGTCGCCATCCTCCGCAAAGGCCGCCTCGTAACCGTCGCGTCCATCGCTGAGCTCCGCCGCCGCGCACGCCAGCGCATCGACCTTTTCACCGCCACCCCGCCCCCGCGCGGGCTCTTTGAAACCCTTCCCGGCGTCCGCCAGGTCACCTACCACGACGGCGGCGTCCAGCTCCTCGTCGAAGGCTCCGTCGACCCCGTCGTCAAGGCCGCCGCCGGGCTCACGGTCGAGCGCATCCACACCCCCGGCCAGGACCTCGAAGACCTCTTCCTCGAGTACTACCAGGAGGCAGCGCCGTGACCATCTTCCGGCGCACCTTCCGCGACCGACGCCGCGCCCTCCTCTGGTGGACCCTCGGCCTCGTGGTCATCAACGTCGTCACCCTCGTCTTCTACCCAACGGTCCGCAACTCCCAAAGCTTCGACGAGCTGGTCCAGCAAATGCCCGAACCGCTCCGTGCCACCTTCGGCATGGCCGGCGGCGTTTCCCTCAGCTCGGCCCCCGGCTACCTCTGGGTCCGCCTCTTCTCCTCCCTCCTCACCGCGCTCCTCGTCGTCTACGCCATCGTCGGCGGCGCCAGCCTCGTCGGCGGCAGCGAAGAAGACGGCACCCTCGAGCTCATCCTCGCCAACCCCATCTCGCGCGCCTCACTCGCAGCACAGCGCGTGCTCGCGCTTGCGGCCCTCCTCGCGCTCCTCGTCCTCGGCTCGGCGCTCTCCCTCCTCCTCCTCGCGCCCCCGTTCTCAGCGCTCGACGGCATCGACGGTGCGGGCCTCGCCGCAGCCTTCGCCGGGCTCTACACCCTCGCCCTCCTCCATGCAGCCGTCGCCTTCGCTGGCGGCGCCATCAGCGGCCGGCGCGGACCCGGCTTCGCGGCAGCTACCGTCCTCGCTGCCGGCGGCTTCCTCGCCCAGGGCCTCCTCACCGCCGCCGATGCTCCCGGCTGGGTGCGCAACCTCAACCCCTGGCACTGGTATCTCCACACCAACCTCCTCGCCTTCGGGCCCTCCGTCAGCGCGGTCCTCCCCGCACTGCTCCTTGCCGTCGTCCCTGTCGCCGCCGGGGTCGCCAGCTTTCGCCGCCGCGACCTCCGTTGAAGCGCCTCTCCTGCAAGCATCCGGGTTCCCCCGCGTCGGAAGTGTGAAAATTCCGATAGAACCATCCCGCAACCCCTACGCACCTCCCCGAAACCAGCCGTCAACGTTGATGTAACCCACTGCGCGAGGTGCCCCATGACCGCCCCCAACCATCCCCGCCCGTCCCGCCTCCTCCCATTCGACGACCGCACCCGCCGCGTCCTCGAACTGCGTGAACAGGTGCGCAACGGCACCTATCGCCCCGACCCCGCCGAAGTCGCCCGCGCGCTCCTCGCCGCCTGGGCACCCGCCCCCGCCCTCGATGCCGCGCCGGCGCCCTCGCGCGAGTTCGACCGCTCGCGATTCATCGTCCCTGCATCGGCCCGCGCCCCCGAGCCCGCCCAGGCCCGCGCCGTCTCCTAGCCCGGCCAGCACGCCTCGCCGCTGCCCGGCGGCTCCGAAGGCAGCTCCCAGTGGGGGTCCGTCTCCGACATCCGCAGCGCAGGGCGAAGAAACCGCATCCGACCCCAGCCCGTCTCCCGCTCCAGCAGCAGCGGTGCGAGCTCCCCCACCCCCGCCGCCCGCGCCGGGTCGAGATCGTGCCCGAGGTCGTAATACCACATGCTCGTCCGCGCCAGCGAAACCCGCACCAGCCACGAACCCCCCTCCAGGGCACGCCGCCGCAGCGCCATCATCGCCCCCAGCGCCCCAAAGTAGCCCGTCGTGTAGTCGTTCATCGCCGCAGGCGCCAGCACCGGCGGCCCATCTCCCCCTTGCACCACGCACACCCCCGTCGTCGCCTGCGCCAGCTGTTCCCACCCCGGCCGCCCGTCCCACGTGCCCCCGTACCCAAACGCGTTCTCCGTCACGTAGACGACCCCCGGCCGCAGCGCCGCCACCTCCCGCGGCCCGAAGCCACGCCGCTCCAGCGACCCCCACTGGAACCCCTGCGAAAACACGTCCGCCCCCCGAACCAGCTCGCGCAGCCGCTCCGCCTGCGCCGGGTCTTCGAGGTCGAGGTACGCCTGCCGCTTGCCGTGCCCCGTATCCTGCTCGAACCGCTCAATCGTCGGCAGCTTCGGGCTCGCAATGTGCAGGACGTCCGCCCCGTGCTCCGCCAGCGTCCGCGCCACCGTCGGGCCAGCCAGCACCCGCGTCAGGTCGAGCACCCGCACTCCCCGCAGCGGGCGGTCGGCCTCACCGAGCGGCTCGGGCGGCGCCTCGCCGATTTTCTCCAGCGTCACCACCGGCTGCCCCGCCAGCACCTGCCCCTGCGGATGCGCCATCCACTCCGCGTGCGTCCGGCAGACCGCAGCACAAAGCCCCTTCGCCGCGAGCGCATCCTCCAGCTCGAAGGCCCCCCGGCGCCGCGTTGCTGCCGCAATCTCCTCCGCCGTCGCCGTTTCCCCCAAGCCCAGCTCTGCAAGGATGCCCGGCGCGTGCGTGAAACTCCCGTGCAGGTGGATGAACCGCCCATCGCCGCACGGCCAGATGCCCGTCACGAAGTACCCCGCCCGTGGGGGCGGCGGCCCCGATTGGCCGTTCACCTCCAGGTGCAGGTAGCTCCGCAGCGACGCCGCTGCATGCCGCACGTCGACCGCGAGCGCCTGCCGCCGCCCGCCCCGCAGCTTCCATAACCGCGCGGCCTCCTGCCCCACCAGCACCAGCGCCACCGCAGCGCCCTCACCCAGGTGAAACGGCGTCGCCAGTACCGGGTCCTCCCCGCTAATCTCGACCTCCGTCTCCGGGTCGAGCTCGAGGCCGCCCCGCGCAGCGAACCACGCAGCCCGGTCCCGGTCCATCAGCGTTGCCCCTCCCGCTTTCCCGCCAGCCGCCCCTCGAAACGCGCACGGTCGACCACGAAACGCTGATGCGTCCCGTGCCCGACCTGCTCCACCCCATCGTGCGCCGTCCACTCAAAATCGAACCGGCGCCCGTCGACCGCCACCAGCCGAACCTCCGCCGTCACCTCCATCCCCTCCGGCGTCGCCGCAGTGTGATGAATCACAATCTCGCTCCCCACCGTCATCTGCCCCGCATCCAAATGCTCCGCCATCCACTCCGCCGCCGTCTTCTCCACCAGTGCCCCCAGCGCCGGCGTCGAAAATACCTCCGGCGTCCCCGCCACGATGGCGCTCGCGAAATGTTCCGGCGCGCACCGCACCGAGCCGCGCGCCACTGCGCCAACCCGCATCGCCTCGATGCCCATTGAGCACACCCCCCCAGAACTGCCGCCGCATCATACCCAATCCCCGCCCGTCGACAGCCGACCGTCGCACGCTCGACAATAGAACTGTCCAGCAGGCCGGGCAGCCGCTCCCCGCCCCGTGCGGGGGGAGGAAAGTCCGGACTCCACCGGGCAGGGTGCCAGGTAACACCTGGGCGGCGCGAGCCGACGGAAAGTGCAACAGAAACATACCGCCGCCCGCCCGCGGCACCGGGCGGACGGTAAGGGTGAAATGGTGCGGTAAGAGCGCACCGGCGCCGCGGTAACGCGGCGGCCGTGCAAACCCCACCCGGAGCAAGGCCGAATAGGGGAGGAGGGCGCCCGGCCCGCCACCACTCCCGGGTTGGCCGCTAGAGCGCGTCAGCGATGGCGCGCCCAGAGAGATGGCTGCCGCCCCGCTCCGCGGGGTACAGAATCCGGCTTACAGGCCTGCTGGACGCCCAACCGGCCCCCTCCTCCGGGCCGTACCGGCGGTTCCGAAACTCCCCCGCAATTCGCTACGATCGAATCACACAATCCCTCTTCCCCGGAGCACTTCCCCATGCCTGCTGCTGTGGCTATCGACGTAACCGACGCCACCTTCGCAACCGAAGTCCTCGAACGCTCGAAAACCATCCCCGTCGTCGTGGATTTCTGGGCCCCGTGGTGCGGCCCCTGCCGCATGCTCGGCCCCATCATCGAGAAGGTCGCCGCCGAAAATGACGGCAAAGTCGTCCTCGCAAAACTCAACACCGACCAAAATCCCCGCACCGCGATGCAGTTCCGCATCCAGGGCATCCCCGCCGTCAAAGCCTTCAAAGACGGCCGGGTCATCGCCGAGTTCACCGGCGCCTACCCCGAGCCCCAGGTGCGGGCCTTCTTCCAGAAAGTAATCGGCGCCGCCGACGGCGGTGCAGCCGCCGCCGATGACCTCCTCCGCAGAGGCGACGTCGTCGGCGCAGAACGCGAGTACCGCGCCATCCTCGAAAAGTCGCCCAACGACCCGAACGCCATCGTCGGCCTCGCATCCATCCTCCTTGCCCGCGGTGAGAAGGCCGAAGCCCAGAAACTGCTCGACCGCGCCCCAGCCGACCGCCGCGCCAAGGCCCTCAAGCACCGCATCTTCCTCGAAGAGTTCCGGCAAAAGCACGCCGGCGAAGACCTCGAAGGCGAAGCCCGTCGCAACCCCCGCGACCCCCGCGCCCGCTACCGCTGGGGCGTCATGCTCGCCGCCCAGGAGCGCTACCAGGAAGCCCTCGACGAGCTCCTCGAATCCGTGCGCCTCGACCGCACCTTCGCCGATGGCGCCGCCCGCAAGGCCATGCTCGCCGTCTTCGATATCCTCGGCCTCGATTCACCCACCACCCGCGAATACCAGCGCCGCCTCTCGCAGGTCCTGTTCTAGGCCGCCGGGCCGCTCCATCGCCCGTATCGGAGTCCCGGGAGATAATCCCGCCAACATAACGTCTCCCGGGACTTCTGCATGATCATCCACATGGCCGAAGGCGCCACCATCGAACAGGTCGAACGCGTCATCAACCGCATCACCCAGGACTACGGGCTCCGCTGCGAAACCATCGTCTCGAGCACCACCGTCATCGGCGTCAAAGGCGTTGCCTCCATCGTCGACGAAGGCCGCATCCTCGAGCTCCCCGGCGTCGACCGCGTCATCCGCATCACCGAGAAGTACAAGGACGCCTCCCGCAACTTCCACCACGAAGACACCATCGTCTGGGTCGACGGCCGCGTCCCCGTCGGCGGTCCCCACCTCACCTTCTTCGGCGGCCCCTGCGCCATCGAATCCGAACAGCAGGCCCTCGAGTCCGCACGCATCGCGAAGGCAGCCGGCGTCGATGTCCTCCGCGCCTTCGTCGATAAATCCCGGACCAGCCCCTACGACTACCGCGGCCTCGAAATCAAAAGAGGCCTCGAAATCGCCGCCGCCATGAAGGCCGAGACCGGCCTCCCCGTCGTCTCTGAGCTCATCGACCTCCGCCACCTCGACCTCTTCCTCGACTACGGCATCGACGTCATCCAGATCGGCGCACGCAGCGCCCAGTACTCCCCCCTCCTCGAAGAGCTCTCGCGAATCGATAAGCCCGTCGTGCTCAAGCACGGCTTCGGCAACGACATGAACGAATGGCTCTGCGCCGCCGCCTACATCATGTCCGGCATCGACCGCGAACGCCGCAGCGTCTCCGAAGGCAACCGCAACGTCATCCTCTGCTACCGGGGCATCAAGAGCTTCGAAACCGAGACCCGGTTCGCTGCCGATATCGGCATGATCCCCCTCGTCCGCATGAAGTCCCACCTCCCCCTCATCGCAGACCCCTCCCATAGCTCCGGCGACCGCAAGCTCGTCGAACGCGTCACCTACGGCTTCGTCGCAGCAGGCGCCCAGGGCATCGAATTCGACATCCACTCCAACCCCGCCGAGGCCCTCTGCGACGGCAAACAGGCCGTCAACCAGGAAGCACCCCGCATCATCGAGAACGCCCGCCGCATCCACGCCCTCCTTGCCGGCGTCGGCATCGAATCCGGCGCCACCATCGCCGCCGCAGCAAAATAGCCCCTCCGGCGAAGCCCACACGCCGCCAATGGCGTAGGATTCCCTCGCATATCCGCTTCCTCGGAGGAACATCCATGGCAGTTCGTCTCGATGGCCAGGTCGTCCTGGTCACCGGCGCCGGCCGCGGCCTCGGCCGCGCCTACGCCCTCGACCTCGCGAAACACGGCGCCAAAGTCGTCGTCAACGACTTCGGCGGCTCCGTCTCCGGCGAAGGCCACGACGATACCCCCGCCCAGCAGGTCGTCAACGAAATCAAAGCCCTCGGCGGCGAAGCTATCGCCGACGGCGGCGACGTCGGCAGCTACGAAGACTGCTACAAGATGATCAAGCTCGCCGTCGATACCTGGGGCCGCCTCGACGCTGTCGTCGCCAACGCCGGCATCCTCCGCGACGTCACCATCCACAACATGAGCGAGCAGGACTGGGACAGCGTCATCCGCGTCCACCTCAAACAGTGCTACAACCTCGCCCACCACGCCTGGCCCATCTTCCGTCAGCAGGCCTACGGCCGCTTCGTCATGGCCACCAGTACCTCCGGCCTCATCGGCAACTTCGGCCAGGCCAACTACGGCGCCGCCAAGGCCGGCATGTACGGCCTCATGAACGTCCTCAAGCTCGAAGGCGAAAAGTACAACATCAACGTCAACCTCATCGCCCCCGCCGCCCAGACCCGCATGACCGCCAACCTCATGGGCCGCGACCCCAACGACCCCGAACGCGCCGTCGTCATGGCCCCCGAACACGTCGCACCCGCCGTCACCTACCTCTGCTCGCCCCAGTGCGAAGAAAGCGGCATCTGCATCGCAGCCTCCGGCGGCCGCTACAGCCGCATCGCCATCGTCGCCAATAAGGGCATCAGCTACGACCCCCACGAGTTCAAGGACGCCGACTGGTTCGCCGAGAACTGGAGCAAAATCACCGACCTCTCCGATGCCTACGTTCCGTGGTCCTTCCGCGAAACGCGCGAGGAACACTACGCCGCCAAAAAGGCCGCTGCCGGGCAAAACTGAACCCCTTTACCCGGCCGACTCCTCACCAGGACAGCCAGCGGCGCCGGTCCCGCCCAGGGGACCGGCGCCGCCGGCTATTGCCCCGATTCGCGCGGAAGTCCATTGAAAACCTGGCCCGCCGCGAGTACCGTCCGCTCCACAACCCGGGCGGGAGGCCCAATGGACGAACCGTTCGCTGTCATCCTGCTCCACCAGGCCCCCGACGCCGTCATCTTCGCCGATACCGACGGCGTGATCCGGGTCTGGAACGCCGCTGCCGCCGCCATGTTCGGCATCTCCGCCGATGACGCCGTCGGCCGCGACCTCAACATCATCATCCCCGACCAGTTCCAGGATGCCCACTGGAAAGGCTACGACCGCGCCCTCGCAGCTGGCGACACCAAATACCGCGGCCAGGCGCTCCCCACCCGCGCCCGCCGTGCCGACGGCGAGGAGTTCTACATCGAAATGACCTTCGCCATCGTCAAAGACGCCGCCGGGACCGTCATCGGCGCCCTCGCCCACTGCCGCGACATTACCGAGCGCTTCGAACGCGACCGCCAGCAGCGCCGCCGCCTGCGCGACCTCGAAGCCGAGCTTCAGCGGCTCCGTGGCGAATCATCTACGCCGTAAGCCGCGCCCGGACCGCCGAAATCGCGTCGTCGCTCACCCCAATCTCCCGCGCATACCCCTCGGCGCCCCCGAACCGCTCGCGGAGACGCTCAAGCGTCGCTTCCATGTCCTCGCGCGGAGCCGCCAGCAGCGCCTCCGCCTTCCGCTCGTCGAAGCCCCGCTCCCGCATCTGCGGAAGCCACTGCCCCCTAAGCGGCGCCAGCAACCGCTCCGTTGCCACGTAATCCGCGATGATCGTCTCATCGTCCACTCCCGCCAGGTCCAGCAGCAGCGCCGCCGCCACACCCGTCCGGTCTTTCCCGGCGGCGCAGTGGAACAGCACCCGACCCTCCGCCTCCGCCAGCGTCTCGAACAGCGTCCGGTACGCCGACGCGCCCGTCTCGAGGAACATCGCGTACACCGCCGCGAACCCCGGGAACTCTCCCGCCAGCCCCGCCGGCGAAGCATCGTGCTGAAACACCGGCGCGTGCACCACCCGGATCCCAAACCGCCGCGTGTCCGGCGTCGCATCCCGCTCCCGCTCCACGTCCGACCGAAAGTCGACGATCGTGAGCACCTCCCGCTCCCGAAGCTGCTCCAAGCCGCGTTCCGTCAGCCGATGCAGGCTCGCCGAGCGAATCGTCGTGTCCGCCGTCAGCCCACCGCCCCGCGTGCGGTAGCCCCCCAGATGGCGCACATTGTGCGCGACTTCGAGCCGAAGCTCCCGGTCCGTTGATGTCGTGTCCATGCTTCTACCGTGCCACCCGCTCGTGAAACGTTCATTAACGGCGCGGGAAATGTCTCTTTCACGCCCGTTCCCTACCATCTCAGCCAGGCTTCCCCCGGAGACCGCCCGTGATCACCCGCGAACGCATCGTCCAGTCCTTTCTCGACCTCGTCGCCATCGATTCCCCCTCCGGCGACGAAGACACCATCGCCGCTGAGCTCGAACGGCGCCTCCGCGCCCTCGGGCTCCAGGCCGCACAGGACCCCGCCGGCAACGTCCTCGCCCGCCTCGAAGGCACCGGCGAGCCGCTCCTCCTCTCCGCGCACATGGACACCGTTGAACCGGGCCGCGGCATCAAGCCTCGCTGGGACGGCCCCGACATCATCCGCAGCGACGGCACCACCATCCTCGGCGCCGATAACAAGGCTGGCTGTGCCGTCATCCTCGAAGCCCTCCAGTCCCTCATCGAAGACGGCCGCCCCCACCGCCCCGTCGAAGTCGCCATCAGCCGCGGCGAAGAGATTGGGCTCGTTGGCGCCGCCAACATGGACTACTCCCGCATCTCCGCCCGCGTCGCAATCGTCATCGATAGCGGCGGTCCCCCCTCCAGCATCCAGGGCCAGGCACCCTTCCACTACACGTGCGACATCGAAGTCCACGGCCGCGCAGCCCATGCCGGCCTCGAACCCGAGAAGGGCATCCCCGCAATCAGCATCGCCGCCGAAGTTGTCGCCGGCCTTCCCCAGGGCCGCCTCGACTCCGAAACCACCGGCAACGTCGGCATCATTCGCGGCGGCCTCGTCCGCAACGCGGTCCCCGACTACTGCCTCGTCCAGGCCGAATTCCGCTCCATGGTCGAAGAGAAAGCCGAGACGCTCGCCCGCGGCGTTCGCCGCCACCTGGAGGCCGTCCAGGCCCGTCACCCCGGCGCCCGGATCGAAGCCGAGCTCCGCCTCGCTTACCCCGGCTACCGGCTCGAACCCGGCGACCCCGCCGTCGACCTCCTCTACCCCGTCCTCCGCTCCCTCGGGTTCGAGCCCAACCCCCACCCGGTCGGCGGCGGCACCGATGGCAACATCTTCCGCGGCCGCGGCATCGCCGCCATCGTCATCGGCCGCGGCGGCTACAACCAGCACACCAAAGACGAGTACCTCGTCATCCCCGAGATGCTCGATTGCGCCCGCGTCGTCGAAGCCGCCTGCCGCGCCGGGATACCCTGACCCCTACGCAGCCCCCAGCGTAATGGAGCGCGCCGGCAGCGTTGCCAGCGACTCCGGCACCGGCGACGGCCGCGCCGGCACACCGCGCTCCACGACCGGCCGCACTGCCCGCGCCAGCGCATCCAGCCGCGCCAGCTCTCCCCGTGCGAACGGAACGTTCGCCCGCCGCACCACCATCAGGACCTCCGCGGCCCCCAGCGGCGCCATCGCCACCCACGAAGCCCCTGCCTCTGCTGCGAACCCCGGCGGCGCCCACCCCTCACGCGCCGGGAACGCCGCCGCCCGCTGCTGCGCGACGACCCATCGCCCCGCAAAGGCCTCCCGCGGCCCCACCACTGCCGTCGCGGGCATCCCTGCAGCCGGTACGAACCCGCCCGTATCGATGCACCGCACCACCGCCCCCAGCTCCGCCCTCCCCACCCGCGCCGCCGCCCGCGCCAGCTCCACCCGCGCCTCCACCTGCGTCGGCGCACCCGTCACCGCGCCGATTGCAGCCGCCATCTCGAGCGCCGGGTCACCCAGCGGCGCATCGAACGTCCGCACCTGCACATCCGGCCAGAACGCCCCGATAGCGGCCCCGATGTCCTCCGCGCTCGCCGCTTCGAGCAGCAAATCGTCGACGACCGCGTCCCCCTCGTGGGAAACCACGTCGAGGCGCACGATGTCGACCCGGTGCGCAGCGAGCGCCGTCGTGACCGCCGAGAGCGCGCCCGGCCGGTCCGGCATCGTCACCCTGATAGCACGTACCACGGTCATGCGCAGAGCATCGCAGCCCGGCGTTTCCGCGCCGTTTCCCGGCGATTGCGTTCCCGTTTCATCGCCAGTTCACACCTGGGTGTCCCGCTCGAACTCACCGTTCGCCAGCGCCGAGACCCGCTGCGCCAGCGCCCGGCTCCCCTTGCGCACCGGCTCGAACCGCCACGCCAGCGCCTCCTCGAACACCTCCGCCGTCGCCCGCGGGACAGCCCCCTCCCGCGCCATAATCCACGCCCCCGCCAGCAGCCGAAGGTGATACAGCGTCGCGCCCCGGTACATCCCCGCATCCAGCGCCTCCACCGCCTCCGCAAACTCACCGGCCACGCGCTCCGCCAGCGCCGCAGCAGGCAGCTTCACCATCGGGTCGCGGTCCACCACGCGCCCGAACGATGTCATCAGATTGCCGTAAATCTCATCCGTTATCCGCGGACGGCGCCGAAACCATGGCATCGCTCCTCACCTCGTACACGATTCCCTCGCGGACAGCCGCAATGACGGCCCGTTCGTAGCCGCCCTCCGCAAGCAGCCCCGCCAGCTCCAGCACCGCCCCCGGCACGGGACCCGGCCCCGGGAGGCTCACTAGGGCGAGCCACCGCGCCCCCTCCGGCACCCCCTTGCGCCCCCCTTCCGGGTGGAGCAGCACCGCAGCCGCAGCCTTCGGCGTCACCGGGTCTCCGTCGGCAATCCCGGCGAGCGCCCCTGCCAGCTCCGGCCGGTGCACCCACCGGGAGTCAAGCGGTTTCCCCAGCACCTGCGCCCCCATGCATACCACCACCTCCGTCGCTGCGCCCGGGATGACCGGCTCGTGCGCAGCCGGCGCCTTGAACGGCCGGTGTGCCGAACCGTCCGCTTCCACCAGCACCACCCTCCCTGCTCCCCGCAGCCCGTCCGCCACCTCCGGCTCGAACCCCAGCAGCCGGCCCCGGCCGCCCTCCCCCGAACACAGCGTCATCGCGCCGAACCGCGAGAGCTCCCGCTCACACACCGCTGCCGCGTCCTCCGCCCTCGCCCACACCACCTGCGGCATCGGCAGGCCCGCCGGCCGCGTGAACTTCACCGTCGTCGTCACCACCGCCCCCAGGCCCCGCTCCCGCGCCTCCTGCGCCAGCCGAAACACGAGGCTCGTCTTGCCGCCGCCGCCCACTGCCGCCACCATGGCACCAGCACCGATACCGAGTGCATCCAGCAGCTCCATCGAACCGATCCTACGTCCTCCCATGAACCACGGCATCGACGCCATCATCCTCGCCGGCGGCCGCAGCACCCGCTTCGGCCGCGACAAAGCCTCCGCACCGCTTCGCGGGCGTCCCCTCCTCCAGTGGGTTGCCGATGCCGTCGCCCCCGCCGTCGACCGTCTCATCATCGTTCATGCCCCCGGCCAGGCCCTCCCCGCCATCGACGCCCCGCTCCCGCTCGACTTCGCCGCCGACGAGACCCCCGGCCTCGGCCCCCTCGCGGGCCTTGCGGCCGGTTTCGCCGTCAGCAGCGCCGGGCTTGCCTTCGCCTGCTCCTGCGATGCCCCGCTCATCGCCGCGGCACTCGTCTCCCGCCTTGCCGCCATCGCCCGCGAAACCGGAGCCGACGTCGTCCGGCCTCGTATCGGCGGCTTCCCCCAGCCCCTCGTCGCCGTCTACCGCCCCGCATCCTGCCTCGCGCCCTTCCGCGCAGCCCTCGCAGCCCGCTCCGGCGGCCTCCGCATCGTCGCTGCCTGCGAAGGACTCCGCGTCGTCGAGCCCTCCGACGCCGACCTCGCCCCCTTCGACCCCGGCTTCCGCAGCTTCCTCAACGCCAACACCCCCGAGCGCCTCGCCGAAATCGACCGGCTCCTCCCCTGAACAGCCCCATGCCAGCCTGCTTACCCTCGGTTGACACGCCTTGGGGGCACCCTATGATCGAGCCAGAGGCCCGGCACCCTCGAAGTACCGGGCGCACTGCCGCAAGGCAGTGTCCGGGAACGGGCTCGCGCCGCGGGGCGCCGCCCCTCCATCGGCTCCCGGCTTCCGCCGGTAACCAACTCGGAGTGGGACACCAGTGACGACTCTCGAACGCCCCCGAACCGTCGGCGAACTGCGCGCTTCCGGCTACCGCGTCCTCCCCGTCCGCGAGGAGATGCGAAAAAACCTCATCGCCAAGATCCGCGCCGGCGAAACCCTCTTTCCCGGCATCTACGGCTACGAAGACACCGTCATCCCCCACATCGTCAACGCCATCCTCGCCGGCCAGGACATCATCTTCCTCGGCGAACGCGGCCAGGCCAAATCCCGCATCATCCGCTCCCTCGTCAGCCTCCTTGACGACGAAATCCCAATCCTCGCCGGCTGCGAAATCCCCGAAGACCCGTTCAACCCCATCACCCGCGCCGGCCGCGACATCCTCGCCGAAAAAGGCGACGACGCCGAGCTCGAGTGGCTCCCCCGGGACAAGCGCTACGGCGAAAAGCTCGCCACCCCCGACATCACCATCGCCGACCTCATCGGCGAAGTCGACCCCATCAAGGTCGCCGAAGGCCGCTACCTCAGCGATGAGCTCACCATCCACTACGGCCTCATCCCCCGCACCAACCGCGGCATCTTCTGCATCAACGAGCTCCCCGACCTCGCCGAGCGCATCCAGGTCGGCCTCCTCAACATCATGGAAGAGCGCGACGTCCAGATCCGCGGCTACCGCATCCGCCTCCCGCTCGACGTCTTCATCGTCGCCAGCGCCAACCCCGAGGACTACACCAACCGCGGCCGCATCATCACCCCCCTCAAGGACCGCTACGGCGCCCAGGTCCGCACCCACTACCCAACCAGGATCGAACACGAAATCGACATCATGGAAGCGGAGCACCACCCGGTGCCGGCCGACTTCGACGTCGCCGTCCCGCAGTACATGAAGGAGGTCATCGCCGAGATCAGCCGGCTCGCACGCCGCAGCCCCGATATCAACCAGCGCTCCGGCGTCTCCGTCCGCGCCTCCATCGCCAACTACGAATCCATGCTCGCCAACGCCCTCCGCCGCGCCATCGTCACCGGCGAAGACCGCGTCGTCCCCCGCGTCAGCGACCTCCCCTACGTCGTCCCCGCGCTCTCCGGCAAAGTCGAATTCGAAACCGTCGAAGACGGCCGGGAAGACCAGATCATCGAAAAGCTCATCCAGGGCGCCGTCGTCGCCGTCTTCAACCGCTCCTTCAACCTCGGCGAGCTCGAACCCGTCGTCAACCGCTTCCGCGCAGGCGTCGCCGTCGAAGTCGGCGACATGGTCCCCTCGCGCGAACATGCTGCCATCGCCCGCCAGATCGAAGGCCTCATGCCCGCCATCGAAAAGCTCGGCGGCACCGGCAGCGACGCCGAAACCGCAGCCGCCCTCGAATTCATCCTCGAAGGTCTCCACCTCAACAAGCGCCTCAACAAAGACCGCGTCGGCGGCAAGACCCAGTACCGCGGCTAGCGTGACCGCAACCGCCCTCCGCATTCGCGAAATCGAGCCCAATGGCCCCCTCTTCGAGGGGGCCATTGCGGTCTACGCCGACGCCTTCGCCGAGCCGCCCTACGCCGACCTCGACCGCGGCCGTGAAGTCCGCGCCCGCATCCGCGACACCCACCGCCACCGCCGCGGCTTCCGCTTCCTCATCGCCGAGCTCCACGGCACCATCTGCGGCATGGCCTACGGCTACCGCGGCGAAGATGGCCAGTGGTGGCACGATGCCGTCGCTCGCTGGCTCGGCCAAGAAAAGATCCGCCGAATGGCTCAGCGATGCCTACGAGGTCGTCGAAATCGCCGTCGCCCCCGCCGCCCAGGGGCAGGGCATCGGCACAGCTCTTCTCGCCGCCCTCCTCGAAGGCCGCCCCGAGCGCACCGCCGTACTCAGCACCCGCACCGATAGCCGCGCCCACCAGCTCTACCACCGCCTCGGGTTCGAATACCTCGCCGAGATGACCTTCACCGCCGGGGGCTGGCCCTTCTACATCATGGGCCGCCGCCTCCACTGACCGTAAACCCCGCCCGCGGTACCGTTACTCCGTCCCCATGGCCGACCCAGACACCTTCCGCTGCATCAAATGCCGGGGCTCCGTCGACGTCCTCGCCTTCGGCACCACCCAGCGAAACCACTGCAACCGCTGCCTCTGGAGCCGCCACGTCGATAACTTCCCCGGCGACCGCAAGGCCGCCTGCGGCGGCCCCATGGAGCCCCTCGCCGTCTTCGTCGCACCCGATGGCGAATGGATGCTCATCCACCGCTGCAAATCCTGCGGCGTCCTCCACGAAAACCGCATCGCCGGCGACGACAACCTCATGCTCCTCATGGCCATCGCCGCACGCCCCCTCGCCAATCCACCCGTCCCACTGGAGTACCTTTCGTGACCAGAAGCCGCGCCCTCGACGTGCTCCTCCAAAACCTCCAGCTCGAGCGCCTCGACCGCGACCTCTTTCTCGGCCAGCCCGGACCGGGGACGGGCCGCCTCTTCGGCGGCCACGTCGCCGCCCAGTCCGTCATGGCAGCCGGCCTCACCCTCCCCCCTGATGCCGGCTTCATCCACTCCCTCCACGCCTACTTCCTCAAAGGCGGCACCCACGACGTCCCCATCCGGTTCGTCGTCGACCGCATCCGCGACGGCCGCACCTTCTCCACCCGTCACGTCGTCGCCTACCAGGGCGGCGAAGCCATCTTCGACCTCTCCGCCTCCTTCGCCCGTCCCGAAGACGGCGTCGCCCACCAGGACGTCATGCCCAGCGCACCCCCGCCCGACGGCCTCCCCAACTGGGAAGACGTCCGCGGCGAAATGCTCGAAGACGCCGAGCGCCGCCGCCGCTCACAGCCCATCGAAATCCGCGTCGTCGACCCCGACCTCCCCGGCGAACGCCTCCCCGCCCGCCGCCGCATCTGGATGCGCCCCAACGGAGACCTCCCCGACGACCCCCTCATCCACGCCGCCGTCCTCACCTACGCCAGCGACCGTACCCTCCTCTCCACCGCAGCACGCCCCCACGGCCTCACCTGGGGCCGCCGCATGTCCGCCTCCCTCGACCATGCCGTCTGGTTCCACGGCCCCGTCACCTTCAACGACTGGGTCCTCTACACCAGCGAAAGCCCTGTCGCCCGCCATGCCCGCGGGCTCATCTTCGGCTCCATCTGGACGCCTGCCGGCCTCCGCATCGCCTCCGTAGCCCAGGAAGGGCTCATCCGCATCCCGCGCGACCGCACGGAAGAGCCCACGGCGCCCTAGAGCGCCAGCGTCGCCGGCTGCTCCAAAATCCCCCGGACCTCCGTGATGAACCGGGCGCCCTCCGCCCCGTCCGTCACCCGGTGGTCCGCGCTCAGCGCCACCTTCATCACCTGCCGCACCACCACCTCGCCGTCCCGGACCACCGGCTTCGGCATCACCGAACCCACCCCGAGAATCGCCGCCTGCGGCGGATTGATGATGCCAATCAGCGTCTCCACCCCGTACGCGCCGAGGTTCGTAATCGTAAACGTCCCCTCGCCGTACTCCGCCGCCGTCAGCTTCCCCGTCCGCGCCCGCTCGACGAGGTCCTTCGTTTCCTGCGCAATCCGCCCCAGCGATTTCGACTGGCAATCCAGCACCGCCGGCGCAATCAAGCCCTCATCCAGCGCGACCCCAATGCAAATATTGATCCGGTCGTGCATCCGAAGCCCCTCCTCCGTAAACGCCGCGTTGAACTTCGGATGCCGCTCCAGCGCAATCGCGCACGCCTTCACGATCAGGTCGTTGATGGTCACCTTCTGCCCTTCCGGGAGCCCAGCGTTCAGCTGCGCCCGGAAGGCCAGCGCATCCGTCATATCGATGTCCAGCGTCAGGTAGTAGTGGGGCTGGGTCTGCTTCGAAAGCGCCATCCGGTGCGCAATCGCCTTGCGCATCTTCCCCAGCTCGACGGTCACCTCAGCCGCCCCCGCCGCAGGCGCAATCGCCGGCGCCGGCCGGGGAGCCTGTTGCGGCGCTGTCGGCGCACCTGCCGCGGGAGCCGCCGGTGCCGCCCCCGACTGCCGCGCCGCGATCGCCGCCTCCACGTCTCGCCGGAGGATGCGCCCGTCCGGCCCCGAGCCGCGCAGCCCGCTGATGTCGATGCCCGCCTCCCGCGCAATCCGGCGCGCCACCGGGCTGATGCGAACCCTGCCATCCTCCCCGGCCGCCGCCGGCGACGGCCCCGCTGCCGGCGCCGCACTGCTATCCTTCACCGCCGTCGTCCGCAGCTCGGGGTCAATCTCCCGCTTCGCCGGCGGCGGCACCGGCTTCCGCTCCACCTCCGGCGGCACCTCGCTCGGCTCGCCAAGGATGGCGATGACATCCCCAACCGGCACGACATCGCCCTCGTTCGCAACCAGCTTCAACACCGTCCCCGAGTCGAACGCCTCCAGCTCTACCGTCGCCTTATCCGTTTCGATCTCCGCAATCGTCTCGCCCCGCTCAACCCGGTCGCCAACCTGCTTCAGCCAGCGGACCAGCGTCCCCTCCACCATGTCGGCGCCCATCTGCGGCATCGTCACTTCGATCGTCACCGGCTCACTCCTTGAACATCCCGAGGACAGCCTCGACCACGTCCTCCTCCGAGGGCAGCGCGTGGAACTCCAAATTCCGATTGTACGGGAGCGGCACATCCTTGCAGGCCACCCGCGCAACCGGCGCATCCAGCCAGTCGAACGCCCGCTCCATAATCTGCGCTGCCAGCTCACCGCCAAATCCGCCGAACCGCCACGCGTCCTCCACGATGACCGCCCGGTTCGTCTTCTTCACCGATGCCACCACCGTGTCGATGTCCAGCGGCCGCAGCGTGCGGAGGTCGATGACCTCCGCACTGATCTCCTCTTGCTGCTCCAGCAGCTCCGCCGCCCGCACCGCCTGGTGGACCGACCCGCTGTACCCCACGAGCGTCACATCCGTCCCCTCGCGGACCACGTTCGCCACGCCAAACTCGATGAGGAAATCCGGGTCGTCCGGCACCTCCCCCCGCAGCCCGTAGTTCGCCGTGTGCTCGATGAAAATCACCGTGTTCTCATCGCGAAAAGCCCGCTTCAGCAGTCCCTTCGCATCCGCCGGCGTCGAAGGACACACCACCTTGAGCCCCGGGAAGTGCGCGTACAGCCCCTCCAGGCTGTGACTGTGCGTCGCTGCCAGCTGCGAACCGCCCCCGCTCGCCATCCGGATGACCAGCGGCACATTGATCTGCCCGTTCGACATGTGCAGCAGCTTCGCCGCGTTGTTCACAATCTGGTCGAGCGCCAGGAAACTGAAATTGATCGTCATAATCTCGACCATCGGGTGCATCCCCCCCATCGCCGCCCCAATCCCAATCCCCACGATGGCCGACTCCGCAATCGGCGTGTCCCGCACACGCTCCTCCCCAAACTCCTCCAGCAGCCCCTTCGTCACCGCATACGAGCCCCCATACAGGCCGATATCCTCGCCCAGCAGGAAGACCCGCTCATCCCGGAGCATCTCCTCCCGCAGCGCTTCCCGAAGTGCATCCCGCATCCGCATGATGGCCACGGCCTACTCCTTGTAGAGATGGTCGAAGAGCGTATCCAGCGCCGGCTGGGGACTCTGCTCCGCAAACTCCACCGCCTCATCCACCACCCGCCGTGCCCGCGCCTCGATGTCCGCGAACCCCGCCTCGTCCAGCATCCCCGCCTCCATCATCTGCCCCTTCAGCCGCTCGATGCAGTCGCGCCGCTTCGCCTCCTCGATCTCGTCCTTCAGCCGGTACAGCTCCGGGTCGGCCATCGAATGGCCCCGGTACCGGTACGTCATCGCCTCGATGAAATACGGCCCCTTCCCAGCCCGCGCGTGCGCCACCGCCTCCCGCGTCGCCTCGTACACCGCCAGTACATCCATCCCGTCAACCGAGACCGCAGGCATGTTGTACGCCGCCGCCAGCTTCGGAATCTCCGTCGAGAGCGACGCCTTGAACGGCACCCCCATCCCGTACAGGTTGTTCTCGCAGAAAAACACCGTCGGCGTGTTCCACAGCACCGCCATGTTCAGCGCCTCGTGGAACTCCCCCTCCCCCACGCTCCCATCACCGAAGATGCAGAGCGTCACGAAATCCTCCCTGCGCATCTGCGCCGCAACACCGAGCCCCACCGCCAGCGGCAAATGCGCCGCGACAATCGCGTACCCCCCGAGGAACCCCTTCTCCGCGTCGTACAGGTGCATCGAACCGCCCCGGCCCCCGGCCACGCCCGTCGCCTTCCCGAACAGCTCCGCCATCACACGGTTCGGGTCCAGGCCCCGCGCCAGCGCATGCCCATGGTCGCGGTAGTGTGTCAGGATCTTGTCCCGCTCCTCGAGGCAGCTGATCGACCCCACCGCGCACGCCTCCTGCCCCGTGTACAGGTGCAGGAACCCCCGGATCTTCCCCCTCGTATACAGCTCCCCGCACCGCTCCTCGAAGATGCGGATCAGCACCATCTGGTACAGGAACCGCCCGAGCTGCTCTGCACCAAGCTCGCGCATCAGGTCGCTGCGAACATCCGTCGTCATGCCGTTGCGGCTCCTTCCCGCGGCGTCGCCCGCCGCCGTGCGATATGAATGGCCTCGCCGTCGGCCGCCAGCGCGGCCTCCTTCAGCGCCTCCGGGAGGGTCGGGTGCGCATGCACCGCAAACCCAACCTCCACCGATGTCGCCTCCAGGAGCGCAACCATCGTTGCCTCTCCCAGCAGGTCGTTGATGTCGTGCCCCACCATGTGGATGCCCAGCACCTGCCCCGTCTCCTCCTCCACGACAACCTTCACGAACCCCTCCGTGTGTCCCGCCGCAACCGCCTTCCCCAGCGCAGTCAGCGGAAACCGACCCGTCCGCACCCGGTACCCCGCCTCTTTCGCGCCAGTCTCCGTAAAGCCAATCGACCCCACCTGAGGCTGACAGAACGTCGCCCGCGGCATCTGCACATAATCCGGCTCGGGCGGCGCCTTCCCCGCGATCGCCTCGGCCGCCAGCACCCCCTGGTGCGATGCCACGTGCGCCAGCATCAGCTTCCCCGTCACGTCCCCCACCGCGTAAATGCCCGGCACGCTCGTCGCCATCCGCCCGTCGATGTCGATGAACCCGCGCGTCGTCTGAACCCCCGCCGCCTCCAGCCCCAGCTCCGCCGTCCGCGGCACGAAGCCGACCGCCACGAGAACCACCTCCGCCTCCACCGCTCCCGCCTGGTCCCCGGTCTCGGTCCGCACTACTGCTCCTGCTGCGGTCCGTTCCACGCCCGTGACCCGTGTCCCCGGCAGGCAGCGGATGCCCCGCCGCTCGAAACTCCGCTGCAGCAGCCGCCCAATCTCCGGGTCTTCCAGCGGAACCAGCGTCGGCAGCAGCTCCACGAGCGTCACCTCCGCCCCGTAACTCGCCCACAGGTGCGCGAACTCGACCCCCACCGGCCCGGCTCCGATGATCGCCGCGCTCCGCGGCACGCTCCGCCGCGCGAGCGCCTCCCGGCTCGTGATCACCACCTCGCCGTCCGGCTCCATCCCCGGGATGACCCGCGGCGACGCACCCGTCGCGATGATGATGTTCGACGCCCGGTGCTCCGAACCATCCACCTCCAGCGTCCGCGTCCCCGTGAGCCGCGCCTCGCCGCTCACCACCTCGACGCCGTTATCCCGCAGCAGCCCCTCGACCCCCCCGACGATGCGCTCCACCACATCCCGGCTCCGGTCAACCGCCGCCCCGTAGTCGAACCGCACCGCATCCGCACCCACCAGCCCCCAAGCGCCGCCATCACGAACCGCGTTCACGACGTCCGCGTTCTTCAGGAGCGCCTTGCTCGGGATGCATCCCCAGTTCAGGCACAGCCCCCCGACCCGCTCCTTCTCGAAAACCGCCGTCTTCAGGCCCAGCTGCGCCGCGCGGATCGCTGCCACGTATCCGCCGGGACCGCCCCCGATCACCGCGACGTCCCACTGAGCCATAGCTTCCTCCTAGACTACCATAGCGATTATCGAACGGTCTCGCCGCGCGCGCAGTCAGCCGCCCCTCCACTCTGCCCCAACCGCTCACGCCCTGTCTACGAACAAACGTTTACGATTTCGTGCCCGTCCGCCCTCGGAACACGTCGACCTGCCCCGGCCGCCGCAGCACGTACAGCGCATGCGTCCGCAGCAGCGGCACCGCTGCCAGCGGCCCGTACAGCCACGGCGCAAACCGCCCGATGCGCCGCGCAATCGGCGGCGCCAGCGTCAGCGTCTTCACGCGCATCGGGCAGCGGGGAAACCACCGCCGGATATCGTCCTCCAGCACCGGGTGGACGTTCGGATTCGCCGGGTTCCGCCGCCGCATGTCATACACGAGAATCAGCCCTCCCGGCCGCGTGATGCGCACCAGCTCCCCCGCAATCCGCTGCGCCACATCCTCGTCCGGGACTGAACTGAACAGCGTGAACGCCAGCGAAAGGTCGAACGCCCGGTCCGGCTCGGGGATTCGCTCCGCGCTCCCCTCATGCACCCGGATATCGCTCGCACGCGCCCGGCAATACGCCACCGCTCCCGCGTCGATGTCCTGCCCCGCGAGGTTCCCCGGCTTGGCGCCCCACTGCACGAGCAGCCGCAGGTTGTACCCCGTCGAGCAGCCCGCCTCGAACGCACGCAGCTCCGCCAGCGACTCCCACCCCACCCGCCGGAACAGGCCCGCGAGATACCGCTCGCGCTCCTGCACCATCAGCAAATTCCCAGGCTGCAAAATCGACTGGTCCGCCATGCCGCACAGCCAATCTACGCCCCCGGCCACCACGGGAAAAGGCGCTATCATCCCCCCGATGTCCATCGAAGCCCGCTACGTCGAACTGCATCCCGGCTCGCGCGCCCTGTACCAGCGCGCCGCCGCTGTCCTCCCCAGCGGCGTCACCCACGACAGCCGCTACCTCCGCCCCTTCCCCATCTACGCCGAGCGTGCCGAAGGTCCCTACAAGTGGGACGTCGATGGCCATCGCTACATCGACTACGTCGTCGGCCACGGCGCCCTCCTCCTCGGCCATCACCACCCCGCGGTCACTGCTGCTGCCGCTGCTCAGCTCACCCGCGGCACCCACTACGGCGCCAGCCACGAGCACGAAATCGCATGGGCCGAAGAAGTCGTCCGCCTCGTGCCCGCCGCCGAAGTCGTCCGCTTCACCTCCTCCGGCACCGAAGCCACCCTGATGGCCCTCCGTCTCGCCCGCGCCGCAACAGGCCGCCCCGCGGTCATCAAATTCGAACGGCACTTCCACGGCTGGCACGATTACGTCGTCCCCGCCTCCAGTTACGCCGGCCGCGTGCCCCCCGGCATCCCCGCCGCTACCCTCGACTCCGTCCTCGTCCTCCCGCCCAACCTCGAAGCCGTCGAAGCCGCCTTCGCCGAGCGAACCGACATCGGCGCCGTCATCGTCGAAGCCGCAGGCGCATCCAGCGGGCAGCTCCCTCTCCCTCGCGGGTTCCTCCAGGGTCTCCGCGATATCTCTGCCCGGCACGGCGCCGTCTTCATCATGGACGAGGTCGTCACCGGCTTCCGCTGGGCGCCCGGCGGCGTTCACGAGCTCGAAGGCGTCCGCCCCGATCTCGTCACCCTTGCCAAGGTGCTCGCCGGCGGCTTCCCCGGCGGTGCCGTCGCGGGCCGCCGCGACATCCTCGAATACCTCCAGTTCCCCGGCGGCGGCCCCCGCACCGAAAAGGTCGGCCACCCCGGCACCTTCAACGCCAACCCCCTCTCCGCCGCAGCAGGTGTCGCCTGCCTCCGCGAAATCGCCGACGGAACCCATCAGCAGCGCGCCGCTGCCCTCGCCGCCGCCCTCCGCGAGGGCATGAATCGCATCCTCACCGACCTCGCCATCCCCGGCATCGTCTACGGCCAGTCCTCCGCCTTCCGCGTCCACCTCGTCGGCGATGCCCCGCCCGGCCCGCGTGACTCCGACGGCCGCGACCTTGCTCACACCCTCCTCGAAACCCCGATGCCCCCCGAACTCGCCCGCCTCCTCCAGCTCGCACTGCTCAACCGCGGCGTCCAGCTCTTCGGGACCGGCGGCATGCTCAGCTCCGCCCACACCGACGACGACATCGCCGCCACCCTCGACGCATGGCAGGCCGCCCTAATCGAACTCCGCGAGGAAGGCTGCATCCCGCCCGCCTGACCTCATAGCGCATCCGAAATTCGCTACACTACTGCCATGCTGCAGTCGGTGCTCTTCTTCCTCATCCTCGGGCTGCCGTTCCTCCTCTACCTGTTGAACGCCTACCTCGCCCAGCGTGACGCCCGGAGGGGCCTCGGCGGCGGCATCGCAGGCGGCATCCCAAAGCCGAAAGCGCCGAAACAGGCCCGCACCGCCCCTCGCAAAGCCCGCGTCCGCCGGGCCCGCACCGCCAACTGCGGCCGCACGTTCAGCCACTTCGCCCTCGCCCTCGTCGGGTCGTCCAGCGCGTGCCGCTACTGCACCTACCTCGAACCGGTCTCGCCCCCCGACCCGCCCCCCGGCGCCGACGAACCCATCGACGAAACCGAAGCCGCAATCCGCGCCGCAGAGGAAATCATCGACCGCTTCCGCCAATAGGTCCCTTCGCCGCAGCGCGACAGTCGTCCCGTCCTCCGGCACAATCGCCCCATGCAATACACCCGCCTCGGCCGAACCGGCCTCCCCGTCTCCCGCCTCTGCCTCGGTACCATGACCTTCGGCTTCCAGTGCGACGAAGCCACCTCCTTCGCAATCCTCGACCGCGCGTTCGAAGGCGGTATCACCTTCCTCGACACCGCCGACGTTTACCCCATCGGCGCACCCCCCGGCACCCAGGGTCGGACCGAAGAGATCATCGGCCGCTGGCTCGCGCGCACCGGTAACCGCAGCCGCATCATCCTCGCGACCAAGTGCTTCGGCCGCATGGGCCCCTCGCCGTGGGACGCGGGCAACTCCCGCAAGCATATCCTCGACGCCGTCGATGCCTCCCTCCGCCGCCTCGGCACCGACTACATCGACCTCTATCAGCTCCACGGTCCCGACCCAAACACGCCCATCGACGAAACCCTTCGCGCCCTCGACGACCTCGTTCGCGCCGGCAAGGTCCGCTACATCGGCTGTTCGAACTTCCTCGCCTACCAGGTCGCCCGGGCCATCGGCCGCAGCGAAGTCCTCCGCCTCGCCCGCTTCGATTCCGTCCAGCCTCGCTACAACCTCCTCTTCCGGGAAATCGAACGCGAGCTCCTCCCCCTCTGCGCCGAAGAAGGCATCGGCGTCATCCCCTACAACCCCCTCGCCGGCGGCCTCCTCACCGGCAAGCACCACCCGGCCTCCGGCCCCGAAGAAGGCTCCCGCTTCACCCTCGGCACCGCTGCCCGCATCTACCAGGACCGCTACTGGCACGAGCAGATGTTCCAAACCGTCGATGCCCTCCGCCCCATCGCTGCCGAGGCCGGCATGACCCTCGCCTCCCTCGCCATCGCCTGGGTCATGGCCAACCCCGTCATTACCGCCCCAATCATCGGCGCAAGCCGGCCCGAACAGCTCACCGACGCCTTCGCCGCCGCCGAGACCGCGCTCCCGCCCGAGCTCAAACAGCGCCTCGACGACCTCACCGCCGAATACCGCCGCGGCGACCACCCCCGCTGATGGCCGAGCTCGACGACCTCCTCGCTATCGCCCTCCGCGCGGCCGACATCGCCCGCGACATCATCATGCCCATCTACGCGGGCCCCTTCGCCGTCGAACGCAAGGCCGACCGAACCCCGGTCACCGAAGCCGACCGCCGCGCCGAGCTCGCCATGCGCGAATTCTTCGCACGCGAAACCCCCGGCTTCGGGGTCCTCGGCGAAGAGTTCGGTGAAACCCCCGGCGACGGCCGCCGCCGCTGGGTCATCGACCCCATCGACGGCACCAAGTCCTTCATCCACCGCGTCCCGCTCTTTGGCTCACTCATCGCACTCGAGCAGGATGGCGAACCCGTCCTCGGTGTCATCGCCTGCCACGCCGTCGGCGAAACCATCGCAGCAGCGCTCGGGCGCGGCGCCCGCCTCAACGGCCAGCCCTGCCGCGTCTCTGAGGTCGACCGCCTCGAAGACGCTACCCTCACCATGACCTCCTACGCACGCACTGCCGCCCGCCGGCCCATCGGCTACCGAACCCTCATCGAACGCTGCGGCCTCGCACGCGCCTGGGGCGACTGCTACGGCTACCTCCTCGTCGCCACCGGCCGCGCGGAAATCATGCTCGACCCCGACATGAGCACCTGGGACGCCGCCGCCCTCCAGCCCATCGTCCGCGAGGCTGGCGGCGGCTTCACCCGCTGGGATGGCAACCCCGCCCTCGGCGACTCCGCCGTCGCCACCAACGGCCGCCTCCACGACGAGGTCATCCGCATCCTCGCTGCCGACCTCCCCTGAAAAGTACCGGCCCCCACGCAGAGGCCCGCCGGCAAACCCGGCGGGCCTCTGCTGCGCGCGTTCGGTCTCTCCTGTCAGGCCTGTCGCTAGGCCTTCCCGATCTTGAACATCTTCGTGCCGCAGACCGGGCAGGTCCCCTCAGTCGCCGGCTTCCCGTTCTTCATCGTGATGGCCTTCGCGTCCTTCATTTCCCGCCGTTCCCGGCACTTCAGGCAATACGCCTCCAAGGATCCCTCCTTCTCACCGTCATCCGACGGCGCCGGCAAAAATGTAAGAGTGCCTACGCAATTGCGCAGACCAGCCGGCCACCCAGCATGTTCCCCCCGCACTCCATCCCTGTCAACACCAAAATGAACCTAAACACCACATAATGCCGAATCTCGCAGGGTCAGCCCGCCAGCACCTTGACCGGCTGCACCGTTCCCGTCGTGTCCACCGTCCCCACACCGAGGAACGAGCCATCCGCTCCATATACCCGCGCAAGCTCAGCCGCACGCGTGCAGCTGCGTGCCCGGTATCGGTTTCCCCGGCCGAAGGCCGCCATCCCGCGCTCGCCGAGGATGGCCGCATCCCACTCTTGCAGCCCCTCATCCGCGGGCAGCAGCGCCTCCGCCAGCCGTCCCGCGCCCGCCAGTTCCTCCAGCTTCACCATCGGCCACGCAGCCGCGACATCGAAGCACCCCGACCGTAGACGCCTCAGCGAAACGAGGTGCGCGCCGCAGCCCAGCTCCCGCCCGATGTCCCGCGCAAGGCTTCGGATATACGTCCCGGGCCCGCACTGCACGTGCATCCGCAGCCGGTCCGCCCCCACGAGCTCCAGGCTGAGCGCCAGCACCTCCACCGCCCGCGCTGCCAGCGCGACCGCCTCCCCTCGCCGCGCCAGGGCATAGGCGCGCTCCCCGCCGATGCTCAGCGCGCTGTACGCCGGCGGCACCTGCCGAATCCGCCCGGTGAACTGCTGCTCCAGCTCGCTCAGCCGCGCCCGGTCCAGGGTCGGCACTGCATCCCGCCGCGTGACCCGCCCGTCGCTATCGTCCGTGTCGGTCTCTACCCCCAGCACCGCCTCCGCCTCGTAGGCCTTCTCGTGCGCCGTCAGGTACTCCGCCAGCCGCGTCGCCCGCCCCAGGCACACCACCAGCAGCCCCGTCGCGAACGGGTCCAGCGTCCCGGTATGCCCCGCCCGCGGCTGCCCGCTCAGCCGCCGCACCTTCGCGACCACGTCGTGACTCGTCCATCCCGCCGGCTTGTCGACCAGCAGGATGCCGTCAAGCCCGCTACTCGCTCGCTTCCTCGCCACGACGCTCCGCGCTCACCTGCTGGATCAATTCCGCCAGCCGCGCCCCCCGTTCGATCGACGGATCGAACCGAAACACCAGCTCCGGAACGTTTCGCAGCGAAAGCCGGTGCACCAGCTCCCGGTGCAAAAACGGCGCCGAATGCTGGAGCCCCTCCAGCGCCTCGCTCCGCTCCGCCTCCGTCCCAAGGTGCGAAACGTACACCACCGCCCGCCGGAGGTCCGGCGAAACCTGCACCTCCGTGATCGTGACCATCCCCCGGCCCACGCGCGGGTCCTTGACCTCACGAAGCAGCAGCTCCGAAATCTCCGCCCGGAGCAGCTCGCCCACGCGCGTCGTGCGCATCGTCATGCCAGCCTCCCGGCCGTCAGCTCACCCGCTCTTCGTGGTAGAACTCGATGATGTCGCCCACTTGGAACTTGTCGAATCCCGAGACCACGATGCCGCACTCATAGCCGGTCTGCACCTCGCGCACGTCATCCTGGAACCGCTTCAGCCCCTCGCAGCGGCCCTTCCACACCTCCTCCTTGCCCCGCAGCACCCGCACCAGCGAACCGCGCCGCGCCGTCCCATCGGTCACGTAGCACCCCGCAATCTGCCCCACGCGGCTCGACTTGAACGTCGCCCGGACTTCCGCGTGGCCATCCACCACCGTCTGGTACACCGGTTCGAGCATGCCCTTCAACGCCTTTTCGACGTCTTCGAGCACCTGGTAGATGATGCTATACGTTCGGATCTCCACGCCGGCCGCCTCCGCCCGCTTCTTCGCGCCAGGCTCCACCCGCGTGTTGAACCCAATGATGATGCCGTTCGAGGCCTCGGCCAGCATCACATCGCTGTCCGTCACCGGGCCCGTCGCAGCGTGGATGATCTTCAGCTTCACCTCCGGCGTGCTCAGCCGCTCGAGCGCGCCCTTGATCGCCTCCGCGCTGCCCCGGACATCCGTCTTCAGGATGATGATCAGCTCCTTCAGCTTGCCGGTGCTGATCTCGTTGAACAGCGTGTCGAGGTTCACCCGGGCGTGCTGCGTCTGCTCCTCCGCCTCGCGCCGCCGCCGCCGCTCCTCAACGACCTGCCGGGCCACCTTCTCGTCTGCGACCACCCGCAGCCGGTCACCAGCCTCGGGCACGTCTTCGAGCCCAAGAATCTCCACCGGCGTCGAAGGCCCAGCCTCCTTGATGCGCCGTCCCCGGTCGTCCAGCATCGCCCGGACCTTCCCGCTCGTCTCACCGACAACCACCGCATCCCCCTGCCGCAGCGTCCCCCGCTGGACGAGCACCGTCGCCACCGGCCCCCGGCTCGAATCCATCTCCGCCTCGATCACGACCGCCGACGCCGGCCGGTTCGGATTCGCCTTCAGCTCGCTGATCTCCGCGACCAGGTTGATGGCCTCGAGCAAGTCGCTGATGCCCTGCCCCGTCGCCGCCGAGACCGGAACACACACCGTGTCACCGCCGTACTCCTCCACCACAATCCCGTGCTCCGTCAGCTGCTGCTTCACCCGGTCCGGGTTCGCCGCCGGCAGGTCGATCTTGTTGATCGCCACGATGATCGGCACACCGGCCGCCTTCGCATGGTTGATGGCCTCCACCGTCTGCGGCATCACGCCGTCATCCGCAGCCACCACCAGCACCGCAATGTCGGTCACCTGCGCACCGCGCGCCCGCATCTGCGTAAATGCAGCGTGCCCCGGCGTATCGATGAACGTGATGAGCCGCCCGTCGCGCTCCACCTGGTACGCACCGATGTGCTGCGTGATGCCCCCCGCCTCGCCTGCCGCCACCCGCGTCTTTCGAATCGCATCGAGCAGGCTCGTCTTCCCGTGGTCGACGTGCCCCAGGATAGTCACCACCGGCGGCCGCGGCTGCAGCGTCGCCGGGTCGTCCGGCTCCTCCTCAGCTTCCACCAGCGGCGCTGCCGCCTCCGCCGGCGCAGCCGCCTCCGGCTCCGGCTCGAACCCCAGCTCCACGGCCACAATGGCCGCCGTGTCGTAGTCAATCGTCTGGTTCTGATTCGCCATCACCCCGTTGGTCATCAGCCGCTTGATGACCTCCACCGCCGACACACCCAGCAGGTCCGCCAGCTCCTTCACCGTCAAAGCATCGGGAATCGTCACCCGCGATTGAGTCGAACTCTTTGCCGTCATACGCTATCGCCTCCCTTCGCCGGCAACGCCAACCCGAAGGCCCGCAGGGCTTCGATATCGTCCACGGCCGGGGCTGTCTTCAGTGCACGTTGTATCGTACCCCCTCGCAGCGCTTTCTCCCAGCACTCGCGATAGGGGTGCAGGTACGCCCCCCGCCCGTTCGCCTTCCCCGTCGGGTCTACCACCACACGCCCCTCCGGTGTCCGGACGAGGCGCACCAGCTCCCGCTTCCCCTGCTCAGTCCGGCAGGCGATGCAGGTCCGCTGCGGCTGTCTCCGTGGTCGCACTCCCGACGTAATCGCGAACGCTCCTGTCGTACCGCTTGGCCGGGCCGGACATCAGTGAATCCGGCCCGCGTAGTCGATGTCTTCCATGTCGTCGCCCTCGTCGTAGTACCGGGGCGCACGCTTCGCCTTCTTCCCCGCCGACTTCTTCGGCAGCGGCTCGTCTTCCTCGTCCCGGCGCGGCAGCACATCCTCCGCAAACCGGATCGACGACGGCCGCGATTCCTCGATGATCGCCGCCGGGATCTCGTACTCCTCGTCCTCGTCCTCGCCATAGTCCTCCGATTCCCGCTCCTCGCCGCGCGGCACGGGAATCGTCTCGACGATCGACGCGAACGAAATCTCCTCCTCTTCCTCCTCCTGCACCGGCTCCGTCTCCGTCATCGGCACCGCCGGCGCGGTCGAAGCGACGTCGAACGGCTGTGGCACCGTCGACTCTTCGGCGGCAGCAGCCACCTGCTCCGCCTCCTGCAGCACGTCGATGTCCGGAGCCTCGCCCGGTGCGTACGGCTCGAACGCCATCGGCGCTTCGGGCTCGCCCGCCTCCGCACGCTCCTTCGCCGACTCGCTCAGCACCGTAATCCGCCAGCCCGTCAGCTTCGCCGCCAGGCGCGCATTCTGCCCGTCCTTGCCAATCGCCAGCGACATCATCCGGTCCGGCACCACTACCGATGCCAGCCGCTCCGCAGGGTCGATTTCAACCTCCGTCACCTGCGCCGGGCTCAGCGCGTTCGCCACGAACTTCGCCGGGTCCGGGTCCCACTTGATGACATCGATGCGCTCCCCGTTGAGCTCGTTCACGATGTTCTGAATGCGCGAGCCGCGCACCCCGACACACGCCCCAATAGGGTCAATCGCCGGGTTGCGCGCCCAGACCGCAATCTTGCTCCGGTGCCCGCCCTCCCGCGCGATGCTCTTGATCTCCACCGTGCCGCTCTTGATCTCCGGCACTTCCATCTCGAACAGTCGCCGCAGCAGGTTCCGGTGCGCCCGGCTCACCACAATCTGCGGCCCCTTCGAAGCCCGGTTCACCTCCGCAATCAGCACCCGCACCCGCTGCCCCGCCCGAAGGTGCTCATTCCGCACCTGCTCGCTCGCCGGCAGCACCGCCTCCGTCCCCCGCCCCAGGTCGACGATGATCTGGCGGGGCTCCACCTTCTGCACCGTCCCCACCACCAGTTCACCGACCTTGTGGATGTACTCCTCATAAATCGCATCCCGCTCCGCCTCCCGCAGGCGCTGCAGCACCACCTGCTTCGCCGTCTGCGCCGCAATCCGCCCCGCGTTCTTCGGGATCTCCTCCTCGAAGTCCAGCACGTCCCCCGGCCGCGCATCCGGCTTCCAGCGGCGCGCCTCCTCCACACTCATCTCTACGCGCGGATTCTCCACCTCCTCCACCACGAACATCTGCCGATACGCCCGGATTTCACCGTTCCGCGCGTCGATCTTCACATACATGTTCGGCGCATCGTCCTCCTCGCGCCGGAACGCCGAGGTCAGGGCCGCCTCGACCGCCTCGTACACCGTCTCCGCCGGCAGGTTCTTCTCCGCGGCAAGCTGGTTCAGCGCCAACAACAGTTCGTTCTTCATGCTCTCAACAAAAAAGTGGGCGCGGGGCCCACTCCCGGATGGAATCGCTGCCGACAGCATACCACGTTCCCCGCCCCGCGTGATCACCTCCCTCCCCAATCCGCTACCCTGAATCCATGCCCCGCATTTACCTCGACCACGCCGCCACCACGCCACCCGACCCGCGCGTCGTCGAAGCCATGTTGCCCTTCTTCACCACCCACTGGGGCAACCCCTCCAGCATCTACCTCGAAGGGCAGGAAGCCCGCCGCGCCCTCGATGCCGCCCGCAAGACCATCGCCGACCTCCTCGGCGCCTCCCCCAAAGAGATCGTCTTCACCTCCGGCGGCACCGAATCCGACAACGCCGCCATCCGCGGCGCCGCCCTCGCCCAGCGCGCCCGCGGCCGCGGCAACCACATCATCACCACAGCCATCGAACACCACGCCGTCCTCCACACCGTCGAACAGCTCGAACGCGAAGGCTTCCGCGCGACCTACCTCCCCGTCGACCGCGATGGTGTCGTCTCCCTCGAAGCCCTCGCCGATGCCGTCGGCCCCGAAACCGTCCTCGTCTCCATCATGACCGCCAATAACGAGGTCGGCACCATCCAGCCCGTCGCCGAAGCCGCCCGCATCGCCCGCGAAAGGAACCCCCGCCTCGTCGTCCACACCGACGCCGTCCAAGCCGCAGGCTCCCTCGACATCACCCCCGCTCGCCTCGGCGTCGACCTCCTCAGCCTCGCCGGCCACAAAATCTACGGCCCCAAGGGCATCGGGCTCCTCTACATCAAGAACCGCACACCCTGGCAGCCCCTCATCCTCGGCGGAAGCCAAGAAAAAGAGCGCCGCGCCGGCACCGAAAACGTCCCCGGTATCGTCGGGCTCGCCGCCGCCATGCAGATCGCCTGGCAGGAGCGCGAGGCGTTCAACGCCCACGTCCAGCGCCTTCGCAACCGCCTCCTCTTCGAGCTTCCCGAGCGTATCCCCGATACCGTCATCACCGGCCCCGCCGACCCCGCCCGTCGCCTCCCCAACAACTTCTCCTGCTGCTTCCGCAACGTCGAGGGCGAAAGCGTCCTGCTCGCCCTCGACATGGCCGACATCGCAGCCAGCAGCGGCTCGGCCTGCACCACCGGCGCCCTCGAACCCTCCCACGTCCTCACCGCCATGGGCATCGAACCCGACCTCGCGCACGCCTCACTCCGCCTCACCCTCGGCCGTCACAACACCGACGCCGAGATCGACCGCGTCCTCCAGGTGCTCCCCGAGGTCGTCGGCAGGCTGCGCGCCCTCGCCGGCGCCAGTTAACAAGCCATCAGCTCAGTGAATCCCCTGGTGCGCCAGGAAATCAATGATGTCCTGGACCGTCTTGATGTTCTCCGCATCCTCATCGCGGATCTCGAATTCCGCCTGGTCCGCGAACTCCTCCTCGATCGCAATCGTCAGGTCGACGATATCGAGCGAATCGGCCCGCAGGTCCTCCACGAGGTTCGCCTCCGGCGTCACCTCGTCGGGGCTCACCTTGAGCTGCCGCACCACCACATCACGGACTCGTTCGAACACTGTTGCCATTGGCGATTGCTCCCCTCGTTACTCTCGTTGGCGCTGCCGGGCGCCCGCTAGGCTACGTCAGCCTTCGTACTTGCGGAAGACCACCGACCCGTTCTGGCCCCCAAACCCAAACCCGTTCGCGGCCGCAGCCCGCACGCGCATCGCGCGCGCCCGCAGCGGCACATAGTCGAGGTCGCACTCCGGGTCCGGGTTCTCGAGGTTGATCGTCGGCGGCACCACGTCGTGATACACCGCCAGTGCTGCTGCCAGCGCACCCACCGCGCCCGCCGCGCCCAGCAGGTGCCCCACCATCGACTTCGGCGAGCTCACCGCCAGCCGGTAAGCGTGCTCCCCGTAGGCCAGCTTGATCGCCTTCGTCTCCGCCACATCGTTCAGCGGCGTCCCCGTCCCGTGCGCCGCGATGTAGTCCACCTCACCCGGCGCGATCCCCGAATCCCGCAGCGCCTCCACCATCGCATCGCACGCGCCTGAGCCGTCTTCCAGCGGCGCCGTGATGTGGTACGCATCGCAGCTCAGGCCGCCGCCCGCAAGCTCCGCGTACACCCGGGCGCCGCGGGCACGCGCCCGTTCCTCCGACTCGATCACCATCACCACCGCACCCTCCCCAAACACGAAACCGTCCCGGTCCCGGTCGAACGGCCGGCTCGCCCGCTCCGGCTCGTCATTCCGGCGGCTCAGCGCCTTCATGTTCGCCAGCGCGGCAATCGGGAGCGGGTGCAGCGCCGCCTCCGTTCCCCCCGCCAGCACCACGTCGCACCGCCCCGACGCGATCAGTTGTTTCGCCTCGATGTAGCTGTACAGCCCGCTCGCGCACGCCGCCACGCTCGCCATCGCCGGGCCCCGCAGACCAAGGTGCATCGAAACCTGGCACGCCCCCATGTTCGGCGCCATCGTCGGCACGTAAAACGGGCTGACCCGGTTCGGCCCCCGCTCCTTCAACACGAGCGTCTCGTCCATCGTGTCGATGGCGCCGCCCGAGCCCGTCGCAATCGCCGAACCCGCCCGGCGCCGCTCTTCGTCCGTCAACACCAGCCCCGCATCCTCCGCCGCGAGCTTCGCCGCCGCCACCGCAAACTGCGCGAAGCGCGACATCCGCCGCGCCTCTTTCGTGTCCATATAGCGGCCGGGTTCGAAGCCCTTCACCTCGGTCGCGATCCGCACCGGCAGCTCCGACGCATCGAAGCGCGTGATCGGGCCCGCGCCCGAAACCCCCGCCACGAGATTCTCCCAGAACTCGTGCGCGGTCAGTCCAATCGGCGTGATGGCCCCCACGCCGGTTACCAGTGCTCGCCTCACAGGCTGCTCTCCTCGGTCAATCGACCTTTCGGAATATCAGGCAGGCGTTGTGCCCGCCCAGCCCGACCGACGTCGTCATCGCGACGTTGACCCGCATCTCGCGCGCCACGTTCGGCACGTAGTCGAGGTCGCACTCAGGGTCGGGCGTCGTGTAGTTGATCGTCGGAGCCACCTTCTGGTCGCGGATCGCCATCACGCACGCAAGCGCCTCGACCGAACCGCTCGCCCCCATGCAGTGCCCCGTAATCGGCTTCACCGACGAAATCGCCGCCCGGTACGCCGCCTCCCCCATCACTTCCTTGAACACCAGCGTCTCCACGCGGTCGTTCAGCGGCGTCCCGCTCCCGTGCGGGTTGATGTAGTCGATCTCCGCCGGGGCAATCCCGGCCTTCCGAATCGCCGCCAGCACCGCCCGCTTCAGCCCACGGCCCGTCTCGTGCAGCGCAATCATGTCGAACGCATCGTTCGATGACCCGTAGCCGATCACCTCGCAGTAGATGCGCGCGCCCCGCGCCTTCGCGTGCTCGTACTCCTCCAGCACCATCCCGCACGCGCCCTCGCCAGCCACGAACCCGTCCCGGTGCAAGTCGAACGGTTTCAACGCCCGCTCCGGGTGCTCGTTGTCACTCGCCAGCGCCCGCATCGAACACCACGTCGCGTGGTAAATCGGCAGCAGCACCGCCTCCGAGCTTCCCGAAATCACCGCATCCGCGTCGCCCCGCCGGATCGTCTCGAACGCCTCCCCGATCGCCGCCGCGCCCGTCGCACACGCCGCAACCGGCGCCAGGTTCGGCCCCCGCGCTCCCGTCGCAATCGCAATGTGCCCGCTCGCCGCATCCGGGATGAAGTTCGCCACGAGGAACGGCGTAATCCGCCGCGGCCCCTTCTCCTCGAGAATCCGCTGGTGCTCCAGCACCATGTCCGTGCCGCCCGCCCCCGAACCGAAAATCACCCCGACCATGTCGGCGTTTTCCTCGGTCACCTCCAGCCCGCTGTCTGCCAGCGCATCCAGCGCCGCCCCAACCCCGAACGTCACCGAACGGTTCATGTACCGCTGCTGCTTCGGGTCGACCCGGTCGCCCAGCTCGTACCCCTTCACCTCCGCCTGGATCCGCACCGGGTACGGCTCCGGGTCGAACAGCGTAATCGGCCCGATGCCGCTCCGTCCCTCGAGCATCGCCTGCCAGGTCTCCTCGGCCGTATGCCCCACCGCCGTCACCGCACCGACCCCGGTCACCACCACCCGCCGGCTCATCGCGCCGAAGCCTCCACCAGCGCCCATCGCTCCGAGAGCAGCCCTTCGTACTCGTCGCTCATCGAAAGGCTGTTCACGCTGTAATCGATTCGCCGCACCAGCTTCGTCAGCACCGACCCCGGCCCCACCTCCAGGAACAGATCCGCACCCTCGTCCCGCATCCGCTCAATCGTCCTTTGCCACTGCACCCCGTGCGTCAGCTGCTCTTTCAGCTCCTGGCAAACCTCAGCGCCCGTCCGCAGCAGGCTCGCGTTGACATTCCCCACCAGCGGGCGGATCGGGTCCTTCACCTTCACCCGGTCGAGAATCGCCGCCATCCCTTCGCTCGCCTTCGCCATCAGCGGCGAATGCGACCCGATCGAAATCGGCAGCCGGACCACCCGCCGCGCCTTGGCCTTCTCCGCCAGCTCCATCGCCACCTTCAGCGGCTTCAGGTAGCCCGAAATCACACTCTGCCCCTCGCAATTCGAGTTTGCGAGCCCGACATACCCCTCCTTCGAGGCCTCCGCACAAATCTCCAGCACCTTCTCCTCCGGCAGTCCCAGGATCGAGGCCATCCCGCCCGGGTTCTCCCGTCCCGCCTCCTCCATCAGCATCCCGCGCGCCTCCACCAGCTCCAGCCCGTCTTCGAACGAAATCGAGCCCGCAGCCACCGCCGCCGTGTACTCCCCCATCGAATGGCCCGCAAACAGGAACGGCTGGAATGGGCGCCCAATTGCGGCCCACCGCTCCTTCAGCGCCTCGAGCCACGCAATCGACGTCACGTACGTCGCCGGCTGCTGGTTGCGCGTCGATTCCAGCTCCTCCGCCGGGCCCTCCCAGCACAGCTTCGAGAGATTCCGCTCCAGTAGCTCATCCGCCCGCCGAAACACCTCCCGCGCAGCCCGCGAAACCTGGGCCAGCTTCTCGCCCATGCCCACGTGCTGCGAGCCCTGCCCCGGGAAGATCAGCGCCAGCCGCGACCACGGCTTCAGCTCCTGGTCCATGCCGAACCATCCCTTCTGCAGCGGGCCTCCACGGCCCGGTTAGCCCTGCAGGATACCAGCACCTCCCCGACCGGGCGAAGGTTTGCCAGCCCCAAACCGTCACAGCAGCGACGCCGGGTCCACATCCACCTGCCACCGCTCACCAAGCCGAACCCTCCCCACCAGCGAGGCCGGCCGCCTCCCCCGCAGCAAAATCTGCCACCGGTGCTCTCCCCGCACCCTCGGAATGAACGGCCGCGTCGGCCCCAGGATGTCCGGCTCGGCGCGCCCCTCCGCATCCCGCAGCACCCTCAGCTCATTCGCCACCCGCCCCGCCTCCTCGAGCCCCGCCTCGAGGTTCGGATGCCGGTACACCAGCCGCACCAGCCTGCTGAACGGCGGATACCCCGCCCGCCGCCGGTGAGCGATCTCCTGCTTGTAGAAGTCTCGGTAGTCATGCGCCGCCGCCGCCACGATCGACGGGGCCTCCGGCTCATACGTCTGAATGCCTACCCATCCCGGCCGGTCGCGCCGCCCCGCTCGCCCCGCCACCTGGCTCAACAGCTGGAACGTCCGCTCTGCCGCCCGGAAATCCGGGAGCGAAAGCCCCACGTCGGCATCCACCACACCGACCACCGTCAGATTCGGCAGGTCGAGCCCCTTCGCCAGCAGCTGCGTACCCACCACGATGTCGACCCGCCCCGCCTCCAGCTCCGCCACCATCCGCTCGTGCGCATCCCGACCCCGGGCCGTGTCGCTGTCCCAGCGCGCCACCCGCGCACCCGCGAAAACCACCCGCGCCTCCGCCTCCACCCGCTGCGTCCCCACCCCGAAGGGCCGATACCGCAGACCATCGCACCGCGGACACCGCTCCTCCAGCCGCCGCGTCCGGCCGCAATGGTGGCAGCGCAGCGAAACATGGATCGAATGCTCCTGGTCGAGACTCATCGCCACTTCGCACGACGGGCAAAGCGGCAGGTAGCCGCAGTCCCGGCAGAGCACGAAGCGCGCCGAGCCCCGCCGGTTCACGAACAGGATGACCTGCTCGCCGGCCGCCAGCGCCCGCCGCACCTCCCTCCGCAACGCCCGGCTGAACATGCTCCGGTTCCCCGCCCGCAGCTCCTCCCGCATGTCCACCACCTCAACATCCGGCAGCTCGCCGCGCGCCGTACCGCCCCCCGCCAGCGGGATGACCCGCTCCCGCAGCTCGACCCGTGCAATCTGGCCCGTCTCCGCCCGGTGATAGGTCACCACGTCCGGCGTCGCGCTCCCCAGCACCACCCGTGCGCCGGTCAGCTCCCCCAGCTTCAGCGCCACCTCCCGCGCGTGATACCGCGGCACGGGGTCGGCCTGCTTGTAGCTCCACTCGTGCTCCTCGTCGAGCACGATCAGCCCCGGCCGCTGCACCGGCGCAAACACCGCGCTCCGCGAACCGAGCACGAGCCGCGCATCGCCCCGGTGCACGCGAAACCACTGGTCGTACAGTTCGCCCGTCGAAAGCCGCGAGTGGAACACCGCCAGCTCATCGCCGAAGCGCTCCCCAAACCGCCTGATTGCCTGCGGCGTCAGCGAAATCTCCGGCACCAGCACCATCACCCCGAGCCCTGCCCGCAGCGCGCGCCCCGCCAGCTCGAGGTACACCTCAGTCTTCCCCGCCCCCGTCACCCCGTGGATGAGCGTCACCCGCTCCCGCCAGGCCGCCTCAGCCGCCGCCCGCTGCTCCGCACTCAGCTCCGGCAGCTCCCGATGCCCCCCGCGCACCGCCGCCGCCGGGTCGCGCTCCACCCTCCGCGCATACACCCGGACCAGCCCCCGCTCCGTCAGCCGTTCGAGGTGCCCCGGCCCCGCGCCCAGCTCCCGCGCCTCGCCCAGCGGAATATCCCCCCGTTCCCCCAGCCGCACCAGCAGCCGCCCCTCGACCGAGCGCGGCCGTTCCTCGAGCATCGCTTCCCCCGCAGCGCGTGCTTCCTCCGGCATCACGGCGAGCGCCACCCGCCGCTCGAACTTCGGCCTCCCCGCCGGGCGCGCCAGCCCCTGCGTCACCGTCAGGTGTCCCGCCTCCTGCAGCCGCTTCAGCGTCGTCATCGAAACTTGCCCGACGGCCGCCCGCAGCTCGTCCAGCGTCACCCGCCCATGCTCCGCGAGGTACGCCAGGATGGCCCGGTCCCGCGGGTACACCGGCAGCAGCGGCGGCACCTCCACGGGCGACACCATCGTCACCGGCTTCTGCCCGAACCCCGCCGGCAGCAGGCACGCCACGCACTCCCACAGCGGCGCCAGGTACTCGTCGGCCATCCACAGCGCAAGCTCGGCCCGCGCCGCGTCCAGCAGCGGCTCCGGATCCATCACCGCACTGATCGGACGTACCGCCTCCACCTCGCTCCGTTCCGCCAGCCGCAGCACCACCCCCTGCACGATGCGCGGACCGAACGGCACGAACACCGCCATCCCCGGCGCAACCGCCATCCCCTCGGGCACCGCGTACGTAAACGGCTTCCGCGCAGGCTGCGTCGTGTGCACCGCAACCTCCGCGAAGACCGTTCCCGGCGGCGGGATGAACGCCGGGTCCGGCGCCCCGGCCGTGCTCGCCTCCATGGCGTGCATGGTACGACGCAGCGGCGCCTACCCCGCTCTCCCGGTCTCCGCCTCGACGCCCTGCGGCAGGTGCATCGGCTCCGCGACGGCTGCACCCCGCGTCAGCCACAGGAACAGCGGGATGCCCGCCAGCATCACCGCGGCGCCGAAGAAGAACGCCCCCTCCAGCGCAACCGCCGAAACCACCACGCCCGAAAGCAGCGACCCCGCGACGATACCGATGCCATTCGAGGCCGAGCTCAGCCCCAGCACCGTCCCCATCCCCGCGCGCCGCCCCGCCACTACCTGGATTGCACCCGCCGCGACCATCGAAAGCGAGCTGCTCGCCCCCATCCCCAGCAGCACCGCGACCGCGAACCCGTAGTTCGGCACGACCCCCAGGCTCGCCAGCAGCACCGCGTACGCCGCCAGCCCCCCGGCAACCAGCAGACGCCGGTCCCGCCGGTCCGCGATGCGCCCGAGCAGCGGCTGCGCCAGCCCACCCGTGATGTCCTGCGTCGCAAACGCCGCGCCGATCATGATCGGCGTCGCGCCGATCCCCTGCTCCAGCCGCAGCGCGAGAAAGCTCAGGCTCGCCCCGGCCGCAACCGCCACCAGGCCCGCGTGCAGCGTCACCGCCGCCACCACCCGGTCGCGCAGCGCTTCCCGGAACGAGTGGTCCGCCCGCGCCACGGTTCCCCCGGCCCGCCGCGTCGCCCGCCGTTCCAGCTCCGCCGGGCTGTGCCGCGGCAGCCACGTCATCAGCACCAGCGCCGAAAGCCCCATCATCGAAGCCATCGCAACGAACACCGAGCGAAAGCCGAACACCTCCCGCAGCACCCCTGCCGCGAGCGGCCCCGTTCCAAACCCCACGATGTCGGCCGTCGCGAACACCCCCAGCCACCGGCCCTCCTGGCCCCGCGGCGTCAGGTCCCCCACGTACGCCCGCGCAACCGAAAAGATCAGGCTCGTCCCCAGCCCCGAAAACGCCCGGAACGCAATTACCTGGTAAAAGCTCTGCGCCGTCAGGTAGCCAAGTGCGGCCACCAGGTACACCAGCAGCCCCGCAACGATGAACGGCTTCCGCCCATACCGGTCCGAGAGCCGCCCGGCGAACGGCCCCACGAACGTCTGCACGATCGCAAACACCGAAAACGTCAGCCCGAGCCACACCCCCGTCGCCCCCAGCTCCTCCGCATACACCGGCAGCAGCGGGCTCACCATCGAAATGCCCATCGTCGCCACGAATACCGCAACGTAAAGGGCAACGAAGGGACGCGATCGCATCCGTTCGAGCCTACCCGATCCCCTCCTGAACCGCTCGGTGAGTCTTCCACCCAACCGGTGCTACACTCGCAAGAACCCCCAACCCGCCCCGGAACGCCCATGCGAAAAATCTTCGACGTCCACATCCACTTCCCCCGCAACTGGGAAAACCCGGACGAAGACCAGGCCCCCATGGTCGACCGCCTCGCCGAAATCGCCGTCCGCGTCGGCATCACCCGGGGCTGCATGCTCACCGGCGGCCGCTTCGGCCCCACCTACGAACGCGGCATGGAAATCCTCCAAAACTACCGCGACCTCTTCATCCCCGTGGCCGTCATCGACCCCGAAGAGATCGGCCCCGATGAGGTCCAGCACCTCTACGACATGGGGTACCGCGGCCTCAAGCTCATCGGCGTCGCACGCCCCTACGACGAACCCGACTACCTCCCAACCTACGCCCGCGCCGAGCAGCTCGGCATGCCCATCCTCTTCCACATGGGCGTCATCGGCGGCGGCATCGACTACTCCATCACCCACCCCCGCCGTTCCGCAGCCGCAGCCCAGATGTACGAGCGCATGATGGCGATGCAAAACCGCATGCCCCCGCGCAACGTCTCCGCCACCCGCATGTCCCCCCTCCACCTCGACACCATCGCCAACCGATTCCCAAAACTCAAAATCATCGGCGCCCACGTCGGCAACCAGGGCAACTACGACTACGCCGCATCAGTCGCCCGCTGGCGCCACAACGTCTGGTTCGACATGAGCGGCGGCGAAACCATCGAACGCCACCTCGTCGAACGCAAACTTCTCGCCGCCAACTCCCAGGGCGAATTCGGCGTCGAAAAGCTCGTCTGGGGCAGCGACTGCAACATGGACGAAATCGCCGAGCATATCCGCCGCTTCGAAATCATGTACGAACAGCTGGGCCTCACCGAGGACGAACAGGAGCGCCTCTGGTGGCGCAACGCCGCCGAGATCTACGGCCTCGAGACGCCCGTGTTCGCCGCGGAGTAGCCCCCTGCCACCTGAAGCATCACCGGCCCCATCACAGGGCGGACTCGCCGCACGCGTTGCCCTCCTCACCTTCGTCGCTGCAGCCGGGCTCGTTGCCTCCGTCACCATCCGGCCCGAGCTCCCCTGGCTCCCGTGGCTCACCGCCGCCCTCGTAGCGTTTGCCACCCACGGCCTCGTCCGCCGCCACCCCGCCTGGTCCGGCAGCCCGGTCGATGGGCTGGTCTCCACCTTCCTCCCCGCGCTTGGCGTCCTCGGCTCCGCACTCTTCATCGACCACGCCATCGAGGGTTATGCAAGGCCCGCCCTCGCCCTCCTCGCCGCCGGGACCGTCGGCCTCGTCGCCAGCGGCGAGTACCAGACCGTCGACGTCCGCGCCCGCCTCTACGGCCCCTTTCGCCTCATCATGGCCGTCGCTACCTACATCATCGCCTTCTCCTTCTACGCCGTCCTTTACACCCGCAACGACCCGCTCCCCCTAGCCAGCATCGCCGTCGGCGCGGTCAGCATGCTCCTCGCCCTCGAGCTCCTCCGCGAAAGCCGCCTCACCGGCCCCAGCTCCTTCCTCGTTTCCGTCGCCATCGGCATCTCCCTCGCCGAGCTCCGCCTTGCCCTCTACTTCTTCCCGCTCGATGGCCTCCTCGCCGGCGCCCTCCTCATCATCGCCTTCTACCTCGCCACCGGCATCGTCCACCACCTCCTCGACCACGACCTCGAATGGTCAACCGCTGCCGAGTACGCCGTCGTCACCATCGTCGCCTCGGCAGCCGTCACCTTCGCCCGCGCCTTCTCCTAGCCCCGGGCGCTGCCCCGCCCAAGCATCACGCGGCCGACTGGCCGGGACCGTGCACAGCCTGCACTGGCCAGCCCGCAACAAGCTGCATCCGCTGGATGCCGTGCGAGCGCGCCATGTGCCACTCGAGCCACGTCCGCTCAGCCGTACCGGCCGCCGCGAAACGCGCGTTACAAACCGGACACGTTGTCATCGCTATCGCTCCTTTCTCGTTCTGAAGTATCGACCGGCTCATGTGAACGAACCGATCAGGCAATTCCGCCATTCCCCGCGGCGATGTCCCGCATTGGCGCCTTGCCCACGCCCGCCCAATCGGGTCAACTACCGCCGTGCCCACCCTCACCATCTGCTCGTGGAACGTCAACGGCCTCCGCGCCACCCTCAAGAGCGGAAGCTTCCAGGCCTGGCTCAACTCCACCGCGCCCGATATCGCCGGCCTCCAGGAAGTCAAGGCCGCGCCCGACCAGATCGGCGAACAGCCCTGGACCGAACTCGGCTACCGGTCCTGGTGGCACCCCGCTCAGCGCCCCGGCTACAGCGGCGCCCTCTTGCTCTCCAAACCTGAACCGCTCGAAGTGCGCCTCGGACTCGGCATCGAACGCTTCGATGTCGAAGGTCGGGTCATCCAGGCCGACTACCCGGAATTTACCCTCCTCACATCCTACTACCCAAACGCCGGCCGCGGCGAAGACCGCCTCGCCTTCAAATTCGACTTCTACCAGGCCTTCCTCGACCACGTCAACCACCTCCGCGACCAGGGCCGCTCCCTCATCTTCATGGGAGACTTCAACATCGCCCACACCGAGATGGATGTCGCCCGCCCCCAGGAAGCCCTCAAAGGCACCGGCTTCCTCCCCGAAGAGCGCGCCTGGATCACCCGCATCATCGAAAACGGCTACGTCGATACCTTCCGCGCCCTCCACCCCGACCAGCGCGACGCCTACACCTACTGGGACCCCTGGCGCGACCGCCGCGCCCGCAACGTCGGCTGGCGCATCGATTACGTCTTCGTCTCCCAGGACCTCATGCCCCGCGTCCGCCGCGCCTTCATCCAGCCAGAGGTCATGGGCTCCGACCACTGCCCCGTCGGCATCGAAATCGACCTCTAACCCCACCCCCCACCTCCAACCTCGTCCCCCATCCCTTCTTCACCTCACCCTCGCGTAAACGTTACCATGCGCCCCATGCCTCGCCTCCCCGGCGCCGATACCACCTTCCGCGCCTTCCGCCACCGCAACTTCCGCCTCCTCTGGCTCGGCCAAACCGGCCACTCCGCCACCCTCTGGATGGACCAGGTCGCCCGCGCCGTCCTCATCCTCGACCTGACCGACTCCGCCGTCATGCTCTCCCTCGTCATCGCGACCCGCCTCGCACCCATCCTCTTCTTCGGTCTCATCGCCGGCGCCATCGCCGACCGCTACGACAAGAGGCGAATCCTCGTCGTCACCCAGTGCATCTCGACCGCCTGCCACCTCTTCATCGGTACCATGGCCGTGACCGGCCTCGTCGAAGTCTGGCACGTCTTCCTCACCGCAGGCGTTGCCGGCACCGCTATGGCGTTCAACCAGCCCGTTCGCCAATCCCTCATCCCCCGTACCGTTCCGCCCGAAGACCTCCTCAACGCTGTCGCCCTCAACTCCACCGCCCTGAGCTTCATGCGCATCGGCGGCGGCGCCATCGCCGGCGGCCTCCTCATCGTGCTCAGCGTCGGCGGCGTCTACCTCGTCACCGCCGCCATCTACCTCCTCGTCATCCTCACCACCGTGCTGATGCGCTTCGACCACGATGCCGCGTCGAAACGCCGCGCCCGGTCCGGCCTCTTCGCCGACCTCGCTGAAGGATTCCGCTACATCTCCAGCCAGCCCACCCTCTTCGTCGTCACCGGCCTCTCGCTCATCCTCTTCGTCTTCGGCTTCCCCTACCAGCAAGTCTTCGTTCCCCTCCTCGCAACCAGGACGCTCGGCCTCGGCGATTCCGGCGTCGGCTTTCTTGCCGGCGCAACCGGCGTCGGCGCATTCGCCGGCTCCCTCTTCATCGCCTGGAAATCGAACATCGCCCGCCCCGGGCTCCAGCTTATGATCAACATGCTCATCTTCGGCTCCGCACTCGTTGCCATCTCGCTCCAGCAAACCGTCTGGCTCACCGCCGCCCTCCTCGCCGTCGCCGGCAGCATGACCGTCACCTACATGGCGTTCACCAATGGCATCCTCCTTTCCAACAGCACACCCGAAATGCACGGCCGGGTCATGTCGCTCCTCAGCCTCGACCGCGGCCTCATCCCGCTCGGCGCCATTCTCGCTGGGGCGCTCGTCCAGGCCCTCGGCGTCCGCCCCGGGCTCTTCACCCTTGGCTCCGCCATCATCGCCATGAGCGGCCTCGTCCTCCTCCTGTTCGGAAAGCGCCTCGCCGAAATCCGCTCCGACGGGCCCGTCCGCGGCCATCCCCCTGGACCGGCCCAGCCCGAGTCTCCCGCCGCCAGCCCCGCCGCAGCACCCTCGCGGCCCATCGCCGACCGGGGCCTTTGACCCCGCGCCCGTGCCTTCGTATGGTGTACCGTGGAACGCCGCTGGGGCTTGCCGCCCCGCAGGCCTCCCCCTCCGGGTCGGGGTGTGGCGCAGCCTGGTAGCGCACTTGAATGGGGTTCAAGAGGTCCCGCGTTCGAATCGCGGCACCCCGACCATCTCCCTCCCCCTCCGACTTCCCTACGTCCCCGCCGGCCGGAAATACGGAAGCGTCACCGCATCCGTCACATCGTCGAACACCACCTCCAGCCGCATCCCAATCCGCACCTCCCCCGGCTCCACCTCCACCAGGCGCGACGTCATCCGCGGCCCCTCCTCCAGCTCCACCACCGCAATCACGAACGGCACATCCTGCTCGAAATCCGGCGAAGTCGGCCGGCGTGCAATCGTGTAGCTGTACAGCGTCCCCCGGCCCGACGCCTCCACCCACTCCAGCCGGTTCGAAAGGCACCGCGGGCAGTGCGAACGCGGATAGAAAAACACGTGCCCCGCATCGCACCGCTGCAGCAGGAGCCGGTGCTCCCGCGTCCCATCCCAAAACGGCTGCGTCACCGGCGTCGGCACCGGCAGCGGTTCGGTCGTCGTTCGATACTTCGGCATCCCGGTTACTCCCCTCGCAGAACCAGCGAAACCTGCTCGCTCATCAACCCGCCGTTGCCATGCACGAACACCGTGTCGCACCGGCGCAGCTGCCGATCCCCCGCCCGGCCCGTGAGCTGCAGGTACGCCTCAGTAATGTGCGACATGCCCCCTGCCATCCCCGCCTGCCCAAAGCTCAGCTGGCCCCCGTGCGTGTTCATCGGGAAATCGCCGCGATACGTCAGGTCGTGCTCCTCCACGAACTTCCCCGCCTCGCCCTTCCCGCAGAACCCCGCATCCTCCAGCGTCAGCAGCACCGTGATCGTGTAGCAGTCGTACAGCGAGGCAAGGTCCACCTCCGAGCGCTTCACCCCGGCCATCGCGAACGCCCGGTCCGCCGCCGCCCGGATCGGCGTCTCCGTAAAGCTCGGGTCGTACGTCACCGACAGGTGCGTCGTGTACTCGCCGCCGCCGACGATATACGCCGGCCGATGCCGCGCCCGCTTCGCCTTCTCCTTCGACGTCACCACCACCGCCGCCCCGCCGAAACACGGCATCACAATCTCCAGCATGTGCAGCGGGTCCACAATCACCGGCGAATTGAGCACATCGTCGATATCGATCGGGTCCCGGAACACCGCCTTCGGGTTCGCCGTCGCGTTCGTACGCTGGTCCACCGCCACCTTCGCCCGCTGCGCATCGGTCAGCCCGTATTCGTACGCATACCGGTTCGCGATCATCGCGTACGCATAGTTCTGTCCCACCGCCCCAAACGGGTAGTCGAACTCCCCCATCGGCGACCCCCACGCCCCCATCCGAAACGTCGGCCCCCCGCCCGTCGGATTCTTCGGCCTCGGCAGCGTATGCACGATGCACAGCGCCGTTTCGCACAGTCCCAGCTCGATCGCCATCGCCGCCCGCAGTACCGCCCCCGCCCCCGTCGCACCCCCGAGGTCCACCACCTCCGAAAAGTGCGAACCAATCCCCAGGTACTCCGTCAGGTGTCCCGGCGCGAACAGCCCGCCCGAGTCCGCCAGGTGCCCCGTCATCAGGCCGTCCACGTCATCGTGGCCAAGCCCCGCATCCTCCAGCGCCAGCCGCGCCAGCTCGGCATACGCCTCGAGCCCCATCCACGTCCGGTCCGGCCTCCGCACCGGGGCAAACTCCGCGATACCCACGATTGCGGCCTCGCCGCGCAGCCCTCTCATCTCCGAACCTCCTTCGATACTCCAGCAACGCGCCGCATCCTACCCTGCCCCGCGCCCCCGATCGACCACACCCGGCCCGCCCCGCGCTCCAGGGCAACAAAAAAGGCCCCTTCCCGGAGCCATTGAAGAAACTTGGAGGCGCCAGCCGGATTCGAACCGGCGGTGAAGGTTTTGCAGACCTCTGCCTTACCACTTGGCCATGGCGCCGGTGTGTTGCGAATTGGTGCCCAGGGTGAGATTTGAACTCACACGCCTGTACGGCACTGCCCCCTCAAGACAGCGTGTCTGCCATTCCACCACCTGGGCAACCCGTCCACATCCTACGAAGCCTCCCCGCTCTGTCGCAAGCGCCTGAGGGTCGGCGCAGAGGAGACTGGCAGGGGTGGCAGGACTCGAACCCGCGACACTCGGTTTTGGAGACCGATGCTCTACCAGCTGAGCTACACCCCTGTCTGCCTTCATCGTAGCAAAGCCGGCCCAATGCGGAATCCCCGCCCTACGCCGCCCGCGGATGGCTGCTCAGCGAACCGCACGCAGGGCACCTCGGCAGCCTCGTCACCCGCGGCCGCTCCCCAAACTGGAACACCGCCCCGCAACGGTCACACTCCAGCCTCCGGAACATCTTCCCCTCGGCAAACTTCCCAGCCCACGTCGGGCGATGCCACCCTCGTCCCTCCAAGCTCATACCCTCCTGTCATCACTATCGACCCGTGCCGCTCGTCCCCATAGCCCGGACTTGCACCGGACATACACCCCACCCCCTCCCTATACTTCGCTCAATGCAAACGCCCCGCCATCTCCTCAGCTCCGCCCAGCTCTCCGCCGAAGAGATCGCCTACCTCCTCGACCTCGCCGCCGCCCTCAAGCGCCGGCCGCAAAAGGTCCTGGCCGGCAAGCACCTCGCCCTCCTCTTCGAGAAAGCCTCCCTCCGCACCCGCGTTTCCTTCGAAATCGCCATGGACCACCTCGGCGCCTACACCATGTACCTCGACCCCCGCGAGGTCGGCCTTGGCGAGCGCGAAGCCATTCGCGACGTCGCCCGCGTCATCGCCCGCTACGTCGATATCGTCGCCGTCCGCACCTACGGCCAGTCCATCATCGAAGAGTACGCCCGCTTCTCCTCCATCCCCGTCATCAACGCCCTCACCGACGAAGAACACCCCTGCCAGGCGCTCGCCGACCTCCTCACGCTCCGCGAACACATGGGTGCCGACCTCCGCGGCCGTTCACTCGCCTTCGTCGGCGACGGCAACAACGTCTCTACCAGCCTCGTCATTACCGCTGCATCCCTCGGCATGGACGTCCGCATCGCCTCACCCCCCGGCTACCAGCTCCCCGAATGGGCCATGACCGAGGCCGCCTCGCGCGCCAGCGCCTCAGGCGGCTCCTTCGCCGCCACGACCGACCCCGTCGCGGCAGTCCGCGGCGCCGAGGCCGTCTATACCGATGTCTGGACCTCCATGGGCCAGGAGCGGGAAGCCGAGCGCCGCAAAATCGACTTCGCCGCCTACCAGCTCAACAGCACCCTCGTCGCCCACGCCGCACCCGGCGCCTTCATCATGCACGACCTCCCCGCCCACCGCGGCGAAGAAATCACCGACGACGTCTTCGAATCGCCCAACGCCATCATCTTCGACCAGGCCGAAAACCGGACCTGGGCACAGGCCGCCGTCGTCGCCTTCCTCCTCGGCGCCGATAACGACATCCAACGCTGAACCCGCCCTTCCAGCCGGGCAGCGTATCATGACGCCGCCCCCTCGGGGACCGACGCTGCCATGTTCGAAACCGACTACATCCGCGACGTCCTGGCCCAGTTCTCCCCGGCCAGCGCCATCGACATCTTCCTGCTCGCTGTGCTCATCTACGCGGCCCTCCGCCTCCTGAGCGGAACCCGTGCCATGACCCAGCTCCGCGGCGTCGCCGCCCTCCTCCTCATCTTTGTCGTCCTCGGCCGCGCCCTCGACCTCGTCGTCATCAACTTCCTTATCGAACACTCCGTCACCGCCCTCCTCGTCGGCGCCGTCATCATCTTCCAGCCGGAAATCCGCAGAACCCTTGACCGCGTCGGCCGCACGGGCCTCTCCGGCTGGTTCCGCACCACCGAATACGCCGATGTCATCGAAGCCGTCGCCCGCGCCGCCGGCCGCATGTCCGCCGCACGCCACGGCGGAATCATCGTCATCGAACGCGAAACCGGCCTCCAGGACGTCATCGAAACCGGCGTCCCCGTCGACGCCCGTGTCACCCCCGAACTCCTCACCAGCATCTTCTTCCCCAACTCCCCCCTCCACGATATGGCGGTCGTCATTCGCGACCAGCGCGTCGTCGCTGCCGGCTGCGTGCTCCCCCTTGCCTCCGACCCCGGCGATCGCAACCTCGGCACCCGTCACCGCGCAGCACTCGGCATCACCGAAGCCACCGATGCCCTCGCCGTCGTCGTCTCCGAGGAAACCGGCGAAATCAGCGTCGCCCTCAACGGCCGCCTCACACCGGTCCCCAATGAGCACCGGCTCCGCGCCGTCCTCGAGTGGGTTCTTGAGCCCGCACGCCTCGGCCCCGAACCGTCGCCCGTCGAGGTGCAGGTATGACCGGCGGCAACCACCGCCGCCCTTCCCGCCGACAGGCCGCGCACCAGGTGCTCGCCGGCTCCCTCCGCTCCCTTCGCGAACACTGGCTCCAGGCAGCTTTCAGTCTCGTCGCCGCATTTGCCATCTGGTTCGTCGTCCAGGACGTCGAAAACCCCCTCGTCTCCGTCACCTTCCCCGAAGAAGGACAACCCGCGTCCATCGTCGTCACCCCTGAAAACGCCGGCCCCTACATCGCCCGCGAAAACCACTCGGTCCGGGTCATCGTCGAAGGCCGCGCCGACGACCTTGCGGCGCTCACCCCGGCGGACTTCGAAGCACGCGTCGATGTCCGCGGCATGCAGCCCGGCGTCGAAGAGTTCCGCCAGGTCCGCGTCACTTCCCGCCGGCCCGGCATCCGGGTCCTCCAGGTCATCCCCTCGCAGGTCCGCATCACCCTCGTCGAACCCGCCACCCGCGAAATCCCCGTAACGATCCGCCGCTCAGGCCAGCTCCCCGCCGGCTTCCTCGAAGACGAAGCCCGCACCACCGTCGACCCCGCCGTCGTCACCATCTCCGGCCTTCCCGAGCGCGTCGAGGCAGTCCAGTCGGTCGACCTCGACGTCAACCTCAGCGGCGTCAAAGACCAGTCCTACACCGTCACCGGCGAGCTCGTCGCACGCTCCTCCACCGGCACCGTCGAGACCGTCACCATCAACCCGCCCCGCGCCACCGCCACCATCCGCATCACCCAGGCCTTCGTCCAGCGAACGATCCCCATCCTCGTCGACGTCACCGGTACACCCTCCCCCGGCTACCGCATCGCCGCCATCGCCATCGACCCGCCCGCAGTCACCGTCTCCGGCGAACGCGCCGTCGTGAACGAACTCACCGCCGCCCTCACCGAAAAAGTCGACGTAACCGGCGCACGCACCGAGCTTCGGCTCGTCCGCAACCTCGTCGCCATCCCCAACGTCTCCTTCGACCGTCGGTCCGTCACCGTCACCGTCAGCTTCGAAGCCATCCAGTCCTCCGCCGCCGTGCTCGTGGCCCCAGAACTCCAGAACCTCCCCGCCGGCTTCGCCCGCGACCCATCCCGCCCCCTCTACGTCGAAGTGCGCGTCACCGGCCCCGCCGACCTCGTCGCAGCCCTCAAACCATCCGACCTCCGCGCCGTCGTCTCTCTCGCAGGTGCCACAGCCGGCACCGCAGCCTATCCTGTTACCGTGACAGGCCCCTCAGGACTCAAGCTCGAAGCCCCCACGACGGTCAGCGTGACGCTCATCCAGGTACTCCCGTGACCGCCACCGATATCCTCCCGCGCGTCGTCATCGTCGGCCGCCCCAACGTCGGCAAATCGTCCATCTTCAACCGCGTCGTCGGCGAGCGCCGCGCCATCGTCGAAGACGAACCCGGCACCACCCGCGACCGCCTCGAGGCCGACGTCGAATGGCTCGACCGCCGTTTCCGCATCATCGATACCGGCGGCTTCGAAACCAACGAACAAAACGTCTACGCCCCGCTGATCATGGGGCAGGTCCGCGCCGCCATCGATGCCGCAGCCGTGGTCATCTTCGTCGTCGACGCCCGCGACGGCCTCACCGCAAGCGACTACGACATGGCCGAGGTCGTCCGCCGCGCACAGCGCCCCACCATCCTCGTCGCGAACAAAGCCGACAACGAAGCTCGCGAACACGCCGGCATCGCCGAAGCCTCCGCACTCGGATTCGGAGAACCCCTCCCCGTCAGCGCCCTCCACGACGTCAACATCCGCACCATGCTCGACATGGCGGTCGCCCTCCTCCCTGATGTCCCCCTCCTCCCCGAGTCCGACCGCACCCGCGTCGCCATCATCGGCCGCCCAAACGTCGGCAAATCGATGCTCGTCAACGCCATCCTCGGCCAGGAACGGGTCATCGTGAGCGACGTCGCCGGCACCACCCGCGACGCCATCGACACCGAAATCGACACCCCCGAGGGCGCCTTCACCCTCATCGACACCGCCGGCGTCCGCAGGCCCGGCAAGCTCGGCACCGGCGTCGAACGCCACTCCGTCCTCCGCACCACGAGGGCCGTCGAGCGCTGTGACGTCGCCGTCCTCGTCGTCGACGGCACTGAAGGCGTGACAGCCCAAGACACCCACATCGCCGGCATCGCCGTCGAAAACGCCAAGGGCCTCGTCATCGCCGTCAACAAAACCGACCTCTGGGATGACCCGGCCGAGCGCCGCGCATGGGCCGAACGCCAGATGCGGAGCCGCATCCGCTTCGTTCCCTGGGCGCTTTACACCTTCATCTCGGCCCTCGAGCGGCGCGGCCTCTCCGAACTCCTTACCCTCGTGCAGGCCGCCCGCGAGGCCCGCCGCCGCCGAATCCCCACACCCGAGCTCAACGCCATCCTCGCCAAGGCCGTCCGCGAGCACGTGCCCCCGGTCGTCCACAACCGCCGCTTCAAACTCTTCTACGCCACCCAGGCCGGCATCGACCCCCCCACCTTCGTCCTCTTCGTCAACGACCCCGAGCTCGTCCACTTCAGCTACCGCCGCTACCTCGAACGCGCCATCCGCGAAGCCGCCGACTTCGAAGGCACCGCCATCAAACTGGTCTTCAGGGCCCGCTCGGGCGAAGATACCCGGTCGTGACCGGCTACATCGTCAACGCCTTCCTCGGCTACCTCCTCGGTTCCCTCCCCTGGGGCCTCATCATCGGCTACCTGTGGCTCGGCCGCGACATCCGCGAGTCCGGCTCCGGGAAGACCGGCACCACCAACGTCCTCCGCACCGCCGGCAAAATCCCCGCTGCTATCGTCATGGTCCTCGATATCGCCAAGGGCGCCGTGCCTGCCCTCGTCGGCCGCTACCTCTTCGACAGCAACGAGGTCGCGGCCGTTGGCGCAGGCGCCGCCGTCGTCGGCCACATCTGGCCCATCTTCGCCGGTTTCCGCGGCGGCCGGGGCGTCGCCAGCACCTATGGCGGCATCCTCGGGCTCGCCCCGCTCATCTCGCTCCTCTTCCCCCTCATCGGCGCCGTCCTCGTCGGCGCCACCCGCTACGTCTCGTTCATGTCCGTCGTCGGCGTCCCGATTTGCGCCGCCATCATCTGCGCTCTCGCCGTCACCGGGAACACCGACCCCGCCTTCGCCTGGTACGCCCTCTTCGCCACCGCGCTCGTCGAATACAAGCACATCCCCAACATCCGGCGCCTCCTCAACGGCACCGAACCGCGCATCGGCCAGGGCGGCGACCGGCCAGCCACCGGCTGATGGCAGCCTACGCCGTCCTCGGCGCCACCTCCTGGGGCGTCACCCTCGCAGCGCTCCTCGAACGTGCCGGCCATACCGTCATCCTCCTCGTCCGCTCCGACCTCGAGGCAGCGGCCATCCGCTCCAGCGGCGGCCTCGAACGCCTCGGAGCCGGGCGCGTCCTCGGCCCCCGCGTCCACATCCACGCCGTCCCGCTCGCCGCCGACCACGCCGACGCCCTCGCCGGTGCCATCGTGGCCGTCCCATCCCACTCCCTTCGCACCACGGTCGCCGCCAGCGGCCTCCCCCGCGGCCTCTCCATCGTCTCCGCCGCCAAGGGCCTCGACCTCCAGACCAGCGCCCGCATGACCGAGGTCATCGCCGGCCTTGGTTTCGAGCCTGCCCGCATCGGCGCCCTCTCCGGCCCCAACCTTGCCCATGAAATCGTCCGCGGCCTCCCTGCCGCCGCCGTCATCGCTATCCCCGACCCCGACCTCGGCACCGCCTGGCAATCCGCCCTCTCCGCCGGCACCTTCCGCGTTTACGCCTCCCGCGACGTCGTCGGCGTCGAACTGGCCGGCGCCCTCAAAAACGTCATCGCTATTGCAGCCGGCGCAGCCTGGGGCCTTGGGTTCGGCGCGAACGCCGTCGCCGCCATCATGACCCGCGGCCTCGCCGAAATCACCCGCCTCGGACTCGCCCTCGGCGCCGACGTCGCCACCTTCAACGGCCTCGCCGGCGTCGGCGACCTCGCCGCAACCTGTTTTTCCAGCCTCAGCCGAAACCGCCGCTTCGGCGAGCTCCTCGCCGCCGGCCGCACCCCCGCTGCCGCCGTCGCCGAAATCGGCGAAACCGTCGAAGGCGCCCATACCGCCCCGGTCGCCCTCCGCCTCGCCGCCGCTGCCGGCGTCGAGCTCCCCATCACCACTGAAGTCGCCGCCGTCATCGGCGGTGAACGCACCGTCCCCGAGGCCATGGCCCGCCTCCTCGGCCGCCCGCTCGCCCGCGAAGAACTCCCCGGCCGCTGATGGTACGATCTCTCTGATGCCCTCTCCCGGTCTCCAGCGCTTGGTCGATGCCCTCGCGCAGGGCTCCCGCCCGCGCCCCGCAGAATTCGCCGCGCTCTCCGACCTCGACCGCACCGACGCCGCCTACATCGGCAGCCGCTGGCTCGAAATCCCGCTCCCCGAGCGCGAATTCCTCCTCGACGAGGCCTACGAGCTCGCCGACGACGATATCGCGCTCGACTTCACCGTCCTCGGACGCATCGCCCTCCGCGACCCCGAGCCCTCCGTACGCCTCCGCGCCATCCAGGCCCTCTGGGAAACCCTCGACCCCGCCGTCGGCGACCTCCTCACCACCCTTGTCGAATCCGAGCAGGACCCCGCCGTGCGTACCGCCGCCGCCCGGAGCCTCCTCCGCTACCTCGAAGCCGCAGAATACGGCCGCCTCCAGGCGCAGACCGCCCGGCGCATGGTAGAAGCCCTCGTCTCCGCCGCCGCCAGCAGCATCGAAGACCTCCGCGCTGCCGCCGTCGAGGCCCTCGGCCCCAGCGGCGACCCGCGCGTCCCCGAGCTCATCGAAGCCGCCTACGAAAGCGGCCAGCCCGCCCTCCGCCTCGCAGCTATCCGCGCCATGGGCTACTCCGCTCGCGAGCGCTGGGCCGAATACATCGCCGAACAGCTCACCGCCGACGACCCCGAAATGCGCTTCGAGGCAGCACTCGCCGCCGGCAGCCTCGGCTCCGAAGAGCTCGTCCCCGCCCTCGGCGAAGCCCTCTCCGACGACGACGCCGAGGTCCTCTTCGCCGTCATCGAAGCGCTCGGTGACATCGGTGGCGAAGCAGCCGTCGAACTCCTCGAAGCCTACCTCGAAGAAGCGCCCCCCGGCCTCGAAGATGCCGTCGAAACCGCCCTCGAAGCCGCCCGCGGCATCCAGTTCCGCCGCTTCGGAGACCTCCCGTGACCTCTCGCTCCCGCCTCCCGATCGAAGACGTCGTCTCCGCGGGCGGCATCCCCTGGCGCCGCAACGACCGCGGCGAAATCGAAATCGCCATCTGCGGCCGCCGTGCCGAGCGCCTCTGGGTTCTCCCAAAGGGCACCCCCGACCCCGGCGAACCCCTCGAACAAACCGCCCTCCGCGAAGTCCGCGAAGAAACCGGCCTCCAGGTCCGCCTCGGCGAACCCGTCGGCAGCATCGAATACTGGTTCACCGCCAACGGCACCCGCTACCACAAGCGCGTCCACCACTGGCTCATGGAGCCCGTCGGCGGCGACCTCGCCAACCACGACCACGAATTCGACGAAGTCCGCTGGGTCACCATCCCCGAGGCGCTCCAGCTCCTCACCTACGAAGGCGAGCGCAGCCTCGTCCGCGAAGCCGCCCGCAAACTGGGAGTAGACGTGTGACGCTCGCAAGGCCGCCCGCCGACTACGATCGCCTCGTCGTCGCACGCGGCCCCAACCTCATCCTCCGCCGGCGCCGCCGCGAAGATGCCATCGACGAATTCGCCTGGCGCCGCGACCCCGAAACCGCCCGCCTCAACGGCCAGCACCCCGCCCCCCCATCATTCGCACGCTTCCTCGAAACCTTCGAACAGGAGTGGCGCCTCGCCGGCCACGGACGCGACCAGCTCGCCATCGACACCATCGACCGCGAACACATCGGCACCATCATGTACTACAACGCCGAAGCCGGTGATTCCGCCGAACTCGGCATCACCATCGGCGACCCCCGCCGCCGCGGCCGCGGCCTTGGCCGCGAAGCTGTCGTCCTCTTCCTCCGCCGCCTCTTCGCCGCGCACCCCTTCCGCGACATCTACCTCCATACCCTCGAGAGCAATCTCCCCGCGCGGCGCGCCTTCACCGCCGCAGGCTTCAGCCCCACCGTCGTCGTGCTCCGCCAGGGCGAACGTTACGTCCGCATGGAAGCTCGCCGCGAATGGTGGCTCCTCTGGGACATGGAGGGCAGATTCGCCTTCGCCGACCCTCCCCGGAACCCCCGGCCCCCAGATACCCCGCCGTTCACCTCGCTGTCACTTGGGGAATAGCCGCTTCATCACCCCCCTGATCTGGGCGCTGCACCCTGCCTGCCGACCTTCAAGGTAGAGCACGCGCGCCGAACGGCGCTCGGAGCCAGGCAGGTAGGTGACATGGACCACCCGTACCCCCCGACCTCCGGCAGCCTCGCCATGCAGCCGGATTACGCCGAGGAAACCCGCCAGCAGGCGCCCCGCCCCGCCCCGAGCCACCTCCGCGCCCTCCCTTCCCTCCCGGAAGCACCCGACCACATCTATGAACTCGGCCTTCCCGAGCGCTTCATCGAGGACCTCACCCTCAAGACCCTCTACCGCATCACCGTTCCCACACCCATCGGCCTCGCCAACGCCATGCGCGTCTCGCCCGGCGTTGCCCGCGAAGCCCTCGATGAACTGCGCCGCCAGAAGCTCGTCGAAACCACCTCCGCCTCGGGCCGCCTCGAAACCGAATGGCAGTACCGCCTCACCGAGCTCGGCCTCCGCGAAGCCGAAAGCGCCTTCGGACGCAGCAAGTACGTCGGACCGGTACCTGTCCCCATCCAGGACTACTTCCGCGTCCTCGAACGCGACACCGAAATCGGCGCACCCGACCCGGTCCGCCTCGCCCGCGCCCTCCAACAGCTCGTCCTCGCCCGCGACGTCGTCGCCAAGGTCTGCCTCGCACTCACCAGCGGCCGCCCCGCCATGCTCTGGGGCGCACCCGGCAACGGCAAAACCACCATCCTCGAGCTCACCAGCGAAGCCATCCAGGGCGTCACCCTCATGCCCATGGCCGTCTACGTGAGCGGCCACATCATCCGCCTCTACGACGACCTCGTGCACCAGCCCGTCGAAGGCGACGACACCGCCGACGCCACCTCCCAGTTCGATCGCCGCTGGCTCCGCATCCGCCGCCCCTTCGTCTTCGTCGGCGGCGAACTCCGCCCCGAAGACCTCGACCTCGCCTACGACCCCGCTCTCGGCTACCACCAGGCCCCGCCCCATGTGAAAGCCCACGGCGGGCTCCTCGCCATCGACGACTTCGGCCGTCAGCAAGTCTCGCCCCACGCCCTCCTCAACCGCTGGATCGCCGCCCTCGAACGCGGCGAAGACACCATGTCCCTCGTCACCGGCGAGCGCATCACCTTCCCCTTCCGCTCCACCATCTGCTTCAGCACCAACCTCGAGCCCAAGACCATGCTCGAAGAAGCCCACCTCCGGCGCATCCCCTACAAAATCCGCATCCCCGAGCCGACCCCCGAGCAGATGGCCGAGATCTTCCGCCGCTTCGCCGACGCCATGGGCGTCGAAGCCAGCCCCCAGGCCATCGATGTCGCCGTCGAGCTCGTGCGCCGCGCATCCAGCGGCAACATGCGCAGCTGCCACCCGCGCGACATCCTCCAGCTCATCATCGAAGAGTCCCGCTTCGTCAAGCGGCCCCCGGTGCTCGAGCCCGGCGCAGCCCGCCGCGCCTGCGAAGTCTACTTCGCCGTCGACCCCGGCCCCGTTACCCCTCGCCAGTAGCCGCCGCATCCAAGACCGCCGCAAGCTGCCGCGCACCCCGCAGCAGGCTCGGCCCCGGCGCCAGGATGTCCGGCGACTTGATCTCGTGCAGCCTGCCCTCGCGGACAGCCCTGACCTCGCGCCAGCCCGGCCGCTCAGCGATGCGTTCGAGCCGCGCCCGCTTGCCGCACCAGCTCGCCACGATTACCTCCGGGTCGCGCCGCACCACCTCCGGCCCTTCCACGATGCGCTCCCGCGCCGACCGGCACCCCCGGAGCTCCGGGAACACATCCTCCCCGCCGCAGAGCTCGATGAGTTCGCTCACCCACGCAATTCCCGAAATGAGCGGGTCGTCCCACTCCTCGAAATACACCCGCACACGGCGCCGCGGACGTCCCGGCCGCTGCCGCAGCTCCTCTAGCTCCCGCACAAACTCCTCCGCCAGCGCCCGCCCCGCCTCCGGTTCCCCGCACGCCGCCCCCACCAGGGCGATCGCTGCCGCCGTCTCCCCCAGCGTCCGCTGGTTCGTCACCAGCACGTTCACCCCCGCCGAGATGAGCTCCCGCGCAATCTCGGCCTGGAGGTCGCTGAAGCCCAGCACGAGGTCCGGCTCCAGCGCAAGAATCCGCTCCACGTGCGCCGTCCTGAAGGCCGCCACCTTCGGCCGCTTCCGGGCCTCGGGCGGCCGCAGCGCGTAGCCGCTTACCCCAACCACCCGCTCGCCCGCCCCGACCGCGAACGCAATCTCCGTCGTTTCCGCCGTCAAACAAACGATGCGCCGCGGCTTCACCGCCCTACGACACCTTCTCGAGCTCGAACTCGTACGTCTCGATCACCGGGTTCGCCAGCAGCCGGCTGCACATCTGGTCCACCTGCTCCGCCGCCGCCTTCGCATCGGCAGCCGTCAGCCGGACCTGGAAATACTTCCCCGAGCGCACGCTGTCCACCCCGCCGAACCCCAGCGAACCGAGCGCATTCGCAATCGTCAGCCCCTCCGGGTCGTTCACCGTCGGCTTCAGCGATACATACACCCGCGCGAGGAACGCTTTCCCGGCGCCGTCGCCCCCGTTCGCCTTCCGACCCTTCTTGTCAGCCTTCTTTGCCTCTTCGGCCTTCGATTTCCCGTCCTTCTTGCTCACAGCGAAAGCTCCTCTCCAGTCAGCATCCGGTACGCCTCGAGGTACCGTTCCGTCGTCTGTTCAACCACAGCCCGCGGGAGCTCCGGCACGGGCTCCCCTTCGCGCCAGTTCGCCGCCAGCCAGTCGCGAACCGGCTGCTTATCGAGGCTCGGCTGCGGTCCCCCCGGCCGGTACTCGCTCGCCAGCCAAAACCGGCTGCTGTCCGGCGTCAGCACCTCATCGATCAGGATCACCTCCTCGTTCCACCAGCCAAACTCCAGCTTCGTGTCGGCAATGATGATGCCCCGTTCGAGCGCGACCGTGTGCGCATAGCCGTATACCGCCAACGTGCGAATCCGCATCGCGTTCGCCGCCTCCTCCCCCACCAGCGCCGCCAGCTCCTCGTACGTAATGTTCCGGTCGTGCCCTTCCGCGGCCTTCGTGCTCGGCGTGAAAATCGGCTCCGGGAGCCGGTCCGATTCCCGCAGCCCCTCCGGCAGCCGGATGCCGCACACCGTCCCCGTTTCGCGGTACTCCTTCCACCCCGACCCCGAGAGGTACCCCCGCGCGATGCACTCAAAGTCGAGCCGCTTCGCCTTCCGCACCAGCATCGAGCGGCCGTAATACTCCGGCCCAAGCTCGAACGGCACCTCGTGCCGGTTCGCTTCCGTGACGACGGCGATGAAGTGGTTCGGCACCACGCCGCCGATGCGCTCGAACCACCACGCCGAGAGCATCGTCAGCACCCTTCCCTTCTCCGGGATGGGCGTCGGCAACACCACATCCAGCGCCGAAATCCGGTCCGTCGCCACGATCAGCAGCCGCTCGCCGAGGTCGTAGGTGTCGCGCACCTTCCCCCGGTACACCGGCGCTGGCAGGTTCGTAACCACCATCGGCTCAGTCATGAATCGCATCCCGGAGGTTGAGATAGAACACCGTCGTCGTCGCCGAGGCAAACGCGACGAGCGGCACCGCCAGCAGGCCCTGCGCCACCGACACCACCGCCTGCGCCGCCACCTGCGCACCCCTCGACCCCGTCACCAGCACATCCAGCGATTGGATGAGCACCGCCGGGCCGAGGAAAATCAGCACGGTCAGCAGCATCACCCCCAGCATGCGCAGCATATGCCCGCGCATCATCGCCCAGCTGCGCCCCAGTGCTCCGAACGGTGACGTCCCCTCCAGCAGGAAGGCCTGGTACGCCAGCGACAGCCGTATGGCGATGTACGGCAGCACCACCAGCCCCACCACCGTCAGCGCAAGCGCCGCCGAGAGCCCAAGCAGCACCACGAGCAGCGCCAGCAGACCGCCCATCCGCGTGAACGGCGGGTCCAGCGCCTCGACCAGCGAAACCGGCTGGCCGCGCAGCAGCGCAGCGATCGAAACTACCGCCGCCCCGTGCGCCACCTGTGCGAACAGCGCCTGCGCTGCCGCCAGGATGAGCAGCAGCGCAAGATAGCCGCCCCGAGCTGAGTCGAGCGGAACATCCCGCAGCGCCGTGCTGAGCGCCACCGCCAGCACCGCCGCAGCCGCGATGCTCACCGGCACCTCCACGACCGCCACTGGGAGCAGCGTTTCCCGGGGCCGCGTCGTCACGAGGTTCCACGCCGTCGCCACGACCCGTCGCGCCGGCAGCAGGCCAACCTCCCCCGGGACCCCCGGTCCCATCACAGCCCGAGGCGCTCGAACGTCGCGCCGATGTTCGTCAGGTAGTAGCCGTAGTCGAACAGCCCGCGCAGCTCAGCCTCGCCAATCCGCGACGTCACATCCGGGTCTGCCAGCAGCAGGTCGAGGAACGGCACCCGCTCATTCCACGCCCGCATCGCATTCCGCTGCACGATGGCGTACGCCTCCTGTCGGCTCAGTCCCGTCTCGATGAGTGCGAGCAGCACCCGCTGCGAAAACACCAGCCCGTACGAGCGCTCGAGATTCTCCCGCATATGCTCCGGGTATACCCGCAGCCGCTCCATGATGCCCGTGAACAGGTTCAGCATGTAATCGAGCACCAGCGTCGCGTCCGGGAACACGATCCGCTCCGTCGACGAATGGCTGATGTCCCGCTCGTGCCACAGCGCAACATTCTCCATCGCCGTCACCGCGTATCCCCGCAGCACCCGCGCAAGCCCCGTAATCCGCTCGCAAAGCTCCGGGTTCCGTTTGTGCGGCATCGCGCTCGAACCCGTCTGCCCCTCGTCGAACGGCTCCTCCGCCTCCCGCACCTCGGTCTTCTGCAGCGCCCGGATCTCCGTCGCGAACTTCTCCAGCGAAGCGCCGATGAGCGCCAGCGTTGTCACGAACTGCGCATGCCGGTCCCGCTGGATCACCTGCGTCGAAGCCGCCTCGACCCCGAGCCCCAGCTTCTCGCAAACCAGCTCCTCCACCCGCGGCGGCACCGACGCATGCGTCCCCACCGTTCCCGAGATGGCCCCCACCGCCACCGCCTCCCGCGCCGCTGCCATCCGTGCCCGGTTCCGCCGCATCTCATCCACCCATACCGCCAGCTTCAGGCCAAACGTCGTCGGCTCCGCGTGCACCCCGTGCGTCCGCCCAACGCACAGCGTGTCCCGGTGCGCGCGCGCCTGCCGCTCCAGCACGGCCAGCAGCGCGTCGATGTCGGCCAGCAAAATATCGCTCGCGTCCCGCAGCTGCAGCGCGGTCGCCGTGTCCCACACATCCGAGCTGGTCAGTCCGAAGTGGACGTACCGCCCCTCCTCCCCCAGCGAGTCGGCAACCGAGCGCAGGAACGCCGTCACATCGTGATGCGTGATTGCAAGGTACTCGTTGATCTTGGCGACATCGAACGAAGCGTCCCGCCGAATCTTCTCCGCCGCTTCACGCGGGATGACGCCGAGCTCGGCCCACGCCTCGCACGCGGCAATCTCCACGTCGAGCCAGCGGCGATACTTCGCCTCGTCGGTCCAGATAGCGGCCATCTCCGGCCGCGAGTAGCGCGGGATCACCCCGCAATGGTAGCCCGCGCCGTCCGCTCGGAGAAGCCGCGTCAGCCGCCCGCCACCGCTTCCAGCGCGATGTCCGTCCGGTAGTGCATGTCCTTGAAGTGAATGCGCCGCACGTTGTCGTAGACCCGCTCCCGCGCCTCCGCAATCGTCGCCGCCCGGGCCGCCACCGTCAGCGCACGCCCACCCGAAGTGACGACCCGCCCGTCGACCACCTTCGTCCCGCCATGGAAGACGAATACGTCGGGGTCGACCCGGTCCAGCCCCTCGATCGGATGGCCGGTCTCATACTTGCCCGGGTATCCCCCCGGCACGAGCACCACACACACCGCCGGCTCGCTCGCCCAGCGCACCTCCGTCTCGTGGAGCCGGCCCTCGGCTGCCGCCCGCGCCACCGCGTACAGGTCCGACTCCAACCGCAGCATGTGCACCTGCGTCTCCGGGTCCCCTGAGCGCGCGTTGTATTCAATCACCTTCACATCCCCGTCCCGCACCATCAGCCCCGGGAACAGCGTCCCCACGAACGGATGCCCCTCCGCCGCCATTCCCCGCAGCACCGGCGCAATCACCCGCTCGTGGATCACCCCCGCCAGCCGCTCGTCCACGCCCCGCGTCGGGGCATACGCCCCCATCCCCCCCGTGTTCAGCCCCTGCGCGCCGTCGAGCGCGCGCTTGTAGTCGGTCGCAAACGGCCACAGCACCGCCGTCTTGCCATCGCAGAACGCGTGCGCACTCGTCTCGAAGCCGGTCAGCTCCTCCTCGACCACCACCGTCGTCCCCGCCTCCCCAAACGCTCGCTCGATGAGCATCGACCGCAGGATGGCGAGCGCCTCGTCGCGGTTCGAGGCGCCGACAGCGCCCTTCCCCGCCGCGAGCCCCGAGGCCTTCACCCACAGCCGCTGCTCCGGGAGCGATTCCACCCACGCCGCCGCCTCCTCGTACGAGCTGAACGAACGCCCCCGCGCCGTCGGAATCCTGTGGCGCTCCATGAACGCCTTCGCCCACGCCTTGCTCGCCTCGATCCGCGCCGCCGCTGCCGTTGGCCCGTAGCACAGGACGCCCTCCTCCTGCAGCCGGTCGACCAGCCCGAGAGGCTGCGGGTCATCCATGGTCGCCAGGTAAAAATCCACCCGGAGCTCCTTCGCCGCCCGCACCAGCCCCTCGATGTCCGTCGGCCGAATGTCGAGGTTCCGCCCGACCTGCGCCGTCCCCGCATTCCCGGGTGCGATGAAAATCTCGCCCACTCCGGCAGACTGCGCAAGCTTCCACGCCACCGCATGCTCCCGCCCGCCGCTCCCAACGAGGAGAATCCGCGCGCTCACTCGCCTACTCCCATTCAATCGTCCCCGGCGGCTTCGGCGTGATGTCGTACACCACACGGTTCACACCGTGGACCTCGTTCACGATCCGGTTCGAAATCCGCGAGAGCAGCTCGTGCGGCAGCCGCGCCCAATCCGCCGTCATCGCATCGTCCGCGACGACCGCCCGCACCGCCACCGCGTACCCGTACGTCCGGAAGTCCCCCATCACCCCTACCGTCTTCGTGTCCGTCAGCACCGCAAAGGCCTGCCACACGTCCCGGTACAGGCCCGCCTCGCGGACCTCCTCCATCACCACACGGTCAGCCCGGCGCAGGATGTCGAGCTTCTCCCGCGTCACCTCCCCGATGCAGCGGATGGCCAGCCCCGGGCCCGGGAACGGGTGCCGCCACACCATCTCTTCCGGCAGCCCGAGCGCCTCCCCGATGCGCCGCACCTCGTCCTTGAACAGATAGCGCAGCGGCTCCACCAGCTCCAGCTTCATGTCCGGCGGCAGCCCGCCAACGTTGTGGTGCGTCTTGATCGTGCTCGCACCCTTCCCGTGCGACCCGCTTTCGATGACATCCGGATAGAGCGTGCCCTGGCAGAGGAAACGGGCATCGGCCACCTTGCGCGCCTCTCGCTCGAACACCCGCACGAACGTATTGCCGATGCGCACGCGCTTTGTTTCCGGGTTCGTCACCTCCGCCAGCTGCGAAAGGAACTCCTCCTCCGCCTCCACGTGCAGGAGATTGATCGCAAGGTTCTTCCGGAAGGTCGTGACCACCTCCTCCGCCTCCCCCGCCCGGAGCAGTCCGTTGTCCACGAAGATGCAGGTTAGCTGGTCTCCCACCGCCCGGTGCACCAGCACCGCAGCCACCGCGCTGTCGACACCCCCCGAGAGCCCGCAAATCACCCGCCCGCTGCCGACCTGCTCCCGGATAGCCTCGACCGTTTCGTCAATGAAGTTTCCCGGCGTCCACGTGCCCGCGCAGCCGCAAATCCCCTGCACGAAATTCCGCAAAATCTCCTTCCCGCGGGGCGTGTGCACCACCTCCGGGTGGAATTGCAGCCCGTAGTAGCCCCGCGAAAGGTCCGCCATCACCGCGTGCGGCGAATTCTGTGTGCTCGCGTATCCCGTGAACCCCGGCGGCAGCACCTCGATCCGGTCGCCGTGGCTCATCCACACCTCGAAGTCCGCCGGCAGCCCCTCCAGCAGCGGCGCCGCATGGTCCCGGTGCACGATCGCCGGCCCGTATTCCCGCTCCTGCCCCGGCGCGACCACGCCCCCCAGCTGGTGGGCCATCGCCTGCATCCCGTAGCAGATGCCCAGCACCGGCAACCCCGACTCCCACACCCACGCCGGCGCCAGCGGCGCCCCCTCTTCATACACGCTGTTTGGCCCGCCCGAGAGAATGATTCCCCGCACATCCATCCCCTCCAGCCGCTCCCGCGGAACGTCGTACGGCAGCAGTTCGCAATACGTGTTCAGCTCCCGAACCCGCCGCGCAATCAGCATCGAAAACTGCGACCCAAAATCCAGCACCACGATGCTCTCGTGCCGCTTCGCCGGGTCCTGCGCGCCTGCTGCTCGTCTCGCCGGGTCCGTTCCTGCCATGGGACGCGTTACACTCTGTCCGAACGCTATCCCAACTGTGGGGTCCGGGCAACGGACCCCGTCTCGTGTCCATGAACGCACCCTCCCCCTCCCTCGTCGACCGCGCCGTCGAATGCCTCCGCGCCGGCGAACTCATCATCCTCCCCACCGACACCGTCTACGGCATCGCCGCCGACGTCCGTTCCGACGACGCCGTCACGGCCATCTACCGCGCCAAGCGGCGCGACCCGTCCCAGCCCCTCCAGCTCCTCTTCGGCCGCGACGTCTCCCTGCTCGACCGTTACGCCGTCCTCACGCCCGCGGCCCGCTCCCTCGTCGAAGCCCTCGGCCCCGGCGCGTGGACCATCATCGTCCCCTGCCGCCCCGGCTGGACGAGCCCCGCGCTCTCCGGCGGCTCCACCGTCGGCTTCCGCATCGTGCCCGTCGATATCGTCCTCGACATCGTCGATGCCCTCGGCGCCCCCCTCGCCGCCACGAGCGCCAATGTCCACGGCGCGCCCAGCCCGGTCACCGCGGAAGAGGCCTCGCGCCAGCTCGGCGCATATTGTTCCATGACCATCGATGCCGGCCCGACCGCTCAGGGCATCGACTCAACCGTCATCGACCTCTCCGGCGACGAACCCGTCATCCTTCGCGAGGGCGCCATCGTCGCTGAAGACCTCGCCCGTATACTGGGCGTGCCCGCCATCACCGTCCGCAGGAGCGTCCGCTCGTGAAACTCGCTTTCGGCGCCGACCACGCCGGCTTCGAGCTCAAGAACCACCTCGTCGAATTCGCCCGCGGCCTCGGCCACGACGTCCTCGACCTCGGCACTCACGGCCCCGAGTCCGTCGATTACCCCGATTTCGCCGAGGCCGTCGCCCGGGCCGTCCTTGATGGCCGCGCCGACCTCGGCGTCGTCCTCTGCTCCAACGGCGTCGGCATCAGCATCACCGCCAATAAGGTCCCCGGCATCCGCTGTGCCCTCTGCCACACCAGCTGGGGCGCTGCCCGCGCCCGCCAGCACGTCGATGCCAACGTCCTCGCCCTCGGTGCATGGGAAATCGGCCGCGGCGTCGCCGAAGACATCCTCCGCGCCTTCCTCGAAAACCGCTTCGAAGGTGGCCGCCATGAGCGCCGCGTCGCCAAGCTGCACGACGTCGAGCGGCGCGGTATCGCTGCGGAGGTCGTCAACCCATGAGCGGCGGCATCGGCAAGAAGACCGTCCGCGACATCGACGTTGCCGGCAGGCGGGTCCTCGTCCGCGCCGACCTCAACGTCCCCATCGAAAACGGCGTCATCACCGACGACACCCGTATCCGCGAGTCCCTCCCCACCATCGAGTACCTTCTCGCGCACGACGCCCGCGTCATCGTCTGCAGCCACCTCGGCCGGCCGAAGGGCCCCGACCCCTCCCTCTCGCTCGCACCCGTCGCCGGACGCATGGCCAACCTCCTCGGCCGCGAGGTGCTCTTCGCTGAGGACTGCGTCGGTCCCATCGCCGAGGCCGCCGTCGAATCCATGGGCCGCCACGTCCTCCTTCTCGAAAACCTCCGCTTCCACCCCGGCGAAGAGCAAAACGACCCCCAATTCGCCCGCCAGCTCGCCAGCCTCGCCGACATCTTCGTCAACGACGCCTTCGGCGCGGCACACCGCGCGCACGCCTCCACCGAGGGCGTAACCCACTACCTCCCCGCAGTCGCCGGGCTCCTCATGGAAAAAGAGGTCCGCTACCTCGGCGCCCTCGTCGCCAACCCGCCCCACCCGTTCGCCGCCGTCGTCGGCGGCGCAAAGGTCAGCAGCAAGCTGCCCGCCATCCAGCACCTTCTCCCGAAGGTCGACATCCTCCTCGTCGGTGGCGGCATGGCCAACACCTTCCTCAAGGCGAAAGGCCTCGATGTCGGCGCTTCGCTCGTCGAAGACGACCTGCTCGAAGCCGCCCGCGACGTCATGCGCAGCGCTGACGCCCGCGGCATCGAGCTCCACCTCCCCGTCGATGTCGTTGCTGCCAGCCGCTTCGCTGCCGACGCCGAGACCGTCACCGTCCCCGTCGAGCAGGTGCCCAGCGGCTACCTCGTCCTCGACATCGGCCCCGAGACGGTCCGCCGGTACGCTGCGGCCCTTCAGCGCGCCCGCGCCGTCATTTGGAACGGCCCCATGGGCGTCTTCGAAATGGAGCCGTTCGCCAGCGGCTCGTTCGAGCTCGCTCGGACTATCGCCAGCCTCGACGCCGTCACCGTCGTGGGCGGCGGCGAAACGGCCGCCGTCGTCGCCGCCGCGGGCCTCCACGACCGCTTTACCCACGTTTCGACCGGCGGCGGCGCTTCCCTCGAGATGCTCGAAGGCAAGACCCTCCCCGGCGTCGCCGCACTGCTCGATGCCTGACGGTGGCGCCCAGCCTGCCTTCAGGTTCCGGGGCGGCGTGCCCGTCGCCGCGGCTCTCTGGCTCCTCGCCATCGTGTTCTTCGCCTTCGCCGCGGCCGGCATCGCTGCGGCCATCCGCTCCGCCGAGGCCGCTGCTGCGCTGGCAGCTCCGGCGGCCGCCGCAGCAGCCGTGCTCCTCGGGCACTTCGCGCGCGGCCTCCCTGCTGCCGGGGCGAGCGTGACCCCCGTCGGTCTTGCCATCCGCTTTCCCATCGCCCTCGACTGCACCATTCCCTGGCCCGAGCTCCAATCCGCTGTGATCGTCCGCCACCCGTGGTGGCAGGGCCTCGGCATCCGCCTCGACCTCCGCGGCCGGGTCGCCCTTGCAACCCTCCCCGGGCAAGCCGCCGAACTCACCTTCCGAACGCCCCAGCCCGTCACCGTCCTTCCCTTCATCGCCCGCGCCCGCGCGCGCTCCCTCCGCCTCACCGTCGAACGCCCGGCCGAGCTCGTCGCCGCCATCGACCGCTACATTGCACCAGAGAGGAGACCCTGACCCGTGCGCCGCCCCTTCATCGCAGGCAACTGGAAGATGCACACCACCGAGTCCGAGGCTGTCGCGCTCGCACAGGCCGTCAGCGAGCGCACCGCCGGCGCACCCTGCGACGTCGCCGTCTGCGTCCCCTTCCCGCACCTTGCGCCCGTCCGCGAAGCGCTCCGCGCGAGCCACGTCCTCCTCGGCGCGCAGGATGTCTTCTGGGAGTCGAAGGGCGCCTACACCGGCGAAGTCAGCGCCCCCATGCTCGAGGACTACTGCCGGCTCGTCATCATCGGCCACAGCGAACGGCGTCAGTACTTCGGCGAAACTGACGAGTGGGTCAACCGCAAGCTCCGCACGGTGCTCAGCTCCCGCCTCGACCCCATCCTCTGCATCGGCGAAACCCTCGACCAGCGGCGCGCCGGCGAAACCGACGCCGTGCTCGAACGCCAGCTCCGCCAAGCCCTCGCCGGCATCGACCTCTCCCCGCGCCTCACCATCGCCTACGAACCCGTCTGGGCGATCGGTACCGGCGAAACCGCCACCCCCGAACAGGCCCAGCACGCCTGCGCCTTCGTCCGCCGCGTCCTGCGGGACCTCGGCGGAAGCGTCGCCGACGCTATCCGCATCCAGTATGGTGGAAGCGTGAACCCGGCCAACGCAGCCGCCCTCCTCGCCCAGGCCGACATCGACGGGGCGCTCGTCGGCGGTGCCTCCCTCGACCCCGCCCAGTTTGCCGCCATCTGCGCGGCGCTCCCCGCCTGATGCTCCGCCGTATCGTCGCCATCGTCGGTCCCACCGGCACCGGCAAGTCCGCCGCTGCCCTTCAGCTCGCCCAGCGCCTCGGCGGCGAAATCGTCAACGCCGATAGCCGCCAGGTCTACCGCGGAATGGATATCGGCACCGCCAAGCCCACCCCTGCCGAGCGCCGCCTCGTCCGCCACCACCTCTACGATATCCGCGACCCCCGCGAGGGGTACTCCCTCGCCGAATTCCGCGCCGACGCCTCCGCCGCCTTCGAAACAATCTGGTCCCGCGGCAGCTTCCCCTGGCTCGTTGGCGGCACCCCCCAGTACGCCTGGGCCATCCTCGAAAACTGGCAGGTCCCCGCCGTCCCGCCCGACCCTGACCTCCGCGCCGCGCTCCAAGCGTTCGCCGAGGCAGAAGGCCCCTCCGCGCTCCACGCCCGCCTTGCCGCCGTCGACCCCGAATCCGCGGCCCGCATCGACCCGCGCAACGTCCGCCGAGTCATCCGCGCCCTCGAAGTCTTCGAAAAGACTGGGCGTCCCATCTCCACCTGGCAGCAGAAGGGCGCCCCCGACTTCGAATACCTCCTCTTCGCCATCGACGTCCCACGCAAGGAGCTCTACGCCCGGGTCGACGAACGCGTCGATCGCATGTTCGCCGACGGCTTCGTCGAAGAAGTCCGCGCCCTCCTCGAGTCCGGCGTACCCCCCGATGCCCCGGCCATGTCGTCCATCGGCTACGCCGAGGTCATCGCATGCCTCCAGGGCCGCTGCACCCTCGCCGAGGCCATCGAACGAACCAAGCTCGCCACCCACCGGCTCATTCGCGCCCAGGAGCAGTGGTTCCGCCGCGACGACCCGCGCATCACCTGGGTCCGCGACGCCGATGACATCGAGCTCCAAGCCAATATCTTCACCGGCGTCTGCACCAACGTCATTCGCGGCGAACGCCGCTAGCACCGCGAACGGCTACACTTGGCCCATGCGCGTCACCAAGATGCACGGCCTCGGCAACGACTATATCTACCTCGCCCCCGCCAGCGAGGACGAACATGACTGGCCCGAGCTCTCCCGCCGCGTCAGCGACCGCCATTTTGGCGTCGGCAGCGACGGTCTCATCCTCGCCCTTCCCTCCCGGGTCGCCGATGTCCGCATGCGCATCTTCAACGCCGACGGCTCCGAAGCGGAAATGTGCGGCAACGGCATCCGCTGCCTCGTCAAATTCGCCATCGAAGAAGGTCTCGTCCCCCCCGACCGCGACGAAGTCACCGTCGAGACCCTCGCCGGCATCAAAACCTTGGCGGTCTTCCGCGAAAACGGGGTCGTCACCGCCGCCCGCGTCGACATGGGCCCCCCCAGTTTCGACCCCGCCGCTCTCCCCGCTGCTGTCGAGGGCCCCGGCCCCGTGGTCGACCTCCCCCTGACCGTCGACGGCGTCGAACTCCGCCTCACGCTCGTCAGCATGGGCAACCCCCACGCCATCCACTACCTTGAGAGCGACCCCGACGAGTTCCCCCTCGAACGCATCGGGCCCCTCGTTGAGCACCACCCCCTCTTCCCGCGGCGTGTCAATTTCCAGATCGTCCAGGTGCTCGGCCCCGACGAAGTCAAACATCGCGTCTGGGAACGCGGCTCCGGCATCACCCTCGCCTCCGGCACCAGCGCCTCCGCCGTCGCTGCGGCATCCCGCCTGCGCGGCTTCACCGGCAGCCGCATCGTCGACCACATGCCCGGCGGCGACCTCGTCCTCGAATGGGATGGAACAGGCTCCGTCTGGATGACCGGCCCGGCCGTCCGCGTCTTCGACGCCGAGTGGCACGTCCAAGCGTAATCCCGGCCCTAAGCCCCACCCGTGGTAGGATCGTCCCCGTCCGCGGCCGCCGCCGAAGCGCCGGCCGCCGGCCGCCGCCAACCCATACGAGGACCTGACCTGATGAAACTCGCCCGCCGCGTCGAGGCGCTTCCACCCTACCTGTTCGCCGAGATCTCGAAAAAAATCGCCGCCAGGCGCGCCCAGGGTGTCGATATCGTCACCTTCGGCATCGGCGACCCCGACCTCCCGACCCCCCGCCACATTCTCGACGCCCTCCACCAAGCCGCCGAAGACCCCGTCAACCACCGCTACCCCGAATCCGAAGGGCTTCCCGAGCTCCGCGAGGCCATCGCCCGTTACTACGAGCGCCGCTTCGAAGTCCGCTTCGACCCCCTCACCGAAACCCTCCCCCTCATCGGCTCCAAGGAAGGCATCGGCCACATCGCCCTCTGCTTCATCGACCCCGGCGATATCGCCCTCGTCCCCGACCCGGCGTACCCCGTCTACGAAATCGGCACCATGTTCGCCGGCGGCGAATGCTATCGCCTCGACCTCAAGCGCGAAACCGGCTGGCTCCCCGACCTCGACGCCATCCCCGAAGACGTCGCTCGCCGCGCCAAAGTCCTCTGGCTCAACTACCCCAACAACCCCACCGGCGCCGTCGCACCCCTCGAGTTCTTCGAGAAGGCCGTCGCCTGGGCGAAGAAATACGACGTCGCCATCCTCCACGACAACCCCTACTGCGACGTCGCCTACGACGGCTACAAGCCCGTCACCATCTTCCAGGTGCCCGGCGCCCGCGACGTGGCTGTCGAATTCAACTCCTGGTCCAAGGCCTACAACATGACCGGCTGGCGCATCGGCATGGTCGTCGGCAACGCCCGCATGGTCGATGCCCTCATGCGCGTCAAATCCAACCTCGACAGCGGCATCCCCCAGGCCATCCAGAAGATGGCCATCGCCGCCATCGACGGCCCCCAGGACTGCATCGAAGAACATAACCGCATCTACCAGCGCCGCCGCGACCGCATCGTCGAGGTCCTCCGCAAGTGCGGCCTCGAGGTCGACACCCCGAAGGCCTCCCTCTACGTCTGGGCAAAGCTCCCCGAGGGCATCACCAGCGCCGAATACGCCGCACGCCTCATCGACGAGACCGGCGTCGTCGTCACCCCCGGCCGCGGCTACGGGGTCAACGGCGAAGGCTACATCCGCCTCTCCGTCACCACCCCCGATGACCGCCTCGAAGAAGGCATGCGCCGCCTCGAGGAGTGGTCCGCCCGGAAGTAGCCCCGCAGGGGTCTCGCCGGGCCGGTCGGCGCACGCTACGCTGGAAGCAGATGCCAAGAACGCTGCATACCACCGCGCCGACCGTCGACCGCGCCATCCTCGTCGCCGCCGAAATTCCCGGGGCGCTCCTCCCCGCCGAAGAATCCCTCGACGAGCTCGCCGAGCTCGCCCGAACCGCTGGCGCCGAAGTCGTCGCCCGCTTCACCCAGCGGCTCGATCACCCCAACCCGGCCACCTACATCGGCAGCGGCAAGGTTCAGGAAGTCGTCGAAGCGATCCGCGCGCATGGCGCCAACGTCGTCATCTTCGACGATGAGCTCTCACCATCGCAGCAGCGCAACCTCGAAAAGGCCCTCGGCGTTAAAGTCATCGACCGCACCGCCCTCATCCTCGACATCTTCGCGACCCGCGCCCGTACCCGTGAAGGCCGCCTGCAGGTCGAGCTCGCACAGCACCAGTACCTGCTGCCGCGCCTCGCCGGCCAGTGGTCCCACCTCGAACGCATGGAAGGCGCCATCGGCACCCGGGGCCCCGGCGAAACCCAAATCGAGACCGACCGCCGCCTCGTCCGCAACCGCATCGCCAAAATTCGCCGTGACCTCGAAGAGGTCCGAACCCAGCGCGAGCTCTACCGCCGCCGCCGCGCCCGCAACAACATCCCCGTCGTCGCCCTCGTCGGCTACACCAACGCCGGCAAATCCACCCTCATGCGCGCCCTCAGCGGCGCCGACGTCCTCGCCGAAGACCGGCTCTTCGCCACCCTCGACCCCGTCACCCGCCGCATCAGCCTCCCCTCCGGCGAAGTCGTCCTCCTCACCGACACCGTCGGCTTCATCCAAAAGCTCCCCACCCAGCTCGTCGCAGCCTTCCGCGCCACCCTCGAAGAACTCGAAGACGCCGACCTGCTCCTCCACGTCGTCGATATCTCCCACCCGGGTGCCTACGCCCACGTCCAGACCGTCGACACCACGCTCCGTGACCTCGGCGTCCACGAAAAGCCCCGCCTCATCGCACTCAACAAGGTCGACCTCCTCCGCCGCGAAGACGGCCGCCCCGTAGCCGACTTCGATGAAGCACGCGCCATCATCCTCGGTGCAGGCGCACCCCCGCCCAACGTCGCCGTCATCTCCGCCGAGAAACGATGGGGCCTCGACCTCCTTCGCGAGCGCATCCAGCAAGGCCTCGATGGCGAATTCGAGTCGGAGCGGCTCGAACTTCCCGATATCCTCTCCGCCGCAGTTTGAACCCCGGCGTTCTACCCGGTAGAACTCCGGCTATGAACCCCGAACGGCCGCCCGTCCCCCTGCCGCACCCCGCCGGCCCCCTCGCCGGCTACCGCGTGCTCGACCTCGCCGACGAAAAGGGTCAGCTCGGCACCCGCCTCCTCGCCGAGCTCGGCGCCGACGTCATCAAAATCGAGCCCCCGCGCGACGGCGACCCGGCCCGCCAGCACGCACCCTTCTACCGCAACGAAACCGGCGCCGAAACCAGCCTCTACTGGTGGGTCATGAACGCCGGCAAACGCTCCGTCACCCTCCAGCTCAAGCTCGAAGCCGGCCGCGAACTCTTCCATCGCCTCGTCGCCATCTCCGACATCGTCGTCGAAACCAGCATGCCCGGCGAATCCGCCGCCCTGGGCCTCGACTACGAAACCGTCGCCCGCGTCAACCCCGCCGCCATCCTCGTCTCCATCACCGGCTTCGGCCAAGACGGCCCCTACGCCCGCTGGCATGCCACCGACATCGTCGGCGCCGCCATGGGTGGCCTCATGTACCTCAACGGCGACCCGGAGCGCGGCCCCGTCCGCACTACCGTTCCCCAGGCTTACACACAGGTCAACGTCCAGGCCATGGTTGGCGCCCTCACCGCGCTCTACGCCCGCGCCGTCAATGGCGGCATCGGCCAGCACGTCGACGTCTCCATGCAGGAGGCCGTCGCCAACGCTATGGACAACGCCCAGCAAACCTGGGACATCCGCCGCGTCAACGCCTCCGGCCCCGGGCTCTACCGCAATACAGCGGGCATCCGCTCCGCCCGCTACCTCTTCGAGACCGCCGACGGCTGGGTTGCCGCCCTCCAGGCTGGCGGCCTCATCGGCCTCCAGGCCAACGCCATTATCGACTGGCTCGCCGAACACGGCGAAGCCCGCGGCCTCGATGCCCCCGAATGGCGCCAAAAGCTCACCTCCCTCCAGCCCCTCTCCCCCGAAGAACGCGAATACGTCGAAGAAACCATGGCTGCCTTCTGCCGCACCCGCCAAAAGGAAGAGCTCGTGGCCGAGGCCCAGCGCCGCGGCGCAGGCTGGGCGCCCGTCTTCAGCCCCCGCGAAATCGTCGAAAGCAAGCAGCTCGCCGCCCGCGACTACTGGGTTCGCGTCCACCACGAAGACCTCGGCGAATCCTTCACCTACCCCGGCGCGCCCTTCCGCCTTGCCGCAACTCCGTGGATGCAGCGCGGCCGCGCCCCCCACATCGGCGAACATAACGAAGAAATCTACTGCGGCCTCCTCGGTCTCCAGCCTCAGGACCTCCGCCGCCTCCGCCTCAGGATGGTGATCTGATGACCAGCGAACCCCCAACCGAACCCGCACTCAAGAAGCCCTTTGAAGGCATCCGCGTCGCCGACTTCGCTTGGGTCGGCGTCGGCCCCCTCGTCTCCAAGTACCTTGCCGACCACGGCGCCGAGGTCATCCGCATCGAAAGCGCCACCTACCCCGAGACCCTCCGCCGCGTCGGCCCCTTCGTCAACGACACGCCCCACATCGATGGTTCCGGCTACTTCGCCAACTTCAACAGCTCCAAGCTGGGAATCTCCGTCAACTTCAAACACCCCCGCGGGCCGGAGCTCGTCCGCCGTCTGATTGCCCACTGCGACGTCGTGACCGAGTCGTACACCCCCGGCACCATGGCCCGCTTCGGCTTCGACTACGAAACCCTCCGCGGCATCCGCCCGGACATCATCATGATCTCCATGCCCCTCTATGGGCAGACCGGCCCGTGGGCCCACTACGCCGGCTACGGTCACGTCCTCCAGGCCGCCGCCGGGTTCAACCACTTCACCGGATGGGAAGACGGTCCGCCCCTGGGCACCGGCGTCGCCTACACCGACTTCCTCGTTCCCCACTTCGCTGCAATCGCCCTCATCGCAGCACTCGACTACCGCCGCCGTACCGGGCAGGGCCAGTACATCGACTTCTCACAGTTCGAAGCTGCCATCCACGGCCTCTGGACCGCCATCCTCGACTGGACCGTCAACGGCCACGAACAAACCCGTCTCGGCAACCACGACCTCGAGGCCGCGCCCCACAACGCCTACCGCTGCCGCGACGGCCGCTGGGTCGTCATCGCCTGCGAAACCGAAAAGCACTGGGAAGGCCTCAAAGCAGCCCTCGGGCGCCCCGAATGGTGCGACATGGAGCGCATGCGCCGCCGCTGGCAGCGCATCAACGAGCAGAAAGAGATCGACCGTCACCTGAGCTTCTGGTTCGAAGACTTCACCCGCCTCCCCACGGAGTCGGCCCTCCAGGTCGAAGAAGGCGTCGAAGGCCCGCCCGTCCGCAAGTACACCACCGAAGAGGTCGTCCAGCTCTTCCAGTCGTTCGGCGTACCCTGCGGCATCGTCCAGTCACCCGAAGAGATGCACGCCGACCCGCAGCTCGCCCACCGCCATCACTACTGGAAGCTCGAGCACCCCGTCATGGGCCTCCGGACCTACGACTCACCCGCCTTCAAGCTCTCCAAAACCCCCGCCGAATTGACCCGCCCCGCGCCGCTACTGGGCGAACACAACGAATACGTCTTCCGGGAAATCGTTGGCCTCAGCGAAGACGAATACGTCGACCTCCTTGCCGAAGGCGTGTTCGAATAGCCGGACCAGCCCGTTCCGCCGCCAAATACCGCGAGGGCCACCCCCGGGAAAGGGGTGGCCCCCGTCGTGTCCGCTGATTGCTGCTGGTTGGCTCAGCCGCCTGTCGCAGGCGTGGTGTCTCCTGCCGGGGCCGCAGGCGCCTCCCCCGTACCCGTCGGCCCGCCTTCGACGACCCGGAAGGTGCCGTTCATCTGGTCGGGGTGAAGGTCGCAGAGGAAGTAATACTCACCGACGCCCGGGGTCGTGAACGTCAGCGTCGTGGTCGTTCCACCGCCGTCGATGATCTCGCCCTCGGCCCCCGGAGCGAGCGTTTCGCCGCCCTTCTGCGTCAGGAAGTGGATGTTGTGCTTCGCCCGCCCGTTGTTGACCAGCGTGATCGTGATTTCTGCGTTCGGCCCGGCAACGATCTCCTTCTTGTCGAACCGGTTGTCCGTCGCCACCACCCGGAATGGATTGGCCGGCACCGTCGGCTGGGCCTCGCCCCCGCCCGTGCCAGTCGACTCGCTCGCGAACAGATTCAGCCCGGCGCCGATCATGAAGCCGCCCAGCATCAGGCCGGCGATGACCGTGAACGCCGCACCGGTCCCGAACCGGAACGTCACGTCCTTCGTGTCCCGGATAACCTCCATGTCGAACACTTGGACGGTCCCGGGCACCACCTCGTCCGTGTGCCGCGCGATGATGTCGAGCATCGTCTGGCGCGTCTCTTCGTACGTCGCCAGCCCCTCACGGTCCGACCACGTCGTCTCCACCAGCACCTGCGAAGGTCCGGATTCTGCCGGCGACACGATGATTCGCAGGTCCTGGAACCCATCGAGGTCCCGAAGCTGGTTGTCACTGCTTTCGAGGTCGTGGATGATGCCGCTCTTCCGGGCCTGCTCCAGCATGCCCTCGGCGAGCGCAAACGTCACCACCTGCGTGTACCGCGTCGGCTTCGCCTGCCCATGTCCCCCCTCGGCCGCCTTCTTCCGCATCTGGCCGTCCTCGTAGGCCCAGCCGAACACGGCAATCAGCGTCGAGACGATAGCCGCGCCCAGCAGCGGACCGGCGAACGTCTGGTCATCGACGCGCGACCAGTAAATCAGCGCAGCGCCGAGAAAGAGCGCGGCAACCCCAACGACCAGCGGCCAAATGCTCGGGTCCGGCAGGTGGACGTCGTGGTGGTCGCCGTGTGCGTTCGCCTGGTGGTCCATTCGGTGCTATCTCCCCGTCAGTTTCGCGCCTGTGGTGTTAGGGAATGATGTAGAGCGTGGTAAACAGCGCAATCCACACGACGTCGACGAAGTGCCAGTAGAACGAGCACGCCTCGACGGCCTCGTGATTCGCCGCTGTGAACTGCCCGGCGAGTGAGCGCGCCAGGATGATCCCCATGAAAATCACGCCGCCCGCCACGTGCAGACCGTGAAACCCGGTCATCGTGTAGAACGTCGTGCCGTAAATCGTGTCGCCCACCCCGAAATGCAGCTGGCTGTAGTCATAAACCTGCATCACGAGGAAGACGAGCCCCAGCACAATCGAGACAAACGTCCACCGGATCAGCCCCGAGCGGTTCCCCCGCTGGATGCTGAACACCGCAAACTGGATCGTCACGGAACTCAGCACCAGCAGGATCGTCGCAATAAACGGCAGCCAGAACTCCACCTCGAGTTTGACCCCCGAGGCGACCTGCTCCGGCGTTAGCAGGTACTCAGGCGGCCACTCCCGCGCATCGGCACGCGCGATGAAGTACGCGGCGAACAGTCCGCCGAAGAACATCACCTCCGACGCGAGGAACAGGATGAAGCCGAGCATGCCATTGCTCAGGCCCTGCTTGTGCTGGGTCGCGACCGCGTGCGATGCCATGAACTCCTCCAGTCTCCCCTGCTATGCCCGTGTAAGCGATGGACCTTCGGGCCCGATTAATGGGCCGTCTTGCCGTGGCGAAGGTCCCAGAGCGGCCGCTCCGAATGAACCTCCGGCAGGCTATCGAAGTTGTGAACCGGCGGCGGCGAGGTCGTCCACCACTCCAGCGTGTTCGCCTCCCACGGGTCGTTCGGCTGGTCCTTCGGCCGGAGGAACGCCATCACCACATTGATGATGAACGGGATCATCGCAACGCCGATGAGGAATGCGCCGATTGTCGAGATCAGGTTCAGCGTCTCCCAGCCGCTGCTCTCGGAGTACGTCGCGATGCGCCGGGGCATCCCGTCGAGCCCGAGCAGGTGCATCGGGAAGAACGCCAGGTTGAACCCGATGAACTGGAGCGCGAAGTGAATTCGCGCCAGCCGCTCATCCAGCCGGCGGCCCCAAATCTTCGGGAACCAGTAGTAAAGCCCCGCGAAGACCGCGAACACCGCCCCGCCGAAGAGCACGTAGTGAATGTGCGCGACCACGAAGTACGTGTCGTGGATGGCAAAGTCCACCGGCACCGCCGCCGAGAATGTCCCGTTGATGCCGCCGATCAGGAACATGCTCAGGAACCCGAGCGCGAAGAGCATCGGCGCCTCGAACGTAATCGAGCCGCGCCACAGCGTCCCGAGCCAGTTGAACATCTTGACGCCTGTCGGCACGCCGATCATGAACGTCATGAACCCGAACCACGGCTTCAGCACCGCTCCCGTCGTGAACATGTGGTGCGCCCACACGCTGAAGCCCAGGCCTCCGATGCCCATCGTCGCAAAGACGAACGCCTTGTAACCAAAGAGCGGCTTCCGCGCGAAGACCGGCAGGACTTCAGAGATGATCCCCATCCCCGGCAGAATCATGATGTACACCGCCGGGTGCGAGTAGAACCAGAAAATGTTCTGCCAGAGAATCGCGTTCCCGCCCCCGTTCGGGTCGAAGAACGAACCCCCGAAGTTCCGGTCGATGTAGAGCATCGCCAGCGCCGAGGCCAGGACCGGGGTCGCCAACAGCTGGAGCACCGCCGTCACCAGCATCGTCCAGCAGAAAATCGGCATCCGGAACATCGTCATCCCCGGCGCCCGCATCCGGAACATCGTCACCATGAAGTTCGCGGCGCCAATGGTCGACGACACGCCAAGGATGATGACCGAGATGATCCAGAGGTCCAGCCCAACCCCCGAACCCCGCGCCAGCGGGCTGTAGGCCGTCCACCCGGCGTCTGCGGCACCGCCGAAGAGGAAGCCGGAGAACATCAGCAGTCCGGCGGGCGGGATGAGCCAGAACGACAGCGCGTTGATCCGCGGGAACGCCATGTCAGCCGCGCCAATCTGCAGCGGCACGATGTAGTTCCCGAAGCCTGCCCACACCGGGATGATGAACAGGAAGAGCATCGCCGACGCGTGCATGGTGAAAATCTGGTTGTACGCGTCGTTGTTCACGAACGTGTTGTCCGCCACCGCCAGCTGCGTCCGCACGAGCAGCGCAAGGATGCCGCCCACCGCGAAGAAAAACATCGTCGTGTACAGGTAGAGGATCCCCAGCTTCTTGTGGTCGACGGTCATCAACCAGTCGAGGATCCAGGGCCGTTCGGCGTACGCCGGTCGTGGAATTGCGATGCTCGTCATGCTTCCTCCCGGGCTTCCTTGGCGTCAGTCTTCAAAACCTGCCGGCCCTCACACCGGCACTCAGCCCACGTCGTCATCACGGCTGCCGAACCGTCGAATTCGCTGCCGCCTGCTCCGCAACCCACCGGTCGAATTCATCCCGCTCCACGACCCGCAGATGGAACCGCATCAACGCATGGTTCAGCCCGCACAGCTCCGCACACTGCCCGTGAATTCGCCGGTCTCATTGGCAGTAATCACAAATCGGTTATCGCGGCCAGGCACGACATCGAGCTTGTAGTGAAAATTCGGAACATAGAACGCATGGATGACATCGTTCGACTTAAGGCGAAACTCCACCGGCTCGCCGACGGGGATGACCAGCGTCGGCTCCTGTGCCGCCGTCCCGATGATGGAAATCTGTCCGTCAGCGTTCGGGTCCGTATTCGTCCCGAGGTCGTTCAGGCTGTACACGAACTCCCACGAAAACTGGAAGCCGGTCACGTCTACCGACAGCGCGTCCTCCGGCGCCTTCTTCTCTACGTCCCGCAGCACGATGAACGAGTACGAGAAGAGCGCAATGACGATGAGCACCGGGATCGACGTCCACACGATTTCGAGCGCCGTGCTCCCGTGCGTCTGTTTCGGCAGCTCATCGCCCCGCTTCCGGTAGCGGATGATCGCGTACAGCAGGGCCCCCTCGACCGCGAAAAACACCGCCAAGGCGATGATGAGCGTGAACACCCAAAGGTCCTGAATCCGCTTTGCCTGGTCGGTGATGGGGTCCGGCATTCCCCACCCGGCAAATGCCGGGGAAATCGTCGCGATGGCCAGGAGCGCCGCGGAAATCAGCAGGTTGACCCGGCGGATGACTCGCAGTTTCCCGGTAGACGGCATACTCCTGGCTCCCCTCCCGACCCGTGACATCGCCCGGCGGCGGACACACTCCGCGCCGGGGTTTCGGTTGTGAACGGCGTCGCAATCGAGTTATAGACCCGCCCCCCTGCCCTGTCAAGGAACGGACACCTGGCCCGTCAGGAGGGTACCGGTCGCCCTTGTCGGCTGCCCCACCTTCCCCCCAATGCCTCCGGTCGAGCACCCCGGCGAGGACGGCTCAGAACGCCCCGTCGAGGCCCATCGCCACGAACAGCAGCCCCAGGTACAGCAGTGAAAACTTGTATACCCGCATCGGCCGCTGTGATGACGGGTCACGCCACAGCCGCCACGCCATCCATGTGAAGACCGCCCCCAGCACCGTCGCAGCACCGTAATACAGCCACCCCAGCCCTGCCGCCGGGCCGAGCAGGAGCGTCACCGGCACGAGCATCACCGTGTAGCGCAAAATCTGCGCCCGGGTGTAGCCGGGACCATTCGTCACCGGCAGCATCGGCACGCCTGCCCGCGCATAGTCGTTCTCCAACCTGAGCGAAAGCGCCCAGAAATGCGGCGGCGTCCAAAAGAACACCACCGCAAACATCACCCACGCCGCCAGCGGCGCGTCTCCCGTCACCGCGGCCCACCCCACCACCGGCGGAAACGCACCCGCCGCGCCGCCGATCACGATGTTCTGCGGCGTCCGCCGCTTCAGCCACATGGTGTAGATGAAGACATAAAAAAGCAGTGCCGCGAGCGCCAGTACGGCTGCCGCCAGTGTGGTCGTCGCCCACAGGAAGACGAACGCGCCCGCGCCCAGCGCGACGCCAAAGGTTAGCGCATGCCCCGGCGGTATCGCCCCCGTCACGGTCGGCCGCTCCGCGGTTCGCCGCATGATGGCGTCGATGTCGCGGTCGTACCAGCAGTTGATGACATTCGCTCCCGCCGCCGAAGCGGTCCCCCCAATGAGTGTCGCCAGCACCAGCCAAGTCCCCGGCCAGCCCCCGGCCGCGACCACCATCGCCGGCACCGTCGTCACGAGCAGCAGCGAAATCACCCGCGGCTTCGTCAGGACCACGTAGTTGCGGACCGTCGTGAGCAGCGAGGCGCGCGCCGGGAACGTCAGCTCTGCTGTCATGCGGGGGCCTCAGCCCGGGGAAGCGCCCGGACCCCCGCCGCGGACCGGTACGGCACGTAGAAGCCCAGGGCTGCCCCCGCGCTCAACACACCCCAGATGCACCCTGCGATGGCCGTATGCGCCACCGTCAGCGGGTCCGGGAACGTGTACCACACGTTCAGCGCTCCAACCAGCACCTGCCCCGCGTAGAGCGCGCCAAGCGCTATCGCGTACGGCCGCGCCCACGGCAGCTCTCCCTCCTCCGCCACGCCATGACCAGCGCCGGCACCACGATGAGCACGAAGCCCCCCGCAAGGTACCGGTGCACCATGTGCGTAATCTCCTGGTCGTCCGCGCTCGGCACAACGCTGCCATTGCACAGCGGCCAGCCCGAGCACGCGGTCGATGCGCCGCTCTCGGCCATGTAGCCGCCTACCCAAAATGTCACCGCCAGCCACGCCAGCCCCGCAAGCGCCCACGCGCCCGGTCGCCGGCCCAGGCCAGCCGTCCGCTCGAAAAACCCCCGGTGCCGCTCATCCTCCATCCACATCCCGACTGCGACCACCACCACGCACGAAAGCACGAGCATCGCTGTCACCAAATGGGTCGCCACGATTTCCGGCGGAAGCTCCCGCACCACCGTGATCGCGCCCAGCAGCCCCTGGAAGCCGACCAGCGGCACCGTCGCCGTCGCCACCCACGTGATGAGCGGCACGTGTCGGTAGTACTTCCACGCCGCCGCCGCCGTGGCGATGACCAGCAGGCCGACAATCGAGGCAACGAACCGGTGCGAAAACTCGATCCACGCCTCCTGGTGTCCCGGGGGCACAGCCTGCCCGTGACACAGCGGCCAGTCCGGGCACCCCAGGCCCGAGCCCGTGGCCCGGACGAAAGCCCCGACTCCGATGAGAACGACCGTAAGGACTGCGGTGACGATGGCGAGGCGCTGCGCGACGATCATGCCCTGCTACGTAGCCTTTCCTGGCGGCATGGCCAGCCTCGAGCTCTGCTTCGTGCAGGCGGTCCCGCGCCTGCGTTCCCCTCACCTCTCAGCGTGCCATTCTCGAGGATCCTCGCGCAAGCCGCCCCTCCCCATGCGTCTCGAACATCCCCCGGCCCGAAGCGCCCGCCCCTAAAACCCCTGCGTTCCGTCGAGCCAGCGCAGTCCGTCCACCAGCACCCCCGCGACGCTCAGCTCCCAGTGAAGGTGCGGGCCGCTCGAGAGCCCCGTCGAGCCGACCAGGCCCACCACATCCCCCCGCCGCACCGCAGCGCCCACCTCCGCCGTTCGCTCCGAAAGGTGGCCATAGCACGAGAGCACGCCCCCGCCGTGGTCCACCACCACCAGGTTCCCCCGCACCAGGGTCAGCTCCGACATCACCACCGTCCCGTGATTGGTCGCCCGGACCGGCGTCCCCGTCGGCGCAGCGATGTCCGTGCCCCCGTGGTGCCCCGTCCGCGGCCCCCCGTTGAACGACCGCTGTTCTCCAAAATAGCCGCTCACCCAAACATCGCCGCCGAGCTCAATCGGGATGATGAACGGAAGCTCCCACCGCCTCGGCGTGACCCTCGCGTACAGTGCATCCAGCCGCGGCTGCTCGGGCTCGAGCGGGGGCTCGTCCGAAGGCGGCGCATCCGGGTCGGGCGGCGGAAGCCAAATGTCGTCGTACGTCCACTGCGTCTGCCGCACCGTGACCGGTTCAACGAACCGAAAGCTCCCCCCAACCGCATCGGTCGCCATCACCTCCACCGTCGTCGGTCCCGGCGGGTCACCCACTCCGATGCCCACGAACCCCTCCAGGCCCCCTGCTCCCGGGCTCAGCGGCGAGACCCTCCCAAAGATGCGCGCACTTCCCGCCGTCGCGTTCGCCACCCGCACGTAGACCGCCCCGCCCTGGTACGGGTTCCGAAGCGAAAGCTCGATGCTCGGCCGCGGACCATCCGTCCCGACCAGCGGGATAGTCGCGCGGTACAGCGCGCCCGGTTCCGCGGCGCCTGGCCCGCTCACCGCCCGCCCCCCGCTCCCTGCGCCGCGCCAGAATAGCCCCGGCGCCGCCAGCCCCAGCCCCAGCCCGGCCAGCACCCGTCGCCGTGTTGCCATGCCGAGAGGCTACTCCGCCGGCGCGGCCGCCGTCATCAGGTCAACGTAAATCGCCTGTTAGCGCAGCCCCTCCGCCGCCCCGAGCGCTCGCCTCGCCGCATCCCTTGCCCCGTCGACCACCGCCAGCAGCTTCGCCGGGGCCGGGATGCCCCGCAGCACAAAGTTCTGCACCACGCCCGCCGTCTGGCACTGCACATCGCCGAAGTCGAACACCGTCTGGAGCACCCCATGGCGCTCGACCCGCAGGTCCTCCACATCCACGAGGTCCGTCGATGCCATCTCGTGGTGGAACCAGTGCCGCTTCAGCGAATCCACCAGCCGCTGATTCGTCACCACCCAGATGTCATGCTGATAGCGATACCACGTGAAGTACCCCCGTACCGCCCAGTAGCCGACCCACGCCGCAATCACTACACCGGCCGCTAGGCCCGGCCAGCCCCGGAACCCGAACGTCAGCAGCACCGCTGCGACCGCGACCGCCGTTCCCCCGACACCCGCAAGCACGATGCCCGCCATCCGCAGCGAGAAATACAGCCAGTGGCGCCGAACGAACGCCAGCACCGCCTCGCCAGGCTGCAGTTCGAACGGGAGCTTCCGCTGTGGCGGGTCAGCGGGCATCGTGCCCGGTATCCTACTCCGCCTTCGGCCGCTTCGGCACCATCACCTTGCGGCGGAAATAGCACACCTCTTCCCCGCGCTGGTTGAAGCCGCGCGTCTCCACCGTCACGATGCCCCGCGTCCCGTCCGACGTCTCCTTCTTCTCCAGCACCGTCGTCTCCGCCCGGATCGTGTCCCCGTGGAACGTCGGCTTCAGGTGCTTCAGGCTCTCGATCTCGAGGTTGGCAATCGCTTTCCCCGAGACGTCCGGCACGCTCATCCCTAACACCAGTGAATACACGAGGTTCCCCACCACCACGTTCTGCTTGAAGTGCGTCTCCTCCTCCGCATACCACCGGTCGCTGTGCAGCGGATGATGGTTCATCGTGATATCGCAAAACAGATGGTCCATCGCTTCCGTGATGGTCTTGCCGGGCCAGTGCTTGTACACGTCCCCGACCTCGAAGTCCTCGTAGTAGCGGCCGAACTTGTCGCGCCCGTCGTACACGGTCATTACTTGCAGCTCCTTGTGCACTCGAATCTCTTTCCGGCCCGCCCCGTTCGCTAGACCGGGTACTCCTTCACGATGTTCCGGGCAATGACAATCTTCTGAATGTCGCTCGTCCCCTCCGCAATCACCATCAGCGGCGCATCGCGGTAGTACCGTTCGAGCGGCAGCTCCTTGCTGTAGCCCACGCCGCCATGGATGCGCATCGCATCCAGCACGCATTCCTGCGCAATCTCCGTCGCGAACAGCTTCGCCATCCCTGCGTCGAGGTCGCTCCGCACGCCCGAGTCCTTCTTGCGCGCTGCATCCAGCGTCAGCAGCCGCGCCGCCCTGATCTTCGTGATCATCTCCGCAAGCCGAAGCTGCTGCGCCTGGTGTTCGAATATCGGCTTCCCAAACGCCTCCCGCTTCTGCGCGTACCGGATCGCATCATCGAACGCCGCCTGCGCCACCCCCACGCCGCGCGCCGCCACGTTGATGCGCCCCACCTCCAACGCGCTCATCACATGCTGGAACCCCTGCCCCTCTTTGCCGCCCAGCACCTGCGATGCCGGCACCCGCGCATCATCGAACGTCAGCTCCGTCGTCTCCACGCCCTTATAGCCCAGCTTCTCCAGCTTTCGCCCCGGCGTAAACCCCGGCGTCCCCGCATCGACGAGGAATGCCGTGATGCCCCGGTGCCGCGGCTGCGCCTCCGGGTCGGTCTTCGTCAGCACCAGGTAGACCCCGGCCCGCTGGCCGTTCGTCACCCACATCTTCTGGCCATTGATGATGTAGTCGTCCCCGTCCCGGCGCGCCGTCGTCTTGATTGCCTGCGCATCCGAGCCTGCGTCCGGCTCCGTGATGCTCAGCGCACAGCGAATCTCCGGCTCCACCATCCGCGGCAGGTACTTCTGCTTCTGCTCTTCGGTCCCGTATTCGCTGATCGCATACCCAACCAGCACATGCGTGTTGATGATGCCCGCGAGGCTCATCCAGCCCCGCGCAAGCTCCATGCACACCCCCGCGTAGCACTCGAACGTCAGGTCGAGCCCGCCGTACCGCTCCGGGATCTTGATGCCGAAGAGCCCCATCTCGGACATCCCTTTCACCAGCGGCTCCGGGAACTCGTCCGCGTGCTCGTAGTGGCTCGCGACCGGCTTCACCTCGCGATCCACCCAAACGCCCACGTTCGTGACGATCTCCCGCGCGATGGGGTCCGAAATGTCAGCTGCGTAATCCCTGGCCATTCGACAGTCCTGTTTGATTTCTCGTGTCTCCGCAGTATCCGCCACCCGCACCCTAAAGACGATGCGCGGGCCTACCGCCCGCAGGCTTTTCCCGGCGTCAGCAGGGGGGAGTCCCCGCCCTTCACGACCGGCGACGACCCCTCGCGTGTCTTCGATGCGGCGCGCTCGTTGCCTGGCTGCAGGCCCCGGTGCAAGACGCGCCCGGCTCGATCTCGAGCCGGGCGCGCCATCATGCCTCGTCCCCTGGCCTCAGGCGCCTTTCAGCGTCTTCAGGCCCTCGCGCGTCGCACCCACGAGAATCGCCATGTTCCCGTCCGGGTGCCGGTTCTCATACATCAGCTGGTGGCAGAGACCCGTTTCCTCGAACCGGAACACCTTCGACAGGCAGGGGTCGATCTTCCCCTGGACCACGAGGTCGTTGAACGCGTACGCCTGCTCATCATTCGCAAAGTGCGAACCCTGCAGCCGCTTCTGCCGCATCCACAGGTAGCGCAGGTCCACGTCCGCGTTGTAGCCCGTGGTCCCCGCGCAGATGACCACCATCCCGCCCGTGTCGCACACGAACATCGAGGTCGGCACCGTATCCTGCCCCGGGTGCTCGAACACAATACGCGGGTTCTTCCGCTCGCCGAGGATGTCCCAGATAGCCTTGCCGAACGCCCGCGCGCCCGCCGTAAACTTCGCCATCGCCTCGTTGTCGGTCCAGTCCGGCAGGCGGCCCCAGTGGTCGAACGCCTTCCGGTTGATGCAGCCAACCGCCCCGAGCCGCTGGCAAAACTCGTACTTCGATTCGCTCGAAACCACCGCAATCGGCTTCGCACCCACCTGCGCCGCAAGCTGAATCGCCATCGACCCCAGCCCGCCGGCGCCCCCCCACACCAGCACCACATCCCCTTCCTTTACATCATGCGGAGGCCACCCGAACAGCATCCGGTACGCCGTCGCGCCGACCAGCGTCGGCGCAGCGGCCTCTTCCCACGTCAGGTGCGGCGCCTTCGGCATGCACTGGTGCGCCTGCACCCGCGTAAATTGCGCAAACGAGCCCCACGTTGTCTCGTACCCCCAAATCCGGTAGCTGGGGTGATACATCGGGTCCAGCCCCGCCTTCACTTCCGGCGCGTGGACGTCCCACGTCCCGCAATGGATGACGACTTCGTCACCCACCTTCCAGTTCTTCACGTTCGACCCCACCGCCCACACAATGCCTGAGGCATCCGAACCGCCGATGTGGTGGTCCCACGGCTGCCCTTCCTTCTGCCGCGCCGCGATGACATCCACCGGCACCCCGAGACCCGCCCACACGTTGTTGTAGTTCACACCCGCAGCCATCACGTACACCAGCACGTCGTCCGGCCCCGGCTCCGGGACATCGATGACCTCGACCTGGAACGCCTGCGTCGGCTGCCCAAAGCGCGACTGCCGGATCACCTGCGCGTACATCTTCTTCGGCACATGGCCGAGCGGCGGCATCTCCCCAATCTCGTAGAGGTCCTTCAAGACTTCAGTCGTCATCTCCTGCTCCTCGGGCGGGCGCGGCCCGTCCCTTCGCTGGTCTGGCACCGAACACGGGCCGAATGGCCCAATGCTATCCGAACGCTATCGACACGTAAACAGGCATTCGCACTCAGCCATAGGCCCGGTCGATACCTCGAACCCGCAACCTATACCAGCGCAATCTCCCGCGCTTCCGCAGCGCTCCGGTAGCACGCATCCACCACCCGGTGCGCCGCCAGCGCCGTACCGAAATCCGGGAAGGCCGCCCGCCTCGAAGCCGCGCACTGCAGAAACGCTACATCCTCGAGCATCCCGGCCCGCGCCAGTTCCGCCCCGCGCCCATCCAGCCCCGCCAGCTCCACGTACCGCTCGAAGACCTCCTCGGCCGACATCTCGCGAACCGGACCGCTCCGCCCCTGCACCCGGATCGGCCCGAGGAAATCGTGCTCCGTCGCAAAATAGCCCCCCTCGAAGAACACCTCCAGGTACCGCGTCGAGGGCCGGTCATCCAGCCCGTGCCACACCGAGCTCAACGTCGTCTGGTGTCCGCCCTCGTGCTGAAACGTCACCAGCGCCACATCCTCGACTCCTGCATGGCCCGGCGTCGCCTCGCGCGTGTGGCACCGCACCGCCGTTACCTCACCGAACAGCCACCTGAACACGTCCACGTCATGAATGGAGTGCTCGATGAGCGTGCCGCCCCCCGCGCGCTCGAAGCTCCCGCGCCACGTGCTCCGGTAGTGCCCCCGGACCGGGAAAAACTGGTCGTCGCGCAGATGCGCCGTGAGCAGCGGGCCGAGCCCCGGGTCCCGCATCAGCTCCGCCAGCACCGTCAGTACCGGCGAATACCGCAGCACGAGCCCCACCTGGTGCACCACCCCCGCGCGCTCCACCGCCTCCACCATCCGCTCCACCTCCCCGAGCGTCCGCGCCAGCGGCTTCTCACAGAAGATGTCCAGCCCCCGCTCGGCTGCCGCCTCCACGAGTGCCGGGTGCTCCGCCGTCTCAGTGCAGATGTACACCGCCGTCAGCCCCGGGAACGCCAGCAGCTCCGCTGCATCGTCCGTCACCAGCTCCGCACCCGTGATCGCCGCAAACGCCTCCGCCCGCGAACGGTCGCGGTCGCAGACCGCCGCATAGCGCGCCTCGACCACGCCCGACCGGATCGCGCCGCGGAGATTCCGCGAATGAAATCGGCCGATGTGGCCGCACCCAATGAGCCCAACGACAGGAACTGCCACGCCGCGAACCGCCTTCCCGAGTTTGCCGGCATTTTACGGCCGCCTTGCCGATTTCCGGTGAAGCTCCCGCCCGCCGCCTCCACACTTCAAATCACGGCCGCCGGCGGGGGGATCCACCTGGGGGCGCAAGTGACTCCCCGCCGGCGGTCGTCCCGCGTACAGTCCCTCACAGGTACGACCGCCTTGGCCTGTCGCGTCCCCGCCCCGGCATCCCAACATCCGGGTCCCCGCGCTGCCATCTTCGGGAGCGCGCCGGTTGCGTATCCCGCCCGCGCGTCCGAAACTCAATCCGTTCCCCGGTAGCTCAACGGTAGAGCGCGCGGCTGTTAACCGCTAGGTTCGAGGTTCGAATCCTCGCCGGGGAGCCACCACTCGAGAGCGCCCGTCACCTACCCGGGCTGCTCTTGACAAGCCGGCGCCGCCGGCTAGGATACAGGTCGAAGCGTCCAGAGAGGCAGCACGACTGCCCGGCAACCTGGTCTCGCCGCCAAGGTGCCAGCACGACGCGGCCCCGTATGCGGGGCAACCAACGGCGGGTTCTTTCAAAACCCGCCCCTCGGTCCATGGAGGGGCGAACGGCGCGCGAGTCTGCCAGCCCCTCCGCCAGTGAGGGGCTTTTTGCTGCCCCGGAAAGGAGGCGCCTCGGAACCATCAGCCGCACATCACCAGCAGTGCGGCGCCGAAACCAAGCAGCGGCGAACGCCGCGTGCGAACGTCCAGTCCAATCACGAGTGGCGCGAGGGACCTGGCCCGATGACCGCCCGGCAACCCCGGCAGCCCCGGAAGGTGCCACAGCCAGGACCGATTGGAGGTAACCCATGTTCGCTTCGCTTCGGTTCCCCGTCACCAATCACCGCATCCTTAGCGCGCCGGTCGTCGGCCGCATCACGGCCATCGAGCACCACGGCACCACAGTCGACCTGCTGCTCCACACCGGCGCCTCGCTTGCGCTCCTCCTGGAAGACGTCGAGCCCATCGTCCGGACCCTGAAGCGGGACCTTCGCGGCCTCCTCATGCGCTTCGACGGCCGCGCCATCGAGCTGCAGGCCGCCGGGGGGGCGTGCTGATGCCGCCGCGAACTGCCCGGTCCAAATCCGCACCGGCGGCCGGCGAGACCCCGACCCCCGCCGCGGCCGGGTCGCCGGCGCCCGGCCTTTTCGCGGCGCTCGGCGTCGTCGGCGTCCATCGCATCGAGCCCGTGCTCCTCGGGGCGCTCATCAGCGGCGACCCCTTGCTCCTCATCGGCCCCCACGGCACCGGCAAGTCGTACCTGCTGGAACGGGTCGCTGCCGCGCTCGGGCTCGAGTGGCGCCACTATAACGCCGCGCTCCTCAACTTCGACGACCTCGTCGGCTACCCGGTCCCCGGCCCGGACGGCCGGCTCGAGTTCATCCGAACCCCGGCGGCCATTTGGGGGGCCCAGGCGGTCTTCTTCGATGAAGTCTCCCGCTGCCGCCACGACATCCAGAACAAGATGTTCCCCATCATCCACGAGCGGCGGGTTCTCGGGCTCCCGCTCGAGGGACTGGTCTACCGCTGGGCTGCGATGAACCCGCCCGGCGGAGACGACGACGCTCTCGATGCGCCGCTCTACCCCGGCGCCGGCCCGCTCGACGCCGCCCTCGCCGACCGCTTCGCCTTCATCGTGGAGATGCCGGACTGGTCCGCCCTCACCGAGGACGAACGCGAGGCGCTCATCCGGCTGAGCGGTGCGCCGGTCGGCCCGGCCGCCGCTTCCGGGCTGGCCCAGGCCGTCAGCCGCGGACGCACGCTCTTGCCGCGCCTCCTCGAAGAGCACCGGGCGCCGCTCGCGCGATACGTCCGCCTCGCCGTCGAACTGCTCCGCGAGGGCGGCATCCCCCTGAGCGGGCGTCGAGCAGCGCAGCTTCTCCGGAACGTCGTGGCAGTCCACGCCGCACGGCGCACCGGCAGCCCTGGCGCGACGCTCGAAGAGTCGGCGCTCCTCGCGCTGCAGTGCTCCATCCCGCTTCCCGCCCAGGGCGTCACGCCTGACCCGCTGAAGGTGGTCACGGCACATCGCGAAGCCTGGCGCCTCGGCGCCGTCCCGGGCGACGACCCTCGCTCGTGGGTGCTCACCGAGAAGGACCCGGTCCGCCGCGCACTGCTCGCCGTCCACGCCGGCGACCTCTCGCGGCAAGAGCGGTCCGCCCTCGTCGCCGACGCCCTCGCGGAGCTCCCGGCGGGCGGCCGGCATGCGCTTGCGCTCGCCCTCATCGAATCAGGCGCGGCCGGCACCCTCGTCGCCTCGGTCGCCGAGGAGACAGCAGCCCTGAGCGCCGCGCTCTGGACACCCCAGTCGGTCTCCACCCGCACGTACGTCAGCCACCGCCGGTTCCGGGTGTGGAAGCGGGTCGAGGCACTCCTATCGGGGCTGCCCGGCGGCGATGCCGAGCGTCCGCTGGTCACCAACCTCCTCTGCGCGCTCTTCAACGCGGACCACTTCGAGACCCCGGACGAGGTCGACGCAGCGCTCCGCAGCTGGAGCGAGACCCGGGCCGCGCTCAGGGAGGCAGGCGCATGACCGCGCGGCTCGCACGTTCCTCCGCTGAGGCCCGTCTCCGGGGGTGGCCGCCGGCCGCCCCGGGAACGCTCGAGAACATGGGCCCGCCGCCCACCCAGATCACCTTCAGCGGCTCCCGGGTCGACCTCCCTGGTATCCAGTTCTCCATGCCTCCGGAGCTCCCGCCGTGGCGCGACCCGGCGGGGCCCGGCGAATACGCCCGCTGGCTCGGCCTCGACCTGCCGGGAGATTGGCGTGAGGCCGAGCGGCTCCTCCGGCGGCTCGTCGCCGGGCGCGTCCCCGAACTGCCACTCCCGCCCGTCGCAGTCGTCTCCGCCGACCTCGGTCTCGCGACCGCCGCGGAAGCCGACCCGCTCTCCGTCGTCACGGTCCTCTCGAAGAGCTCAGACACCGTCTACCTCGCTGCCAAGGAGCCGAACTTCTCCCGGCTCGTCCCCCGGCGCACCGCCGTCCTCCTCATCCCGCCCACCTGGAGGTCAGCATGACCATCACCCCGGCCGAACTTGAAGAGCGCATCCTCGACGCCTTCCCCGCGGGCACCCTTGCGGTCCGCGCGCTGCTCCAAGTCCTCGAAGTCGTCCCGTCCACCGAGGCGCCGACCGCCCGCACCGAATGCCGCATCCGTCCCCGGATGCTCATCAATCCGGAGTTCGTCGAAGCGTACGCCGCGACCCCCGAACGACTGTTCATGCTCGTCATGCACGAGCTCCACCACATCCTCCTCGGTCATACCCGGCGCTGCGCTCAACCGACGGCGCTCGACAACCTCGTCTTCGACGCGGTCATCAACGCCACGCTCTGCCGGATGTTCCCCGAACCGGGCTACACCAGCTTGCTGACGGACTTCTACTCCGATGAGCGGTTCCCCGAATGCCTGCTCCGGCCCCCGGCCGGCTGGCGCCACGACGGGGACCCCTCAGCCTGGCAGGTTCCCGCACTCGCAGTCCCCGGCCTGGAGGAAGTCGCCGCCGTCTATCGCCAGCTTTACTCGCCCGCCGGCGCCACCTACGACGACCTCTACTCGGTCTTCCGCGGCGCGGTCCCCGAAGCGGCGGCAGCCGGGACACCGCTGCTCGGCTCCCATACGCCAGGGCCCGACCGGGGCGCCGCCGACCGGGCACTCGAGCGGTCGCTCACCGATGCCGTTCGGCGCGCCGCCAAGTACTGGCCAGCTCTCGACCCGCAGGGCCCCAAGGGCCGCTCCAGCATCGGTACGATGGCCGAACTGGTCGTGAAACCCCGCCCGACCCCCGGGAACCGGGCTGTCCTGCGCAGCCTCCTGCTGCGCATCGCAGGACAGACCAGCTCCGCCGCCTCGCCCATCCGCAGGCTCGTCGCCGACCCGCGCAGCGTCGACAGCGCCATCCCGGCGTTCGACCGCCGCGCCGTCGTGCTCCGTGCCCTCGGCCATCGGCCGCTCCTCTATCGAGCACCGCTCACCCTGCCGTCGGTCCTCCCGGTCGGCGAGCGGGTCCACGTGTACCTCGACGTCAGTGGCTCCGTCTCCCGCATCATCCCTGCCCTCTACGCGGCAGTGCTCGACTGCAGCGAGTTCGTCCACCCTCGCGTGCATCTCTTCTCGACGCAGGTGGCCGACGTCACCCTCGCCCAGCTCCGCCGGGGTGACTGCATCACGACCGGGGGCACCGACATCCGCTGCGTTGCCGCGCACATGCGGGACAACGCGGTCCGCCGCGCGGTCATCATCACCGACGGATTCGTCGGTGACCCGGGCAAGGAGCTTGGGCAGACGCTTCTGCGCGCCCACGTCGGCGTTGCCCTGACTCGGGACGGATTCTCCGGTGACCTGGAACCGTTCGCCAATTGCTTGGTTCTGCTCAATCCCACCGCACCGCCGGGCCGCCCGGCCATCCTGGCAGCTGCGCCTCCTTTCTCCTCCTAACGCCCAGTCGAACCATCCGAAGGAGTTCCCCAATGAGGTCCCAGCTCTTTCCCGCGGAATTCGTTCTCCCCGGTCATCCCGATAAGCTCGCAGACGCCGTTGCCGATGCCCTCGTCGCCGAAGCCGGCCGGCGGGAGCGGCGCGCGCTCGTCGGCCTCGAGGTCGCCGTCCACCGGCGCAGCGTCTTCATCACCGGCCGCATCGCCTGCTCGGGTGCTACCGACATCGACATCGACGGCATCGCCCGGCAGGTCTACGCCTCCGCCGGCTTCGGCAGCCCGGTCGACCCCGCCCTCCCCGCGGGCGACCGGTGGACCCCGCTCCCTGAGACCCTCACCGTCGCCACCGACCTCTGCCTCGGGCCCCTGCTCGACGGCGAGGAGGAAGGCCGCGCCTTCTCTGACGACCAGTCCATCGTGACCGGCTACGCCGTCGACTCCCCCGGGACCAACGACCTTCCTGCCGAGCACTGGCTCGCCGGACGTCTCGCCCGCGCCCTCGAACGGCTCCGGAGTGAACGGCCCGACCTCCTCCTTGGCCCCGATGGGAAGGTGATTATCGTGCTCGAGCGTCAGGGCCCGGCCTCCCGCCTCCGCTCGTTCAGCACCTCGCTCCAGCAGGCGCCCGCCGGCGACCCGGTCGAACTCCGCCGCTCGGTCCGCGGCGCGCTCGAAGCGGTCCTCTCCGAGGCCGCCGAAGCCATCCCCGGCCTCGAGCCGGACCTACCCGACATCGAGGTGAACGGTGCCGGGAACTTCGTCTTCGGAGGCCCCGACGGCGACAACGGGCTGAGCGGCAAGAAACTCGTCATCGATGCCTACGGCCCCCGCGTCCCTATCGGGGGCGGCGCCCTTTCCGGCAAGGACCTCTACAAGCCCGACCGCGCAGGTGCGATCATCGCCCGGCGCCTCGCCCGGCTCGTCGTTCGCACCGGCGCCGCCCCGGAATGCACGGCCACGCTCGCCGTTTTCCCCGGCGACGAGCGCTTCCGGGTCGTGTCGCTCCGCGGCGCCGGCGGGGAGCCGCTCGACCCGGCCCGCTGGGAGCCGTTCATCGACCTCTCGCTTGCAGGGGCCGGCGACCGCTGGACCGGCGCCGCCGACCTCGTCGATGTGGCCCGGTACGGCCACTTTCTCCCCGGACGCCCCTGGGAGACGTTCCAACCCGCCTGAGCGCATCCCCAAAAACACCGCGGGCCCGGCCAACCGGCCGGGCCCGCGCTCGCAACATGCCTGGTGCTGAGGCTCGGGATCGAACCGAGGACACCGGCATTTTCAGTGCCGTGCTCTACCAACTGAGCTACCTCAGCGCCGCCGCTTCATGCTAGGTTCACCCCCGGTTGGCGGTCAAGGCATCCCGCTGCCGCGCTCGCTATCATTCCCCGACATGAGCACCCGCCCCTTCACCATCCACGTCGCCGACGACGTCCTCGCCGACCTCCGCCAACGGCTCGCCCGCACCCGCTGGCCCGAGCAGCTCCCCGGCGCCGGCTGGGACTACGGCGCCAACCTCGACTACATCCGCGAGCTTTGTGACTACTGGGCCAACGGATACGACTGGCGTCTCCACGAAGGCCACCTCAACCGCTACCCCGGCTACCTTGCCGAAGTCGACGGTGTCGATATCCACTTTTGGCACATCAAGAGCGGAAAACCCGGAGCCATCCCCCTCCTCCTCATCCACGGCTGGCCCGGCTCCATCTTCGAGTTCTATTTCATCATCGACCGCCTCGTAAACCCCGGTGCCCACGGGCATGCCGATTCCGACGCCTTCGACCTCGTCATCCCGGCACTCCCCGGGTTCGGTTTTGGCGGCAAACCCCGCGAGCGCGGCTGGGGCATCAGCCGCATCGCCGCCGCCTTCGACACCCTCATGACCCGCGAACTCGGCTACCAGCGCTACGGAGTCCAGGGCGGCGACTGGGGAGGCATCATCTCCGCGAAAATGGCATCCGCCTTCCCCGAACACGTCATTGGCGCCCACCTCAACTTCGTCTTCGCCCAGCCCCCGGCCAATCCCACCGAAGAAGACCGCCAGCACATCGCCACCCGCGAAGCCTTCCAGGCCAACGAAACCGGCTACTCCCTCACCCAGGGCACCAAGCCCGATTCCCTCACCCTCGCCCAGTCCGATTCACCCGCCGGCCTCGCCGCCTGGGTCGTCGAAAAGTTCCATACCTGGGGCGACGTCGGCGACAACCTCGAGAAAACCTTCTCGAAAGACGTCCTCCTCACCAACCTCATGTTCTACTGGGCACCTAACAGCGTGGCCAGCGCCGCCCGCATCTACTACGAAGCGCGCCGCGACCCCGCCGGCTTCGTCTACCCCCGCGTCGAAGTCCCCACCGGCGTCGCCGTTTTCCCCCGCGAACCCTGGCGCGTGCCCCGGCACTGGGCCGAACAGCGCTTCAACATCGTCCACTGGAGCGAAATGCCGCGCGGCGGCCACTTCGCCGCGCTCGAACAGCCCGGCCTCCTCGCAGGCGACATCATCGCTTTCTTCCGCCGCCTTCGCTGAACCGCCCGGCTCACGATGGGAGGTTGTGCGTATACACCTCGTTGAACGTGATGCGGTCCCCTTCCAGCTTCACGAGGTCGAACCCGCGCAGCCGCCGCGTCGACCCATCCGGCAGCGTCACCGTGCAATACCACCGGCCGCAATACCCGCCGGGGATAGGCCACACCTCGTCAGGCACGTACGCCATCGGCGGCGTCGCCGCAAACAGCCCCTCGAGGTATGCCTTCAGCGCCGCGTGCCCCTTCAGCCCGTTCGGTACCTGCGAATCCCGGTACTCCGTCTCGGGGTGGTAGAACTCCAGCAGCCGCGGCACGTCCTTCTCTGTCCACGCCTGCAGCCATTCCGCGTTGTACCGTTCGATATCCATCAGAGCCTCCGTCCGGGCAGATGAACCCGGCGCAGTGTAGCCGGCCCGCCGCTACTCTGCCTGCTCCAGCTCCACCACCAGCGTCGCCCGCTCGTTGTCGATCGCGTTGATCGAAACCCGTGCCACCCCCGGGAGCGCCGAAAGCCGCTCCTGGAAATCCAGCAGCTCGCCGAACCCGCTCCCGCGTACATCCACCTGGACACGTCGGCTCCTGCCCTCCTGCCGCTCCGGGCTCGCAGCCGCTGACTCCCCGCGTGCCGAAGACGCACCCGCCGCCCCGTGCTGCCCCTTCAGGCCCCCCGCGAGCCCCTCCAGCCCCGCCACCACCTGGGCAATGCTCGCCGCCGCCAGGAGGTACTCCTGCCGGAGCTGCAGCAGCGGTGCAGCGATGGCCTCGGCCAGCGCCCCCGAAACCGTCTTCTGCGGCTCGGCTGTCCCCGGCCGCGTCGCCGCTTCCAGCCGTTCCTCCAGCTCCCCCAGCCGGTCGAGCAGCCGCTCATAGTCCTGCCGCAGCAGGTCATACCGCCGCCGGAGCTGCCGCACCGTCGCATCGCCCGAAGCGGCTTCCTGCAGGCGCTCGAGAATCACATCCTCAGGCTCGCTGTCGTGCTCTCCCACGTCAACCTTCCGGGGAGGACAGCGCCTGGGAGCCTCGGACGCGTCTCAGGCGTGCCGCGCCGGGAGCATCACCCGCTGCCGGCCGCCCTCCAGCCGATACCCAAAGCCCCGCACGGTGACCAGGTACTGCGGCGCCTCTTCGTTCGGCTCGAGCTTCCGCCGAATCCGGCGGACGTAGACCTTGAACACGTCCTGTGCTTCCCGGGGCAGATAGCGGTAATCGTCCGAGACGGCGTTCAGGATCTCGTGGGGCTTGAGTACCCGCCCGCAATTCCGGGCCATGTACTCCACGATGCGGAACTCCGCCGCGGTGAGCGGTACCACCATCCCCCCGCGCTGCACCTCGCATCGATCAACATCGACCAGCAGGTCCCCAACCTGAAGGACCCCATCGCTCCCCGGCGTCGCATTCGCGAACGCACCGGCCCGCCGCAGCACCGCGTGTACCTGCGCTGCAACCACCCGCGGGTCTGCATCCAGCTCGAGGCACGCATCCGCGCCCGCCGCAAACGCCTCCGCCACCAGCTCCGCCGTCGCCGTCTCGAACACCGCAACCACCGGTCTCCCGCATGCCGTCAGCCGCGCAACATCGACCAGCCCACCCACCCCGTCAGCGTCCACCGCCCGGACCACGAGGTCGAATTCGCCTGATTCCGCCATCCGCACCGCCGCATCCCCCGGCTCCCGCTCGAGCACCGCGAGCCCGCCACCGTGCAGCGCCCGAACGAACGCACGTGTCTCCAGCGACGCCGGCGCCACGAGGAGACAGCTCAAAAACTGCGTTCGGGCGAGGCCTGCCATCCTCATCGGACCCCTGTGAACAACACTCCCCGGGCACAGGCCCGGATGGTGGCGAGGATTATAGGGCCCTTTGTCAAGAGGTAAAGACCCTGATTCTGTCAACGAGTTCCCCTTGAACGTCCCGCGGCGTCCCCCGACGCCCCGCTCCCCGCTCGGCACGCCGTGCCCGCAGCACCCGCTCCGCGCACCCCGGCCCGCAAATCAGGTCGTTCCCGCATTGCAGACGGCCTGCCCGCATGTCGAACATCCCTATATGGGACAGGCACAGCGCATCCACACCTACGACGACGACCTCCACGAGCGCCGGCGCCGCCTCGCCATCGTCCGCCCCATCGTGGACTTCGAGGAAGAGCGCCTCAAGCGCCTGCGCGAAAAGGCCCGCGACACCCGCGACCCCTAGGCATCGCGCCTCCCCGCGTTTGCCGCCTCGCGCAGCCCGCTCCTATACTTCGGAGACTGCACCGCCGTTCGCCAGAACGCGCCCAAGCGTCCCCGGAGTCGCACAAGCATGCCAATCACCACCAAGCGCGAGTGGCTGCAGGGCCCCTACGCCAAAGCTGTCCAGCGCGCCCCCGAACGTCAACCATCCTTCGAAACCACGGGTCGCATGCCCATCGACCCCATCTACACCCAGGAAGACCTCGAAGGCTGGGACCCGGTCACCCAGCTCGGCTTCCCCGGCGAATTCCCCTTCACCCGCGGCATCCAGCCCACCATGTACCGCGGCCGCTTCTGGACCATGCGCCAGTACGCCGGCTTCGGCACCGCTGAGGAATCCAACCAGCGCTACCGCTACCTCCTCTCGCAGGGCCAGACCGGCCTCTCCGTCGCCTTCGACCTCCCCACCCAGATCGGTTACGACTCCGACGACCCCATGGCCGCCGGCGAAGTCGGCAAAGTCGGCGTCGCCATCGACTCCATCGAGGACATGCTGACCCTCTTCGACGGTATCCCGCTCGATAAGGTCACCACCTCGATGACCATCAACGCCACCGCCGCCATCCTCCTCGCACTCTACGTCGCCGTCGGCAAGCACCAGGGCGTCTCCCCCGACAAGCTCGGCGGCACCGTCCAGAACGACATCCTCAAGGAATACATCGCCCGCGGCACCTACATTTATCCCCCCAAGCCCTCCATGCGGCTCATCACCGATATCTTTGCCTACTGCAAAGACAACGTGCCGCAGTGGAACACCATCTCCATCTCCGGCTACCACATGCGCGAGGCCGGCTGCACCGCCGCCCAGGAAATCGCCTTCACCCTCGCCAACGGCATCGCCTACGTCGAAGCCGCCATCGGCGCCGGCCTCGACGTCGACGACTTCGCTGGCCGCCTCTCCTTCTTCTTCGCCTGCCACAACAACTTCCTCGAAGAAGTCGCCAAGTTCCGCGCCGCCCGCCGCCTCTGGGCCCACATCATGCGCGACCGCTTCGAAGCCAAGAACCCGCGCTCCCAGATGCTCCGCTTCCACACCCAAACCGGCGGCGCCACGCTCACCGCGCAGCAGCCCGAAAACAACATCGTCCGCACCACCGTCCAGGCCCTCGCCGCTGTTCTCGGCGGCACCCAGTCCCTCCACACCAACTCCATGGACGAAGCCCTCGCCCTCCCCACCGAAAAGGCCGTCCAGATCGCCCTCCGCACCCAGCAGATCCTCGCCTACGAAAGCGGCGTCGCCGATGTCGTCGACCCCCTCGGCGGCTCGTACTTCGTCGAAGACCTCACCAACCGCCTCGAAGCCGAGGCCCGCGACTACATCGCCACCATCGACAACATGGGCGGCGCCCTCGCAGCCATCGAAAAAGGGTTCCAGCAAAAGGAAATCCAGGAAGCCGCCTACCGCTACCAAATGCAGGTCGAAAACAAGGAGCGCATCATCGTCGGCGTCAACGAATTCATCGTCGCCGAGGAAGAACAGCCCGAAATCCTCCGCGTCGACCCCGCCATCGGCCAGCGCCAGGTCGAAAAGCTCCGCAAGCTCCGCGCCGCCCGCGACAACGCCGCCGTCGAACACATGCTCGCACGGATCGAACAGGCCGCCCGCGGCACCGACAACCTCGTCCCCCTCATGGTCGAGGCCGTCGAAAACCGCGTCACCCTCGGCGAAATCAGCCACCGCCTCCGCAAAGTCTGGGGCGAACAGCGCGAACCGGTCTTCATCTGATGAGCGACGACGACGTCCGCAGCCGCGCCGACGAACGCCGAAGACTCCTCGCCGAGCTCGAGCTCGAGCGGAACCAGCTCATCCGCAACATCGAAACCTGCCGCATCCGCGACATCGACCGCCCCTTCATTGGCGAATGGTCCGTCAAAGATATCGTCGGCCACGTCGCGAGCTGGGAAGCCGAAGTCGTCACCGCCCTCCGAGACCTTCGCGAAGGCCGTCGCCCCGAACTCTACGACTTCAACCGCTCCCGCCTCGATGCATGGAATCGCGAGCACGTCGAGCGCAAGCGGAGCCTCGACTTCTTCAGCGTCCTCGACCAGCTCAAGAGCGGCCGCCACCGCCTCCTCGAAGAGCTCGCCGCCATCCCCGACGAAGACCTCGTCGACGAAGGCTCGCAATACCGCAAACTCGTCTCCGCCGTCATCGACCACGACCGCGAACACTGGCACGCCATCGCCGCCCGCCTCGCGGGCATGGATGGCGCCCGCCGCACCGGCGCACAATCCATCATCGAAGAAGCCACGTCCTGAGGAGTACCCCCACCGCAATGCTCACTAAAATCCACCACGTCGGCATCGTCGTGCACTCCGCCGATGAAGCCCTCAAGTTCTACCGCGACGCACTCGGCCTCCCCGTAACCGCCGACAAAGTCATCGAAGACCAGGGCGTCCGCGGCGTCCTCCTCCAGATCGGCAACTCCGAAATCGAGCTCCTCGAACCCACCCGCGACGATACCGGCGTAGCGCGGTTCCTCGCCAACCGCGGCGAAGGCATGCACCACATCTGCTTCGAATCCGACGACGTCGCCAAAGAGCTTGAAGCCGCCCGCGACAAAGGCATCGAGCTCATCGACCAGGCCCCCCGCGTCGGCCTCGCCGGCATGATCTGCTTCCTCCACCCGAAGTCCAACCACGGCGTCCTCGTCGAATTCGCGACCCCCATCCCCGGCCAGCACGAGCACTAGATGAGCGGCATCGGCGCCACCCACATCGACCACATCGTCATCTCCTCCAACAACGCCGCGGTGGTCGCCGAGACGTTCCAGCGCAACCTCGGTCTCGAAATCAAGCGCACCATGACGCGCCCCGGGACCGGCGCCCAGCTCGCTTTCGCAAAGCTCCAGGAAGTCGTCCTCGAATTCGCCGGGCCCCCGCAGCCCGACCCCTCAGCCGAGGTCAAAGCGCGCCTCTGGGGCCTCGTCCTCACCGTCACGGACATCGCCGCCGCCGTCGAACGCCTTCGAACCCTCGGATACGACGTCGGCGAACCAAAGCCCGCCGTCCAGCCCGGCGCACTCATCGCCACCGTCAAGTCCGGCACCTGCGGCGTCCCCTTCGCACTCATCCAGTACAACGCCATCCCAACTGCCACCCCCGGAGTCTCAGCATGAAAGCCCTGCGCATCGACCACGTCGGCATCGTCGTCAAAAACATCGAAGAAGCCGCTGCCACCTACGCCCGCAACTTCGGCCTCCAGGTCGACCCGGCCCGCGGCGGCGACCTCCCAGCCCTCGGCATTCGCAACGCCTTCATGCCCATCGGCGATTCCGCCCTCGAATTCATCCAGCCCCTCACCGACCAGGGCCCCGTCGCCCAGTTCGCGAAAGAGCGCGGCGAAGGCCAGTACCTCCTCTCCATCGAAGTCGACGACGTCGCAGCAGCCGTCGAGCACCTCCGCAGCCTCGGCTACCGCGTCGGCGACCCCGCCAACGGCGTCGCCTTCGTCTCCCCCCGCTCCTCCCACGGCGTCAACCTCCAGCTCATCCAGCGCAAAAACGGCTAGCTCGCTACCATAACGCTCACCTGAACCACCACCACCGGGGGCAGCCCATGTCGACAGCAACCGCAACCGGAAAAATCCGCGTCCTCATCGCCAAGCCCGGCCTCGATGGCCACGACCGGGGCGCCAAGGTCGTCGCCCGAGCCCTCCGCGACGGCGGCTGCGAAGTCATCTACACCGGCATCCGCCAGACCCCCGAAATGATCGCCGAGGCAGCACTCCAGGAAGACGTCGATGTCGTCGGCCTCTCCATCCTCTCCGGTGCCCACCTCGAACTCTTCCCCCGCGTCGTCGAAGAACTCAAAAAGCGCGGCCTCGATGACGTCCTCCTCTTCTGCGGCGGCATCATCCCCGAAGAAGACACCGAAGCCCTCCAAAAGCTCGGCTTCAAGGCCATCTTCCGTCCCGGGACCAACACCCAGGACATCGTCAAGTTCGTCTACGACAACGTGAAGAAATAACCGTGGACGAGCTCGTCCAGCGCTTCCTCGCGGGCGACCGCCGCGCGCTCGCCCGCGTCATCACCCGCGTCGAAAACGGCACCCTCGAAGGCCGCGACTACGTCCGCGCCCTTTTCCCCCACTCCGGCCGCGCACACATCGTCGGCATCACCGGCGGCGCCGGCTCCGGCAAGAGCACCCTCACCGGCGCCCTCGCCGCAGAAATCCGCCGCCGCCAAAAAACCGTCGCCATCATCGCCGTCGACCCGTCCAGCCCCTTCACTCACGGCGCGCTCCTCGGCGACCGCATCCGCATGCAGGACGTCACCATGGACCCCGGTGTCTACATGCGCTCCATGGCCGGCCGCGGCGCTCTCGGCGGCCTCGCTCCCGCCATCGCCGACGTCGTCGCCGTCGTCGACGCCTTCGGCTTCGACTACATCATCATCGAGACCATCGGCGCCGGCCAGGACGAAGTCGAAATCGCCGGCACCGCCATGACCACCGTCCTCGTCAACAACCCCGGCACCGGCGACGACATCCAGGCCCTCAAGGCCGGCATCATCGAAATCGCCGACATCCTCGTCGTCAACAAGGCCGACCACCCCGGCGCCGACGTCCTCGTCTCCCAGCTCCAGGCCCTCCTCGCACTCTCCCCCGCCGACGAGCGGCGCCCGCCCATCCTCAAGACCATCGCCACCCGCGGCGAAGGCCTCGCCCCCCTTATCGACGCCATCGACGAGCACCGCGCCTACCTCGAACAATCGGGCCAGCTTGCCGCCCACCGCGAAGAAGACGCCCGCCACCAGCTCCTCGCCATCACCCAGCAGCTCCTCCTCGACGAAATTCGCAAGGCCGCCCCCGAGGCCGTCATCGCAACCCTCACCGACCGCATCGCCAGCCGCCAGCTCGACCCCCACACCGCAGCCGAAGAGCTCGCCGCCCTCGTCCTCCCCCGGGCCTGAGACAGCACCGTGCTACCATCCTCCTCGTGAGCAGCCAGCAGCGCATCCGCACCTGGTTCCGAAAGGGCGAACGCGTCCGCTACATCTCCCACCTTGATGTCCTCCGCTTCTGGGAACGCGCCATCCGCCGCGCCGGCCTCCCCCTTTCTTACTCACAGGGCTTCACCCCTCACCCCAAGCTCTTCTTCGCATCGCCCCTCCCCCTCGGCTTCACCGCCGAGCGTGAAGTCATGGATGTCCTCCTTGATGAGCGAGTCGACCCCGCCGAGTTCACCGCAAGGCTCGCGCCCCAGGCAACCGGCGACCTCGCTCTCGTCGGAGCACGCGAGGTCCCCCTCGGCGCACCCCAGCCCCAGGCCGCCATGCTCTGGTCCGATTACCGCGTCGTCATCCCCGGCCTCGACCCCGCGCGTGCCCGCGAACAGCTCGAAGCCTTCCTCGCCCGCGATGCCTTTGAATGGCGCGAGGAACGCGGCGAGCGCGAGCGCACCTACGACCTCCGCGCCGCCACCGCCTGGCTCACCGCCCGCCCCGTCGATGGCGGCACCGAGCTCGCCATGCGCCTCCGCACCGACCAGCACATAACTGTCCGCCCGGAAGCTATACTGGCGGCGCTCTTCCCCGGCTTCGAGCCGCAGAGCTTCGCGCGAACCGGCATCGTCCTCGATGACCGCTCGCCCGCGAGGGAACTATGGCGTCGCCACGGCCAGTACCTCTGACCGGCTACCGTATCCGCACCGCCGTCCCCGGCGACGCCGAGCTTCTCTACGACCTCTGGCAGCGGGCCAGGCAGCACAACGCCCGCGTCGACCCCCGCATCCTCCTCACGCCCATCGGCCTCGACCAGTTCGCTGCCGACCTCCGCGCTCGCCTCGGCCGCGGCACCGCCACCGCCCTCGTCGCCGAAGTCGCCGGGGGCCTCGCCGGCTTCATCACCGGCGCCATCGAATCCGCCGGCCCCGACCGCCTCCCCGAACGCCACGCGACCATCGGCTACCTCTGGGTCGAACCCCCCTTCCGCCGCCAGGGTATCGCCCGCGCCCTCGTCGAAGGCATCGCCCAGTGGGCCTCCGCCATCGACGGCATCAGCCATTTCGAAATGCCCGTCCTCTCCGCCGACGAAACCGCGGCCCGCTTCTGGGCCGCCCTCGGCTTCCGACCCTTCATCACCAGGCTCTGGGCGCCGCTCCAACCCGAACCGGAGCAGGACCCATGAGCCTCCTCTACCTCGTTCGCCACGGTCAAACCAACCACAACGCCGAGGAGCGCGGCCTCGGGCGGGCCGACGTCCCCCTCTCGCCGCTCGGCCGCCGCCAGGCCGAAGCGCTCGCCCGCCGTTTCGAGCGCGTCCCCCTCGATGCAGTCCTTTCCTCGCCCCTCCAGCGCGCCGCCGATGTCGCTCGGGCCATCGCCGCTCCCCACCGCCTCCCTGTCGAACTCCTCGATGCACTCACCGAGCTGGACGTCGGCGACACCGAGCATCTCACCTATCCCGAAATCCGCGAGCGCTTCCCAGACTTCTACGCCGCCTGGACGTCCGACGACCCGGTCAACGCCGCCATGCCCGGCGGCGAATCGATCGCCGACCTCGCACGTCGCCTCGCTCCCCTCGCCAGCGACCTCCTCGCCGGCCCCGACGAAGTCCTCGTCATCGTCTCCCACAACTTCACCCTCCGCGTGCTCGTCTGCCTCCTCCTCGGCGCACCGCTCGCCAGCTTCCGCAATTTCCGGCTCGACCTCGCATCCGTCACCACCATCTCCATCCAGCACCGCCGCGCCGCCATCCAGGCCCTCAACGACACCAGCCACCTCGATAAAGCCTTGAACCTTGCCGCCCCCGCGCGTAGCGTCTCACCCTGAGCCATGGCCGTCCCCCGTCTCAGCCGCTCCCGCCTCATCGTCATCGCGAGCCTCGCCCTTGGGAGCTACTTCATCTACACGGCCGCGCTTGGTCTCTACCGGACCCAGCAGCTCGAAGCCTCCCGCGCCGAGGCCGAGCGCGAACTCCGCGCCCTCCAGGACCAGGCTGCCTATCTCGAAGCCGTTCGCGCCTACGTAGCCTCCGACGCCTACGTCGAACAGGAAGCTCGCCGCCGCTACGGCTACATCCGCGAAGGGGAAATCCCGTTTGTCGTCATCAGCCCCCCGGCCGACCAGGAAGAACAGCCATCCGGCACCTGGTGGCAGCGCCTCTTCCCCCGCTGACGAACCTTCCCCCGCCGGCTGGTCCGCCTTCCCGGCCGCACCGCACGTCAGCGGGCCGGGCGCGCCAAACGCGGCCGGGCCTGCCTTCCAGTCCGCCCTCCGCAGCATCCGCCGCTTCGCCGAGACCGAGCGCCTGTTCCACCGCCGCAAACGTCTCCTCGTCGCGGTCTCTGGCGGCCCCGATTCCCTCGCCTGCCTTCACCTCCTCCTGGCCCTCAGGGCGGCCTTCGACCTCGAGCTGGTCGTGGCCCACTTCGACCACCAGCTCCGTCCCGAATCCTCCGCCGACCTCGAATTCGTCCGTTCGCACGCCGCCGCGCTCGGCATCGAAGCCGTCACCGGCGAAGGCCCCGTCGCCGAAGTCGCCGCCCGCCAGCGCCGCGGAATCGAAGAAACCGCCCGGATGATGCGCTACCAGTTTCTCGCCTTCGCCGCCGAAAAAGAGCGCTGCGCCGCTGTCGTCACCGGCCACACAGCCGACGACCAGGCCGAAACGGTCCTCCTCCACCTCCTCCGCGGTTCAGGCATTCGCGGCCTCCGCGGCATGCTCCCCGCAGGTCCGCTCCCCGGCAGCCCGGCCGGCGTCCTCCTGCGGCCGCTCCTCGCCCTTCGCCGTGACGACACCCGGGCCATCTGCGCCGAGCTCGGCCTCCAGCCCCGCACTGACCCCTCCAACGACGACCCCGCCTACGCCCGCAACCGCCTTCGCGCCAGCCTCCTCCCCGCCCTTCGCGGCATCAACCCCGCAGTAGAGGAAGCCCTCCTCGGGCTCGCCGCCAGCGCCCGCGAAGCGTTCGACCTGCTCGAGCGCCGCTCCTTCGAAGCACAGCCCCTCGAACGCGGACCCATCGGGGCCATCTTCCGCACGCACGACCTCGCTGCGCTCCCCGGGGAGTCCCTCGCCCTCGCCATCGAACGTGAAGCCGCCTTCTACCACCTCGAACCGGCGCTCAACCGCACCCGCCTCGAAAACCTGCGCGCCGCCCTTCGGCGCGGTACCGGCCGCGTATGCTTCGGCTCCGTCGCTGTCGAAGCCTCAGTCGGCCGCGTGCGCATCGGCCCCCCCCTCGAACCCGTCGAGCCCATCGAACCGGTGCTCCTCGATGTCCCCGGCAGCCGCCGCGTTGGTCCGTGGCGCGTCGACGTCGCGACCGCCCCGCTGGAGCCAGCGGCAACGGCACCCGTGGCTGCCCTCGCTTCCGCCGCCCTGCGTGGGGCACTTCGCGCCCGCTCAGTGCAGCCCGGCGACCGCATCACCTGGCGCGCCTGCACCCGCAAGCTCTCCGACCTCCTGGTCAACGAGAAAGTCCCCGCCTGGGAACGCCCCGGTGCGCTCGTCATCGCCGATAGCAACGGCCCCGCGGCGCTCTTTACCGCCGCCCGCGTCTTCCTCCGTGATGCCTCCGGGGAGCCCGACCTGTGGGTCAGGCTGATGCCGCTCCCCCGCTAGCCCGCGCCCCGGAGAACAGCGGCACCACCTCTTCGAGCATCCGCCGGGTCTGCAGCAGCAGGTCGGCGTCATCCGCAGCGACCGGCCGCACGACGAACTTCGAGACCCCCGCATCGATGAACTCCCGGATGCGCGCGGCAATCGCTTCCCCGTCTCCCACCGCCATCAGCCCGGCAGGGTCCGTCACGCCGGGCAGCCGCGCCAGCCCTGCCAGTTGCCGCTGCACTGCCGGCTCATCCCACGTCCCAAACCGGTAGGAGAAGCCCGCCCCGTAGTGGTCCTCGTCGATGGTCCGCCCATACGCTGCCGCCGCCGCCCGGATCGCCCGCACCACTGGCGCCACCTGCTCCGGCGTTTGCAGCCCCGCGAGCCACCCCGTGCCGATTCGAGCCGTCCGCCGCACTGCCGCCTCCGAGCTCCCCCCAATCCACAGCGGCAGCGGCTGTTGTACCGGCCGCGGCGAAATCAAGGCATCGCGGTAGCGGTAGAACTCTCCCTCGAACGTCACCCGCTCCTCGCTCCAGAGTCGCGACATCAGCTCCAGCGCTTCATCAGCACGCGCACCGCGTCCGCGCGGGTCGCGGCCCGTCGCCGCCCACTCCGGCGCCCGCTCGTCCCCCACGCCGAAGACCGGCAGCAGCCGCCCGCCGCTCAGGTAGTCCAGCGTCGCGCACTCCTTCGCCAACACGAGCGGGTCCCGGAACGGCACGACCACCGCGTTCATCCCCGCCTTCAAGCGCTCGGTCCGGCCTAGGACCATCCCAATCGCAGCCATCGGCTCCAGCGTCGGCGCCGACGAAACCAGCCGCTCGCTGAACCAAACCGAATCCGCCCCGAGCTCCTCCAGCAGGTCGACCCAGCGCCCGAATGCGCCGGCCGAAGAGAACGGAAACCCTGCAACCCCGAATCCAAAGCCAATGCCCATCGCGTTCCCCTCCCCCGGCTAGCGCCGGGCAAACTGCGAGAAAAAGCGCGTTAGACGCTCGTGCAGCCCCGGCTCTGCCGCGAGCAGCCCCCGCACCATCGGTCGAGGCTGGTTGAACACCAGCCGGTCCCCGAGGACCCCGGTCACCCGCAGCCCGGCAGCCATGCAGAGCGCCGCGCCAGCCGCGACGTCCCACTCGGCCCGCCCGAAACCCGTCAGCGTCGCATTGCCCTCACCCCGCGAAAGCAGCGCCAGCCGGTACGCGACGCTGCCCACCGGCCGCACAATCGCGCCCTCCGGGAGCGGCGGCAAATCGTCCCACGCGTGCTCCCCGCGCCCCACCAGCGCCTCGAACGGCTGCCCTGTCGGCTCGGTCGGCGGGCGTTCCGTGGCGCCGCTGCACACCTCCGCGAACAGCTCCCCCGTCGCCGGGTTGTGCACCACGCCCAGCACCGGCTGGCCTTCCACGACCAGCGCCACCGAGACCGCATACTCCGGGACCCCCTGCAGGTACTCCCGCGTCCCGTCGATCGGGTCCACGACCCACACCCGCCGCACCCCCAGCCGTTCCCGCGAATCGCGGTGCTCCTCGCTCAGCCAGCCATCCCCGGGAAAGGCGCCGAGCAGCCGCCTCTCGAGGAGTGCCGCTGCCTCGAGGTCAGCCTCCGAAACCAGCTCCCGACCCGCCTTCCGGCCGTAGCGAACACCCTCCCGCCGGAGCCGTTCGATGAGTTCGCCGGCAGCAAGGGCCGCGTCCCGCGCAACCTCCAGCTCGCGCCCGTACACACCATCCATTCTAGGTGCCGCCCGCGGCGCCCTGTCAGGCAAAGGCTGCAAACAGCTCCTCGAACGCCTTCACCTGTCCGCCCTTCGTTGACGACGGCACCACGATCGGCGTCTTCACACCCGCAGCAAACCACTGCTCGAGCCCTTCCAGCACCTGCCTCCGCGTGCCATACAGCGTGCAGTCCGCGAGCCAGCGCTCGCTCATCAGCCCCGGGATGGCCTCCCGGTCGCCTCGCGCCAGCGCAGCCTCGATCGCCTCCATCTCCTCCACGTACCCGGCCTCTTTCCAGTAGTTCCGGTAGTTCGGCAGCATCACATACCCCGTCAGCACCCGCTTCATCACGTTGGCCGCCGCCGCCGGGTCCTCATCGTCGATGCACATCGGGATCATGTCGCCGATGAAGAAATCCCCCTCCCGTTTCTCCGCCGGGATGTGGGCCAGCGAATCCGGCATGTGCGAACGCGCAGCGTTCGCCCAGACCGCCCCGTCGGCAATCTCTACCGCAAGCTCCACCATCTTCTTCCTGAGCGTCGCCAGCACGATCGGCGGGAGCGGACCCACCTGCGGCGCAGCTGCACGCATCGCCTCAACGTACTGCCGCATGTCGCTCAGCGGCTTCCCCGGCTTCGCCCCGATGCGGGCGTTCGATGGGGCGTGGCTCACGCCGATGCCGAGATAGAACCGCCCATCGCTAATCTCGTGGATGTACGCTGCCGACTGCGCAAGGTCGAACGGAACCCGGTAGTAGATCGGGATGATCGACGTCCCGAACCGAATCGTCGACGTCGCGTGCGCGATCGAAAGGCACAGCCCCATGCCGTCCCCAAAGCTCGCGCAGTAAATCCCCGCAAATCCCGCCGCCTCCAGCTGCTTGGCGGTTTCCACCGTCCACTTCCGGCGGCCCACGGCCGCCGCGAGCGCCACCGCTGGCTTCTGCATTCGATGTCCCCTCTCACAAAGGTTCGTGTGCCCGCGACTATACGGCGACGGCGCCTTACCTGCTCCCGCGTCAGCCCTCCGAACGGTACCGCAGCATCCGCCCCGCACCCGCTCCGGTATGGACCCCGTCCTCGTACGCAACCTGCCCGTTCACGACCACCATCCGGATTCCCCGCGGCTCGCGCTTCGGCTGCGCATACGTCGCGAGGTCCTCGATGGTAGCGGCGTCGAACAGCACGAGGTCCGCGAAGCACCCCTCCCGCACGAGCCCCCGCCCGGCCAGCCCGAACCGCTCGCACGGCGCCGACGTCATCTTCCGCACCGCCTCCTCCAGCGAAAGCACACCGCGCTCCCGGACATACCGCGCCAGGACCCGCGGCATCGTGCCGAACAGACGCGGGTGCGGATTTCCCCGCAGCACCGGGATGCCGTCCGAGCCGATGAACATCCGCGGGTGCCGAAGATTCGTTTCGATGTCCCCCTCGTCGATGATGAACTGAATGCAAATGACCTCCTTGCCGCGCGGGCTCGTCACGATGCGCCGCACCGCTTCCTCCACGGTCCACCCCTGCTCCGAGGCGATTTCCGGCACCATCCGCCCCTCGAACTGCGGGGAGTCCGGGCACGCCGCAATCATCACACCCTCGGCCCATTCCCGGTCGATCGCATCGAGATTCACGTACTGCCACATCGGCCCGCTGCCCGCCGTGTAGGGATACACGTCGAGCGTCACGCTCGTCCCGCCAGCATGCGCCGCATCGGCCTTCGCGAGCGATTCGCCCACCCGGCCCCAGTTTCGCCGGCCCGCCGCCTTGTGGTGCGAGATATGCAGGCCCACCCCCGCCTCCCGCGCGATGCCGACCGCTTCCTCCACCGCCTCGAGCAGCCGGTCAGCTTCGTTCCGCATATGGGTCGCGTACAGCCCCCCGTACGGCGCCGCCTCCCGCGCCAGCTCCACGATCTCCTCAGTCTCCGCATACCTGCCCGGCGCATAGATGAGTCCCGTCGACAGACCGGCCGCGCCCTGCGCCATCGCCCGCGCTACGTGCCCCCGCATCGCTGCCAGTTCCTCCGCTGTCGGCGCCCGCCGCTCCAGCCCCATCACGTGCGCCCGCACGCGGTTGTGCCCCACCAGCATGAGATTGTTGATGGCCGGCCGTTTCGCCGTGCACGCCGCAAAGTAGCTCTCGAGGTCCGTCCAGCTCGAGCCCGGCCCCGAAATATCGCCGGGCATATACTCCCGCCCCGGCTCGTTCGGCACCGTGCTGAATCCGCAGTTCCCGCTCACGTCGGTCGTCACGCCCTGTGCAAGCTTGAACCTCATGTCCGGGTGCCGCAGAAACGCGCCGTCGTCGTGCGAATGGGTGTCCACGAACCCCGGGCTCAGCACGAGCCCCCGCCCGTCGACCTCCCGCCGCCCTCCCGGCGCACGCCCCACCGCCGAGATGCGGTCTCCCGTCACCGCCACGTCGGCCATGAACCGCGGCGCGCCCGAGCCGTCCACTACCGTCACGTCGCGAAACACGAGGTCCGCTGCCATGCGCGGCATTCTGCTCCCCAAGTACCCGGCTGTCGACAGCGCCCTTCACACGAATCCTGTACCGTGGAACCATGCCGAACCGCCTCGCAAACGAAACCAGCCCCTACCTCCTGCAGCACGCCGACAACCCCGTCGACTGGTACCCGTGGGGGAGCGAGGCGTTCGAACGCGCCCGCGCCGAGGACCGCCCAATTCTCCTCTCCGTCGGCTACAGCTCCTGCCACTGGTGCCACGTCATGGCCCACGAATCCTTCGAAAACCCCGCCATCGCCGACCTGATGAACCGCTACTTCGTCAATATCAAGGTCGACCGCGAGGAGCGCCCGGATATCGACGCCGTCTACATGGCCGCCGTACAGGCCATCTCCGGCCAGGGCGGCTGGCCCATGACCGTCTTCCTCACCCCCGAGGGCGAGCCCTTCTACGCCGGCACCTACTTCCCCCCCGAAGACGCCCACGGCCGCCCCGGCTTTCCCCGTGTCCTCCAGTTCCTCGCTGAGAAATGGCAGACCGACCGCGCCCGCATCCTCGAATCGGCGAAAGGCCTCACCGAGCATCTCCGCGCCGCCGCTGCCCGGGCCGCCGGGCCCGGCGATGGCATCGAACCGGCGACCACGGCCCGCGCCGTCGAAGCTTTCGCCGAAGTCTTCGATACCCGCTGGGGCGGATTCGGCATGGCGCCCAAGTTCCCCTCCCCCTCGAATCTCGAATTCCTCCTGGCCTACGCCGCCGTCCACCCCGAGACCGAAACCGGCAGAGCAGCCGGCGCCATGGCCCTCCATACCCTTCGCGCCATGGCCACCGGCGGCATGTACGACCAGGTCGGCGGCGGCTTCTCCCGCTACAGCGTCGACGAAGCGTGGATCGTCCCCCACTTCGAAAAGATGCTCTACGACAACGCCCAGCTCGCCCGGCTCTACCTCCATGGGTTCCAGCTCACCGGCGACGGCGGCTTCGCCCGCGTCGTCCACGAAACCCTCGAATTCCTCCTCCGCGAAATGCAGGACCCCGCCGGCGGCTTCTACGCCGCGCTCGACGCCGACAGCGAAGGCATCGAAGGCAAGTACTACCTCTGGACCGTCCCCGAGCTCGAACAGGTCCTCGGCGAAGATGCCCCCCTCGCCATCGCCTGGTACGGCGTGACCCCCGAAGGCAACTTCCGCGACCCCCATCACCCCGAGCTCACAGGCCGCAGCGTCCTCACCGCCCGCCCCGATGTCGAAGACCTCGAACGCCGCTTCGGGCTCACCCTCGACGCCATCCTCGACCGGATCGAGACCATCCAGGAGCGCCTCTTTTACGCCCGGCAGGAGCGCGTCCCTCCCGGCCTCGACGACAAAGTCCTCACCGGCTGGAACGGGCTCGCACTCGCCGCCTTCGCCGAGGCCGCCCGCGTCCTCGGCGAGCCCGCCTACGAGGCAGCTGCGGTCCGCCTCGCGGGTTTCCTCCGCGAAAACCTCTGGCGCGACGGCACCCTCTACCACACCTGGAAAAACGGCGAGCCTCGCGTCCCGGCCATGCTCGACGACTACACCGCCCTCGGCCTCGGCCTCGTCGAGCTCTACCGCGCCACCGGCGACTTCCAGTGGCTCGCCTGGGCCCGCGAACTCTGGGAGGCCACCCTGGCCCGCTTCCGCGACCCCGCCACCGGGACCTTCTTCGACACCGCCAGCGACGCCGAGCAGCTCATCGTCCGCCAGCGAAGCTTCTTCGATGCCGCAACGCCCTCCGGCAACGGCGCCGCCGCGCTGCTCGGGCTCTGGCTCGGCCGCTACTTCGCCAACCCCGAATGGGAAGCAGCCGTGGAACCCGTCGTTGCAGCCGTCGCCGACCATCTCCTCCGCGCCGTCACCGGCTTCGGCACCATCCTCCAGGCGATCGAGTTCGCCCTCGCCCCGCACCGCGAGATCGTCATCGTAGGCGAACCGGCCGCTCGCGCGCCGCTCGAGTCGGTCGTCGCCGACCGCTACCTTCCCTTCACGCTGATAGCGCCCACCGCAGATGCGCGGGGCCTGCCGCACTTCGAAGGCCGCGAACCAACGAATCAGGCCCTCGCCTACGTCTGCGAAAACATGGCCTGCCTCGCCCCGGCGGGCTCCCCCGCTGAGCTTGCCGACCGCCTCGGAGCAGCCCCCTCGCTCGCCTAGCTGCCGGTCCGCGGCAGCCGCTCCACCGCCATCAGCGGCGGCTTCGCCGGGTCCACCAGGTACCGCAGCTCCGGCATCGCCACATCCGCCACCGCGTACGACGCGCTCACCGGCCAGTACGGCTCGGCGCCGGGAAGCCCGAACGCCTCACCGTCGAACGCCAGCAGCTCCGGTGCGCCGCGGTCGGCGCTGTGGAACTGGTACTCCGGGTCCACCTGGATGAGCCGCGGCACCACCGAACCCTCCCGCTCGACACGCGCCGTGTTGAGCGTCGCGAGGTACTGGATGTCGTTGCCGCTGATCGCCTCCGGGTCCACCAGGTGCGCATCGAGCACCACGCGCCCGCCTGCCTCCACCGTCACCCAGCAGCGGTCGTACCGCCGCGCAAACCCAATCTCCGCGGCCTCCAGCGGGTAGCCCCAGCGGTCCGCCAGCGCAGCGCGCGCCTGTTCCGAATCGCAAAACGCGCGCACCGAAAGCGCCCGCGGCCGCGCTCCCGAGCGGCACCCTACCTTCGCCTCCGCGAGCACGAACGGCCCCGCCGGGCTCTCGGGCACGCGCCACGCCGTCACCACCAGCGTCGGGGGGATGGTCGGGTGCAGCGCCGGCGGGAGCAGGCTCGTCATCGCCCCCTGCTCCAGCTCATACATCACCTGGAGAATTTGCACCCGCGAAAGCGTCCACGGAGCTTCCTCCCCGGGACGAATCAGCGGTCCGCTGGCGAAATCTGCAGTCGGTCGGGTTCCAACCAGCGGCATCTTACGCACCCCCCACAGCTGCCGCAGTCTTCGCAGGCTTCTCCGCGAACTTAGGCATCACTTCCTTCGCGAACAGCCGCAGGCTGGCCAGGACCTCTTCCTGCGGAACCGTCTCAATCGCATTCAGCAGGAAGTTGATCCGGTCCACACCGACCGACTCCCACTTCTTGATCACCTCCACGATGCGGTCCGGGTTGCCGATGCACAGCCCCTCCGGAATCTGCCCCTCCGGCGCGCTCGTCGCCTCCCGCCGCAGCGCCGGCAGCAGCCCGAGGTTCGGGTACGAACGCGTCGGATACGCCTGCCGGGCCGCCAGCAGCTGCTCCGCCAGGTAGTTGAACGTCCCCGCCAGCCGCTGCCCCGTCTTCGCCCCGTACTCGTTGTCCTCGTGACAGAACAGGAAGTTCACCGTGTTCACCTGCTCGTTCACGAACGACCCCACCGGGTCGCAGTACTTGATGCGCCGCCGGTACTCCGCAATCTTTTTCTCTTGCTCCGCGAACCCGCCGAATGTCAGCCCGAGGCTTCCCATCCCCCGGTCGGCGGCATCCAGCTCCGTGCCCGGGCTCGTTACCGCCACCCACATCGGCGGGTGCGGCTTCTGCAGCGGCTTCGGGAGGACCGCCCGCTGCGGCATGCTGAACGCCCGTCCCTGGTACCCAAATCGCTCCTGCGTCCACATTTGCGGGATGACCCGCACCCACTCGTCCCACGTCTTCTTCGTCTCGTCCGGGTCCGCACCCATGCCGCCCAGCTCAGTCCACGTCGCCGAACGGCCTGTTCCAAACTCCAGCCGCCCGCCCGACACGATGTCCATCGTCGCGGCCACCTCGGCTGCCTTCACGGGGCTGTTGAACTCGGGCACGCACACCACGATGCCGCGGCCGATGCGAATGTTCTTCGTCACCATCGCGCACGCCGTGAGGAACACCTCCGGTGCGGAGCAATGCGAATACTCCTCGAGGAAGTGGTGCTCCACCGCCCACACCTGGTCGAAGCCAAGCTCATCCGCCAGCTTCACCTGCTCCAGGCAGTTCTGGTACACCTCATACTCCGTCGTCGGGCCCCACGGCCGCGGCACGGAAATCTCGTAGAAAATGCCGAATTTCACGCTGCAGGCTCCCTTCTCCTTGCTGTCTTCCCGCCCGGTGCGCGGAATCTAGCACAGCAGCGTGAGCCCTGCCCGCGTCCGCCTCGCTCACCCAAGCAACATCGGAGCCGGAACCGCCGCCGGCCCAATCGGTGAGACGGCCCTCTACGATGCACGCCGAAATTGGCAGCAGCGTCCGCAGCTGGCGCCACGGGTCCCGCCGTTCGAGCCCCGCATCCGGGACCATGACTGCCCCCTTGGAAAGTCGCGCAGCCTCCGCCTGCACCGTTACCGGGCTCTCCGCCAGCACCGTCGCGCCCCCTTCCGGGACGAACACGACCCACCCGTCCCACCGCAGCATCGCCGGGTCGATCGCATACGGCGACGGGAGCCGCGCCTCCGCCAGCCCACGCCCGGCGCGCGCAATCCGCACGACGATGTCCGCACCATCCCCGCTGACCGTCACGGACCCCTCGCTGGCTGGCCCCGGCAGGCCCGGGACGCCGCCCCGCCCCTCCACGACAGTCTCCACGAGCACATTGCGCGGCATCATCCGGAACCGCCCGCCCACCGACAGTGCCGCAAAGCGCAATGGGCCCCGGCTGTCGCGTCCGTCGACCACCAGCAGGCGGCCGTAGCACGGGATGGGCCGCGTCACATCCGCGGGCATCCACTGCAGCGCGGCATCCCGGTCCACCTCGAACGTGAGCTGGTACCACCGCCCCTCGACCTCCACCGGCCCCGGGTCGAATCCAGCCGGGGCCAGCCCCTCGATGCTCCTCGAACCACGGTCTGGCATGTGTGCTACCCTCCCGCGCCCGTCGGCGCCACCCCGATGGCTACTGCGCCCGGCCCTGCGACCGCGCCAATCGCCATCGAAAGCTCCGTCACGATGAGCCGTTCGACCCGGTATCGGGTCCGCAGCCGGTCGGCGGCTTCCTCTGCGATACCCGACGCCGCCGCGTGCGCCACCACGGCGTTGACCACAGCTCCCGCCCCGGCACGCTGCCCCACCCGCTCAATCGCAGCCTCCAGCGCGCCCTCGTGGCTTGCCGCCCGCGCGACGCCCGTGACACGCGTCCCAATCCGCAGCACCGGCACATCCGCCTCGAGCGGCCCGAGCTTCTCTTCCACCAGCGCGAGCCGCCCCGAGGCGTCCAGCCACTCGGCGCTCTCCGGGATAACCAGCGCATCGGCCCTCGGCTCCAGCTCCTCGAGAGCGGCCAGCAGCGCAGCGAGGTCCGCCCCCTGCGCAACCATGCCCGCCGCGCTCGTCAGCAGCGCGCCCAACCCGGCGTGGCCCACGCCCGGGTTCGAAATCTTGATGCACGCCGCAGGCAGGTCGTCCTGCACCGTCAGCATCGCGGCCGAGGCCGTCGTAAAGCTCGGGCTCACATCGAACGGTGTCACGAGGCAGAGCACGGCCTTCCCCGATTGCGCCGCAGGCCGGAAATGCTCGAGAAACGCCGCCTCGCTCGGCGCAAACGTACGCGGGAGCGCCGCCCCGCCGCGGATGCGCTCGTACGCCGCGCGCCACGCCCGCTCGTCGTCGACGAGCCGCTCATCCGCAAATGCGAAGCTCCCCCGGGCCACCCCAATGCCGAGCTCCAGCGCCGCTTCGGCACCGAGGCATGTCGTCGAGTCGGTCACGAGCTGAACCTTCGTCACAGGCACCCCCATCCCGGGCTGGCAGGATGCTAGCATAATCGTTAGCCTTCGGCTTACGACCTCCGGGGGGCACGCCAGTGAAATTCGGCATCTTCTACGAACACTCCGTCCTCAAGCCATGGGACGACCGCTCCGAACATCGCGTCCTCCAGCAGGCCGTTGAGCAGGTAGTCCTTGCCGATGAGCTCGGCTTCGACCAGGTCTGGGAAGTCGAACATCACTTCCTCGAGGAATATTCCCACTCCTCCGCTCCCGAGGTCTTCCTCTCCTACTGCGCAGCGAAAACGAAGCGCATCCGCTTCGGGCACGGCATCGCGCTCATGCTGCCCCCCATCAACCACCCTGCCCGTGTCGCCGAGCGTGCGGCCACTCTCGATATCCTCAGCGACGGCCGCCTCGAGTTCGGCACCGGCCGTTCCGCAACCTGGACCGAGCTCGCCGCATTCGGCTGCGAGCCCGACCTCACCAAGGAGATGTGGGACGAATGCACCCGCGCCGTCGTCAAGATGTGGACCACCGACAACTTCTCCTGGAACGGCCGGCACTTCCGCATGCCCCAGCGCAACGTCATCCCCAAGCCGCTGCAGAAGCCGCATCCCCCGCTCTGGGTCGCGGTCCAGTCGCCCGAGACTGCCGTCCAAGCCGGTGAGCGCGGCATGGGCATGCTGGGCGTGACCCTCGGCGCCCCGCTCGATTATCAGCAGATGGTGAAGGACTACCGCCGCGCCATCCGCACCTGCGAACCGATCGGCGAAACCGTCAACGAACAGGTCAACGGCGTCGCCTTCATGTACTGCGACGAAGACGACACCCGCGCAAAAGCCGTCGGCGGCATGGCAGCCCTCCAGTTCGGCCTCAGGGCCGCCCATCTCGTAGGCGTCGGCGGCATCTACCCCTCCCCCGCCTACCACGCCCACGCCAGCGCTGCACCCCTCCGCAATCGCCCCGGCGATGTCGTCGGACCCGTCCGCGAGGGAACCCCAATCGGCGACCCCAAGGCCTGCATCGAAGCCCTCAAGTGGTGGGAGGAAGTCGGCGTCGACCGCATGGTCTTCCTCATCAACACCGGCGAGACCATCCCCCAGGAGCAGGTGCTCAAGAGCCTCCGCCTCTTCGCACAGGAAGTCATGCCCGAATTCACCCGAAAGGAGCGGGCGGAAGCGAAGCGCGCCGCAGAGGAAGCCGCCCGCGAGGCTGCACAGCGCGCAGCAGCCGGCACCCCGATGCCCGCCTGACGGCCCCGGGGTCTCCTCAGCTCCGGTCCCCGTACTCCGCCGCCAGCCCCGGGTTCGAAACTTCCAGCTTGTCCAGCGTCACCGTCCGCAGGTGATTCAGCACCGCAAGCCGCCACGGCCCCTCGTCGGCCTCGCCCTTCCGAATGCGCTCGCAGAGCTCCGCGTTCCGCTTCAGCAAGGCCTCCCGCACCACCGCCAGCCGCGGCGGCATCGGCTCCACACCCAGCAACCGGTCGAGGCCATCCCACTCCCGCGCGTAGTGGTCCTCGATGGTCGCAAGCTCCCGCCGGAGCATCTCGATGACGTTCATCGAAACCCGGGCATGGAAACTCAGCCGCCCCTGGGTGTTCGGCATCACATCGTCCCGCAGGTATCCCGCCACCGCTTCCAGCAGCTCGTCGATCGTCGGCCGGTCCTGCATCACTCCCACCTCCCTTCCAGCAATTCGAGCAGCACGATTTCCGTCTCCGCAGTCCGCCGGCCGATCGCCGCCAGCTCCACGCTCCGGTTCCGCCCTGTCAGATACGTCGAGGCCTGCGTCATTGTGATGACGCCCCACTTCAGATTCCCGAACATCTCGTACCAGAGGAAGTGCTGGCGATTCACCGGGCGGCCCCCGGCAGCTTCGTACGCCTCGATGAATTGCTCCCGTGTCCCGACGCCCGCCATCGGCAGCCTGCCCCCGAATCGCCACGACTTGACGGCCAGCCAGCCGAGGTCCTCCATCGGGTCGCCCCAGTGCGCCAGCTCCCAGTCGAGGATGCCCCGGACGCCCGTCTCGTCGAAGATGAAGTTCCCAAGGCGGAAATCCCCGTGGACCAGCACCTCGTCGCCCGGCGGCGGCAGATGCTGCCGGAGCCACCGGATGGCCAGCTCGAACACCGGGTGCGGGTCGAGCTCAGCCGTGCGGTAGTTGTTCTCGTAGTAGTCGAGCTGCGCCTCCGCCGGCGTCTTCCCCGGTGGCGCGTGCTCGAGCCTCGCCAGCTCCGGGTGGTCCGCCTCGCGGATGCTGTGAATCCGCGCAAGGTCCCGCGCCAGCTGCACCGGCACCAGTTCCCGCGCCTTCGCGTACTGCTCTCCACGGATGAGGCGGGCCCCGAGCGTCTCCCCCGGCACCCGCCGCATCACGAAAAACTTCACCGGGAACGTCTCGTCGCCGTCCCAGAGCGGCTCCGGCACCGTCACCCCTGCCTCCCATGCCGCCTTGATGAGGTGATACTCGAGCTCCCGCCCCGGGATGGTCGGCGCACCCGGGACCGGGTCCGCCCGCAGAATCCCTTCGATCCGCCCCTGCGGCGTCTCAGCATCGAACGACCACGTCTCCCGCGAGGCACCCCCAGAGAGCCGCTGCAGGTTCGAAACCGTCACTGGCCCGCCGGTCCGCGCAGCAATGAACCGCTCCAGCCCCTGCTGGACTTCCTCCCGCTGCACGGCCTACTCGACCTGGTCGAGGTATTCGCTCAGGCCGTAGCCCTTGCGCTCACCGTCGAGGAGATACTCCGTCATCCCTTCGCCGATATGCGTGAACTTCCCCGCCCGGCGGTTGCGCAGCGGGATGAACCCCCGCACCGTGCCCTCCACCCGGTGCACCTCCCCGTTCGCGAGCGTCACCGTCGCCTTCAGCGCCCGGTGGTAGTTCGTTCCCTCCTCGTACTCCGTCTCGAGCGCGATGTCCTTCACGTTGATGATGGTGTCCGGCCCCTTGTGGAACACCCCGCCGATGCGGTCCCCCACGACCGAGAGCACCATCCCGAGGTCATCCCCGAAGTTGCCAGTAATCCACCGGTACGAAGGCGTCGACTGCCAGTAGCGCGGTCCCCACGAATGGTCCCGCAGCCCGTGGCCCGTGATGTGCAGCACCGGGCCATCGCCAACTTGAAGCGTCCCGGTCACGCGCATGTGCTGCTCGTAGTGCGCCCGCGCAAACTCGTTCTGCGAATTCGCATCCGCCACGTGCCCGTAGATCGGCCCGACCCCTTCATGGACGAGGTCCAGCCGTATCCGCTGGTGCGGGTTCTCCTTGAATGCCACGCTCGGCTCCCGCATCTCCCGGGGGTCCTTCAGGTACACCACCGAGCCCTCGTACGTCGTCCTCAGCCGCTCCCCCGGCTCCAGCACCTCCACCTTCAATCCGCCGGCATCCCAGCCGTCGTTGCTCGAAATCTGGGGCCGCTTGTAGTTGAACAGTGCCGACCCGTCCGGCTGGTACACGATGACCGTGACCTCGGCGTAGCCCTCGTTCGCCCGGTTGCCGATGCGCAGGAACCCGCCCATCTGCTGCTCCCGGTCGAAGAAGTTGAAGTAGACCGACTCGTTGAAGTTCTCCTCCGGCCCGAGCGGATGGGTGTAGTCGTCTTGGGGCCTGACGTTGCCGATGATGGTGACCATCGTTCACTCCTCCTGCCGGTGCTGTCTCCCGGCAGCGCCGGATCATACCGGAGCCGCCGTCCTCCCGCCCGTCCTCTGCCTCACTGCGTCACCGGGGCAAGCGTTCGCAGGTAGTTCACGAGGTGCCAGACCTCCTCATCCGTGAGCCCCTGCTCCTTCCACGCTGGCATCGCCGTCCCTGGAATCCCATCGGCAATGAACCGAAACAGCTGACCGTCCGGGTGCTGCGGCACGTGCACTGTCAGGTCCAGCGGATACGGCTCGAGGTCGAGCCCCGGCGGCGGCACCCCCGTCCGCCCGTGACAGGCGATGCAGTTCGCCTCGTAGAGCGCCCGGCCCCGCGCAATCGAGTCCGCGTCAGGGAACACCGGGTTGGTCGGCAGCCCCGCCTGCGGCTCGTGCGCATGCACCCCGAACAGCAGCAGGACCCCGAGTCCAAATCCCACAAATGTGCCCGTGCTCGCCGCCCACGCCATCCGCTTGCTCAGCTCGCGCGCAGGGCCCCTGCCCAGCGCGAATCCCAGCCCCGCCAGCAGCAGCACCAGCCCCCCAAACTGGTTCCACGAAAGCCCCGCGGTCGGCAGTCCCCAGGCCCCGCCAGCCCGCGCCGCGCCGCCCGCGTAGGCCCCCGAAGGCCGCACATCGAAGAAGGTCCTTGCGTCATCTGCACCGGTGCGCCGAACCTCCACCTCGACCCGCCACCGGCCCTCCAGCGGCAGATACGGCCCCCGAGCCGAGAACTCCCCGGCCCCGTCGGCAGCCAGGTCGAGCCGCGACGGTCCGAGCGACTGGTCCTCCTGGTACCGGAACGTGAGCCGCACCAGCTCCGCCGACACCGGAGCCCCGCTGCCATCCGCCAGCTGCACCCGGAACGTGTTCAGCCCGGTCTGGTTCGGGTCGACCCGAAGCGTCACCCGGAGGTCATTCGCCGGCATCGTCATCTCGAACGGCTTCCGCTCGGGCTCGACGACAATTGAGCGGCTGGTCGTCGTCTGGCTCAGGAGCGCCGCCGCGGCGACCACCAGCAGCCCCGCCCCCAGCTCGGCAGCCGCGCTGAACATGAACCGCCGCGGCTCTCCCTGCCGCTCCTCGGCGAGCCGGGTCCGCCCCCGTCGCGCGTTGTACAGCCCCAGCGCCAGCAGCGGGACCGCAAGCGCCAGTTTCGAGAGCAGCACCAGTCCGTACCGCGTCTCCGTGAGCTTCCCCGGCGAATCGACGTGAATGAGCGCTGCCAGCAGTCCCGTTGCCAGCAGCAGATACACGAGCACCGACGCGAGCCGCGTAAATCGCCGCATCAGCGGCTGCCACGGCCCCCGCCGCTGCCCGAAGCGCGCCGCGGTGACCGCCCCGGCGACGGCGCCCATCCAGCCCACCGCCGCCGCGAAATGCACCCAATCGATCGCCATCGCCCAGGCGCTGCCCGGCACCGCCGCGGCATGGCTCGTCGCTGTGAACGTCCACAGCTGCCCGGCCGCGGCCCCGACAATCACAGCCGATGCCGCCCGCGGATACCGCCGGAATGCGGCCGCGGCCGCCGTCATCACGCCTGCCAGTGCCATGCGCGCTGCCCAGTACCGGCCGAATCGCGTATCGAAGACCGCCTCCGCGGCCGGCAGCGCCCGGTACGTCTCCAGGAGCAGCGCCAGCGACAGCGCACCTGCCGCCAGGCTCGCCGCCCCCCCAAGCAGCGCCGCCTGCCCGAACCGCACCCGCGTCGTTGCCGGCGCCTCCGGCCACAGGAGCGTGAGCGAGGCCGCCCCCGCCGCCAGCAGCAGCCCGAGCACGGCGAGGAACCGCACCGCCGTCCCATCGGCCCGCCCCGGCCGGTCCGCGCTGCCCGAAACACTCCCGATGGAGTTCACTCCCCTTGGCACTGAGCCGTCCGGGTTGAGCACCGTGAACGGGTACGAGCCCTGCAGCGCGTGGCCGTCGACCAGCGAGACGTTGCTCCATATCACGTTGTAAATGCCGGGCGCCAGTTCTGGCAGCGTCGCCCGCATCCGTGCCCCGGTCACCACTGGGTCCCCGATTGCTACTTCCCTGCCTGCGCCGTCAATCAGTCGAATTCCGCTGGCACGGGCATCGATCGGTTCCGTGAACTCGAGGACGACTTCACCTGGCGCCTGGCGCAGATATGCGTTTGCCGCCGGCTCGGCGCTGCGCAACGCCGCGTGCGCCTCAGCGTCCCGCGCGAAGAGCAGCATCCCGGCCAACGACGCAGCAGCCGCCAGCGCCAGCACGAATCCGCGGGTCATCCGGTCCTTCCGCTAAAGACGACGCCCGCCCCGAACCCCACCACGAGGCCGATCGCGCCGAGCGCCGCCGCAAGGACCCAGCCGGTTCCCCCATCATCCCCGGCGATACGCTGCCGGCCAGCCGTCCCGGCCGCCGCCCCCGGCGAAGGCTCGCCCAGCAGACTCTCCTGCAGCACCTCCCGGCCGGGGCTCGGCGTCGCAGCAGGGTCAATGACGAACCGCAGCTCGCCGGTCGCCGTATCCCCGTCATCCGCGCTCAGCGTCCGCCACTTCACCACGTACGCCCCCGGCGGGAGGCTCGATGGAAGGCGCACCGTCAGCCTCCGCCGGTCGACCGGGTCGACCTGCGCCTCTTCGACCGTCACCTCGTTCCCCGCCCCGTCGAACACGTCGATCGCGTTCGCGCCGGCCTGCCGGGCCATCTCCTGCGTCATCACCAGCACGACCTCGGCCGGCGCCGCTGCCAACACCGCGCCGTCCCCCGGCGACGCCCTGCTCGGCTCCGCATGGCCGAGTGCGCTCCCCGTCCATGCCAGCGCGGCGATACCCGCGAGAGCAGCCACCCAACGACGCATCACGCACCAGTCTAGGCCGGCCCTCTGGCCGCACAAGTCGCCGCCCCTGGAGGGGCCCGCCAGGCAGTTCCCTTCACGCAGAACGGCCCGGCCGTACAGCCGGGCCGCCCCGCAAGGGAGGAACCTTCTCCGATTAGCCGCGCGGTAGCCCGAGTCCGCGCGTCGCGATGATGTTCCGCTGGATTTCGCTGGTGCCCCCCGCAATCGTCGACGAGACCGTCTGCAGGTAGCTGCCCGGCGCACGCCCCTTCATCGGCGCCTCTCGGCCGGTCAGCAATGCCGACGTGCCCAGCAGCTTCATCGCAGTCCGTGCAATCCGCTGGCTCAGCTCCGTGTTGAACAGCTTCGCAATCGACGCCTCGTGGTTCGGCACCCGCCCCGCAGCCTGGATGCTGATGACCCGATAGCTGAGCATCTTCGCCGTCGCCGCTTCGATCCACCGGTCCGCGAACTCCGTCCGAAACGCAGCGCTCGCGCTGGCTGTCACCGGCTCTCCCTGGTGCTCCCGCCAGTACCGCAGGTAGTACTCCAGCGTTTGCCGCTGGCCGACCGCGTTCCCGATCGACGACCGTTCGAAATCCAGCGTCGTCGTCCCGATGTACCACCCGCGGTTGATTTCGCCCACCACGTTCCGCGCCGGCACCCGCACATCCTCGAAGAACACCTCATTGAACTGGTGCCCCCCCGCCATGTTGATCAGCGGCCGCACCGTGATGCCCGGGCTCTTCATGTCAACCAGGAAGTACGTGATGCCCCGGTGCTTCGGCGCATCCGGGTCCGTCCGCGCGAGCATGAACATCCAGTCCGCGTTGTGCGCGCCCGATGTCCAGATCTTCTGCCCGTTGATGATGAAATCGTCACCGTCGCGCACCGCGCGCGTCTGCAGGCTTGCAAGGTCCGAGCCCGACCCCGGCTCGCTGTATCCCTGGCACCACTGCACCTCGCCCCGCAGGATCGCCCCGAGATGCTCCCGCTTCTGCTCGTCATTCCCATGGATGATGAGCGTCGGCCCAATCATCGAGACGCCCATGCCGCCTACCTGCGGCGCCCGCGCCTCGGCAAACTCCTCGTTCATGATGAACTGCTCCATCACCCCGAGGCCCGCGCCCCCGTACTCCTTCGGCCACGCCGGCGCGATCCACCCTTTCTTCGCCAGCTTCTCCCGCCACTCCTTTAGGACGCCCCCCCGCTCACGCGCAAGCTCCATCGGATTCGTGTCAGGGTCGACCCTCGGCCGCTCCTTCTCGAGGAATTCGCGAACCTCGGCTCGCCATGCCGCCTGCTCCGGAGTATCTCGGAAGTCCATCGTCTTCTCCTGCCGTGTCGTTAGGGGCTCCGCGAACGGTAGCAAACCGCAACCCTGACGTAAAGGGAAAGGTCATCCCCGTCCCCCGTCCTGTGCATGCCCCCACCCCCAGGCGTAGACTTCGCCCATCCTCACAGCCCCTGCGAAAGGAACTCCCCATGAAAGTAGGTTCTGGCTTCGGCGGCACCTGGCTCACCGCCGTCCCCGACCAGGCGCGCCGCGCCGAAGAGCTCGGCTACGACTTCGCCTCCACTCCCGAAACCCAGCACGACTCCATCCTCGCCGCCACCCTCGCGGCCTACGCAACCGAGAAGCTCGAGGTCCAGACGAGCGTCACCATCGCCTTCCCCCGCTCACCCACCGTCCTCGCCATGGAGGCCTGGGATATCCAGCACATGAGCAAAGGACGCTTCGTCCTCGGGCTCGGCTCCCAGGTGAAGGGCCACAATCAGCACCGCTTCAGCGTTGACTGGCCCGGCGCGCCAGCCACCCGCATGAAGGAGTACATCAAGATGCTCCACGCCGTCTGGGACTCGTTCCAGGACGGCAAGAAGCCCGAGTTCATCGGCAAGTTCTACCACTTCACCCTGATGACTCCGAACTTCAATCCGGGGCCCATCCCCTACCCCCGCCCAAAGGTCGGCCTCGCCTGTGTCGGAGACGCAATGGCCCGCGTCGCCGGCGAAGTCGCCGACGTCGTCATGCCCCACGGCTTCATGACCGACAAATACATGCGCGACGTCGTCCTCCCCAACGTCGCCATTGGCCTCAAGCGCTCCGGCCGAACCTGGCAGGATATCGAAATCGCCGGCGGCGGCTTCACCGTCTTCGGCGAAACCGAGTCCGAAATCGAGCAGGGCCTCGAACGCCTCCGCCAGCCCATCTCCTTCTACGGCTCGACCCGCTCCTATCACGAGGTGTTCGAGGTCCACGGTCTCAAGAGCCTCGGCATGCAGCTCCACGAGCTCTCCCTCCAGGGCAAGTGGGACGAAATGCAGCGCGTCATCCCCGAGGACGTCCTCCGCGTCTTCGCCCAGACCTCCACCTACGACAAGCTTCCCGAGTTCATCGCCAACCACCGCGAGTACGCCTCGCGCATCAGCCTCCCTCTCCCGGCGAGCACACCGGAACAGCGCGAGCGTGCCCGCCACATCATCGAGCAGGTGCGCAAGGTCCAGGTCCCGCGAGTCCCGCGCGGGCTCGAAGACCTCTCCGCCGTCCCCGACCGCCCCAGGGCCGCGGCCCAGGGCTAAACCCGCCAGCCGGCACCATCCCGTGCGATGACGCACCGTGCAGCGGTCGCCGCCGCCCTCGCCTCGGCAGGGGCGGCGGCGGCTGCCTTCGCCAGCTACACCCGCGCCGGCGAGCTCGCGCTGCTGGAGCGCCCCTGGGATGCCTCAGCGCTCGCCTGGGTAGCCATCGCGGCCATCGCCGCGGTCGCCCTGCTGCCCCGGCTCCCGCTCCTCGCGGCGGTCGTGTGGCTCGCCGCCGCGGGGGCCATCGCCCTCGTTGCCCGGCTCGAAGCCATCGCACTGACCGCAGCCGCCGCGGCGTGCCTCTTCGTCGTCGCGGCCGTCAGCGCGCTCGCCGGGCCCGTCCGGGCTGCACCCCGCCGCACGTTCTCGGTCGTCGCGGCGGCCGTCGTCGCCATCGCCGTACTGGGGCTCATCGGCTCCCGCATCCATCACGCCTACCTCGGCCCCACCCACCCCTCGTCCTCGCTCCGGGCACTCCCCGTCGACCTCGTTGAATGGGCCTGGGCTGGCGCGGTCACCGCCGATGCGTTCACGGTGACCGCCCGCATCGCCGCCAATGCGCTGGCCGCCGGGCAGCCCGAGCTCATCGTTCGCACCGCAGCGGACGGTCGTGTCGTCGCCCGCGTCCCCGCGTCGTCGGTCAGCCCCGCCCGCATCGCACGGTTCGAGGTCTCCGGGCTCCAAGCCGCCGCCAGGTACCGCTGGACCATCGCCGTCGGCGGCAGGGAAGACCACGCCCGAACCGGGTCGCTCCAAACATTTCCCCTCGGGCCGGCAAGCTTCGCTATCGCCTTCGGCGCCTGCGCCGGCACCGGCTCCAACGGCCAGGTCTTTGACCGCATCCGCGAAGCTTCCCCGCTGCTCTTCATCCACACCGGAGACTTCCACTACGAGGACATCGACGACCCCGCTCCCGGCGCCATCCGCGAAGCCTACTCGCGCTCACTCCGCGCCCCCGCCCAGCAGGCGCTCTGGCTGAATACCCCCGTCGCCTACACTTGGGACGACCACGACTACGGCGGCAACGACAGCGATCGCACGACCCGCTCCCGCGAAGCCGCTCGCAGCGTCTACCGCGAACTGGTGCCACACTACCCGCTCCCCCTCGACGGTCCCATCGCCCAGTCGTTCGACATCGGCCGCGTCCGCGTCATCCTCACCGACACCCGCTCCGAACGCGACCCCTCATCCCGGCCCGACGGCCCGGAGAAGTCGATGCTCGGCGAACGGCAGCTCGCGTGGCTGTTCGACCAGCTCCTCGCCGCCCGCGACTCCGCCGCCCTGGTCATCTGGGTCAACAGCGTCCCGTGGATTTCGTCAGAGTCCTCGAGCGACAACTGGGGCGCCTACACCGCCGAGCGGCGCCGCGTCGCCGAGTTCATCGCTGAGCACGACATCCGGAATCTCATCATGCTCTCCGGCGATGCCCACATGCTTGCCGCCGACGACGGGACCAACAACCGCTACACCGCCGACGCTGCCGGGCCCGGGTTTCCCGTCTACCATGCCGCAGCCCTCGATCGGCGCGGCTCCGTCAAGGGAGGCCCCTACAGCGAGGGCGCCTACCCCGGCGGCGGTCAGTTCGGCCTGCTCGAAATCGACGACCGCGGCAATCAAATCCATGTCACCTTTTCCGGCCGTAACTGGCGCGGCGACGAGCTGGTCCGACACGAAGTGACGTTTCCAGTCGCGCTCCCATAGCCGCTCGGCCCCCGCGCGTGTACCCTCCCCGCCGTGGCGCGCACTTTCCAGCTCATCGAGGCCCAAACCGGGCACGTCATCGCCGACCGCATCGAAGTCGCCGACACCTTCTGGAAGCGCTTTCGCGGGCTCATGCTGCGCGCACCGCTCCCGGACCGGGTCGGGTCTCCTCATCCAACCCTGCTCCTCCATCCACATGCTGTTCATGCGGTTCCCCATCGATGCCGTCTTCCTCGACCGCGACCACCGCGTACTGGCCATCGCCCGGCGCGTCCGGCCATGGGTCGGCATCGCCGCCCGGAAAGGCGCCCACGCCGTCATCGAGCTCCCCGCAGGCGCCGCGTCCTCCCTCCAGCCGGGAGACGTCCTCCGCCTTCAGCCGCAGGATTAGCCCGACTCGCACCCGATGCCGTCGTGGTCCCGGTCAAACCCGTGCGGGTCGGGCGGCAGCACCCTAAACCGCCGGAACGGGATGTCGCCGCAGTCGAGGTCCGGCGGAAACGGCGGGATGCACACATCGGGGTACGAGGGGTCGCAGCTCCCCGTCCGGCCTCGCCCCGGCGTCGCGGTCGGCGTCGGGACCCGCGCCGTTGGCGTTGGCGGGGCTGCCCTGGCCGTCGGCGGTATGGCCGTTGGTGATGTCCGCGCGGCGCTGGTGCTCGTTGGTGAGAGCGCCGCCGTCTCCAAAATGGCCGGGCTGCCCAGTGGTGCCCCGGTCACGGCACCCCGCGCGGACGGCATCCCCGGCTGCGGGGCCTCTCGCTCGCCGTTCCCGCAGCCGGCCGCCGCCAGCCCAAACACGGCCGCCGCCAGCAAAACCACGCCCCCGGCCACTGCCCGGCACACTGGACTTCCCCGCCCACAGTATCGTCGCTATGACTGACCGTGTCTCGTCGCGGCTTCAGGGACCCTTCTCCGCCATTCCGCTCGGGCCCGAGAGAGGGTGGTAGCAGGGGGGAGGCTCGAACTCCCGACCTCACGATTATGAGTCGTGCGCTCTGACCGGCTGAGCTACCCTGCCACGGCTCGCATCTGCTGTCCTCAATCTAGCATGCCCCGCGCTTTCGGCGCACCGCCAGCCAGGCATGCCGCGCGGCCCCCCTGTCGAGCGGTAGTCGAGCCCGACTCAACGGCGGAGCCGTCGCGGCGCCCCGCGCTGCACTCGTCGGGAGAAGGACCAGACCGGATGCCCGTTGCCGGTTTACGCCCGAAAGCCCGCGCGCAGGTCCTCACCCCAGGCTTGTCTGGCGCGGTCCCTATCGCGTCCCAGCCGGCTGAGGGAAGGCGTACTCGAGCCACTTGCGCCCGGCATCGTCGTAGGGGACCACCGTGCTGGCCGGCCCAGCTGGCCTGTCGTTCTCCGGAGGTTCCACCCGGGCACCCGGCGCCCAGTTGAACCACCATTTCTCGTCGGAATTTCCGAGCGCGGGCGGCACATCGAACCCCCGGAGGACGACACGCTGACCGAACGTCAGCCAGGGCGGCACCTCATCGGCAGGGAGCCAAAGAACGGCGTCCTTGGGGGCGCCGACTTCCGCCGGGCAAAGCCCAAAATACTTCCCGCGCACGCGACGACCGCCCGTGCCCTGCCGAGACGATTCTCCTACTTGGAGCACCACGGTTTCCGATGCACCGCCCGGGGAGCTATCCGGGCCTGCCCGCTGCGGGCCGACGTCCCGCGCTCCCCTGCGCCGCAGCACGGTGTACGCCCAGCTGAGGTGCCTCTCGCCTGTGTCCCCGGTGAGGGGTCTGGTCGCCCCCTCAGGCAGGTGTCTGACGAACTCCCCGTACAGCGGTGTCGGGTCCAGCGCTTCGCCGCGACACGTCCAGCAGGTGTCGCACTGTCCGGGGAGGTCCTGCCCGAACCGGTCTCCGCAGGGGCTCACGACCTCCCAACCCGGGTGCTCTCGGAGGAAGGACCTCCGCCACTGCATCAGGCGAATCGCGCGTTTTCCGTCCCCGGGCTCGAGCAGCAACACGAGGCAACCAGGGCGCGTCTCATTGAGCAGGTCGTCGAAGTCCCCGGTCTTCCAACGGCTGGCCCTGAGCTCGTTCAGAACGTAGCTCGCGACGACGAGGTTCGCTCCGGCTACCGCCTCCTTCAGTTCGGCCGAGGCCGGTTCGAGGAAGTCAGCACGGAGCAAGCCTGGTTCCGCGCAGCCCGCGGCGACGCTCCGCCAGGCGTGACCCGTCACGTCGGCAGCCGATGACGCAGGCTGCGAGTGACGGTCCAGCCAGCGTGTTACCGTCTCGCTGATGCGCTTGGAGGCATGCCGGGCGGCGCGGAGGGCCTCCCGGGACCGGTCGATGCCCGTTAACCGCACGGATGCCGGGAAATCCCTCGTTCCGGCCAGTGACCGGTAGGCAAGGAGCCAGTCGGCCACGGCAAGGAAGGTCGTTCCAGGTCCGGTGCCAAGGTCGACGACGTGAAAGCGGCCCGGGCCCGGTCTCAACGTGCCCCGGCGAAGCAGGTCGTTGAGCATTAGCTGGAGCTTGATCACGTTGACCGTGGAGTAATAGGCGAGGTACGCGCGGAGGAATTCCTCTGATGAATAGCTCCCGACGAACCGCTTCCCCTCATGGAAAAAATTCTCCCATTCACGCGCGAGGTCTTCGATGTCAGCCTTCTTGGAGTCGATGAGCCGCTGCAACGCGTCCGGCCCCCGTGAAATTGGCGGAACTTCGTTGAAGAGGCATGCTGCCTGCACGTCCTGCACGAGTCGCGAGAGGCGATAGCCGCGCTCCATAGTCAGGAGCCGGTCCATCATCCAGCCGATGGCCTCGAGGCGGTCGCTCCTGCTCATCGCCCCGAACCCGCGCTTAGCAACCGATGGTTCGGATTCGCGTAACAGTAGACGCAAGCGTAGCCGCACTCTTGCGTTGCGTAATCACCGATATCGACGTGCATGTGGCACTCGCACGCATCCCGCCCGAGCTTGCGGTCGGTCGCAGATGGGGGCTCGCGGTCGTTCGCAGATGTCTTTGACGCATCGAACTTTCCCGCATTGATACACGACGCGGGCGTCACGCCGCAGTCCCCCGGTATACCCGCCTCACTGCAGGTCTCGACGCTCATCCGGGCATCCTCCGCGATCTCTGCCATCCGCCTCAGGATGTCCTCGAACTCGCCCGGCTCGGGCTCCCGGAGCTGCTTATCCGGGTGGAGCCGCTTCATCCGCCGTTCGAATTTCTTGTACCGGTCGACCTTGCTGGTCACGCACGATCGAATGCCTGCCGCGCCCAGCACGCGGCACGCACGCCGGAAGAACGCCTCGTCCCAGTTGCTCCGGGGCTCCCCATCCTCGAACCAGAAGACGAGGGGGTCGTACCGCCAGGCCACCCAGCCGCCGCCGAAGAGCTCTGCGAGCTGGACGGCCTGGCCCAGCGCCTCCGCCTCCGGGGGAACGTCGGGCTCCATCCACGACAACTCGGGCGTCCGGGGGTTGATCGTAAACTGGAAAAATTGCCGCTCGTACTGGGCGAATTCCTCCCGCCGGCGGAGGTACGGCCCGTAATTCTTGGACCACCAGACGATGCCGATGACGTCCTCCGGCTTGAGCGAGACGTGCGTGAGCGTCTGGGCGAGGTCGGAAGCCGTTTCGACAGGCACGCGGCGGGCAGCACGCGCCAGCAGTTCGTCGAATGCGATCCGTCCCGACGGTGTGGCCGGCGGCAGCTCCTCGCCGGGTAGGCCTACTCGCAGCAAGCGTAGGAGTTTGCCGCTCAGCATCGGGTTGGGGACGTCCACCCAGCCGCGCTGTAAGGCCCGGCTGAACCATTCCAGGTAGAACGCCGGGATGTCCGTACGTTTGCTCGCCGACAGAAGCCGCGGCTTCCGCCGCGACTTCTTCCCGAGGCCCCAGCCGCTCACCCCATGGACGCACTCCGGGACCTCGTGGGGGTGGGAGCCGCCCTCTTCCTGAACGCGGTCCGGCTCGTCCGTTTCAGGCCAGAGCGTTCCCTGTTGCCCTTGTTGACCTGCCATATTCGCGGAGCCGAGATTGTAATCGCCCGCAGACTACCCTATTTTCTGCGGCTCGCCAATCGTTCGTACGCCGTTACAGGCGGTGAGACGGCAACTCCTGCGGACACTCGCGCGCCCGCCCTCGCTGCGGCACCCGAGCGACGCGCGCGTCCGGCGAACGCGTCCCGGCCGTCTCCATTGCCGGCCGCACGGGTGGCGAAGGACGTCGCCACAGAGTGACCGAGGTTGACCACCCCGGGCGTCAGCGCGTGCTCGCGGCTGCGGGCTGCCACCCTGAGGGCGTCAAACCACAGGAGCTCTTCGCCGCCGTCGTGCACTACGTCCTCCCCTGGTACCCGAACCGGCTCGAGCAGCGGGAGGGGCGCGTCCACCCTTTCGGCCAGGCGGCTCCCGTCGCGCGCGCCCCGGCTCCGCGGGTCGAACGACTCTGTCGGCAGCGCCGTCCTATGCGGCCTCCTGCGCCGCGCGGCCCGCGATTGTTAACAGGTGGCGAGGCGCGTGCCGGTTCCCGAGGATGCCGCCACCGCCGAGCAGGCGCTGCCGGCCGACTCCGACTTCTTCTCCCGGGGCGCCGGGGATGAGCAGCCGCTGGCCCTTGGAGCGCGAGGTGTATCTCTCCGAACGTTTGCGCAGAAACTGGATGGGCGGAGAGGGCGTAAGCGAGGGCCCCGCTGCCCTTTCGCCGGGCTTCACATTTGTCGTGGTAGGTCGCCCGCCAGCCAGGCATGCCGCGCGGCCCCCGGTCGCCGTCCTCCGGACCACTTCCCCCTCCCACGGCGCGGGACGGCTGCGCCCTGTCGCCCCGCAGACGTGTGCCGGGCTGCCAGGCGCACGCGGCCGTCCGCCCCGGCGCAAGGGCCGTTCGGTGCCGCTCTTCAAGACTAGGAGGCGACGCCGGCCGGCACCCGCGCACCACCTTGTGTCGGCCGGGACCCCCTTGCTACACTCGGCCAGGCTCGCGCAGGAGACACCGAGATGGCGAACATTCTCGAACAGCTGCGATCGATCACGGTCCCGGAACAGGTCCAAGAATTGTGGGAGAGAGAGCTCGCGCAGTTTGAGCGGCTTTCAGACGACGCGTACATGTACAAGGACGCTGATGGCTTGGCCGACTATTTCCGCTCCCTCGATCGGCCAGACCCCAAGGAGTTCGCCAACGGATTCGAGGCGTATGCCCTCCTCTGTCCGTCGTTTCTCACGAGTTTGCAGTCTGTCGCTGAGACGATCCATCTTGACCCAAAAGACTTCGTCATCGAGGACGAGGATGGGGAGCTCGAAATAGAGCCCTGGGAGGATGATTTCGCGTCCGCAGCCCTGAGGAAATTCTACGAGCTGGGCGTGCGCGAAGGGCCCAGCTGCAGCCTCGCGGCATCCATCAAATGGATTATCGACGGCGGCTATATGTCCTGGGGCGGAGCCCTCTACTTGTGGGACTACTCCGATGAATGGCAGGCGGTCACCGCTTGCTTCGATTCCGAAGGGGAAGGGAGGTGGCTCGACGTGCTGCTCGGGTTCGTCAGAAAGGGGGCGCCAGCTGTCGCGGTCGGCGACCTCGTCTACCACACGTTCGGCAAGCACTATCCCCGGCCCGACCAGCTCTCCTGGGGCGGGCTCAGCGCCGCAGATGTCGACGTGATCGTCAGCGCGCTTGGCGCGCAGCAACCGCCGTCATCGCAGGCCTGAGGGCGGACGCCGCAGGGCGCAGCGTTACCGCGCGTTCCCACCCGGCGTCGAGCCCGGCCGCGGAGCCGTGCTTCAGTCGAAGCCGGGGCTGGCAGCGTTGTCCACCCGCTCCGTCCGCCACCGCACCCCATCCCCGTCGAAGTCGATAATCGCGCAGAGCCCCGCGCGCCGGTTCGCATCGCTCAGCGGCATCGGCGCACCCGAGTACACCGCAGTCACCCCGCCGCAACTCACGTCCGCGTGCGGCTCCCAGTGACCTAAGGCGACATAATCCCAATGCCCTCGCGCCCCCGCAATCTCCCGCTCGAAAATCGGCAGCGACCGGTGCGTCTCGCCGCCCTCGGGCACAAAGTGCCCATGCCCCAGCGCAATGTGCCATCGCCCATCCTGCCGCTCCGGCAGCCCTTCCAGCGGCCGAAAATGCCAGTCCGAATCCAGGTACGCCCGGCCCCACACCACGAGGTCGACCCCCTCCAGCTCGATGACCTCCCCCCGGTGCTCCCGGACGATCGTCAGGCGCTTCGCGATAGCCTCCATGTCGTGCCGCCAGTAGATGCTGCCCGGGTCCATCGGGTCATGGTTCCCCGGCAGCAGAATCGACTGCCCTTCGAACCGGGCGAGCTGCCGCGCCGCCCACTCCACCGTCTCGGCCGGCACCCGGTCATTGTCGAAAATATCCCCCGCGAGCAGCAGAACCTGCGCCCCGACCCGGTTTCCGAGCTCGATCACCCGGCAAAACGCCGCCTCCATCCGCCGCCTCCGCTCCACCCAAGCCGCATGTTCGTTCCCGGCGTAGGCGCCAAGGTGCACGTCCGACGTATGCACTACACGCAGCGGCCGCGGCTCACGCACCGAGCGCTTCCCTCATCCCCGCCAGCTGCCGCGCATGGTCCAGCGCGTGGAGGCGCAGAAACAGCAGCCACTCCCGCCAGTTCAGCATCCCGAAAAACGGGTGCTCCCACCGGACATCGAGAAACGCCCCCGGGTCGGCCGCCCGGACGTGCTCGTAGAGCGACGCATTTGAACGCTCCTGCTCCTTCAGCAGCGCGTCGCGGTCACGCGCCAGTTCCGGCGGCTCGCCTGCTGGAACTTCGCCCGTCAGCGCCGCATGGAGTACCGCCGTCGCCGTCCACGCGTTCCAGCTCACCACATGCGCGAGGCAGTCCATCGGGCACCACTCGTCCCCGGCGGGATGCTCCTCGAACCGCTCCGCGGGAATCGACCGCGCAGCTGCCGCCAGCTGCTGCATCCCATCTTCGACCCGCGCAATGAGCTCCTCGATACTCTTCGACCCTGCCTGTTCGACAAGGTACTGCCGAATCCGCTCGCGCTCAGCTTCCGGCATCGTCATGGCTGCCTCCCTTCCCGGCCGTCCGCCGGTAACACCGAATTTCCGAGAATCCCAGCCCCCGCCGCCCCGCCAGCCGCAGCCCCTCCGCTGCCGGCCATCGGTGCCAGCGGTGCTCCACCGTGATCACGAGGCCGCCCGGCCGGGCAGCGGTAGCCATCGCCGCAAACGCACGCCCCCGTTCGCCCGGGGGAACATGCCCAACGTAATGCGCCCCAATCACGGCGTCGAACACCCCCGCCACCTTCGAAAGTTCCCGTGCATCGCCGTGGACCACCGCCCCCTCGCCCAGCCGTCGCCGTGACGCCGCGACGAAGTACGGCGAAAGCTCCACCCCCCGGAACTCCACCTGCGGCAGCCGCTGCCGGAGCGCCGCCAGCAGCCGACCCGGCCCCGGTGCCGTCTCGAGGACTCGCCTCGCGCCCGACCGTTCCAGCCACCGCGCAAGGACCCGCACGGCTTGCCCCTCGTCGCCTGCCCAGTACACCCTGCGAATGACCCTGTCGTACCACGCGACACTGCGCTCCGACAGATACCCTTCGGGAAGGAAGTGCCACCGCTTGAAGTACCAGTCCGGGTAGTCCACATCCGCTGCAGCCGCCGGGTGCCGTGCAGCCGCCCCGCGCAGCATCCGCGCCTGCCGCCTCGGCATCTCCTGCAGCCACATCCACCGCATTCTCCGTCCCGCTGTTCGTCCTGTCACGCAACCTTCTCGCTCCCGTACAATGCGCCGGCATTCCCCCGGAGGTTCTCCATGATCACCGTCGTCGCAAAACTCCAGGCCCAGCCCGGCAAAGAAGCCGAGCTGCGCGCCGCGCTCACCGAGATGGTCGCCGCCGTCAAGCAGCACGAAGCCGGCGCCGTTCCCGCCTACTCCCTCCACGTCTCCGACACCGACCCCACCACCTTCCTCTTCTACGAAAATTACCGCGACGCCGCCGCCTTCGAAGCCCACGGCAAAACCGACCACATGCGCGCGCTCGGCGCGAAACTCGCCGGGCTTCTCGCCGGCCGTCCCGTTATCGAGCGGTACACCAAGATCGCCGGCGTCGACTGAACCGGGCCTTTCGCCCCTGCGTTGCCTATTAGCCGCCGCGGCGCGAACGTTCCGCCGTGGACATCGTGCGCGCCATCATCCTCGGCGCCGTGCAGGGGCTCGCCGAGTTCCTGCCCATCTCCAGCTCGGGCCACCTCATCCTCGTCCCTGCCCTCTTCGGCTGGGAGGACCAGGGGCTCGCGTTCGACGTCGGTCTCCACGGCGGCACGCTGCTCGCCCTCCTGGTCTACTTCTGGCGCGATTGGTTCACCATGTTCCGCGCCGGCATCACCGATCTCCTCCGTCACGGAGGACGCGTCTCGCGCTGGCAAACCGATTCCCGGGTCCTTTGGCTCCTTGCTATCGGTTCCGTCCCCGCTGCTATCGCCGGGCTCCTCCTGGACGACTGGATCGAAGCCAACGTTCGCCAGCCCTGGCTCGTCGCCATCATGCTCGCCCTCATGGGCACGGTCATGCTCGTCGCCGACCGCCTCGCCGCAAATCGCCGCCCCATGGCGACTGTCGGCCTGGCCGATGCCATCGCCATCGGCGTCGGCCAGGCCTTTGCTCTCATCCCGGGCGTGTCCCGTTCCGGGGCCACCGTCACCGTTGGCCTCGCTCGCGGCCTCCGCCGCGAAGATGCGGTCCGTTTCGCCTTCCTCCTCGGCACGCCGGCATTCGTCGGGGCCCTCCTGCTCAAATCCGCCGACCTCGCATCGCTTTCGGGCGCCGAAGCCCGCGATATGCTCGTCGGTTTCGCTACCTCGGCCATCGTTGGATTCATCGCCATCCACGCCCTGCTGCGCTGGGTGCGCACCCGCTCCCTGCTGGTCTTCGTCATCTACCGATACCTCGTGGCCATCGTCGCGCTCGCCATCGGCGCGTACCGCATCGCCTGACCGGCTCACACCCCGGCGTCCACGTATCATTCCCCCCACCAACCCACCTGGAGGTCTCCATGGTCCTCGAACGACTCCGGCTCGATGGCCCGCCACGCAGGGTGGTCATCGTGACCGGCGGCGGCCGCGGCCTCGGCAAAGCCATGGCCATCGCCCTCGCCGAGGCTGGCGCCGACATCTGCATCGCCAGCCGCACCCGCGCCCAGCTCGAAGAAGCCGCCGCCGAAATTCGCGCTGCCTCCGGCCGCGACCCCCTCATCGTCCCCACCGATGTCCGCGTCCGCGAGCAGTGCGATGCCCTGGTCGAACGCACCGTCCAGCACTTCGGCCGCCTCGACGTCATGCTCAACAACGCCGGTATCGGCGACCGCCGGGGCGCTGGCAGCCGTATCCAGGACCTCGAAGACGACGACTGGCGCGACACCATCGAGGTCAACCTCTACAGCACCTTCTACTGCTCGCGGGCAGCCGCCCGGCAGCTCCTGAAGCAGGGCGAAGGCGGCGTCATCGTCAACGTCGCCAGCGGCACCGCCCTCCGTTCGTCGCCCCAGTCGCTCGCCTACGCCGCGGCAAAGGCCGGCGTCATTTCGCTCACGAAGAGCATGGCTGCCCAGCTCATCGGCGAAAACATCCGCGTCAACTGCATCATCCCCGGCTTCGTCGCCCAGGCCCCGGCAGCCTCCGACGAAGAAGCCGCCATGCGCGCCCAGCGCGGCCGCTTCATCACCGTCCGCCGCCTCGGCGAAGCCTGGGAGCTTGGCCCGCTGGCCGTCTTCCTCTGCTCCGACGCCTCCAGCTACATCACCGGCGAATCCTTCGTCATCGATGGCGGCGGCCTCGCTGGCGGCGTCGCCCCCACCGGCTGGGTTGTCAGCGAACCCGCGGAGGTGCGCCATGGCTGACTGGAACCGCAAGCCCGGCTTCGACCTCACCGGAAGGCGCGCCCTTGTCGTCGGTTGCGCCAACCCCGCCGGGCGCGCCATCGCGCTCGCTCTCGCCGAGGCCGGCGCCAATGTCGCCGTCGCCTCCGCCACCACTGACGGCGAAGAAATGCTCGAGGCGAAGCGCATCGCGAAAGCCGTCAGCGAGATGGGCCGGGAGTCCTTCTCCCAGGGCTGGGACGTGACCCTGCCCACCAATATCCAGGTCGGCATCAAGCAGCTCGGCAAGGAGTTCGGCCGCCCCACAATCCTCGTCTACAACGCTGACCTCCCCCTCGCGAAACCCTTCGAAAAGGTCACCGACGCCGAATTCGCTCGCCTCCAGGCCGTGAACCACGGCGGCGCCTTCTTCACCGCGCGCAGCTTTGTCCGGGAATTTCCCGAAGGCGAAGGCCCCGGGCGCATCATCTTCGTCACGTCCATCTTCGCCGAGCGCGGCGTCGAAGGCCTCGCGGCCTACACGACCGTCAAAGCCGGCGTCGTTGGCCTCTCCACCGCGCTCAGCCAGGAACTCGCTGCCCGCGGCTTCACTTCCAACTGCATCGCCACCGGGTGGATGGACTGGACACCGGGGCGCGGCCCCGACGACATCGGCGCCAACCTCCTCATGCGCTTCATCCCCATGCGCCGCTTCGGCCGCGCCGATGAGCTCGGTGCCCTCGCCGTGCTCCTCGCATCAGAGGCAGCCGGCTACATCTCCGGGCAGGTCTTCCATGTCGATGGGGGCGTGAGCCAGCACCTGTAGGTCACTCCGCGGACCCCTGCTCCGGGTGCCCGCCCTCCGCCTTCTGCCGCTCCAGCACCCGACCCAGCGCCCGGCCCTTGTCGGGCGTTGGGTCTTTCACAAGCCCGTAGATTTCGCGGCCTTCATGCCCCTCCGGCAGGTACTCCGTGATGGGCAGCCCCTCCTCTGTCACGAACAGCAGGCAGTGGCAGTACTTGTAAATCTGCATTTCGTCACACGCACAGATCCACGTCCGCCGCTTGACCTCCTCGTCCTTCGGGAGATACAGCCCCTCCGGCCAGTTCCCGTTCTCATCCTTCGCTGGGTAAAAGTTGCACGGGCAGAGCGGCCGCCCGTACGCATCGAGATTCGCCGCCAGTCCGAGAATGACCCCCTCCGTGATGTACGGGTCGGGATGGAAATGCGTCCCTGACTTCTCGGCAAACTTCCGGGCATACGCCCACATCTTCTCGATCGATTCCTTGCTCGGTTGCTCCAACGCGCAAAGACCTCCTCTGCTGCTGCAACCGATTATCGGGCCCCCGCGCCAAGCCTGCTCGGAGCGCGTACCATGCCCCCATGCCGGCAGCACATCCCCTCGTTCCTGCCATCGCGGCCGCCATGCGCGACGCCGCCGTCCGCCTCGGCTGCCACCCCGGTCTCGGCGAAGTCGCCGAAGTTGCCGGCTTCACCTGCATCGACGCCGGGCTCGGCGTCTCGAGCGCCAACGTCGCCCTTCCCTCGCCGTCTGCCGGCAAAGCCCTCCCCGCCCTTCGCGTCGTGGCCGAATGGTTCTCCAACCGCGGCCTCAACTTCCGGGTCGATATCCCGGCCGATGCCCCCTCCGAGCTCATGGCTGCCGCCATGGCCCTCGGACTCCAGTTCCGCGAGCGCCAGCCGCTCATGCTCCTCGAACAGAACTGGCCCGCCCGGCGCCCTGCCTCCCTCGTAATTCGGCCCGCCTCGTCCGCTAACGATGCCGCTGCCTTCGCCGCCATCGACGCCCTCGAATACGGGGACGAGCCCCTCATCGGCACCATCGTCGCTGCAGCCGCCGAAGACCCCCGCGTCCTCCTGTTCACCGGCATCCTCGAGGGCCAGCCGGCCGCCCGCATCGCCGCTATGCTCCACGGCGAGCTCGTCACCCTCCACAGCCTCTACGTGCACCCCGGCCTGCGCCGCCGCGGCATCGGCACCGAGATGACCCTCGCCGCCCTCGCGGCCGCGGGTGAGCACGGCGCGCGCTCCGCTGCCCTCCTCTCGACGCTCACCGCCGTGCCGCTCTACGAACGCCTCGGTTTCCGACGCATCGGCGACGTCATCGTCATGGGCTGCGACGCACCGCTCCTGTAGCTGGCATCCCTTAGATGGTCAGGCCGCCGAGCCCCTGCACGCCCCGCACGTACTCGATCTCACCGACGTGCCGGTACCCATGGCTCAGACAAACCCCGTAAATCCCGTCCCACAGCGACATCTCTCCAAGCGGCTTGATCGTCACTGTCCGCTGGTCAAACTCTTCCGGCGACATGCTCGCGAGGTATCGGTCGGTCGCCTCCCACACCTTCTGCTGATACTCGTGCCACCGGGCCACATCCGAGATCCGCACGGCGTTCGCTTCCTCCGTCGTCATCCCCGTGCCCTGGCTGGTCCGCGGCAGTCCGAAATATTCGTGGTAATTCCCCTCCAGCCACACGGTCGGCTTCTGCTGCGCCACCCAGTTGATGATGTTGTCTTCCGTCCGAACGTAATGCCAGAGGCTGAAGAAGGCGCTGACCCCGCCCTCCTGCGGCCGAAAGTTCAGCTGCTCGGCCGTCATCCCGTCAACGGCCTTGTCCAGCAGGTCATGCATCGACTTGAGCGAGGTGCGCAGGATTTCGTGCGGCGTGCGTGGCATCGTGCCTCCAGCAGTGCAGTGAGTGGCACGATTCTACGCCAAACCCCCGCTCCTGCTCACACCGCCACCGCAGCCCGCTTCGGCTCCTCGAGCGCATAGCCAGCGCCCCACCGGTTCACGATGTACACCGGGTGGCTGGGGTCGTCCTCCAGTTTCTGCCGCAGGTACCGGATGTACAGCCGCAGGTAGTGCGTCTCGCCCGCGTACTGGTTCCCCCACACCCGGGCAATCAGCGCCTTCGAAGGCACGACCTCCCCCGCATGCTCCGCGAGCGTCCACAGCAGCCGGTACTCGGTCGGCGAAAGCTGCACTTCCCGCCCATCCTTCCACACCGTCTGCGAAGCCGGGTCGATCTCAATCGCACCGACCCGGACACGGGCAGGAGCGCCGCCGCTGGACTGCGGCGCCGTCCCGTTCGCCATGCCGATTCGCCGCAGCAGCGCCCGCAGGCGGAGGTCGATTTCGTCCGTGCTGCAGCCGGGCCGACAGTAGTCGTCGGCGCCCGCCTCGAAACACCGCAGCATCTCGGCCGTCGTCCCCGAACACCCGACCGCGATGATGGGCACATCGGTCACCTGCCGCAGCTTCGAAACCACGTCGGAGGGGAAGCCAATCTCACGCCCGAGGTCGACCACGATGGCATCCGGCGGCACCCGCTCCACCCCGCCGACGGCCCCCGCCGCGTCGCCGAACGCCGCCACCCGGTACCCGATGAGCTCCAGGCCCCGCGCCCGGTCATAGGCGCGGTCCAGCCCCTGCGACACCACCGCAACGCGCAGCCCGACCGGCGGCGGCAGTTCGGCAGCATCACGCATGCGCAGGCCCGGCATCGCAGGTCTCCTCCCCATCGGTGCCTTCCCCGATGTTGCGCGGCCCAAAGGCCGCCGAAAGTAGCGGTATGCGGACGCTTTCGCCCCTCCCGGTGTTCCTCGCAGCGGCGGCTTGCTGCTCCGCCCTTGGCCTCGCGGCGCTGCGCATGGAATCACCTGCCGGGGCGGCGCCCCCCGCATCTCAAATGTCGGCAGACTCAGCGCCCCCGCACGCTCTCCTTACCCCGCCTGTCACTGAGGTGACACCCGCCGGGCCGACCGCTGCGCCGCCGTCTCCGCCCCCCGCCCGCGCAGTCGCAGAAGCCCGCGCTACCCCCGAAGCACCCGCCTCGGAGCAGGCTGCACCCGTCGCGTCCCCAACCCCTCCGGCCCTCCCCACCCAAACCGTCGCCGCGCTCCCCGCCACCGTCAGCCAGCCCGTCGAAATCACCCCCGTCGAGGACCGTGCCGTGGCGCTCCTCGCCGCCATGAACGCCGCCCGCGCGGCCGAGGGGCTCCAGCCGCTCTCCTGGGACGCCGACCTCGCATCAGTCGCGCTCGCCCGCGCGCGGGACCTCATCGAGCACGACTACTTCGACCACTACGGCCCCGACGGCCGAAGCGCCTTCTCCGAGCTCGCCGTGCGGGGCATCGGCTACGGCCTCGCCGGGGAGAATCTCGCCCGCAACAACTACCCCGAGGCCCGCACGGTCGAAGCCGCGTTCCAGGGCCTCATGGCAAGCCCCGGCCACCGCGCCAACATCCTCGAACCGCGGTTCACCAGCGTCGGTATCGCCGCGGTGCGCTCCGGCCGCACCTGGCTCTTCGTCACGGTGTTCACCGATTGAGACACCTCACAGCCCGCGCCGCCCGCCGGCCTGGGCACCGAATTTCGAATGGTGGGCGATGAGGGGCTCGAACCCCCGACCTTCTCGGTGTAAGCGAGACGCTCTGACCAGCTGAGCTAATCGCCCGCGCAGACTCCGCGATTGAGTCTACCCCGCTCCCCCGCCTGCCGTCGTCCCCGCCAGCCGCTCGAGCGCGGCCATCGCCGCATCCCGCTCGATTCCGAACGGCCGTTGCTCCTCGAACCACGCGGCCAGCTTCGCGGGCTCCCATCGCCCCGTCAACCGAAAGCCAGAGAGGTCCGGGTACTGCGCCGCCGCTGCCCGGAGGTCCATCAGCGCCCGGTTCCGCGCGATCGTTTGCCGCGGCCTCGCCGCTGGCAAGCGCAGCCTCGAGCTTCGCATTCCGTCGTCCCAGCACGCGGCTCGCGAGCGCCGGGTCCTCGAGATACGCATCCAGCGGCGCCTCGGCCAGCAGCCGCGCAGCAGTCAGCTGGCCCATCCCCGGCACCCCCGGCAGGTCGTCGGAGCTGTCCCCGCTTGCAGCACGAAAATCGAGGTACCGCTCCCGCGGGAAGACCACGGCCCTCCCCTCGGAATCGCGCGGCGCTGCGTGCTCCGCGAACGACGCCTCGGTGACGACCGCCTTCTTGACCGGCGAATAGACCGATACCCGCGCGTCCACCAGCTGTAGAAAATCCCGGTCCGTCGAAGCAATCCGCACCGGGCCCCGCTCCTCGAGGGCCCGCGCCGCGATCAGGTCGTCGGCCTCGGTATTCACGCCCCTCAGCACCTCCACCGGCAGCGCCCCCGCCAGCTCGATAAATGCAGCAATCGCCGCCAGGACGTGCGGTTCATTCTCGGTGAACGTCGGGTCCGCCTCCCGCCCCGTTTGGTACGCCGGGTACACCTCCCGACGCCGCACGGGACGACCCTCGTCGAAGGCAATCGCCAGTCCCGTGACCGGCCGCGCCGCCCCGTCGAGCAGCCGCCCCTGGCTCGCCGGACGCCCATCCGGCGGCTCGCCCGCACGCGTCAGTATCCCGAAAACGGCCTGCGCCAGTCCGAGCAGCGCTGCACGCATCTTCCGCTCTGGCGTCTCGGCCTTCATCGGCCTGCGCAGCGCATGAAACCCGGCCCACGCAAGGTTGTTCCCATCGAGGATGAGCAGCACTCGCTGAGTATCGCACGCCGCGCCAGGCCGCGTTTCGCGTGCGTCAGCCAAGAAAAGTCAGTTGTTACTGGAAATAGGTGAAAACCCGCGGTCCCCGTCCCAATCCCTGATGCCCCCGTGAGGGACTTCCCCATACCCGTTCCTCCCGCTGGGGACGACCATTGTTTCGATATCACGAGGAGGAATCTCCATGGCTTCCGCGCGTCTCATCGACCAGCTCGCCCTCACCCCGGCCGACCGCGCCACGCGCCTCCGCTGGCTCACCCTCACCGAGCGAGACGCCGCGCTCATCCGGGAAGCTGCCGACTTCCTGCGGCCGCGCGCCGACGATATCGTCCGCCGGTTCTACGACCACTCCTTCGCCTTCCCCCAGTTCGTCGCCAAGGTCGAAGAAGCCGACTCGTCTCGCACCCGACTCGAGTCCACCCAGAAGGGCTACTTTCTCAAGCTCCTCGAAGCCCGCTTCGACGAAGAGTACTTCGAGCACCGCCTCCGCGTCGGTGCCACCCACGCCATCCTCAACGTCGAGCCTCGCTGGAACGTCGGCAACTATGCCGTCTACGCCTCCATCCTCCTCGAAGAGCTCGCCAGGAAGCTCAAGGGCCAAAAGCTCCTCGATACCTTCCTCGCGTTCCTCAAAGCCTTCGTCCTCGATGCCTCACTCGCCGTCGAAACCTACATCAGCGAAGGCGTCCTCATGCGCCTCGTCGATGCCTGCAAGACCGTCAACGGTGCCGCCGGCGCCATGCAGGAAGGCACCGCCCAGGTCGATGCCGCCGCGCGGGAAATCGCCAACGCGACCCAGGAGATTGCCCGTGGCGCCACCGAGCAATCAGCCGCCGTCACCGAGCTCAACGCGACCATGCGCGCCCTCGCTGAGGCCATCGCCGATGTTGCCTCCGGCGCCGCGTCCCAGGCCGCTGCCCTCCGCGCCGCGACCCACACCTCCGATGTCGTTCGGAGTGCGCTCGCCGGCGTCGCGGATTCTGCCGCCGCCGCCGCTGCCAAGGGTGAAGGCTCCCTCGCTGCTGCCCGCGACGGCATGGCCGCCGTGCAGCAGACCGTCGACGCCATGAACACCATTCGCGAGGCCGTCCGCAGCACCGCCGGCGAAATCGAAGAGCTTGGCCGCCGCGGCTCCGAAATCGGCGCCATCATCCAGGTCATCGAGGACATCGCCAGCCAGACCAACCTCCTCGCCCTCAACGCCGCCATCGAAGCAGCGCGCGCCGGCGAACAGGGCCGCGGTTTCGCCGTCGTCGCCGAAAACGTCCGCTCGCTCGCCGAACGCACCGCCGTCGCCACGAAGGAAATCGCCGGTCTCATCTCCGCCGTCCAGCAGGGTACCGGCCAGGCCGTCCGTGCAATGGAGAGCTCTGTCCGCGATGTCGAAATCGGCGCCGCCCGCGCCAGCGAGGCCGGTGCAGCGCTCGCCCGCATCGTCGAGTCAGCCACCGACGTCAACGGCGAAATCGAGCGCATCGCGGCAGCCGCCGCCGGGATGCGCGAAGGGGTCGAGTCGCTCGCTGCCCAGGTCCAGGACGTGGCTGCCATTGCCGACCGCCTTGCCGGCCTCGCCGCCGACATGCGTGCCCGCAGCGAAGCCGCCGTCGAAGCCATCGCGTCCACCTCCGCGGTCTCCGAAGAGTCCGCTGCCGCCTCCCAGCAGGTCTCGGCCAGCGTCCAGGAAGTCTCCGCGCAGGTGAGCGAGCTCGCCAACCTTGCCGCCAGCCTTACCCGTATCTCGAAGGAGATGGCCGTTTTCCTCGGCCGCTTCGGCGCGCTCGCCCACGACTCGGAAGGCCGAAGCTACCGTGCCGCAGCCTAGAAGTTCCTACGGTGACGCCACATCGGGAAGCTTCGGCAGCGGCACCACGTAGGTCCACCGGTCCTTCTCATCGAACACCAGGACGCCTCCTTCGTGGGCTGCACGCGTGAGCTGCTCCGCATACCACGCCGTCGCGATGCCATGGGGATTGAGCGCAATCGCCCGCGCCACGACCGCCGCCACCTCCTCCGAGGGCCGGCCCTGCCCGATGAGCACCGCCGCAAGATTGAAGGCATCCCCGGCCCCGAACCCGAAACGCCGGTCGAACCGCCGCAGCGCAGCCTCGGCCGCTGGCAGGCGCTCCGGGTCCGCGGCCCCTGCAGCCGCCAGCGCGATGGTCTCTCGCCGGGCATAGTCCCGCTCGAACGGCGCGAGTGTGCTCGCCTCGCGATACCGGTCCGCCGCAGCGGTAAACTGCCCCGCCGAAAACGCATCCCACCCCTCCTGTGCCAGGAGGTCAGCTGCCGGGAGCGCGACGGCGAGCAGCACGCCTGCTCCCGCAACCGGCACCCCGAGCGCCAGCCCCGCGCGCGAGGCTCTCGGCTCGCGTGAGTTCGCCAGCGCCGCCCCCGCCATCCCGCCGAGCGTCGCAAAGAACAGCGCGTGCGCCGCAAGCGAAATGGGATTGAGCATCGTGAGCGCTCCGTACGCCCCCATCGCGGCCCACGCAATCGTCCAGTCAGGTCCGGCGGCATCGGTGTCGCGCCGCATTTGCCGTACCGAGGCCCCCGCCACGCCGCCAATCACCGTTGCCAGCAGCGCGAACCCCACCAGCCCCGTGTTCGCCGCAAGGTCGAGCGCATAGTTGTGCGAGCTCTGCGCCACGAGGTCGTAATCGGAATACGCGCCCCCAAGGTCCGCTGGCCGCCACCGTGGAAACGCGAGGTGCAGCCCATCGGGCCCCGCGCCGAGCAGCGGCCGGTGAGCGATGACGCGCAGCGTCCCCGCCCAGAGAGCAAGCCGCGTCGAGCCCCCGTGGTCCGTCGCCGTCGCCTCGCCCGTGACCCGGGCTGCCGTTCCCTCCAGGCCGCCCGCAGCCAGCGAGGCAGCGGTCACCAACACCACGGCTCCGCCCACGGCCGGCGCCGCTCGCAGCATCGGTGACAGCGGCCGCTTCCCAAGCCAGCGCGCCGCAGGCAGCAGCGCAAAGAACAGCACCACGGCCGCCAGGCCCGACCGGCTTTCAGCTTCGAGCACGATGAACAGCGCCGCTCCCCACGTCAGCGCCGCAGCTGCTGCGAAACGACGTCCCGGCACGAACGCCGTCAACCCCATTGACATCACCGCGAACGCCGAGAGCTCGTTCGCGTTGCCGATCGTGCCGATTGCGCGGTCCGCCGTGTCGATCCACCACGTAAACGGGTCGGCGCCCGCGGCCTGCACGGCGGTATACCCTAACGCGGCGCCGAGCCCCACAAAACCCGCGGCAAAGACGTTCCACCACCTTCGGCAGGCCAGCGCCCAGCCGCCCGCGAAGAGCCCGACATACGCCAGCTGCGTCACGAGCCCTTGCCGGTACTGGTAATAGCCCGTCACGCTCCCGCGCCAGTCGAGCCCGGCCGCCGTGCTCAGCACGAGCACCCCCAGCCAGCCGCCCGCGAGCGCCGCCAGCCAGCCGGGCACCGTCCGGTGCCAGCCGCCCCACGCGAACGCCGCCCCCGCTATTCCCCCAGCAGCCGCCAGGAGCGCCTGTTTCGGCAGAGTGAAATCGTCGTACAGCGGGTGCCAGAACACCGCCGGCATCCCCGCCAGTGCGACCGCCATCGCGCCGGCCAGCACCCGGTCGGCGGCCGGCCGCGACCGTCGAACGCTCATGCAGCCATGGTACCCGCAACGCCGCGTATGGCCCGGTTCAGCCTCTGCCCCAGAGCGCGCGCTCGTCGATGCGCCGCTCCATCGTGTGCTCCACCGGCACGAAGCCATGCCCCAGCCAGAACGGCGCCCCCGAAAAGTTCCCCGCTGCCCAGTGCAGCGTGCACAGCTCTCGCCCGTGCTCGGCCGCCCATGCCATGGAAGCCCGCAGCAGCGCCGTCCCCACCCCTCCCCCGCGTACCGCCTCGCTGACCACACCTTCGAACAGGTAAAGCCGCTGCTCCTGCCGCACCACGTCGGGTGTGAACCCGGGGTCGAGAAACACCTGCATCCCAACGGCCCGGCTCCCCTCCCATGCGAGGAACGTCGGGACGCTCCCCCCGAGCGCAGCCCGCAGAAAGCCATCCATCGCCGGCGCAGCCTCGCCGACGTCCGGCCAGAACATCGGCGCTCGCCGGTGGTGTGCCGCGAGTTCCCGGCTCAGCCGCTGCACGACGGCGAAATCCTCCGCCGTCGCGACATCCACACGAACGCTCCCGCTCGAAGCCCCCTCCACCGGTTCACCGGTTCGGCGGGTCGCCGCCGTCATCACCCGGCCGAACCCGAGCGTCAGCCAGGCCTCTTCGACCGCCCGGTCGCCAGCTGGCACGTCGATGCGGTGCACCAGGACCCCATCCCGCACCCAGCCCTCGGCCAGCGCCGCGTAGAGCAGCCGATACACCGCCACCGCGTCCTCCGCGGGGTCGACCGCATGACCGGCGGACGGTACGGCGGCCGCCCGCAGCGGCAGGAACTGCGCCGCCAGGTCCCGCGGCGAAAACGACTGCACGACCCCGGCGCAATACCCCACCACGCGTTCGCCCCGCACAGCGACCGCGCCCTGCGCCATCGGCCGCCCCAAGACCGCGCGGACTGCCTCCGCGGCGACCGCAGGCTCCCCGAGGCGCGGCTCGAGGAACGGCAGCCGCTCTGCATCGGCACGGTGCCGCGCTGCCAGCAGCGCGCCGCACGCCGCTGCGTCCCCCGCGTCAAGCGGTCGAACCTCAAGGGAGCGCACCATCGGCCGAACTTTACCGGAGGGAGACCCGTCCTGGAATCACTGTTTCACGCATGTTGCGCTTGTGTTACATTTGCATTAAATCTGCATGGAGGGCAGAGAATCCATGAGGAGTACCGTCGTGACTGACCCCGAGGAAGCTGTCAAGCGGGCGTCGGCCCATCTCTATGAGGCGCTCACCCACCACTTCGGCCCGCTCGACCTGGCCGCTCACCAGCCGATCGTCCGCGCTATCTCCGAATATGGGCAGCGCTGCCGGGAACATGACGAGGCCGGACAGGAAGCTGCCAGCCGCCACGTCTACGAAGCCCTCACCCACCACTTCGGCCCGCGCGACCTCGCCGCCAACGACCCCGTGGTCCGCGCGCTCGCCGAGTACGGCGAGGCCTGCCGCCGCGCCGGCGTCAGACAGAGCTGACTCCGGACCAGCCGCACATGCTGGCGGCCGGGACTTGCTTTCCCGGCCGCCTTCGCTGTGTCGTCCCAAGGCCGTTTGCCGGGGTCAGCAGCGCGGAACACGCTCCTCCAGCGCCGCCACGAGGCCGCTGATCGGCACCCGCACCTGCTCCTGCGTGTCCCGGTCCCGGATCGTTACGCAGTCGTCCCCCGGCTGGCCGTTCTCCCCCACCGTCTGGAAGTCGATCGTCACGCAGCACGGCGTCCCAATCTCGTCCTGGCGCCGATACCGCCGGCCGATGCTCTGTGTCTCGTCGTACTGCGTCATCCAGATTGGCCGCAGCAGGTCGTACACGCGGCGCGCGGTCGGCCGCAGTGCTTCGTTCTTGGAAAGCGGCAGCACCGCCACCTTGACCGGCGCAATCCGCGGCTTGAACTTCAGCACCACCCGCTTCTCGCCCTTCTCGTCCGGCTCCTCGTTGTAGGCGTCCAGCAGCACCACCGCCAGCGTCCGCGTCAGGCCCGCCGCCGGCTCGATCACCCACGGAATGACGTGCTGCCCCGTCTCCTCATCGAAGTACGTCAGCGGCTGCCCGCTCAGCTTCGCATGCGAGCTGAGGTCGAAATCGGTCCGCGCCGCGATGCCCTCCAGCTCGCCCCATCCCCACGGGAACAGGTATTCGATGTCCGTCGTCGCCGCGCTGTAATGCGAGAGTTCGTCCTTCTCGTGGTCCCGGAGCCGCAGCCGTTCCGGCGCAATCCCGATGACCTCGATGTACCAGCGCAGCCGCTCCTCCACCCACTGCCGGTGCAGCGCAAGGTACTCCGTCGGGTTCTCACGGTCCGCTGGCGGCATGCAAAAGTACTCCATTTCCATCTGCTCGAATTCGAGCGTGCGGAAAATGAACCGCCCCGGCGTAATCTCGTTCCGGAAACTCACCCGCGTCTGCGCGATGCCGAACGGCAGCTTCCGCCGCATCGCCTGCTGAACGTTCACGAAATTGACGAAGATGCCCTGCGCCGTCTCCGGCGGCAGGTAGGCCATGTTCGCCTCGTCGGCCACCGGACCGACCTGCGTCCGGAACATCATGTTGAACTGCCGCGGCTCGGTCAGCTCTCCCCCGTCGTACGGGCAGACCGGGTTCCCCTTCGCGTCCCGCTGGACCTCCCCATACGCCCCCTCTTCGAGGTGGTCCGCCCTGAACCGCCGCTGGCAACGTTTGCAGTCCACCAGCGGGTCCGTGAAGTTCGCCACATGGCCGCTTCCCACCCACACCTGCGGATTCGTGATGAGCGCTGCGTCGAGCCCCACCACATCGTCCCGCTCCATCACCATCGAGCGCCACCACGCCTCCCGGATATTCCGCTTCAGCTCCACACCAAGCGGACCGTAGTCGTAGGCATTCGCAAACCCGCCATAAATCTCGGCGGAAGGGAACACGAAGCCGCGGCGCTTCGCGAGCGAGACAATCGTTTCGAGGTCGGGTGCTGGCACGCTGAACCTGCCTGCTTGCGGGAGTCGGCGCGCCCGGCTGACGCGCCGCCGCTCCCCACGTTACCGCGCTGCGCGCTTAGCTGCCGGGCCTCCGCAGCCGGCCGACAATCTCATCCACGTCCAGCGGGACCTCCATCACTTTCACCCGCGTCGTGCCCCCGCGCACGAGCACCACATCTCGCCCCGCAAGTCCCAGCGCTTTCGCCAGCAGCGCAGTGACCGCAGCGTTCGCCTGCCCATCAGTCGGTGCCGTCCGCACACGCACCTTCAGCACCCCCGCGTCATCGAACCCATCGATCGCATCCTGCCCGGCCCGCGGCGTCACCCGCACCGTCAAACGCGCCACGCGCCAGTCTCCACTAGAACACATGTACGCATCATGCTATCGTACCCCCGACGGCGGCCGCGATGATATCATCCGGCCCCGAACGAACACGGCGGGTGGCCCACGCATGTCTGACGCAGACCGCGCTCGCGCGCTCGAGCTCGCACTCTCCCAAATCGAAAAGCAATTCGGCCGCGGGGCCATCATCAAACTCGGCAATGCCGAGGCCAACCACACCGAGGTCATCTCCTCGGGCTCCCTCGCACTCGACATCGCCCTCGGTGTCGGCGGCATCCCCCGCGGCCGGGTCACCGAAATCTTCGGCCCCGAATCCGCCGGAAAGAGCACCCTCGCCCAGCACGTCATGGCCGAGGCCCAGAAAATGGGTGGCACCGCCGCCTACATCGACGTCGAGCACGCCATGGACCCGGGCTACGCCCGCGACCTCGGCATCCGCCTCGAAGACCTCCTCGTCGCTCAGCCCGACACCGGCGAGCAGGCGCTCGAAATCTGCGAAACCCTCGTCCGCTCCAACGCCGTCGACGTCATCGTCGTCGACTCCGTCGCAGCCCTTGTCCCCCGCGCCGAGATTGAAGGCGAAATGGGTGATGCGCATGTCGGCCTCCAAGCGCGCCTCATGTCCCAGGCACTGCGCAAGCTCACCGCCACCATCGCCCGCACCAGCACCGCCGTCATCTTCATCAACCAGCTGCGCGAAAAGGTCGGCGTCGTCTTCGGGAACCCCGAAGTCACCCCCGGCGGCCGCGCCCTGAAGTTCTACGCCTCGGTCCGCATCGACATCCGTCCCGTGGATTCCATCAAGCGCGGGCCCGACATCGTCGGCCGGCGCGTCAAGGCCAAGATCGTCAAGAACAAAGTCGCCCCTCCCTTCCGTCAGGCCGAATTCGATATCATGTTCGAGCCGCCGCGCGGCATCTCCCGCACCGGCGACATCCTTGACTTGGGCGTCGAGCACGGCATCCTTACCAAAAGCGGCGCCTTCTACAGCTATGGTGACATGCGCATCGGCCAGGGCCGGGAAAACGCAAAGCAGTTCCTTGACGACAACCCCGAGCTCGCCGACGAGATCGAACGCGAAATCCGCCGGCAGGTTGGGCTGCCAGTTCCCGAAGTGAGAGGAGAGCAGCTGGTGGAGCGCTAGCTCCCCGGTCCTATGGACGAGGCATCCAGTCCCCAGGTTCCCGTCATCACCGCCATGAGCCCCGCGGGCCGCGGGCGCCTGCGCATCGTCACCCTCAGCGATGGCCGCGAGCTCGTCTTCTCCGAAGAAGCCTGCGAACGCGCCGGCGTGGCCGAGGGCATGCCCGCTGAGCCCGAACTCCTTGAGCGGCTCGAAATCGAGGAGCGCCGCGCCAACGCACACGAAGCTGCCCTCCGCCTCCTTGATGCCCGTCCGCGCTCCGAGCATGAGATGCGCACCCGCCTCGCCCTCCGCGGGTTCGACCCAGACACGATCGCCTTCGAAATCGAACGCCTCCGGAACGCCGGCCTGCTCGATGACGCCCGCTTCGCCCGTGCATGGGTCGAAGACCGCAAGCGCGTCTCCCCCCGCGGTTCTGCCATGCTCCGCTACGAGCTCCTCGGCCGCGGCATCGACCCCGAGGCGGCGGCAGCCGCGATCGACGGGATCGACGACCTCGAGCTCGCAACCGCACTCGCCCTCCAGCGCGGCCGCCGCTACCTCGGACGTCCCCACGAGGAATTCCTCGCCAAGGTCGGAGGGTTCCTGCGCCGCCGCGGCTTCGACTACCGCGTTACCTCCGAGGCCCTCCGCGTCGCCTGGCAGCAGCTCGCACAGGACGGTGAGCTCCCCGGCCCCGATACCCCCTGACCCCCGGTATCGCCGCACGCCAAACTCTGGCAGAATCCGCCCGCACGTCACCCGCGGCCGCCCGCACGCCGCAACCGGAGGTTCGTTCGTCACATGGAATTGCGTTTCGGCGAAAAAGAAGAGGCCCTGCGCGCAGAAGTCCGCAAGTTCCTCCAGGAAACGCTCGGCAACCGCCTCGAAGAAGGCGGAGAACAGCTTGGCTCACGCTCCGACGAAGAATTCGAGTTCGCCCGCGAATTCAATCGTAAGCTCGCCGAGCGCGGCTGGATTGCCCCCGCCTGGCCGAAGGAGTACGGCGGCCTTGGCGCCTCCATCTACGAACAGATGGTCTTCAACGAAGAATTCGGCTACTGGGGTGCGCCCGATACCGGCACCCGCGGCTTCGGCGTCGGCATGATCGGCCCAACCCTCATCATCCACGGCACCGAAGAGCAAAAGCGCTACTACCTCCCCAAGATCACCAGCGGGGAGCACATTTGGTGCCAGGGCTATTCCGAACCCGGCGCCGGCTCCGACCTCGCTTCGCTCCAGACCCGCGCCGTCCGCGACGGCGACGACTACATCATCAACGGCCAGAAGATCTGGACCTCCGGCGGTCACCGCGCCAATCAGATGTTCTGCCTCGTCCGCACCGACCCCGAGGCGCCCAAGCACCGCGGCATCTCCTTCCTCCTCATCGACGACATCAAAAATACCCCCGGCCTCACCATTCGGCCGCTCATCAATATGGCCAACCGCCACCACTTCAACGAAGTCTTCTTCGAAGACGTCCGCGTCCCCGCCAAGAACCTCGTCGGCGAGGAAAACCGCGGTTGGTACGTCGGGATGACGCTCCTCGATTTCGAGCGCTCCGGCATCGGCACCACCGCCTCCCAGAAGCGCACCCTCGAAAAGCTCGCCCGGACCCTCCGAGAAGGGCCCGCCGACCGCCGCGCCAAGTATCGCACCCGCCTCGCCGACCTCGTCGTGGCCAACAACGTCGGCCGCTACCTCGGCTATCGCATCGGCTACATCCAGTCGAAGGGCCAGGTCCCGAACTACGAAGCATCCGTGGTCAAAATCTTCCAGTCGGAGCTCGGCCAGCGAATCTACAACTTCGGCGTCAACATGCTCGGGCTCGGCGGTCAGCTCCGCCCCGAAGAGCCCCGCGCGCCGCTCCGCGGCGAGCTTCCCGAGTCTTACCTCATGTCGGTACCGTCCACCATCTACTCGGGCACCAACGAAATCCAGCGCAACATCATCGCCACCCGCGGCCTCGGCCTCCCGCGGGGGTAGTCCGCCCGCGCCCGGCGTTCCGGGGTTCCGCCCCGGAACGCCGCCGGCCGGTACAATCTCCACGTGCTCAGCCCGGCGGATTTCGAGCGCCGCCTCGGCGCCATCTCAGCGCTGGCCATCGCCTTCCTCGTCGTCGCCCTCGCTGCGCTCGCATGGTGGCAAGTGCTCGATACCGGCCTCGCCGGGGAAGACCGAAATCCGCGCCTCGTCGCCCGCTTCTACGACCCCGCGCGCGGCCGCATCCTCGACCGCAACGGCAACGTCATCGTCGAAACCCTGCCCGATGGCCGCCGCTACCTCCACGACGCCTCCCTCGCCCACGTCGTCGGCTACCTCGACCCGCGCTACGGCTCCCAGGGCATCGAGCTCGTCTACGATGCCGTCCTCACCGGCCGAGCAGGCGGCGGCTGGCTCGATGCCATCAGGTACGAGCTCCTGCGCGAGCAGCTCCGCGGCGACGACGTCCGCCTGACCATCGATCCCGCCGTCCAGGCCGCCGCCCGCGCAGCACTCGGCGGGCGCAAGGGCGCCGTCGTCGCCCTCGACCCGGCTACCGGCGACATCCTCGCTTTGGTCAGCGTCCCCACGTTCGACCCGGGAGCCCTCGGCTCCACCGGCGAGGCCCTTCTCCAGGACCCTTCCGCTCCCCTCCTCAACCGCGCAACACAGGGCCTCTATCCCCCCGGCAGCACGTTCAAGACGGTCACCGCCCTCGCCGCCCTCGAATCCGGGACCATCAACCCCGACACCATCGTCGAATGCCCCGGCGAAATCATCATCGACGGGTTCCCCATCTCCTGCCGCAACACCCCGGAGGGCGTCGGAACCTACCCGTTCAGCCACGCCTTCACCTACTCGGTCAACGCCGTCTTTGCGCAGGTCGGCGTCGAGCTTGGCTGGCAGCGCCTCGAATCGCTCGCCCGGCGGCTCGGCTTCGGCCGGGAGTTCGACTTCCCCCTTGAGACCGCCCCCTCCCAGCTCATGGCCCCGGGTGCAGCGCGCACCACCGTGCTCCTCGCCTCGACCGCCTTCGGCCAGGGCCAGCTGCTCGCCACGCCGCTCCAAATGGCGCTCGTCGCGGCAGCCGTGGCGAATCGGGGCCAGGTCCCCGCGCCCCGCATCGCGCTCGACGCCGTCCGCGACGGCCGGCCCGTCCGCCAGCTCTCGGCCCCCTCCCTCACGGACGTCGTCGACCCTGCCGTCGCGGCTGAAGTCGCCGACATGATGGTCTCCGTCGTCGAAGCCGGACTCGCCCCCGGCGCCGCCGTGCCCGGCATCACCGTCGCGGGCAAGACCGGCACCGCGGAGGCCGGCGACGGCACGTCCCACGCCTGGTTCATCGCCTTCGCCCCGGCCGAACGCCCCCGCGTCGCCGTTGCCGTCGTCGTCGAATCCGGCGGCCAGGGCGGCGCAGTCGCCGCGCCCATCGCCGGTCAGGTCATCCGTGCGGCGGTGAACCGGTGACCGGCCGCCCCGCGTTCGAACGCCTCGCAGCCCGCGCGCTGCGCCTTGGCCTCCCCCCCAGTCTCCACCCCGCGCAGCTCGCCCAGGCCGCCGTCGATGCCGTCCTCAGCGGCGCACGCGCGGGCGAGGCCCCCAACCGCATCACCGTCCGCCTCAGCCCCGGCGATGCAGGTGCCCTGGCCCCCATCAGCGCCGAATTCCAGGAAGCCCTCATCGAAACCTTGGGCGCCGCCTGCCGGGCAGCAGGCCTGCGGCCCTTCGCATCCTGGCAGCTTGTCTTGCAGCCTTCCACGACGACCTCCCCCGGCGAGCCAGCAGTCCTCGCCGACTTCCACGACCCCGCCTCGCCTGCGGTCCCCTCCACTACCCGCGACACGGTCCGTCTCCGCCGCCTCCATGGGCTTCGGCTCCGCTTCGCGGATGGCCGCAGGGCACCCCTCACCCATACCCCGTTCCTTCTCGGGCGTGGGCCCGACTGCGACGTTGTCATTCCCGACCTTGCCGTCTCCCGCCATCACGCGGAAATCCGCCACCGTTCGGACGGCGGTCTCGAGCTCCGTGACCTCGGAAGCCGCAACGGCACGTTCCTCAATGGCGAGCGCATCGCCGCAGCCCCCCTCGAACCCGGCGATGTCCTCTCCCTCGCCCGCGTCAGTCTGACCCTCGAGGCCGCCGAGTGAGCGATTCCGTCGAACTGCTCCTGCTGCGCCTCGCGCTCTTCGCCGTCGTGTTCGGGACCGCGGCCGCCATTGCCCGCTCCCTCCGGTCCAGCTACCTTCCCCGCCGTCGGCCCGCCGCGGCCCAAACCTCGGCCCTGCCGCCATGGCGGCTCATCGTCGAAGTCCCCGCGGAATCCGGCGTCCCCCGGGGAACCGCATTTCGGCTCGCCGGCGTCATGGAGATCGGCCGGCAGCACCCCGCCGCCATCGTCATTGCCGACCCCTCTGTGTCCGCGCGCCATGCCCGCCTCGAGCGAATCGGCGAATCCTGGCGCCTTGCCGACCTCGGGAGCACCAACGGGACCTTCGTGGATGGCCGGCCCGTGCCCCCGGGCGGGACCACCCTGGCCGGCGGCGAACGCATCCAGCTCGGCGCCGTCGTCCTCCGCCTTGCCTCGCCCGCCGACCGCTGAACCGCCTGCTAGCGCGCCTCCAGCCGTTCCAGCCGGTCCCGGAGCTTCGCATTCTCCTCGCGCAACTTCTCGAACTCGTCCCGCAGCTTCCGAACCTCCTCGTCCGTCTGGGCACCCTTGCGCAGCGCCAGCGCGTTCTCTCGAGCCATCCGAACACCCCGCCCGTCCAGTTCGCGAGCCGCCATCCGTTCGAGCGCGGGCACCTGCGACTCGTCCTTCAGCGTTTTCAGCGCGTTCGCTGCGGCGATGCGCACGCGGAAGTCCGGGTCCTCGAGGAACGCCGCGATGGTCTCACCCAGCACCTTCTTCCGCTCCGGGAAGAACTGGCCCAGCCGCGCCATCGCCCCCACCGCCGGCGGCCGCGCCTGGAACGGCTCCCCGTACCGCGCCGCACGCTCGAACAGCGCGAACGCGCGCTCGTCCCGCAGCTCGACCAGTCCATCGATGCATCCGACCCGCACCACCTGCCGGAACGACGGGCGGTCAAACTGCGCCGCAACCGCTTCGAACGCCCCCGGCACGCGCAGCTTCCCGATGCTCCGGCAAGCCTCCGCCTCCACGAACCACGAGCTGTCACGGCGAGAAAGCGGAATCAGCGCCTCGAGCACCGCGCCATCCCCGCGGAACTCGCCCAGGGCAGCCACGACCGCCCGGCGGGCACGCGGCTGCCGCACCTTCAGGCACCGCAGCAGCGCATCCCGGGCCGCAGTGGTCCGCACCTCCCCGAGGGCCCGCGCCGCCGCGGCCTGAACCCCCCACCAGCGGTCGCTCATCACCGCCGTTTCCAGCGCCGCCACCGCATCCGTGCCGCCCTTCTTCCCCAGCTCCCCGGCCGCCCACGCCCGGCCCAGCACGCTGTCGTCGTCCCGCAGCTGCACCCGCAGCTCCCCGGTCGACTTCTCCCACTCGAGCTCCTTCAGCACCCACCCGTACGGGTCGAACCGGCAAAGGTCAGGCTTCCACGGCAACGGGAAGACGAACTGTTCCTCGGCCTGTGTAACCTCCACCCGGAACGCCTGGGGGCGGCCCCGGCCCTTGCGGAAGTCGATCGTGACCGGGAACCGGAAGACCGGCGTCCCGTCCGAGCGGTCCTGCTTCTGCGCAACCTTCACCGTGGCCAGCCCGGCCGCGTCATCCCAGCTCCAGCTCACGCTCAGCTTCGGGTGCCCCGGCCGGTAGACCCACTGGTCGAAGAACCAGTCCAGGCTCCGCCCCGTCTCCGCAGCGATGGCGTCGACCAGGTCCTGCGTGATGACGTTCTGCTCCGCATGCTCCCGCACGTACCGCTGCAGCGTCCGGAAGAACGCGTCATCGCCCAGCACCCCGCGCAGCATGTGCAGCACGAGTGACCCCTTTTCGTAGAGGTGCCGGTCGAACAGGTCGATCGGGTCGTGGAAAACATTCGTCACGATCGGCCGCCGGTACCGCTCCTCGAGGTACAGCCGCGTGTTCTCCAGGATTCCCTGCCGATACCGATCGACCCCATGGTGATGCTCATCCCAGAGCATCTCGAAGTAGGTCGCGAAGCCCTCGTTCAGCCACCCGTGGGACCAGTCGCGGCACGTCAGCAGGTCCCCGAACCACTGGTGCGCCAGCTCGTGCGAAACCAGGTCATCGCTGTCGAAATCCCGCGTCGCCTTCGCATCGAGCAGGATGTTCTCCGTCATCGTTGTCGCGCTCGTGTTCTCCATTCCCCCGAACACGAAGTCCCGAACCACCACCTGGCTGTACTTGGCCCACGGGTACGGCATGCCCGTCAGCCGCTCGAACAGCGCAATCATCGCCGGCGTGTTGGCAAAGGTCCGCTCGGCCGCCTCCACATCCTTCGACTCAACATAATAGTCAACAGGGATGCGGTCCGCCGCACCTTGGACCCGCGCAAACTCCCCCGCTGCGATGGTCAGCAGATACGCCGGGTGAGGGCGGTCCTGGTGCCAGTGAAACGTCCGCGTTCCGTCGCGATTCCGGCGATCCTGCAGCAGCCGGCCGTTCGACAGCGCGAACCACTCCCCCGGCACGGTCACGATGACCTCCGAGGTGAACTTATCGCTCGGGTGGTCGAAACACGGCAGCCAGTACCGGGTGTCCTCGTCCTGGCACTGCGTCCACACCTGCCGCGGCTTCTCCGGGTACCCGTCGTCCGGTCCCACGAAATACATCCCGATGCGCGGCGCGGCCTCGTACGTGATGCCGATCGTGAGCTCCTGCCCCCGCTTCCGTCCCTCGCCGATGTCGACCTTGAGCTGCGCCCCGTCGTAATCGAAGGGCGCCTCCCGTTTCCCCACGGTCACCCCTGAGATGGTCATGTCCACCGCGTCGAACGGCACGAACCGGGTCCCGTCGTTCAACGGAGCCACCGTGTGCGTCACCGTTCCCCGCACGCGCCGCCGCTCGACGTCCAGCGTGATGTCGATTTTCACGTGCAGGATGTCTACGACGCGGTCGCGCGGCCACACGGGCCGGTCGCCGGGAAGCGCGTGCGCAGGCGTCCGCGGCTCGTCGCCGCTCACCGCCAGCCGGCCGCAGCTCAGCCGTTCGCCATACAGGAATGACATGGAGCCGTCCGCCTCCGGGAGTAGTGCCCCGCATGCTACGGCGGCGGCCACCTACGGGCGACGGGGCGGCTTACTTCGCGTGCGCCTCGAGCCAGGCGAGCACTTCAGCCCCGTGCCCCTCCGGCTTCACCTTGGGCCAGGTCTTCGCCACCCTCCCTTCGGGGTCGATGACCACCGTCGAGCGAATCAGCCCCTCGTACTCCTTGCCGTACATCCGCTTCAAACCCCACGCCCCATACGCCTTGGCTGCCTCGTGGTCCGTATCGGCCAACAGCGGGAACGGCAGGCTGTACTTGTCCGCGAACTTCCGGTGCGATGCGCTTCCATCGCCGCTCACACCGAGCACGACGGCGCCCTTCGCCTGCAGCTCCGCGTAATTGTCCCGGAAACTGCAGGCCTCTTTGGTGCAGCCCGGCGTGTCGTCCTTCGGGTAGAAGTACAGAACAACCCACTTGCCGCGAAAATCACCCAGGGAAACGGTCTTGCCGTCCTGGTCGGGCAGACTGAACGGCGGAGCCGGTGTGCCGGGTTCGAGCATGGCCATGGCGGACACTCCTTGAGACAAACTCTCCCCAATCCTACGCACGGCTTCCCCGGTTCCGTCACCCCGAGAGCGCTTGGGAGAGCCGCAGCAGCGCCGCATTCACCGGCGGGTGCCCCTTCGTCACCACTTCCCGCAGGTCGACCTCCACCGAATGGCCTCCCTGCCTCCCGACCATGATGCCCGACCGACCGGCGGCCAGCGCCTCGACCGCCATCGCACCGCCCTCCGAGGCCACGAGCCTGTCGCGCATCGTCGGCCGCCCCCCGCGCTGCGTGTGCCCCAGGACCACCACCCGGTACGGCCGGTCGAGCGCCTTCCCCACCACGGGCGCCACCCCAAAAGCCCCGCCCGCCTCGTCGCCCTCCGCCACCACGATGATGTGACTCCGCTTCCCCTTTGCCATCGTCTCCCGCACCCGCGCAATGACATGGTCAATCTCCTCGTGCGCCTCCGGCACCACCACCCCGGCAGCCCCGCCCGCCACCGCCGTGTGCAGCGCGATGGCGCCGCTCGTTCGCCCCATCACCTCCACGAAGAACATCATCCCCGTCGACTCGCCCGTGTCCCGCAACTGGTCGATCGCCAGTAGCGCCGTGTTCACTGCCGTATCGAACCCGATCGATTCGTCCGTTCCCCAAACGTCGTTGTCGATTGTTCCCGGCAGCCCCGCGACCGCGACCCCGCACTCGTCCTGCAGCGCCAGCGCCCCCCGGAAGCTGCCGTCGCCGCCGATCACCACAAGCCCCTCCACCCCATCCGCTTGCATCTGATTCGCGGCCCGTCGCCGAACCTCCGGGTCAAGAAACTCGGGACATCGCGACGTCCCGATGATGGTCCCGCCCCGCTGGATGATGTTCCCCACCGACCGGTCGTCCAGCTCCACGAATGCCCCGCGCACCAGCCCCGAATACCCGTCGAGGTACCCCACTGTTTCGATGCCGAGCCGTGTCGCCGTCCGCACCGCAGCGCGAATGGCCGCATTCATTCCCGGCGCATCGCCGCCGCTCGTCAGAATCCCGATTCGTTTCATGGCTCCACACTCTGCCCGTACAGTGTCCCCGCCGGCAACCCCCATTGAACGCATCAAGCGCGCTGGTAGCATCCTGCCATGACGGGATTCGCAAAACTTGCCCGCAACCGGGCGGCACTCGCGGGCGGCGCTGCCCTCATCGCCCTGGTTGCCGTCGCAGCCCTAGCATTCGTTTTCGGGGGGAGGGCGGGCTCCTCTCCCGCCGCGAGCTCCGGGCCTACGCCCACCTCGACGTCTGCGCCTGCACGCTCCCCTGCAGCCACGCCGACAGCTTCGCCAACCCCGACGCCGTACGCCGCCATCCTCGACGGTTCCCCCATGTCGCCCGAGGAATGGGCCGCCCGGAAGGACCTCCTCCCCCTCGCCGTCATGTTCGACAACACCCCGAACTCCATCCCCCACCACGGGCTCGGCAGCGCCGACCTCGTCTACGAAGCATTCGTCGAGGGAGGCATCACGCGTCTCATGGCGGTGTTCTGGCGCCGCGAAGCCGACCCCGTGATGGCTGTCCGCTCAGCACGAACTCCCTTCGTCATCTGGGTCGATGAGCTCGGCGCGCTCTACGCCCACGCCGGCGCCGCCACAACAGCCAACGAAGCCAACGCCTACGGCCAAATCTTCGAATGGGGCATCAAAGACCTCGACGCGTTCAAGCCCGGCTCGAACGCCGCCTACTACCGCGACACCAGCCGCTACGCACCCTATAACCTCGCCACCAGCACCGGGCGCCTCCGCGAGGCCGCCGATGCGCTCGGCTTCGCCGGCCCGCCGGTGCTCGAACCATGGAAGTTTCGCAACCCCGGCGACCCGGTAGCTGGTTCGCCAGCCGGTGGCATCCAAATCGACTTCTCCGGCCGCATGTACGGCTGGCAGCTCATCCAGTGGCGCTGGGACGAAGCACGGAGAGCCTACGGCCGCTACCAGTTCGGCGGCCCCCAGGTCGATGGCAACACCGGCGAACAGCTCTTCTTCTCCACCGTCATCGTCATGCGCGTCGAAGCCCGCGTCGTCGACGACGCCGGCCACGTGTTGTTCGACCAGTTCGGCGAGGGCCCGGCCGTCGTCTTCACCGGCGGCCGCGCCATCGAAGGCACCTGGCGCAAAGCCGACCGCAAAGCCCGCACCCGCTTCTTCGACCAAGCTGGCAACGAAATCGCGTTCGAGCGCGGCCCCATCTTCATCGAGGTCCTCGCGCAGCAGAGCGCGTTTCTCGTGACGCCCACTGCCGCCGACCTGCCCGACTTGCCGCCCTACACCCCGCCGCCCGCCGGTCAGCTCCCGGCTCCAGAAGACGAGCCCCCGCCGCCCGAGCCCACCCCCACCCCCGAAGCAACCGCCCCGCCGACATCGACGCCGACCGCCCCCTCGGGAACGCCGGCAACCCCATCGCCGACTTCAACCGCGCCCTCCACACCAACCGCTTCCGCTACCGCCAGCCAGTCCGGGCTTACAGCGACTCCCGAGCCCGCAGCCACCCCCGAAAACTCCGGGTAGCCCGTTACGTCCCCGGCGCTATGATTCCCTCTCGAACGACTCAGCGGGGCCGCCTGCCCCGCGCGCCCTGGAGACGTGATGGCTGCCTTCCTGCCCTTCCTGATCAGCGCGATGAGCCTTGGGGTCATCAATCTGCTCATCTTCCTCGGCTCGGCCGTGATCATCACGATCCCCGTCTTCGCGACCCGCGGCCGCACCCAGGCCATCTGGGCAGCCGTCAGCGGCGGCATTCTCCTCGTCGAGGCCGCCGTCCTCGTGACGCTCGTCGTCCTTACAGGCCAGGGACGCATCTTCAGCTAGTCGCCCATCCAGCACAGTCCGCGAACACGAGAAGCGCCCGGCCCCCGGCCGGGCGCTTCGTCTGCCTCCCAAACTGACGCCTACAGCAGCCGCCGAATCGGCTTCCGGCCCGGCCGCGGGTCGTAATTGCTCTTGAACATCTCGAGCTTGTCCCGTGCAATCAAGTATTTCCCCGCAAACATCGTCGCCGGGATCTTGTTCTGCTTGATCAGCCGCCGCAGGCTCTGTGGGTGGATCGCCAGCTCACGGGCCGCCTCCACCAGGTCGTAGTAATCGTCAAACGGGGTCACCGAGGCCATGGGCCAACCTTCGTCCAGGGTCCGCCGAATCGCACAACTGCTTAGGCACCTGAAATTCTGGCAGACCCCCGCCGTTATTGTCTACGCCCCTGAGCAATTAGCCTCACCCGCGAACCTCGTTCACCAGCGGTTCCCCGGCCCGCAGCCGCCGCAGGTTCGGCAGAAAGTACCCCTCCGTCGCACGGCGCTCGTTGCCTGCCGCCGCCGCCGAGTTGTGCGGCGAAATGACCACATTCGGCAGCTCCCAGAGCGGCGAATCCGGCGGCAGCGGCTCCGTCGCGAACACGTCGAGATATGCCCCGCCGAGGTGCCCCGACTGCAGCAGACGGATGAGCGCAGCCTCGTCCACCACTTCGCCCCGCGCCACGTTGAGCACATGCGCCCCCCGCGGCAGCGCCTCCAACACCGCAGCACTGACCAGCCCGCGCGTTTCGTCAGTCAGCGGACACGCAAGCACGAGCCAGTCCGTCTCCCGCGCCAGCTCCCCGAGCTGCGCCGGCGGTACGACCCGCTCGACCGGGTCTCCCTCGCGTCTCGGGCTCCGCCGCACACCCGTGACCTCCAACCCGAACGCGCGCGCCAGTCGCGCGACCTCCGTCCCGATCGCCCCGAGCCCCACCACCGTCATCCGCTGCCCCGTGAGATCAGCCGGCGACTCCGCGGGCGGCACCGGCTCCCACGCCCGCCGCCGCTGCGCCGCTGCCCACCGCAAGAACGGCCTCGCCAGCAGCAGCATTCCCCCAATCACCGATTGCGCGATGGGCTGTGCGGTCGACCCCGACGATGTCGTGAGCCGCACACCACGGTCGAGAAACCGCCGAAACACCGGGTTATCGACCCCGGCGTTGAACGTATGCAGCCACCGCAAATTCGGCGCCCCCTGCGTCGCCGCAAAAAACGAGCGCGAATACTCCGGGTACACGTCACCCGAGAAGTACGCGAAGTCCACCCGCTCCAGCACCTCAGGGCCCAGCCGCTCCGCCGGGTCGGATGGCAGCACCACGAGCCCGATCCCGGGCCACGCCGCCTCGATGGCAGACCGGTAATGACGTTCGATGTACGGCGAAACCAGCAGCGTCGGCATGGCTGCGATTATCCGCCCTCCGCGCGTTCCGGGCGCACCCGCCGCCCAATGACCGCCAGCCGCCTCGAACCCGCCGTCAGACACACCAGCGCCATAGGCTCGCCCTCCAGCTGACCGAGCCCCCTCCGCAGCTCGTCCGGCTCCACCGGGAACGCCCGCCGCCGAATCTCCCCCGGCTGCCACCCGCGCGCACGGAGCAGCTCCCGCAATCGCTTCAGCCCAAAATCGACCACCTCGAGAACCTCGAACGTTGCGCACATCGGGTGCGTCCGCGCCTCATCCCCGGACAAATACGCTACCCGCACATCGAGCCGCCACGCGTCCAGCGCCGCCGCCAGTTGTTCGACGAGACCCGCACGGGTCACACACGACTCCGGGTCGTGGAGATACCTCCCAACCTGCTCCCGCACCTCGCTCGAAGCCGGCTCCTCCGACGTCAGCTCGCACGTTCCCGGCAAAAGCACGGCCCGCCGCAGCCCCGGCCGCACGCTCGCCCCCGCCCAGAGCGCAAGCTCCCGCAGGTCCCGGCCCAGCTGCACCGCCTCCACCTCGCACCACGGCGGCACCGCAGCCCACGCGAGGCCCGGCGGCGCCTTCAGCACGCCTGCCCGCGCCTGCTGCAGCAGCTCGAGGCACGCATCCCACGGCGGCGCAAACCCCCGCGGGTCAAAGGTCCGGACCCCGCCAACCCGCCGCGATGGGTCCAGCACCACCGCCGTCCGGCCCACCCGGCACGGAGGCGAAAGAGCATCCCCGCGCACCACCCGCCCCCCTGAGTTCGCTGCCCCGAGCACCGCCGTAGCCGCGTCCCGCTCCACGCCAAACGCATCCACCTTCGCCGCCAGCAGCGCCGAAAGGTCTCCGCCCAGCCCGCAGGTGAGGTCCGCTGTCGTCAGCCCGAGCGTCTTGAGCCGCTGAGCCCGCCGGGCCGCCACCGCAGGATGCGTCATCATCTCCAGCCCCTCGGCTGTGAAGAGCTCCACGGGCAGCGCCCCGAACCGGGCCCGCGCTCGACCGCGCAGCGCGAGCTGCTCCCCCAGCGCCGCCGCCTCGGCTGCCCCGAACGTCCGCCGCAGCCGCGCCGCCGCCTGCACCGGGTCCTCCGTCTCCAGCTCCCGCGGCAGCCCTGCGAGCGCTGCCCGTCCCGCCGGGCTCGCCAGGTAGAGCGCCCGTTCCACCCTCACCATGCCGCTCCCCGTCCAGCGCCGTGCGAAACTGTATCCGTGGCCAGCATCATCTGCCTCGACTTCGACGACACCATCGTCCTCGACAATACCGCCCGCCAGCTCTTCGAGCGCTTCGCCGCCCCCGGCTGGCGCGACCTCGAAGCACAGCTTCGCGCCGGCGAACTCACCGTCGAACAGTACAACGCCGCAGCCCTCGACCTCGTCGATGCCGACGAGACCGCCATCCGCGCGTTCGCGCTCGAATCCGCCCGCCTCCGGCCCGGTTTCCTCGAGCTCGTCGACTGGGCCCACTGGAACGACTGGCTCCCCGTGGTCGTCAGCAACGGCTTCGACCTCTATATCGATCCCGTCCTCGATGCCCATCGCCTCGACCGCATCCCCCGCCACTGTGGGCGGACCTGGTTCGCCTACCGCTGGCGCGTCCGCTACGAAAGCCCTCGCGGCGTCGAGCTGCAGGATGGCTTCAAGCTCGCCTACGCCCGCGCCTTCCGCGACCTCGGCGACTTCGTCGTCTACGTCGGCGACGGCGCAAGCGATGTCCCGGCCGCACGCCTTGCGCCGGTCGTGTTCGCCCGCAGCACCCTGCGCGAGCGCCTCGAAGGCGAACACCCCCGCCTCTACCCCTTCGAAACGTTCCACGACATCATCGCCATGCTCGAACGGGAGGCCCCAGCGTGGTCCGCATCCTCCTCCTCTACGACTCCCGCGGAGGGCTGACTGCCCGCCTTGCCGACGCCGTCGAAGCAGGCATCCGCGAAGCTGGCGGCGAATGCCTCCGCAGGACGGTCGACACCGCCCTTCCGGCCGACCTCCTCGCCTGCGACGGCCTCATCGTCGGTTCGCCCAATTGGAGCGGCATCACCGGCCGCCTCAAAGAATGGTTCGACAGCTCCGGCGACCTCTGGGAGTCCGGCGAACTGGCCGGGCGCCCCGCAGGTGCATTCACCGCAGGCTACTCCCGCTCCGCCGGCACCGAGGCCACGCTCCTCCAGCTCCTCCACCTGCTCCTCGCTCACGGCATGCTCATCGTCGGTCTCCCGTGGAGCGAAACCATGCGCCGCTCCGGCTCCTATTACGGCGCCACCGCCCATGGCGAAGTAACCCCCGACGACGAAGCGCAGGCGCGCACACTCGGCGCTCGCGTCACCGGCTTCGCCCGCCGCCTCCGCGCTGCTCCCGCGTGAGTGCCGGAGCCCGGTACGACTGCACAAACCATCCCCCCGCAACGAGGTCCCGGAACACCGTCAGCCGCCGTCCCCCCTCCAGCTCCACCTCGTAGTAGAGCCGCGCAATCTCCTCCCGCCACCACTCATCATCCACCCGCCAGCGCTCGAGGATGGCCGCCACCCGCCTGAAGCGCCCCTGCCAGGCAATGGCCCGGGGTGTACCCTGCTCATCCGCCTCGACCGCCAGCCCCCGCGGCTGATTCAGGAACCGTAGGCTACGAGCGCCGCCTGGCGCTCCGGGATACGCGACCATGGCTGCACCTCCACAATGCGAAACACCTGCGGCTCGCCCGCCCTGGCATGGAGCTGCGCAATCGCCTCGTCCAGCTCCCGCCGCCTCCCCTGACCCGCCGACCAGAGCAGCTGCTGATGTGCATATTCACTGCACATCCCGCGCAGCTCGACGCCTACGCTTACCGCCGGCGAAGGCAGCCGCAGCGTCTCCAGCCTGCTCCGCAGCACGAAGAGCGCATGACGCGGGTCCCCCGTCGGCTCCCGGAAGGCAAGCCGCCGCGTCACCCGTGTCCCATCCTCCAGCCCTGCCCACCACGTCGCCATGCGGACTGCCCGCCCCTGCAGCGCATCATCCGAAAACGCCCGGCCCAGCGCCGCCTCGCTGCCTGCCAGCAGCGCCGCCTGCGAAACCGCCGGCCCCGGCAGCTCCACCTCTACCGCAATCCGCGCCTCGGCCGAAGCCGGCTGCAGCCGCGAAGCATCGCGCCCATTTGCCAGCTCCCAGACCCGCCGCCCGGCAGGCCCAAACTGCGCCTGCAGCGCCGAGAGCGGCAGCGCCGCCACCTGCCCCAGCCGCTCGATCCCGAACAGCCGCAGCCGCTGATGCATCGCCGGCTCCACCGGCAGCACCTCCACCGGCAGCAGGGCGAGAAACTCCCGCTCACGCCCCGGCACCACCACGATCGAGCTCCGTGGCCCGCCGCGGTCACCGGCAACAGCAAAACCCAGTCCCAGCGCGCTGCACGCCGCATGCGCAGCAAACACCGTCGCCGCACCGCCCGCCAGCACCGGCAGCCCCGTCGCACCCGCAAGGCTCTCCCGCAGCTGCGCCAGGTATTCCGCCGTCCCCAGCCCAAAAAGCGCCGGCAGTCCCCGCACCTCGCAATGCAGGTGCCCCTCCCCAACCTCCTCCACGACCGGGCTGCGCTCCCGCAGCAGGCTCGCCAGCCGCTCCGCCTCTGCCCGGATGACCGACGCCGCAAGCGGGAGAAACACCGCCCCCGGGCACAGCGCCAGCGCGCGCCGCAGGCTCATCCCCGGCGCCACCCCCGCCGCCATCGCTTCCGCCGAACACGCCGTGACCTCTGCATGCTCCTCCGGCGCACCCCCGACCACCACCGGCCGCCCCTCCAGCCGCGGATTCTCCCGTCGCGCAATCGCAATCCCAAACCACGGAACCTGGATACAGGCGAACTCCATCGGACTTCCGAGAATAGAACAAACGTTCTTATTCTGGAAGACCGCCAGTGTGAAAATTTCGCGGCCTCAGGAAGCCGGCGCCGCGCTCCCCCGCCCCAGCCCCGCTGCCTCCAGCGTCGCCTCGAACGACGCAATCGCCACTTCCACCTGGCTGTCGTCCGGCACCTTTGTCGTCAGTGCCTGCAGCGCGATATTCGGCGCAAACAGCGCACGCACCACCCCATGCTCCCGGTAGCGCGCCCCGAACCGCAGGACCTCGTAACTCACCCCCGCAATGAACGGCACCAGCAGAATGCGCGAGGCCAGGCGAACCAGCAGCCCCTCATCCACCAGCAGGTCGAACACGAAGAACGTCACCAGCGCGACGAACACCACCACCAGCAGAAAGCTCGTCCCGCACCGCTGATGCTCCTTCGGAAACCGCCGAACCTCATCCACGGTCAGCGGCCGCCCCGCTTCGAACGCGTGGATCGTCATATGCTCGGCACCGTGGTACTGGAACACCCGCCGAATATCCGGGATGAGGCCGATCGCCGCGATGTACCCCACGAACAGCCCCAGCCGCACCACCCCCTCAGCGAGCACCACCCAGAACCGGGAAACATCCCACCGCTCCAGCAGATGCGCCAGCAGGATCGGTGCCGCGAAGAACACCCCGACCACGAAAACCAGCGCCAACAGCATCGTCCCGAGGAACGCCCGTTCCGGGAACTCCGTCGGTTCCCCGCTCTCATCCTCCTCTTCGAAGGCGACCCGCGAAGAAAAATTCAACGCCCGCATCCCGAGCGCAAGCGTCTCCCACAGCACCACCACCCCGCGCACGAGCGGGATACGCCGGCTCCTCCCCGTATAGATGCCGCTCAGCCGCTCCGTGTACGTCACGATGTGGCCTTTCGGGTGCCGCACCGCCACCGCCATGTGCTCGGGCCCGCGGATCATCACGCCCTCGATGACCGCCTGGCCCCCGTAGTACACCTGTGCCGGCTGTGTTGCCATGCGCGGACCCCAAAATGGAAAAGGGGCGCCCCAGGGCGCCCCTCGCTGGACTGTCTCCCGGCTTACCCGCGCTGGAACCGCCGGTTGAACCGCTCCACGCGGCCCGCCGTGTCCACGATGCGCTGCTCACCCGTAAAGAACGGATGGCACACGTTGCACACATCCACGTGAATCGTCGGCTTCGTCGACCGCGTCTTCACCTCGTTCCCGCACGAGCAGTGAATCGTCGCTTCCACGTACTGCGGATGCACCCCTGCCTTCATCGTCGCACCCTCACGCTTCCTCGACCGCGTAGACGCTGACCTTCTTCCGCCGCCCCTTCGCGAACGGCTCGAACTTCACACGCCCGTCGATCAGCGAAAAAATCGTGTAGTCACGGCCCAGCCCGACGTTCTCCCCCGGGTGGAACCGCGTCCCCTTCTGACGGATGAGAATTGACCCGGGCTTCACCACCTCGCCGTCAAAGTGCTTCACCCCGAGCCGCTTGCTGTTGCTGTCGCGCCCGTTCTTGGAGCTCCCGACACCTTTCTTGTGGGCCATCTCACTACCCCTTCGTGATCGACTCGACCACCAGCCGCGTCACTGGCTGCCGGTGCCCGAACTTGCGCCGGTAGCGCACCTTGTTCTTGTACTTCATGAACACCAGTTTCGGCGCCCGCCCGTGCTGCGTGATCCGCGCCCGGACCTTCGCACCCTCTACCACCGGCGTCCCCACCGTAACCTCTGCACCGTCGAGGACCATCATGACCTCCAGGTCCACGACGTCGCCCGGCTCGCCCTCGAGCCGGTTCACTTCGAATTCCTGCCCCTCGACGAGGCGCAACTGACGCCCATCGGCGCGAACGATCGCTTCCATGCTCATTTCTCCCGGAATTCCCAGGCGGTTTCTCAAGTGTCGCGTCAGCCCCCGGTCCAGTCAACGCAGGCCCGGGCAAACACCCCCAAGGCCCCACGCTCGCTACGGCGTGCGCCCGGCGTCCGTCCGCGTTTGGTTCCCGCCTTCCCAGGCAAGACCGGTCGCGGGCTTTGGCTCGAACGCCGGCCGCCGCGGGGCATCGTCGGCCGCCGGCTTCGCCGCCTGCTCCTGCTTCGGTTCCGCGAGGTCGGGCGGCGGCCACGGCTCGTTCGGGTCGCTGTTCAGCAGCCGCACGAGCTGGTCGCCCTCCAGCGTCTCGACCTCGATGAGCACGTTCGCCAGCTTGTCCAGTAGCGCCCGGTGCTCCAGCAGGACCTTCGTCGCCGTCGCATGGGCCTCGTCGATGAGCTCCCGGACCTCTTCGTCGATCTCCTCGGCGATCTTCTCGCTGTAGTCCCGCGTCTCCGAAATCTCCCGCCCGAGGAAGATGAGCTCCTCGGTCTTCCCAAACGTCCGCGGCCCCAGCCGCTTGCTCATGCCCCAGCGCGTCACCATCGAACGCGCGATGCGCGTCACCTGCTGAATGTCGCTCGAAGGCCCGGTCGATGCCTCGCCAAAAACAATCTCCTCCGCAGCCAGCCCGCCCAGCGCGCTCGCCATCCGGTCCTTGAACATCGACGGCGTGTGATAGCTCGTGTCCTCTCCAAGGAAGCGCGTATGCCCCCCGCTCATCCCGCGCGACACGATCGTCACCTTGTACACCGGGTCGTGATGCTTCAGGAAATGCGCCACGATTACGTGCCCGCCCTCGTGGTACGCCGTCACCTTCTTCTCGAGCTCGCTCATCACCTTGCTCTTCCGCTCCGGCCCGAGGATCACCCGGTCGATCGCCTCGAGAAACTCCTTCATCGTGATGATCTTCTTGTTCCGCCGGGCGGCAAGAATCGCTGCCTCGTTCACGAGGTTCGCAAGGTCCGCCCCCGAGAAGCCAGACGTCGCCTTTGCCAGCACCGCCACATCGACGTCGTCGGCAACCGGCTTTCCCTTCATGTGGACGTTCAGGATCGCCTCGCGGCCCTTGATATCCGGCGCGTCGAGCACGACCTTCCGGTCGAACCGGCCCGGCCGCAGCAGCGCCGGGTCGAGAATGTCCGGCCGGTTCGTCGCCGCGATCACGATCACATTCGTCCCTGTGTCGAAGCCGTCCATCTCGACGAGAATCTGGTTCAGCGTCTGCTCACGCTCGTCGTGGCTCCCGCCGAGCCCGGCCCCGCGCTGCCGGCCCACCGCGTCGATTTCATCGATGAACACGATGCACGGCGCATTCTTCTTCGCCTGGTCGAACAGGTCGCGGACGCGGCTCGCGCCCACGCCCACGAACATCTCGACGAACTCGGAGCCCGAGATGCTGAAGAACGGCACCCCGGCCTCGCCTGCCACCGCGCGCGACAGCAGCGTCTTGCCGGTGCCCGGCGGCCCAACGAGCAGCACGCCCTTCGGAATCCGCGCCCCCAGCGCAGCAAACTTCTCCGGGTACTTCAGGAACTCGACGACCTCCGCGAGCTCCTCCTTCGCCTCGTCCACGCCCGCAACGTCCGCAAAGGTCACCGTCACTTTGCTCCCGGTGAACAACCGCGCCCGGCTCTTCCCAAAGCTCATCGCCTGCGAATTGGAGCCCTGCGCCTGCCGCATGATGAGCAGCAGGAAGAGCCCGAACAGCAGGAACGGCAGGATGTTCAGGAGCAGGCCAAGGAACGGCCCAAAGCCCGAGCTGTCCTTGTATTCGAGGTTCACGGCCGGCACACCCTCGGCCGTTCCCGGGGCTCGGCTCAGTGCCACCCCGCGCTGCGTCAGGATGTCCTCGATGTTCGTGTTCGGGCCGGCTTTCGAAGTCACCACCTTGGGCGTCTCTTCGTTCGCCTGCCGGATATAGGTAACCGTCAGATCCCGCCCGTCGACCTCGATCTTCTCAATCTTGCCCCGTTCGGCGTCCGTGATGACCTGGCCGAACTCGACCGCCTGGTGATCACTGCCGTTGGCAAAAAACGCAAAGAAAATCGCGATGACGGCAACGATGATGAGGAGCCAGAAGAAACTGTTGCGAATCCAGCGGGAATACAATACGAATCTCCGGGTGGCGCAGTCGGGGCCTGCGCACACGTCGAGTATAGCAGAGGACCCCCGCCCTGCCTGTGAGCAGCGTAAGCCGGCCTGAACATCCGGCGCGCCGGGAGTTCCCCTCTCTACTACCCTACGTCACCGAAGCCCTCTCGGCGCAGCCCACCACCGGTCAAACCCTCCAATCGCCCGCTGTCACCCGACGGGCTACGCTGTACCCCGTCCCTACACCTGCACTCATCGAGGAGGCTCCATGAAGCTCGCATTCGTCGGCGGCACCGGCCCCGAAGGCCTCGGCCTTGCCATGCGGTTCGCCCGCGCCGGCCACGAGGTCGCTATCGGCTCCCGCTCCCCGGAGCGCGGCCAGGAGGCCGCCGAAAAGGTCCGCGAAGCCGTCCCCGGCGCCGTCGCCACCGGCGGCGACAATGCCTCCGTCGTGCGCGATGCCGACGTGGTCTTTCTCACCTTCCCCTACAGCGGCCAGGCCGCAACGCTCCAATCCCTCACCGATGCCCTCGCCGGCAAGATCGTCTGCAACGTCGTCGCCCCGCTCGAATTCCGCCAGGGCGTCGGTGCCGTCGCCCTCGACGTCCCCGGCGGGAGCGCCCTCCAGGAAGCCATCGCCCAGCTCCCCGCCTCCCGCGTCGTCTCTGCCTTCCAGAACCTCAGCGCCGAAGAACTCCAGCACCTCGACCACCCCATCGAGGCCGACGTTCTCGTCTGCGGCAAAGACGCCGAGGCGAAGCAGGTCGTCATCGGCCTCGCCAACCAGATCGCCGGTGTCCGCGGCATCGATGCCGGCGGCCCCTCGCAGAGCCGCTACGTCGAGATGCTCACCGCTCTCCTCATTAACCTCAACCGGAAGCACAAGACGCAGTCCAGCATCCGCATCGTGGGTATCTGACATGCCATACACCGAGCGCTCCGGCGCCCGCATCTGGTACGACACCCGCGGCCAAGGCGACCCCCTCGTCATGGTCTATGGCATCGGCGGCCACTCCGGCGACTGGTGGGACGCTTTTCCCGAACGCCTCGCCCGGCGCTATCGGCTCGTCCTCATCGACAACCGCGGCACCGGCCTCTCCGATAAACCCCAGGACCCCTGGACCATGTCCGACATGACGGCCGATGTGGTGGCCGTCGCTGACGAGCTCGGCCTCGATCGATTCCACCTCCTCGGCTGCTCCCTCGGCAGCATCATCGTCCGGCACGTCGTCCGTGAATACGGACCTGCCCGCATCCGCTCGCTCTCCCTCCTCTGTCCTCCCAACGGCATCCCCGCTACAGACGATGACCTCCGCGCGGCCCTCTTTTGGGACCCTGCCCGGCCGCTCATCGAATCCGCCCGCGCCAGCTGGCCCATCATCCACCCGCCCGCCTGGATCGCGGCCAACGAATCACTCCTCGTCGAGCGTTTCCAGCGCACCATGCAAAACCCCACGCCAGCCCGGACCTTCCAAATCCAGCTCCAGGCTGCGCAGGCCGCCCCCGACCCCAACCCCGCCGTCGATGCCGCCGACTTTCCCGTGCTCATCCTCCACGGCACCATCGACCGGCTCGTCCCGCCCGCAAATGCCGAACTGCTCGCGCAGCAAATCCGGCGCGCGCGCCTCGAATGGCTCGAGGGCGACAGCCACAACTTCTGGGCTCACGATCCCGAGCGGTCCGCCGCTGTCCTGCTCGACTTCCTCGACGCAGCCTGACCAGCCCCCGCCGCAGGAGGCAACACCATGAGCTCCCTAGAAATCTTCGGCATCCCCGGCCTGCCCGAGATAACGCCCGGGACCGACCTGGCGGCCGCCATCCACGACGCCGCCGCTGCCGCCTCCCGCCCGCTTCGCAGCGGCGACATCCTCGTCGTCACCTCGAAGATCGTCTCCAAGGCCGAGGGCCGCGTCGTCGACCTCGCCTCTGTCGAAGTCTCGCCCTTCGCACGCCAGTACGCAGAGCGCTGGGACAAGGAGCCCGCCGTCATCGAGCTCGTCCTCCGCGAGGCCCGCCGCGTCGTGCGGCAGGTCGGACCGGTCCTCATCACCGAAACCCGTCACGGCTTCGTCTGCGCCAACTCCGGCGTCGACCAGTCCTCCTCCGGGGGCCGCGGCCTCGCCGTTCTCCTCCCCCTCGACCCCGACGCCAGCGCGCGCCGCATCCGCCATGGCCTCAAGGCCCGCGGCATCGATGCCGCCGTCATCATCTCCGATACCTTCGGGCGCCCGTGGCGCGAGGGTCAGACCGATGTTGCCATCGGCATCGCCGGCATGCACCCCATCACCAGCTACATCGGCCAGGTCGACCCCCACGGCCACGAATTTCGCGTCCAGGCCCTCTGTACCGCCGACGAACTCGCCGGCGCCGCTGAGCTCGTCAAAGGCAACCTCTCGCGTGTCCCCGCGGCAGTGATTCGCGGCTTCCCCTGGGAACCCGACGAGGGCGCCACGATGCAGCTCATCATCCGCGAATCCGAGCGCGACCTCTTCCGTTAGCGCCCCGCCCCCGTTACAGGCCCACGACAAGCCTCGCCGTGTACCCGCGCGACGGGTCTCCCGACATCTCCGCAAGCTGCAGCTGCCAGCCGTCACGGAACACGTTGTCCGTAGCGAGCGACACCCGGGATAGGTTCGTCTTGCTCTGCTGGTACCCCGTCGTCTCGTAGACCGCCGCGCAGACATCCTCCGGGAACGCCAGCTGCGAAGTTGCCACCTTGTTCACGGCCGACGTAGCCTTGTCGAGGCTCGGGTAGACCTCGAAATGGATGTGCGGCCAGCGCCCGTCGTAACACCCCGGGAAAATCGACTCGAACGTCACCAGCCCGTTCGCGTCCGAAGCCTGCACCCCGCGCAGGTAGTTCTCATTCGGCAGCGAGTACATCGAGTACCTGCCCTCGCGGTCGCAGTGCCAGAGGTAGACCGCTGCACCCTGCACCGGCTTGCAGCCGTTCTTCGTATCGACCAGCACCAGCTCCACAGTCAGCGGCACACCCGCCGCCACCGTGTTCGAGACCCCAATGCTCGACCGGATATCCCGGCGCACGATGCCGCTCTGCGTCAGCACGTTGGGCCCGTTCGAGCCGTCGCCCGGGTAGGGTCCCGCTGTTTCGCTTGGGATGGCCCCGTTACACGCCGAAGCCGGCGTGCCCTGCGTAGGAATCGGCGTGACCGTCAGCGCCCCGGCCTGCGTCCCGGTCGATGTCGAGCTCCCGGCTCCACCTGCCGGCGTAGTCCCGGCACCTGCCGCGCCCGCCGGGGTGCTCTGCGACCCGGTCGCCCCGTCATTGTCGCTGCACCCGACCAGCGCCAGCGCAGCCACGCCCCCGAACAGTCTCAGCGCATTGCGCCGATTGAGCTGGGCGCGCAACGTTTGCAGGTCGAACTGCAGCCCCCGGTCGTTGATATCGTCGTCCTCATGGTAATGTTCTGGAATTCGCGGAATGTTCCGTGCCAAGTTCGAAGTCCTCTCGGGAAGTTCAGCGTTGCCGCCTTCCCCCATTTCGGCACATCCGCAACGAATTCAAGGTAAAGACGTTCAGGATTCGGAAACCGCCAGCGTCGGCCGGGGCCGAACGGCCTCCACGATGTGCCCGGACCGCTGTAGCTGGCGCGGATTGAGCGTCACCAGCCGGTCGCCGAGCGTCTCGGCCACCGCAAAATAGAGCGCATCGCTCCCCCGCAGCTGATGTTCCGCAGCCAGCGCCGCGGCCCGCTCCGCGAGCGGCAGGGCAACCGGCAAAAATTCGAACAGCGGCGACGCACGGAGCTGCCGCTCGACCTCCTGCGAGAGCTGCCGGTCCCCGGTCCCCGCCGCGACCGCGGCGGCCACCTCCGCCAGTGCTATCACAGGCGCACGCAGCGGCTCTCCCGCCGCCACCGCCTCCCGCAGCCACGCAATCGTCGCCCCATGCTGCCGGTCCCGCGCGTTGAACAGCGACACGAACACGCTGGCATCCACGGTCGCCATCAGCGCTCCCCCCCGCCATCCGCGAGCACCGGCAGCGTCAGCCATGCCGCCCCGACCAGCCCGGCCAGCCGCTCGATCGCCGCAATCTCGTCCTCCGCTTCTCCGCGCTCCACCCCGGCGACATCCCGCTCCGAAAACGGCCGCAGCGTCGCTACCGGCTCACCGTTTACGGTCACCACGTACACGGCGCGCTGCTCTCGCACCGCCCGGACCACCTGGGTCGCCTCATTCTTGAGCTGCCGAACGCCGATTCTTCGAACGGTCATCGTCAATCGTGGCTACATCGTGGCCACGGCCGAGCGTTCCGTCAATGCCCGCCCCTTCGCTGACTCTCCGTGCCATGGCTGCTACCATCCGCCCGTGCAGCTTCCCCCGGTGCGCGTCCAGCTCCTCCGCGATGGCGCGCGGCTCCCCGCCCGCGCGACAGAGCTTTCCTCGGGTTTCGACCTCGCCGCCTGCATCAGCGCCCCGGTGAAAGTGACGAACAGCCCGGTCCTCATCCCCACCGGCATCGCGCTCCAAATCCCGCCGGGCGTCGACGCCCAGGTCCGTCCGCGGAGCGGCCTCGCCCGGCGGGGCGTCCTCTGTACCTTCGGCACCATCGACGCCGATTACCGCGGCGAACTCCTCGTCACACTCTACACGGTCACCCCCGGCCTCACCTACATCGTGGAGCCTGGCGACCGCATCGCCCAGCTCGTGTTCGGGCTCCTCGCCCCGGTCTCCGTGGAGCTCGCCGAGGTCCTCTCTCATACCGCGCGCGGCGCCGCCGGCCACGGGAGCACCGGCAGGTGAGCTACCTGTACATCGTCCTGGGGGCAGCGATTGGCGCCCCCCTCCGCTACTACGTCGGCAGCCATTTCCGGCCGGGCATCATCGGGAACTTCCCCCTCGGTACGTTCGTCGTCAACGTCTCAGGCTGCTTCCTGATTGGGCTCCTGCTCGAATATGCCACGCAGCGCGGCTCCCTCTCCCGCGAAGCTCGCCTCCTGCTGGTCACCGGCTTCCTCGGCAGCTACACGACCTTCTCGGCTTTCGGCTGGGAAACTTACGACCTCTTCAAACTCTCCCAGCCGCTGACGGCTGCCCTCTACGCGGGCCTCTCCGTCGCTGCAGGCGTCCTCGCCGTTTGGCTCGCCGCCGCCCTCGTCCGCTCCCTCATCTGATGATTCGCTGGAACGTAGCCTGTATCCCGGTATCCTAACTTAGTTACCTCCACCGGGGTTCTCTCACCATGTCCTACGAACTCGATACGCTCGTGCCCAACGCGGCGCCCGTCGAGCGCCCTGAATTCAACAGCGGCGACACTGTTCGCGTCCACGCCAAGGTCGTCGAAGGCAACCGGGAGCGCATCCAGGTCTTCGAAGGCGTGGTCATTCGCAAGCGCAACAAGGGCCTCGCGTCGAACTTCACCGTCCGAAAAATCGCCGCCGGCCAGGTCGGTGTCGAGCGCACCTTCCCCCTGCACAGCCCTCGCGTCGACAAGATCGAAGTCGTCCGTCGCGGCAAGGTCCGCCGGAAGAACCTCTACTACCTCCGCGGCCTCACCGGCAAAGCGGCCCGCATCAAAGAAAAGCGCTAACCGGTCCAACCCCTTCCGCGCACTGCAGAAGAGCCCCGGGCACGCAGCCCGGGGCTCTCGTAATTCGCCGAAGCGCCGCACCGCAGCTCAATCGCCCAGCGCGCCGGCCACCGGCAGCGGCGCCTGCCCACCACCGTCATCCCGTCCCGGCACCCCCGGCGGTCCCCCGGCAACCGTCCGCCGCAGCGGCAGCTCGGGCAGCATGAACGCGAGGATCGCGCAGAGCACGGCCGCGACCACCGCGCCCCAGTAGATGTGGCGCACCGCGATCACCACCCCCTCACCCTGGGCATACTGCGTGCGCTCCAGCAGCTGCTCGCCATCGGGCATCTGGCGAATCGCCTGCTCGATCCGCCCGTAGACCGCTTCATTCAACCGGATCGTCGGGTCGTCCAGCTGTGCGACGAGCGCCGGCCCCAGCGTCGACTGGTCCTCCGCTGTGAGCCGCGACGAAAACTCGGCGTGGTACGTGTTCGCGAGAATCGCCCCGAACACCGCAATGCCCAGCACGCTCCCAATCTGCCGGAAGAACTGGCTCGCCGAACTCGCCACGCCGATGTACTGGTAACCGACCGCGTTCTGCACGACGAGCGACATCGTCGGCAGCACCAGCCCGAACCCCAGGCCGAGCACCACCATCGTCGCGCTCACTTGCCAGAGCTTCGTATCGAGACTCACCTGCGTCAGCAGCGTCAGCGCCGCCGCAATCAGCACCGTCCCGGCAAACGTCTGCCACTTGTACCGCCCCGTCCTCGCAATCACCTGCCCACCCACCACGCTCGTGATGAGCACGCCGAGGCTCTGCGGCGTCGTAATCACCCCCGACGCTGTCGCCGAGGCCCCGAGCGCCGTCTGCACGTAAATGCCGAGGAACTGGAAAGCCCCGAAAACCCCAAACCCAAACGTGAACACCACCAGGTTCGAGAGCAAGAACACTCGGTTCCGGAACAGGTGCAGCGGGAGCGTCGGTTCCGGATGCCGAAGCTCCTGCAGGACGAAGAGCGCCAGCAGCACCAGCGCGCCGCCCAGCAGGCCGACAATCTGCGGAGAACCCCACGCGTACTTGTCTCCCGCCCAGACCAGCGCCAGGAGCGCCATCACCGAAGCCGCGGACAGCAATCCCGCCCCAACGAAGTCCAGCTTCGGCGACCCGCTTCGCGCCTTCCCCGGCAGGTTGAACCAGATGGCCGGCATCGCGACGAGCCCCACCGGGATGTTGATGTAGAACACCCACCGCCAGCTCAACGTGTCGGTCAGAAAGCCGCCAAACGTTGGGCCAACTACGCTCGCCAGGCTGAACACCCCCGTGAACAGCCCGATGTACTTTCCCCGCTCCGCCGGCGCGAACAGGTCGCCCATCGTGGCGAACACCGAAGCAAAGATCATTCCGCCGCCCAGGCCCTGCAGCGCGCGCATCCAGATGAGCACCGGCATATTCGGCGCTGCCCCGCATGCCGCCGAGGCGACCATGAACAGGAACACGCCGCCAACGAGGAAGAGCTTTCGGCCGTAGATATCGCCCAGCTTCCCCACCAGCGGAATCACTACCGTCGACGTCAGCATGTAGCTCGTAAAGAGCCACGACAGCAGCGTGAACCCGCCGAGGTCCGCGAGGATGCGCGGCGTAGCCGTCGAAACGACCGTCTGGTCGAGCGCGCCCATGAACAGCGACACCATCAGGCTTCCCAACAGAAGCCACTTCTGCCGCGGAGTCAGCGTGTCTCCCAGCGGCTGGCCGGCTGCGGCGTGCATAGTCCCCTCCTACCCTCACGTCAGCGTGAGGCGTGCGTTCGAGCGTACATAGTTCGTCGCAACCAAACAATTGGGGAACCCACGGTGCCCTGTTCCCTCAGCACCAAGCGAGACGCACAACCCTGCCGTCGAACCAGCAGACCGCAGCCTGTCCAAATGCGCGCGCGAGCTGCAGCGCGTCCTCGAGTTCCAGCCCGAACACCGCAAACGAAGGCTCCCGGTGGGCCCCGTCGCCGGACCGTCCTTCGGCGGGCAGCCAGCGAAAACCCCGTCGCTCAATCTCCGCGAGCAGCTCGCGGTTGCGTGCTTCGTTCACCTCTGCGGGGGGCCGCTCCCGTCCCGGGTTGTACGCCGTCACCACAGCAAACGGCCCCGGTGCCCCCGGAACCCCGTCCCCGACGCGGAAGGCGACCTTCCCGGTCAGCAACTCGACCTCGTACACCGCCGACTGGTACACCCGCGCCAGCTCCGGGTCAGGAACACCGGAGCCGCTCCCTTGCGTAGAATCGCCACCCATGGAACAGCCCCTGCACTTCGAATCTCGCGGTCCTATCGGCATTCTCACCCTCAACCGCCCCGAGCGTCTCAACGCCATCGACCACACCATGCTCCGCGCCCTCCGCGCCTTCTTCGATGAACGCCATCGCGACTACGCAACACGCGTCATCGTCATCACCGGGGCAGGCAGAGGCTTCTGTGCCGGCCTCGACCTCAAGGCCGGCGCCGAGCAGGGCCCGTGGCAGCCCGGCGTCGGCCCCGTCCAGGATTCGCTCACCTTCCAGGAAGACATCGCCGACCTCATGGTCAAAATGCGAGATTGCCCCCAACCCATCATTGCTGCGGTCAACGGCCCCGCCACCGGCGGCGGCCTCTCCATCGCCCTCGCCTCGGACATGCGCATCGGGACCGCAAACGCCCGTTTCGCATGCTCGTACCTCAATCTCGGCCTCGGCGGCGCCGACGTCGGCTCCTCATACTTCCTCCCGAAAATCGTCGGCATGGCCCATGCTGCCGACATGCTCTACTCGGGCCGTATCGTCGAGGCCGACGAAGCCCTGCACATGGGACTGATCACCCGAATCGTCGACCTCGAAGACCTCCTCCCGACCGCCATCGATATCGCTGAAGGCATCATCCGCAAGGCCAGCCCCCTCGGGCTCCGGCTCACCAAGCAGGTGCTCAACGAAACGGTCAACGGCATCACCCTCCCAACCGCCCTCAAACTCGAAAATCGCAACCAGATCCTCGCCAGCCAAACGCAGGACGCGCGCGAGGCCAGGCAGGCGTGGTTCGAAAAGCGCGACCCCGCCTGGCGCGACGCCTGAATACCCGGTCAGCAGGACCCGGACACCAAAAGGCCCCGGTGCAAACCGGGGCCTTGGCTGCCGTAACTGGCCGGGCCAGGCGTCGCGCGTCAGGGGGAAGTTGGCTGGGGATGGAGGATTCGAACCCCCACATACAGATCCAGAGTCTGCTGTCCTACCCTTAGACGAATCCCCAGCGCGCCGTCCAGCTTACCAATCCCTCGCGCCCTGCGCCAAGTTTTCCCGCTACCCCAATCTCGCGCGTGCAGCGCGGAGCCGCGCCAGCGTCCGCTCGCGGCCAAGGATGCCGATCGAATCGAACAGCGGAATACCCGTCGGCCTGCCCATGACCGCCACGTACAGAACGGGGATGAACTTGCGCAGCTTCATCCCCAGCGGCTCCTCCAGCCCCCGCAGTGCCGCCTCCACCGCAGGCGTCGACCACTCTCCTTCGGGAATGGCGTCGAGGCGAACCAGCGCCTCGTCGAGCACCCGCACGGCCACCGCCGCATCACCGATGCGTTCCACAAGCAGCGCAGTGTCGTACGCTGGGGCGTCGTACGTGAAAAGGAACTCCACCAGCCCGGCGACCTCCCCCAGCACCGTCACCCGTTCCCGCAGCAGCGGCGCTGCGGCCCGGATGACCCGTTCATCCAGCGGCCGCGGAACGCTGGCCGGCAGGCCCCGGTCCGCCCACTCCGCCACGAGCTGCACCCACCGCTCGCCGTCCATCGCCCGGATGTAGTGGCCGTTCAGGAAATTGAGCCGTTCGATGTCGAACACCGCCGGGTTCGGTACCACCCGGGAAAGGTCGAAGTGCCGCTTCAGATCCTCGACTCCGAGAATCGTCGTATGGTCGTCCAGCGACCACCCGAGAAACGCGAGGAAGTTTACCATCGCCTCCGGCAGGTAGCCCCGGTCCCGGTAATCGAGGAGCGCGGTATCACCCGAACGCTTGCTCAGCTTCTTGTGGTCTGGCCCGAGAATCAGCGGCAGGTGCGCCCATGTCGGCTGTTGCCAGCCCAGCGCCTCGTACAGCTGGATGTGCTTCGGCGCGCTCGAAATCCACTCGTCACCGCGAATGCAATGGCTCACCTCCATCGCGGTGTCGTCGACCACAACGGCAAGATGGTACGTCGGGTACCCATCCGACTTGAGGACCACGAAGTCGTCCTGCAGCGCGTTCTCGAACACGACCTGCCCGCGAATCACGTCCTCCAGCACGGTGCTGCCCTCCAGCACCATCGCAAACCGGACCACGAACGGCTCGTCCTTCGCCCGCGCCGCGGCCTCTTCCGGCAGGATGCCCCGGCAGCGCCTGTCGTAGCCAGGCGGCTGCTTCGCCGCAGCCTGTGAAGCCCGGAGCGCGTCCAGCCGCTCCGGCGTACAAAAACACCGGTACGCCCGGCCCGCCTCGATCAGCCGCTCGGCGGCCTCCCGGTAGAGCGGCAGCCGCTGCGACTGGAAGTACGGCCCCTTCGGCCCGCCGACATCAGGGCCCTCGTCCCAGTCGATGCCCAGCCAGCGCAAACTCTCGAGAATCGCCTCCACAGCGCCCTCGACGTACCTGTTCCGGTCGGTATCCTCGATGCGCAGCAAGAACTGCCCGTCGCGCGCCCGGGCAAAGGCCCAGCTGAACAGCGCCGAGCGGATGTTCCCAACGTGCGGGTTCCCCGTGGGACTCGGCGCGTAGCGGGTGCGAACTGGTCGGTCGGTCACGAAGCCTCGCCTCGCTCGATGGTCGGCGGCGCCACGGCCGCGTAGCCAGAGGCTACCGCCTCCCCCCCGATGGCGCGAATCGCTTCGATGATGTCCGCCGCTGCCGGCGCCCCGGCCCGCAGCACACCGCCCGCCGGGTGGGGCACACGGAGCATCAGGGCGTGCAGCAGCTGCCGTCCCCGGCCTGCCCCGGTCCCATACACGGCATCGTGTGACACCGGCGTACCAATAGCCGCGAGGTGCACCCGGATCTGGTGTGTCCTCCCGGTTTCCGGCCGCACCTCGAGCACACTCCGTCGCCCGTCGCTGGCCACCACCGCGTATTCCGTCCGTGCCGGCCGGCCCCGCGCCGTCACCGCCATCCGCGTCCGGTCCCGGGGGTCCCGGTCGATAGGCGCTTCGATGACGGCCCGCGGCTGGGCCGGCACCCCGTCCACCACCGCCACGTACGTCTTCTTTACGCGGCGCTCTTCGAACGCCCTGCTCAGGGCGGCCTGCGCCGCAGGCGTTTTCGCCAGCAGCATGATGCCGCTCGTGTCCTTGTCCAGCCGGTGAACGATACCCGGCCGCTCCGCATCGAATTCCCGCGCCGAATCGCCCAGCCGCACCAGCCACCAGCCGGCTACCGACGGCCCAGCGTCACCGGGCGCCCCGTGTACGGCCAGCCCCGCCGGCTTGTCGATGGCTGCAAGGTACTCGTCTTCGTACAGCACCGGGAGTTCGAACCCTGCCGCCCCGGCTGCATGCTCCGTCTCCGCGAGCGTCACGCTCACGCGGTCGCCCGGCGCGACGGTCGTGGACTTGCGGGCCGCAGCCCCGTTCACAGCCACCAGCCCGCGCTCGACCAGCCGCTGCACCCGCGCCCGCGAGACGCCGTCCAGCGCAGCGGCTGCTACCGCGTCGAGCCGTCCGCCTGCTCTTGCGACGAACTCGACGGTTCGTCCTCGTCCGGCGCCTGGAACAGCATGCTCCACAGCAGAATCACCACCCCAATGCTGATTGCCGAATCCGCCACGTTGAACGCGGGCCAATTCGGCACCTTGAGGAAATCGACCACCCGGCCTTCAGTCACCCGGTCAATCAGGTTCCCGACCGCGCCGCCAAGCATCAGCGCCAGCCCCAGCCGAACCACCGGGTGCGCGAAGCCCGGGTTGAACAGGTACACCACGATCGCGGCGAGGCCCGCCACGCTGGCGACCACCAGCAGCGGCCCGGCCCCCTGCAGCATGCCGAACGCCGCCCCTGTGTTCGTCACATGAACGAGACGAAAAAACGGCAGTACCTCAACCACCTCCCCGCGGTCGAGGTTCACCCGAACGAACCACTTCGTGAGCTGGTCCAGCACGAGAACAGCCGCCGCGACGATGAGGAACCACCCGTCGCGCCGGGCTGCAGCCAGCCGCGGGCCGGTTCCACTCCGCGCGTGTACCTCTTCCATCCCACCAGTGTACCCGCATCCCCGCTTCACGTCGGAAATCTGCCTTGCCCGCGCGCAATTCAACCGGCTACGCTCGATGCGACCCCTCATTCGAAGACAAGGACGCACCCATGTCGACCCCGGCATCGAAAGAACTCCGCCCCGATGGCAAACTTCGCCTCCCGCCCGGGCAGCACCTCACCACCGGTTGGCCCGTCCTCCACTACGGCAGCATCCCCCGCATCGACCTCGAATCCTGGCGGTTTCACGTCTGGGGACTCGTCGAAGAGGAGCGCTCCTTCACCTGGGACGAATTCAACGCCCTCGGTCAGGTGACCGACACCAGCGACATCCACTGCGTCACAACCTGGAGCAAATTCGACAACACCTGGGAAGGCGTCCCCTTCCGAGCCCTCTACGACGCCATTCGCCTCAAGCCCGAGGCAAAGTACGCCATGATTCACTGCTACGGCGGCTACACCACCAACCTCCCGCTGGACGACCTCCTCCGCGAAGGCGTCCTCTTCGCCCATTCCCATAACGGCCAGCCCCTCACCAAGGAGCACGGCTGGCCCATGCGCCTCGTCGTCCCCCACCTCTACTTCTGGAAGAGCGCCAAGTGGGTCGGCGGAATCCAGTTCCTCGACCGCGACCGCCCCGGCTTCTGGGAGACCTACGGTTACCATAACCACGGCGACCCCTGGAAAGAGCAGCGCTACGCGTAGTTGCCGGCGGCAGTCAGGATCGAGCCCTTGATCGCAAACGTGCAGTAATCAGGAACGGCGCGCCGCCGAGAGAGGCGTACAGCGCGCCGACAACCACGCCCTCCATCATCGCTCCCGGCACGCCGACTTCGTCGGCGTCGTTCCGGACCAACACGATGGCCCAGAGCAGCATCGTACCGAGGCTACCGCCAAGAAAGGGCGCCAGCGAGCCACACCGACGCCACTTCCAGACCGTGAAGACGCCGACGAAGAAGAGCACCGCCGGTCCGGCTAAGCTCGCGGCGCTCTGGAGTTGCCCATCCGGCAGGGGCCACGGCAGCAGCCAGATTCCCTGAACCAGGACTCCGAGCAGAGCTGAGAACAGAGCTGAGAGAGAATGGCTGCGATTCATGCCCAACGCGCGAGGCGGGGCCGCTCAACAAAATGATGCGGCCCCAGCTCCGTCTTCAGCGGGGTCTGCCTAAGCTGGCCAGGTCGTCGCCAGATTTCACCTCGCCCATCCCCAGCGCGGCGTGGTTAGCTGACATGAGTGCCTGCACGGCTGCGACCCGCACGTCCGGATCGGCATGGACGGTGACCGTTGTTCCATCGGGCATCCAAAGCGTCGTAGCTGTTTGGAGGTCCATCGCCGGCACGCCCCGCACGCGGTAAGGAGTTGAGAACCCAGCCTGTCGCTGGATCGCCTCGGGTTGAGGTATGGCGTTCGGGGTGCGCACGATCACCTGGAGCGGAGGAACGCAGCTCGGCCCATCTCCGGTGTCAAGCGGGGTGCACTCGCCGTAGATGAGGTACAGCGAGCTGGCGAGTCGGTCCTCCTTCTCCCCGGTCATCTCAGCGCGGAGGACATACTCGACGGTCTGAGCCTTCGTGAGGTTGAGCCCCTGGAACTGCTCTCCCAGCCAGAGGACTCTTGCCTTGTCCCATGTGCGTGCGACCTCCACCGCCCCGCGATCGAGGACCCCCGGGTGGGAATTCGCCGGGTCGGCCACCCGGTAGGTCCTCCCGGGAGCAGGCTTTTCGCCCTGACCCGCCCACACGATCGAGGCTGCGAAACCCCCTGCTGCCAGCAACCCGATCAAGATGAATACCGAAACAGGTCGTACGAATTTCAGATATAAGTGTCCATTAATATGCATCATTTCCCACCATGTTGATGTAGGCGACGTATCCGTCCCAATTTCCGGCAAGCGCACCGCCGCACTTTGCGATCGCTAAATCGTTACCCCAATATGACCAGTGCGGAGGATTGTGCTCTCCTCCGTCGCTTATCCACCGGTATATTACATCAGATCTGCCGTCGATGAATCCATAGTACCATACGCAATGTGTGCCATAATTTGCGTCGAAGTCGTCGAAATGTGGAGTAGCGGCATACGCCTGCCCGCCATTGGTTGTTGGTGCAACCTCATAACGAAAATGATACCTGTCTCTGAGATATCCGTTATTACTTGCCGCCGAGTCATCGCTCGTCGTGCAACCTCCGTTGTCCCAAAAATACTGACCTCCTGAGCGCTCTTCATAGCCGCCATGATCAGATCGTTTAGCATGTTGGAAGACATGATCGTGAAATCCATTGCCATTGGTAAATACGATTGATACTGGATCAATAGCAGTATTACAGCCTTGCGAATAGCTGTACATACCGAAAGTTTGGTCTATAGGAGCATCTGCGGATGCAAGCATGCCCGACAGTGCAAGGCCTACGGCCACCGCAGCTGCAATCGGGAGGGCCGCACCTTCCCGGCAGCGGCGTCCTGCTTTGATGCGGGAGAAGGTCTCTATCAAGGACATAGTCATGTCTCCCTTCACGTGTGAAGTCAGTCTTGCAACTGCCGCCAACAGATTGGGTGAAGCCCGCTCTCCCCGCAATACGGCTCTTTGGCCCCCGCCGATCGGCCGGGGTCCTCCGGCCCCCTCCTGCTCGCGCAGCCAAATGGCAAGCGAGACACGGTTCGTCACGCCAGCCTTGCGCATGGCGGACTCGACGTAGTGCTTCACGGTGGACGCGCTCAATCCGAGCGAGCGGGCGATTTCCGCGTTGGTCATGCCGCGGGCCACGAGCCCGGCCACTTCGCGCTCCCGCGGGCTGAGTTGCGCCTGGTGCATCGTTCACCTCCGGCCGCTCCGCTCCCGGAGTGCCGGGGAAGGTATACCACAGATCGCAGGCGACTGCTATCACAAGGATGAAAGAATCGACCGGTACCGGGACGCGCTACCGGACGATGACCTGCCCGGACATTGCCGCGCCGTGCACCCCGCAGGTGTACGCGAAGACGCCGGGCTCCATGAACTCGAACTCGAAGTTGCCGCTCCGCAGTTCACCGGAATCAACCGCCTCGCCCGCGAAGGCGCCCATGACCCGGTGACTCACCTTCCCGCGGAAGCTCCAGGTCACCCGCGTGCCGACCGGTACCTGCAGGCTGCGCGGCTGAAAGCGGAAGTCGGTCACGGTGATCGTCGTCAGGTTCGCCGGAAGCGCGCCCGGTTTCGTCGGCGTCGCCTCCGGCGCACCCGCTCCGCCGCTGCAGGCGCTCCCCAAGACTGCCAGGCAAACGGCGATGGCGGCGATCCGCCCCCTCATGACTCCACCGATGCGATGTACGGGTACAGCGGCTGCCCCCCGTCGATGACCTCCACCTCTGCGCCGGGGAACCGCTGGCGTACCGCATCACCCGCAAGCCCGGCCTCCCCGCCTTCCCCCACGTAAACGGTTACGAGCTTGCCCGCGCCGGCCCCTGCCGCCGCAAGGCCTTCGACCAGCGCGTCCTCGAGCGTCGCCCGGGCCGCTTTGAGCCGGCCATCAACCACCGCGATCGCCTGGCCCGCCTCCACGCGGACGCCATCCGCCGCCCGCGACGCCGCTGCGCGCGTCACCTCGACCGTTCGAACGGACTTCGCGGCTTCGGCCATCCGGCTGACGAGTTCCGCCGCCCGGCCTGCGGGGTCGAACATCAGCGCCGCTGCGACCCCCTGCGGGAGGGTGGTCGTGGGTACGATGTGGAGGGTGCACCGTGCGAGCTGTGCCGCCTGCTCGGCGGCGAGCAGCACGTTCTTGTGGTTCGGGAGCACCACTACGTCTGGCGCCCCGGTCGCCTCTGCTGCGGCCGCAATCTCGCCGGCTGCCGGCTTTTCCCGGGTGCCGAGGTCGAGGACCCGCGCGCCGAGGCTCTCGAAGACCCGGTCGAAACCGTCGCCCCGGCTCAGTGCCAGCAGCCCGACCGACGCGGTCGCCCCGCTGCCAGCCCGCTCGAACTGCGCACGCTGCGCGCCCATGTCATCCACCTTGACCCGCCCCGGGGTCCCCAGCTCGCCCGCCGCCCTGAGCAGCGCCTCCGGCTCCTCCGTGTGTACGTGGACGCGCGCCAGCTGTGCATCGCCGACGACCACGACGCTCGAACCGAAACGCTCCGCAAGGGCGCGCAGCCGCGCGATGTCCACGCCCTCTCCGAAGGCTGGCTCGAGCACGAACTCGGTGCAATAGCCCCGCACATCCTCCGCGTGCGCCGCAGCGAACTCCCGCGCCTGCCCCCCTTCCGCAAGGAGCGAAAGGTCCACATCCTCACCGCGAAGGCGGGCAGCCATCCCTTCGAGGAGCACGCAGATGCCTTCGCCCCCGGCGTCCGGCACGCCCGCCTCACGCAGCGAGGGCAACATCTCCTGTGTCCGCGCCTCCGCGAGTTCCGCTGCGGCGAGCGCCTGCTCCAGGACGGGCAGGCAGACGGCGCCCCGTCCCTCCCCCGGCAGCCGGGCCGCGGCCGCCGCAGCCCCCTCTGCCGCCGCGCGGAGCACCGTGAGCATCGTGCCCTCTTGCGGCCGGCTGACCGCGTCATAGGCCGCACCTGCCGCAGCCCGCAGTCCCTGAGCAAGCAGTGCGGCGTCGATCTCGCCGCAGTCCCGGAGCGCGTCTGCGAAACCTCGCAGCGCCTGCGAAAGAATCACCCCGGAGTTGCCGCGGGCACCGTAGAGCGCGCCGCGGGCCGCGGCGGCTGCCACCTCGCTGGCCCGTTCGGCGCGCACTTCACGTGCCGCGGCAGCGGCTTCCCGCATCGTCGCCGCCATGTTCGAGCCAGTATCCCCGTCCGGAACCGGATAGACATTGATCGCATTGATCGCGTCAGCCGCCGCCGCGAGGGCCGCCGCGCCTGCCTCGAACAGCTCCCGCAGCCCTGCAGCGTCCACGCGCCCCGTCGGGCGAACGTCACCGCTCACGCGCCGACCCCGGCAGCGTTTGGCCGCTATCGCAACCTGGTGCTAGCATGAGAAGTCGATTCTGCCACGGAAGGAAGCATCACGCATGGCCAGTGGAGCATGCGACGTCTGCGGCAAGACCACCCGGTTCGGCCGGCACATCCGCCATACCCACGGCGGCCGCTGGGAGCGAAAAGCCACCAAGAAGTCGCGGACGTTTCGCCCCAACGTCCACAAACACCGCATCTTTTTCGGCGGTGCCTCGCTGCGCGTCAACATCTGCACGCGCTGCCTCAAGACCATGACCAAGTCCGTCTAGCGGTCCCGAAAGGTAACCACGCACAAAGCCGGCGCCGCCAGCGCCGGCTTCTCTGTGCCTCTCCCGAACCTCGCTGACTAGCCCGCCAAAGCAAATCGCCTGAGCGCAGCCTCGAGCGGCTCCTCCACCACGCCCGGCACCTCCAGGACCGCTTCCAGCCACGCGGGCCGCTGCCTGGCGCAGACCGCAATCGGGTCGGCCATCTTGCTCGCCTCCACTGCCAGCTCGGCAAACCTGCGCACATACGGGCGCGGCCGCAGGTCGGAGCCCAGTTCCACCAGTGCGAACGGGTCCGGCGCGCTGAGCGCGCCGGGCACGCCGCGAACGACGGCCGGCCCGGGGGTGTCTCCTCCGCCAGCCAGCCCCGCGCCATCCAGCACGGCGATGCCCCGCACCTGAGCGGGGCGCGCCCCCGCCAGCAGCAGCGCAATGTAGCCGCCCAGCCCCCGCCCGACCACCGTGGCCGGGCCAATCGCTGCGAGCGCCACGTCCGCATCCCCCATCAGCACCTCGGCCGTATAGCCGCCCCCCGCCGGCACCGACGATGACCCGTGGCCGGTGAAGTCGAGGGCAAACACGGCCCCCGGCCACGGCTCGAACTCAGCCGGCAGCCGCTCGGGCGAACGGTCGCCCAGCGCGTGCAGCAGGAGCAGCCGCGGCCCGTCTCCGCTCCGCAGCGTGTGCAGCGCGAGCCGTACCCGGTTGTGCTGGAGAAACACCGTCATCGCAGGAACTCCAGGACCAGCTCGGCTACCCGGTGGGGGTGCTCGATGTGGATGAAGTGTCCAGTGTTCTCGAACGGGATGATCTCCGCCCGCGGCGGCAGGTACGGGAGCAGTGCCCGGTGGTTCGTGCCCCAGCCCATCTCCTCCTCCACCGTCGCCGTGAGTCCCAGCAGCGGCACCCGGAGCTCCTTGAGCCGCTGGAGCGACCACTCCGGGCTCCATGGCCCGAAGCCGCCGAACCGGATGGCCGGGTCGAGCTTCCACCGCCAGCCGTCCGGGTCCCGGCGCGCCCCAATCGTCACAAGATAGCGCAGCCAATCATCCGGGAGACGCGGGTTCATCCGCTTCCGTCGCCGCGCGAGTTCCTCCAGCGTCCCCGGCTTCCGGAGATTGATATGCGCCGCCCGCCGATGGTCGAGCCAGTCAGCCAGCGTCTTCTGCGTGAACCGTCGGTGCTCGTGGTCCGAGACGTCCGGCGCCGGGTCCCGGCTCGGCAGCCCGTCGATAACCACCAGCTTCGAGAGCCGGTACGGCAATGCCTCCGCGAGCTGCAGCATCATCCCTCCGCCCTTCGAGTGCGCAACCACCGGCACCGCGTCTGGCGTCGTCGCATCGAGCACCGAGAGCGCGTCCCGGACATCGGCATCCCAGCTATACAGCGCCGCATGGTCCGAGTCGCCGTGCCCCCGGTGGTCCCACGAGATGACCCTCCAGCCGGCATCGGCCAGCAGCGGCGCGAAAACATCGAAAGTACCCGCAAAGTCGGAGCCGCCATGGACGAGGAACAGCGGCGGCCCCGAAGCATCACCCCATTCGCAGACGTGCAAACGCACGCCATACGAATCCACCCAGCGGTGGCGGTCTGGTCGCCGCGCCCCCGGATACGTCAGGAAGCGGGGCTCGTCGGTCACGGGCGCCGTCATGCACATCACCTTTCAGAACCGGGAATGCTCGGAGTGCGTCCGCCCACCGTGCGGGCCGCGCACGGGACTCCTTCGAGCATCGTGCCCCTTCCGGTGAACGGTCAAGGCGCGCCCGGGTCAGCCGTCAGGGAACCAGCAGCAGGTCCACGAGAGCCGGCAGCGCCACGCCTGCAGGGGCCCGGACCACGACGTCCGCAATCTCGGTCAGCGCCGTCTCCTCAGGGTTCACCTCAATCAGCGGAGCCCCGCGCCGCTTCGCGAGCACCGGGAAATCTGCTGCCGGGTACACGACTGCGCTCGTCCCCACTGTGATGAACAGGTCCGCGGCTAGTGTCTGCCGGTAACACTCCTCCAGCGCATCCCGCGGGATGGGCTCGCCGAACATGACGACATCGTTCTTGTACAGCCCCCCGCATGAGGGGCAGGAGGGGGGAAGCCGGTCGAGGTTCACGGTTTCGAGCCGCTCCCGCGCGCCGCACTCGACGCAGCGCACCTTGTACCGGTTGCCGTGAATCTCGGTCACCCGCCGCGACCCCGCCACGGTATGCAGATTGTCGATGTTCTGGGTAATCACATGTGCCAGCCGCCCCATCTGCTCCAGCTCGGCCATCGCATAGTGCCCCGCATTCGGCGCGGCCCGGTCGATCGCCTGCGAAAACGGCGACCCCGCCGACTCGTGGGCGATGGCCTGCCGCCACCACTCCGCGGGGTCGCTCGTAAACAGCTCCCAGCCGTCGATGGTCGGCTCACCAAACCGCTCGTAGACACCCCCCGCGCCGCGGTACGTCGGGATTCCGCTCTCCGCAGAGAGCCCTGCACCAACCAGCGCAACCGCGTGGTGACTTCGGCGGAAGAGCGCTGCCGCCTGCCGCAGGCCAGCCTCGACCGCGGGGTCCGTCAGTGCTGGGTGGATTGCCGTCAAGATGTCCCCTCTACCGGGAGATGATACGCCACTTCAGCTTCGTATGCCGCCGCCTGCCGCGCCCGCTCGGACGCATCCCACCCGAGGACATCGCCCATGAGGTCGGCTGCCTGCCGGTGGCAGCACAGACCGCGGCAGCTCGCCCACCCGATGCCCGTCCGCCGCAGCAGTACATCGCCAATCGTCTGCGCCTGCTCGAATTTCGCCGAGAACACCACCTCCCCCGCCAGACCGGGGGCGTGGGGACACAGCAGCTCCCGTCCCAGTTGTGCGACCTCCCCCGCAAGCCCCCCGTATCGGCGCAGGTGCCGCCGAACCGGCTTCTCGAACCCGAGCGCGAGCAGCCGCTCGCGCCACTCCGCCGGCGGCGCAGCTACCCACGGACGGGGCCGCTGCCCCGCCACCAGCTCGACGACGTCGTGCGCCAGCGGCCGGAACGTGCTCAGCTTTCCCCCGACCACGCTGTACATCCCCCGTGCGCCGCCAAGCTTCCCGTGGTCAATCACCGCGTGTCGTCGCGTAATGGCCGCTTCCGGGCCCCCGGCAACTTTCTGCAGCGGCCGGAGCCCCGCGTAGGCATACCGAATGCGCTCCCGGCAGATGTCGAGCCCCGGCAGCAGCCGCTGCCCTTCGTCGAGCAGGTACTCGATGTCTTCGGGTGTCGGCTGGACAGCCCCGGGGTCCCCCTCGTACCGCTCGTCGGTCGTCCCAATCAACAGCAGGCCATCCTGCGGAACGGCAAAGAACACCCTCCCGTCGCGCTTCGCGGTGCTGAATATGGCGTCGTGCCCCGGGTCCCCGTCGAGCTCCACGACGATGTGTGAACCGCGCGTCACGCCGAGAAGTTCCGGCGGTGAAAGGTCGCCGAGCCGGTTCACGGCATCGACCCACGGCCCGGCCGCGTTGACCACCGCGCGGGCAGCGATGCGAACTTGCTCGCCGCCCGTGTCTACCTCAATTCCCGTGACCGCTTCCCCGTCCGTCGCTATCCCCGTGACCGGCGTGTGATTGAACGCGGCAGCACCGAGCTGCTGCGCCTCCCGCACCAGCTCCCACGTTAGCCGCTCCGGCGAAAGCACCCGTGCGTCGAAGAACGCGAATCCGCCGCGGGCCTCCTCCGGCAGAAATGGTGCCAGCTCGTGCAGCTCCGCCTGTCCCAGGCGCCGGTGCCTCGGCACGCCCCGGTACAGCGCGAGCAGGTCATACGTCGCCAGACCCATCCGCAGCTGCCAGGCAGGCCGCCGCGTCCAGGGCAGCAGCGGCAGGAGAAAGCGCTGCGGCCGAACCAGGTATGGGCGTGTCGCGAGCAGCCACGCCCGTTCCCGCAGCGATTCGAACACGAGTCCCACATCGCCGTGTTCGAGGTACCGCAACCCTCCGTGAATGAGCTTCGTCGACCGCCACGTCGTTCCGAAACCGTAGTCGCTCGCCTCGAAGAGCGCTGTCCGTAAACCCTGGGCAGCTGCCGCACGCGCGATGGCCGCCCCATTGATGCCGCCCCCGATGATGGCCAGGTCCAGCGGCGGCCCGGAGGCAAGGTCCCGCGGCGTCAATTCGCCCATCCGAGCGTCCGTTCCACCGCGCGCCGCCAGTCGCGCAGCCGGCGATGCCGCTCAGCGCTTCCGAGCCGCGGCTCAAACACGCGCTCCGGCCGCCACAGCGCCGCCACCTCGTCCGTGCTGCTCCAGACGCCCGCCGTCAGCCCAGCGAGGTATGCGGCACCGAGCGCCGTCGTTTCTGTCGATTCCGGACGAAGCACCGGGATGCCCGCGAAGTCTGCCTGCAACTGCATGAGCAGGTCGTTCACCGCAGCCCCGCCGTCCACCCGGAGCTCGCGGACCGGCTCAGGCAGCGATGCATTCATCACCTCGATCAGTTCTGCGCTCGAGAGTGCGATGGCCTCGAGCGCAGCCCGGGCCAGGTGCGCCCGCGTGACGCCCCGCGTGAGCCCGAGGATGGCACCCCGGGCGTGCGGGTCCCAGTCCGGGGCCCCAAGCCCCGTGAACGCCGGCACGATGGTGACCCCATTGCTGTCGGGCACGCTCGCCGCCAGCGGCTCGATTTCCGCAGATTCGCGAATCAGCCCCAGCTCGTCGCGGAGCCACTGGACCAGTGCGCCGGCAACGAAGATCGACCCCTCGACCACGTACTCCGGGCCCTGCTGGCCGGCTCCCGCCCCGAGGCTCAGCAGCAGGCCCGAGCCCGGCACCGCGGCCCTGCTCCCCGCGTGCGAGAGCAGGAAACACCCCGTCCCATACGTGTTCTTCGCCAGGCCCGGTGCAAACCCACCCTGCCCGAACAGGGCTGCCTGCTGGTCGCCCGCGATGCCGGCGATCGGCACGCGGCACCCGAACACCTCTTCGCTGGTGAACCCAAACCGCGACCGCGACGGTAGGGCCGCCGGCAGCGCCGCCCGCGGAACCTCGAACAGGTCGAGCAGGGTGTCGTCCCAGCGGCCCTTCCGGACGTTGAAGAGCAGGGTGCGAGAGGCGTTCGTGAAGTCCGTCGCGAAACTCGCCCCTCCCGTGAGCTTCCAGGTGAGCCAGGCGTCTACGGTCCCGGCGCAAATCTCACCTTCCCGGGCCCTCCGGTGGAGCTCCGGATTGTGCCGAAACAGCCAAGTCAGTTTCGTGGCCGTGAAATACGGGTCGAGCCTCAGCCCCGTCGTCTGCCGCACCTGCTCCTCAGCACCCGCAGAACGAATATCCTCGCAAATACCTGCGGTTCGCCGGTCCTGCCACACGATGGCCCGGTGCACCGGCGCCCCCGTGGCCCGCTCCCAGGCCACCGCCGTCTCACGCTGATTCGTGACGCCGATGCATGCCACGTCGCGCAGCGTTAGCCCCGCCTGTGCCAGCGCAACGCCGACCGCATCCAGCGTTGTCGTCCAAATCTCCTCCGGGTCGTGCTCCACCCACCCCGGTCGCGGGTAGTGTTGCGTCAGCGGCTGCTGGCCGACGCCGACGATCCTCCCGTCCGCACCCACCACCAGTGCCCGGGAACTCGTCGTGCCCTGGTCAATCGCGAGAATGTACGGGGGCGTCATGCACGGGAGTATACGAACCTCCCCCACCCGGAGACAGCCGCCGCCCTAATCAGGCCGGTGGTGCCCGTTCCTCCGAACGCACATGTGCCCGCCCGGGTCCATCGGAGCCGTGCAGAGCGGGCAAAGGGGCCGCCCCGCCGCAATGACCGCTGCGATTTCCTGCCGCAGTTCGTACCCCTTTCGGTAATCGAACTCCATCGTCAGGCCCGTCGTTTCATCTGACTCCGCCGGCCCATCTGCCGCGATGAGCACGATGTGGCGCTCCTCCGCATTCACCCCCATGCTCAGCTGGGCCAGCCGGATGTCTACGTCGTACACCTCCGGCGGCTCCGCCAGCCTTGCGGGAGCGTCGTCCGGCGGCAGCGGCACGTACTCGTATCCCTCATCCGCCAGCACCGTCTCGATGGCGTCACCGAGCGCGCTGAGCTGCTCCTTCTCCAGCCACATCGACGCCGCAAACCCAGCCGCATTCACTGCCCGCAGCCGAAATCGCCGGCGCCCCGGCTCGCCAATCGCCTCCGCAGAGATGTAAAACAGTCGGCCGAGGTCGTGCGTTCTCGCCATCCGCCCTCGATCGTAGGGCAGGAAGACGCTCCCGTCGCGGGACGAAAGCCCTACACTCCCTCCCGCGCAGTGCAGAAAATTCACAAAACAACGACGGAACCGCTGCGTTCGCGACATAGTTTGTCGTGATCCCGACATATCGTGCAGCTCCCACGTTGACCCCGGGAGGTAGGCCGCCAGCATGACCGAACAAACCCGCCGCTCAACACGCCTCATCCGCATCCGCGACATCCTCGCCCGGCGTTCAGGCGGTGTGTCGACGATTGAGCTCGCCCGCGAGACGGGCTACTCCCAGCGGACTATCCAGCGTGACCTCGCCGCCCTCGAAACCGAGCTCAACCTCCCCCTCGTGTTCGAGAATCGCCGCTGGCGCATCATGGACGGCCACAAACCGCTGTTCGGTCCCTTCCGCCTGACCCTCCAGGAGAGCCGCGCCGTCTACTTCGCGATGCGCCTCATGCTCCGCTCCGCCAACGCGAACGACCCCGATGCCCTCACGGCCCTCGAAAAGGTTGCAGAGGCGCTCCCGAAAGGCATGTCCGAGCACATGCAGCGTACGGTCCTCGAGTATCGACAGCTCCCGCTGGACCGCGAGGCCCACGAAAACCTTGCCCGCATCACGGAAGCATGGGCTACCAACCGCTCCATCCTCATCGAGTACCGCTCCGCCCACGCCCCGGAAGGTCGCCGCTACCGCGTGGACCCCTACATCCTCGACCACACCGAGAGCGGCACCTACCTCGTGGGCTACTCCCACTCCCACGGCGAAGTCCGCGTCTTCAAGGTCGATCGCATCCTCGACGTTGAAACCCTTCCCGACGAGTTCGAGCCGATTGACCTCGACCGGCTTGCCGACGACCTCCGGCAGAGCTGGGGCGGCGTCGTCCTCGGCGAATCCCGGTACGACGTCGTTATCGACTTCACGCCGGCCGTCGCCTCCCGAATTCGTGAAAGCTACTGGCACGTCTCGCAGGAGCTCGAGTCGCTCGAAGACGGTGGCATCCGCCTCAAGGTCTCCCTTCCGAGCCTGCTCGAGATCACGCCGTGGGTGCTCAGCTGGGGCCCGGAAGCGGCCGTCGTGGCGCCTGACGAACTGCGCGAGCGGGTCGCAAGCCTCGTCAAAGCCACCGCCGCGCGCTACGCCTAAGCCGCCGGTACACTGCTCCGCGTGGAATCCGCATCGCGTGTCGTCGCCCGTCGCGAACGCGTCGCCCGTGCGTGGGCGATCGACCGTGGCGCCGTACTCGTCGCCAGCGGGCTGCCCGTGCCCATCGCCGGCACCGACCAATTCCACGAATTCCACGCCCACCCCGAATTCCGCTACCTCGCCGGGGTCGCTGAGCCCGCAAGCGTCCTCGCCTTCGACCCCACCGAGGGCTGGACGCTCTTCGTTCGGCTTCCATCCCCTGACGACCGCATCTGGACCGGAGACGGCCCCGACCTCGACCGGCTCGCCGCCCGGGCCGCCCTCAGCCCGCGCCCGCTCGAGCAGCTGGCATCCTGGCTCGAGACCCGGCGCGGCGAGCCGCTCGCCGTCCTCGGCAACCATGACCTCGTCGACTCCCCGGCGGGGTACCTCCTGCCGCCCTTCGCGAGGTTCGAATCCGCGGTCGACGAAGAGCTCTCGGCCCGTCTCTCCTGGGTCGTCGCCGAGGCCCGCCGCGCCAAGGACCCCGATGAGCTCACAGCCATGCGCCGCGCCGCCGCAGCCAGCCTCGCCGGGCACCTTCTCGCCCTCCGTACCGCACGCCCCGGCATGACTGAGCGCCAGCTCCAAATCGAGCTGGAAGCCGAATTTTTCCGCAATGGCGGCGACCGCACCGCCTACGGCTCGATTGTCGGCTCGGGGCCCAACGGCGCCATCCTCCACTTCACACCCACCCGCCGTGAGCTCGCCCCCGGCGACCTCGTTCTCATTGATGCCGGCGCCGAGGTCGATGGCTACGCCAGCGACGTGACCCGCACGTTCCCCGCCGGACCTGCCTTCGAAGGCATCCAGCGCGACCTCTACCGGCTCGTGTACGAGGTGCAGCAGCGGGCCATCGCCGGCGCACGCCCCGGCGTCGAGTACCGTGACCTCCACCTGCGCGCGTGTGAGCAGATCGCTGCTGGCCTCGTCGACCTCGGTATCCTCCGCGGCAACCCCTCTGACCTCGTCGAACGGGACGCACACGCCCTCTTCTTCCCTCACGGGCTCGGCCACCTCCTCGGCCTCGCCACCCACGATGCCGGCGGCTGCCTGCGGGGCCGCAGCCCCAGCGACCGCTTCGGGCTGAAGTGGCTGCGCGCCGACCTCCCGCTCCAGCCCGGGTACGTCGTCACCATCGAACCGGGCATCTACTTCATCCCCGCCATTCTCGATGACCCCGGCCGTCGGGATGCCTACCGGGACGTCGTCGATTGGGACCGTGTTGATGCCCTCCGCGACTTCGGCGGCATTCGCATCGAGGACGACGTGCTCATCACCGACGGGGCGCCGGACGTGCTCACGCGTGACCTCCCCTCGGCACCCGAGGCGGTCGAAACCCTCCGCGCAGCGGCCTTCGCGAAATGACCCAACCCGCTCCGCTCACCTTCGCCGACCTCGCCCGCTTCCCGCGCCCCGGGATGAATGTCCCCGGCAGTCTCGGCTTCACCCCCGACGGTGCGTCCGTCACCTTCCTCTTCTCCGCCGAGGGAAACCTCGTCCGTTCCCTCTGGACCCTCGACCTCGAGTCCGGCGAGCGCAAGGTCATCGCCGGTCCCCCTCCCGCCTCGACCGCCGAGCACCAGCTCTCCCGCGAGGAGGAGCTCCGCCGCGAGCGTGCCCGTCTCCGCGAGCTCGGCGTCACGAGCTACCAATTCGCCGCCCGCGCCGCCGAGCCTATCCTCCTCGTCCCCGGGGGTGGGCGCCTCTGGCTCAGCCGCAGCTTCGGCGAACTCATCGAGCTCCCCGGCACCGAAGGCGCCATCGACCCCGGGCTTTCGCCGGCTGGCAACCGCCTCGCATTCGTCCGCGACGGCAACCTCTTCGTGCTCGACCTCCAGTCGCCCGGGGGCCAGCTCCGGCAGCTCACCTTCGACGCCGCCGACGGACTCACCAACGGCCTCGCAGAATTCATCGCCCAGGAAGAGCTCGACCGCGACCGCGGATTCTGGTGGAACCCCGACGGCACCAAAATCGCGTTCATCCGCGCAGATTCGCGGCACATCCCCGAGTACTCCATCGTCCACCAGGGCAAATCCGCCATCGATATCGAACGGCACCGCTACCCCTTCGCCGGGCAGCCGAACGCCGTCCTGGACCTCGCGGTCGTCGACATCAGCACCGGCTCAGTCGAATGGCTCGACCTCGGCCCCGACAGGGACATCTACATCGCCCGCGTCGGCTGGCGGCCCGATGGTGCGCTTGCCGTGCAGCTGCTCTCCCGTGACCAGCGGACCCTGCGGCTGCTCCTCTACGACAGGAGCAGCACACCCGAAGTACTTCTCGTGGAGCACCAGGAGCCGTGGATTAACCTCGCAGGCGAGACCACCTTTCTCGCTGACGGCCGAATCATCTGGTCGACCGAGCGCACCGGCTTTCGCCACCTCGAGCTCTGCTCGCCCGGCGGTACCCGCCTGGCCCGCCTCACGCACGGGGAATGGATGGTCACGTCTCTCCTCGGCGTCGACGAAGCCCGCGGCCTCGTCTACTTCGCCGCCACCGAAGCCTCACCCATCGAGCGCCACCTGTACCGCGTTTCCCTCGATGGCGGCCCCCCCGAGCGCCTGACCAGCGAACCCGGCTGGCACTCAGGCGTGCTCGGACCGGGCGGCGAGTGGCTCATCGATACCTGGAGCTCAACCGCCTCTCCTCCGCGCATCATTGCCCGCAACCTGCTCGACGGCCGCGAGCGCACCGTCCACGAGCCCGAGCCCATCGAACCCGCCCGCCTCGGTTTCGTGGTCCCCGAGTTCCACACCCTCCGGGCCCCCGATGGCACCCTCCTCTTCGGTGCCCTCTACCGCCCACCGGCAGCCGAGGAGCCCGTACCGCTCGCGGTTTCCGTGTATGGAGGCCCGCACGTCCAGCGCGTTATCAACGACTGGTCGATGACCGTCGACCTGCGCGCACAGTACCTCGCTCAGCAGGGGGTGGCCGTCTTCAAGCTCGACAACCGCGGTAGCAGCGGCCGCGGGCTCGCATTCGAAGCCCACATCAACCGCCGCATGGGTACCGTTGAGGTCGAAGACCAGGTCGCCGGCGTGCAGTACCTCGCAACGCTGCCCGGCATCGATACCTCGCGGGTCGGAATCTACGGCTGGAGTTACGGCGGCTACATGACCCTCATGTGCCTCCTCAAGGCCCCCGAGGTCTTCCATGTGGGCGTGGCCGGCGCCCCCGTGACCGACTGGGACGGCTATGACACCGCCTACACCGAGCGCTACATGGGGACGCCGCAGGAGAATCCCGAAGGCTACCGCGAAGGCTCCGCCCTCTCGCACGCCAGCCGCCTCCGCGCCCCGCTGCTCCTTGTTCACGGCATGGTCGACGAAAACGTGCACTTCCGCCATACCGCCCGTTTCATCGTAGAACTCACGAGGGCGGGCAGACCCTACGACCTGCTCCTCTTCCCCGAAGAGCGCCACATGCCCCGCGACCCCGACGGCCTCGCCTATCAGGAGCAGCGGGTCATTGAATTCCTGCTCCGGCACCTGCGTCCTTAGCGGAAACGGTACCCCGGCTTGAGACCTGCCCGGGCCGCCCACTCCCCCGCGTTCACCTTCTTCTCCCCTTCCGGCTGAACCCGGAGCACGCGCAGCACGCCGCCGTTCAGCCGCACGTCGAAACCCTCGTCATCGATGCGCAGCACCCGGCCCGGCATTCCCGCCTCCTCCGCTCCCGTCAGCCGGCAATCGAACACCCGCAGGCGTCCGCCCTCGAACGTCGTCCACGCTCCCGGCTGCGGGTTGCATCCCCGGATGAGCGCATACAGCCGCTCTGCCGGCTCATACCACCGAATCGCTGCATGCTCGTCACGGCACGGCGGCTCATACGTCGCCTTCGCGTGGTCCTGCTCGATGCGCGGGGCCTTTCCCTCCCGCACCAGTGCAGTCGCCTCCGCCATCGCAGCAACCCCCATCGGGAACAACCGCTCGAAGTACACCGAGCCTACGGTGTCGTCGGGCCCAATGGGACACGAACGCTGCAGCAGGATCGGCCCGGTGTCGATGCCGCGGTCCGGCCAGAAGACGGTCAGCCCGGTCTCCGTCCGACCAAAGATGATCGCCCAGTTGATAGCCGATGAGCCGCGATGCAGCGGCAGCAGGCTCGGGTGGTACTGGATAGTCCCCAGTCGCGGCAGCTCCAGCACCTCGTGCGGGATGATCTCCGTCACGAACGCCATCACGCACAAGTCCGGCCTCAGTGCCGCCCATTCCTCCCGCCCCTCCGCCGTCTTCAGAAGCCGCGTCTCCACCACCGGGGTTCCGCCGCTCGCAGCGGCCGCCCAGAGCGGGTCCTCCCGGCCGCCGGAGGACGCAGGCGCGCTCACGCCAACGACCTCGAAGCCATCGTCGACCAGCCGGCGAAACACCGCCTCGCCAAATGCAGCCTGCCCCATCACGACGACCCGCATGAACCTCCTCCAAGCCGGCATTTCCGGCCCCGGTCAATCTACCCCCTCCTGCGCTCCCCGCTCCACCCCGGTGCTCCTGACCATCTCGCCCGGGTGCCGTACACTGCCACCATGCCGATGCTCCTTCCGTTCGAGGTGTCCACGGGCGACGCGACGCACGTCGCCCCTGCCCGCCCGCGTTCCTGAGCGAAACCACAGCAACCCGCACCCGAACCGCAGGAGCCTTCGTTTCCATGATCCTCGTCGAACCAGCCCGGCTCGCCGACGCAGCCGCCATCCATACCCTCGTTACCTTCTGGGCCGACCGCGGCGACATGCTGCACCGCCCCATCGGAGAAATCTACGAAGCCATCCGCGACTTCAAGGTCGCCCGACTCGAGGGCGAAATCGTCGGCTGCGGCTCCCTCCACATCATGGGCCCCGACCTCGCCGAAATTCGCTCACTCGCCGTCGCCGAGTCTGCCCAGGGCCGCGGCGTGGGGGCTGCCATCGTTGCAGCCTGTATCGAAGACGCCCGCCAGTTCGGACTCCAGCGGGTCTTCGCCCTCACCTACCGCCCCGGCTTCTTCGAAAAACAGGGCTTCCGGCTCGCAAACGTCATGGAGTTCCCCCAAAAAGTCTGGAACGAATGCGTCCGCTGCCCGTTCTTCACCAACTGCAAGGAAGTCGCCGTCGTACTCGACCTCCAGGGGCCTGACCTCTCCGTTCCGCTCGCGTAGACTCCCGGCTCATGTCAGGCTCATCATTCCGCTACCTCGTCGTGCGTGCCCGCGTCGGCCAGCCGCAGTCGCCTGCCTCGTTCCGCGGTCTTGCCGCGGCATGGAGCGAAGCCTGCAGGTCTTCAGGGGCGGTCCCCTGGGGCCTGTTCTCTGGACTCCTTGGCCTGCGCACCGACGAAATGTTCGCCGTGGCGGCCGCGCCCGATGCCGCCGAGCGGCCCGGCCTCCCCGGCGCCGAAACTCTCGACCGCTACGTCGGCACAGCCACGGCGCGCCCGCTGGCGCCCGAGCCGCAACAGACGCCCGGCGTCTATGTCTTCCGTCGATTCCAAATCGCGACCGCCAGCGTCGAGGAGTTCCTCCGCCTGTCGGTCGAAGCGTGGGAAACCTTCGAAAATGACCCCGCCTTTCAGGCCGAGCCGCGTGCGCTGCTCCGCTCCGACCTCCCCGGCGGCCTGACACACATGATGCTCATCACCTGGTACGCGGACCTCGCGTCCTGGGAGCGTTCCCGTCAGCCCGCACCCGCCGCACGCGAAAACTTCCAGGCCCGCGCCCGCCTCACACACTGGGCGCTCCCCATCGCGACCCGGCTCGCCTGAGGTCAGCCCCCGCAGCAGCCGGGCTCGAACGTTTCCATCGCCGCCCAGGCAAGGCGGCGCCCGTGGCTCCCCTTCCCGGTCGCCGCTCCAACCAGCACCGAGCAGACCCCCGGCAAGAAGGCGAGACGGTTCAGGTGGTGCGTCAGCCGCGCCGCGGTCGCCGCCGCGGCCGTCGTCCCCGAGCCCTGCAGGATGACGCCGAACTCCCCGGGGCCCAGTTCGCCGGCGATGTCCGTCCCGCGGCAGAACTCAATCAGCGCGTCCCCCACGCCTCGGCACACGAACCGCACCCCGACGTCGCCTCGCGCCTCCTCCAGCTCCTCCAGCCCGCTCACCCGGACCACCAGGAACGACAGCGGTGCCGATGGCGCCAGCTCCGCGACCGCGTCGAGGTGATGCATCAGGTCTACCCGCGAAAGCAGCCGGCGCGCACTCCGATGGCCCGAACCTGCGGTCTGCCGGCCCTCCCCACTTGCGATGACGGGCTTCAGATACGCTGGAATTCGCGCTGCATCCATGGGGGCCTCCTCGTTGCGTGCAGCGGAATTCTCACCCCCGCCCTCTATCCGATGTGATAGGCGAATCCCCGAGGCGCTCCCTCCGCAGCCCTCAATCGCTGCTTGCTCTACCCCCCGAATTCGCACCGCCTCCCCCGCTGCGCCCCCGCCGCCGCCAGTACACCGCCGCGCTGGCGACGATGACTGCCACCCACGCGCCCCCTGCTGCGAGCGTGATGCGAAAGTCCCGCCCCAGTCCATCCCCCGCCACCACGGCGACCGCCGTCGGGAACAGCATCCCCAGCGCCGAATACACGATGAACACCCGGAACGGTATCGCCGTCATCCCGGCCACGAAACTTATCCAGTCGAAATTCACCGCCGGGATCATCCGCGACCAGAACACTACCCGGCCTCCCATGTCCAGCACGAGCGAATCCACGCGGGCAGCGTTCCGCGCGCCGATGAGCCGCGGGAGGTGCCGCCTGCCGAAGCGCCGCGCTATCCAGAACGCAAGCGCCGAGCCAAGCACCAGTCCCGCCATGCAATAGAGCGTCCCCAGCACCGGCCCCCACGCGAGGCCCGCGGCGATGAAAATCGGCGCATTCGGCACCGGCGCGAACAGGACCGACAGCGCCATCACCCCGATGAAGACCACCGGCCCAAGCAGTCCGAATCCGTCCACCCATTCCCGGAATGGCTCCGCCTCCAGCGTGTAGCTCAGCCCAAAGTACTCGCTGGTCAGCCAGTACGCGCCGACCACCGCGCAAAACAGCACCACGAGCCCCGCAACGACTCGCCGCCGCAGCAGAAGCGGCGGCTCCCCCGTCCCCAAGAGCTGTTCCTCAATCTCGCCCAGTGTTGCCCGAGAACGCTCGGGGGCTGACGTCATCGCGGAACGGCCGCCAGGTGTTCCTGCAAGAGGCGATTCACCTCCTCCGGCGCCTCCTGCTGCACCCAGTGACTCACCTCGGGCAGATGCTCGACGCGCAGCTTCGCCACATAGGCGTCCGTCCCCTCAGTCAGCTCGCGGCCCAGGTAGCGGTCCCTGTCGCCCCAGATCAGCAGGGTGGGCACCGTGACCAGCGGGACCGGGTCCGGGATTCGGGGGGGATGCCGCAGCACCGCCCGGTACCAGTTGATGCCCCCGCCCAGCCCCTGCCGCCGCCACCCCGCGAGGAATTCGCGGATGTCCTCCCGCGTGAAGGTCCCCGGCCGGCACTCACGAATCATCATCCGGGCCAGCCGGTGATATCCTTGCGCCGCCAGGAGACGCTCCGGCAGCCACGGGAGCTGGAAAAACAGCACGTACCACGACCGGAGCGCCTGTCGGGGCCTGCGCACGTGCTTTCGAAAAATGGCCGGGTGCGGCAGATTGCAAACGGTCAGGCTGAGCAGCCGCTCGCCGTGATGCATCGCGAGGAGCCACGCTATCGCCCCGCCCCAGTCGTGCCCCACCACATGGGCCCGCTCGATTCCCAGGCTGTCCATCAGGCAGAGCACGTCCGCCTGGAGGGTCTCCGTATCGTACGGTCCCTTCGCTTCGGTCAGGTTGTATCCCCGCTGGTCCGGCACAATCACCCGGTACCCATGGCGGAGCGCCCTGATCTGGTGCCGCCACGAATACCAGGACTCCGGGAATCCGTGCAGGAACACGACCGGCTCGCCGGCGCCCTCGTCCACGTAGTGCATCCGGATGCCGTTCACCGTCGCTTCGTGGTGGCTAAAGCCCTCTGCCGTCATCCTTAGAGCCCCCTTTGGATACCGCCCCGCGATTCAGGCTATCAGAGCACACGGACCTGCAGGAAGACATACACCAGCGGGAACACGAAAAGCACAGAATCGAGACGGTCCATGAATCCGCCGTGGCCCGGCAGCAATCCGCTGGCGTCCTTCACCCCCATCCGACGCTTCATCCAGCTCTCGGCCAGGTCGCCGGCCATCGCCGCCAGCGGGAGCGCAACGGCGAGGTGCACCGCGGTCGCCGCGCCCACGCCCGTCTTGAACAACGCATTCAGCCCCATTACCGCACCGAACCCGGCGGCGTACCCGCCGACGGCGCCCTCCCACGTCTTCTTGGGACTGATCCTCGGCGCCATCCGGTGGCGCCCCACCGCCCGCCCGACCGCGTACGCGCCAGTGTCGGTCGCGAACGTCGCCAGCAGGCCGATGAAGAACCACTCCCGTCCGTCCGGGGCGTCCCGCACGAGCACCAGCGTCGAGGCGAGGAGCCCGAGATACACCGTGCACCACGCAAACACCCGGAACGGCTTCCGCGGTCCAAACACGTTCGTTGGCGTGTAGCCCAGCACCGCAAAGAGCGCCGCAAACCCTGCCCCGACATAAAGAAAGCGCACGTCAACGTGTGCTCCGGCAACCGTCGCCGGGGCAATTGCAATCGTCGGGACGTGGTTCAGCGCCTCCCGTATCGGCCTGCTCGGGATCAGCCACCCGTGGACGAACTCAATGGATGCCAGCAGAGAAACCGCGGCGGCAGCTGCTGCGAATGCCCACCCACCTGCCCAGCCAACCCAGACAAGCACCGGCAGCCCGATGGCCGCCGTCAGGACCCGCTGCTGGAGATTCGACACCCCGCGAGCCTACCCTGCCGCCTGCTCAGGCAGAAGGCTCGCGGAACGCCTGGAGGTCCTCCTCGAGCAGGCCCCCGAACTTCCGTTTCCGGCGCCCGTATTCCGCGAGGGCGATGTCCGTGTCTTCGCGCCCGAAATCTGGCCAGTACGTGTCGGTGAAGTACAGCTCCGCATAGGCGGATTGCCAGAGCAGGAAGTTCGAAATCCGCTGCTCCCCCGCCGTCCTGATCACGAGGTCCGGGTCCGGCATCCCCCGCGTCATCAGGTACCGCCCCATCAACTCCTCCGTCACCTCCTCTGCCGTCACGCCGTCCGCGATCAGCTCTCGCACCGCCATCACGATGTCGTCTCGCCCGCCGTAGCTGAAGCAGATGTTCAGGACCATCCGGTCGTTCTCGCGGGTCAGCTCGATCGCATCGCGCACCTGCTGCTGCAGCCACTCCGGGAGCGTCTCGATGTGCCCGAGCATCTGGAGCCGGATACCGTTCCGATGCAGATTGTTCAGCTCCCTCCGGATGAAGTACCGCAGCAGCCGAATCAGGGCCCGGACCTCCCGTTGCGGCCGATTCCAGTTCTCTGTGCTGAACGCGTACAGCGTCAGGTACTGCACCCCATGGTCCGCAAACCGCTCGATGACCCGCCGGATGTTCTCGGTCCCGGCCCGGTGGCCGGCTGCCCGTGGCAGCCCGCGCTGCGTCGCCCACCGCCCGTTTCCGTCCATGATGATCGCGACGTGCCTGGGCACGCGCCCGCCCGTGATCGGGGAAATCAAATCTCCGAGATAGTCCGCACGCTTCCCGGCGGCTGCCAGCCTTGCGGGCTCAGACTTCAAGGAGCTCGGCCTCTTTCTTTTTGCTCTCGGCGTCGATCGTCGCAATGTGCCGGTCGGTCAGCTTCTGAAGCTCGTCTTCTGCTCGCTTCAGTTCGTCCTGCGACATCCCGCCATCTTTCTCAAGCTTCCTGAGCTCTTCGTGCGCATGCCGTCGCACGTTGCGGACCGCCACCCGCGCATCCTCAGCCTTGTGGTGCACCAGTTTCACCAGCTCCTTCCGGCGCTGCTCCGTGAGCGGCGGGATCGGCAGCCGCAGCGTTTGACCATCGATCGCCGGATTGAGCCCAAGGTCGCTCGACTGGATTGCCTTCTGGATTGCTGAGACGGCGCTACGGTCCCACACCGTCACCGTGAGCAGCCGCGGCTCCGGCGCATTGATGGTCCCCAGCTGCTTCAGCGGGGTGAGCGCTCCGTAGTAGTCCACCATCAGCGTCTCGATCAGGCTCGGGTGCGCCCGGCCCGTCCGGACACCGTTCAGCTCCCGCCGCAGCGCCTCCACCGAGTGGTCCATCTTCTCGTCTGCTTCGAGGAGTATCTCCTCAACATCCGCCATACTGCGCCCCTCCAATCATCAGGAATGGGCCGCTGTCTCCGGCGAAGCCGAAACCAGCGTCCCAATGGTATCGCCCCGAAGCGCGCGGTACACCGCGTCGGGCTCCGCCACATCGAACACCACAATCGGCATGTGATGCTCCATGCACATGCTTAGCGCGGTGATGTCCATCACCTGCAGCCGGCGCTGGATGGCCTCGATGTGCGTCACGTGCTCGAACTTCCGAGCCGTGGGCACCTTCGCAGGATCCGCATCGTAAACTCCGTCGACGCCGTTCTTCGCCATCAGGAGCACTTCACAATCCGTTTCGATGGCGCGCAGCGCCCCGGCGGTATCCGTCGTCATGAACGGGTTGCCCGTCCCCGCCGCAAAAATGACTACGCGCCCCTTCTCGAGGTGCCGAATCGCCCGCCGCCGGATGTACGGTTCTGCCACCTGGGCGATCGGGAGCGCGGTTTGCGTCCGAACCACTGCCCCTCGCTTCTCCAGCGCGTCCTGCAGCGCCAGCGCATTCATGATGGTGCCCAGCATGCCTGCGTAATCCGCCGTCGCGCGGTCCATCCCCGTCTCCGCGACCGTCGCTCCCCGCCAGAAGTTCCCGCCGCCCACCGAAACCGCGACCTGCACGCCCTCGTCAACGGCCTGCTTGATCTGCCGCGCGAGGTCGCTCAACGTCTCAGGGTCGATGCCGAACGGCCGCGAGCCCATCAGCGCCTCGCCCGAGAGCTTGACGAGCGCGCGCCGATACCGCCCGCGGCCGTTCGTACTCATTCCGATTTACCGCCCGAGTTCGAACCGAACGAACCGCCGCACCCGGATGTTCTCGCCCGTCCGGGCGATGGCATCCTGCACCAGGTCCTTAATCGTCTTGCTCGCATCCCGAATGAACGGCTGCGCAAGCAACACCACTTCTTCGTCCGGTCCCTCGTACTTGCTCCGCTCAGGGTCGTCCGCCGATACCACCTGCGGATTCATCGCTGCCACCTGCATCGCGATGTTCCGCGCCAGCTGGCGAAACTCCTCCGTATTGGCCACGAAGTCGGTCTCGCAGTTCACCTCGACGAGCACGCCGATGCGGCCGCCGGCGTGAATGTACGAGTCCACAACGCCGTTGCTCGTTTCGCGGTCCTGCCGCTTGGCCGCTGCCGCGATGCCGCGCTCGCGGAGGATCTGCTTCGCCTTCGCTTTGTCGCCGCCCGCTTCCTCGAGCGCGCGCTTCGCATCCATGACACCCGCCCCGGTTTCTTCCCGGAGCTCCTTGATCATCTCCGTCGTGACTGCTGCCACCTGCGTTTACTCCTGCACCTGGGCGGATTGCGCCGTGTTCATACCAATGACCGTGACCCGCGTGCCGCCCTGCTCGGCCGGCTCGTCCTCGGGCGATGCCGTGTACGCCCCGCTCGCCCCTGCTGCGCTGGTGAGCTCATCGACCTGCGTCCCCGGCGCCACCCCCGACTCCCGCATCGCCCGCCCCTCGACCGCCGCGTCCGCGATCTTGCCGAGAATGAGCTTGATCGCCCGGATCGCGTCGTCATTGCTCGGGATCGGGTACGCAATCGGGTCCGGGTCGCAGTTCGTGTCGACCAGCGACACGATCGGGATGCCCAGCCGCACGCATTCCGACACCGCGATCGCTTCCTTCACCGTGTCGATGATGAACACCGCACCCGGCAGCCGGTCCATATTCTTGATGCCGCCGAAGTACCGGTTCATCCGCTCGATTTCGTTCTGAATTTCGAGCTGCTCCCGCTTCGGCAGCCGGGCGAAATCGCCACGCTCGACGGCCGCCTCGAGCTCCCGAAGGTGCCGAATCCGCTGCTGGATCGTGCGGAAGTTCGTCAGCGTGCCCCCAAGCCAGCGGTTGTTCACGTACGGAAGCCCCGCTCGCTTTGCCTCGGTCTCGACCGTCTCGCGTGCCTGCTTCTTTGTGCCAACGATGAGCACATCCGCGCCCGATGCCACGACGTCGCGAACGAAATTCATCGCCGCCTCCAGGCGCGTCACCGTCTGCTGAAGGTCGATGATGTGAATCCCGTTCCGCTCGGTGAAGATGAACTGGCGCATCTTGGGATTCCAGCGCCGGGTCTGGTGCCCGAAGTGGACGCCCGCTTCGAGCAGCTGCTTCATGCTCACAGGGGTAACCAGGGGAGCCTCCATCATGCGGCATCATAGATTTGACCGTTCCCGGCCAGGACGCCGCCGTTCTACACAACGCATCTCAGGATAGCAGGGGCCGCCTTCCGCGGAAGCGCCGTTACCGCAAACCTCTTGACAGCCTCCTCCGACCGGCGCATGCTGCCCCCCAGGAAAGGAGGTGATGCGCATGGACCATCATAGTCGTAGCTACGACCGTACCTTTGCGCTGGAGGTGACCTCCTCCTAGACCTCTTGGAGGAACCACCGAACCTCCTAAGACTCCGGTCTTAGCTACGCCAGGGCCCCGGCACTACCGGGGCCCTTTTCACGTGGATTCATCCTGCGCCAGCCCGATGTCATCCCTGCCACCGTTCGACTTCCCTCGCTTCCAATCCCTCCTGCGGACCCGCCTCGTGGGGCGGCCGCTCGTCTACCGCCCGGTCGTCCGCTCGACCATGGACGTCGCGCGTCGCGAAGCCGACGAGGGCGCCATCCACGGCACAGCCGTCCTCGCCGAAGAGCAAACGGCAGGCCGGGGCCGCCGCGGCCGTTCGTTTTACAGCCCTGCCGGGGCCAACATCTACGTCACCTTCATCCTGCGCTGTCAGCTTGAAATCCACCGCACCCTCCCCGTCCGCGTCCCGGTCGCGGTTGCCGCGGCCATCCGCTCGGTCGTTCCGGAAGCCGTCATCAAGTGGCCCAACGACATCTGGGTCGGTCAGCGCAAGGCTTGTGGCATGCTCATCGACGCCGAATTCGGAGATGCCGGCCCCGTCGCATTTCCCGGCATCGGCATCAACGTCAACTTCGACCCCTCGATCAACCCCGAGCTCCGAGATATCGCGACCTCCCTGGCCGCTGTGCTGGGGCGCCAGGTCGACCGTGAAGCGCTGCTCGCCCGCCTCTGCAACGAGCTTGAACACTGGCTCGACGCTCCCCTCGATGAAGCAGTTGCCCGGTTCCGCGAGCTCAATGGCTTCATCGGCGTCGAGCTCCTCGTCAGCCCCGTCGGCGGTGACCCATTCGTCGCCACCGCCATCGACATCGACGATACTGGCGGCCTCGTCGTTCGCCGTGAAGGGGGCACCATCGAAACCGTGACTGCGGCCGACGTAACCGTCCGCCCGGCCGCCACATGATCCGTGCGGGCGCTTCGGCTATCGTGAGCCCGTGACATTCGAAGAGATGGTCGCGCTCGCCGCCCAGCGCAAGGCCGAAATGCCCGAGGGCTCGGGCACTGCTGCCCTCCTCGCACAGGGCCCCCACGCTATCGGGAAAAAGCTCGTCGAAGAAGCCGCAGAGGCCTGGATGGCCGCCCGCTTCGAATCCCGCGAAGCGCTCGCCGCGGAGCTCTCCCAAGTGCTCTACTACGTGGCCTGCATGATGGCCTCAGCCGACCTCACGCTCGATGAGGTGTACGACTCCCTGTGATCAAAGTAGCTCTTCCAAACAAAGGCGTCCTCTTCCAGCCAACGCTTGACCTCCTCGCCTCCTGCGGTTACCGGGTCGGCAAGAGCGGGAGCCAGCTCTCCTCCTTCGACCCCGAAAACGACGTCGAATTCTACTTCCTTCGCCCCGGCGACATTCCTGTCTACGTTGCCAACGGCATCCTCGATGCAGGAATCACTGGCAAAGACCTCGCAGCCGAGCGCGGCCACCATCCCGAGCTCCTCCTCGACCTCAACTACGGCGACTCCCGGCTCTGCGCTGCCGTGCCAGCAGCCTCCCCCGCCACCTCCCTCGACGACATCGCAAACCTCCGCATTGCGACCTCCTTCCCAAACATTGTCCGAAACTACTTCAGCGGTCGGGACCTCCGCCTCATCCAGCTCGAAGGCGCCGTGGAAATCTCCGTCGCCCTCGGCATCGCCGAGGCTGTCGTCGACGTCGTCGACACCGGCACTACCCTGCGGCAGGCAGGCCTGCGGATCGTTGGCGAACCGCTGTTCGTATCCAACGCCGCTTTGTACGCCCATCCCGACCGCGCCGAGCACGGCCCCGTCCGCGTCCTTCGCAGCCGCATCGAAGGCCGCCTCGTCGCTCTCGATTACATGATGGTCGAGTACGACTGCCCCGGGACCATCCTCCAGCGCGCCTGCGAAATCACCCCCGGCCTCGAGTCCCCCACCATCACCCAGCTGCAGCGCGAGGGCTGGTACTCCGTGAAGGCTATGGTCCGCCGCAAAGAGGCCCACCGCATCATGGACGAACTCTCGACCATCGGCTGCCGGGGCATCCTCCTCACCAACATCGAAAGCGCGCGCATCTGACCGTAAATCGGTTAACCCGGCTCCCCGGTTCGCTACTATGAAGCCATGCCCCCCATCACCCTCCACATGGTGGTCGCACGCCAGGTCGCGCTCGACCTCGGCCGCGACGAGATACCCGCGACCTCCGGCGCCTACCTCCTCGGTGCTACCTCCCCCGATATCCGCGTCATCACCCGGCAGGACCGCTACAGTACCCACTTCTTCGACCTGAACGAACACAACCACCAGGACTCCGTCGCCGCGTTCCTGTCCGCGTACGGCCGCCTCGCCGCGCCCGAGAAGCTCAATCCGTCCACCCGCGCATGGGCCGCCGGCTACATCTCGCACCTCGTCCTCGACGAGCAGTACATCACCGGCGTCTATCGTCCCTACTTCCTCCGTCACGACCACCTCGGGGGAGCCATGCGTGCCAATGTCATGGACCGCCTCCTCCAGTTCGACCTCGATCGGCGCTACGGCTCCGACCCCGAGCTCAAGGCGGCCATCTGCAACGCTCTCGCGTGCACCGTCGAAGACATCGAGACCGGCTTCATCGACGCGCCGACCCTCGAACGCTGGCGCCAGGTTTCGATCGACGTAGCCGCCCGCAACCTCGACTGGGACCGCGCACGCGCCATGATCGCCAACCATCTCCGCTACGCCGGGCTCGAACCAGGCGAAACCCTCGACAGCTTCCTCGACTCGCTCCCCGAACTCCTCGATGAGACAATCGCCCACATCACCGACGCCGAGGTCGACGCGTTCCTCCAGCGAGCGACCGAATCGGCCCGCTCCGCCGTCGAGAGGTACCTGGGATGCGCATAATCCGCAACGCTGAAGAGGGCCGCCGAACGCTCCTTGCCCGCCGCCCCCTCGAAATCGAAGAGCTTCCCATGGAGATCCGGGAGACCACCTTCCGCACCTTTGGGCAGGAGCTCACTCCGGACGAGGTCGTCCGCCGCATCATCCGCGACGTTCGCGACGACGGCGACAACGCTGTCCGCTACTACAACTCAGCTATCGACGGGGCGCACACGCCCGACCTCCGCGTCCAGCAGGACGAGATTCGCGCCGCCTACGACGCCCTCCCGGCTGACCTTATCGAAGCCCTCCGCTTCGCCGCCGAGCGCATTCGGCGCTACCACGAAACCCAGCTCCGCGGCGCTACCATCGACTTTCAGCAGCAGGGTCTCGGGCAAATTACGCGCCCCATCCAGCGCGCCGGCATCTACGTTCCCGGCACCCGCGCTCCGCTCCCCAGCACCGTGCTCATGTGCGCAATCCCGGCCCGCGTCGCGGGCGTCGACGAGGTCTACCTCACCAGTCCCGTCCTCCCCGACGGCTCCGTCCCCGCGGTCAAGCTCGTCGCCGCCGACATCGCCGGCGTCGACGCGGTCTTCAAGGCCGGAGGCGCCCAGGGCATCGCCGCTTTCGCCTACGGCACCGAAACCATCCCCCGCGTCGACAAGATCGCCGGCCCCGGCGGCCTCTTCGTGACCATCGCCAAGCGGCAGGTCTTTGGCGACGTTGGCATCGACAGCATCTACGGCCCCACCGAAACCATGATCATCGCCGACGAGAGCGCCAATCCCGAGCTTGTCGCTGCCGACCTCATCGCCCAGGCCGAACACGACCCCCTCGCGAGCCCCATCCTCCTCACCCCTTCGCACTACCTCGCCGAAGAGGTTGCCGCCGCCATCGAGCGCCAGCTCCGGAACCTCGAGCGCGCAAAAATTGCCCGCGCCGCGCTCGAAAATCGCGGCGGCTGCATCCTCGTCAACGACATCGACCACGCCATCCAGCTCGCCAACGATTACGCCCCCGAGCACCTCTGCCTCTGCATCGAAAACCCGACCGCCTACGCCATGAAGGTCCGGAACTGCGGCGGGCTGTTTCTCGGCGAGGCCTCCCCAGAGGCGGTCGGCGACTACACCGCCGGCCCCAGCCACACCATGCCGACCGGCGGAGCAGCGCGCTGGTCCGGCCCCCTCGGCGTCCACGATTTCCTCAAAAAGATGGCCGTCGTCAACCTCCCCGACGAGGAAGCCGAAGAGCTCAACCGCGCAGCAGCCATCATCGCCCGCGCCGAAGGCCTCACCGGACACGCCCATGCCGTCGAGCGCCGCCTCCAGGGCCGCTGACATGCCTCTCCGCAGCCTGCTCCGTCCCGACCTCGACGACCTCGAGGAATACACGCCCGTCAAACCGTACGACGTCCTCGCGGCCGAGATCGGCCTGCCTGTCGAACTCCTCGTCAAGCTCGACGCCAACGAAAATCCCTACGGGCCGCACCCCGCCGTGCGCGAGGCAGCGGCGCGCGCTCCCCTGCACATCTACCCCGACCCCGGCCAGCTCCGCCTCCGCCGGGCCATCGCCGCCTACGCGAATGTCGAACCCGATCAGGTGGTCGCCGGCACCGGCGCCGACGACCTCATCGATATCATCATTCGCCTCGTCGCACCCCCCGCGGTTGTCATCCCAACGCCCGCCTTCGGCATGTACCGCTTCCTCGCCAACATCATGCGCGCACGCCCAGTCGAAGTGCCCCGGCGCCCAAACTTCGACCTTGACGTCGTCGCAATTCGGCACGCTGTGCAGGATTCCGGCGCGCGCCTCCTCTTCCTGACCCACCCTAACAACCCCACCGGCAACCCGCTCAACCTCAGCGAGCTCGAAGCCCTCCTTGCCCTCGATGCCATCGTCGTCGTCGACGAGGCCTACATCGAATTCGGCGGGCAAACGGTTGTCCCGCTCATCGCCAGCCACCCCAACCTCGTCGTTCTTCGCACCTTCAGCAAGTGGGCCGGGCTCGCGGGCCTGCGCGTCGGATACAGCATCTCCACGTCCGAGCTGGCCGCCCACATGATGCGCATCAAGCAGCCGTACAACGTCAATGCCGCGGCCGAGGCCGCCGCCATCGCTGCCATCGAGCACCGCGCGGAGATCGCCGAGCATATCGCCGCCATCGTCGCCGAGCGCGACCGCCTCGCCCGGTCCCTTGCGGGGTTCGGCTGGATCGAACCCTACCCGTCAGTCGCGAATTTCGTCCTCGCCGCAGTCCGGGGCCTTTCCGCCCGGGACCTGACCGCCGCCCTCCGGTCGCGCGGCATCCTCGTCCGCTTCTACGACCGCCCCGACCTCCGGAACTGCATCCGCATCAGTGCCGGCCTTCCCTCCGATACCGACCGCCTCCTCAACGCCCTCACGGAGCTCTCCCAGTGACCGAATCGACATCGCACCTCCCAGCGCCGCGCATCGCCACCGTCTCCCGCCGCACCGCCGAGACCAGCATCGACGTCACCCTCAACCTCGACGGCTCCGGGAAATTCTCCTGCAGCACCGGCGTGGGATTCCTCGACCACATGCTCTCCCATATCGCGAAGCACGGTGTCTTCGACCTCGACCTGCGCTGCGAAGGCGACCTCTGGATCGACCAGCACCACTCCGTCGAGGACGTCGGCATCTGCCTCGGCGAAGCCCTCGCAAAAGCCGTCGGCGACAAGGCCGGCCTCGTTCGCGCCGGGTCGGCCTACATGCCTCTCGACGAGGCGCTCGCCCACGCCGTCGTCGACCTCAGCGGCCGGCCCTACGCCGTTCTCGACCTCAAGCTGCTCGGCCGAGAGCTCGGTGGCCTCCCGCCCGACCTGTTCGACCACTTCCTCGAGTCCTTCGCCTTCGCCGCCAGGATCAACCTCCATCTCCGGGTCCTCTACGGTGCCAACGACCACCACAAGTGCGAAGCGGCCTTCAAGGCAATGGCGCGCGCCCTCGACGCAGCAACCCGGTTCGACCCCCGCCGCGGCCGCGATATCCCGAGCACCAAGGGCACCCTCTAGCCCCGCGGGCCGGGAGAGCCCGTCGCTTGACACTGCCCACCCAGCACGTAACCTTCCCCCCGCCCCGTGAACGAAGCACTCGAACGTTACCTCGCACCCCGGCTCGAAGCGGCCGAAGTCCGGGTCACCAATCTCCTCCGCATCCCGGGCGGCGCCTCACGCGAGACCTGGATGTTCGATGCCGAATGGACCGACGCCGGCGGCGCGCATCACGCCGCCCCCTTCGTCCTGCGGAAAGACCCCCCGGCATCCCTGCTCGACACCGACCGTGAGGCCGAGTACGCCTTCTACTCGGCATTCTGGGGCACCGACGTGCCCGTCCCCCGCATGCGCTGGCTCGAAAACGACCCCTCCATCCTCGGCGGCCCGTTCTTCATCATGGACCGTATCCTCGGTTGTGAAGGGGCGACCGCCCGCATCATCGCGCCGCCATATAGCGCCGTCCAGCCCCGCATCGCCGAGAACATGTACCGCATCCTCGCCGCCATCGCCACGTTCGACTGGCGCGGTACCCCTATCGAGCGAGTGGCTCGCATCCCCACGCCCGAGTCCGCCTGGCAGCTCGAGCTCGACCACTGGGAACGCGTCCTCGACACGGAGGCGATGGAGCCCCAGCCCATCATGAAGGCGGCCATCCGTTGGCTCCGCGCCAACCCCCCGCCGCCCGCCCAGCGCATCAGCGTGGTCCACGGCGACTACCGCGTTGGCAACTTCCTCTACCGCGAGGACGGGGGAATCTACGGCATCGTCGACTGGGAAATGGCGCACCTCGGCGACCCTCTCGAAGACCTCGCATGGTCCTTCAACCAATCGTGGCACTGGGCAAAGGACGGGCGCCCCGGGGGCATCGTCGACCGCGAAACCGCCATCGCGCATTGGGAGCGGTACTCCGGCCTCCGCGTCGACCCCGCCGCGCTCCACTGGTGGGAAGTGTTCAGCCACGTAAAGTGCCAGGGCATCTGGGTCACCGGCGCCCGCTCCTTCCAGGAAGGCCGCACCAACGAGCTCATTCTCCCGCTGGTCGCTTACTCGCTCATCAACGCCCAGGACCAATACCTGCTCCGCACCATGGGGAGGCTCCCGTGAACCCCACTCCGTCCCGCGTTCTCCAGGGCGTCGCAGCCAACCTCCTCGGCGAGGTCCTGCCCGCCATCCCTACCCCCTTCGGGCAGCAGCTTGTCGGCATCGCGGCCATGCTCAACATGATGGTCGCCGAAGAATTCGACCGCGCCGCCGACAGGCTCGTCACCGAAAACCGCATCGTGCGCGAGCTCCTCGCCGCGGGGCGGGACCTCCTCGGCGAACATGTCCCGGCCGATGTGACACAGGCCATTGCATCGCCGCCGGCCGCGTCCCTGCGCATCGCCGACCTCCAGCACGAGAACGACACCCTCCGCGCCGCCCTCATCGAGCTCCACGCGGCCGTCGAACGCACACCCGGCGAAGCCGCCCGCGCCTTCGAAGAGCGCATCTGGGCCGAGCTCATCGAGTCCACCCGCGGCCGCCACTTCTCCGTGCGCCCCTGACTGCCATGCGGGAAGACGTTCGCCGCATCCTCGCCGCGTACCAGCCGGCGCGCCACGAACCAGCCCCGCCGCTGCCGCCAGCCGGGGTGCTCCTTCTCCTCCACGAGCGCCCGTCCGGTCCCCACATCATCTTCCAAAAGCGAACCGACCGCGTCCGCGACCACAAGGGCCAAATCAGCTTCCCAGGCGGCGTCATGGACCCCGGCGACCCCGACACCCGGTTCACCGCCCTCCGCGAAACCCACGAGGAAATCGGCGTCCACCCCGACCACGTCGACGTCCTCGGCGAGCTCGACCAGATGGTCACCGTCTCCAACTTCCTCGTCACCCCGTACGTCGGCTGGCTCGACCGCTACCCCTACCCATGGCGGTTCAGCAGCGATGAAGTCGCCTACCTCCTCGAGGTCCCGCTCGCGCACCTCCGCGACCCCCGGAACCAAGTTCCTGACCGGCGCATCATCAACGGCCGCGAATACGTCTTCCACGCCTACCAATTCGGCGATGACCTCATCTGGGGAGCCACTGCCCGCATGCTCGGCAACTTCCTCGACCTTCTCCGCGCCCTCGAGTAGCGCGACACCCGCGGCCCCGGCGGGCTACCATCCAACCCGTGACGCTCGAAACCCGAACCAACCCCCGCACCCTCCGCGGCCTTCTCGAGGAGCTCCCCGGAGCCCGTCTGCTTCGCGGTGACCCCGGGACGGAGATTTCTGCCGTCCATCACGACTCCCGCCTTGTCGGCCCGGGCAGCCTCTTCGCTGCGATCCCCGGCTTCACCGTCGACGGCCACCGCTTCCTCGCCGAAGTTGCCGCTGCCGGCGCCGCAGCTGCCCTCGTCGAAGCGGACCGCGAGCTGCCGCCGCTCCCTGAGTCTCTCGCCCTCGTCGAAGTCCCGGCAGCCCGGCCTGCCCTCGCTGCGGCCTCGGCCTGGTTCTACGGTCACCCGGGGCGCGAACTGGCCGTCATCGGCATCACCGGCACCGACGGCAAGACGACAACCTCGCACCTGCTCACCTATGCCCTCGAGGCCGCCGGTGCACGAGTCGGTCGCCTCGGAACCGTCGACACCTACCTCCCCGGGGAATCCGGTCACGTCACGGCCCGGATGACAACTCCCGAGGCTCCCGAAGTCCAGCGCCTCCTCCGCCGGATGGCCGATGCCCACTGCGACTACGCCATCGTCGAGTCCACGAGCCACGGCCTCGCCCTTCACCGCCTCGACCATGTCGAGTACGACATCGCCGTCTTCACCAACATCACCAGCGACCACCTCGACTTTCATCAAACGTTTGAGGCCTACCGCGACGCCAAGGCTCGGCTGTTCGCCGCCCTCGAGCAGTCGGCCGAGAAGGGCATCGGCAAACACGCCGTCGTCAACGCCGACGACCCGAGCGCACAGTACATGCTCAATCACGCCCCAGGTGCCGCCCCGACCCGCTTCGGCCTCGAAGCCCGCGATGCCGACGTCGTGGCCCGCAACATCATCCTCCGCCCCGATGGCAGCACCTTCCGCATCGTGGCTCCCCAGGGCATGGCCGAGTGCACCATCCGCCTGCCCGCGATGTTCAACGTCATGAACGCCCTCGCAGCGGCCTCTGCCGCCCTCGCGGTCGGCGCCGACCTCCAGGCCGTGGCTCGCGGTCTTGGCGAGTGCCCCGGCGTCCCCGGCCGCATGGAGCGCATCCAGGCCGGCCAGCCGTTCGAGGTCATTGTCGATTACGCCCACACCGGGGATGCGGTTCGCAAAGTGCTCGAGGTCCTCCGTGACGTCTGCCAGGGGCGCCTCATCATCGTCGTCGGAGCCGCCGGCGAGCGCGACCCGGGCCGCCGCTTCGGCGTCGGCCGTGCCGCCGCCGAGGGCGCGGACTTCGCCATCTTCACCAACGAAGACCCCCGCTCCGAGGACCCCTCCGAAATCGTCCGTGAGATCGGCCGCCACGCCGAAAGCGCGGGGCGCCAGCGCGGCACCGATTTCCTCGAAATCGAAGACCGGCGCGAAGCCATCGCTACAGCGCTTGGCATGGCTCGCTTCGGCGACATCGTGGTCATTGCCGGGAAGGGCCACGAGAAGTCCATCGTGTACGGCTCCCAGGCCATGCCGTGGGATGACCGCGAGGTCGCGCGGGAAGAACTGGCAAGACTCGGCTACCGCAGCTGAACGGTCCCTTTCCCATCACCTGTCCGCGGTTTGGTCGCAATCCAACCCCTTCGTATACTGGCCCGGAGCCGGCTATTCACCCAGCAGCCGTCTACTGGAGTCGCACTGTGCCCAAGCGCAAGAAACGCGAGCTGCACCACCTGCGGCAGGAATCCTCGCGACGCCGCACGTACCAGCTGAGCCACGCCTCCCCCTCGGAAATCTATAAGCCCGGATTCCCGATGAACATCCTCGGCGACGTCCGCTGGTTCGCGCTCGTCGGCGTCGTGGTCGCTGTCGCCATGGTTGTCGCGGCTATCCTCACCACTGGCGGAACCAGCCAGGGCAACCCCGACGCCCTGCCCACCGCTACCCCAACCGCTGATGCCACAGCCGATGCCTCGCCCACCGGCAGCCCCACTCCCGCGCCGAAGCAGTTCGAAAAGGCCGAACAGGTTATCGACGCCGAAAAATACACGTACACCGCCACCTTCAAGACCAGCAAAGGCGACTTCACGGTCCGCCTCTTCGCAGATACCGCCCCGAACACGGTCAACAGCTTCGTTTTCCTCGCAAAGCAGGGCTATTTCGACAACACGACCTTCCATCGCGTCGTCTCCAACTTCGTCATCCAGGGTGGCGACCCCACCGGCACCGGCACGGGCGGCCCCGGCTACCAGACGCAGGATGAGCCGAACGAGCTCCGGAACAAAAAGGGCACTATCGCCATGGCCAAGGTCTCCGGCCAAACCCAATTCGGAAGTCAGTTCTTCATCAACCTCAAAGACAACCCATCGCTCGACTTCGACAATCCCAGCGCGAACAAGTTTTACCCGTTCGGCGAAGTCATCTCAGGCATGGACGTTGTCGAGGCCATCGGTAAAGTTCAGGTCGGCCAGGGCGACCGGCCCATCGAGCCCGTCACCATCTCGACCATCGAGATTACGGAGACCCCGAAGTAGCACCTACTCCGAGCCGTGCATCCCTCGCGGCCGCGATGTCGAGCGCCGTCGCGGCTAGCGTGCGCCCATCTCGGTCTCCCACGAAGACGCTCAGCACGAGATTCCCGCGCGCTTCGTGCAGGGCGTAGAGCACCACGCGGGCATCGCCCTCTGAGCCCTCCAGGCGAAACAGGCGGCCGCGTTCAGCCGGGAGCTCTTCCGCGACGGCCCCGTCGAGCGGAGCCCAGAGCATGCCTGAGTCGCGGATACGCTCCGGGTCAGCCTCCAGCCTATCCACCCAGGCCGCAGCCTGCCCCGCCGTTTCGAACGAAAGCACCTGGCAAACCACGTTCACCGGGCTCTCGAACGGCGGCCGCGGCAGCGCCTGCTTCCAAAACACGAACCTCCCGCCCTCCATCCCCGCACCGCGGTACTCCGCCTTCCGCTCCTCCGGGCGGCGTGAGAGCCCGCCCAGGTCCGCCGCAGTAAAATCGCCGCGCGTCTGCTCGAGAAACGGCTGCGAAAGGTCTTCCGCAGCACAGAGCAAGGGGTTCAGCGGTTCTCCGTTGAATCGTGGCGTCCCCTGGCAGCCCGCGAGGGCCGCTGCCGCCAGCACGGCCAGTCCGAGTCTACTCGGGGTCCTCATGCGTCAATGGCATCGGGCCGGGTCCAATCAGCCCGTGCTTCGACTGGTACCGCTCGACCACCACGATCAGCAGGAAAAATGGGACGAATGCCGCGGCCGACCCGAGTGCCCACCACCAGAGCGGAACGATGAGAAAGAGAATGGCGCACGCGGCCGTGAAGGCCATCCCGATGATCGAGAAGATTCGTCCAGCCAGGACCCACGGCGTGACAGGCGAGTTCATGACCTCAGTTTCGCTTGCCCGCGCGGCCGGGTCCAACCCGTGCCTGCGGCTTCCCCTCCCGTCCCGTATACTCCGCGCGAACTCCCCTACCTGGAGGGTCCCGTGGGAAGACCCGTGCTCCGCACGGAGCTATGTGATCTGCTGGGCATCGAATACCCGGTCATCCTCGCCGGCATGGGCCCCGTCGCCGGCGGCCTCACCGGACCGGTTGCGACCGCCCCCCTCGTTGCAGCCGTCTCGAATGCCGGCGGCCTCGGCGTCATCGGCGGGGCCGGCTTCAGCGCCGAACGGCTTCGCGAGGAGATCCGCAAAGTCCGCTCCATGACCGATAAGCCCTTTGGGGTCGACCTCCTCCTGCCCTCGAACTACATGGGCGGTGCCGCCACCGCTGAGATGCCCCGCGACCCGCGCGACCTGATCCCCGCAGCCGCCCGCGAGGGCCTCAAGAAAGTGCTTGAGGACCTCGGTGTGCCGTGGAGGGAGATGCCCCGAGAGCCCGCAGCCGAACCGCGGCGACCCCGCACGGGCGGCATGTCCGACGAACAGATGGAAGTCGTCATCGAAGAGAAGGTGCCCGTCTTCGCTAGCGGTCTCGGCAGCCCCGCGCCATGGCTCGACCGGCTGAAGGCCAACGGCACCAAAGTCCTCTCCCTCGTCGGCAACGTGAAGAACGCAAAGCGAGTCGCAGCGGCCGGCGTCGACATCGTCGTGGCCCAGGGCACCGAAGCCGGCGGTCATACCGGGCGTGTCGCCACCATGGCCCTGGTGCCGCAGGTCGTCGATGCTGTTTCCCCGACGCCGGTCGTCGCCGCCGGCGGCATCGCCGACGGGCGCGGCATCGTCGCTGCCCTGGCCCTCGGCGCCATCGGTGTCTGGTGCGGCACGGCCTTCCTCGTCTCCGAGGAAGCCAACCAGCCCGACCTGCAAAAACAGCGCATCCTCGCCGCCACTGACGAAGACACCCGCGTCACCCGCCTCTACAGCGGCAAAACCATGCGCAACATCACCAACCCGCTCATCGAAGCCTGGGAGGCCGCCGGCATCCCGGCGCTCCCGATGGGCCTGCAGGGCCTCCTCGTCCAGGACCTCGTCTACTCATGCCGCCAGGCCGGCCGCGAGGACCTCCTCATGAACGCCGCAGGACAGGTTTCCGGCATGCTCAACCGCATCCGGCCCGCGGCTGAAATCCTGCACGACATGGTTGCACAGGCTGCGCAGATCCTCGCGCGCGACCTCCCTGCACGCGTCACCGCCATCCCGGAGTCCTGACCGATGCCCGACCGCGCCCTCGAAGGAATCCGCGTCGTCGAATTCACCGACGAAACCGGCGCCTACTGTGGCCGCCTCCTGGCCGACCTCGGCGCCGAGGTCATCAAGGTCGAACCTCCCGGCGGCGGCCGCCTCCGCCGCGCCCGTCCGTTCGTCAAAGGACATGAGGGCGACCCCAACGCCAGCCTCGCGTTCTGGGTCCACAACACCTCGAAAAAGTCAGTCGTCCTCGACCTCGAAACGCCGGAGGGCCGCGAGCTTGCCCGCAAGCTCGCCCTCAGCGCCGACATCGTTCTGGAAGACAACCCCGTGGGCCACCTCGCCGCTCGCGGCCTCGGCTACGAGCAGCTTCGCCCTGGAAAACCCTCCCTCGTCTACACCTCTATCACCGGCTTCGGCCAGGACGGACCACACGCCAGCTGGGCATACTCCGACATCGTGGGCCAGGCGATGGGCGGCATCATGACGCTCGCCGGCGAGCCAGCCGACCCCCCGAACATGATCTACGGCCGCCAGGCCGATATCTCCGCGAGCATCCAGGCGGCCCAGGGTACCCTCATGGCGCTCCTCCACGCTGAGGCCACCGGTGAAGGCCAGCTCGTCGATGTCTCCGCCCAGGAGGCCCTCTCGATGGCGCAGGAGACCGCCATGCAGACGTGGGACTTCCAGAAGCGCAACCGCGTCCGGACCGGCGAACTGGGCATGCTTCCCATCCCCCTTCCCGCCACGGGCGTCGCGAAATGCACCGATGGCTACGTCTCCCTCTACATCCTCGCCCCGGCCGGCAAAGACCTGCCCGCGCTCGTCGACTGGATGCGCGAGAAGGGCATGCAGGGCCCCCTCGATGACGAGCCCTACTGCAGCATCGTCAACCAGCTCAACATGGCGTGGCTCACCCAGCTCATGTCCAACCCCGATGCAGCTGGGGAAATCCTCCAGCACCTCCCCGTCATCACAAAAACCATCCTCGACTTCTTCGCCTCCATGAGCGCCCGGGAAGCATACGAAGAGGGCCAGCGCCGCCAGCTTCTCATCGGCATCGTCTCCACCCCCAAAGACATCGCTGAAAACACCCAGCTCCGCGCCCGCGACTGGTTCGTCAGGATAGAGTCGCCGCTCGGGGGCGCCGTCGAGTTCCCCGGGCCCCCGTACCGCCTCTCCGAAACACCCGCCGTCATCGGCCGCCCGCCGCGCCTCGGCGAACACACCGAGAGCATCCTCGCAGCTCTCGTCTAAGGAGGTTCCCATGTCCAGGAAACCGCTCGAAGGCCTCCGCGTTGCCGATTTCTCCTGGTACGGAGCCGGCCCCATCGCCGGCAACACCCTCTCCCAGTTCGGCGCTGAGGTCATCCGCGTCGAATCCGAGACGAAGCCCGACGGCCTCCGCCGCGTCCACCCATTCGCAATGAACCCGGACGGCACCTTCAAGACCGGCTACAACGTTTCCGGCTACTTCAACAACTTCAACACCGGAAAACTCTCCATCCAGCTCAACCTCAACGTGCCGCGCGGCCAGGAAATCGCATACCGCCTCATTGAAAAGTGCGACATCTTCCTGACGAACTTCACCCCGCGCGTCATCGACAAATGGAACTTGCGGTACGAACAGATTAGCGCCCGCAACCCCCGAATCATTGCGGCCTATGCCCCCATGCAGGGTCTTAGCGGGCCCCATCGAGATTTCCTCGGCTTCGGCGCCGTCCTCACGCCCGTTACCGGCATTAGCCACATGAGCGGGTTCCCCCACCGCCCCCCCATCGGCGTCGGTACCAACTACCCCGATTACGTCATCAACCCCGGCCACACCATCACGGCCATCCTCGCCGCACTGCGTTACCGCAACCGCACCGGCAAGGGCCAGATGATTGAGCTTCCCCAGCTCGAGTCGGTCGTGAATGCCCTCGGCACTGCGGTCCTCGAGTATCTCGTCAACGGCGACAATCCGTCCCGCACGGGCAACCGCAGCCTGAACTACAGCCCTCACGGCGCCTTCCGCTGCGCCGATGACCCCGAATCCGTCGGCTCCGTCGACCGCTGGGTGGTCATCGCCTGCCGCGATGACCGCGAATGGGCCGCTGCCGCCGCCGCGCTCGGCCACCCGGAGGCCGCCGCCGACCCCAAGTTCGCGACCTTCGAGGCCCGCAAAGCCAATGAAGACGAGCTAGAAGCGCTCATCGGCTCTTGGGTCCGTGACCGAAAGGCCGAGGACGTCGCGGCCGCGCTCCAGGCAGCAGGCGTTCCCGCAGGCGTCGTCCAGAACGCGCAGGACCTGCTCGACCGCGACCCGCACATGAAGGCCCGCGGCTACTACCAGTACGTCGAGCACCCCGAGGCGGGCCGCGAAGCCCACGACGGCCCGGCCTTCCGCCTCAGCGCCACCCCCGGCTCCGTACCCGGCCCCGCGCCGCTCCTCGGTGAGCACACCATGGACGTCTGCGAACGGATCATCGGTCTCTCGATGGACGAGGTTGCCGACCTCCTCGCGGAGGGCGTCCTCGTCTGAAACCACACGGCTAATGCGGAGTCTCCAATTAGAATAGGAGGGGTGCCCGCGCCGCGGGCACCCCTCTCGCGCTGTGGTAGCATGCGCCCAGCAATCCTGGGAGCGTCGCCGTGTCCGGCATCATCGTGCTCATCGTCGTCATCGTCATTGCCCTGCTGCTCGTCTTCTGGGTCATCGGCCTCTACAACTCCCTCGCCCGCGCCCGCATCCGCGTCAAGGAGGCATGGTCCGGCATCGATGTCCAGCTCAAGCGGCGGTCCAGCCTGATCCCCAACCTCGTCGAGACCGTCAAGGGCTACGCCGCGCACGAGAAAGAAACGCTCGAAAACGTCACCCGCGCCCGGGCCATGCTCGACCGCGCCCAGACCCCCGGCCAGGCTGCCCAGGCCGACAACATGCTCACCTCGGCACTCCGCTCCCTCTTCGCCGTCGCCGAAGCCTACCCCGACCTCAAGGCCAATCAGAACTTCCTCGAGCTCCAGCGTGAACTCACCGATACCGAGGACAAAATCGCGTACGCCCGGCAGTTCTATAACTCCAACGTCCGCGTCTACAACGAAAAAATCGCAACTGTGCCCAGCTCCATCATCGCCGGCATGTTCAACTTCGAGCCCGCGGAGTTCTACGAAGCCGAGGAAGCCGCCCGCGAAGATGTCCGCGTCTCGTTCGTGAGTAACTGAGCCCGCTCCGCCCGGCTCCCAACCCCCAGGCACCATGACATCTGCCCCGGTCCCGGGCTCGGTTCTCATCTACGACCGCATCGCGGCCAACCGCCGGACGACGTGGGTGCTGATGGTCGCCTTCGTCGCTGTCGTGACGGCTCTCGTTGCACTCATCGTCCTGGCCCTCGGCCTGCCGGTCGGTTTCATCGGCATCGCCGGCATTGCCATCATCCTGTACGCCGTCATGAGCTACTTCATGGCGTCGAGTGTCATCCTCTCCATCTCCGGCGCCCACGAAGTCACCAAAGAACAGGAGTGGGAGTACGTCCGCCGCGTGGAGAACCTCTGCATCGGTGCGGGCCTGCCGATGCCGCGCACCTGGGTCCTCGAAGATACCGCCCCTAACGCCTTCGCCACCGGCCGCGACCCCCAGCATGCCCACGTCGTTGTCACCCGCGGGCTGCTCCAGAAGCTCGAACCAATCGAGCTCGAAGCCGTCCTCGCCCACGAGCTCTCCCACATCCAGAACTACGACATCCGCGTGATGACCATCGCCGCCGTCCTCGTCGGCGTCGTCGTCCTTCTCAGCGATTTCTTCCTCCGTTGGACCTACTGGGGCGCCGGCCGCCGCCGCGGCAGCCGGAACCGGGGCGGCGGTGGGGCCGTCATTCTGGTCTTGCTCGCCATCGTTGCGGCCGTCCTCGCACCCATCGTTGCCCAGGCGCTCAAATTCGCCATCAGCCGCCAGCGGGAGTTTCTCGCCGATGCCTCCGGGGCCTTGCTTTGCCGCCACCCGGAAGCGCTCGCCCGCGCCCTCGAAAAAATCGCCGCCGACCCTGAACCGCTCGAGGCTGCCAACAAAGCGACTGCACACCTCTACATCTACAACCCGCTCCGGGAGCACCAGAGCTTCCTCAACAACCTCTTCAACACCCACCCGCCCATCGAAGAGCGCATCCGCCTGCTTCGCAGCATGTAGACCAGTCCGCGCCTGTCGACCCGCCCGAAATGGGTCCATCGGCCGAGCTCGTCCCCGTCCGCGTTGGCGAAACTGATCACGAAGCGCTCGACAGGGCGCCGGCCCCCGTGAAGGAGGTGCCCGATGAACGCCGCGAAGCAACGGCTCCACGCCCGCTTCGGAGTCTGGGTCGTGCAGAGCTGAGGTTCGGGAAGCATCCAACTCCCGGAGGTGAACCATGAAGCTCCGGTGGCACGCCCGAATCCGGAGGTGGCACCGTCCGATATATGGCCCGCGCTGAGCGGGCCGGGCGCAGCCCCGAACGCCGGCCGGGTCCGGCAGAGCACAGCTTGGTGAAAGGTCAGGGCCTCTCGTGAGGCAGCACCGGGAGCGGACCCGGCGTTACGGGGGCGGGGGATGGCAAACGAGCTCGAAAGGGCCCCGCAGTACTGCGGGGCCCTTTGGTGCCGCCGACCTTCCGGCGAACCCGGCGTACAATGCCCCAGGCGGCCTTCCGTCGCCGAAAACCGCCATATCGGAGGACAGCTCCCTCACCATGGGACTCCGCACCCCGCAGCAATACATCGAGTCGCTCAAGGACAACCGCACCGTCTACTACCGCGGCGAACGCGTTCCCGACGTCACGACCCACCCGGTCATCAAAAAGGCTGTCCATCACGCCTGCCTCGACTTCGAGATGGCCGAAGACCCCCAGTACCGCAATCTGGCCGTGGTGGTCGGCGAAGACGGTCAGCCCTACAGCCGCTACTACAAGATTCCCGCCAGCACCGATGACCTCCTGCAGCGGTCCCGCCTCATCGAAGCCGCAACCGCGCTCGGCAAGACGCTCGTCGTCCTCGTCAAGGAAATCGGCACCGATGCGCTCTTCGCCCTCCACCGCATCGCCCGCCAGGTCGACCAGAAGTACGAGACCGGCTACCTCGCCCGCGTCGAAGCGTTTTACCGCCACTGCCGGGACAACGACCTCGCCGTCTCCGTCGCGCAGACGGACGTCAAGGGCGACCGCGGCGCAGGCCCCCGTGACCAGCCGCACCCCGACTACTACACCCACATCGTGGAGCGGCGCCCCGACGGCATCGTCGTGCGCGGCGCCAAGGTCCACACCAGCTGCACCACGAACGTCAACGAGCTCATCGTCCTCCCTACCCGCGCGATGACGGAGGGCGACGCCGACTACGCCGTCGCCTTCGCCATCCCCGTCGATACGCCGGGACTCAAGCTCATCGCGAGCCCCTACGGCGGCTCGCCCAAGAACGAATTCGATGCGCCGCTCTCAGCCGACCGCAAGATGATGGAGACGATCACCATCTTCGACGACGTGTTCGTGCCGTGGGAGCGGGTCTTCCTCGCTGGCGAGCACGACTTTGCCGGGCCGCTCGCGCTCGGGTTCGTCGAGTACCACCGCTTCACGGCCGTCTCCTACAAGCTGCCGCTCGTCGATGCCCTCGTCGGCGCCGCTCTCCTCATGGCCGACATCAATGGGATTTCCCGCGCTGCCCACGTGCGGGACAAGCTCATCCGGCTTATCAGCTACGCCGAAACGCTCCGGGCCCTCACCGAGATGGCTGCCCTCCGCGGCCGGCCCGACGACCACGGCATCTACGCCCCCGACCCGCTCACCACCAACATGGCCAAGTATCACTTCGCCCATGGCTACCACGAAGCACTCCAGCACGTGCAGGACATCGCGGGCGGCATGCTCGTCACCGGCCCCGGCGCGGAAGACTTCGCGAACCCCGAGACTGGCGACCTGCTCCGCAAATACCTCGGGGGCCGCGCCGGCATCGACGGCGAAATCCGCACCCGCGCCATGAACATGGTCTCCGACCTCACTACCGGCGACTTCGGCGGCTACCATGCGGTCCTCGCCATCCACGCCGAGGGCTCGCTCGAGGCCGAAAAGCTCATGATCAGCCGGGCCTACGACGGCCGCCGCGCGCTCGAATACGCAAAGACGCTCGCCGGCATCCCCTGACGCCGAAAATCCATCGTCCCGCGGGAGGTACTCCGTGTCCGACAAAGCCCAGGCACTCGCCGCACTCGACGCTGCTCACGATCGATTCCGCGCCGCTATCGCCGGTCTCGGCGACGACGCTTTTTCCGAGACCTGGCTGGGCACGTGGAACCTGTCCCAGCTCCTTGCCCACATGGCCGGCTGGTACCGCGAAATGGCCGGCGCCTTCGAACGCGTCGCCCGCGGGGAGCGCCCCGCTCCCCCGGGCGTCGACTACTCCGACCCTGAGCCCTGGAACGAGCGCTTCGCAGCAGCCGCGGTCCCCGGGCGCGCCGCCCTCGACGATTGGGATAGTGCGTTTGCCCAGTACCGCGCGGCTGCCGAAGCCCTTCCCGAAGAGCTTTACGGGATCGACCCTGCCAGCGGCCGCCCCCGCATCGGGAATCGGCTGCTACAGGGAGCGGGCATCGGTCACTTCGAGGAGCACCAGCACGAGCTCGAAGCCTGGCTCGCTTCCCGCAGCCAATGACACCCGAACAGCAGCTCGCTCGCCTCGGCCTCACATTGCCCCCGCCCTTCGCGCCGCCGGCGAATTTCGTGCCCGCCGTCCGGGCCGGGAACCTCGTGTTCCTGTCCGGCCACGGCCCCACCGGCCCCGCGGGAGAGCTGCTCATTCGGGGCCGCCTTGGCGACGACCTCTCGCTCGAACAGGGCTACGAAGCGGCCCGCCTCACGGCCCTCGCCCTGCTCGGCTCCCTGAAGGGCGCCATCGGTGAGCTCGACCGCGTCGGCCGCATCGTCAAGCTGCTCGGCATGGTCCGCTGCACCCCCGACTTCGGCCAGATGCCCGCCGTCATCAACGGTGCCTCCGACCTCATGGTCGACATCTTCGGCGAACGCGGCCGTCACGCTCGCTCCGCGGTCGGCATGCACGACCTCCCCTTCGGCATGCCGGTCGAAATCGAAATGGTCGTCGAGCTGCACTCCTGACATAATCCGCTCACCCGCCCGCCGGAGGTCGTGCCGCTGGAACTCCCCCTCTTCCCGCTCCGCACCGTGCTCTTCCCGGGCATGCGCCTCCCGCTCCGCATCTTCGAGGAGCGGTACCGCGTCATGGTCCGCGAGCTGCTCGAAAGCGGGGGGGAATTCGGCGTCGTTCTCATCCGTGAAGGGCCCGAGGTTGGCCCCGGAGCAATCCCCCACGATGTCGGTACCGCTGCCCGCATCGCATCCTGCGAAGCCACACCCGATGGCCGCTTCATGCTCACCGCACTGGGCACCTGGCGATTCCGCATCAATGCCCTGCTTCCGCCTCGCCCCTACCCGTGCGGCGATGTCATCCCCCTCGATGATACGGACGGACCCCTGACGCCCCGGCTCAAGGCAGCCCTCGAAACCGTCCGGGCAACGTTTCCCCTCTACTTCCGACTCGTGCTCTCCCTCACCGACCAGTGGGCCCGCGGGCTCGACCTCCCCGAGACTCCACACCGCTTGGTCAACTTCCTCGGCCAGTGGCTCCAGGTCGGAGAAGACGTCAAACAGCGTCTCCTCGAGATGGAACCCGCCGAAGACCGTGTCTCATACCTCGCGGAAGTCCTCGACGACCTCATTCTCCGCACCAAAGATGCCGTCATCGAACACCGTCGGAAAAAGTACGGGGCTCTTGGCATCGCCAATTGAGCCCCCGGTCTGCGCCGTCCCTTATCCCAGGTCGAGCATCCGCTCGAGCGCCACGAGCGACCACTTCCGGGTCTCCCGGTCGACCCGCACCTCGTTCACGACCTGACCCTGCACGAGCGACTCGAGCGTCCATGCCACGTACGCCGGGTGAATCCGGTACATCGTGCTGCACGGGCACACCACCGGGTCGAGGCAGAACACGGTCTTGTCCGGGTTCTGTTTCGCGAGCCGGTTCACCAAGTTGATCTCGGTGCCAACGGCCCACGTGGAGCCCGCGGGCGCCTCGCGGATGGTTTGCGCAATCTTCTCGGTCGAACCGTAGCTGTCGGCCGCCTGGACCACCTCCCACCGGCACTCCGGGTGCACGATCACGTGCACTCCCGGGTGCTCCCGGCGTGCTCGCTCAATTTGCTCAACGGTAAACCGCTGATGGGTGCTGCAATGGCCCTGCCACAGGATGATCCGCGCCTTCTTCAGCTGCTCCGGCGTCGTCCCGCCCATGGGCAGGCGCCAGTTCCACAGCACCATCTCGTCAAGCGGGATACCCATCGCATAGCCGGTATTCCGCCCAAGGTGTTGGTCGGGGAAGAACAGCACCCGCTCGCCGCGCTCGAAGGCCCAGCGAAGCGCACGGTCCGCGTTGCTCGACGTGCACACCAGCCCGCCGCGCTCCCCCGTGAACGCCTTCAGGCTCGCAGCACTGTTCATGTACGTCACCGGCACGACCCCAGCCTCGTCCCCCAGCACCTCGTGGATCTCATCCCACGCCGCGTACACATCGTCGGGGTCCGCCATGTCGGCCATCGAACAGCCCGCCGCCATGTTCGGCAGAATGACCCGCACGTTCTCCGGGGTCAGGATGTCCGCTGACTCCGCCATGAAGTGCACACCGCAGAACAGGACGTACTCGATGCCCTCTTGGTCGGCAGCGTGCCGGGCCAGCTTGAAGCTGTCTCCCGTGAAATCCGCGTACTTGATGACCTCGTCGCGCTGGTAGTGGTGACCCAGGATGACGAGCTTCGAGCCGAGCTTCGCCCGTGCGGCCGCAATCCGATGGTCGAGCTCGTCCGGGCCCATCTGAAGGTAGGCCCGGGGAATATCCTGCTGCCAGCTCACGAACGCAGGCTCCTCTGCCAGCGGCACCGGCTGCAGCGCGTCCGTCGGGCACGTGTCCGGGTCCGAATACAGGACCAGCAGTTCTGCGTAGCTCTTCCCCGCAGGTGTTAGCGTCGCGGCCATGGTCATCCCTCCTGACTTAGTGTCATGACTACACTAAGTCTTGCTTCCACTCTGCCCGAGCTGTCAGTTCGTGTCAACCTGACACCATCACCCTTAACCCGCCAGAAACAACGGGGGAGCTTCGGTCCCCCTCCCCGGGCTGCTCACAACATCTCCGCGGGAATCCCCCGATGCCTGCTTCCGCCAGCCGGGGCGAATCTCTAGATGGAGCGAGGAACCTCTCGAGGTAGCGTCGTGGCGTTCTGGAGAAACAGGTCTATCGTCCTCAAGCTCGCGCTCGCCGCCGTGGGCGCACTGGCCCTGATGTCCGTAGCGGTCATCGTGGGCGTCTCCAGGGTCATTTCGAACGAGACCGGCGAAACGACCCGCACCATCCTCAACGGTCAGGCCGACCTCGCGGTCCGCGAGGCGCTCGCCGAGATCGAGCGCGAGGCTTCCCGCGTCGCAGCGCTCGGCTTCGCTGCCCAGTTCACCGGCCTCGCAAGCGAGGGCAACCAGCGCCCCGCTTCCGAATCGGAAATCAAGGCGCTCGACGACCAGTGGATAAGCTGGCAAAAGGGCGGCGCCGGCGGGCGCGCCGAGCAGCTCTACCAGACCCTCTCCCAGAACGCCGGCTCCCGCGCTATCCGGGAGTTCCAGGCCCAGTTCCCGCAGCACATCGAAATGTTCGCGACCGACCGCTACGGCCGAAACATCGCCCAGGTCGCGCCCACGTCCGACTACTTCCAGGCAGATGAAGGCTGGTGGAAAGCCGCGTACGCCGACGGAAAGGGCGCGGTGACCGTCCAGCCCGCCTCCTATGACGAGAGCACCGGCAAGTGGGGCATGAACGTAGCCGTCCCCATTTTGGACGGCAACCAGGTGATCGGCGTCCTGCGGAGCACTATCGACGTCACCGCCATCTTCCAGCGGCTTGCCCAGTTCACCTTCGGTGACACCGGCAACGTGCTCCTGCTCGATGCCGAGGGAAAGGTGATCTATCACCCCGACAGCTCCCTCTTCGGCCAGCCCCTCGCCGACCCGCTCACCGCGGCAGCAACCTCTCGACAGCCTGCCGGCGGCACCTATACTGACCCGGGCGGCGAGTCCTGGCGCTACCAGGCTGTCCCCGCCCCGGGCAGCCTCGGCGAACAGCTCGGCTGGACGCTCGTCGCCCGCGAAAGCCCGTCCGAGGCCAACGCTGCGACGGTCGCCGCAGTCCGTAGCGCGGTTGTTATCGTGCTCCTCTCTGCCGTCGTGGCGGCTGCCCTCACAGCGCTGGTCGCGTGGAGCATTGGGCGGCGGGCCCGGCGAATCGCCGAAGCGGCGCGCGTCGCAGCCACCGGCAACCTCGCCGCCGCTGCCGTCGATGACGACAGCGCCGACGAAATCGGCACCGTCGCCGCCTCCTTCCGTGACATGCGCGGCTACTTCGCCGAGATGGCGGCTGCCGCTGAGCGGTTTGCCGAAGGCGACCTGTCCGCCGAGGTGCAGCCCAGGAGCTCCGAAGACCAGCTTGGCAACGCCCTCGCCCGGATGTTCGGCGAAATCCGCCGCGTCGTCGCCTCTGTCAAAGCACAGAGCGGCACCATCCTCGGGGCCGCCGACGCCCTCCAGGAAGCCTCGTCCCAGCTCGCTTCTGCCACCGGGCAAATCTCCAACGCCATGGAGGACGTCACCCGCTCGGCTGTCGCACTGTCAAGCCTCTCCCAGGACTCCGCAGGCGAAGTGCAGCGCCTCGCCGACGTCTCCTCCGAGGTCGCAGAAGCCGCCAGTGAGTCCCTCGAAGCCGTCGAGCGCTCGCGCCAGGAAGCAGCCCGCATCGGCGAGCGCATCGAACAGGTCGCCACCGTCTCCCGCGAAGTCGCAGAGGCGGCGGAAGCTTCCCGCGGAGCCGCCGACCAGGGGCGCCAGGCTGTCAGCCAGGCCGTCGCCTCCATGGAGGCCATCGCCGCTGCCGTCGAGCGCGCCTCCCGCACCGTCGACCAGCTCGGTGAATACGGCCAGCAGATCGGTGACATCGTCCGCACCATCGACGAAATCGCCGCCCAGACCAATCTGCTCGCTCTGAATGCCGCCATCGAAGCCGCCAGGGCCGGCGAACAGGGCCGCGGGTTCGCCGTGGTGGCCGAAAACGTGCGCTCCCTCGCCGAGCGGTCGAGCGAATCAACGAAGGAGATCGCCGAGCTCATCGCCCGCGTGCAGACCGGCACCTTGGAGGCGGTTCGCGCCATGGCAGCCGGTGTCCAGGACGTCGAGAGAGGCCGAGCGATCACGTCCGAAGCCGGCCGCTCCCTCGAAGCCATCATCTCCGCCGTCAGGGAAGCCGCTGAGAGCATGCAGGCCATCGCTCATGACGTGCAGGACCTCGCCGGCGGCGCACGACGTATCGTCGAAGCTTCCGAGGCTATCGCCCAGCGCACCACCCGCACCGTCGAGGGCGCCGGCAGCCTGGGCGCGGGCGCGGCACGGGTCAACGATGCCATCCTGCAGGTCTCGGCCACCAGCGAGCAGACATCGGCTTCCGCCGAAGAGGTCTCGGCCTCGACCCAGCAGCTGGCTGCCCAAAGCAGCGACCTCGCCGACACCGCCGCCAGGATGCGCCGCCTCGCCGACGAACTCACCGCCTCCGTTGCCCACTTCCGGGAAGCCCGCGCCTGACCATTCAGACAACATCGAACACCCGCACCTACAGCAGCAGGCCCCGGCCAGTCTGGCCGGGGCCTGCTGCTGTACCTGGCGACTGGGGCGCCCAGGTCAGCCCTTGCGCCGCTGCTGAGCCCGGTTCCACCGCCTGCTGAGAATCCACCTCGTACTCAGCCGCGAGAATGCCGCACCGAGAAGGACCGCCCACACCACGCTCGCGAACAGGAACGCGCTGTCACTCACCGAAGCGAGCAAACCCATGTAGAGCCCGATGAATCCCCCGAGCGCGAATGCGAAGAACACCGGGAACGTTCGCCATTTCCACTCCGGCAGCGGAAGGGGACGCGGCGCCGGGGGTGCACCACCCGCCGCGGTGGGCTGAGCGCCTCCTCCACCCCCTGACCGACGCCGCCGGCGCGATGCCCCGCTCACGAAGGCACCCCGTACCGCAGCCGAAACGCCATGTCACATCGCCTGCACAACGGAACAACGTCGCGCCCAAGTAGGTCGCGAAAGCCAATCACGTGCACGCCGCACTCCTTGCCGGTCTCACCCTTGCGGGCATCGGGGAAATGAAACAGCTGGCCGCAATCCGCGCAAATCAGCGCGCTCGCTTCCCCAATCGGCAGTCTGCACTCGCAGCAAACGCTCGCCCTCATCCACGCTGCACCACCCCGCCCGGGAGGTCGCCGCGCCGAAACAGGAGGACCCCGCCCGCGGTCCGCCGGTAACGCACCTGGCCCGCCTCCACGAGCGCCTCGAGCGCCACCGGGGTCATGCCCACCGCTGCCGCCGCCTCGACAAGGTCGAGCACGTCGTCCAGGGTACCCGGCTCGGCTGGCGGCGCAAGACACACGTTGCACGCGAACTCGAGCGCGAGATGCTCTTCATTGATCCATACCTGTCCGCAGTCCTCCCCCGGGAGGTCGGCGCGCGAGTTCAGGTGGTACAGGTTCCCGCACCAGTTGCACCACGCTTCCATGTGCGCCGCAACCTCACCGGCGCAGACGTGACAAACCCTGACCTGCTCCTGTTCCATCGCATCCCCGAGGATACGGCACGGCTTGACTCGCCGTGAACCACCTCCCTATGATCATAGCGCTTTAGCATTTTCCGCCGCGGCAGCGGCCGCCCGGCAGCCCCGCCGGGCCGGAGGGGAAGTGGGACGACCCGAACCAGCCGAGAGCTCTGAGCTGCTCCGTCGCCTTCGGCTGCCCGCGCTCCGGCCGGACCTCCTCCAGCAGGCCCTCACCCACTCCTCCTACCTGAACGAAAATCCCTCGGCGCGCGCGTCCAACGAACGCCTTGAGTTCCTTGGCGATGCCATCCTCGGTCTCGTCGTCGCCCGGCACCTCTTCGAGCGTCTCCCTGAGGCGGGCGAAGGCGAGCTCACGCGCGTGCGCGCCGAAGTCGTTCGCGGCAGCACCCTCGCCCGTGCCGCCGCGCGGGTCGACCTGGGCCGCTACCTCATCCTCGGTCGTGGCGAGGAAGCCGCGGGCGGACGCAGCCGCGACCGCAACCTCGCCGGCGCACTCGAGGCCCTCATCGCCGCCGTCTACCTCGATGGCGGTCTTCGCCGGGCCCAGGGGTTCATCCGCCGCCTCCTCAAGGACGAAATCGAGTCCGCCATCCGCGAAGGTGCCCGTCCCGACCCGAAAAGCTCACTCCAGCATCTCGCCCAGGCCCGCTGGCACGAAGCGCCCGAATATGTGACGGTTGCGGATGCGGCGGATGCGGCGGATGCGCCCCACCGCCGCTTCGTCGTCGAGGTCAAGGTTGCCGGGCAGCCCCTCGGCCGCGGCGAAGGACGCAGTAAACGCGAAGCCCAGCAGCGCGCCGCGCAGGTCGCACTCGAAGGGCTTCGCCGGGAGGAGGGCGCAGCGTGTACCTGAAACGCCTCGCCATCCACGGCTTCAAGAGCTTCGCCAACACCACGACCTTTGATTTCGGGCCCGGTATCACCGCCATCGTCGGCCCCAACGGTTCCGGCAAAAGCAACGTCGCCGATGCCATCCGCTGGGTCCTCGGCGAACAGAGCGCTCGTCTCCTTCGGACCAAAAAGCAGGAAGACGTCATTTTTGCCGGTGCTGGCAATCGCGCCGCCATCGGCATGGCCGAAGTAGCACTCACGCTCGACAACACCGGCCGCTGGCTCCCGCTCGATTTCGCAGAAGTCGAAATCGCCCGCCGCCTCTACCGAAACGGTGAAAGCGAATACCTCCTCAATCACTCCCGCGTCCGGCTCCGCGACATCCTCGACCTCCTCATGAAGGGCGAAGTCGGCCAAAACTCCTACTCCATCATGGGCCAGGGCCTCGTCGACGAAGTCCTCTCGATGTCGCCCGATGAGCGCCGCACCTTCCTCGACGAGGCGGCCGACGTCAAACGGTTCCGCCTCAAGATTCGCGAGGCGCAGGACCGCCTCGCCGCCACCAGCGACAACATCGAACGCGTCGCGCTCGTTATCCAGGAGATCGAGCCCCGACTCAGCCAGCTCAGCAGGCAGGCCGAGCGCGCCGCCGAGTACCGCCGCCTCACGGCCGAGCTTGCGGCCTTGCTTCGGCTCTACTACGGACACCTCTGGGCCGAGGCCCAAAACAACGTCGTTCGCGTTCAGGCCCTCCTCGACCAGGGCATCGCCGAAAACGAAGCGGCCGCCCGTCGCGTCCAACAGCTCCGCGAACAGCTCCGCGCACTCTCCGATGAGATCAGGAAGCGGCGCGAGGCTATCGCCCGCCGCGACACTCGCAGCGCCGAGATCGAGCAGCGCATCGCGACGACCGAACAAGCCATCGCGCTCGACCGCGAACGCCGCGCCATGACCGCGGCCCGCCGCGAAGAACTCCAGCGCGAAATCGAGTCCCTCGAAGCCGAGCGGCTTGCCCTCGCCTCCAGCGATGTCGACGACGGCCGGCGAAACCTCGAAGTCGCCGGACAGGCCGAAGCCATCCGGGCCGAAGTGGAGCGTTGCCGCGCAGAGCTCGACGCAGCTGAACGCGAATACTCCCGCATCCGAAGTAAGGTCCAGGAGCTCCGTGATGGCGCCGAGGCCGACGACCGCCGCGCAACGGCCTTCCGCGGCGACATCGAAGCCGCCGAGCGCCGCGCCGCCGACCTCGACCGCGAACTCGAGCAGCTCGTCGCCCGGCGCAAGGCCATCATTGTCGAGCTCCTCGGCAGCCGCCGCCGTATCTCCGAGGCCCGTCTCGCCGTCGCAGAAGGCGAACGCCGTTTGATTGAAGCAAGGCACGAGGCCGACGCCGCCCGCGAACAGCTCCTCCGGGTTCAGGAGGAGGTCCGCGAGTACGAGGCTGCCGGCAACCAGGAGCTGCGCGAGCTCGACCACCTCGAAGGACGTCTCGAAGCGCTCAAGCGCGTCCAGGCCGAGCACGATGGCGTCGCCGCAGGCACCCGGCAGGTCCTCATCATGGGGCAGGCGCTCATCGACGGCGTCGAACCCGGCAGCCTCGGCGAGCCCCCGGAACTCCCCGGCGTCATCGGGCTCCTGTCCCGCCAGCTCCGCGTCCCGCCCGGGCTCGAAGTCGCCATCAATGCCGCGCTGGAGCACCGCCTCCACGCCATCATCGTCGAGAACGAGCGCGTCGCCCTCGAAGCTATCGCCATTCTCCAGCGACGCCGCCAGGGCCGAGCCCAATTCCTGCCCCTCGACGCAGTCCGCCACGTCTATCCCCTCAACCTCCAGAAGGAGCGAGGCGTCGTCGGCGTGGCCGCAAAACTCGTCCGCTGCGACCAGCGCGTCCGTCCCCTGGTCGACACACTCCTCGGCCGCGTCATCATCGTCGAAGACGTCCAGACCGCCTTGCGGATGATTCGCCGCTCGCTGGGCTCGGTCGTCACGGTCGACGGCCTCTACATCGAACCAACAGGGGTCATCGCCGGCGGGGCTACCGGGGCCGACGAAGGTGAATTCATCCGCCAGCGAGAACTGGAGGAGCTCCCGGCGCGCATCGAAGAGCTCCGCAAGCGGACCGAAGTCGCCGCAGACCGCATCGCCCAGGCACGCCTCGCCATTGAACAGGTCGCGAAGCGCTCCCACGAGGCCGAGGCGAACTACGAAATGCTCCGTAGGGCGCTGGAAGCAGCGCGCCAGGACCTCGAGCGAGAGCGCGAACGGCGCCATCGCATTCGCCGCGATGCCGACGCCCTCCGCTCGAAACGTGCCGACATCCAGCGCGAGCGCGCCGGCAGGCTGCAGCAGGCCGAGCAAGCGCGGCTCGCCCTGGAAGCGCTCCAGCAGCGCTCCGCCCAGCGCCGCGAGGAGTTGGCTGTTCTCGAAGAAGACCTCGCCCTCGCCACCGCCCGCCGCGAAGCCGCACTTGCCGCTGTCAGCGAAGTCTCCGGACGGCTCGCCGCCGCGGAGGGTGAGCGCCGCTCGCTCCTCGCCATGCGCGAGCAGCACGAGAAGGCCCTCGCGCGACTCGATAGCCAGCTCCAGGCCAAGAAACTCCAGGCTCGCAACCTCGAGCTCGAAGCGGGCGTCATCGATGAACGGCTCGAACGCCTCGCGCGCGAACTCGAAGCCATCCGCGCAGAACAGGCTCGTTTCGCGGAAGACGCCGCGCCCGATCGCGACGAGCTCCACCGTCTCGAGAACCACGAACGCGCCATCCAGGATGAGTTCGCCGCGGCCCAGGACCACCTCCTCGCCATCGACCGCCGCCGCCTCGACCTCGAAAACGACCTTGCCCGCGCCCGTGAGCGCCTCGAAACCCTCCGCAGCGAGATGGAGCGCGAAGGGCTCGCGCCGCTCCCTTCGGGCGAAATCGTCTCCCTCGACGATTACGACCGGCTCGCCCACGCCCCCGAGCCCGAAGCGCCCCGCGTCCAGGGCGGCTCTGCCATCGACGTCGAGGCCACCCGCCAGCGAATCGAAGAGCTGCGCCGCCAGATTCGCCGCCTCGGCGCCATCAACGAAGAAGCCCCCGAGGACTACCACGAGCTCAAAGAACGACATGAGTTCCTCACCACCCAGCTCGCTGACCTCACCGACGCCGCCGACCAGCTCCGGACCGCCATCGCCGAGCTCAACGAGGAGATACGCACCCGTTTCAGCGTCACCTTCGAGACGGTCAACAGGGCCTTCGGCGAGTACTTCCAGGCCTTCTTCGGCGGCGGACAGGCCAGCCTCGCCCTCGCCGACCCGGACAGGCCGGCGGAATCCGGCATCGAAATCGAGGCACAGCCCCCCGGGAAGCGGGTCAAAAGTCTCTCGCTTCTCTCCGGCGGCGAGCGGTCGCTCACCGCGGTCGCGCTCCTCTTTGCCCTGCTCACGGCAAACCCTGCGCCCTTCTGCGTCCTCGACGAGGTCGACGCCGCCCTGGATGAGGCCAACGTCGGCCGTTTCACCGGCGCCCTCAAAAAGCTCAGCGAACGGACCCAGTTCATCGTCGTCACCCACAATCGGCGCACCATCGAAGTCGCCGATGCCATCTACGGGGTTTCCATGGGCCGCGATGGCGTCTCGAAGGTGCTCAGCCTCCGCCTCGCCGACCTTCCGCAATCCTGAACCCGGCCGCCACGGCTCCCGAAAGCCCCCTCCCGGGCTGCCGTTTCCTGTTACTCGCCGCAGGCTTCGGCCGCTGTCCGGTTCATTGACTCGCCGATCCGGCCGAACCTATCATCGAATCGGGGAGCCCCGCATGGTCGGCCCCCGGGAGGGCTCGACGTGAGAGAGCTGAGCATCGAAAGCATCCGGCTGAGCCTGATGAACTATCAGCGCGTCGTCATCCTTCGGGAGAAGGACTCCGACCGCTACCTTCCTATCTGGATCGGACCCGCCGAGGCCGACGCCATCGCGGTCCGCCTCCAGGATGTGTCCGTCGCCCGCCCGCTCACACACGACCTGCTGCGGAACATGATCGAGCAGTTAGGTGCCCGAGTGGCGTATATCGTCGTCAACGATCTCGAAAACGACACCTTCTACGCCCGGATCGTCCTCGACGTGAACGGCCGTACGCTCGAAGTCGACAGCCGGCCTTCCGATGCCATTGCGCTCGCGGTCCGCGTCGACGCGCCGATCTTCGCGGAGGAATCCGTGCTCGACAAAGCAGGGGTCATCCTCGAAGAGGGCGAAGATGGCGAGACCAAACCTGCCAAAGCGGAGGCCAGCCCGCTCGAAGAGACCAAGCCCGCCGACCCCGAAGAGCTCGAGAAGCTCGGCGTTTTCAAGGAGTTCATCGAGGGATTGGACCTCGATGACTTCGACAAGCGTTGACGAGAAGGCCCGCGAGAACCGCGGGCCGATTTCTTCCCCTGTCCGCTTGCGCATTGCTTCACAATCATCCTATGATGCGCGGGGTCTGGAGGCCGGGTGCCCCGCGATGGCCGCGTGAAAGCGTGGCTCGTACCGGCTGCGAGCCTGCTAGGCGCAGGGTGGTTCTTCGCCACCGCGCTCATCGTCGGGGTGGTCATTGGCCGGTGGGCCGATGGCAAAACCGGGCTTGAGCCCACATTCACGCTCATCGGGGCAGTATTCGGGTTGGCCGTCGCACTCTATGGCGGTTACCGCATGCTGCAGCCCCTGATGAACGGGCTCGGTGACGAGCCACCGGAGTGAACGGCTTGAAGACTATCGTCATCGCAGTCATCGCCCTCGCTGTCATCCTCTCCGGCTTTTTCCTCGCGGCCGGGCCGGAGCCGCACATCGTCCTCCCGGGCGAAGTGCTGTGGGAGGTCGGGCCGCTCGCCATCACCTCTACGCTTATGGCGGCCTGGCTGACGATGGTCGTCCTCATCGTGGGCACCTTCCTCATGACCCGCTCGATTCAGCTCATTCCCTCCGGCGCGCAGAACTTCATCGAATCCATCATCGAATTCCTTTACAACCAGATTGAAGAGATTGCCGGCGAGACGAACGCGCGACGCTTCTTCCCCGTCGTCGCAACGTTCTTCCTCTTCATCCTCGTCGGGAACTGGATCGGTCTCACCCCGATCTTCAAGTCCATCGGGATTACCAAGGACTACGGCCACGAAATCTTCCACGAAATGCAGGTCAAAGCGGAGGCCGGTAAGGCGTTCGACGAAGACAAGCATTTCCTCGCCTGGAAGATGGAAGATGCCGGCGGCATCGGGCTCGTCCGAACCGGCGCCGAAACCTTCAAGTTCGAAATCCACGCGGGCGAAGACCCGTCCGACGCTGTCGACCGCTACATCATCGCGCTCGCCGAGTTCTTCACCGACTTCGAACCGCACGCCGACGCAGCGCACGGGGAAGGCCACGCCGCCCCCGAAGATGTTGCTGCTGCCTTCGAGGCGCTCCAGGCCGACCCGGACGCACCAAAGTTCATCGCCGCGGAAGCTCATGGCGAAGAAGGTGATGCCCACGCCGGGGTCACCAGTCACGCGCTCGGCACGACCTTTTCCGCGCTTGATTTCCCCGGCCAAAAGGTCGCCCTCGTCTATCCGTTCTTCCGTCCCGCATTCAGTGACCTGAACAACACGCTCGCGCTCGCAATCTTTGCCTTCCTCGTTATCGAATTCTGGGGCTTCCAGTCGCTCGGCTTCGGCTACCTTGGCAAGTTCTTCATCAGCCCCTTCAAGAACCCAATTCTCACATTCGTTGGCATTCTGGAGCTGGTTTCGGAGTTCATCCGCATCATCAGCTTCGCCTTCCGACTCTTTGGCAACATCTTCGCCGGCGGCGTCCTCCTGCTGATTCTCACGTTCCTCGCACCGTTCCTCGTGCCGCTCGGCATCTACGGTCTCGAGCTCTTCGTTGGGCTCATCCAGGCGATCGTGTTCGCGCTCCTGGTCCTCGTCTTCGCAGTCGGTGCGGTTGAGCACCACGGCGACGACCATGAACACGAAGACAATCACCACGGCGATGGTCACGCCGAAGGACATCAGCAACTGGGGGCAGTCCAGGCGCACTAGCGCCTGTTCGCAGGCAATCCTGAACAGAGCACCGCGGAAGGGTGCAACGGAGGAAAATCAGTCATGGACCTTCTCAGCTATCTCCCGTTCCTCGTCATTCTCGAGACCGATGCGGCCAAGGCCATTGGCGCCGCCCTCGCAATGGGGATCGGGAGCATCGCGCCCGCGATGGCCATCGGCATGCTCGTGGGTAAGGCGATGGAAGCCCTCGGCCGCAACCCCGAGGCCCGCGCCGCCATCCAGACGAACATGATCCTCGGCGTCGCATTCGCCGAAGCCATCGGCATTTACGCGCTCCTCTCCGCGCTCATCATCGCGTTCGTCATCTAGTCGAGCGTAGCGGGAGCACCGCGCTCCCGCCCGTCTCGAGGAAAGGGGTTGCGCCGTGGGCGACGCATTTTCCGCCCTTGGGGTGAGCGTACCGCTGCTGGTCGCGCAGTTCGTCAACTTCGCTGTCCTGCTCGTCATCCTCCGGCTCACGCTCTACAAGCCGGTCCTCCGGATGCTCGACGAGCGCAAGCAGCGCATCGCCGAGGGGCTCAATGCCGCCGAAATCGCACGGCAGGAGGCAGCATCGGCACAGGCAAACATCCAGGCCCAGCTCGAAGCTGCCCGCAAGGAAGGCCAGGAGATCGTGGCCAACGCCCAAGCCGTCGCGTCGCGCATCGAAACCGAGGCGCGCGAACAGGCCGCACGGGAACGCGAAGCCGCCCTCGAAAAGGCCCGCAGCGAGATTCAGCTCGAGCGGGACCGCGCCATCGCCGAGCTGCGCCGCGAATTCGCCGCCATCACCGTAGCGGCAGCGGAACGCGTCATCAACCAATCGCTCGACCCCCAGGCCCACCAGCGGATCATCGAGGAGACGCTGGCCGAGTCTCGGTTTAGCGGGAATTAGCAATGGCAGATACCGCCGCAGCCCGGCGCTATGCCCAGGCAGCGTTCGCAATCGCCCGCGACCGCGGCGAGGTCCCGGCCTGGCGCAACGAGGTCAACGACGTAGCCTCGGTACTTTCCGAGTCGCAGCTGGCGCCTTTGTTCGCCGACCCGGCGGTCCCGGTTGACGACAAGTTTCGGCTGCTCGAGCGGGTCCTCGATGTCTCCCCGCTCGTCATGAATCTCGCAAAGCTCCTCGTTCAGAAGGGCCGGGCCCAGGACGCGCGCGCGGTCGCGGACGCTTTCGCACGGCTGGCCGATGACTACGAAGGAATCGCCCACGCTGAGGTGACGACAGCGGTTCCGCTCTCATCCGAGCAAGTCGCGTCCATTGAGGCGCGGCTCGGGCAGCAGCTGGGAAGGCGCGTCGTGGCGTCGACGAAAGTCGAGCCGTCGATTATCGGCGGTGCCATCGTCCGCGTCGGCGACCGTCTCGTCGACGGCAGCGTCCGCACGCGCCTCAAACGCCTCCGCCGGGAGCTGGAGGGTGCCCGCTAGCCGGGCGTCGAATCAAGGAAGGGGTAGTGCCGTATGGCAGTTCGCGCAGAAGAAATCGCGTCCATCCTTCGCGAGCAGATTGAGCACTTCGGCTCGAAAGTCACCGCCACGGACGTGGGCACCGTGATCGAAGCCGGCGACGGCGTCGTTCGCATCCACGGCCTCTCCGGCGCGATGTACTCCGAGCTGCTCGAGTTCGCCAACGGGACGATGGGCATCGCACTCAACCTCGAGGAAGAGTCCGTCAGTGCCGTCGTCCTCGGCGACTACCTCGGCATCAAGGAAGGCGATGAGGTCCGCGCCACGGGGCGCGTGATTGAGGTTCCGGTCGGCGATGAGCTCATCGGCCGCGTCGTCGACCCGCTCGGGAACCCCATCGACGGCAAGGGCCCCATTAGCACCAGCAAGACGCGCCCGGTGGAGCGCATCGCCCCTGGCGTCACGCTCCGTAAGAGCGTGTCGGTGCCGGTCCAGACCGGCATCAAGGCCATCGACGCCATGTTCCCAATCGGTCGCGGCCAACGCGAGCTCATCATCGGCGACCGCTCGACCGGGAAGACCGCCATCGCGCTCGACACCATCATCAACCAGAAGGGCGGCGACTTAATTTGCATCTACGTCGCCATCGGTCAGAAGGCCGCCAAGGTGGCGCAGGTGGTGGGCATGCTCGAGGAGTACGGCGCGATGGAACATACCATCGTGGTGGCAGCCAACGCCTCCGAATCCGCCGCGCTGCAATACCTTGCGCCCTACGCCGGGTGCGCCATGGGCGAAGAGTTCATGGAGAGCGGCCGCGACGCCCTGATTGTCTACGACGACCTCAGCAAGCACGCCTGGGCCTATCGCCAGATGTCGCTCCTGCTCCGCCGCCCGCCCGGCCGCGAAGCCTACCCTGGCGACGTTTTCTACCTCCATAGCCGCCTCCTCGAGCGCGCCGCGCGCCTCGAGAAAGGCGGGTCCCTCAGCGCCCTTCCGATTATCGAGACCCAGGCGAACGACGTTTCCGCCTACATTCCCACGAACGTCATCTCTATCACCGACGGTCAGATCTACCTCGAGACCGACCTCTTCAACGCCGGTATCCGCCCCGCCATCAACACGGGCCTCTCCGTCAGCCGCGTGGGGTCCGCTGCGCAAACCAAGGCGATGAAGGCGGTCTCCGGCGGCCTCAAGGCCGAGATGTCCCAGTACCGTGAGCTCGCTGCCTTCGCGCAGTTCGGCACGAGCGACCTCGACGCCGCAACCCGGCGGCAGCTCGAACGCGGCCAGCGCGCCACCGAAATCCTCAAGCAGGACCAGTTCCAGCCGCTCAGCCTCGCCGAGGAGGTCGTCGTCATATTTGCGCTCACCAGCGGCATGCTCGACGACGTGCCGGTCGCCAAGATTCGCTCGTTCGAGAACGAGCTTCGCAAGTACCTCGCCACCACCGAAAAGCCGCTCATGGATGAAATCCAGGCCAACCCGGTGATGACGCCCGAGCTCCAGGAACGCATCACGAAGGTGATTCGCACATTCAAGGAGACCATCCCGTACTAAGGCCCCCGCGCCTCCGGCGTGATTACGGCGTGAGAACGAAAGAGACGTAGGCAGCCCATGGCGACCATTCGGCAGCTCCGGCGACGCATCCAAAGCGTCAAGAACACGGCCAAGATCACCAACGCACTCCAGCTCGTGGCGGCGTCCAAGATGCGGCGCGCCCAGGACCGCGCGCTCCAGGCTCGGCCGTACTCCGAAAAGCTGCGGGCCGTCATCGGGGGGCTCGCCGCCGCGACCGTCGACCCGGAGAAGCCCGCCCACCCGCTGCTTACGGTCCGCGAGGGCAACAACGTCGGCCTCCTCCATATCACCCCGGACCGCGGCCTCTGCGGCGGCCTCAATTCCAACCTCAATCGGAGCGCCGGGACGTTCGTTGCGACCTCCCGCAACCCGGTCGACGTCATCGCCGTAGGCAAGAAGGGTCGCGATTTCTTTGTGCGCTCCCGCGTCAACGTCGTCGCCGAGTTCACCGACCTCGGTGACTACCCCGGCGCTGCACAGGTCGCGCCCATCGCCCGGCTCGTCATCGATGACTACCTCGCCGGCGTCTTCGACCGCGTGTACATCAGCTACCCCGAATTCGTTTCTACCGCGACCCAGCGGCCAGTCATTCGGCAGCTGCTCCCGATCGAGCCGCCAACGTCTGAAGACGAAAGCCAGGGCGAAAGCACGTTCGCTCAGGACTATATCTTCGAACCGTCGCCGGAAGAGGTGCTCGCTCAGCTTCTCCCGCGCTACGTCGAAATGCAGATCTACGAGGCGGTGCTTCAGAACGCAGCAAGCTTCCAGAGTGCACAGATGGTCGCCATGAAGAATGCGACCGACAACGCAAACGAAATCACTCGGGAACTGACGCTCACTTACAACAAGGCGCGCCAGGAACAAATCACCAAGGAGCTCCTCGACATCGTCGGCGGAGCCGCGGCACTGGAGGGTTGACCCTGTCCGGGTTTGCGGCGGTCATCTTCGATATGGACGGCGTCCTCGTCGACGGCGAGCCGCTGCACTTCCGCGCGGTCAATGAACTGCTCGCCGAAGAGGGGCTCTCTATCTCGCTGGAGGCCTACAAACCCTACATGGGCACCAAGACCGGCTGGCGGGACATGGCCCGCGACCTTGGCCTCAAGCGTCCCCTCGACGAATACGCCGACCGCTATCGCGGCATCATCCTGGCCAAGTACTGCACCGAAGCCGAACCCATGCCCGGCGCCGTTGAACTGGTCCGGGAGCTCCAGCGCGCCCGTGTGCCGCTGGCGCTCGCTTCGTCTTCGATCGAACCCTGGGTTCAGGCCTGCCTCGACCGCCTTGGCCTGTCCGACGCCTTCAACGCCATCGTCACCGGGAGTGACGTTCAACAGGGCAAGCCCGACCCCGAAATCTATCGCCTGGCTGCCGCTCGCCTCGGCATCGAGCCGTCGCGATGCCTTGCCTTCGAGGATGCCCCGGCTGGCATTCTTGCGGCCAGGGCTGCCGGCATGACGGTCTGGGCCGTTCGCACCCCGTACACGCGCGGGCTGGCGCTTCCCGACCCGCACCGTGAGTTCGACTCGCTCGAGCAGGTCTCGCTCGATGTCCTCCTGGGGGCTGCCGCATGATTGGCTCCCGGGTCCCGCTCTTCGCCACATCTCCGGAGGTCTCGCCATGGTCATGACTGCCACAGAAGGTCGCGTTGTCCAGGTCATCGGCACCGTTATCGACGTCGAATTCCCGCCCGAGCGGCTGCCTGCCCTCTACAACGCCGTCAACATCATCAAGGAGGACGGCTCGGTCCTCGTGACGGAAGTCCAGCAGCACCTCGGGAACAACTGGGTCCGCTGCCTCGCCATGGACTCGACCGACGGCCTCCGCCGCGGCGTTCGCGCCGTCGATACGGGCGCACCCATCTCAGTTCCCGTAGGCCCGAAGGCGCTCGGCCGCATGTTCAACGTGCTCGGTCAGCCGATCGACGACCTCCCGTCCCCTGACGACGCACCCCGCTGGGCAATCCACCGCGAGCCGCCGACCTTCGAGGAGCAGGAGACCGCGCCATCGGTTCTCGAAACGGGCATCAAGGTCATCGACCTGATCGCCCCGCTCGTCCGCGGCGGTAAGGTTGGGCTCTACGGCGGCGCCGGCGTCGGGAAGACCGTCGTCATCCAGGAGCTCATCTCGAACATCGCCCGCGAGCACGGCGGCTATTCCGTCTTCGCCGGCGTGGGCGAACGCTCCCGCGAAGGCAACGACCTCTGGCACGAAATGAAGGAATCGGGCGTGCTCCCGAAGATGGCCATGGTCTTCGGCCAGATGAACGAGCCGCCCGGCGTGCGCCTCCGCGTCGCTCTCACCGGCCTCACCATGGCTGAGTACTTCCGCGACGAAGAGGGCCGCGACGTTCTCTTTTTCGTCGATAACATCTACCGGTACACCCTCGCCGGTATGGAGGTGTCCGCGCTCCTCGGCCGGATGCCCTCCGCCGTGGGCTACCAGCCGACGCTCGCCACCGAAATGGGCGAGCTCGAAGAACGCATCACCTCCACGAAGAAGGGTTCCATCACCTCCTTCCAGGCCATCTACGTCCCAGCCGACGACTACACCGACCCCGGCGTGGCGACCACCTTCGGCCACCTCGACGCGGTCGTCGCACTCGAGCGCTCCCTCGCCGAGCAGGCGCTCTTCCCCGCCATGGACCCCCTCGCATCGTTCTCGCGCGCGCTCGAGCCTCGCGTCGTCGGCCAGGAGCACTACGAAGTCGCCCGCGGCGTCCAGCGCGTCCTCCAGCGCTACAAGGACCTGCAGGACATCATCGCCATCCTCGGCATCGATGAACTCTCGGATGAAGACAAGCTGACCGTGGCCCGCGCCCGCAAAATTCAGCGCTTCCTCACCCAGCCGTTCTTCGTCGCCGAGCAGTTCACCGGCAACCCCGGCCAGTACGTCCCGGTGCGCGAGACCGTCCGCGGCTTCAAGGAGATTCTCGAAGGCAAGCACGACGGCCTGCCTGAGCAGGCGTTCTACATGGTTGGCAATATCGACAGCGCGGTCGAAAAGGGCCGGCGCCTCGCGCAGGAGTAACCCATGCCCCTCACCGTCGAGCTCATCACGGCCGAACGCGTCGTGCGCGTGGAACAGGGCGTCGATGCGCTCATCGTCCCGGGCGCCGAGGGCCAGCTTGCCATCTATCCGAAACACGCCGCGCTCATGACGACCCTCGAGCCCGGCGAAATGGTCATCCGCCGCGCCGGGCAGGAAGAGGCCTTCGTGGTGACCGGCGGGTTCCTCGAAGTCCGTAACGACCATGTGACCATCCTCGCCGACGCCTCCGAAGCCGCCGAGGAGATCGATATTGCCCGCGCGGAAGAAGCGCGGCGCCGCGCCGAAGAGCGCATCCGCCGCTTCCGCGAACAGGCAGACCGCGACGTCGACCTCGCCCGCGCGCAGGCTGCCCTTCAGCGCGCGCTCCTGCGCCTGCGCGTCGCCGAACAGCGACGCCGCCGTACGACCGGCCGGCCGCAGGTGTAGGCCCCACTTGGCGGTCCCTGTGCTGGGGAGGGACAGGTCGCCCCTGATGGGGCCGGCCCTTTGATCTTGGCTGGCCTGGAGACCGCCCGACTGTCTCGCGTTGCCCCGTCTGCTTACGTCCGGCGAAGCCATGCTGCGGGCGCAAGCACCCACGCGATGATGCGGAGGATCGGCCAGGGCGGGCTCACGGGTCGAATCGCCTGGCCCATCGCGCCGACGAGCCGGGGTAGGGCCAGCGGCGACGGCATCCCTTGCTCGTTGAGTTTCCCCTCGGCCGCAAGCGCGAACAGCGTCCGGAAGAACCGCTCGCTGTCCAGCGCGGGCCGGAATTCCTGGATGTAGTGGGCCCTGGTCTCACCTTCGACCCAGAAGGAATGTGCCACCTTCGCCGGGACCGTAACTACCTCTCCGGGCCCGGCCACCACCCGCCGCCCGTCAATCAGGAACCCGAGCCTACCCTCGAGGATCTCACAGCGGCTCTCCTGGTCAGGATGCGTATGCACCGGCTCCCGGCCGCCGCCGGGCTCGTGGAAACATTCGATCTGCAGCAGGGTGCCCCCTGTGTCGGCGGCGGTCTGCCGAAACACCATGGTCTGCCCGGTACGGGGGTTCACGATCGTGTCGTCGCGCATCGTCTGCTCCTGGGCCCCACTGGCGCCATCCTGAAAATGGCTGGATGGAACCTCGAATTGATTGGAGGAAGCATATACCAGAAACTTCACTTGTCAACCGGAGACGAGTGATGACCCCAGCAGCAAAACGCCGATACCACTCGCCACAGCGCGAAGCTCAGGCGGCAGCCACCCGCCGGGCGATTCTTGAGGCCGCGGAGCGGCTGTTCGAACAGCGCGGGTTCGCCGCCGTGTCCATGGCTGCCATCGCACGCGAGGCGGGTGTCTCGCTGGCCAGCGTCTACGTCTATTTCGCAGGCAAGGCCGCAATCGTCTCGGCAATGGCGGAAGCCATCGTCGCTAGCGAGGACCTCAGCGTGGAACAGGTCGAGCGGGCACAGGACGGCCGGCAGGCACTGGAGATTGGCGCCTCCATCATGCGCAGACTCAACGAACGGAGCTGGGTGGTCGCTGATATTCTCCGGACGGCCCACGCGACCGACCCGGAAATCGCTAAGACCTGGGCCCTCTGGCAAGCCCGGCACCTCAACGCGATGAAGCGCGCCGTCGGCGCGTTGGCCCGCTTGGACGCCCTGCGGCGCGACCTCTCCATCGCCGAGGCGGCAGACATCCTTTACGCCGCCGCGGGGACGGAGGTGTTTCGCCTCCTGGTGCGCGACCGAGGCTGGCCCCCTGAGCGGTATCAGAGCTGGCTTTTCTCATTCGCATGCCGCGAACTCTTGCAGCCAGAGTCTGGCTGACAGGCCCGAGGCAGACCGAAAATCCGGTGCACGGTTCGTCCGTTCGCTCTACGGCGGGCAACATCCTAGACTGGCGTTCGAGATGACCACGCGAGTGCGCGGCGGCAGGTATATCGTGCGCGGCGAAGCCGTTATCGGCGGGTCCATCCGCGTCTCGGGGGCCAAAAACCACGCCCTCGCCGCCATGTGCGCTGCTCTCCTCACCGATGAAGACGTCATCCTCGAAAACGTTCCCTTCATCACCGATGTGGATTCCCTCGCCGACCTCCTCCGAAGCCTCGGCGCTCGCGTCGAACGCCTCGCCGACGGCGCGCTCCGGCTGAATGCATCGGGAGTCACCACCTGCGAAGCGCCGACCGAGCTCATCAGCGAGAACCGTGCCTCGTTCCAGGTCATGGGCCCCCTGCTTGGGCGGCACGGCTTCGCAGCCTCAGCGCCGCCCGGCGGCGATGTCATCGGACAGCGCCCAATCGACGTCCATCTCTCTGGCTTCGAAGCCATGGGTGCCGTGGTTACCCGCGAGGGCGAGCGGTTCGTGGCCCGGGCCCCTGCCGGCCTCACCGGCACCCGCGTGTTCATGGACTATCCATCGGTGTCCGGCACGCAAAACGTCATGATGGCCGCCGTCCTTGCGCGCGGGCATACCACCATTGTCAATGCTGCCACCGAGCCCGAGGTGCAGGAGCTCTGCCACATGCTCAACGCCATGGGAGCCCGCATCTCCGGCATCGGCAGCCAGATGCTCGAAATCGACGGCATCGAGCGCCTCCGGGGCACCCGCGCGCGCATCATGCCGGACCGCATCGAAGCCGGCACCTGGGCCATCGCCGCGGTGATCACCGGCGGCGAGCTCTTCCTCGAGGATGCCCCGTGGGACGTCATGGATGCCCTGCTCCACAAGCTCCGCGCAACCGGCGCAACCATCACCACCGGGCCGCGCGGCATGCATGTTCGCGGCAGCCAACCGATTCGCGCGGTGAGCTTCCAGGCGCTCCCTTATCCCGGGCTCGCTACCGACCTCCATGCACCATTTGGGGCGCTGCTGACCCAGGCGAACGGCGTCTCGATCATTCACGAGCGCGTCTTCGACAACCGCATGCTCTACGTCAGCGAGTTGCGGAAGATGGGCGCGGAAATCGTCTCGACCGGCTCGTCGGCCATCGTCTCCGGCCCCACCCCCCTCCACGGGACACGCGTGCGCGCCCTTGACGTCCGCGCCGGGGCAGCGGTGCTCCTCGCTGCCATGGCCGCCCAGGGAACGACCGTCATCGACGACATCTACCATCTCGACCGCGGCTATGAGCACCTCGATGACAAGTTGCGTACGATGGGCGTCGAGGTGGAGCGCGCCTGATGGCTTTCGAGTTTCTCGCCCCGAAGAAAGTCGGCATCGACCTCGGAACGGCGAACATCCTTGTCTACGTGAAGGGACAGGGCATCGTCGTCAACGAGCCCAGCGTTGTCGCGCGCCACAATCGCGACAACGCCATCGTCGCAGTCGGCAACGAGGCGCGCGCCATGCAAGGCCGCACGCCGGGCTCCATCAGCGTCATCCGCCCCATGCGCGATGGCGTCATCGCCGACTACCTCACCACCGAAGCCATGCTGCGGTACTTCATCGGTCTCGTCACGGGCCGCTTCAACCTCATCCGGCCGGAAGTCATGGTCACCGTCCCCGCCGGGGTCACCAGTGTCGAGCAACGCGCCGTCCGCGATGCCGCCGAGCAGGCAGGCGCTCGCAAACCAGCCCACCTCGTCCCCGAACCGCTGGCCGCGGCGATCGGCGCCCGCATTCCCATCGGTACCGCCCGCGGCAATATGATCGTCAACATCGGCGGCGGGCGAACTGAGGCCGCCGTCATCTCCCTCTACGGCATCGTCGTCTCAGAGTCGGTCCGCATGGCCGGTGACCGCATCGATGAGGCCATCATCGCCTACGTTCGAAGAAGGCATAATCTCATCATCGGCGAGAAGACCGCCGAGGAGATCAAAATCGCCATCGGCAGCGCACTCCCGATCGACGAAGGACTCGCGACACAGGTCCGCGGTCGCGACCAGCTCAGCGGCCTCCCCAAGACCATCTCCCTTACCTCCACCGAGGTTGCTCAGGCCATCCAGGACTGCCTCGGAACCATCGTCCAGACCGTTCGCGCCGTCCTCGAAAAGACGCCGCCCGAGCTCGCGGCCGACGTCATCGACCGCGGCATCGTCCTTACCGGTGGCGGTGCGCTGCTGCGTCACCTCGACGAGCTGCTGACACAGGAAACCGGCGTCCCCTGTTACGTCGCCGACAACCCGCTCGAGTGCGTCGCCATTGGCGCCGGGATAGCGCTCGACCACCTCGACGTCATCAAGCGCAGCCTCCCCACCGAAGAAGAAAACCTCGTCGGCATGTTCCCGCAGGCCGAACAGCGCTAGCGACCGACCCTCCGCCGCCCGTCCCCCTACCCTGGCGCGGCCCCGGCCTGTGCCAGCTGGGCACCGTCCGGGTACCCGCGCGGGAGCGGTCCGCCGCCTCGCGGCCGTGGAGCTTGCGAGCCCGGAGCGCTACTTTGCCCCGCCAGTCTCGGCACGCTTGATGTAAAAGGTCATGCTCTGCATCGAAAGCACCGGGTCGATGTGCCGGATGACCACGTCGCGGGGCGCGTGCGCCGTGATCGGCGCGTAGTTGAGAATCGCCTTGATGTTCGCGGCAACGAGCCGGTCCACCACCGATTGCGCCTCAGCGGCCGGGACCGCCACGATGCCGATATCCACACGGTTCGCCCGGAGGTAGTCGTCCAGCTCGTCGATATGGCGGACCACCACGCCGCCCACCTCGCGCCCGACGATCTCTGGGTTCGCATCGAAGGCAGCGACGATATGGAACCCCTGCGGTCCGAAGCCCCCATACTCGGCGATGGCCTGGCCCAGCCGCCCCACGCCGATGAGACACACCCGCCACTGGCGGTCGATGCCGAGAATCTCCCGAAGCTTTGCCAGCAGCCCCTGCACGTTGTACCCGCGGCCCTGCTTCCCAAATCGCCCAAAGTAGCTCAGGTCCTTCCGAATTTGCGCCGGGGTCACATCCAGCAGTTCACCCAGCGCCTGCGAGCTCACGACCGTCTCCCCGCGCGCAGCCAGCTCCGCCAGCGCCCGCGCGTAAACAGGCAGACGGTTGATGACGACTTCCGGGATCTCGAGCGTCATGGCGGGGGTTGTGAAATCCGTAACTTTCGCCGGACTATATGCCCGGGAAGCGTCGCGGGTCAACCCAAACTGCGCATCCAGTAATTGGCGCTAGTCGATAGGGGGATGATGTCCGCCCTATCGAATCTACCGTTCGGCCCGCGCCGCATCCTCCATTGACCCAGTGCGGATGACCGCTGACGATGGAGAACACCACTTCCCGGAGACGACCGTGAACCTGCGCATTCCTGGCCCGACACCCTGCCCCGACGAGGTGCTCGCGGCAGGCGCACAGCAAATGATGAATCACCGGGGCCCGGAATTCGCCCAAATCCTCCGCCGCGTGACCGACGGCCTCAACTGGGTCTTCGGCAGCTCGACCGACGTCCTCTCCTTCACGACGTCCGGTACCGGCGGCCTCGAAGTCGCCGTGGTCAACACCCTCAGCCCCGGCGACCGCGTCCTCTCGGTCTCCATCGGCTCCTTCGGCGACCGCTTCCGGGCCATCGCGAAGGCGTACGGCGCCGACGTCGTCAGCTACGCGACTGAATGGGGCGAAGCCGCCGACCCGGCCGTCATCGCGCGCATGCTCGACGATGACCCGGCGATTAAAGCCGTGCTCGTGACCCACAACGAGACTTCGACGGGCGTGACCAATCCCCTCGAGGCCATCGCCCGTGAGGTCCGCGCCCGCGACCGCCTCATCCTCGTCGACGCCGTCAGCAGCATGAGCTCCATCCCCTGCCCCGTCGAGCGCTGGAGCCTCGACGTCGTCGTCAGCGGTTCCCAGAAGGGCTGGATGGTTCCGCCGGGACTCGCCTTCGTGTACATGAGCGAACGGGCATGGGCCGCCAATGCCGAAGCCAAAATGCCCCGCTTCTACTTCGACGCCGCGAAAACCCGCGACTCGCTCGCAAAGCTCCAGAACCCCTGGACGCCCGCAATGTCCGTCTACTACGCCCTCGACAAGGCATTTGAGCTCATGCGCGCCGAGGGCCTTGAGGCCATTTTCACCCGCCACGAAGCCATCGCCAGCTACACCCGCGAGCGGGTCAAAGCCATGGGCCTCAAGCTCGTCCCCGTTGACGAGCGCTTCGCCTCCAACACCGTCACGGCTGTCTGGTGGCCCGAAGGCGTCGACGGCAAGGCGATAAGCCGCCGCGCCCGCGAAGAGTTCGGCGTCGTTCTCGGCGGCGGCCAGGGCAAGCTCGAGGGAAAAATCTTCCGCGTCGGCCACCTTGGCTGGGTCCAGCAGGCCGAAGTGGCCGAGGCGCTCGACGTCGTGGAGAAGCTCCTCGCCGAAGCCGGGGTGCGCGTATAAGTCGCCCCGGCTCTGGCTGGCCCTTCCGTTCACCTGCGGGGCCCGTCTATGCAGTTTGCATAGACGGGCCCTGTCATGCATACTGCATGGCAGCATGACGCCCGAACAGTTCACTGCCGAACGAGCCGCCCTCGGCCTCTCGCAGAGCGCCCTCGCCGAGGCGCTCGGGGTCGACCAGGGCACCATCAGCCGCTGGGAGTCCGGCAAAACCCGCATCCCGCCCGCCATCGAACTTGCGCTCGCAACGCTGAAGGAGAAGCTGCACCCCATGACCGAACAGCGCCGCCCCCGCGTCCTCATCGCTGACCCGGTAGCGCCCGAGGGCATCGAGCTCCTGCGCCGGGTCGCCGATGTCGAGGTCCGTACCGGGCTCCCCCAGGATTCGCTCATCGCCATCATCCCGGATTACGAGGCCCTCGTCGTTCGCAGCGAGACGAAAGTCACGCGCCCTGTTATCGAGGCTGCAGCCAAGCTCCAGGTCATCGGACGAGCCGGCGTCGGCGTCGACAACATCGACCTGGACGCGGCGACGGAGCGGGGCGTGGTCGTTGTCAACGCGCCCCAGGGCAACACCGTTGCTGCAGCAGAGCACACCATCGCCCTGCTCATGGCGCTCGCCCGTCACATACCCCAGGCCGATGCCTCCATGCGTTCCGGCAAGTGGGACCGCAAGAGCTACGTCGGCACTGAAGTCCGCGGCAAGACGCTGGGCATCGTTGGACTTGGCAAAATCGGCTCAGAGGTAGCCCGCCGGGCCGTCGCGATGGAGATGCGCGTCCTCGCCGTCGACCCCTTCGTTCCGGTCGAGCGCGCCCGTGCCCTCGGCGTCGAATCGGTCGATTTCGAGCAGCTCCTCATGCTCTCCGACTTCATCTCCGTCCACCCCCCCCTGACGGCGTCTACGCAGGGCATGATCGGTGCCCCCGAAATTGCCCGCATGAAGGACGGCGTCCGCATCATCAACGTCGCCCGGGGCGGCATCATCGACGAGGCGGCGCTCGCCGAGGCGGTTCGCTCCGGCAAGGTCGCCGGCGCAGCTGTCGATGTGTTCACGTCTGAGCCCCCGCCGCCCGACAACCCGCTCCTCGGCGACCCCCGCATCATCACCACCCCCCATCTTGGTGCCTCCACCGCAGAGGCCCAGGAGCGCGTCGCCATCGACGTCGCTGAGCAAATCGTCGACCTGCTGGAAGGCCGCCCCGCGCGCTACGCGGTAAACGCTCCCCTCCTCGCGCCGGAAGCGCTCCAGGTCATCGCGCCGTACATGGGCATGGCCGAGCAGCTCGGCATGGTCGCCACCCAGCTCGTCAGGGGCAAGCTCGAAGCTATCGACATCGAGTACTACGGCGAAATCACCGAACACGACACCACGCCCCTCCGCGCAGCCGTTATTCGAGGGCTCCTGCGCCCCATCAGCGAAGAGAATGTCAACATCGTCAACGCGCACCTCATCGCAGCTGGCCGAGGATGGGACATCCGCGAAACGACCCGTGCCTCGCACGAAGTCTTCCTCAACCTCGTCAGTGTGCGCGTCAAAACGTCCGAAGCCGAAGTCGCCGTCTCCGGCACTGTCGAGCGTGGTCAGCCCCGCATCGTGCTCATCAACGGTCTCGACGTCGAGATCGCGCCCGAGCGCGGAATGTGCATCATCGTCTGCGATAACGAAGACCGCCCGGGCATGATTGGGCGCGTCGGCACCCTGCTGGGTCAGTTCGATATCAACATCCAATCCATGCAGGTCGGCCGCCGCGCACGCCGGGGCCGGGCGATCATGCTGATCGCCGTCGACGAAGAGCCCTCGCCGGAACAGCTCGAGCAGGTCGAAGCCATCGACGGCATCTACAACGTGCGCCTCGTCCGTCTCTGACCGCTCAGCTCCGCTCAGCGCGGCTCGACTGCGACAGCCCCACCAGCAGCCCGACCAGGCCGAAGTTCACCACGAGACTCGAACCTCCGTAGCTTACGAACGGCAGCGTGATGCCTGTCGTGGGGATAAGCCGCAGGTTGCCGGCAATGATAACCGCCGCCTGGATGGCGATTAGCAGCGCGATTGCTGCCGCGAGCAGCCGCTGGAAGCTGTCAGTCCCTTCAGCCGCGACGCGCAGGCCACTGTGGAGCAGGGTTGCATAGAGCACCAAGATGCCTGCCGCACCCGCAAGCCCCAGCTCCTCCGCGGCGGCCGCGAAGACATAGTCCGTCGATGCGGCTGGCACGACCGTCGGCATCCCGCGTCCCAGCCCCGTCCCGGTGATTCCGCCGGCGTTCACCGCGTAGGTTGCCTGCAGCGACTGGTACCCGCCCCCGGCAGGGTCGCTGTACGGGTCGAGCCAGGCGTCTACCCGGCCTTTGACATGGTCAAAGGCGAAATAGCCGAACAGTCCCGTGATGAGCACCAGTGCGAGCCCGCCGGCCGCAAACCTGACGCGTCCCGTGGACACGTACAGCATCGCCACCGAGAGCAGCAGCAGCAGCGCGATCGAGCCAAGGTCGCGGAGCAGCGCCAGCGCGGCCATGGCCCCGGCCAGCACCAGTGTCAGCGGCAGGATGTACGCGGTGCCGCGCACTGAGACCGCAGCAAGGCGGCCGCCCTGCCGCACGAGTGCCCCCGCAGCGTCGGAGAGATACCCTGCCAGAAACAGGACGACCAGCGCCTTGATGAACTCGGTCGTCTGCACCGATTGCCCCGCGATGCGCACCCACAGCCGCGCCCCGTTGATCGTTTCGCCGAACAGGCCCGTCGCCACAAGGGTCAGCACGGCCAGCAGGCCGCTCGTGTACGTTAGCGCCCGCAGCCGGGTCGGGACGAGCCCGGCCGCCAGCCCGGCCGCATACGCCAAGGCTGCGACCGCGAGCCAGTTCGCCTGCTGCGCGGCCGACCCCGGTGCCAGGCGAGTCACGAGGATGATTCCCAGCGAGGCGAGAAGCGTGGCCGAAGGGAGCACTTCGGGGCGCGCCCTCGGCGCCAGTACCCGGGTGCAGGCGTGCATCGCGATCACGCAAACCGCAGCCTGCGCTACGATGCGAACCATGCCCCCGGGCAGCGAAAAATCTGCTGCAGCCAGTGCACGCCAGCCGATGAGGAGCACGGCGAACGAGCCGGCAAGGAGCGCCGCCTCAGCGCCGCGTTCCGGCGTGCGCAGGTGCTGGAGGGTCATCTGACGCTCGCCGCCTCGGACATCGTAGACGGACGATACCGCCTCGAACGGCTGCTCGGTACTGGCGGCATGGCTGAGGTCTGGCTCGCCGAGGACCTTCGCCTCGGCCGATGGGTCGCCGTCAAACTCCTCCACGCCGCGCTCACCGAAGCCATCGACCCCGAAGCAGTGGCTGCGTTCGAGCGTGAGGCGCGCGTCGTGGCTCGCCTCCAGCATCCGAACATCGTCGGCGTCTTCGACGCCGGCGAACACGAGGGCAGGCGCTACATCGTCACGGAGTACGTCCACGGGTATACGCTCCGACAGCTCATCGAGACGCAGGGGCGACTGACGGACCGCGAGGCGGTTCGGCTGGGCCGCCAGCTCGCCGATGCTCTTGCATATGCCCACCGCCAGGGCATCGTCCACGGCGACGTCAAACCCGAAAACATCCTCATCAACGAGCACGGGATGGCCAGGCTCGCTGACTTTGGCGTTGCAGAGACCCTCGGGCGCACCCTCTCGCCAGCCATGGCGAACGACCTCCTCGGCACCATAGCCTACCTCGCCCCCGAAGTAATCCAGGGCGCCAGCCCTGCGCCTGCCTCCGACCAGTACGCACTCGGCCTAACGCTCTTCGAAGCTGCGGCCGGCCGGCTTCCCTGGACCGGCACCTCGCCCGCCGCCATCGCCGGGCAGCGGCTCGCTGCCCCCGCGCCGCCGCTGCGGCGCTTCGCACCAGGCGCTTCTGCTGGACTCGAAGCCGTGCTCGCGAAAGCGCTCGCCCTCGACCCGGCCGACCGATACCCGGGCCTCGACGCGTTCGGCGCGGCGCTCGCATCCATTCCGACATCGACCGGCCCCGTAACGCCCGTTGCCGCCCCGCCGGGCCGGCCCCCCGAGCTTCGCCGCCACCGTACCGCTCGGGTCCCGCGCACCGCCGCTCCCCCCGCCCGCCGTCGCGGCAACAGCACAGGCTGGTTCACCGCTATCGCTGTGACCGGCGTGGTCCTGTTCGCGCTCGGGGCCGGCATCCTGCTCGCAGCCGTGCTCGGCGGAGGCTCCGGCAGCGGAAGCCCGACACCCGCCCCGACGCCGGTCCCAACGAGTGCTCCCCAGCCGGCCCCGACGCCAACACCGACACCCTCACCCGCACCGTCGCCCTCGCCGAGTCCGACCCCGTCGCCGGTCCCGTCGACCTCGCCCACCGGGACGCCTCCCACCGCATCGCCAACCACTGCCCCACCGACACCGTCCGCATCCCCAGGCCCACCTGCCTCCCCGACAGCAACGCCTTAACGTTTGTCAAAAGTTCCGCAGAAGATAATCGAACACATCTATCACCGGCTAAGATGGCGCCAGGAGGTGACCATGCAGCTCGGATTGTTCATGATGCCGACCCACCCGCCAGAGCGGCGGCCCTACGACGGCGCCCAGTGGGACCTTCAAATGATTCGGTGGGCCGACGAACTCGGGTTCGCCGAAGCCTGGATCGGCGAGCACTTTACTGCGGTCTGGGAGCCGGTACCTGCCCCCGATTTGCTAATTGCACAGGCTCTCGTGCAGACGTCGAACATCAAGCTCGCTCCAGGGGCCCATCTCCTGCCGTACCACCACCCCGCAGAACTCGCCGCCCGTGTCGCCTACCTGGACCACCTCGCACAGGGAAGGTTCATGTTCGGCGTGGGTTCCAGCGGCCTCCCGTCGGACTGGCACCTGTTCAACGTCGACGGCGCATCCGGCGAGAACCGGCGCATGACTGCAGAGGCACTCGACATCATCCTTCGTATCTGGGAGGCCGAAGGCGAGATGCGATACGAAGGGCAGTATTGGACGGTCCACGTACCGCCGCCAATGGTCGAGGGCCTCCTCTACCACCACCTCAAACCGTTCCAGAAGCCGCACCCGCCCATTGGCATCGCTGGTCTCAGTCCCCGCTCCGACACCCTGAGACTCGCGGGCGAGCGCGGGTTCATCCCCATGAGCCTTAACCTCAGCCCGCACTACATCAAGACCCACTGGGAAGTCTATGAAGAGTCCGCGCGAGCGGCTGGCAGGCCCGCTGACCGGTCGACATGGCGCGTCGTGCGCGAAGTCTTTGTAGCAGACACCGACGCCGAAGCACGGCGCTGGTGCCTGGAAGGCAATATGGGCCGGCAGGAGGGCTCCTACCTCATTCCGCTGTTCCGGGCCTTCGACTTTGCACAGTGGATGACCTCTGACCCTTCCGTTTCGGCGGCCGACCTGACGCCGGAGTACTTCGTCGACCACGGCTGGCTCGTCGGGTCAGTTGAGACCGTCACCGAGAAGCTGCTGCAGATGAACAGCGAGGTCGGCGGGTTTGGGACGCTCCTCGTGCTCGGCTTCGACTACGCCGACAACCCCGGCCCCTGGCGCCAGTCGATGGAGCTGCTCGCCCGAGAGGTCCTGCCCCGCGTCAACCGCGCCTTGCAGCCGGCCGCAGTCTGAGCATCCACCTGACGGTCCAACACACGGGGGCGCCCCCGCCAGGGCGCCCCCGTTCCATGTCCCCCGAAAGTCCGCGACCTGGGCCGCTACACCCGGTGACACCAAACCCAGTGCTCACGGTCGGCGGTGCCGACGTTCCGCCAGTCAGGCCGGCGCGCGCGGCACTCGTCGATCGCGATCGGGCACCGCGTGTGGAACACGCACCCGGGCGGCGGCATCAGCGGGCTCGGCACGTCGCCCAGCAGGATGATGCGCTCCCGTTTCCGCTCGACGTCCGGGTCCGGGATCGGCACCGCCGAGAGCAGCGCCTTCGTGTACGGGTGGAGCGGGTTCTCGAAAATCGAGTCGCGGTCCGTCAGCTCCATCATGTGCCCGAGGTACATGACCCCGACGCGGTCCGAGATGTGGCGAACCACCGACAGGTCGTGCGCGATAAACAGGTACGTCAGCCCGAACTGGTCCTGAAGGTCCTGCAGCAGGTTGATGATCTGCGCCTGGATGGACACATCGAGCGCCGAAACCGGCTCGTCGCAGACGATGAAGTCCGGCTCCACCGCGAGCGCGCGCGCGATCCCGATGCGCTGCCGCTGGCCCCCCGAGAACTCATGCGGGAACCGGTTGGCGAAATACGGATTGAGCCCCACGGTCTGCAGCAGCTGCTGCACCCGCTCCCGCTTCTCCTTGCCGCTGGCGAGCTTGTGAATCGTCAATGGCTCGCTGATGATGCTCCCCACCGACATGCGCGGATTCAGGCTCGCGTACGGGTCCTGGAAGATCATCTGCATCCGGCGCCGGAACCGGCGAAGCTCGCCCCCGCGAACCTTAGTCAGGTCGGTCCCGTCAAAGACCACCGACCCGGCGGTCGGGCGAGTCAGCTGCAAAATCGCCTTGCCGGTCGTGCTCTTCCCACAGCCGGATTCGCCCACGAGGCCCAACGTCTCGCCCCGTCGAATCTCGAACGAGATGTCATCGACGGCCCGGACATCAGCGACCTTCCGCTGGAAGATGATGCCGGACGTAACCGGGAAGTAAACCTTCAGCCCGTTGACCGTGACAAGCGTGTCACCGATCGCTGCACGGCCCTGTCGCATGGTGGAGCTAGTTTGCTGCGCCAACTGGCACCTCCCGGCGGACGCGATCAGATTCCCAGCAGGCGGCGTAGTGCTTCTCGCCCACGAGGTTGAACGGCGGGTACTCCTCCCGGCAGCGGTCCACCCGCCAGGCACACCGCGGGTAGAACGGGCAACCCGGCGGCAGGTGAGCGAGGTCCGGCGGAAGCCCCTCGATTGGGATGAGCTTCTCCTTGCGCGTCTCGTCCAGTCGCGGCACCGAGTTCAGCAGGCCCACGGTGTACGGGTGCTTGGGATTGCGGTACAGCTCCACCGCCGATGCCGTCTCGATGACCCGGCCCGCGTACATCACATTGACCCGGTCCGCATACCGGGCCACCACGCCGAGGTTGTGTGTGATGATGATGACCGCCGTGCCGAACTCGCGGCTCAGCCGGTTCATCACCTCAAGAATCTGCGCCTGGATCGTGACGTCCAGCGCCGTCGTCGGCTCGTCCGCCAGGAGCAGCTTCGGGTTGCAGCTCATGGCCATCGCGATCATCACACGCTGGCGCATCCCGCCCGAAAACTGGTGCGGATAATCGTCGAGGCGCCGCTTCGCCTCCGGGATGCCGACCATTTCGAGCAGCTCGGCCGCCCTGTTGCGGGCCGCCTGCCCGTGAAGGTCCATGTGCAGCTCGAGCGTCTCCGTCAGCTGCCGCCCGATAGTCAAAACCGGGTTGAGCGACGTCATCGGCTCCTGGAAGACCATCGCGATCTCGTTGCCGCGAATCTTCCGGATCTCGTCCTCGTCCAGCTTCAGCAGGTCCCGGCCCTTGAAAATGATCTCGCCGGAAACAATCTTCCCTGGCGGCTGGGGAATCAGGCGCAGGATGGACAGCGCAGAGACGCTCTTCCCACACCCCGATTCACCCACGAGCCCTAGCGTCTCTCCCTCTTCCACCACGTACGAGGTGCCGTCGACAGCCTTGACGACGCCCTCCTGCGTGTAGAAGTACGTTCGCAGGTCTTTGACCTCGAGTAGCGGCATCCCTTCTCCTTTCGCGCCCGGCCGTGCCGGCAATGACCGGTTGTGGCCGCCGACGGGGTTCGAGTGGTGGGGAAGAGGAGACTCGAACTCCTACGCCTTGCGGCACATGATCCTAAGTCATGCTCGTCTGCCGATTCCGACACTTCCCCACGAAGTGCCCGGGCGGCCGCGTGGCTGCCCGGCGGTCGAACAGGGAGCTGGTGAGCCGCGGAGGACTCGAACCTCCAACCGGCTGATTAAGAGTCAGCTGCTCTGCCAGTTGAGCTAGCGGCCCCCTCAGGACGCGCGGGAGTATATCACGGGCCTTTCGCGTCGCGACAACTGCGACGCACTTGCCAATAACCGCTACCTCCACCTTACCTCCGCTCCGGGTCCCGGTCCAGCATCGTCCGTACCTGCCCAGTGGCCGAACTCGTTCGTTAACCCCGTGAGAGATATGGTGGACTCATGGGCGACGCCGACGACTGGTTGCCCGCCGCACTGCAGCCGACTATTTCCGGCCGACGTCGCGTCGTATGCTGTCACTCCGCCGCCCTCTCTGCTGCCCACGCCCCCAACGGACTCGCTGCAGTCCTCGTGTGCGTCGAAGCCCGCGTTCCCCGGCTCGAAGTCGACGTCCGTTTCGCCGCCGACGATACGCTCGTCTGTTTCCACGACTCGACACTCGACCGCCTGACCACCGGTGCCGGCCGCGTCGCCGAGGCGTCCCTCCTCGCGCTCCGCGCGGTCTCCTACCGTGCCACCGGTGAGCCGCTCGCACTGCTCGACGAGGTCGTCGACGTCATGCGCAGGTCAGACACCGTCCTCCAGGTCGACCTCAAACTGAATCGTCCAATCTCACCCGAGCGCGTTCAGCGCCTCGAATCCGCCCTCGAGCCCCTTGCCGGCCGCGTCATCCTCGGCTCACAGTCCCCGTGGAACCTGCGGAAGTTCACCCGCGTCCCCGTCGCGTTCGACCCAACCCTCTTCCTGAACTACACCGCCGGCCGCCGCCAGTCGCTCTATCCCCGCCAGCGCGGCATCCACGGCTTCTGGGACGACTCGCCCCTCGCACGCAACCCCTACCCCACCGTGCTCGAGTACCTCGAAACACGGATCGACGAGCTCCACGGCCTCGTCCCCGGCGCGGTCGAGTGGATGGTCGACATCGGCACCGTCCTGCGCATGGCGGAGCTGGGCCTCAATCTTGGGGAGCACCTGGCACCGCGCGGGATCGAACTCGCCGCCTGGACTCTCAGAGCCCGGGACCCGATCGAACCAACTTTGACCCGCCTGTGGGCCGCGGGTACCACTACTGTCATCACCGACGTGCCGCTCGACGTGGCCCGCGTGCTCTCCGGCACCCGCCCGGGCGTTGGCATCGCCGCCCCGTAACCCGGTTCACGCCTGCGTCACGCACTCTCTCCCGGCGCGCCCCGGTTGATTTCGGCGCCCTCGGCCGAATGTACGAGCAGGGAGAGACTACCCGGGGGATTTGCCTGCATGAAACGAATCATCGCGCGGCTCGCTTTGCGTCGCCCGTCACCAGTGGACGAAACGGGGCAGGGGCTCGCCGAATACGCCCTGATCCTCGCGCTCATCGCCCTCGTCTGCGTCGCGGCCCTCGTGACGCTCGGCCAGGCCATCGCCAACTCCCCCGGCTTCACCGTCCTCCCCGGGTCGCTGTAGCAGTAGCGGGCCGCGCTCCCGCCGGCGCACCCTACAGGACGACGAGGCCGCAGTTCGCCGCCGTTCCTTTCACCCACGCCGGGCCGCCGCTCAGCACATGCAGCGAGTTGACGTAACTTGGTCCTCCCGGGATATATCGCAGCCACCGCGAGCCGTCGAACTGATACACGGCTTCGTAGCAGCCGGCCGCCCGGGCCAGCACTCCCTCCACAGGCCCCGCAGGCGGCATCACCAGGTTCCAGCCCGCCCAGAGCGTGATGGAGGCACCATCGCCCCGCGGCAGCGGTGTCGGTGAAGGCGTTGGGGTGGGCGTCGACGTTGGCGTTCGCGTCGGCGTCGCCGTCGGCGTGGATGTTGCCGACGGCGTCGGTGCAGAAGCGGATGCACCCGGACAGGGCGAACCGGCCGGGTATTGCGCGATGATCACCACCCACGCGACCCGCTTACCGTCCCCGCTCGAAGCGCGCCCGGCCCCCACACACTTGAACGGGAGCGAGCTCGAACTCGTCTCCGCGTACACCCCGCTCCCGGGATAGGTGATGTCTGAAGCTGCCTGCGCCGCCGAAATGTTCAACGTCTGGCTCGAAGCGTACGCCCGGATGCCTTCCCCGCTCCCGTAAGCGTACGGCGTGCCCCCGGAAGTGGTGCCGGAATAGCCGCAGTCCAGCGCGCGCTGCACCCACGTCCGCCCGAAGCCGTCGGTGTGCCCGCCTGGAGCGCCGTTCTCCACCTGCCACTGGGCGAACCACGCCGCCGCGGCATTGAGAGGTCCCGAAACCTGCAGCGGCGTCGAGTACGAAAGGTGCTGGTTCCGCCAGCCCTGGATGAGCTGAATGAACTGCTGCTCGTCAGGATCGAGCGCGTCGTGCGGCGTACCGCATGGGCCCGCCGCGCGGACATCCGCGCTCCGGAACAGCGTGGCACCAGACAGGACAACCCCGGCGAGAATCGCCGGGAACAGGAACCATCGCATGGCATCACCAACTGCGGGGGCGCTGGCCGCGTCACCATAACACCGGCCCACGGCGCCGCGTCAACCTCCCGGCCACCCCGCAGGTACTGGCGGGCGGTCCCCCCGCGGGCGTACCATTCCGCTTGGAGATGACGGCAACCCCAGCAACCCCCGTCCGTCCGTCCGCCGGGGCAGGCGGCCGCTTCGCGGTTCCCCGGCTCCCGCGTCGGCTTGTCGCGCGCCCGCGCCTCGTCGCCGAATTCCACCGGGCAATCGGCAACGGGGTAATCGCCGTCATCGCACCGCCCGGGTACGGCAAGACCACGAGCGTCGCCATGGCCCTCGAGGACTTGGATTACGAGCCCCGCTGGCTCTCGCTCGACTCGTCCTCGGCAGCTCCCGAAGCGTTCGCTTACCAGGTCGGATGTGCCCTCCAGCGCAGCCTGCTCGCTCCGCCGCCTCCCACCGCGCTCAAGCCGAGCGACCTCCAGGCGTATGTCGTGTCCGCGGTGCACGAAGCAGCCGCCCGGTGCGAGCGTCCGCTCGTGTTCGTTCTCGACAACGTCCACGCCATCGCAAACTCACAAGAAACCCTGCAGCTCCTCGGCTGGCTCATCGAAGCGATGGCGGAAGGCCACGAGCTCGTCCTCTGCGGACGAGAGACGCCCTTCCTCCCGCGGCTCAACGAAGGATTCGCCACCGGCGAGATTGCCATCATTGGCCAGTCGGTCTTGGCATTCACCCGCGAGGAAACTGCAGCGGCAATCTCCCTCGCCGGTATCGAGATGGACCCGGTTCAGCTGCTGGAGCAGACCGCCGGCTGGCCCGTCGGCGTCATGGCCACGCTCGCCGGCGAATCGCTCGCCGGGGTCTCGGCTGCCGACTTCGACCGCTATCTCGAGCAGGAGGTCTGGCAGCCCGTCCCGCAGGCTCTCCGCCCCGTCCTCCATCGGCTCGCCCTCCAGCCATCGGTCGAGCGTACACAGGTCGAGCTCGAATTCGGGCTCCGGACGTGGCGCGAGCTCGCAAGCTGGGTCAACCGACGAGACTTCCTCTGCGAACACCTGTCGTCCCGTGAGTTCCGCCTCAACCCGCTGTTCCGGGAGTTCCTCGCCCGCGATTTCGCCGCATCCGACCCCGAGGGATTCCAGTCTGCCCTCGAATCAGTCCTTGCCGCGCTGGTCCGCTCCGGTCGCCACGTCGAAGCGGTGGAGCTCGCTCGCTCACAGGGGACAGAGGCCCAGCTCTCAGGGCTCCTCGAGGACCACGGACACCATCTCATCCTCCGCGGCTGCTTCTCCCTGCTCAGGGAGGCCTTCGCCGGAGTCAGTCCGGCAAGCCTCGAGCGTTCCCCGCTTCTCCTCGCGCTCTGCGCGCGCGTCGAGGCGCACGTCGGCGACCCCGAAGAGGCTCTCCAGCTTGCGGGCCGTGTCATCGCTAACCGCAGCGCCCGCGGCTCGGCCCGCACCCACGCGCACCTTGCGCGCCTCCGTGCGCTCCGCCTGCTCGGCCGCTTCGAGGAGCTGCAGGCCGAGGCCGAGCATCTCCGGGCCGTGGATTGGGACGACCCTGCCCTTCACGCTGAGGTCATCTACCAGCGCGCCGAAGTCGAACTGAGCGTCACCCGCAACTTCCCCCGGGCCGAGGAGCTCCTCCGGGCCGCCATCGACGAAGCCGAGCGCAACCACCTGAGCCCCCTCGACCTGCTTGCCCGGTCCACGCTCGGCCAGGCGCTGGCCATGCACGGCGATGCACCCGCGGCCGTAACGGTGCTGACACGTGCTGCGCGCGGCTGGCGCTCCCTGGGGCGCTCTTCCAACCTCGGCTGGACACTCAACAACCTCGGCATGGCGCACCTCGACGCCGGGGACTTCAAGAGCGCCGTGACCGTCCTCGAAGAGGCTGTCAGCGAAGGCGTCGCCTGCGGCAACCGCCGGAACGTTGCCTATGCCACGGGCTCCCTCGGAGATGCCGAGCTCGCGCTCGGGCACTTCGCCAAGGCGAAAGAGCATTACGAGGAGGCCATCCGCATCTGTGCCAACGAGGCGCTCGACGAGACGCTCGCCGCGCTTTCCATCGCTGGCCTCTCGGGGGCCCATCTCGGGCTCGGCGACGTCCAGCAGGCAGACTTCTTCGCACGCCGCGCCATGCTCGTCGCCCTCGCCTCGGGTAACCAGTACGACATCGCCTACTGCAAGCTCCGCCAGGCGTCCGTCGACCTCGCGGCAGCCAACGCACTGTCGGCCGCTGCCCTCGCGGAAGAAGCGGCGGCGGCCTTTGAGACGATGGATGTCGCGCCGCAGGCCGCGGCCGCCTGGTACCGGCTCGCAATGGCCCGCTTCCGCCTCAACCGCCGCGCCGAGGCCGAGGAGGCGCTCGCGAAGTGCGCGGCCGCGATACGCCAGCCGTGGATGACGAACGTGCTAGTCCCGCTCGTCCGCGAAAATCCCATGTTCGCTCAGTGGGCCGCATCCCGCTCGTCCGCCGGGCGCTGGTTCCGCGAGATTCTCGAGCGCCAGAGCTTCATCGTCACCGGAGCCGAGCCCGAGCCCGTGTCCGGCGGGACTGGCGGCCGCTTCCCTCGCGTCGTCGCCCGCAGCCTCGGCCGCGTCGCCGTGACGGTTGGCGGACGGCAGGTCACCGACGAGCAGTGGGCGAGCGCCCGCGCCCGGGAGCTCTTCTTCCTTCTCCTGGCCCACCGGGAAGGCATCCGCAAAGAAGAAGCCGTCGAGTTGCTCTACCCTGAACTTCCGCGGGAGAAATGCAACTCTGCCTTCCACTCCAACCTGTATCGCGTCCGGCGCGCCCTCTACGCCGAGTCCGTGGTCAAACAGGGGGGGGCCTACCTCCTCAATCCCGAGGGCGAATTCGAATGGGACGTCGACAGGTTCCAGGCCGCCATCGAGCGGGGCCGCCGTGCCGAGCCCGGGAGCAAGGAGCGGGCGCTCGCCTTCCAGGAGGCGCTCGAAGTTTATGAGGGCCCATTCGCCGAGACGTTCGAATCCGAATGGGCCGCTGCATTGCGCGCCAGCCTCCGCGACTCGGCGCACGCATCCCTCGCGGCGCTTGCGGGCTACTTCGCAGCCCGCAAAGACTTCGAAGCAGCCGTCCTCTGTCTTGAGCGCATCCTCCGCGCCGACCGCTTCAACGAAGAGGCCGCCTACGAGCTCGCCCGCTACCAGAGCCGCGCAGGCCAGGCCGTCCAGGCCCTCCGATTCATCGACCAGTACGCCGAACTCTACGAGCAGGAGCTCGGCGTCCAGCTGCCCGAACGTTTCTCTGAATTGCGAGCAGCAATCGCCGCGGGCGCAGCTGTCTAGACGTCATCGCCAACTCCCTCTCGCGAGAATTTCGCGAGAACCTGCGCCTTACCCTCCGGGCGACAAAACCGTTCCGGAGGAACTTCGCAGATGACTCGCCGCCTCATCACCCTGGCCATCTCGGTCTCGGCGCTCGCCGTCATTGCTCTCGCTGGGGCCGCTCCTTATCAGTCCTGGTAAAACCGAACAGGGCAAGGGCCCTGCAAGAACCAGCAAATTTCGCGACAATCGCCCGCATGAAACGCCATGCGGGCGATCTCTTTGTGCTCGCCGCCGCGGTTGCCATCTTCGCAGCCCAACAGCTCGCCATCTCGTTCATGCCGCTCGACGGCGCAGCCGGAACCGCTCGCCGCACCCTATTCTTCGTGACCACCATCGCCCTCGCGGCGATGGCGCTCCACTTCCGCCGCTTCGTCGGCGCCTGGCTCGTTTCGGCTGGGATCATCATGAACCTCATCCCGATGTCGGCCCACAGTGGCTCCATGCCCATCGACTACGAGATCCTCCGGCGTTCCGGCGCCTTTCCCGAAGTGACCGAGGCCGACATCGGCCGCCAAACCAACCACGGTAAGGATGTCGTCCTGCGCCGTGACGACATCCGCTTCTTTTGGCTGTCCGACCGGTATATCGTCGACCTCCCGCTCTACGGCACCAACATCTACTCACTCGGGGACTTCGTCCTCTTCGCGGGGCTCGGACTCGTCGCAATGCAGGCAGGGTTCGAAGCAGTGCGCCCCCGAGGCCGTCAGCCGCGCACCACCGACGAGGCATCCATACCCGCGCATGGCGGCGAGCCGTGACCAGATTCGTCGTCTACGGTGCCGGGGCGATCGGCGCAACCATCGGAGCGCGGCTCCACGAAGCCGGCGGCGACGTGCTCCTCATCGCTCGGGGCGCACACCTCGAGGCGCTCCGGTCTCACGGTCTGCGCTTCAACACGCCCGGGGGTTCCAAGACGCTGCGCCTGCCCGTCGCAAGCTCCCCTGCTGAGGTCGATTGGCGAGGCGATGAGGTCGTCTTCCTCGCGATGAAGACGCAGGATACTGCGCCGGCCCTTGTTGCCCTCGAGGCCGCCGCCGGGAATACCATCCCGGTCATCTGCGCACAGAACGGCGTTGAAAACGAACGGCTCGCCGCGCGCCGCTTCCGCTCCACGTACGCGATGCTCGTGGCACTTCCGGCGACGCATCTCGAGCCCGGCGTCGTGACCGCGTCAGGCGCGCCCCTCAGCGGCTGCCTCCACGCTGGACGATTTCCCGCCGGTGTCGACCCGCTCATCGAATCCGTCTGCGGCGCCCTCGACACTGCTGGCTTCCGCAGCCTTCCCGCTCCCGACGTGATGGAGCTCAAATACCGCAAGCTCCTCCTCAATCTCGGCAACGCGCTCGACGTCGTCGTGGGCCGCAGCTCATGGGGTGCCGGCGGTGAGGTGGGGGAAATCCTCACCCTCCTCCGGGACGAAGGCGAGGCCTGCTACAGCGCCGCCGGAATCCGTGCCGTTTCCCCTGAAGAGTATCGCCAGCGCGTCACCGCCCACTACCGCTCTGTGCCGGTCAGCGGCGAGGACCGCTCCGGAAGCTCGACACTCCAGAGCGTGCTCCGAGGCCGGACCGAGACCGAGGTCGATTACCTCAACGGCGAAATCATCCTCCTCGGACTCCAGCATGGCGTCCCGACACCGGCTAACCGCGTCGTCCGCGACCTCGCCGTGCGTCTCGCAGCAAACGGCAGCGGCCCCGGGAGGTTCTCCCCCCGGGAGGTGCTCGACCTGGTCGCCGCCGCGGTCTGAAGCTCCGGTCCATCATTGCGATGCTGCACCGCTCCGCATGTTCGCGTACCATGCAGCCGCCCGACCCGGGCAGAGAGGTGCCCCATGCCAAAGGTCATCGATATCGAAGGCATCGGTCCGGCGTACGCCGCCAGGCTCGAGGCTGCGGGAATCCCGACAACGGAAAAGCTGCTGGAGCGCGGTAGCACAGCAAAGGGACGCGAACAGCTGGCGGCCGAGCTGGGCATCACGCCCGCCCGAGTCCTCGAATGGGTCAACCGCGCCGACCTCATGCGCATCTCCGGGGTCGGCTCGGAGTACTCGGACCTCCTCGAAGCCGCGGGCGTTGATAGCGTGCCCGAGCTCGCCCAGCGCCGCCCGGAGAACCTCCACGCAAAGCTCGTCGAGGTCAACGAGGCGAAGAAGCTCGTTCGACAGGTGCCTTCCCTCGCCTCCGTGGAGAAGTGGGTCGCAGAGGCGAAAACCCTCCCGACCGCGGTGTCCCACTAGCCGGTGACGTTGCTCGACGACCTGCAGCGCTGGCTGGACGAACGGCTCGGGCCTGGCCACGGGCGACGGCCCGCCGTGATTCGCCCCGACCGCATCGTGCTCTCGAAGGTCGAACCCGGCCTGCCGGAGCGGGTGCTCGACGCCGTCGAGCGGGTGCCGGTGCTCTTCGACGGTCCGGCCCTTCGCGCGGTGGCACCCTCGGAATTCGCTCCCGTCGACGCCTGGGTAATGGCGGTACGTGCCATCACCGACAGCGAGGTCCGGGCCGGGCACCTCACCCCGGCGGAGGCATCTGAAGTCATGGCCGGCGTCGAATCCGTCGGTGCACTTCTTGCAGCGTGTTGCTGGTCGTATGATGGCGCCCCCGGCTGGCGGCCTGAGCCCGCCGAACAGGCAGCGCTCGACGAGGTCGAGCAGCGCCTCGCGCACGGCACCGGCAACCTCTTCACTCGGCATTACGGGGTCTTCAATGGCCGCGCCGTCGAGAACCACTGTCCCGGGGCCAGCATCGCGCGCCGTCTGTTCACTGCAGCTCGACAGTTCCTCGAGGCCGACACCGACGCCCGCGCTCCTGCTTGCCCGGGAGGCGTCCCGCCCGTACCATCATGAGCGTTCGGCCCCGTGGTGTAGTGGTCTAACATGCCACCCTGTCAAGGTGGAGATCGGCGGTTCGAATCCGCTCGGGGTCGCCACCTCCGCTTCTTCAGACAGCCCGGTATCGCCGGGCTGTTTCATTGATTGCCGTGTCCGGGGCACCGGCCGTTCAGGCGAGTCGCTGGTGCCCCGGCTCCGTTTCCCATGGCGGCGCAATCTGGTGGTACCCCCCGCCTGCAGTCCATCCCCCGTCGACATACAGGATGTGCCCGGTAACGAAACGCGCGGCATCCGAAGCGAGGTAGATTATCGCCCCCTCGAGGTCTTCGGGCTGCCCGAGCCGTCCCATCGGCGTGCGCGAAACCGCCTGGTCACGCGTCCCCGGTGTCGATTCAAACACCTTCCCCATCAGCTCAGTGCCGTCGAAATACGAAGGCGCGATCGCGTTGACGCGGATGCCCTCGCGCGCATATTCGAGTGCGAGCACCCGCGTGAGCGCGTCGACGCCACCCTTCGCTGCGTGATACGACGCCGCACGGAACTCGCTCCCTACCCGTCCAAGAATCGAGCTGATGTTGATGATCACTCCGCCGGTGCCCTGCGCGAGCATCTGCCGGGCAGCAAGCCGGCAGCCGTTGATCGTCGCCAGTAGGTCCAGTTCGACGACCGACCGCATGCGCTTGAAGCTGCCGAGGTCGTGTCGCAGTCCTGAGCGGTCGGTGTAGCCCGCGTTGTTCACCATGATGTCGAGCCTGCCAAACCGCTCCGCGGTCCGCTCGAACAGGCGCTCAAACTGATCCTCGTCCGTGATGTCGGCCGGGTACGCCTCCGCCTCCACGCCGAATTCGCGCAGCATCGCCGCGGTCTGTTCGATGAGCTCCTGCCGACGCGCGGTCACAACCACGTTCGCCCCGGCACGCGCAAGTCCGCGGGCAAGCGCCACACCCAGGCCGCTCGAAGCGCCGGTTACGAGCGCGACCTTCCCGTCGAGGCTGAACATCTGGGCGACCGATGCGTGCACGGGCAAACTCCGTTCCTCTGGTGAGATGTGGGCATGGTAGGCACCTGACTGTCCCGGCGCTATGCCAGCAGGCGCGCGGGCGGCCGGTCCGGGTTGCACTTCTCGGCCTCAATGATGCGCACGATTTCGTCGACCGCCTCCTCGAGCTGGCCATGCCGGTTGATGACGACATAATCATTATTGGGAATGTCGGCCAGCTCTTCTTCCAGCGCGGCTAGCCGCGCGGCCAGGCTCTCGGCGTCTTCGCTTTGCCGTCCAATGAGCCGTCGCCGCAGTGCTTCCCGGTCCTCTGCCATCAGGAAGATGAACACGGCCCCTTCGAGCTTCCGCCGCCAGGTGCGCGCTCCCTGCACGTCCGTCCTGATGATGACGTCCTTCCCGGCAGCAAGGAATGGCTCAATCTCCCGCCGTTCCACGCCCTTCAGGTCTTCGTAGACGTTCGCCCACTCGGCAAACTCGCCCGCGTCGATCTTCCGCCGGAATTCCGCCTCCGTCAGGAAGTGGTAGTCAACCCCGTCCTGCTCGTCAGCCCGCGGAGCCCGCGTCGTCGAGCTGGTCGCACGGTGGATGTCCAGGCGCTCGCGCAGCCGTTCGATGACGGAATCCTTGCCGACCCCTGAAGGACCGTGGAGCACGATGACCAGCGGTTTGGTACACATCAGGCGGTCACCGTATTAACGACGCTCCCGAGATGTTCCCAGAACTGGCGGTATGACACCGCGACCGCGTCGTCCAGCACATCCGTTTCCTCATCCGCGAGGCTCCCGGCAATCGCGCCCAGCATGCCAATCCGGTGGTCTCCCCGCGCATGGACGCGCGTGCCCCGCAGCGCGCCCGTGCCGCGGACTTCGAAGCCGTCGTCCCGCTCCTCGATTTCGGCCCCCATCCGGCCAAGTATCTCGACGACGGCCCGAATCCGGTCCGACTCCTTGACGCGCAGCTCCGAAGCGTCGCGAACGACGGTGACGCCGTCGGCGAAGCACCCCGCAAGGGCCACGAGCGGCAGCTCATCGATGGCACGCGGCACGAGGGAACCCGACACGGTTGTGCCCCGGAGTCGGCTGCTCCGCACGACGATGTCCGCAACTGGCTCACCGCCGACCTCCCGCTGCTCAAGCATCTCGATATCCGCCCCCATCGCCTGCAGGATGTCCAGGAGGCCTGTCCGCGTGGGATTCACGTTGACCCCGCGCAAACTGACCTCGGCATCGGGGTGGCAGGCCGCCAGGACCATCCACGGGGCTGCACTCGAGATGTCACCGGGCACCCGCATTGACTGGGCTGCCAGGCGGTCCGCGGGCCAGACCGTGACCGAAGGCCCGTCGACGCTGATGGACGCCCCCATCGCTGCCAGCAGCCGTTCCGTATGGTCCCGCGACCGGCTCGGCTCACGAACCGTCGTCGCTCCATCGGCATAGAGGCCCGCGAGCAGAATGGCCGACTTCACCTGTGCACTCGCGACCGGCGACTCGTATCGAATGCCGCGGAGGTCGCCGCCCTTGATGACGACCGGCGCCACGGTGTCGCCGCGCCGCGCCAGGATAGTGGCGCCCATCTCGCGAAGCGGGGCAATGACCCGCGCCATCGGCCGCGAGCGCAGCGAACTGTCCCCCGTCAACACCGAGAGCAGGGGGTGGCCTGCCAGCAGCCCGAGCAGGAGCCGCATGGTTGTCCCACTGTTGCCGCAATCGAGGACTTCCTCGCTCTCGAACAGGCCATGAAGCCCCTGTCCGGTCACACGCGCCACGCTCGAGCCCTCGGGCCAGTCGACCGGGACGCCAAGAGCACGCAAGCACCGCGCCGTCGAGCGGACATCCTCCGAATCGAGAATCTGCTCAATCGTCGCCATGCCATCGGCGATGGCGTTGAAGAGGAGCGCCCGGTGCGAAATCGACTTGTCGGGCGGAACTTCCACCTCGGCTCGAATACGCGCGGGGCGGGCAATCTTCACGGACGGTCGTCCTCCATCCCCAGCTTTCGCCGGAGTTCGCGGTCATCCGCGGGAGCCGTCGGGAGACGGTCCGATGCTTCCTTGATGCGGTCGTACAGGCCGCCGACGAACATACGGCCAATCGCGTCCCGCGCCGATGGCGGCTCCACCCCCTCCGGGCGCCGCCGCTGTGGGGGATGCTCGATGAATGTATCGCGGTCGAGCTGTGTCGACCGAAACAGGTCATAGATAGCATCCGCGCCCGTTTCCAACGCCGTTCGGATGCTGCCGAGCTCGTCCTGGAGCCGGCCAATCCAGTGCAGCACCGCCTCCCGGTTAGTGAGCATGATGTCGCGTGCCATGGTCGGGTCCCCGCTCGCCAGGCGGGTGATGTCGCGGAACCCCGGTCCCGCGAGGAGTGCGGCGTCCTCCCAGCCCTGGCTGTCGCGGACCATTCGAAAGAGCGCCACGGAAGCGAGCAACGGCACGTGGCTCACCGCCGCAGCGTACTGGTCGTGCTCAGCAGGGTCGATGTAGAGCGGCACCGCGCCGAGAGCCTCGATCAGGCCCAAGACGACCTGCACGGCCCGTTCGTCCGCGCGGGGCGACGGTGTGACCGCCCATGTGGCCCCCTGGAAGAGGTCGGCCGAGGCCGCTTCCGGCCCGCTCTTCTCACGACCAGCCATTGGGTGCCCGCCGACGAAGTGTGCCGTCTCCGGGAGGAACTCCGCTGCCCAGCGCATTACTTCGGCCTTCGTGCTGCAAACGTCGGTTACCACGGCCCCGGGAGTCAGAAAGCGACCAATGTCTTCGAGGATGCGCCGCGCTGCCACGACGGGCGTCGCGATGACGACGAGCCCCGCCCGCTCGACCGCTTCTTCGAGCGAGCCAACTTCGCGGTCGATAGCCCCGAGCTTCTTCGCCGCCTTCGCATTCGCGCGGTCCCGGTCGGCGCCGACCAGCTCATAATTGCGGCCCGGCCTGCGAGCCAGTCCGAGCCCGATCGACGTGCCGATGAGGCCCGTCCCAATAATGGCGATCCGGTTTTCAGACATGGAACCCACCCGCGGGGCGCACAACAAGGCGCCCGAGACGTGGCATCAGCCTATCACAATCCGGTTGTGCCCCTGCGCAGGTCACGCCCCGATGATGACCCTGAGCACGTCGTCGTACACCAGGCCGATGAGCCAGCCCAGCGGGCTGAAGCCCGTGACGAACCCGACAGCAATGAGCGTCATCAGGATGCCGGGCCCCCAGGGCGCCAGCTGCTCCAGCGCACGCGCTACCTCGCGCGGCGCGATGCCTGTCACCACCTTGAACCCGTCGAGCGGCGGAATGGGAATGAGATTGAAAATCCCCAGGATCACGTTCAGCGTGATGACGAACGAGAGGAACAGCCACAGGTAGTCCTCCCCCGAACCCCTTCGGATCACAGCCTCGATCGTGGGGAGCGACGACTCGACCAATCCCAGGCGGATCGGGATGGCGGCCACGGCCGCGAAAAAGAAGTTCGAGGCAGGCCCCGCCGCCGCCACCAGGGCGAAGCCCTGCCGCGGGCCCGTCCGGAGCCGCCAAGGGTTCACCGGCGTGGGCTTGGCCCAGCCGAACCCGAACAGCAGCAACAGTGTCGAGCCGATGGGGTCCAGGTGCGCCAGCGGATTCAGCGTGAGCCGGCCGTTCCGTTGAGCGGTATCGTCGCCGAGCTGGTAGGCCGTCCACGCGTGAGAGAACTCATGAAACGCGAGCCCGGTCATGATGGCCACGAGCCACGCCGCAAGGTAAACGAAGAACACCGCCGGGTTGTCCTGGAGCGCATTCAGGTACCAGATCATCGAGCCAACGCTAGCACAGCGAGCGGTTACGGCGGTGTCCGCAACGGGAAGCGCAGCGTAAACCCGCATTGACGCCACCCGGTACCCTTGTTACGTTCGGGCGCAACGAGCCCCCACGAAGGGGGCGCTGGCACGCTCCTTTGGGGCGTACCCGGCGGTACTGCGGGGGTACCGACCGCCTTGCCAGGTGGCCGAGCGCCGGGGTGTCGAGACCCGGCGTAAGACCAGGGCGGAATTTCCGCCCGCAAGCGCGAGGTTGCCGCGTGCTCGCACCCGGGATACGTCGAGACTCTCTCCCCTGGCGTCCCCTGTTCCCCTTCCTGCTCGCCGGGCTTACCTGCGCGGTGGCCGTTGCCGCGTGGGCGCTCTCATCGTCGGCGCCCGTCTCCACTGACGGCGTCGCAGCCCCCGCCATCCCGGCCAGTGAAATCCGGTCGGTGGCCTACCTTGAGCCCGAGACCGAAACTCGCCTGGACCGTCTCCTCGTGCGGTCGGCCACGCCCGGGTCGGAGCCCCGCCAGCTGGCAGCGTTCCCCTACACCTTCACCGGCCTGCACGCCCGGGCCGCGGCCGCCCCAACCGGCGACCGCATCGCCGTGCTCTCTGTCGATGGGACGCGCGGGGCCGGCGCGGCGCTCTCCCTGGTCGATCTCGACGGCCGCGTACGCACCGTTGACGGCAGCTTCGAATATCTCTCAGCGTTCGCCTGGCGTGCCGACGGTTCGAAGTTGGCCGTCGTCGCTAGCGGCGAACCCGGCGTGCTCGAGGTCATCGAAATCGACCCGGTGACACTCCAGACGACTGAGGCAGCGCAGTTCACCGCGAGCTTTCAGGTGGTGCCGCTTGGCTATAGCCTTGATGGCAGCAGGCTATTCATCGTCGTCGTCGACCAGGCCGGTTCGAACCTCTGGATGGTCCGAGGCGGCTCGCTTCAGCGCGTCGCTGAGCTCTCGCCGGGCCGTACCCGTGACTGGGCGCTGAGCCCGGACGGCTCGCGCGTCGCCTTCATCGATGTCCTCAGCGCCTCGTCGCGGACCTACGTGGGAAAGACGCTGACCATCGCCACCGGCGCGGTGACCACGCTGCAATCCGGCCGCAACCAGGTCGGAGCCACCTGGCAGCCGGGAAATCCCATCCCCGTGTTCGGCGGCCCCGGGGGCACGCTCCAGCTCGAAGACCCTAGCACCGAGGCTGCCTGGGTCGTTCCTCACGCCTACGCCCCAGTCGGCGACTACCTCGTCGTCTCGACCTACTCGGCGGGCGCTTCCGCCGATTCCCGACCCTCAGCGTCGCTCTGGCTTGCGAGCCCAGCGGCGCGCGAACTTCTGACCGATGACCCGGCCGCCTCGTTTGCCGGCTGGGTAAGGGGGAACTGATGGCAATCAGCCGCGAACAGCGCCAGGCTGCCGCTCATTACCGGCGCCCTTCGTCAGACCCCGGCGTCGGTCGATTCGGCCGCCTCGTGCTCATCGTCACCGGCCTGGCAGCAGTGCTGGCGCTCGGTCCTATCGCTTGGGGCATTGTGGCTGGGGTCGGCGGCGTGACGGGACCCTCCAGCGCGTTCGCCTCCGCGCCCCCTGGCCTCTACGCCGTCGTAACCAGGACCGAGGGCGCCGTCGACGTTGTCGGCATTGCGCGCGCAGACCAGCCGGATACGGTTGTCGAGCTGGCCCGGGTGCCGCATCTCGATGGATTCGCCGTTACCGGTTCCGTCGACCCCGCCGGCAGGTTCCTCGCCGTCGCTGCCGTGGACGCCGGCACGCCGCTGCAGCCGGTCGCCAGCCTGCTCCTCATCGACATCCTCCAGGGAACCACGACCCGGCTCGTCACCGGCATCGACGCAGCCCAGGAGCCGCTATGGACCCCAGCCGGGTCTGCCGTCATCGTCACCCGGACACGCGAGAATGAAGGCGCCGTTGATGTCTTCGAGGTCGGCATCGACGGCGCCCTCCGCCAGCGCTGGTCGCAGCGCGCATTTGGCGTGTACCCCATCGGCTGGAAGGACGGTCGACTGCTGACGGTCGCCATCGATGGACGGGGGTCCACGCTCCAGGCCGAGGGAGAGGACCTGGTCCATCTCTCCACAAGCATCACCCGCGATTGGGCACTCTCTCCCGACGGCAGCGCCATCGCCTTCGTCGAGGTGCTGACCGACACCGGCGTCCGATACACCCCGCGCGTCGTCTCGCTCGAAGGCGGCCGGGCTGCGGCCGCACAGGTTGCCGCCATGCCCGGCGCCGAAGCCCTCGGAGCTGCGTGGGACACTGCGGGTCGGGCAACCTTTGGAAGCATCCCTCGCTCCACGGGGGTGAGCGGTGACGCCTCTGCGCAGGGGCTCACGGCTGCCGGCTTCGACGTGCCGCTCGGGTACAGCCCCGACGGCACAGCCCTGGCGGTCGTGCACTGGGACGGCACTGGCTTCGACAACCCGGGCACGCCTGCACTCGAGCTCGCCGTGGACGGCGACCGTGGCACCGTCCCCGGGTATCGAGGGTTCTTGGGGTGGGTCCGGCGGTGAGGTCGGCTGCCGTCGCCGCGCTCCTGGCGGCGCTGGCCCTGGCAGTGACCCTGGACCGCCAGCAGGCGCGCGCCGATCACTACCCGTGCCACGTGCCCAACTACGGCTTCGGGTTCGATACCTATGAGCACGAAGACTACGTGAGCGTCTACGGGGAGATGATCGACCTCGTCACCGCGGGCGTGGCGGTGCCCCCACCGTACCAGCTGCCCTCCGGTGAATGGATCGACCTGACATATCCTGGCCTCGAATCTGGCCCACGGGCTGCACGTCAGTCCCGCACGGATGCCGCAACGATTCCGCCAAGCCTCTACAAAGCCATGGTGTGGATCGAATCCGGCTGGGCGCATGCGGCGGGCTCGGTTCCCTACGGGGGCGTCGGGCCCGTGATTACCGCTGTCGACTGCGGTTACGGCCTTGGGCAAATCACCACCGGCATGGGCCACCTCTCCTCGCCCCCTGCGCTTGATATCCGCGTGCCATCGGCCCGGCAGGCCATCATCGGTACCCATCCGCTGTTCAATCTCGCCGAGGGCGTGCGCATCTTTGCGGACAAGTGGAATTCCGCGCCTGAATTGCGGCCGGTCGCCGGCAACGGCGACCCCGCGGCGCTCGAAGACTGGTACTACGCGGTCTGGAGCTACAACGGCTTCGCATTCGTCAATCACCCCCTCAACCCCTCCCGCAATCCGCTGCGGGGTGAAACCTGGCACTGCAACGACCCCAACGCACCCGGGTTTGGCGCCTTCGGATGGGGCGACTACACCTACCCGGAAAAGGTCTACGGCTGTGTCCGGTATCCGCCAGTGCCGAAGGGGCAGAGCTACCCGCCCCCGCTCGGCAACGAGGACACCGGGACCGCGAGCCCGTCACCGCTCGCAGTCGGCGACAGGGCCGTCGTGCGCGCGGACGGCCAGTGCCTCAACGTCCGGCCGTCGCCCGGCGGAAATCCGCCCCTCACCTGTCTCCCCGAAGGCACCCTCGTCACCATCGTCGGCGGCCCGCAGGAGGCTAACGGCGCCACCTGGTGGCAGGTGACCGCCGGGACCTACACCGGCTGGTCCGCTGGACAGTACTTGGTCAAAGTGCAGCCTCCGGCCCCCGATGCGCCCGTGAACCCTGAGGGCCGCATGTGGCCGCCGCGACCCGTCTCCATGCCTGCCCTCTCCGTGCCGCAGGTTGCCGCGGCCTTCGCCCCCGCTGCCTACGAGGAATGCGCCGACAACAGCTTCGCCGGCGGCTGTGCGGCGATGGACTACCCGACCACCATCCCCGAGCTGGGTCTGGAGCCGCACCGGGACGCCCCTTCCTCGGTAACACCCGCTGCGGCGGCGAAGTACCTCGGCGCTCCCCGTCTGCAGGTGCTCGGCGAACGCAACGTCACCTTGCAGGTCACCGGCTCGGGCTCATCCGCGGCCTCGCTCACCGTCCGAAATCTCGGTACTGGCATCGGGCCATTCCGGGTCCGCACGTCCGCTGCATGGCTGCTCGTTCGGCATCCGAACGACCCGCCGGGGAGGGTCGTCGACGGAAGCGTGGCCGTCGGCAGCGACCAGCAGGTGGTCATCTCTGCCAGTCCGCGGGTCGTCCAGGCGGGGGCGGATGCCGTCCTCGAAATCCGGGTCGACCCTGCGGCACTCCCGGCCGGCGCAACGGGCGGCACCGTGCTGATCGAGCCCCTGCTGGGCGAATTGCAGCCCGTGACCATCACCGTCACGGTCCAGCGGTCCGGGTCGGCAAGCGGCCCACCCGCCTACCCGTTCAAGCGGGTGCTGCCCAATGTAACCTCCGACGGGAGCCCGTAACGAGTACTCCCCGTCAGTGCGCGTGCGCCGCTTCGAGCTCTTTCTTGTGCTCCGTAATGACCCGCTGCGCGATGTTGGCAGGCACTTCCCCGTAGTGGTCGAACGACAGCTCGAAGACGCCGCGGCCCTGAGTCAGCGAACGCAGGTCCGAGGCGTACCGCTGGACCTCCGCCAGCGGCACTTCGGCCTCGACCACGCTCATCCCCCCATCCGGGTTGATGCCGTGGATGCGCGCGCGCTTCGTATTGAGGTCGCCCACGATGTCTCCCGCGAACGTTTCCGGCACGAACACCCGGATGAGCATGACCGGCTCCAGCAGGATGGGGCCTGCAGCCTGCACGGCCTCCTTCAGTGCCTGCGACGCGGCCAGTTTGAACGACATCTCGTTGGAGTCGACGGGGTGGTGCTTGCCGTCCACCAGTGTGACGAGGCAATCCGTCAGCTCATAGCCAGCGATGATGCCGCCGGCGGCGGTTTCGAGCACGCCCTTCTCCACCGCGGGAATGAACTCCTTGGGTACCGCGCCCCCGACAACCCGTTCGGTGAACTGAATGCCAGACCCGCGCGGGAGCGGTTCGACCTCAAGGACGACGCGCCCGTACTGGCCGTGCCCGCCGGTTTGCTTCTTGTGCGTGTACTCAGCAGACGCCTTCTTCGTGATGGTTTCGCGGTAGGGCACGCGCGGGAGGGCAAGCTCGACTTCAACGTTGAACTTCCGCTTCAGCCGCTCGACCGTCACCTCGAGGTGCGCGTCCCCCAATCCCGAGAGCACGAGTTCTCCCGTCGCAGGGTCCCGGTCCAGGCGCAGCCCTGGGTCCTCTTCGAGCATCCGCTGCAGGCTCGGTCCCAGCTTGTCAGCCGCTCCCTTCCCCACCGGCCGCACGGCCATGCTGAACACCGGCGGAGGGAATACCATCGGCGGGAGGGTCACCGGCCGTTCGCGGCTCCCGAGCGTGTCGCCAGTAGCCGTGTGGGCCAGCTTGGCGACAACCCCAATATCCCCCGCAACGAGCTCAGGGACGGGGGTCTGCTCCCTGCCCCGCTGCACATATAGCGTCCCGACCCGTTCGTCGGCCTCGCGATTCGCATTCCAGAGATGAGAGTCGGAACCGATGCGCCCGGAAACGACCCTGAGGTAGCTCAGCCGGCCGACGAAGGGGTCGGCGGACGTCTTGAAGACCAGCGCCACGGGAGGTGCCGAAGGGTCGGCCGTGAGCTGGACCTCCCCGGCCTGGATGGGGTCGCGGTCTGCGGGCGAAGGGCCGCTGAACGCGATGTTGTGGAGTAGCTGCCGAACGCCGATGAGCCTCGTCGCCGAGGTCACCAGCACCGGAAAGATGAGATTGTGGTCGAGCCCCCCATGGAGGACTCGCCGCAGCTCCTCCTCCGTCAGCTCCTCGTCGGCAAAGTACTTATTCATGAGCTCTTCGTCCGTCTCGACGATGCCTTCGATGAGCTGGGCACGGAGACGCTCCGCCTCCCCGAGGAGGTCGTCGGGGATATCCACCTCCTCGGCGGTCTCCCCGACATACGCCTTCATGTGAAGGAGGTCGACAACCCCGCTGAACGACTCGTGAGCACCGATCGGGAGCTGCAGCGGCATCACCCGATGCCCCCAGCGCTCCTGCATCGCCGCAAGAACGTCGGCGAAGTTCGCGTTCTCCCGGTCCATCCGGTTGACCACGATCATGCGCGGCAGCCCGAGGCGCTCCGCAATCTGCCAGGCGCGGTCCGTACCCACCTCCGGCCCCGCAACCGCGTCAACCACCACCACCGCAAGGTCCGCAGCGTGCGCCCCGCAAATCACTTCCGAGACGAAATCCGCGTAACCCGGGGTGTCGATCAGGTTGATCTTCCGCTCTTCCCATTCGAGCGGCGCCAGCGCCAGGTTGAGGCTGAACTTCCGCCGATGCTCGTCCTCGTCGTAGTCGGTGACCGTATTCTGGTCCTGGATGGACCCCAGCCGCGTGATCGCCCCGCTCTCGTACAGCGCGGCCTCGGCGAGGCTCGTCTTGCCAACGCTGCCGTGGCCAACCAGGACCACATTACGGATGGCTTCGGTGGGATACACCTTCATCGACATCGACCTCCTTCGGCCTGCGAAGTGGCCCGTAGTCTACGCAGGCCGTTCCGGCCCCTCAATCAGCCGACCGGCCGCCCGCGCGCCAGCAGGTGACGCCATCACGGGCGAGGATGTCCGCATCGCACCCTGGGCGCCTCGCGCGTAGACTCGAAAGCGGTCCCGCACGGATGTCCCCCTATGACCACCTACGTCGCACTCGACCTCGAAACCACCGGCCTCAACCCGGAGATTGACCGCATCATCGAGGTCGGCGCTGTGCGATTCACCGCCGACGGCGAGCAGGCCGAGTTCTCCAGCCTCGTCAATCCCGACCGCCAGCTCTCGCCGTTCATCGAAAGGCTGACGGGGATCAGCACCCGCGACGTGTCCACCGCGCCTCCGCTGGACCACATCGCCGAAGACCTCCGCAGCTTCCTGGGCGACGCAGTTGTGGTTGGACACAACGTCGAATTCGACCTTCAATTCCTCCGCGCGGCCGGGTTCACCGATAGGCTGGAAGCTATCGACACCGCCACGCTCGCAAGGCTCCTCCTCACCGACCTTGAAGGCTATGGGCTTGCCGAGGTGGCTGCAGCGCTCGGCATCGTCGGCGAGAGCCATCACCGCGCACTCTCGGACGCCAGGCTCGCCGCGCGGGTCTTCCGGGAATTGATGCGCAGAGCCGATGAGCTCGAACCCTCCCTCCGGACATCGCTGGCCAGCCTGGTCGCCGCCGATTCTCCCGCCCTCGCGCGGGCGCTCGCTGGCGGCACGCCGCCGGCGGCGGTTCGACCCAGTGCGCTGCCCGTGCCGCCCCCGTTCACGGCCCCGCCGCCACTCAGCCCCCGCGCAAACCCGGCCCCCGTCACCAGGCAGGAGGTCGAACGCGTCTTCGCTGCGCTTGCGCGGGTCGTGCCCGGCTTCGAGCAGCGGCAAGAACAGCGAGCCATGGCCGAAGCCGTGCGTCGCACGATTGGTCATGGGGGACACCTGCTGGTCGAAGCCGGCACCGGCGTGGGCAAATCCCTCGCCTACCTCGTCCCCGCCGCGCTCGACGCCATCCGCAACGGCCGCCGTGTCGTCATCAGCACGAACACGATCGCGCTCCAGGAGCAGCTGCTTCAGAAAGATGTTCCCGTGCTGCGCGACGCCCTCGTGGCGGCCGGAGTAATCACGGACGGCGAACAATTCCGGGTGGCCCTGCTCAAAGGCCGCGGCAATTACCTCTGCTACGCTCGCTGGGCGGCCAGCTACATTTCAGGCACCCGTGACCCAGATGTGGCGCGCCTCAGCGCCTCGATGCTTCTGTGGCTCGAACAAACCGCCACCGGAGACCGTTCCGAGCTGCGCCTCGCCCCGGAAGATTGGGCGGCATGGGCCCGTGTCTCGGCAGCGGACGCCGACTGTCTCGCCCGCCAGCATCGCCATGTCCGCGAAGGCAACTGCTTCCTCTGGCGCGCACGCAAGACGGCCGAGGCCGCCCATCTCGTGATCGTCAACCACGCCCTCTTGCTCGCCGACATCGCCGCGGGCGGCAGTGCCCTCCCGGGCTTTGACCATCTCATCCTGGACGAGGCGCATAACCTCGAGGACGTCGCGACGCAGCAATTCGGCGGGACGCTCACGCTCCGCGCTTTGGAAGAGGCGCTCGATGGGGTCCATCGTCCGGCGTCCCGCGAACACCGGGAGGGCGGCGCGGTCATGCTCCTTCGGTCTTTCCAGGGTGAGCCGTTCGTCGCATCGGCACGGGCCCTCCAGGGCCTGGTGTCGGCTGCCCGCGAGGCCGCCCGGCCGTTCTTCGAAGCCTTGGGGCTGCTGCCGGGCCGCGGTGCCGAAGCCGACCGCGTGCTCCTGAATAGCATCGCCCGCCGCGAACCCGCCTGGGAGCAGGCTGAACAAATCTGGTCGTCGCTCGCCTCCCAGCTGGAACGCATCGAACGCGCCGGCCAGGAAGCCGGCAGGCTCCTCGCGTCGGCGCAGGTGGAAGCCGCAGAGCAGCTCTCGGCCGAGTTTCAATCCGCCCTGCGGCGGCTCTCCGAGCTCCACAGGCTGGGCGAAACCCTCGTCAGTGCTCCCGGCTCCGAAGTCATCACGTGGGCGTCCCGCGACCGTGACGGCGTGGGCTCCCTCCACATGGCCCCCCTCGAGGTTGGTCCCCTCCTTTGGGAACAGCTCTTTGAGCCCCGTCGTGCGGTGGTCGCAACGAGTGCAACCCTGAGCGCCAACCACGACATGTCCTTCGCAGCCGCGAGGCTGGGACTCCGCAACCCGGAAACGCTCGAGCTCGGCTCACCCTTCGACTACCGGAATGCCGCGCTGCTCGCCGCTGTCGACGACCTCCCCGAGCCCAACCACCCGGAGTTCCCTGTTGCCCTCGCCACCGCCATCGCCGAACTTGCGAAGGCTTCGCAGGGGCGCGCACTCGCCCTGTTCACCTCCAACGCCCTCCTCCGCCAGGTCGCCGGCCTCGTGCGTCCTCTCGTCGAACCCTCGGGGGTCGTCGTCCTCGCGCAGGGCCTCGATGGGTCGCCCCGCTGGATCACCGAACAGCTTCGCGAAAACCCCTCCACGCTCGTGCTCGGGAGCGCCAGCTTCTGGGAAGGCGTCGACGTCCGCGGCGACGCCCTCTCGCTCGTGATGGTCACGCGCCTGCCGTTCGATGTTCCCACCGACCCCGTCGCACGGGCCCGTGCCGAGCAGTACGACGACCCGTTCAACCAGTACCAGGTCCCGGCCGCCATCCTCCGCTTCCGCCAGGGCTTCGGACGACTGATTCGCGATAAGCAGGACCGCGGCGTCGTCGCTGTCCTCGACAGGCGCCTTTGGGAGAAGCGGTACGGCCAGAAGTTCGTCGACTCCCTGCCGCCATGCACCCGGTTCCGCGGGTCGACAGCCGCGGTCGCGCGGGCCATCGAGGAGTGGCTCGCCCGTGAATGACCCGGCCGGGCAGCTCGAAGCCTCCGGGAGCTGCGTGCGCCTCACCCCCGAAGGGCCCGGCAGGCTGGCCATCATCCGGGCAGCTGACGACGCCTGCGTCGGCCATTTGACCGTCCGATTGGGGGACCTGCCGGGCGAGCTCCTGGTATGGGAGCTCTGCATCAACGATGGCGAACGTGGGTATGGATGCGGGTCCGAGGCTGCACTGCTCCTCGTGCAGGCAGCGGTCAAGGCAGGCTGGGCGCGCATGCGCGCCCGTGCTCACCCCCGCTACGGGCTCTCGGTCTATTTCTGGGTCCGGATGGGCTTCCGGCCCCTCCACGGGGAGGGGCCGGAAGGCGGCATCTGGTTCGTTCGTGACCTGCGTTCCTAGGCGTTGGCCCAAGCCTGCATCTTCGCCCTGAGGTTGCGGTCGAGCTCATCGAGGAACTCTTCCGTCGTGAGCCACGGCGTGTCGGGCGAGACCAGCATCGCGAGGTCCTTCGTCATCTTGCCGCTCTCCACGGTCTCCACGCACACCTGTTCCAGCGTCTCGGCGAATCGCGCGACGTCTGGGGTGTTATCCAGCTTCGCGCGGAAGGCCAGGCCACGGGTCCACGCAAAAATCGACGCGACCGGGTTCGTGGAGGTCTTCTCGCCGCGCTGATGAGCCCGATAGTGCCGCGTGACCGTTCCGTGCGCTGCCTCCGCCTCGCACGTCTTGCCGTCCGGCGTCAGCAGTACCGATGTCATCAGCCCCAACGAGCCAAAGCCCTGCGCCACCGCGTCCGACTGGACGTCGCCATCGTAATTCTTGCATGCCCAGACGTAGCCGCCCTCCCATTTCAGGGCCGAGGCGACCATATCGTCGATGAGCCGGTGTTCGTACGTCAGACCCCGGGCCTTGAACTCGTCAGCAAACTCGGCGTCGAAGACTTCCTGGAACAGGTCCTTGAAGCGCCCGTCATACGCCTTGAGAATCGTGTTCTTGGTCGAGAGGTACACCGGGTAATTGCGCTCGAGCCCGTAGCGGAACGAGGCGCGGGCAAAGTCGCGAATCGAATCGTCGAAGTTGTACATGCCCATCGCGATGCCCGGCCCCTCGAACCGCGCCACCTCGAGCTGGATCGGCTCGCCGCCCCCGTCCGGGACCCAGCTGATGGTCACCGTCCCGGGCCCGGGAACCCGGAAATCGGTCGCGCGGTACTGGTCGCCGTGTGCGTGGCGCCCAATCACGATCGGCTTCGTCCAGGTCGAGACGAGCCGCGGGATATTCCGGCAGATGATCGGCTCCCGGAAGACAACCCCTCCGAGGATGTTCCGGATCGTCCCATTGGGCGACTTCCACATCTGCTTCAGGTTGAATTCCTTCACGCGCGCCTCATCCGGCGTTATGGTTGCACACTTCACGCCCACGCCGTGCTTCTTGATGGCAAGTGCGGCATCGACCGTAACCTGATCGTTCGTCGCATCCCGGTGCTCGATGCCCAGGTCGTAATACTCGAGCTGGATGTCGAGGTACGGCAGGATGAGCTTGTCCTTGATGAAGCGCCAGATGATGCGCGTCATCTCATCACCGTCGAGTTCGACGACCGGGTTCAGAACCTTGATCTTCTCCATGGGGCGGTGCTCCTCTGTTCAGCTCGCGGGCTGCGACGCAATCTGCCGCAGCACATACGGAAGGATGCCGTCGTGGCGGTAGTAGTCGAGCTCGACGGGGGTATCGATCCGGCACAGCACCTTGAAGGTGACGGTGCTGCCGTCGTCTCGCCGTGCCGTGACATCGAGCACCGCCCGCGGCGCCAGCCCCTCGGCGATGCCGTGAACCGTATACACCTCGGTGCCCGTCAGGCCCAGCGACTCCCGGTTCTCACCCGGGAGGAACTGGAGCGGCAGAACCCCCATGCCAACCAGGTTGCTCCGGTGAATTCGCTCGTACGACTCCGCAATGACTGCGCGGACGCCCAGGAGCTTGACCCCCTTGGCGGCCCAGTCACGGGAAGAGCCGGTGCCGTACTCCTTGCCAGCGATGACCAGCAGCGGCACACCCTCCTCCCGGTACTTCACTGAGGCATCGAAAATCGTCATCTCCTCGCCGTCTGGCAGGTGGCGCGTCACGCCTCCCTCCGTACCGGGAGCGAGCAGGTTGCGGAGCCGGATGTTCGCAAACGTCCCCCGCACCATCACCTCATCGTGCCCGCGCCGCGCCCCGTACTGGTTGAAGTCCTCACGGGCGACTCCCATCTCACGCAGCCAGACACCTGCCGGGCTGTTCGGGCTGATATTGCCCGCGGGGGAGATGTGGTCGGTCGTTACCGAGTCGCCAACCATCACCAGCACCCGGGCCCCTTCAATGTCGCGAAGCGGCGGCGGCGTCATCGAAAGGTTGTCGAAGTAGGGCGCTTTCTTGATGTACGTCGACCGCGGGTCCCATGCGAACAGGTCTCCCGATGGAGTCGGCAGGCTCCGCCAGCGGTCGTCTCCCTTGAACACGTCAGCATACTTCCGCCGGAACATCTCCGACCTGACGTGCGTCCGGATAGCGAGTTCGACTTCCGTCTGCGACGGCCAGATGTCCGCGAGGTACACGGGCCTGCCATCCGAGCCGGTTCCAATCGGTTCGGTCGCGAAATCGATGTCCATTCGCCCCGCGAGGGCGTATGCCACCACCAGCGGCGGCGATGCAAGGTAATTCGCCCGAGTGTCCGGGTTCACCCGGCCTTCGAAATTCCGGTTCCCGGAGAGCACTGCAACGGCCACGAGGTCAGCCTGCCGAATCGCGTCGCTGATGCGCGGGTCGAGCGGGCCCGAGTTGCCGATGCACGTCGTACAGCCGTAGCCGACCAGGTTGAACCCCAGCCGGTCGAGGTACGGCGTGAGCCCGGCGTCCGCCAGGTACTCCGTAACCACCTGCGAACCCGGCGCCAGGCTGGTCTTCACCCACGGCGGCGTCGAAAGGCCGCGTTCCACCGCCTTTTTCGCCAGCAGACCCGCGCCCAGCATCACTTCCGGGTTCGACGTGTTCGTGCAGCTCGTGATCGCGGCGATGACCACAGAGCCGTGACGCAGCTCGAAGCTGTTCCCGTTGCTCACCGTGGCCGTCGCGCCCAGCTTCTCCGGCGGCACCATGGCGGCGAGGTTCCTTTCCCAGTCAGCCTTGGCCTGGCGCAGCGGGACGCGGTCCTGCGGACGCTTCGGTCCCGCGATGGCGGGCTCGACGTCCGCGAGGTCGAGCTCGAGGGTGTCTGAAAATACCGGGTCCGGGGTGTCGTCCGTCCGGAACAGCCCCTGCGCCTTGCAGTAGGCCTCCACCAGCTGGACCAGCCGCTCGTCCCTTCCGGTGAAGCGGAGGTAGGCCAGCGTCTCCTCATCGACCGGGAAGAAGCCCATCGTGGCCCCGTACTCCGGTGCCATGTTGGCGATGGTTGCCCGCGCAGCAAGCGGCAGCCCCGTGAGACCGGTTCCGTAAAACTCGACGAACTTCCCGACCACGCCGCGCTCCCGCAGCATCTGGGTGACGCGGAGCACCAGGTCGGTCCCGGTCGCGCCTTCGCGCAGCTTCCCCGTCAGGCGGAACCCGACAACCTCGGGGATGAGCATCGCGACCGGCTGCCCCAGCATCGCGGCCTCGGCCTCGATGCCCCCGACGCCCCAGCCAAGCACCCCGAGCCCGTTGACCATCGTGGTGTGCGAATCGGTCCCGACCAGGGTGTCCGGGTACGCATGGACCTCCCCATCCACCTCATTCGTGAATACCACCGAAGCGAGGTACTCCAGGTTTACCTGGTGGACGATGCCGGTGCCGGGCGGCACCACACGGAAGTTCCGGAACGCCTGCTGTCCCCAGCGGAGGAACTGATACCGCTCCCGGTTCCGCTCGAATTCGAGCTCGACGTTCCGTTCGAACGCCTCGGGCGATGCGTACCGGTCTACCTGCACGGAATGGTCGATCACGAGGTCGACGCGCTGCAGCGGGTTGATGCGGCCAGGGTCCCCCCCGAGCGCCACGATGGCGTCCCGCATCGACGCCAGGTCGACCACGACCGGCACTCCCGTGAAGTCCTGCAGCAGGACGCGCGCGGGCGTGAACGAAATCTCCCGGTCGTTGCCCGAGTTCGGAATCCACCCGGCAAGGGCGGCAATGTCGTCCGCGGTCACGGCGCGGCCGTCTTCGAGCCGCAGCAGGTTTTCGAGAAGAATCTTCAGCGAGAACGGCAGCCGGTCGATTCCGGCGAAGCCGCGCTCGCGCAGCGCGTCGAGCGCGAAAATCGTGTACGACGTTCCCCCAACGGTGAGGGTTCGCCGCGCGCCAAACGAGTCCGGATGAGCCACGGTAACCTCCAGGGCCGGCGGTGGCCGGTGCAGCATGGTGCGGCAGCTCTGCCGCGAGTGCGGGACGTTGCGGAGGATTATCGCGCGGCGAACGGCGGACCGGTGCCCATGTCCCAAGCCTCCTTCCACAAGCTGAATGTGGCGGTACTTGGGCCCTTTCCAGGGCGAGCGCCCCGGGGAACCATCGGCCGAAATCCGCGACTTCTCCGTGGGGGAGACCGTTGGGCCCGGACCGGCATGCAGCAGGATGGTCTGTCCGCCAGTATACCGCGCCCCGTCACGAAGCATCCGGGCCGCCAGCGGCTTCGGCGGCACCGGCCGGACCCCTCCTTGCGAAGTAATGACACGCTCACCGCGACCTGATACCCTCATGACGGTAACCAGGTTCCATCGGCCTCACGGAGAGGTCACTCGCCAGTCCCGGAAACGCTCGATGACCGCAGGTTCCACCAATTCTTGGAGGGTCATCGAGTGTCCTTCGCGGATAAATCGCTCGTCTGCACAGATTGCGGCGAATCGTTCACGTTCACGGCAGGCGAGCAAGAGTTCCACGCCAGCAAGGGGTTTACGCAGGAGCCACGACGCTGCCCGAATTGCCGTCGCGCTCGGAAAGGCCAGCAGGCAGGCGGCACGGGCGGTGATGCCCGCCAGCCCAGGCAGCTGTTCGACGCGGTCTGCGCATCCTGCGGCAAGGTGGCGAAGGTGCCATTCGAGCCCCGCAGCGGCCGCCCCGTCTACTGCAGCGACTGCTTCCAGCCCCAGCCCCGGGGCCTCTCCCATACCGCCGGCAGGAGCGGCCCCCGCGAGCCGCGGGGAGCAGGCTTCTCGGCCTGGGGCGACTTCGAACCCATGGAGCGCGGCGGCGGCCGCGGCGGACGCGGTTGGAACGACCGCAAGGGCGGGAAGGGCCGCCGCTGGTAGCCCCGCCAGTCTCCCGGGTGACCCCCGGAGACACTGGTATCATGCCCCCGTGGGCCCGTAGCTCAGCGGTCAGAGCAGTCGGCTCATAACCGATCGGTCCCGGGTTCGAATCCTGGCGGGCCCACCACCGGCACACCGGCATTCCGAACCACCTTTGCGCGAATTCGCTCGGCGCGTACCTTTCCGGCGGCCGGGAGGGCGCCCTGGGGCGCGCACAATCCTTCGGAACCCGCTAACCTTTCCGCCGGAAGCACCGCAACGGCATGACGCCGTCAGGAGGAGACAGCACCGATGCCCATCAGCCGCCCCGTCGAACCGCTCGTCGCGAGCGATGAGGAACTCCGCGAAGCGCTCGATGACGCATTCCTGCCGGCCCTGCTCCCAGCCCTGGCACAGGCAACCGGCGACTTCTCGATCCTGCGCGAATCGCTTCGGCCGCCCGGTGTCGCCCCGGGCGTTCAGCAGGGCGGCATGACGCCCAAGCAGCAGGCGGAAGCACGGGAAGTCGCATTCGAGGCCCTCCGGAAGCTTCGCGACGGGCAGGTCACGCCGAACGCGGTTCCCGTCGAGGAGGCGTTGCTCCGTGCAACCGCATGGATGACCGGGTCGCCGGCGTCTGAGGACTACATCCCACTCCTGCTCGAGGAGCTTGCCCCGGAAGGCGAAGACCCGCGCGCACCCCGGTGGCAGAAGGACCCCTCCCTCCCCTTCCACGTTGTCATCATCGGCGCCGGCATGTCCGGCATCCTTGCCGGTATCCGCCTCAAGCAGGCAGGCGTCCCCTTCACAATCGTGGAAAAGAACCACGACGTCGGCGGCACCTGGCTCGAAAACACCTACCCCGGCGCCCGCGTCGACGTTTCCAACGCGTTTTACAGCTACTCGTTCGCCCAAAAGATCGACTGGCCGACGCACTACTCGACGCAGCCGGTGTTACTCGACTACTTCCGCGAATGCGCGCGCGAATTCGGCGTCAGGGACCACATCCAGTTCAACACCGAGGTCACCCTGCTCGAGTGGAGCGATGACCGCGCCGAATGGGACGTCCACGTTCGGAGGTCTGACGGCCGCGAGGAGACCCTTCGCGCCAATGCCGTCATCAGCGCGGTGGGGCAGCTCAACAGGCCGAAAATCCCCGACATCAAGGGGCTCGATACCTTCAAGGGGCCGCACTTCCACTCGGCCCGGTGGGACCACTCGGTCGACCTCGCCGGCAAGCGCGTTGCCGTCATCGGCACCGGCGCGAGCGCTGCACAGTTCATCCCCGAAGTCGCGAAAGTTGCCGCCGACCTCGTCATTTTCCAGCGGACCCCGAACTGGTACGTTCCGGTTCCCCATTACCACGACGAGGTGCCTGCCGGGCTGCAGTGGCTCTTTGCTCACGTGCCCCATTACGCCCACTGGTACCGATTCTGGCTCTTCTGGAATACCACCGATGGCCTCCTTGCCGCGGCGAAGGTCGACCCCAACTGGCCCGACAGGTCCCGGTCGGTTGGCCCGGAGAACGAGAATCTCCGCCAGCTGCTCACGGCCTACCTGCAGATGCAGTTCGCCGACCGCCCCGACCTTCTCCCCAAGGTGATGCCCGATTATCCGCCAGCAGCCAAGCGGCTCATCCTCGACAACGGCATCTGGGCCCAAACGCTGAAGCGGCCGAACGTTCGCCTAGTGACCGACAAAATCCGGGAAGTCACCGAGAGCGGCGTCGTCACCGAAGACGGGACCGAGTACCCGGCCGACGTCATCATCTACGGCACCGGCTTCCAAGCCTCCCGCTTTCTCACGCCCATGCGGGTGCTCGGCCGGCAGGGCAAGGACCTTCACCGGGAATGGGACGGCGACGCCCGCGCCTACATGGGCATCACCGTTCCCGGTTTCCCCAACTTCTTCATGCTTTACGGGCCGAACACGAACATCGTCGTCAACGGCAGCATCATCTACTTCTCCGAGTGCGAAGTGCAGTATGTGATGGGCTGCCTCAAGCTCCTGTTCGACCGGGGCGAACGCGCGCTCGATGTCCGGAAAGAGGTCCACGACGCCTACAACGAACGAATCGACCGCGGCAACCTCGAGCGCGTCTGGGGAGTAGCGACCGTCAATAGCTGGTACCGAAACGAGAAGGGCCGGTCGGCCCAGAACTGGCCGTTCAACCTCATCGAGTACTGGCAACAGACGCGCGAGCCCAACCCCGACGACTACGAGTTCATCCGCCAGCCTGCGCTCGCCGGCGGCGACTGACCGCCGCGCCCCAGCAACTCTCCTAGCGTCCCGCTTCGAGCGCTTCGGAGCGGGCCGCCGCTATTGCAGCAGCGGCCGTTCCAACCGGCACGATGTTCGACTCACCCGTCCGACGGTGACGCACCTCCACCCCTCCCCGCTCCAGCGCGCGCGGACTGACCGTTACCCGTACCGGCATGCCAAGGAGGTCGGCGTCCTTGAACTTGATGCCGGGTGACTCGTCACGGTCGTCCACGAGCAGGTCGAGCCCCGCCCCGGCTGCTGTCGCTTCGAACTCGGCGAGGGCAGCGCCGACTGCGTCGTCGCCGGCGGTCCCGATGACTACCACGTGGACATCGAAGGGCGCCACCTCCCACGGCCACGCGATGCCGTCGGCGTCATGGTTGGCCTCGATGATGGCTGCAAGCATCCGCTCTACCCCGATGCCGTAGCAGCCCATGACGCAGGGGCGCCGTTCCCCTGCCTCGTCGAGGTAGTACACCCCGAGCTTCTCCGCGTACAGCGTCCCCAGCTTGAATACGTGGCCCATCTCGATGCCCCGCCGGGTTTCGAGCGCCGAGCCGCACTTGCGGCACGCATCGCCCGCACGCGCGAGAGCAATCTCAGCAACGTTCGTGGCCTGCCAATCCCGGCCATGATTGACGTTTCGCAGGTGGAAGTCCGCTTCGTTTGCGCCGGCCACGAGATTCACCGCCTCCGTAGCGCTCGTGTCGGCCACCACCGGCATACCGGTGACGCCCACCGGCGAAGCGCTCCCCGCCACGAGACCCAGCCGCCGCACAGTCTCGTCGTCCATCGGTTCGAGTTCCCTTGCGCCCAGGGCGTTCTTGAGCTTGACCTCGTTGACCTCGAGGTCACCCCGGATCGCGACAAAGACCGGCCGTCCATCGGCCTTGTAAAACACCGCCTTCAGCGTCTGGCGCGGCTCGACCCCGAGGAATGCCGCCACCTCCGCGATAGTCTTCTTCCCCGGCGTGTGAACCTTTTCGACCGGCGCCGGCTCGCCGGGCAGCGGCGGCACTGGCTGAAACTCCGCCTTCTCTGCGTTCGCCGCATAGCCGCACCCGGGGCAGAGGAGGATGGTGTCCTCCCCGCTCTCGGTCAGGAAGACGAACTCCTGGCTGTCCTTCCCCCCGATGGCGCCCGAGTCTGCCGCCACGGGGACCACCGGCACGCCCGCTCTCCGGAAGATGCGCTGGTAGGCCGCGAACGCAGCGTCGTACGAAGCGTCGAGCGTCTCCCAGCTCGTGTCGAAGCTGTACGCGTCCTTCATCGTGAACTCACGGAGGCGGATGAGACCCCCGCGCGGCCGCGGCTCGTCCCGGAACTTGGTTTGGACCTGGTAGAGCGTAACCGGGAGGTCCCGATAACTCTGGACGAGTCGCGATGCCAGGTACGAAATAACCTCTTCGTGCGTCGGCCCGAGGGCAAACTCACGTTCCTTGCGGTCGGTGAGCCGGAACAGCGTCGGACCCATGAGCGCCGCGCGTCCGCTCTGCTCCCACAGCTCGATGGGATGGAGCGCCGGCAGATGCACCTCCTGCGCACCCGAGCGGTTCATCTCCTCTCGAATGATCCGTTCGATGTTGCGCACCACGCGCCACCCCAGCGGGGTGAAGCAGTACAGCCCCGCCGCAAGGGGCACCACCAGGCCCGCCCGGAGCAGCAGGCGATGCGAAGGAAGCTCCGCTTCGGCAGGTGCCTCGCGGAGGGTCTTGATGAGCAGCTGGCGCATGCGCATGGGCGACTCCATGGGACGGTTCGATGGCTCGTGGAACGAACGTTGGCCCTCGCCCGCGCTTCCGGTCAAGCGCGGCGCGGCCGCGCCAGCTCATCGGTATCGATGACCAGCGTGACCGGCCCGTCGTTGACGAGCTCCACCTGCATCTCGGCCCCAAACCTGCCCGTCCTGCAGACCAGCCCTGCCGCCTCGATTTCAGCGACGAACGCCTCGAACAGCGGACGCGCTTCCGCTGCCGGCGCGGCCGCATCGAACGAAGGCCGCCGTCCCCGTCGGACGTCTCCGTACAGGGTGAACTGGCTCACACTCAGGATTGCTCCGCCTGCCGCCGCCGCATCGAGGCCCATCCGGCCATGCTCGTCGTCGAAAATGCGCAGTCCGGCGACCCGGCGTGCGAGCGAGACCGCAGACCCCGCGGTGTCGCCCCGGCGGACGCCCAGCAGCACCACCATCCCCCTGCCGATTGCTGCGACCTCCTCTTCGCCGACGAGCACGCGAGCCCGGACCACCCGCTGCACCACTGCGCGCATCAGGTCGCAGCGTGGAGATGGCGAGCGGGGATGAGCCGCTGCACGGCCTCGGCTACCCGCTGCTGGACCGATGGGTCGAGCACGGCCTCGGGATACGCATCCCCGTGCTCGATTTCGAGGCGAAGAAGATACCCGGTGACCGCCGCCATGAAGACGTCGACCAGTTCGCCGGCTCGCGGCCCGCACGACCTGAAGTGTTCAAACAGCGCGGCCCGCCAGCGCGCACGGGATGCGTTTCGCAACGCCACGGCGGTCGCATCCGAGCGCAGGGCCTCCCGCGCGACCAGCCGAAGGAAGGTGAAGTTCCGCGCCGAAATGCGCATCGTCGCGACGACCAGTTCACGCAGTCGGTCCGCCGTCAGCGGACTCGCCTCCCCGTTCGCCGGGAACCCCCCGCTCGGAGCCTCCTCCCAGAGCGCCTCGAGAAGGTGGCGCTTGGTCGGGAAATAGTAGAACACCGCCGCATCCGAAAGGCCGCACTTCCGCGCAATCGACCGGACCGAGGTCCCATCGAACCCATGCCGCGCGAACGACTCCATCGCCGCTGCCAGGATTCTCGATCGGGTCTCGTCGCCGCGCCCGGCCGCCGGGCTCCCCGCAGGCTCACGCCCCACAGCACGCCTCCAACCCGAGAGCGCACCGGATGGCAAACCTCACCCGCTCGCGGAAGACGGGCTGCGCGAGGATGTCGGCTGCAGCATTGCCGTACGCCAGCACTGCGTCCCAGAGCATGCCCGAAAGTGTGTGGAAGAGCAGGTCGGTCACTGCGGCAGGGTCCCCGGGATGGCCCGCCCCCGCGAGGATGCGGGCCACCTCACCGCGGTAGCGCTCCTCGCCATCATGGAGGTACGCGATGGCGTCGGCGTCACCCCGCAGCTGTTGCGCAAGCATCACCCTCGCTAGGGCCGCATTCTCCGCCCACCAGTCGAACATAGTGCCCAGCACCTCTACAGCCTCCTCGAGCGAATGCGCTACCGGCGGGACGGCATACTCGGGTTCGACCAGGAGTGCGCGGAACAGGTCGTATTTTGTTGGAAAGTAGTAGTGCACCGCCGGGTCGCTCACACCCGCGCGGTTCGCAATCATGCGGACAGAAGTCCCGTCGAACCCCCGCTCCGCAAATAACGTCCTGGCCGCTTCCAGGATTCGTTGTCTTGTGGCGCTGGCCTCGGGAGTCCGCGGTTCCCTCAGGGGCCGGGCCTCGTTCGGCATGCGCGAAGTATAGCGAGGCGCAGCCCGCCGGCGAAGAGGCGCAGCGAGCCAGCCGCCTCAGGACGCAGCGGCAGCCTCGCCCGTCGACTCCGAAGCAGTCACGTTGGAACTCTCGCTCGCCCCGTTGTCGGAGCTCGTCGAATCACTCAGCGCCGATTGCTTGTTTCGGCTGTCGGTGATGTACCAGCCGCTCCCTTTGAACACAATGGGCGGCGCGTGGAGCACGCGCTTCGCCGTCCCTTGGCCGCACTCCTCGCACTGGTGGGTCGTCGGTGCGTCAAAGCCCTGGCGCAGTTCGTAGGTGGCATCGCAGGCGGGGCAGTGATACTCGTACGTTGGCAACGGTCTACCTCACGTGGGGAGGAGTAGGCGTGCTTCCATCATTCGCGGTTTAGCACTCGCATGTCAAGAGTGCTAAAGCCCCCATGGGACCCCCTGCCGGTTGCCTGCGCCCCGCTACAATGACAGCGGAGAGGTGCCCGAGTGGTTGAAGGGAACCGTCTTGAAAACGGTCGTGGGGCAACCCACCGTGGGTTCGAATCCCACCCTCTCCGCCACCCCGAGCCCCGCTTCGCGCAGAACCCCCGCCCGGCGTACCCTTGAAGCTGGCGGGGTGTAGCTCAGCCTGGCAGAGCGCCTGGTTTGGGGCCAGGAGGTCCCGCGTTCGAATCGCGGCACCCCGACCATCGAGAGGCAGCGCGCGTACCGTCCTCCCGAGGCACCCGGTCCGCGCGACGGGACTGTGAGCATGAGTGACGAGTACGGTGTTGACCTCGATGAAGTCTTCCGGGTCATCGATACCGCTGAAGTACTCGTTGTGCGGTTCCACTTCATCGACCGCCGCCTCCTCGTAGACTTCCGCACGCGCCCGGGCATCGAACCCCTCATCCGCGTCGTGCCCAGGGCGGAGTCCGTCGAAGACCGGTTTCGCTCGATTAAGCGCCTCCGGCCCGAATTCCCCCTCCCTGAACGCGTCCTCACCTTCCACTGGCCGCGGTCAATTCCGGTCCTCCTCGCCAGCGGCGCCTGGCAGCGCCTCGTCGACCGCGCTTCCGCGCTCGGCTCCGACGAAACCACCGACGCCTGCGCCCGCGCGCTGGAGGAGCTCATGGAGCTCGAGCGGCGCGAAGTCGTTGCCGCCATCCGAGGCGGCCCGCACTACCAGTCGCTTTGGGAGCGCCGCCCCTCGTGACCCGCATCATTGACCTGCGGAGCGACACCGTCACCCGGCCCACCCCCGCGATGCGCCGGGCCATGGCTCAAGCCGAGGTTGGTGACGATGTGTTCGGCGACGACCCGACGGTGAACCGCCTCGAGGCCCGCGCCGCCGCAGAAACCGGAAAGGAAGCCGCCCTGTTCGTGCCCTCGGGCACCATGGCCAACCTCGTAGCCCTGCTCGCGCATACCTCGCCCGGTGACGAGGTGCTCTTGGGCGACCAGTCCCACGTACTGCACTACGAGGTGGGCGGCGTCGCGCGCATAGCCGGCCTCGTGACCAGGACGCTCCGCAACCTCCCCGATGGCTCGCTCGACCCGGCGGAGGTCGCTGCCGCGATACGTATCCAGACCATCCACTCTCCCGGCACCAGGCTGCTCTGTCTCGAGAACACACATAACCGCTGCGGCGGCGCCGCCCTGCCGCCGACCGTCATCGCGCACCTTGCCGACCTCGCCCATGCCAGCGGTGTTGCCGTCCATCTCGACGGCGCACGCATCTTCAACGCCGCCGTCGCCCTCGGCGTCAGCGTCGCGGAGCTTGTCGCTCCATGTGACTCCGTCTCGTTCTGCTTCTCGAAGGGCCTCGGCGCACCCGTCGGTTCCGTGCTCTGCGGTTCAGTGGAATTCATCAGCCGTGCCAGGAGGTTCCGGAAACTGCTCGGGGGAGGCATGCGCCAGGCCGGCGTGCTTGCTGCAGCAGCTCTCTTTGCCCTCGATCATCACGTCGGACGCCTCGCCGATGACCACGCGAATGCCGCACGGTTGGCCGCCGGACTCGCGGCCATGGGGCCGTTCGAGCCGGTTCCGCCGCAGAGTAACATCGTCGTCGTCCGGGCGACCCGCGGCGATGTGGATTGGTGGCTGAACGAGTTCGCCCGGCTTGGAGTCCTCGCCGTGCCGTTCGGCCGAGAAACCTTTCGCATGGTTACCCACCTCGACGTTTCGACCGCCGACATCGACGAGGCACTCGCCCGCATCTCTTCTCTTGCTGGAGCTCAACGCGATTGAAACGACGTATCCTCTTCACAATTCCGGCGGCCCTGGCTGCTGCCCTCTTCTCCGCCTGCGCGGGCACTGAGTCCTACCCTGCCGAGCGCGTCTTCCTCGGACCTCCGTGGACCGGTGACGAACGCTACATCTACGACCTGCTCGCGAGCGGTCGGGACCCCTACGGGACCTGCATTCTCGAAACTGACGTCGACGCAGGTCCCGGCATCACGCGTCTGACCCGCCTCTGCAGTGATGAACCCGGCCCCCACCGCGACGATGGCTCGGTAGAGGTCGATGAGGTCACCCTCGAACCCATCCGTTCGACTCGCGTCCAGACGGACGCAGAGAAGAATCGCCGGATTTCGTTCACGGCTACCTACGCGTACCCCGTTGTGAAATACGAAGCAGACGACAACGGAAAACGCCGGCAGACCGAACGCGACCTCCCCAAAGCTACAGACGAGAACCCGGACCCCGCTTACTACGACGACGAGTCGATGCTGTGGCTCGTCCGCGGCATCGACCTCCGCACCGGGTACGAAGGCAGCTACCGCAACGCCTCGGCCGCCACGGGTGCAGTATTCGACGTCAGGCTTCGCGTCGAAGGCGAGGAAGAGGTCACCGTACCGGCCGGCACCTTCCGGACGTGGAAGGTGCGCATCAGCACGTCGACCATCACGCAGTTCGCGTGGGTCGAGGTGGAGGCGCCCCATCGCGTTATCAAGGCGCGCGTCCACGGGCTGCAGGACGTGGATTACGTGCTGGTCGGAGCCTCTGAACCCTAACGAAAGCATGCAGGACGGGCCCTGAGCCGGACAGGTATGCTGCCCTTCCGGCGCCGCCCCCTCGCCGGCTGCAGCGCACCAGCGTCGCAAACGTGGAGGGATTTGTGCTTTGGTCTGGGGTCGTATGTCCTTGACACCCAAGAACCCCGTTCACAAGATGCAGCAACGCCTTTACCAGCCGGTCAGCCAGCTAGCCGCATAGTCCGTATGCCATCTGTCTTCGTCATCAGCCGCGAACCCCGCACACGAACCGCCGTGACCGACTATGTCCGCGAGCGCGGTTACGCCGCCGGCAGCGCCGGCTCATACGACGAAGCCATGGAGACGCTCGCCGCGCTCTGGTTCGACGCCCTTGTCGTCGATGTGCAGGGTCTTCCCCGCGGTGAGGCCGGCGCGACCTTCCAGCAGTTCAACCAATGGCTCGCATCGACCTTCCAGCGGAAGCAGCCGGCGCTCATCTACCTCCTCCACAAAGGGGCGCGCCGGCCGAACTTCCGCATCGACGGCGCCGTGATCAAGAAGCCCTTCCCCCTCGAAGCGGTGGGTGAAGCCCTGCGCGAGCGCGTCGGCCTCCCGGGCCGCGACCACAACAGCCGCGGACTCGACCTCGACCTTCGCTCGAATCGCCTCCGCTGCGGCGAACGCGAGGTCCATCTCACCAACATCGAAGCGACGCTGCTCGCCTACCTCATGGAGCACGAGGGCGAAACCCTCCATCCCCGCGACCTCCTCGTGGATGTCTGGCAGTACCACGACGCGGCGGGCGCCAGCACGCTCGTACGCGCCCACGTGAGCAACCTCCGGAAAAAGCTGCGCGACGTCCTCGGTGCGAGCGACGCCATCCAAACCATCCGCGGAAAGGGCTACCGGTTCACCGCATGAACCCCCGAACACGATGAAACTCGGACTCAACATCGGCTACTCCGGCTCCCGGCTCGAAATCCCGCTCCACCTGGTCCGGTACGCGGAATCGCTGGGCTACGATTCGGTCTGGACCGCCGAGGCCTACGGCTCCGATGCCGTCACGCCTCTTGCGTGGCTCGCAGCGCAGACCAGCCGCATCCGCCTCGGCACTGCCGTCATGCAAATCCCGGCCCGAACGCCGGCCATGACCGCCATGACGATGTCCACACTCGATGCGCTCTCGGGCGGGCGCGTCATGGTCGGTCTGGGACTCAGCGGCCCCCAGGTTGTCGAAGGCTGGCACGGCGTCCCGTACGGGCGCCCGGCCGTGCGGATGCGGGAATACGTGCAAATCCTGCGGAAAATCTGGGCACGCGAGGAACCGGTCACCTACGCCGGCACCGAGTACCGCCTTCCCTTCGACGGAGCCGGCGCCGCCGGGCTGGGAAAGCCCCTCAAGAGCATCCTCCACGGACGTCAGCTGCCGGTATACCTCGCAACCATGGGCCCGGTAAACATCCGCATGACCGCCGAGCTCGCCGACGGCTGGCTCCCCATCTGGTTCTCGCCCCGCCGCATGCACCTCTTCCGCCCCCACCTGGAGGAAGGCTTCCGTCGCGCAGGGAATGGGAAAGGCTGGCGGGATTTCGATATCGCTGCCGGCTGCACCGTGGCGATTGGGGACGACGTCGGCGCACTCCTCGCCGCGCAAAAGCCGTTCCTCGCCCTCTACATCGGCGGCATGGGTGCCCGCGAGAAGAACTTCCACAACGAAATGGCCATCAAGTACGGCTACGGCGATGCCGCCAGGCGCATCCAGGAGCTCTACCTTGCCGGCCGAAAACAGGAGGCCGAGGCGGCGGTCCCCGACGAACTCGCCGATGAGATGTCGCTCGTCGGGCCTCCAGCACGCATCGCTGCCCGTTTCCGCGACTGGGAAGACGCCGGCGTCACGACACTGCTCGTGCAGTCGCGCCAGCCCGAGGCTCTCCGCCTGATGGCGGACCTGGCCGGGACGAGCGAGGGCGCAACCGGCTAGCTCGATGCTCCGACCCGTTCGTACTTCTTGACCGGGGTCAGCACCACCGGTGTCAGCGGAGCCGCGCTGAACGACGCGATGACTCGCTCTTCCGGTGCAGTCCCGTAGGTCGTGGTGCGTTGTCGAGGCGTCCGCCCCATCTCCCGGATGACCCGTTCCATTTCTTCAGGTGGCAACTCCTGCCCAAACCCGGCGCCGGCGGCGCGCGAGATGCTCTCATTCATGAGGGTGCCACCCATGTCGTTGACCCCGGCATCGAGGCAGGCCCGGACTCCCGGGACCCCCATCTTCACCCAGGAAACCTGGATGTTGGTGATGTACGGGTGGAGTGCCAGCCGCGCCACGGCATGCATGAGCACCGCCTCGCGGAATGTCGGCCCTGGACGCGCCCGGCCCTTCAGGTAGATCGGCGCTTCCATGTGAACGAAGGGAAGCGGTACGAACTCGGTGATGCCGCCCGTTCGCTTCTGCAGCTCGCGCAGCGCCACCAGATGGCGCGCCCAGTTTCGCGGGCGATCGATGTGCCCGTACATGATCGTGGACGTCGTTCGGAACCCGACCCGGTGCGCCTCCTCGACGACCCGCAGCCACTGGTCGGTGCTCAGCTTGTCCGGGCACAGCGTCACGCGCACCTCATCGTCCAGCACCTCCGCCGCAGTACCGGGGAGTGTGCCCAGGCCGGCCTCCCGCAATCGCAGCAGGAACTCTCGGACCGTGATACCCAACGTCTCCGCGCCCTGGGAAACTTCGAGTGGCGAGAAGGCGTGGATGTGCAGCCCCGGGACCGCGGTCTTCACTGCCCGCAGGATGCGGAGGTAGGTCTCCCCGGTGTACTCGGGGTGGATGCCCCCCTGCATGCACACCTCGGTCGCGCCGCGCTCCCAGGCTTCACGCGCCCGGCGGACGATTTCCTCGAGGTCGAGGTCATAGGGGACGCCCCGCAGGCTTTCGCTCAGCTTCCCCTTCGCAAAGGCGCAGAACTGGCACCGGAAGTAGCAGATGTTCGTATAGTTGATATTCCGGTTCACCACATAGCTGACGGTGTCGCCGTTCACCTGCTTCCGGAGCCGGTCCGCTGCCTCGCAGACCAGGTGGTAGTCATCCCCCCGGGCGTGGAAGAGCCGCTCGATTTGTGCTTCAGTCAGGTCTGCGCCGCGCTCCCTCGCGGCAAGGATGGCCCGTACTTCAGCTGTCGAAGTGTCAAGACCGCGACCCCGGTCCAGGCGGCGCGGAATATCGGCCGGCGGAGGCTCCACCTCCGGGTCACCCGGCGACCATCGGTCCATCCGGGCGAACCCTTCCGCGTCGATGCTGCGGATGACGGCCGTGCGCATGGCGGGGTCCTGCCAGCGCTCGCTGTCCAGCGCATACGACGGGTAGACCGGAAGCCGTTCGACAAGCACTTTGCCGCACTCGGCCGTGCGCTGGCGGAGCTGCTCGAGGTGAGGCCACGGCGCCTCCGGGTTCACATGGTCCGGCGTCACCGGCGAGACGCCGCCCCAGTCGTTCAGCCCCGCGGCAACGAGGCGTGGATACTCGTCATAACTCAGGTTGGGCGGCGCCTGGATGTTCATCTCCGCCCCGAAGACGACCCGGGCAATGGCGATGGTCCAGAGCAGGTCCTCGAGGTCCGGTTCCGGCGCATCGGCCATCTTCGTACCGGGCTTGGCGCGGAAATTCTGGACGATAATCTCCTGGATATGCCCGTACTCGGCATGCAGCCGCCGCAGCGCGAGCAGCGATTCGATGCGCTCGCGCCGGGTCTCGCCTATCCCGATGAGGATGCCCGAGGTAAACGGGACCTGCTGCCGGCCTGCCTCGGCGATCGTGGCAAGACGGACCGAAGGCCGTTTGTCGGGCGAACCGTAGTGCACGGCCCCTTTCTCCGTGAAGAGCCGTTCCGCAACGCTCTCCAGCATGATGCCCTGCGACACCGACACCTTGCGGAGCATCCCGACTTCCTCGGCGGTCATGACGCCCGGGTTGGCGTGGGGCAGGAGGCCCGTTTCCCGGAACACGAGTTCGGCCATCGCCGCGAGGTACGCGATGGTCGATGGGTAGCCCATCTCATCGAGCTCCCGCTGGGCCACGCGGTAGCGCAGCTCAGGCTTATCTCCGAGCGTAAAGAGGGCTTCGTGGCAGCCCGCCGCTGCTCCCGCCCGCGCGATCTCCAGCACCTCGTCTGGCAGCAGGTAGGCACGCTCTCCCGGGCGTGGCGGCCGGGCAAACGTGCAGTAGTGGCACACATCCCGGCACAGCTGTGTGAGCGGGATGAACACCTTGCGCGAATACGAGATGACGTTCCGGTGGCCCCGGTCGCGAAGCGCTTGCGCCGTCTCGAGCAGCGGCTGCAGTTCGGTCTCGTCCGCGAGGGCGACCGCCTCCTCGTCGCTCGGCAGCACGCCGTCGAGTGCTCGCTGGAGGATGCCGCGGGTGACTTCGAGCATGGCAGGGTCCCGGCGCGCCGACTTGGGGTAACTTCATGACTTGAACTGACCCCTGCGCGCGCGTAGCATATCGCAACCGATAGCCGGAGGCTACCAGTGAACCGCTCGGTCCGTTGCCCCGTTGCCGCAACCCTGCAGCTCGTCGGTGACCGCTGGACGCTCCTCATCGTCCGCGACCTCCTGCGCGGCCGCCGGCGGTTCAATGAGCTCCGCGAGTCGGTTGAGGGCATTCCCCCCGCGGTCCTCGCCAGCCGCCTTCGCGCGCTCGAATCCGCCGCGATCGTTCAGCGGCGTCTGTACCAGGACCGACCGCGCCGCTTCGAATACCGCCTGACCCCCCGTGGGCACGCGCTCGGTGTGGTGGTCGGCGCCCTCGCCGATTGGGGACAGCGCTACGCCGAGGCCGACCTCACCCTCGTTGATGGCGAATGCGGCCACGGCATCAGCGTGGTGTACCACTGCCCCACGTGTGCTCGGGAAGCTCCCCGGCGGCGGGTCCGCATCGTGGGCCGCGAACAGGCCCGGTTGCCGGGGCGCGAGCGGCAGCCTACGCTTCCGGAATGACCCAGCCCTCCCGAGTCATTTACCTTCCTCCTGGGGTAGCAGCCGTTCCCGCGGCTGCAGCAACCGGCAATGGTGCCCCATTCGACCGCAACTTCTTCGAGAACGTCCTCCCGCCAGCCATCGCCGCGTTCTGCTCGCAGGTCAACTGCGAGGTTCCGGTGGTCGAACTCACCACCATCGACGGCGTGACCCATTACGTGAATGGCATCAGCGGTGTCGCTGACCAATGGGTGGCGCTGCAAACGTCGAGCCCCGACCATGAGCACACCACGCAGGTGTTTATCCCGTACCAGACGATTTTCCGCGTCGAAATCCATCCCGAGCACGACGCCCGGCGCCACCGACTCGGATTCATCACCGACCTTCCCTCCGCCGCGAAACGGACTTCAACCAGGGCGACCAGGCGAGCTGCTGCCCGGAAAGAGTAACCCTTCGGGCCACTAGAACATCTGTGCGCCGGACGTCGATTCTGGCACAATGGCCGAGATGGCCGCGCCCGAAGCACCTATCCTCGCTCGATTCAGTCCGCCGACCCGCGCGTGGTTCGAATCCGCATTCGCAGCGCCTACGCGGGCGCAGGAGCTCGGATGGGACGCCATCGCCTCGGGTGCGCACACGCTCCTGCTCGCCCCCACCGGCTCCGGGAAGACGCTCGCCGCCTTCCTTTGGTGCCTCGACAGGCTAGTTCGACGCCCGCCCCTCCCGCTAGGTAGAGGCGGCCGTACGGTCCGGGAAGGCGTCAGGGTCGTCTATGTCTCGCCGCTCAAGGCGCTCTCGTACGATGTCGAACGGAACCTGCGAGCGCCGCTCGCAGGCCTGAGACTTGCCGCACTTCGGGAAGGCCTGCCGGAGCCGGACATCACCGTCGGTGTCCGAACTGGTGATACGCCCGCCGCCGCCCGCGACGACCTGCGCCGCAATCCTCCCGATATCCTTATCACGACCCCCGAGTCGCTCTACCTGCTGCTCACCTCGCGGGCGCGGGAAACCCTCCGCACCGTGGAAACCGTCATCGTTGATGAAATCCACACCATGGCGTCGACCAAGCGCGGCGCGCACCTCGCGCTCACGCTGGAGCGGCTGGAGCGCCTTGTCGGTCGTGAGTTCCAGCGGATCGGGCTCTCCGCAACGCAGCGGCCCCTCGACGAAGTTGCGCGCTACCTCGGAGGCGACCGGGCCGTCAGGGTGGTCGATGCAGGAAGCACGCGGCCGCTGGACCTCGAGGTCGTGGTCCCGTTCGACGACATGACGAGGCCCGCCGACTACACCGGCCCCATTCCCGAGAGCGAGCTCAGCCCCGAACAGCGAAGCTCGGTCTGGCCCGCGTTCTACAACGAAATCCTCCGGCTCGTCCGTGAGCACCGCTCGACGCTGATTTTCGTCAACAACCGCCGGCTGGCCGAGCGGGTCGCATCACGTGTCAACGAGCTCGCCGGTGCGGAACTCCTCCGCGCGCACCACGGTTCGGTCTCACGGGAGCAGCGGCTGCAGATTGAAGAGCAGCTGAAGTCCGGCCAGCTGCCGGGACTCGTGTGCACCAGCTCGATGGAGCTCGGCATCGACATGGGAGCGGTCGACCTCGTGGTGCAAATCGAGTCGCCAAAGAGTGTCGCCAGTGGGCTCCAGCGCGTCGGCCGAGCCGGGCACCAGGTCGACGGCATCAGCCGCGGCCGCATCTTCCCGAAGCACCGGTCCGACCTCCTCGAGTGCGCCGCCGTCGTCGCGCGCATGCGCGAGGGCGCCATCGAAGCGACCCGGGTGCCGCGAAATCCCCTCGACGTCCTGGCGCAGCAGGTCGTCGCTGCCTGCGCGGTCGAAGACCTCACCGTCGACGACCTCCTCGCGATGGCCCGGCGCAGCTACCCGTTCGCGACGCTCCCCAGGGAGCAGCTCGAGGGCGTGATCGGCATGCTCGCCGGGATGTACCCCTCCGATGAGTTCGCCGAGCTCCGGCCCCGGGTCACCTGGGACCGAGACTCGGGCATAGTCTCTACCCGCCGCGACGCGAAACGGCTCGCCATCGTCAATGCCGGGACGATTCCCGACCGCGGCCTGTACGGCGTCCACCTTGGCGAAGAAGGTCCGCGTATCGGCGAGCTCGACGAGGAGATGGTCTACGAAAGCCGCCCCGGCGAGACGTTCATCCTCGGCGCGACCACCTGGCGCATCGAGCGCATCACCCGCGACCGGGTCATCGTGTCGCCGGCGCCAGGTCAGCCCGGCAAGATGCCCTTCTGGCGCGGTGACGGCATCGGCCGCGCGGCCGAACTGGGCGAGGCAGTCGGAGCGCTCATACGGCGGCTCGAATCCTTCGGGAACGAGACGGAGGCGGCCAGGTGGCTCGAATCCAACACTGACCTCGACGGGCGCGCCGCCCGTAACCTCGCGAGCTACGTCTGGGACGAGCGAGGCGCTGCCGGCTACGTTCCGACCGACCGGAGAATTGTCGTGCAGCGCTACCTCGACGAACTCGGCGACTGGCGGCTCGTCGTACTCTCCCCGTACGGGGGGCGAGTGCATGCGCCCTGGGCGATGGCCATCGAAACCCGACTGGCCGAGGCCGGCTATGCCGAGGCGAATGTCATCTGGAGCGACGACGGCATCGCAATCCGGCTCGGCGGCGCAGAGGTGCCGCCTCCTGTCGAGGTGCTCCTGCCACCCTCCGACGAGGTCGAGGAGCTGGTCATCGAACGGCTCGGCGGCACGGCACTCTTCGCCGGTCGCTTTCGCGAAAACGCGGCCCGCGCACTCCTGTTGCCGCGCCGTCGGCCCGGCGCCCGGACGCCGCTCTGGCTCCAGCGCCAGCGTGCTGCGGACCTGCTCGCCGTTGCCAGCAAATACGGCTCCTTCCCCATCGTGCTCGAGACGTACCGCGAATGTCTCCAGGATGTCTTCGACCTCCCGGCCCTGCAACAACTACTCAGCGGCATTGAACGCCGCGAGGTGGAAGTGCGCGAGGCGGTCGTGCGCGATGCGTCCCCCTTCGCCCGCTCCCTGGTGTTCGAGTACATCGCGGCATACATGTACGAGGGCGATGCCCCGCTCGCAGAACGCAAGGCGCAAGCGCTCACCCTCGACCGGGCGATGCTTCGCGAGCTCCTCGGTGAGGCGGACCTGCGCGACATGCTTGACCCGGACATCGTGGATGCCGTCGAGCTCGAGCTGCAGGGGCTTGCGGGCGACTACCGCCGGCCCGCAGACGCCGATGGGCTCCACGACCTCCTTCGCCGTCTCGGCGACCTGGCGGATTCCGAAATCCGCGCACGGCTCGACCCTTCCGCGCCAGCGGAAGCACTGCTGCAGGAGCTCTCGCGCACCGGGCGCGCTTGTCCCGTCCGCATTTCCGGAGAGGAGCGATGGATCCCCGCAGGAGATGCCGTGCGGTACCGGGACGCCCTTGGGGTCGCCATTCCCCAGGGCGTTCCAGGTGCGTTCGCGCCCGCGTCTGAAGGTGCCCTTCCATCGCTCCTCGACCGCTATGCCCGGACCCGCGGGCCGTTCTCGGCATCGGCCCCGGCTGCCCGCTGGAACCTTCCCCTCTCCGCAGTCCTCGACGCGCTCCGAACCCTCGAGACCGAGGGACGTGTCGTGCATGGCGAGTTCCGGGCAATCGCCGATGGCCCCGAGTGGTGCCATGTCGACGTCCTTCGCACCATCAAGCGCCGGGCAATCGCCCGCCTCCGGGGCGAAGCAGAGCCGGTCGGGCCGGCAGCGTTCGCGCGCTTCCTCGCCGCATGGCACGGCATCGGAGCGGGCCGAACCGGCCTCGACGCGCTCCGCGACGTCATCGCGCAGCTCGAGGGGTACGCCATCCCCGCATCGATGCTGGAACGCGCTGTCTTTCCGCTTCGCATCGACGACTACTCGCCGTCGATGCTCGACGTGCTCTGCGCGACTGGCGAGGTTGCGTGGTTCGGGGCAGGCCGCATCCGCGATGATGACGGGCGAATCGTGCTCGTCTCTCGCGCCCGCCTGCCCGAATTCGTGCCCGCCGGCCCCGTCCCGGACGATGGGCTCGGTCGAGCGGTGGTCGAGCTGCTCCGCACGAACGGCGCACAGTTCTTCACCGATATTGTCGCCGCCGTCGGTGCGCCATTCCGCGACGTGCTCGAGGTGCTGTGGGAGCTCGTATGGGCGGGGGTGGTGACGAACGACACCTTCGCGCCAGTGCGTGCGTGGCTGTCGCGCCGCCCTGACGTGCACGCTGCACCCGGGGGCCGGCTGCAGCGGCTCCCGCCGGAATCTGCCGGCCGGTGGTCGCTCCTGCCGTCGCCAGCGCCGCGGACGCGCGTCCTCCACGGGTGGGCAACCGTGCTGCTCGAGCGGCGCGGCATCGTGACCCGGGAAGCAGCGAACGCGGAGGGAGTCCCCGGCGGCTTTGCAGCGCTCTATCCGCTGTTCGGTGAGATGGAAGAGCGCGGAAAGGCGCGGCGGGGCTACTTCGTCGAGGGGCTTGGAGGGGCCCAATTCGCCCTGCCGGGAGCCGTCGAGCGCCTGAGGGTCGAACGCGAACCGGGCGACAGCCCGCGGACTCATCTCCTGGCAGCTGTCGACCCTGCCCAGCCCTACGGCGAAGTCCTGCCCTGGCCCCTGCCCGAAGGCTCCGACCGCCCGCGCCCGCCCGCGCGCGCCGCAGGCAACTTCGTCATCCTCGTCGAAGGCGTGCCAGTCATCGCGCTCGAGCGCTGGGGCAGGTCCCTGCTGTTGCTCCCTCAGGCCACGGAGGAACAGGCCAACGCCGCCCTCGATTGCCTTCAACATGCAGCGCGCTGGCTTGCGCCGAGGGGCCTGACGGTCGAGCGCATCAATGGTGTGCCCGCCGCGGAATCCACCAGCGTTTCAATGCTCGTTGAGCGGGGGTTCGTCCACGGGTACCGCGGACTCACGCTCAGGGCCAGTCCGGGCTACGAGGCGGTCCGTGCCCGAAGGTGACGCACTGTACCGGTTTGCCCGCCGTGTGGATGCAGCGCTCGCTGGCAAGGTCATTCTCGCGGCGCGGGCGCACGGTCCGGGGCCCGTGCCGCAGGTCGAGCGGCTCACCGGCGCAATGTGCCTCGGCGCCAGGTCCTTCGGAAAGAATCTCTTCATCGAATTCGATAACGGCCTGGCGCTCCGCGGTCACCTCCGCATGTACGGCACCTGGCACGTCTACCGCCCTGGCCAGCCCTGGAGCCGCCCCGAATCCGAGGCCCGCCTCGTCCTCGAGGTCGCCGACGCCGTCGTGGTCAACTTCAGCGCACCCGTCATCGAGCTCCTCGAGACTCGAGCGTTGACGCTCCACCGGCCGATCGCTGGTCTGGGCCCTGACCTCATCGCAGACGACTTCGACCCCGCCGAGGCGCTCGAGCGGTTGCGGGACCCGCTCCGTGCCGACCTCACCATCGGCGACGCCGTGATGGACCAGCAGGTCATGGCTGGCGTCGGCAACATCTGGAAACACGAAACCCTGTTCCGCTGCGGGGTTTATCCATGGCGTCGCGTGCGCGACATGTCCGACGAGGAGCTTCTCGGCCTAATCCAGACCGCCCGCGACCTCTTGCGCGCGAGCGTCGGCAAGCCCAACGGTCGCGGACTCGCACGGCGGCCAGAAATGTACGTCTACCTCCGCGCGGGTCAGCCCTGCCGCCGGTGCGGAACGAAGATTCTCTCCGCCCCCCAGGGCGTCGACATCCGACTTACGGCATGGTGCCCGCGCTGTCAGCCGCCCCCTCCCGGCTGCGCTGGACCGGGCTTGAGCCCCGGCCGGCGCCGCTAGCCGTCCGCTCCGCGGTGAGCGCCTCGACCGCCTTCCGAGCCAGCTCATCGCCGCCTGGTTGGCGCATGGCGGAAGTCAGGTCATGAAGAAGACGGTTAGCGGCGGAGCGCAGTGCGCGGTCTACGGTCGAGGGGTCGGCAGCGGGGTGGTTCTCCATCGCGCGCTGCAAGGCTTCCACGCGAACGTGCTCGAAGGCCATTCGGAAGCGGCCGACCGGGGATTGAGCGTCCTCTGAAAGCCGGGCGAGCCGCGCCTCGAGCCGGGCTGAGACGAGCCCCGCGAGCCGGCCCCGCAATGCGGCGGCGTGCGGCCGCCGCTCTTCGGCAGCGAGCAGGTCGGCGAGGCCCACCACGGGCACCCCCGGCCCATCGGCGAAATTCCTCGGCGTCCCGAGGTCGAGGAACAGGCGCGCCGGCGGCAAGTGTCGGGTGTCGATCATCCCCGCCCCGGAGCCGAGGCAGCCCACGACGACGTCTGCCGAGTTGAGCTCACCGACGGCCTCCAGCGGGATGTACCGGATGCCGAGTCCCGGGTCGCGCCGGCCCGCAAGCAGCACATCGAAACCGAGCTCCTGGCCCCGCTGCGCGACCAGTCGGCCCATCGCACCTGTGCCCAATACCAGCAGTACGCCCCGGGCCGGCAGGCCAAGGTCGCTCAGCGCCCGGTCGAGCAGATGCCCGGCGTGACTTCTCGAGGGGAACGCTCGGCGCGCGTCCCGCGCAGCTGCGAGCGCCGCGTCCCCCGCAGCGCGCAGCCTTCCCCGGGTGTCGCGAAACGCCGACCGCACCTGCCCAAGAATCTGCTCTTCCCCGAGGATGACCGAGTCGAGGCCCGCTGCCACACAGGCCAGGCGTTCGAGCGCCTCCAGCCCGTAGAGCTTGCGGGGGGCGTCGCAGACACACGGGCCGATGCCATACGCCTCGAGCCGCTGGCAGCTCTGGACCATCGCGTCTCCCTCGTGCGTTGCGCGCGCGCACGCCTCGACGACGGCGAGCGAACCAGCATCAAGGCCGATGGTTCGCCACGCACATGCGCGAAACTCGCGGAGCCAGGAAGGCGCTGGCATATTGTCGACAAAGTGTATCGACTTTAGCGCCCCACCGAAAGTCATGCGTGCATGCGCTGCCACCGGAGAAGATGCCCGAGCGCGACGCCCGCCCGGGCGATTGACGGATACGTTGCCAGTCCTGCCCTCCAGCAAAGCTCCTGAAAATCAAGCGACTGCTGGAAGCCTTCGACATTGGTAGCCGGTCGAATCGCCACGACGATGGGTTTCCCGGTCTCCTCCTGGATGCGTCCGAGAGTCTGGGCCTGGCGGGACATCCGCGCCCTGGCATCGCCCAGGCGTGCCATCGGTCCTGAACCGAAGCTGGTGTGGTAGAGAACAACATCTACGTTCGGGGCCTCAGCGACTGGGCGGAAGGTGGCCTCGAAGCCCTCCTCTTCCCAGACTGACGTCGTGTCGATCGGATTTCGGATGCTGGTCCCCGCCTCGTGGGTCACTTTCGAGAGCGCTTCCTGCGTCTCCGGCAGCAGGGGCGGCAGACTGAGACCGGCCGCCGCGAGGTCGTCGGCTGCGAGGACGCTCGCGCCCCCTCCCCCGCCGACCACCACGATGTTCGGGCCCCGCAGTTTCCGCACGAACTGGAAGGTCACAGCCATATCCGTCAGCTCCTCGAGGCTCTCCACCCGAATCGCCCCGGCCTGGCGGCAGAGCGCATCGAAGACCTGCAGCGAGCCGGCAAGTGAGGCCGTGTGCGAATTGGCAGCCCGCGAGCCGGCTTCCGTCCGCCCGCTCTTCAGGATGACGAGCGGCTTCCGCGCTGCCGTAGCTCGTATGACGCGCGCCAGCCGCGGCCCCTCCTGAATGCCCTCGAGATACGAGACGATGATGCCGGTTTCCGGGTCATCGGAAAGGTACTCGAGGAAATCCGCCGCCTTCAGGTCGGCCCCGTTGCCAAAGCTGATCACTTTCGAGCAACGGACGCCTCGCGGTGTCGCATACCGCACGAACTCACCCGCATTCATGCCGGACTGCGACACCATGCCGACGGGGCCCGGCTCGGGCGGCTGCCCCGGCATCATCGCCAGCCGCGACGCTGGGACGTACAGCCCCATGCAGTTCGGGCCGATGATGCGAATCCCAGCCTCCCTTGCTCGGGCCACGATCGCCTGCTCCATCTTTGCCCGCTCAGCATCCCCCGTTTCCGTGAAGCCTGCCGTGAAAAGATGAAGCACGCGCACGCCCTTCGCGATGCAGTCCTCGAGCAGCTGCGGTACGAGCCGCGCGGGCACAGAAGATATGACATAATCGACATCGTCGGGGATGTCCCGCAGTGACCGGTAGCACTTCAGGCCGCGGATGGCTGGGGCCGTGGGATGGATGAGAAAGATCGGCCCGCGAAACCCGATCTCCTGCAGCGAGGCGACGAAACCGCCGCCGCCGAAGCCGGCTCCCTCCTTCGCAGAGACGCCGGCAATCGCGATCGAACGCGGATGGAAGATGAAGTCGAGGGCAGGGGCGGTCATGTCGCTTCTCCGGGGTGGTTCGTGGCGCACGAAAGCCCGGCGCGGCAGCCGGGCATCGTCAGTCTACCAGACACTCCGCCGGGCGGCCCGTAAAGGTCGGGCGCGGTACACTGCCAGCGGCGCAAGCGCCCACCACACCGCGGAGCCGTTACAGGTGGCCATCATTCCCATCCGGCGCGCCGGCGACCCCGTCCTCCGGGAAGCCGCTCGCCGCGTCCGGACGATAGACCGCTCGATTCACAAACTCATCGAAGACATGTGGGAAACGATGTACGACGCCCCCGGTGTCGGGCTCGCCGCCCCGCAAATCGGTGTGCCGCTGCGCGTCATCGTCATCGACGTTCACGATGAAAAATACCAGCCGATCGCCCTCGTGAATCCCGAAATCGTGAAACGCTCGGGCCAGCGCACCTGCGACGAGGGTTGCCTTTCGGTTCCCGGCTTCCGTGGCCAGATTCCCCGCTCCGTCCGGGTCATCGCCCAGGGCACGGACCCCTACACCGGCAAGCTGGTCCGCATCAAGGCCGAGAACGACCTGATGGCCGAAGCGCTCGAACACGAGATCGACCACATCAACGGCATCCTCTACATCGACTACCTCCCCAGCCCGGACGCGCTCATCCCGCTGAGCGAAGCACCGGAGGTACGGGACTAAGGAGCTGCCCATGCACATCGAACACATCGAAGCGTCCGAGGTCCTCGACTCCCGCGGCAATCCGACCCTCCGCGTCCTCGTCGCGCTCGAAGACGGCGCCGTTGGGACCGCCATGGTTCCATCTGGTGCGTCGACTGGGGCCCACGAAGCCGTCGAGCTCCGCGACGGAGGCACGCGCTACGGCGGCAAGGGCGTCCTCAAGGCCGTCCGCAACGTCAACGAGCCAATCGCCGATGCCCTCGCGGAAGTCGACGCCAGTGATCAGGTCCTCGTCGACCGCATCCTGTGCGAACTCGATGGCACGCCGAACAAGGCGCGGCTTGGCGCCAACGCCATCCTCGGCGTTTCCCTTTCCGTGGCCCGGGCCGCGGCAGAGTCGTGGGGCGTCCCCCTGTACCGCTACCTCGGCGGACCGACCGCCCGCATCCTGCCGGTGCCGATGTTCAACATCCTGAACGGCGGCAAGCACGCCCCCGACAGCACCGACTTTCAGGAGTTCATGGTCATGCCGGTCGGAGCCCCAACGTTCTCCGAAGGTCTGCGCATGGCAGTCGAGGTGTACCACGCGCTCAAGAACGTGCTTCACGACGCCGGCCACATCATCTCCGTCGGCGACGAGGGCGGCTTCGCACCCTCGCTCGCCGGGAACGAGGCGGCGGTCGAGGTGGTCATGCAGGCCATCGAGCGCGCCGGATACCGACCGGGAGAAGACATCATCCTCGCCCTCGACCCCGCCACGACCGAACTCTGGCACGAAGGCCGCTACCGCCTCGCCAAAGAGGGCCGCGTGCTCACCTCCGAGGAGCTCGTCGCACACTGGGCGGGCTGGGTCGACAAATACCCAATCCGCTCCATCGAAGACGGCCTCGCTGAAGACGACTGGGACGGATGGAAAACCCTCACCGAACGCCTCGGCGAGCGGTGTCAGCTGGTTGGAGACGACCTCTTCGTGACGAACCCGTCGCGCATTCGCAGGGGCATCACCGAGCGGGCCGGAAACAGCGTCCTCATCAAGCTCAACCAGATTGGGACCCTCACCGAGACGCTCGAGGCCGTCCAGCTAGCGCACCGTGCCGGCTGGACGACCGTCATCAGTCATCGCTCCGGCGAAACCGAAGACACCTTCATCGCCGACCTTGCCGTCGCGACCGGCTCCGGGCAAATCAAAACCGGGGCGCCCGCGCGGAGCGAGCGGACGGCCAAATACAACCGCCTGCTCGAAATCGAAGCCGAGCTCGGCCGGAAGGCCGAATATGCCGGCTGGGGCGCGATTCGCCAACTGGGGCCGGCCCCTGCCCGCGACGCGGCCCCGCAGCCCCGACCCCGTGCACGCGCCGAGCGGCGCCGCACGCGTCACTGACATGCATCCAGCGGTGCGCGCTGCCCTCGACCGGGTAATGTACGAGCAGGCAGTGGTCCTGCACATGCTCCGTCTCGCCCCGTCCGAGGCCTGTGGGCGCGAGGTCCCTGGAATGGGCGCCACCGTCGCCCGCGTGTTGACCGACCTTGCCGCTGCCCTTGATGACCTCGCCGCGAGCCTCGAGCCCGGCAACACCGCCGGCGCGCCGCAGCCCGCCGAGCCACCGGACGGTGAATCGGCAATCGAGCTGAGCCGGCAGGCGTTGCGCCGGCTCTTCAGTGCCGCAACGGCCCTCCCCGAAGGTGGCGTTGAGCCGGGCAGGCTGCAGCGCCTGTGGGAGGCGGCCGCACTCTACTCCCGCGCTCGCGAACCGCTGCTCGCAGCCCTTCCCGAATCGGCAGACGACCCCGTCGTCAGGCGTTGGCGGCGAGCGCCGGAGCCCCCCGCTGATGCATCGGTCGACGGGCCTGCCTCCTGCGAGTAACGTCCACCTGATTCCATCTGCGGTTGATGTACCATGTCCGAACTGGCTGCCATCGTTGCCGAACTCGATGACCACCGTCAGCGCTTCGAAGCCTTCTGCCGTTCGTTGACCGCCGAAGAGCTCGAGCGGCCCGTTCCCGGCTCGACGTGGCTCGTCCGTGACTTCATCGCCCATCTCGCCACGATCGACCGGCCCATCGCCGAGATGTTCCGCTCAGTGAAGCGGGGCGACGACCCCGGCCTGCGCAACGCCGACGGAGCGCCGTTCGATGTGGACGACTGGAACGAGCACCGCGTACAGGAGCGCCGCGGCCGAACTGTCGAGCAGCTGCTCGAAGAAGCCCGCGCCGAGCGGCAGGAGCTCAAGAACGAACTGCTCGCGCTCACCGAGGATGAGCTCCAGCGCACCATTCGGTTCATGGGCGACGCCAAGCGGCCGCCTGCGAGCATGCCCCTGCTCATGTACCTGCGCGGCTGGTGCAAGCACGACCCCATCCACGTCGCAGACATGGTCCGCGCCCTGCCGGAGCGCGCCGACCAGCTCCGCGACTGGCTCACCGACCCGGTCGTTTCCCGCTACCAGGCCGCGATGAACCCGGCGGAATGAGCGGACACCGGATTTCGCCGCCTCGCGTCGAAACCAGCGTCTCCCGGGCGCCAAAGCCCCCTGCAGAGCTTGCAGGGAGTGCCAACGCGTTCCGGCAGACGGGGTTCCTCTTGGGAGAGGATGTCGAGCTCGTGCTCGAAGGGCTCCGGCTCGAAGCGGGGCACGCCGAGTCGGCCTCAGGAGCGAAGTTTCGGAATCGGGTAGCGGCGGCGGTCTTCGGCCCCTGGTCCCGGGGCTGGCTCGCCCGGCTGCAGGCCCTGCACGCCGCCGAGTGGGGCGACTATTCCTCGGCTGCCGTGCTCACCAGGGCAGCGGCAGATTTCGAAGCGGCTGCCGTCGCACACCTCCGCGACGGCGCTGCCGAGTGGAGCGCCTGGCTCGACAACGGCGGTCTCCGCGAGGCCCACGAGCACCACGCAACGGAGTTCCGCCTCCATCAATTCCGCTCAGCCGAAACCCTCGCCGCGTCCCCCGGGCTCGGAGTGGTCTACCGAGAGGCGTCGGAGTTCGCCCTCCCGCACATCGGCGTCACGGCGCTGCTCACCGCGTCCGAATCCAACGCCGAGCGCTATCGCGCCACATTCGCCGACCGGGATTTCCACCTTGGGCTGGCCGAGCTCGTCTTGGGGTGGCTGCTGAGGTTGGGCCTTGCCCACGCGGAGTATTTCGCTGAGGCCGGGCCGTCCTTGCCGCCCATGCCCGCGGAGACGGGTCCGTGGGCCGAACGCGCCGCCCGCGCCATCGACCGGCGCGACCGATGCCGCCTCGAAACTGTCGAGGTCGGCGGCGAGAGCCGCACGCTCGTGGTCAACTGGCGCCGGGAACCACGCTCTCCTGCCCGCCGCGTCCTCCTGTAGGTCAAGTGCGTTCGACCCGCAAAAGTCGCGGCCGGTGTACCATCCACCTGTGCGTCGCGCCGTGCTGCCGTGCTTCTCGCTGGTGCTTTTAGGCGCCGCAGCGTTCTCCGGCTGCCGCGGCGGCAGCGACGCTGGTCCCACGGGCACCGGCAACGATGAGGACTACCTCCGGACCGTTTGCACCGGCGTCGACCGCGTGACCGATGCACTCATGAGCGCCACCACCCCCGACGCCATCGCTGCGGTCATCGAAGAATTCGCGGCCACGATGCGCGCAATCGACCCGCCCCCCGACCTGGCCGAATATAACCAGCGCTTCGTTGCCTACCTCGAGGCAGCCGTCAAGGACCCCACGTCTGTCGTGACGACGACCCCCCCGCTGCCGCCCGACGACGCCCGGCGCCGTCTTGCAGCCCTCGAGCCGTCAATCACTGAATGCCGGGAGCCCACGTTCTTTAGCAGGGGGCTCGAGTAGGCCGATCGCAAGACGCCTGCGGCGTATACTTGCGGAAACCCCGAACCGCCGGGACGAGGAGACCAATGCCAACACCGTACGCGTACTTCAAGGGAAACATCGTGCCGCTGAGCGAGGCAAAGATCGGCGTCATGACCCACGCCTTCAACTACGGTACGGCAGTATTCGAAGGCATCCGCGGCAACTGGAACCCGGACGACCAGACGGTCTACCTCTTCCGCATGCGCGAGCACTTCGAGCGGCTGGCGCAAAGCGCAAAAATCCTCATGCTCCAGATGCACGACACCGTCGACCGGCTGTGCGAGATCGCCATCGAGCTCGTCGAACGCAGCGGTTTCACCGAAGACGTTTACCTGCGGCCCATGGTGTACCTGTCGAGCGAACAGCTCGGCGTTCGCCTCCATAACCTCGAGAGCGACACGCTCATCTTCCTCACGCCGTTCCCGGCCTACCTTCCAGAAGTTGCCCGGTGTCACACGAGCACGTGGCGCCGCGTCCAGGACACCGGCATCCCACCGCGTGCGAAAGTGACCGGCATCTACGTAAACAGCGCTCTCGCGAAGACCGAAGCCAATGCCAACGGCTTCGATGAGGCAATCATGCTCAACGAGAACGGCCACGTCTCTGAAGGAAGCGGCGAAAACATCTTCATCGTCCGTAACGGCCGCCTCATCACACCGACCCCTGCCGACAACGTGCTGGAGGGCATCACCGCCCGGAGCGTCGTCGAGCTTGCCCGGAACGAGCTCGGCATCGAGCTCGTGGAACGCGAAATCGACCGCACGGAGCTCTACGTCGCCGATGAGGTGTTCATGACGGGCACCGCGGCCCACCTCACGCCCGTTGTCGAAATCGACCGGCGCCCCGTCGGTGACGGCCGGCCAGGCCCCATCACCCAAAAGCTGAGCCAGCTCTACTACGACTGCATCCGGGGCAGGAACGAGAAATACCGCGAATGGTGCACGCCGGCGCGCGTCCGCGTGACGAACTGAGCGCTATCGTCTTTCGCCCTCCCCGGGCGACGGGGGTCATCATCGGCGGCGCCTTCGCAACCTGGGCGCTCGTCGTAGCGGCGATTGCCTTCAACGTTGCCCAGGGTGCGCAGCCCGAGTTCAAAACGTTCCTCGCGTGGGTGGTTGCAGCCGCCGCCCTGTTGCTGGCAGGTCTCTTCGCGACATGGGCCGTCAATGTGGCCCGTCTGGCCTACATCGTGCATCCGGACACGCTCGAGGTCCGCTGGGGCTGGCGCAGCATTCTCGTGCCCATCGGCTCCATCCAGCGGCTCGTTCCCGGCCGTACGCTCGACCCGCCTGAGGTCTCGGGGCTCAACTGGTGGGGCTGCCATGTTGGCGCCGCCGACGTGAAGCGCGTCGGCTATACGCTTTTCTACTCGACCCACGCGACCCCGGAAGAGCTCCTCTACGTCGTCACCGATGGAGAGGCCTACGGTCTCACCGTCGAAGACCAGGCGAGCTTCGCCGAGGCCATCCAGGCGCGCGCTGCGCTCGCGCCGGTCGACGACCGTGGCGAACAGCGGTCGGTAGGCGTCGGTCCGGCCTCGCTCCCCCTATGGCAGGACCGCGCCGCCCTCTGGACCCTTGGCGCAGGCGCACTCCTGTGCGCCCTCGCGTGCGGCTATGTCTTCACGTCCTACCCCGGCCTCCCGGACGTCGTCGAACTGTCGTTCCCTGCTCTCGGAGGCATCGTCCGCGTTGGGAACCGTGAGGAGCTTCTCGGCATCGCCTACTTGGCCGCCGCGATTTATGCGGGCAACGTCATCGCCGGCACCGCCCTCCACGCCGTCGAGCGGGCGGCCGGGCTGTGGCTCTTCGCGAGTGGAGCGCTGCTCCAAGGCGTTCTTCTCCTGGCCGCGCTCATCGCCATCTCCCGCGCCTGACAAACCGACACAGCGGGGTGCGTGGTTCGCGGCTTGGCGCTACGATGATGCACAGGCCCCCGTAGCTCAGCGGATAGAGTGTCGGCCTCCGGAGCCGAAGGCGCAGGTTCGATTCCTGCCGGGGGTACCACCTGTGAACCCGCTACCCCGCTCACCAACTGTCGCGTGACGCTTCCCCGGCGACGATGGCAGCGAACACCGCAGGGGCGATGTTCCCGCCGCTCAGGATGACCCCAACCCGGCTGTTGTGCGGGAGCCGAACGCGGTTCGCGAGCAGCCCCGCGGCCCCAAGCGCACCGGTGGGCTCCACCACGGTCCGTTCCGACAGAGCCAGCAGCCGCACCGTCGCGGTCAATTCCTCGTCGGTCACCGTCACCACGTCGTCGACCAGCGCGGAGACAATCGCGAACGTCAGCTCCCCCGGCGACCGCGTCCGGGCGCCGTCCGCAATCGTGCGCGGCGGGTCGATCAGCACGGGGCGGCCCGCCTGGCGGCTCCGAACCCAGTCGTCGCCCCCTTCCGGCTCGACCCCGATCACCCTGGCGCGAGGCGCGAGCGTCTTGAACACCGTTGCCGTTCCTGCGAGCAACCCGCCGCCGCCGAGAGGCACGAATACGGCGTCGAGCTCACCGGCATCGGCAAAGAGCTCCAACGCTGCCGTGCCCTGCCCTGCGATGACATCCGGGTCGTCGAACGGGGGCACGGGAGTGGCGCCCGTTGCCCGCGCAAACTCGGTGACCAGGTCCGCTGGAAGCGCCTGTTCCCGGTCATAAAGCTCCACCCTCGCGCCAAGCCGGCGCACGGCTTCGACCTTCGCCGGGGTGGCATCGGTCGGCATGAATACCGTGGCGCTGCAGCCCGCAAGCGCTGCCGCCCGGGCAACGCCCTGCGCATGGTTGCCGCTGGAGGCCGCCACAACGCCCCGGCTGAGCTCACCGGGCGGAATGCGGCTTATCCGGCTCCAGGCGCCTCGAATCTTGAATGAGCCCGTCTCCTGCTCGTTTTCGTACTTGAGGTGAACCCGATGCCCCGTCCTGTGCTCCAGCGTATGCGCACGTTCGGTTCGCGTTCGGCGGACCACGGCCGCCACACGGTCATACGCTGCGACCACATCTGCGAAGGTCACCGGGACCGTTCTCATCGGACGCAAACGCTAACGGACACGATTGCTGGTCGCCAGTCGCCATCCGGGCTGCCGGGCGCTACGATTCGGCTCGCGGGGTGTCTCGAGGAGACGGCGATGGGCCTCTTTTCTCGGCCTGAGCGTGCGGCCCGGCGTGACCCCGGCCCCGCCCTGCCGGCGTTCGTGCTCCTCGCCGGGGCCGCCACTGCCGCGGTTGGGGCTCTGGTGTACCTCGCAGCCGTGCTCTCTGCGCTTGCGGGGGACTCCGACGCGGCCCCCGCCGGCACCACGGTGCGCGCAAGCTCTGCAGGAGAGGACGCGCGGGGCTGGGCTGCATCGGCGGGCGACCCGACCGGCTCGCTGCAGTCCGCAAGCGACGCAGGAAGCATCGAGCGCGCCATTCGCGCCGCACTTTCCCCCGCAGAGGCCGCGACAACGGGCGTCGCCGTGATGACTCCCGACGGAGAGCTGATTGGGGGCCTCAATGCAGACCAGACCGGCTACGCGGCGAGCACATTCAAGCTGGCAGTCCTGCTCGAGGTCGAACGCCGCGTTTCCATCGGCACGCTCAGCTACGACGACCGTATCGCGATGACCGATGAAGCGCGGGCGGAAGACCTCGGCACCCTCGACCGCCTCCCGCTCGCTGAGGACGGGACGCTCAGCGTCGGAGAGGCGCTGGAGGCCATGATTACCTATTCGGACAATGCGTCCGCCGTCCTGCTGCTTCGTCTTCTTGGCCCCGCCGACATCGATGCAACGCTCCGGGGCATTGGCGCCTGGGAGACGTCCGTCAACGACCCCTCGCTGCCCACCTCGGCTGCCGACCTCGCCCGGGTGATGGCCGCCCTCGTCCGCGGCGAAGGTCTCACGGACGCGGCGCGGGCCCACGCACTCGACCTGCTGTTCGCCCAGGAAGTCCGCGCCGGCATCCCGGAGGCGCTCGAAGAGATGCCCGGTGTGATGCGGGTAGGCAACAAGACCGGGACCTGGCCGAACGCAACACGCGATGTGGCCTGGGTGGAAACTGCCTCCGGCGGATACATTCTCGCTGTCATGACAGAGGGCGACTGGAACTGGGAGCTCGTGCAGCGGGTCGCCCGCGCAGTTCACGAAGAATTGACGTCCCGCTAACGCCCGCCTGATGCCCGCTACGACGCCGCTGGCAACATTCCGGCCTGATGCCCCGTCGAGGTACCGGGCCAGGGCGTACGACGGCAGGATTCACCATCGCCGCGCTGGCGCTCGCATGGGCGGCGGCGGCAGCCGCGCTTGCAGCCGAGCCCGCAGGCGAACAGTCGCGCAGCGTCCCGTTCGACCGGTTCCCATTCGCCACGCTCCAACAGGAGCCGCCGCGCTACCTCACCCTCTCCCAGCTCGACGCCTATGCCCGGCTGGCCGGCTGGCCGAACGCCCCCGGCTGGTGGCCGGAGATGCGCCGCATCATCCAGTGTGAAACGGCCGACCTCGACCGCCTCGCCTACAACCCCGCGGACCCAAACGGCGGGAGCTACGGCCTCGCCCAGCTCAACGGCAGGTATCACTTCGACCGCGCCGGAGAGGATTTCCGGCGCTGGGCCGACCCCGTTGTCAACCTCCGAACCGCACTCTGGCTCAGGACAGTCCGCGGCCGTTTCGGTGGGGAGGGCGGCTGGGCCAACTGCGCCGCCATGCTTGGGATACACTGAAACCCTGTCCCGCAAGGAGGCGTGCAGTGTTCATTGCCATGAACCAGTTCAAGGTCAACCCCGGGCGCGAGGCTGACTTCGAGCAGGGGTGGCGGACGCGCGAGAGCTACCTCGCCGATGTCCCCGGATTCATCCATTTCGCCCTGCTCAAGGGTGACGAGCCGGGCGACTACATCTCCCACACCATCTGGGAGTCGCGGCAGGCGTTCGTCAACTGGACCCAGTCCGACGCATTTCGCAGAGCGCATGCCGGTGGGATGCCCGACGGCATCCTTGCGACGCACCCCCGGGCCCGGTTCTACGAGGCCGTGCTCGAACAGGGTGCGAGCCTCGCTCCCGCTCGCTGAGCCCCGGGCGGGAGCACGCATCCCGACGGGGCGTCACTGCCGGGGTCCTTCCGCTGGCGGCATCGCGTGGAGGTCCCCGGGCGGGAGTTCGAGCAGCCAGCGCTTCCTCGTTGCGATGCCCAGGACCTCGTACGGGCGCGATGCGACCTCGACGCTCAGGGCAGGTCCGGGTCCTTCCGGCGCAAAGAAGAGCGTCCGCGATGTGCCGTAATCGAACTCCCGGACCACAACCGCCGGCAGCACATTTAGTTCCTGCGGTTCGCCACGGCGGAGGACCACGCGCTCCGGCCGAATGACGAGGTCCACCGGCTCACCCGGGGCCGGGTCGCCCGCCCAGCTATCGCAGCAGGCGCGCCACCCCTCGATATCGACCTTGAGCCGTCCGGCGTCCCGTTCGACGACCACCCCACGCAACAGGTTCACTCCGCCAAGCAGCTCGGCCACTCTTCGACTCGCCGGCTTCCGGAAAACCTCGTCGCGCGGGCCGGCCTGCAGGACCCTCCCCCGGTCGAGCACGACGAGCTCATGGGCAAGCAGGTGTGCCTCGCGGAGGTCGTGCGTCACGAACAGGATGGCCAATCCTTCCTCGCGAACGAGTCGTGCTAGGAGCTCGCGGAGGCTTTGTCGAAGTGTTTCATCCAGCGCCGCGAACGGTTCGTCGAGCAGCAGAACCCGGTGCCCCGGCGCCAGTGCCCTCGCCAGCGCCACGCGCTGCGCCTGTCCGCCGCTCAGGGATGCCGGTCGCCGTTGTTCAAATCCCGCAAGGTCGAACCGCTCCAGCCAGCGCGCTGCCACCCCCAGTCGCTCCGCCGCAGGAACGCGCGTGAGCCCGAATGTGATGTTCTTCGCTGCGCTCAGGTGTGGAAGAAGCGCCGGACGCTGGCCCGCATATCCCAGTCGGCGCCGATGCGGCGGCAGGTCGATGCCCGCGCTCGCGTCGAACACCACGACGTCGCCGATGACCACGCGCCCGCGGGCGGGACGCTCGATACCGGCAATGGCTCGCAGCGTCATCGACTTCCCCGAACCGGAAGGACCAAACAAGACGGTGATGCCGGGCCCGGCCCGGACCTCGATATCGAGATCGAACGCTCCCGCCTTTAGGGCCAGGTAGGCGTCGAGCATGGACTCAAGACCTCGCGCTCCGCCGCACCGCGGCTTGGAGCGCGACGGTGAGGGTTAGGACCAGGACGAACCCAACCGCCAGTGCTGCGAGCGCCAGCTGGTGCGCCAGCCGGTCGTCACCTGCAAGATTGGCATCGTAAATCGCGGCAGGGAGGGTGCGGGTCTTCCCGGGAATGCTCGCGGCCACCACTACGGTTGCACCGAACTCTCCGAGGCACCGTGCAAATGCGATCAGGCATGCGGCAACCAGCGAAGGCCACGCCAGGGGCACCACCACGAAGAAGAACACCCGCCACGGTGCAACGAGCGTTCGGGCCGCGACCAGCAGCTCTTCGTCGACCTGCTCGAAGCCGGCGGCCGCCGTCCGAATGAAGAGGGGCACGGACACGACTGCTGCAGCGATTGCAGCGCCCGGCCATGTGAATACCAGCTGAATGCCGAGACTGTCGATGAGGAAGCGTCCGATTGCGCTCTCGCGCCCAAACAACCAGAGCAGGTAGTACCCCACCGCCGTTGGCGGGAGCACCAGCGGAAGGAGCGACACGGCAGCGAGAACGGTCGCCAGGCGCGCCTGCGAGCGCGCGATGACCCACGCTGCCGGCGTGCCGACTGCGACACACAGGAGCGTGCCAGCAGTTGCTATGAGGAGTGAGATGCGGAGCGGCTCCAGGACTTCCGACACTCACGGTTCTCCCGGTGGGTCGTAGCCGTAGGACCGCAGCACCCCCTGAGCTGGTTCCTCCAGCAATGCCTGCAGGACGCATCGCGCGGTCCGCTCGCCTCCCCTCCCCGCAATCACGGCCCCGGTCTGGTCAATCGGCCCGTGCAGTGTTGGCTCGATCGGTCGATACCGCTCGGGCGGGTGGTCGACGACGAGGGCGAGGGCGACGATGCCCGCATCCGCATTGCCCCCATCGACGTAATCCACCGACTGGCGAACATTCTCCGAGAGCACCAGGCGGCCTTTGATGGCGTCGTAAATGCCGGCAGCCTTCAGCGCCTCCTCTGCGGCCCGGCCGTAGGGCGCGAGCTCCGGGTTTGCGATGGCGATCTTCGCGTATTGCGGGTCGTTCACTGCACCGACATCATTCGGCAGCGGGAGGCCGGGGCGCACCGCGAGCGCGATGCGCCCGCGCGCGTACCGCGCCATGCCACCCGGCGCCACCAGACCCCGGGCCGCAAGGTCGTCCGTGTACCGCGCGTCCGCCGAGAGGAAAAGGTCGAACGGCGCGCCCGCCGCTATCTGGTTGGCAAACTGTCCCGAAGCTCCGTACGTCGCCGTGATGCGGGCGCCGCATGCCTGCTCCAGTGCCGGGCGAAGCTCCTCCAGCGCAAGCCGCAAATTGGCGGCGGCAGCGACGTTCAGCGTGCTCCGGCTGCCCTCGCCCCCCGCTGCCGGCCCTGCCACATCGGTGACGTACCCGGACGATGGCGCCTCGCCCTTCTCGCCTGCGCAGCCGGCAAGGACGAGAAGGGCAGCCACGACTGCCACCGTCGCAGAGAGCGGCTTCACGACGCGAGCACCTCGGGCCCTGCCAGGAGCGAGCGAAGCCAAGCAATCGTCGCCACCGCGGCGGACTCCTTTGCTCCTCGATTGATGACGCCGACAGGGGTGCTCGGATTCCGTCCGCGGAGCTCGGCCAGGTATGCTTCGCAGCGGGTCAGCTGGTCCGCCGTGAGGCGCCGCGCCGCTTCCTTGCGCCCGAGGACCTGCAGCAGCGCGAGCTTGAGGACAAACTCCTGACGGATCAGACGGAGACGGTCGACGGGCTCTCTCAGCCAGGCTTCGGCAGCCGCCCGCCCGGCAGCCGTCAGACGATACGTCTTGCGGGGCGGCCGATTGCCAGCCCGTTCTTCCTGCCACTCGGCAAGCCCCGCCCGCTGGAGTGACTTGAGGTGGCTGTAAAGCGTGGACGGCTCGACCTCGAAAACGTCTCCAGCTCCAATGCGGCTCAGTTCGGCGATGAGCTCGTAGCCGTGCTTCGGACCGAGCAACAGCAGCCCGAGGATGGCGAACTCCTGGTTCGAAGGGCGGGGCCGTTCGCGCCGAGGCACGCGGACAAAATACTCGAACTTCGAGTATTCGTCACAGGACCATGGGGCGGCGGCTCGTGAACTCGTACAGCATTGCGGGCCGGTGCGCCCCCTGCTTTTCGAATCTTCCCGTAGGCCGCACGATGCCAAGCCCGACGACTCGGCGCCGAAAATTTCGCTTGTCGAGCCGCTCGCCCAGGATGGCCTCGTACGTTTGCTGCATTTGCGTCAGCGTAAAGCGCTCGGGCAGCAGGCTGTACACCACGTTCGTGTACTCCAGCTTATTTCGGAGCCGTTCCTCTGCGTAGGCAATCACACGCTCGTTCTCGAATGCCAGCGGCGGCGTCGGGTGTACTGCGTGCCAGGCGGGCCGCCAGTCGCTGTCCGCTCGAAGCCGTGTTCTCCCGATGTCGACGAGTGCGAAGTACGAGACCACGACCTCTGCCCGGCCTCGGCCGAGGCGGTCGAAGGTGTACAGCTGCTCGAGGAATACGTCCGCGACACCGGTCTCGTCGGCGAGCTTGCGCCGCGCGGCCGCATCCAGGGTCTCGCCCTCGAGGAGAAGCCCGCCCGGGAGCGCCCATTCCCCCTTGCACGGCTCCGCCGCGCGCTCGATGAGGAGCACGTTCAGGCGCTCGTCCCGCACGGTGAAAATGACGACCACGACAGCAACGGCCACACACGGAGTGTACCGGCCGCCCGCCAACGGTCTTCGCGCCGACCCGCATCACGGGTGGCTGGTGACCGTACGCCCTCCCCGACCGTACAATGAAGCTCCGGCGGCAGTGGAGGGGTCGCATAGTGGTCTAGTGCGCCCGCCTGCTAAGCGGGTTCCGGGGTAACTCGGTCGAGGGTTCGAATCCCTCCCCCTCCGCCACATCGCTTCCCTCACGACCATGACGCAGCGCTTCTACCTCTGGACGGTTGGCTGTCAGATGAACAAGGCGGATAGCGAGAAGCTGGCCGCCGGCTTCCATCGGCTCGGGCTCAAGCAGGTCGACCGGATGGAGCGCGCAGACATCATTGTTCTCAACACCTGCAGCGTGCGGCAGCACGCCGAGGACCGCGCCTACTCCAAGCTCGGCCGCATCCGGCAGCTCAAGGCCGAACGGCCTGGCATCAAGGTCGCCGTCATGGGCTGCATGGTCGGCCTCAAGACGGATGAGCTCGAGAAGCGATTCCCCCAGGTCGATGTCTTCGCCCGGCCGCAACAGTTCGACCCCATCATGGCGCTCGTCGAAGAGCCTGCCGAAGACCTCGGCGGCGAATTCTGGCCCCGGACCTACGCCGTCCCGGAAGGCCCCACGGCCTATGTGCCCGTCGTTCACGGCTGCAACAAATTCTGCACCTACTGCATCGTCCCCTACCGCCGGGGACGCGAGCGCAGCCGGCCCATAGACGAAATCGTCCGAGAAGTCGCCTACCTCACTGCGCACGGGGTTCGAGAGGTTACCCTCCTCGGGCAGACGGTCGAAGCCTACGGACACGACCTTCCCGACCAGCCCGACCTTGGCGACCTGATGCGAGAGCTCTCCCATCTCGAGCGGCTCGAGCGGATTCGGTTCCTGACCTCGTACCCCAAGGACATGACCAGGAGAATACTCGAGGCCGTTGCAGAGCTCCCGAAGGTGATGGAGTGTTTCTCCCTCCCCGTCCAGGCAGGCAGCAACGCAGTCCTCGAGTCGATGCGCCGCGGGTACACGCGAGAGGAGTACCTTCAGAAGATCGAAGAGGTCAGGGAGCTGATGCCTCATGCCGGCATCACCACCGACGTCATCGTTGGCTACCCCGGCGAAACGGAGGCCGACTTCGAGGAGACCCTCAGCCTGCTCGAGCAGGTCCGGTTCGACAAGGTCCACGTCGCAGCCTATTCCCCCCGGCCGGGCACCATCGCGTGGCGCAAGCTCCCCGACGATGTCCCCCCAGCCGTCAAGAGTGAGCGGCTGCACCGCGTTGAGGAGCTCGAGGCGCGCATTTCCGAAGAGCTCAACCGGGCGTACGTCGGCACAGTCCAGGAAATCCTGGTGGAGGGTACCCGCAACGGGCAGCCTTTCGGCCGAACGCGAACCGGCAAGCTGACCCACCTCGATGCCCCGGTCCGCATTGGCGAGCTTGTGAACGTCCGTATCGAGCACGCCGGCCCGTTCTCCCTCCGCGGCATGCCGGTCGACGCGCTCGCCCTCGTGTAAGGGGCGCGCCTCTCCTGTCCTCCGACGTGAACAAACGCGAAGAGGCGTCGCTGAGCACTCGCCTGCAGCGCTGGCTACCGGCTCTCCATCGGTCACGCAAAGAAAGGGGGGTGGTGGAGCTGAGGGGATTCGAACCCCTTACCTCAACACTGCCAGTGTTGCGCTCTCCCGATTGAGCTACAGCCCCGCCCGACTACGACTCGATAGTACCAGCACCCTGCCCTTGAGCCAATCCAGTCACGGCTGCTGAGCTCGTCAGTGTCGCGTGCGCGGGTCGAGTGCGTCTCGCAGACCATCTCCCAGGAACGTAAAACAGAGCATCAGTGCCGCAACCATGAGGGTTGGCCACACGAGCTGGATGGGGTGGACCTGGATGGAATCGAGCCCCGAGCCAATCAGGGAACCGAGCGACGCGTTTGGCGGCGGCACGCCCAGGCCGATGAAGCCGAGTGTCGCCTCCGCGAAGATCGCCAGCGGAATCCCAAATGTCGCCGACACGATCACTGCGCCCAGGGTGTTCGGGAACATGTGAACCCGGACCACCCGCCAGGGGCTGGCACCCATCGCCCGTGCTGCCGTGACATAATCCTGCTCCTTGATGGAGAGCATCTGACCACGCACGAGCCGGGCCACCGTCGTCCAGCTGACGAGCGAAATCGCAATGACGGTCACGAGCAGGACACCATTGAAGCCGGGGATTTGCGGGTCCCCCTCACCGATGATCGGCCAGTCGCGCCCCAGCAGCACCTGCCGCAGCAGGATGATGGCCAGGAGGTCGGGAAACGCGTAGGCGAGGTCGGTCAGCCACATGAGCGCGGTATCGCTTGCGCGGCCCGCCAGCGCCGCAGCCATGCCTACCGACACACCGATGAGGAGCACGATGAGCTGCGTGCCCAGCCCAATCTTGAGCGAAAACAGTGTGCCCTGCAGCAGCCTTGCCCAGAGGTCACGGCCGAGGCTGTCGGTCCCCAGCCAGTGCGCCGTGCTGGGGTTCTGTTCAACCGCCTGGAAATCGGGAACCGCTGGGTCGTAGCGTCGCACTGCGTCACTGAAGTCCGCTGCCAGCGCGACGGCAGCAATGAGGAGCAGCAGGACGCCGGAAATCACTGCCAGGCGATTGCGCAGGAGCCGCTGCCACGCCTGCGCCCAGAGCCCGCGCTGGCGTGTATGAATCTGCTGCTCCATGAAGTCGAACGGCTGCGAAATCGGTTGTTCAGTGGCTGCCACGGTGACGTCCTGGCGGTTTGAAGAATTGCTGTATCAATACCGGATTCGAGGGTCGGCAAAGCCGTAGAGGAGGTCGACGATGAGATTCATGAAAGCGATGACGACAGCATAGAAGACCGTCACGCCCATGATGAGCCCATAATCGCGGATGAGGACCGAGCGGACGAACTCGCGCCCCAGTCCCGGGATGGCAAAGAGCGTCTCGATGACGAGCGACCCGGTGATGAGCCCGGCGAATATCGGCCCGAGCACCGTAAGGACCGGGATCATCGCATTCCGAGCCGCGTGCCGCATGACCACGCTGAACTCCGCGAGGCCCTTCGCGCGCGCCGTTCGGATGTAATCCTGTCGGAGCACCTCGAGCATAGACGCCCTCGTGATGCGGGCGATGAACGCCATCGGCAGGAAGCCCAGCGCAATCGTCGGCAGCACAACCTGCCGCCAGTTGCTGAAATCGCCACGGAACCAGTCGGTGAACCCGTAGTCCGAGCTGAGCACGTTGAACCAGCCCAGCTGGACGGCGAACACGATGGTCAAGATCGGTGCCAGCACAATCGACGGCATCGCCGCACCGATGGTAGCGACGAACACCCCGGCGTAATCTCCCAGCCCGTTCTGGTTCAGCGAGGAGAAGATGCCGAGGCCCAGCCCAAATATTGCCGCGAACAGGAACGTCGCGACCCCTAGCTGCACTCGAGACCGCCATCCGCTCCCGGATGATGTCCGTGATGTCACGGTTGTTCGCCGTCGAAATCCCAAAATCGAACTGGGCGAGGTTTTTGAGGTAATTCACGTACTGCACCGGCAGCGGGTCGTCGAGCCCGTACCGGCGCTTCAAGTTCTCCAGCGTCGCTGGCGGAAGTGGCTTGTCCGAATCGAACGGCCCGCCTTCGACAGCGTGCATCAGTACGAACGTGATCGTGGCAATGGCCACGATGAGCGGGACCATGGCCAGGAGCCGCCGAATCGTGTACGCGACCATCGATGCCCCTTCTAGCGGCAATGCCGGGGCCGGTGGGGCCCCGGCATTGCGCGGCAGCGGTCTTGCCGAGCCGTGAACTTACTTCTTCGAGGTCTTCCAGAGCTCGATGTACCAGTCACCAGGGACGAAGGTGTCGCCCGGCCGCTTGTTTTCCACCATCCCTGAGATGTGAGGCTTCACCAAGAAGGCCGCAAGGGTGTGGTAGAGCGGCGCGATACCGTTCGCTTCCTGCAGGAGGAGCTTCTCGGCATCCCGGTACAGCTTCCGGCGCTCCTCATCGTTCGTGTTGAACTTGGCCTTGGCGATGATGTCGTCGAGCGCCTTGATGCTCGTCTTCGTCTTGTTGATCGAGCCGTCCGTCTCCCAAAGGCCGAGGAACCAGTTCTCCGGGTCCGGGTAGTCCTCCTGCCAGCCGCCAATCACGACCTGGAAGTCCGAGCTATTGAACCGGGAAGAACGCGTCTTCGAATCGACGAACTCCAGCTTGATGTCGATGCCGAGGTGCTTCTTCCACTCCGCCTGCAGGAACTCACCGACGAGCTTGTTCGTCTGCGAGTCGACGAGAAGCAGCGTCAGCTCCGGGAAGCCCTTTCCGTCGGGATACCCGGCCTTCGCCAGGTTCTCCTTCGCCTTCGTCGGGTTGAACCCGAGGATCGAGTCGTACTCGCCGCCCTTGAGCCCATTGCGGGCCGGCGGGACCCAACTCGTCGTCGGCGTGTTCGCATCCTTGAACACGACCTTCATCATCGTTGCCCGGTCGGTGGCCTGGGAAAGCGCGAGGCGGACTTCGGGCTTATCAACCGGCGCCTTCGTCACGTTGAACTCGAGGCCAATCGTGCGGGTCGCCGGGTACAGCTGCAGTTCCTTGGCGAATTCCGTCTTCAGCTTGTCGAGCTCCGGCTTGTTCGCCACGGTGGCGTCCACCTCGCCGGTCCGATAGGCATTGTTCAGGACGGCCGGGTCGTCAACATACTTCAGAACGACTTTCTCGACGCCGACCGGCGTGCCAACCCAATTGGGGTTCGGCTTGAGCTCCAGGCTTGCCTTCTCGGTGTACGCCGAAGGCATGAACGGCCCGTTGTACACGTTCTCCAGCGGGCCGGGCCACGGGGCATCCACGCTCGCGAGCTTGTGCTTCGGGGCCGGGAACGTCGGCCAGAGCGCAAGGAGAATCGGGAACGTCGGCTGAGCCTCGTTGATCTTGATCTCGAGGGTCAGCGGGTCGACTGCGCGCACGCCGACCTTCTTCCGGAGCTCTTCCTTCTCCGCAGCCGACTTGTCCGCCGCGTTGTAGTAGTCATCGCACCCGACGATGTTGGTCAGGATGTACTGGTAGTGGCCCGCCACATCCGGGTTGCACGTCCGCTGGATGCCAAGGACGAAGTCCTCCGCCGTGAGCGGCTGCCCATCCGACCACTTCAGGTCTTTCTTGAGCTTGATCGTGTACGTCTTGCCGTCGCTCGAGACCTGTGGCTGGCCGTCGGCCATCGCGGGCTGGGGATGGTCGTTGATGTCAAGGTGATACAGGCCGCGCCAGACGTACACGAAGTGGGTGATGTCCTGCGCGAAGTCGGAGAAGTGCGGGTCCCAGGTTTCGAACTGGGTCGCGCCGATTGTGATGGTGCCCGAAGGTGCGGTCGACCCGCCCGAGGGGCTGGTGGCCGTTGCGGCAGAACCGTTGCCGCCGGAGCCGCTGTCGTCGTCATCGTCGCCGCAGGCGGCCGCCGCGACGGCGATGGCGGCGATGGCGAACACGCTGAGCAGCATGCGCCAGAAGTGTTTGGTCATCGGTCGTGGTTCCCTCCTCTTATCGATTGACCGACCGGTAAGGTGCTCCCGAGTTTCGGTACTGTCAACGAATCTTTACCGCGTGAACCGAAACGTCATCCCGCCGAAATGTACGCGCGCGCACCTCCCTCTGAGCATCGGCCCCCGCGGAGAGTACGCCGTCGCAAGCCTGCCAGATGCGCATGTGGCTCGCCGGGTGCACCCTTCGCACCTATCCTGATGCCATGAACCGCACGGAGTACCGTGAGTGAGCCGGGTCCTCGCCATCGTTCACGTTCAGGGCCGCGACCAGAAAGGCGTGGTCGCGCGCATCAGCACCTACCTTGCCGAGCGCGACATCAATATCGAAGACATCGAACAGCGCGTCGTCCGGGGCCAGTTCCTCATGGACATGCTGATCGACATCACCGACGCCAGCGTCACGCTCGACGAACTGGTCACAGGCCTTCTCGACATCGGCCGCGAGATCGGCATGGAGATTCGCGTCACGTTGCACAGTGAGCGCCAGCGGCAGCGCGTCGCGGTCCTTGTATCCAAAGAGCCGCATTGTCTCGAGCAGCTCATTGCCGACTGGCAATCCGGCGAGCTCCGCGGCGACCTCGTTTGCATCCTTTCGAACCACGAGTCGCTTCGGCCCGTCGCCGAGGCCGCCGGCATCCCATTCGAGTGGCACCCGAGCGACGACAAGGCGGCTCACGAGGCCTTCCTCCTCGACCGCCTCGCGCACTACCGCGCAGACCTCGTCGTACTGGCCCGCTACATGCAAATCCTGACCGGCGCCGTGGTCCAGCCGTACGCCGGCCGCATCATCAACATCCACCCCTCACTGCTCCCGTACTTCCCGGGTGCGAACCCCTACCGCCGCGCCTGGGAGGACGGCGTGCGCGTCACCGGCTGCACGGCCCACTTCGTCACCGAGGAGCTCGATGCGGGCCCCATCATCCTCCAGGACGTCTTTCATATCGATGTCGGCGTCGACTCCGTGGAAGACGTTCGCCGCAAAGGCCGGGCGCTCGAGGGCGTAGTGCTGAGTCGAGCGGTCCAGCTCTACCTGAACGGCGAGATTGTCGTCCTCGATGGCAAGGTCGTCTTCAAACCCGGAATGCAGACCCTGCTGCGCGACCTTCGCGATCGGCCGTGACCGGCCCAAGTTCAGACGGGCCAAGGCGCCACGCCATACGCACCGCCGGGACGCGACCCCGGTAGACGTCGACTACGTGTTCGGGGCAAACCGGGACGAGCACATGCGACTCGCCCTCGATTTCACCGTACCGATGGGTCGCTGCACTGAGGATGTCGGGGCGGCGTGTGAGAAGGCCAATCGGATTCGCGAGAGGGCGCGAGGGCGCTCCCTCGAGCTGGCAAAGGATGCAGGCTGACAAGCGGGTCGCTCCTCCCTTGGGGGTGCCACCTGAGAGCCTACCACCGGTCAGGGGATAATGTTGGTGTCGAGCATCAAGATTTCCTGTCCGCCCCCACCAACCGTCTCGTCCGCCAGTGGCGCCAGCGGAACATCAGCAGAAGCATTGGCCGCCCGACGAGCCACTCCACGAACTCCCCGGCAACGGTCGGCAGCAGACGAAACCCCACGACATCCTCGAGCCAGCTGCTCCCGTCCGGCCCCGGGAGGAAGCGGTGCTGATGCCGCCAGCGGAGAAACGGTCCGCGCTCCTGGGTGTCCTCGATGAGCTGCCCCGGGACCACCCGCGTAATCCGTGCATACCAGTCGACGCCGAGACGGTTCCACCCCAGCCTGAACACTTGCAGGTCTCCCGCGCGCGTTGGCGACGTGCCTTCGACCAGCCGGAAGGGCGGAAGCGGCGGCGAGATTGCCTGCAGATTCCGCACGTCCGCATGGAAGTCGAAAAGCTCCTGTGGCGAGACCGGCATCAGCGACCGGTAGCGAACGACGGTCACAGCGGCGGCTCCATGTCGAGGTATTCGAGAACGTCCCGTGCAGCGTTGATACCCGAAAGCGCGGTGCCGACCGTTCCCTGTCCGGGGAACGTATGGTCTCCCGCAAGAACGAGACCCGGCCCCGCACGCCGCGATGGTGCGCAGAACGCCACGGCGGACGGCACCTGTTTCAGGCCGCCAACGAACCCGCCGGGGCGGCCCGTGTACCGCTGATACGTTGCGGGGGTCGCAGAGCGCAGGAGAAGCACCCGCCTGTCCACGTCAGGGATCACACGGCGGACAGCCTCCAGCAACGCGGCTTCGAGTGATGCGCGCAGTCTGCACCGTTCGTCCGGGGGCCGCGCGAGGAGTCTCGGTTCCACATGCGTTGAAACGGAGATGCTCCAGCGGTCCGCGCGTGCCCCACGCCCCGGATAGACCGAGACGAGGGCGTTGGCGCCCGCCTCATCGATGCCGTCGGGGTTGAGCACTACCTGGTGAAACGGGTGCATCGGTTCGAGGCCCGCGGCGTTGATGCCAAGATGCAGGACAAAGGCTCCCCACGCCTCACCTGCTCGCGGGATGCGCGGCGCGCGTCCGAGGAGCATGTCGAGCCCTCCAGGCGGGACGTTCGCGACCACCGCGCGGGCCGAGACCCGCTCGCCTCCCTCGAGGAGGAGTGTCCAGCCCGTATTGTTCTTGAGCAGTCGGCGAACGCCGGCCCCGAAACGCACCGTCCCGCCGCGGGCGCGAACCGCCCGCACGAGCTGCATCGCAAGCGCCCCCGTGCCGCCGTCGACCCACTGGCAACCGCGCCGATACAGGTCGAGCGCAATCGCACCCTGGACGGCACTGCACTCGCGAGCCGTCGCCCCCGTGGCGTCGAGGAGCAGCGCGTCGATGAGCGCGTCCGCCGCCGCGTCGCCCCGTGCACCGACCAGCCGCTTGACGCGGTCGACCGTGCTGAACAGCCACGGAACCGCAAGCGCCAGTGATGGGCGGAGAGCTCGGGCGGTCCGGCGCACGTCAGTAGGCCGCTCGAGCGGGAACGACGGCAGCGCCGTGCCGATGCGGTACACCTCGCCCCCGGTCAGCCGGACCCATTTCCAAAAACGCCCATACCCCGGTCCCGCGCCCGGGAAGCTGCGAGCGAACTCCCGCTCCCACGCGTCATGACTGGCCGGATAGGGAACGGTCCGGTCGGGAAGGTGGAAGACGATGGACGGGTCGAGCGGCTGTGACGTCACCTCGATGCTCAGCGCGTCAAACACCTGTCGAAGGATGCCGCGCCGCTCCAGGCCCGTAACGACCGTGGCGCCCGCGGGGAACCAGAAGCCCTCGAGGGCGAAGTCCCCCGCGCACCCGCCCGGCCGCGTGTGCCGCTCGAATACGGCGACCTTTGAGCCTGCCTCGGCGGCCAGTGCGCCAGCTACGAGGCCGCCGAATCCGCTGCCGATGACGGCAACATCGACATCAACGTTCGTCAGGGGCATGCATCTATCCTAGAAACATCGACGAAAGTTTGACAACATCGGCTGGCCGCGCCACGATAGTTCCCGAATCCGATGAAAGGCGCCGGTATCTACCGCATCGCACAGGTCGAAGCCCTCACTGGGGTGAGCGCGCATGCCCTCCGGGCGTGGGAGCGTCGCTACGGGGTTCCCCGCCCCGCCCGAACGGGCGGGCAGCAGCGCACCTACTCCGAGGCAGATGTGGAGATGGTGCGGCGCATGCAGGAGCTCGCCCGGCAGGGCGTCCCCCTCGCACGCGCCGCCGAGATCGTCCAGCTCGAAGTCGCGACGCCCGGCGCAGACACGGGCCCGAGGATTGCGCTCCTCACCCACGAGCTGGCCAACGCGCTCACGAATTTCGACGAGCCCCGCGCTGCCGCCGCCTGGGCGGAACTCTTCGACGCGCTCGACCTCCTCAGAGCGTTCGAACGGGTCGTCGTGCCGCTCATGCACGACATCGGCGTCGCCTGGCACGAGCAGCGCATCACCGTTGCCCAGGAGCACTTCGCCTCGAATTTCGTGCGGGCAAGGCTCGACCAGCTCAGCAGGCAGGTTCAGCCGCTCCCCGGTGCACCGACCGTCGTATTGGCCTGTCTCGAAGGAGAGCACCACGAAATCGGACTCCTCATGCTCGCAGTGCTGCTCCGTTTCCAGGGTCTCCGCACCATTTACCTCGGACAGGACGTTCCCGACGAGGCCCTCATTCGGACCGTCGAGGACACCCAGCCGGAGGTGCTCGCCGTCAACGCGGGAACGCGCGAGGGGGCAGCACACCTCCCCGCCATCGTCGCGACCCTCGCCGAAACGGCGCCGCTTACATTCATCGTCTACGGCGGCGGAGCCTTCGACGCTGACCCCTCACTCCGGGTCGATGCGCCGACGGTCCGCTACGGCGGTCCCGGCATTCCCGAGGCTGCGACACTCATCAACGAACTCGGACGTTCACGCACGGGAGGTGCGCAATGAAAGTAGCTATTGCCGGCGGTACCGGTTTCCTCGGACGCGCCATCACTTCGGCGCTGCTCGACGCGGGCCACGAGGTCGTGGTCGGCTCTCGGAGCCGACCCGACCGCGACCCGATCGACAGCCGGGCGACCTGGGTCTCCATCGATGTGACGGCTCCCCAGACGCTCGGGGCGCTCGTCTCCGGTGTCGACGCGCTCGTCGACGCCGTCCAGTTCCCCAATTCACCAATCGAGAACCCCCGCAAGGGCTGGACCTTCGAACGCATCGACCTTGGCGGCACCCGCAACCTCGTCGATGCCGCGAAGTCCGCGGGAATTCCGCTGTTCATCGGCCTGAGCGGTGTTGGCGCAGCCGAGCAGGCCCCGTATCACTGGCTGCGCTTCAAATGGCAGGAGGAGCAGTACATCGCCGACTCGGGTGTGTCCCACGTTATCTTTCGGCCGAGCTGGGTGTACGGCCCGCGGGATGTTTCTCTCAACCGGTTCCTCGGGTTCGCGCGCTTCTTGCCATTCGTGCCCGTCATCGGCAACGGTAAGACCCGCATCAATCCACTCTTCGTAGGGGACCTCGCCGCGCACGTCGTTGCCGCCCTCGACAGGTCCGCCGCCCGCGGCCGCGTCTTCGAAATCGGCGGACCCGACGTCCTCACGATGGACGACGTCATCCGGACGGCGCTCCGGGTCACGAAAAAACGCCGCCTCCTCCTCCACAGCCCAAAACCCGTGATGAAGCTGGTGGCGTCCCTGGCCCAGTTCGCCCCCGGGCGGCCGCTGACGCCCGATGCTATCGACTTCATCACGATGGACGGGGTGGCCGACACCGCGCCCCTGCGCGAGACATTCGGCCTCCGGCTGACGCCGCTGGAGGAGGGCCTGGCCACCTACCTGAAGCGCTGACAATCGGGGGTTTGCTCTATAGCTCGCATGGACGGCTTGCATCGTCCCTTAGGTAATGGCGTACAATCCGGGTGCGGCACCGCGGGGGCCGCGACCGACACCTCATCCGCACGGGACGACCATTGCGCGCTGACACCTCCGATGTAGCATTCAGGCTTCTTCTCGCTCTTGGCGAATTGTGGGAAGGCCTCAACCGGGCGGGAATCGACCCTTCTGCCCGCGGCCTCCACATCACGCAGGAGTACCTGGGCGGCTACACGCGGTATTGCGCCGGGCCGGGGTCTCATCCCCGGCTCATCTTTGAATGGAATGAATCGTCTCGTCATCTCCGCATCATCCGCTGCGAGCCTTGGTCCGGGGCTGAAGCCACCATCTCTGCAACAGTCGCGTTCGTACGTAACGAGGCCCGCGCCCACGGCATCAGCGATATCGTCGACCGGACGCTCGTAGCCGCCTGCAAAGAGCCCATCAAGCCCGCACGAAAGACCATCCTCCCCACTGCGCTGCAGTCAAACCCGGCTCTCGCCGCCCGGCGCGTATAGCATGCCGCTGCGTCCCGCGCGTACCATCCCGGTGTGAGCAACGCCCCGGCATTCGCGCTTCCCCGGCGCGCACGCCTTCTTCCGCTGCTCGTCGAACGTCACCGCGAACACGGATTCCTCGACCGCGGCTCAGTGGAACACATTGCGCGGCAGCTCGGAATGCCGGTCGCCGAAGCTTGGGAAGCCGCCGCGTCGATGACCGAATTCCATTTCGAACCCGTCCGCGGTGAACGCTCCTGCGCCGGTCTCGCCTGTTCGCTTCGCCCCGGCTGGCGTGAACCCACGCTCCCGGCGGGGTGCCTTTTTCGTTGCTATGAGCCGCCCGCCAGCGGCGATGAGCGCCCCTTCCCCTTGGAGATGGTTCGCCGCTCTGGTCCCCTGCTAGCCCCGTGCGATCAAACCTGGGCGGGCCTCGAACGCGCAAGAAACCTCGGCCCGGCAGTCGCACTCGAGGAGCTGGAGCGGTCCGGGCTCCGGGGCCGCGGCGGGGCCTTCTTCCCCACTGCCGCGAAGTGGCGCGCGGCCCTCAGCCGCGGACGCCCGCTGGCACTGGTGCTCAACGCGGAGGAGGGCGAACCGGGGGTTTTCAAGGACCGCGCCCTCCTCTGCCTCCGCCCGGAGCGGGTCTTGGAAGGCCTCGGCATCGCCATGCAGGTGCTCCAGCCTGCGGTAACCATCGCTTTCATCAATGGCGCTGCTGAGCCGGCCGCGGCCGCATTCGAACGCGCCCTTGCAGCCTCCCCGATCGCCGGCGACGTGCTCGTCTACCGGGGTGCCGGCGGCTACGTGCTGGGCGAGGAAACTGCCCTCCTCAACGCCATCGAAGGACGCCGCGCGGTGCCGCGGCCGCGTCCGCCCCTCCCGGTCGAGGCCGGGCTGTTCGGAATGCCCACGGTCGTGAACAACGTCGAAACGATGGCGGCGGTCAGCTTCATCATCCGGGAGGGAGCGGCCGCCTTCCGGGAACTCGGCACCGCTCATGCGCCCGGTACCCGCATCCTGTCGGTCAGCGGGCGGGTATCCCGTCCCGGCGTCTACGAGGTTCCCATGGGAACCCTGCTCTCGGATGTGGTCGTCGAGGCCGGCGGAGCTGGTGACAGCTCCACAGCGCTCCTCTGCGGCGGGCCCTCCGGGGGCTTCCTCCCGTGGGACCTCGCAGCAACGCCGATTCTCCCTGGGCGCTACCACCCAACGGGCGCCATGCTTGGCGCTGGCGGCGTGGTCGTGCTTGATTGGTCGAGTGACATCCGCCGCGCCGCACTGACCATGGCCGCTTACAACGCGGAACAGTCATGCGGCAAGTGCACGCCCTGCAGGGAAGGCGCACCGCTGCTCCTCGAGCTCCTCGGCTCAGGACGCACCGCCGAGGTCGATGAGCTGGCCGACGTACTCCAGCACGCCTCGCTGTGCGGACTCGGTCAGATGGCGCCCGGACCCGTTCGTTCTGCGCTGGAATTCTGGTCGGGAGTGTTCGTGTGAAGGTCGACGGTCACGAAACCGAAGCCGCGGGAACACTGCTCGACGTTATCCTGGCGCTCGGGATTGACCTTCCTCACCTGTGTAAGGACGACAACTTGCCGCCAATCGGCGCCTGCCGAACCTGCCTCGTCGAAGCCGACGGTCGCATCGTCGCGGCCTGCCACACCCCTGCGGCCGCGGTGCAGGAGGTCCAAACGCGGAGCGTACGGGCCATCGAGCTGCGCCAAGCTGTCCTTCGCCTCACCGCTCGGATGCACGGCCGCGAACCTGATGTCTCCGGCGGACCGCGGAGCGGGGAGCTCTGGGCCGCTTACGCCGCGCATGGTCTCGAACGGCCGTCGTATCCGTCACGTCCACGGTCCGCCGTAGACCTCAGCAGCCCGTTCTTTGAGTTCCACGAGGAGCCCTGCATCCTCTGTGGGCGCTGCGTCGTTGCCTGTCAGCAGCTTCAGCACATTGGCGCCATTGGTATCGCAGGGACAGCAACATCTGCCCGGGTGACGGCGGGTGCTGCCGTTGCCTTCGCGGAATCCGCCTGCACGGCCTGCGGGTCATGCGTTGCCGCCTGTCCAACGCACGCACTCCGCCCGAAACCACTGCGCGCCACACATCGGCCGGGAGACGCCCGTGGAGAAGAAGGTTAGATCGACCTGCCCATTCTGCGGTGTCGGCTGCGGCATCGTCCTGCACACCCGGGATAACCGCATTACGTGGGTCGACGATGACCCCGCCAACCCTTCGAGCCGGGGCATGCTCTGTGTCAAAGGGCGCTTCGGCGTCCCGTTCGTCGAGCACCCCGACCGGCTCACGACGCCGCTCATCCGCCGCGAGGGACGCCTTCAGCCCGCGACCTGGGATGAGGCCCTCAACCACGTCGCCGAGCAGCTGCTGCGCTTCCGGGGAGCGTTCGGAAGCTTTGCCAGCGCCAAGGCCACCAATGAGGACGCATTCGTCCAGCAAAAGTTCGTGCGCCTGGTCATGGGCACGAACAACATCGACCACTGCACCCGACTCTGTCATTCGCCGAGCGTCGAAGCCATGCTCGAACAGCTCGGGAGCGGCGCCACCAGCAACTCGTACACGGACTACGAAGACGCTTCCTGTCTGGTGCTGGTCGGCTGCGACCCTGGGTCGAACCACCCGGTCATCGCGTCCCGGATGCGCAGCGCGCTCGATAACCGAGGCACCCGCCTGGTCATCGTAAACCCCAGGCGAATCGACCTCGCTGAGCGCGCTGACGTGTTTCTTCAGCCGCTGCCCGGCACCGACGTAGCTCTCTTCAACGGTTTGGCGCGCTGCATCCTCGACGAGGGCCTCGAAGACCGGGAATTCATCCAGCAGCGCACCGAAGGCTTCGCGGCCTGGCGGGCTGCTGTGGAGGAGCACACGGTAGAGGAATACGCGGGCGCGGCCGGCGTCGACCCGGAAGCGCTCCGGCAAGCCGCACGGTTGTATGCCCGGCCGCCCGCCCGAAGGGGGCTGCCTGCCAGTGAGCGTCCTGGGAGCTGCCTCGTGTGGGGTATGGGCATCACGCAGCACTCCCATGGCACCGACAACGCGCGGAGCCTCATCAATCTCGCCCTGCTGGCGGGCCAGCTCGGGAGGCCTGGCTGCGGCATCTCGCCGCTCAGGGGGCAGAACAACGTGCAGGGATGCGGTGATGCCGGCTGCATCCCGGACTCGCTGCCCGGCTACCAACCCTACACCGACGACGCCGCGGCGCTGTTCGAGGAGACGTGGGGCGCAGGCATCCCGCGAAAGCCCGGCATGAAGGCCACCGACATGGTCGAGCGTATCGCCTCGGGCGAAATTCGCGCGATGTATATCGTCGGCGAGAATCCGCTCCTCTCCGAACCCAACCTCGCCCACGCAGCATCCCTCTTCCGCCAGCTCGAGTTCCTCGTCGTGCAGGACCTCTTTCTGCACGAAACCGCCGAGCTCGCCCATGTCGTGCTCCCCGCGTGTTCGTTCGCGGAAAAGGACGGAACGTTTACCAACAGCGAGCGCCGAGTACAGCGCATTCGCCCGGCTATCCCACGCATCGGCCAGTCCCGGCCTGACTGGGAGATCATCGCCGACCTCGCCCGGCGGATGGCTCCGCGCGTCGGCATCGACCCTCGACAGTTTGCCTATGGGTCAGCGGAGGAAGTCTTCGCCGAGCTCGCACGCCTCACCCCGCAGCTGCGCGGCATGAGCTACGAGCGGCTCGACCGTGAGGGCGGCATCCAGTGGCCATGCCCCACGCCCGACCATCCCGGGACGCGGTTCCTTTACGCGGACCGTTTCCCGCGGGGCCTCGGGAAATTCGTGCCCGTCCGCCAGTCTCGCGCGGCCGCCGAGCTCCCCGATAACGAATTCCCGCTTGTCCTGAACACCGGCAGAGTGCTGTACCACTGGCATGGCGGAACCATCACGCGGCGGGTCGCGGCCCTCGTCGAGCAAATGCACGAGGTGCCCCTCGCCATCCACCCGCGCGATGCGGCTGAACTGGGGATCGCGGAGGGCGATGCCGTCGTCGTTCGTTCGCGGCGCGGCCGAATGACCGCGAGCGCCGTCGTGACCGATGCGGTACGCCCCGGTTCGGTCTTCGTCCCGTTCGTCAAGCTTCAGGAGAGCGCCGCGAATTTTCTGACGAACAACGTGTACGACGAACCTTCGCGGATCCCCGAATACAAGGTCTGTGCAGTTCGGGTCGAGAAGAAGCGGCCGCGGCCGCGGGAAGTTACCGGCGCGACGCCCACTGCCTGGCGTGGTACGTGATGATGATGTCGGCGCCCGCCCGCAGAATCGAGGTCAGCGTTTCGTCGATGACCCGCGCTTCGTCGAGCCAGCCTCGCTCGACGGCCGCCATCACCATGCTGTACTCGCCGCTCACGTTGTACGCCGCAACCGGGACGTTGGTGACTTCCCGGACGGCACGGACCACGTCGAGATAGGGCAGCGCTGGTTTCACCATCACCATGTCCGCGCCCTGCTCGAGGTCGGCGAGCACCTCTCCCAGCGCCATTCGCCCATTCGCGGGGTCCATCTGGTATCCGCGACGGTCGCCGAAGGCCGGGGCGCTATCCGCCGCATCGCGAAACGGCCCATAGAAGCCGCTGGCGAACTTCGCCGCGTACGAGAGGATGGGCACCGAGACGTGTCCCGCCGCATCGAGCGCATTGCGGATCGCGAGCACCCGCCCGTCCATCATGTCGCTCGGGGCGATGACGTCGCACCCGGCATTCGCCAGCGAGACCGCGGTTTCCGCGAGCAGCGGGAGCGCCGCATCGTTGTCCACCGAGCCGTCCGGGGCAAGCGGCCCGCAGTGCCCGTGCGAGGTGTATTCGCAAAGACACACGTCTCCCATCACCACCAGCCCCGGCGCAGCGTCCTTTATCCGCCCGATTGCCTGCTGGACGACGCCGTCCGCTGCCCATGCCCCGCTGCCCTGCTCGTCCTTGGCGGCTGGTAGACCAAACAGCATCACGCCCCCGATGCCAAGCCGCTCCAGCTCGCGGGCCTCTTCGCCAACCGCGTCCAGCCCGAACCGGAATTGCCCCGGCATCGATGGAATGGGCGAACGTCCTCGCAGTCCTGCCTCGATGAACAATGGGTACACGAGGTGCGCGGGGGAGAGTTCGGTCTCCCTCACCAGGCGCCGCATCGCTTCGCTGGAGCGGAGCCGGCGATGGCGTGCAAAACGGCCGAGTTCCATACCTCGCCAGTCTAGCATCGGTGAATCTCCTGAAGCCTGCCCCGGCTGTTGGGGCTATCCTTGGCGTGTGATGGAGCGCCGACTGCCTCCGCAGTATGAAGGCTGGCAGGCCCACGAGCCGCACATGCGCCGCATGACGACGCCCGAACTGGTCTCAGAAATCCAGGACGGCCCCCCCGACCGGCGTCTGGCGGCCCTGTCGGTCATCGACCTCGCATCGGTCGACCCGGCCATCGTGCGCGATTGGGTCAGGATACTGCCGGATGCCGAGGCGAACGAGCTCGCCGGCGCCATTCCCGTGCTCTCCCCGGAAGGGTCCTGCGAGGAGGACGCTCGCTGGTGCGCGCTCGCCCGCGACGCCTACCAGGCCCGTCGGCTCCCGACTTTTCTCGTCGTGCTCATGGCCTCTCTCGAAGCCATGGAGTCGCGTGGCTGTGCGAGCGCTTCCGCCGAGTGGGAGCGCACCGCCGACTGGCTCGGCGCGGTCGTTGACACGCTGGCGAGCGAGGGAGACGAAGACGCTCTGGACGACATCTCGCTGTTCGTGTTCGAAAACTATCTCGATCGCGAGGCCGTCTTCGAGGCGTTCTGCGGCATCATCGTGCGGCACGAATGGTTCGCGCGGCAGGTGAGCGCCAACCCCTCGGTCTACCTTGCGCGTCTCCCTGAGGAGCAGAAGCGGCGGGCACTCCTGGAGGCGTCGCAGGCCGGGGGGCTGCCCTTCGAAACCGCCTGGCGCATCCTCAACGAGGCCTGACGCCGTTCATCACACCGCACACTCACCCTCGCCGCGCTGGAGCCGGTAGAGGTCCAGCCGGTTCCAATCGATGAACATGCTCCGGTTGTCCTCGCTGAACTCGCCGGGAATGCAAAGGTCGGCGATGGCGCGCTCGAACGGCTCGGGGCCCACGCGGTCGAAGAACGCGTTGAACGTCTCGCCCGGCTGGCGTTCGGCCTCGTAGAGGCGGACGAACCGCTCGACCGCGTCGGGACCGCGCTTCGCGGGGAGGCGAACCTTCAACTGCTGCGCGAGCCGCAGCTCGCCGTTGTCATAGTGACCGCCCAGGAACACGTGATAGGCGGGCAGCTGATGTTCGCCGACCTTCATGGCCGCCCCGTGGAAGCCGATGGTGGCGATATGGTGCTGGCCGCAGCTGTTCGGGCAGCCGCTCATCTTGATGTGGATGCGCCGCGTGAGCGGGTCGGTGATGTTCATCGCCTCCACCCGCTCCTGGATGGCCTGGTTGAGGCCCATCGATGAGGTGATGCCGAGCTTGCAGCTATCCGTCCCCGGGCAGCTCACCACGTCGGTAATGGACTGGGCGCCAATATCCGCAAGACCGAGCTCCTTGAGCCGCAGGTAGACCTCATAGAGGCTCTCGTCGCGAACCCACCGAAGGACGATGTTTTGGCCGATCGTCGTCCGCGCGTATCCGCCCGTGTATTCCCGCATGATCGCCGCAAGCCCTCGGAACTGTTCGGGCCGGAGGTCGCCGCGCGATACCTTCACTTCCACGGCGCTGAACCCCTGCTGCTTCTGCGCTCGCACGTTCGAAGCGACGAAGGCAGTAAACTCCCGGTGGTCCCCATTCGGCTGCTGGTAGTAGGGGCGCTTCGCAGGGACATTCGACTCCTCGTCGTGCAGGAACAGCAGGGGGTCGGGCCGGAAGTCCTTGCCGTGCACCCAGTCGCCCGCCAGCTCCTCCTCCACCATCCTCCGGAATTCGTCGATCCCGACCCGGTCGACGAGGAATTTGATGCGCGCCTTGGCCCGGTTCTTCCGCAGCTCGTCTGCCCGGTTGAAAATCCGCAGCACCGCCTCGGAAACCTTCAGGTACTCATCTACCGGCACGAATTCATAGAGTACCGGGGCCTTCCGCGGCATCGTGCTGAGACCGCCGCCCACGACCATGGTGAAACCCTTCATGCCGTCCCGGACCCGCGGAATGAATCCGAGGTCGTGAATCCCGGTAATCGCCGTGTCGTTGTCGTTCGCCGTGAATGCGACCTTGAACTTGCGCGGCAGAAGCTGCGTCAGCGGGTTGCGAAGCCAGCGGCGCGCGAAGGCCGCCGCGTAAGGCGTCGGGTCGAACGGTTCGCCTTCCTGGATGCCAGCCCACGGGTCCCCAGTCACATTGCGGACCGTGTTGCCGCAGGCCTCGCGGGTTGAGAGCCCCGCTCGCCCCAGCACGAACAGCGCCTCGGCGGCCTTCAGCAGCGGAATGTGGTGGAACTGGATGTTCTGCCGCGTCGTGATGTGCCCCTTCCGCAGCGGGGCAAACTTCTCCGCAACCTCGGCAAACGCCTCCATTTGCTCCGGCGTCACGCCCCCAAATGGGAGCTTGACCCGGATCATCTGCACATTCGGCTGCCGCTGCCCGTACACGCCCTGTTTGAGCCGGAACCCGATGAACTGCGCCTCGTCCCATTCACCATTGATGAAGCGCGTCGCTTCCGTCCGGAAGTCTTCGAGCTCCTGCTCAAGGACGGGCAGGACCTTTCCGGGCTCGTTCGTGTAGACGATTGTTTCAACGTCGGGCATGGCGTCGACCTTTCCAGGGAAATTGCTGCCCGGCGACCCGGCGGCCGATTCGGGAAAGCTGAGTAACTTTATCAACTTCCCTCCTTGCTATCAACGAGGACTGGCGATAAAGTTGACCCAGTTACTCACCTAAGGAGACGCCGGATGCCGGCTTCCCCAACGTTCACCGAGGCCGAGCTCGCAGACCTCAACGTCCGCTTCGAAACCGCCGAGCCGCAGGAAATCATCCGGTGGGCTGTCGAGACGTTTGGCGACGGCCTCTCGGTAGGTGCCAGTTTCGGCGGCGCTAGCGGCATGGCCATCCTGCACATGGTCGCGCAGCTCAAGCCCGACGTTCACGTGTTCGTCCTCGATACCGACTACCTGTTCGAGGAAACCTACGAAACGATGCGGCGGGCCGTGCCGGCGCTCGGGCTCACGAATGTCCAGGTGTATAAGTCGAGGCTAAGCCACGAAGAACAGGCCCGGCAGTACGGCGCCGCGCTCTGGATGCGCGACCCCGACCTCTGCTGCGAGCTCCGGAAGATTGAGCCGAACCGTCGCGCGCTCGACGGCCGCCTGGCCTGGATCAGCGGGCTCCGCCGCGACCAGTCCGAGGGCCGTGCCGACACGCCGATCGTCTCCTGGGCGCCAAAGTTCGGCGTCACCAAGATCAACCCGCTTGCAAACTGGACCGAGAAGCAGACTTGGGCCTACATCCTCGAGCACGGCGTGCCCTACAACCCGCTCCTCGACCGCGGTTACGCGAGCATCGGCTGTTACAACTGCACCGTACCCGGGGTCCAGGGCCGGGCAGGCCGCTGGCAGGGCTTCGAAAAAGACGAGTGCGGCCTCCATACCTGATTCAACCGCACCCCGCCGCCTGGGGCGGGTGCAACGGGAGATAGCCATGACCGAACAACGGGGCTTCGTGCTCTGGTTCACCGGGCTTTCCGGCGCCGGGAAATCGACCCTCACGAACCTCCTCGCCCCGCGCCTTCGCGAGCGAGGGCTTCGCGTCGAGGTGCTCGACGGTGACGAAGTGCGCACCCACCTGTCGAAAGGCCTCGGCTTCAGCCGCGCCGACCGCGACACGAACATCCTCCGCATCGCCTACGTTGCGCGCCTGCTCGCGCGCAACGGCGTCGCCGTGATCACCGCCGCCATCTCCCCGTATCGCGAGACCCGCGACGCGGCCCGCGCGATGGTCGAAGCCGATGGTGTCCCCTTCATCGAAGTCCACCTCGCAGCATCGCTCGAAGCCTGCGAAGCGCGGGACGTCAAAGGGCTCTACGCTGAGGCCCGCGCCGGCAAGCGGCCCGGATTCACCGGCATCGATGACCCATACGAGCCACCGCTCCAGCCCGAGCTTCGCCTCGATACCGGGAGCCAGCCCGTAGAAGAGTCCCTCACGGCGCTCCTCGACCTCCTCGAAGCGCGCGGACTCGCGCCTGCTGCTGCGGAGGCCGGGCGATGACGGCCAACGCGGTGATGCCCGTCGACCACGACCCGGGCCTCGATTACCTCGAGGCCGAAGCCATCTTCATCATGCGCGAGGTAGCCGCCGAATTCGAACGGCCGGCTCTTCTCTTCTCCGGCGGGAAAGACTCCATCGTCCTCCTGCGCCTTGCAGAGAAAGCGTTCTGGCCCGCCCGGTTTCCCTTCACGGTCATGCACGTCGATACCGGCCACAACTTCCCGGAGGTCCTCGAATTTCGCGACCGCCGCATCGCCGAGCTCAAAGCTCGGCTGGTCGTCGCTTCCGTCCAGGAAGCCATTGATGAAGGTTGGGTCCAGGAAGAGCGCGGGCCCCGTGCGTCCCGGAATCGCCTCCAGACCCCGGTGCTCCTCGCAGCCATCGCGAGGCACCAGTTCGACGCCGCAATCGGCGGCGCCCGCCGAGACGAAGAGAAGGCGCGCGCCAAGGAACGCGTCTTCTCCTTCCGCGACGAGTTTGGGCAGTGGGACCCCCGGAACCAGCGGCCGGAGCTCTGGAACCTCTACAACGGCCTGCATCTCCGCGGTGAGCACATGCGAGTCTTCCCGCTCTCGAACTGGACCGAACTCGACGTTTGGCGCTACATCGCCCGCGAGCGCCTTGAAATCCCCTCGATCTATTTCGCCCACGAACGTGAGGTCTTCGTGCGGGATGGGATGCTCATGGCGGTCAGCCCGTTCCTCCAGCAGCTCCCCCACGAACGGAGCTTCGTCGAAACCGTTCGCTACCGGACTGTTGGCGACATGACCTGCACGGCTGCCGTGCGTTCCACAGCGTGCACCGTCGAAGAGATCATCGCTGAGGTCGCGACCGCCCGTGTCACGGAGCGAGGGGCCAGCCGCGCGGACGACCAGTTCTCCGATGCCGCCATGGAAGACCGGAAGCGGGAGGGATACTTCTGATGGACCTCCTCCGCTTCGTGACCGCAGGCTCTGTTGATGACGGCAAAAGCACCCTCATTGGGCGGCTCCTCTACGACACTCGCCAGGTGTTCGAGGACACCCTCGCGAGCATCGAGCGAGCGAGCCAGGCGCAGGGACTGGAGGAGGTGAACCTCGCGCTCCTTACAGACGGCCTCCGCGCCGAGCGCGAACAGGGCATCACCATCGACGTCGCCTATCGATACTTCGCGACTCCCCGCCGGAAGTTCATCATCGCTGATTCCCCCGGACACGTTCAGTACACCCGAAACATGGTGACTGGCGCATCCACCGCCCAGCTGGCCCTCATCCTCGTCGATGCGCGGAAGGGCGTTGTCGAACAAACGCGCCGCCACTCCGCACTCGCCGCACTCCTCGGGATTCATCACGTCGTCGTGTGCGTCAACAAGATGGACCTTGTCGGCTGGTCTGAGGCCCGATTCCGAGAGGTCGAGGCCGAGTACCGCGCGACCGCCGCGCCGCTCGGCATCAGTTCCGCAGTTGTCCTGCCGCTTGCAGCGCTGACCGGCGCCAATCTCGTCCAGCGAGCGCCCGAACTTGCCTGGTTCGAAGGACCGACGCTGCTCGAGTTCCTGGAGTCGGTAGAGGTGCCCAACCCTGCCCTGTACGCGCCATTCCGGTTCCCCGTGCAGTACGTCATCAGGCCCCAGTCGCGAGACTTTCCCGACTACCGAGGATATGCGGGGACCGTCGCGGCAGGCAGGATTCGCGTCGGCGACGCCGTGCGTCTCTTGCCCGTGGGCACCGTGACGCGCGTGGCGGGCATCGACCGATTCACCGACCAGCTCGAAGAAGCCCGCGCCGGCGATGCGGTCACCCTCCGCCTTGCCGACGATCTCGATGTCGGCCGGGGCGCCATGGTGGTGGCTGCGGCCGATCCCATCGACCCGGTTAGCGTCTTCGAGGCCGACGTGTGCTGGATGAGCGAAACGAGCGAACTGCGGACCGGCCAGCAGGTCCTGCTCAAGCACACCACACGGCGCACGCGGGCCGTGGTCGACCAGGTGCTCGATAGGCTGGACATTCACCGCCTGGAACGGGAGCCGACGCCGCCATCGTTAGCGCTCAACGACATCGGCCGAGTCCGATTCCGAACGATGGAGCCACTCGCGGCAGACCTCTACGAGCAGTGCAGGGAGACGGGCGCCTTCATCGTGATCGACCCGGCCAACCGCCACACCACGGGTGCGGGCATGGTGCGTGAGCTCGGTGTTCCTTCCGGGGCCGCAGAATCGTGAGCGCCGCTCCCGGGCCCGAGGCGCTCGAACGGCACGCTGCCGAATCCCTCCCTCCCGGCATCGAGCATGCCCGGCGCCCGCTTGCACGCTTCCGCCTCTCGGCAGCCCGTTTCACAATCGCCGTCTCGGGCCTCCTGCTGTTCATCCTGGGGCTCCAGGTCCTGAAGACTGGAGCGCGATCGCTGGTGCCCCTCCTCAGCGGCCTCGACATCAGCGGCCCCGTCAATAGTGTTGGCTTTGGCTGGCTCCTCGCGTACGCGGCGATGAGCGGCTCCCCGGTGGCGGCCATCGGCGTGACTCTTCTCGCGGGGGGCGTGCTCACCGAATCTGAAGCGTTCGGCGTCATTGGCGGGTCACGGCTCGGAGCATCGTTCATCGTGCTCGCGGTCGGTTTTGTGCTCTACCTCGCGCGCCGCCGAAACCCCGACAGCCTCGCCATCGGTGTCATCGCACTCCTGACAACGTTTACCACGCAGGGCCCGGCCATCCTCCTGGGCCTCATCTCGCTGCACTACGGCTTGCTCGATGGACTGCAGTTCACGCCCCCGCCGGGCATGCTCGACTGGGTCGATGCGCTGTACGGCGAACCGGTGCGCTGGCTCGACGCGCGGCTTCCCGGCGGGGGCCTGTTCGCCCTTGGGGTCATCATCCTGCTGGGCAGCTTCGCCGTGTTCGACCGGGCCCTGCCTCAGCTTGAAGCCGGTTCGAGCGGTTTCGACCGGACCATGCACCGGATGCGCTCGCGCTGGTTCATGTTCCTCATGGGCGGTGCAGTGACGTCGATGACCTTGAGCGTCTCCATCTCCCTCACGCTCCTCGTGCCGCTCAGCCTCAAGGGTTACCTGAAGCGCGACCAGGTACTGCCATACGTCATGGGTGCCAACATTACCACCTTCATCGACACGCTCGCCGGTGCTCTCGTGCTCGGCGGCGCCACCGCCTTCACCGTGGTCCTCACGGAGATGCTCTCCGTCGCCATTGTGTCGCTCACCATCCTTGCGCTGTTCTACGGGCCGTATTCGCGCGCGGTCCTCGCCACGGCGCACCATGTGACTCGGAGCCAGCGGCACCTGGCGGTGTTTCTCTGCGTAATCGTGGCTGTTCCGCTCATCCTGCTCGCGCTTTAGCAGAACCCTTCACCCCGCCGGGCCCCGGTGCAGACGGCGTCAGCGGTGGAGTGATTCGTCGGGCGCGTCCGCGGCAACGCTGGCGCCATAGAGCTCGCTAATGCGCTTCTCGTCGTAGCCGAGCACATCCCGAAATACCCAGTCGTTGTGCTCAGCGAACCCGGGGGCCGGGAGCCGGATGTGCCCGGGCGTCCTGGACAGTACCCATGGCGGCGCCTCCATCTCCCACGTGCCGGCATCGGGATGGGTGTGCTCGACCCATGCACCGGTCGCGCGGAGGTGCGGGTCCGCGACCAGCTCCGGCGTCGTGAGGACCGCACCGGCGGGCACCCCGGCCCGCTGCAGGATGTACATCGCTTCGTAGTGCCCACGCTGCGCCGTCCAGGCGGCCACCTCACGATCCAGCTCCTCCTCGTGCTGCTTCCGCGCAACGGCGTCAATGAACCGTGGGTCCTCGGCAAGCTCGGGCCGCCGCATCACCGTACAGAGTGCCCGGAACTGGTCGTCGGTTTCGCAGGCGATAGCCACCCACCGGTCGTCCCCCGCGCAGCGGTACACGTTGTGGGGCGCGATGCGCGGGTGTCGATTGCCCATCGGCCGCGGCAGCTCGCCCGTCAGGCAGTAGCCTACGAGCAGTTCCCCAACGAACATGGTCAGGTTTTCGCGCTGGGCCAACTCGACGTAACACCCTTCGCCGGTCCGGGACCGCTTGCGCAGGGCTACCGCCACCGCACCAACCAGCGCTGTCCCTGCCATGGGGTCGCCGTAGCTGAACCCGGTCTTCATCGGCTCACCGTCTTCGTACCCCGATATCGAGACCAGCCCCGCCAGCTGCTCGACATTCGACCCGTAGGCGACGTAATCCTTCTCTGGCCCGCTCTTCCCGTGCCCTGGCATGGAAACATAAATGAGGCGCGGATTGACGGCCCGGACAGTCTCATAGCTGAGACCAAGATTGTCCATGACATCCGAGCGGTAGTTCTCGACGAGGATGTCGCTCTTGGCGCACAGGTCGAGCACCGCCTGGCGGCCGAGCGGATGTCCAAGGTCGAGCGAAATGGCGTACTTGTTCCGATTGTTGTGGTTGAAGTACGCCGAGCGGTTGTACCAGCGGGGAACGTCCCGCGGGATGAGCCCGAGAGCCCGGAGGAGGTCCCACTGACGCGGGCTTTCGACCTTGATGACCTCGGCGCCGTAATCGCCGAGCAGGCGCGTGCCCATTGGACCCGCCCACACCATCGTCAGGTCCACGACCCGGATACCGTCGAGCGGTGCGCGGCTCACGTGCGCTGCTCCCGGTGAGCCAGGCTCGGCGGCCCCTGCCAAACTTCACCGCTGTCGAGCGCAACGGTCAGCTGCGTCCCCGAGGCTTCGACCGTCCCGGGGACCTCCGGGGTCCCCGCCGGGTAGCCCGCCTTCTTCGGGACCAGCACCCGCGCACCGGGTGGAAATTCGGCGCTGGCGATGATCTCGAGCGCCTCGATGCGCCGCCCAATGGACCTCGCCAGAACCTGGAACAACGCGAAATCGTCCGTCTTCCGAAACGTTTCGAGCGCCTCCTCGCGCGTCGCTGCCTCGCGGGCCGGTCGGAGGTCGGCCGGTGGCGGAATGGTGTCTTCATCACCGCGGGCGAGGAGACTTGCCACGTACTTCCGGGCACGCGGAGCCGCCTCCGCCGTGAGCCGGTGCAGCAGCGAGAGGTCGTCGCAGCGCTCGAAGAAGGCCACGGCCCGCGCCACGCGTTCCCTCTGGTTCATCGAGGGAGCCCTCCAAGGACTTCTTCGGTGTGTTCGCCGAGCAGCGGCGCCCTGCCGGTGTCCCAATCACCTGGCCCCATCCACCAGGGCGGCCCGGGATACACGGCTTCACCGGCAACAGGATGGTCGATTCGCTGCAAGAATCCGCGTGCGTTGAGCTGCGGACTTTCGAGCAGGTCCGCCATCGTGTGCACGAACGCCACAGGTGCGCGCCCGGCCCCCGCACGCCGGTACAGGTCGTGTTTCGTCTCGGTGGCGGCCCACGCATACAGCTCGGCCATCAGTTCATCGTTGTGCGCCACCCGGTCCGCCTGCGTGGCAAATCTGGGGTCCTCCGCAAGGTCTGGCCGACCGATGACGTCGAGGAACGGCTTCCAGTTGCGCGGCATGAGATGAATGCCGATGTGTCCATCAGCGCATGGATAGATGCCGATGAAGCTCGCCATGTGGTTGCCCCGGCGAATACCGTTCCACTGCCCGAGGTAGCAGTAGTACGGGATGGAAGCCTCGAGGATCGGCGCCATGCACCGCTGAACCGAGATGTCGACATGCTGCCCGGTGCCGTCCCTCTCGGCCGCGAGCAACGCCAGCATGCCGGCCGAGAACGCGTTGAGCCCGCCCTGGTAATCCGCCTGGTAGCCCCCATTCTTCAGCGGTCCCCCCTCAAGGGTCCCCGTGATGTACATCTGGCCACCCATGGCAAAAGCAACGAGATTGTTCCCGCGAAAGTCGGCGTACGGCCCGGTCTGCCCGAACGGCGTGATTGAGACCATGACCAGCCGGCGGTTCCGCGCGGAAAGTGTCGCGTAGTCCAGCCCGAGCGCACGAAGGTCTGCCGGCCGGTAGTTCTCCACCAGCACGTCGGCGGTCTCGACAAGGCGGAGCAGCGCCTCGCGCTGCCCGGGGTCTCGCGGGTCGAGCACCACCGACCTTTTCCCGGTGTTGAGGTACAGGAAAAGCGCGCTGGCTTCCGGGTCGGGCTTGTTGCCGGGAAACGGCCCATGCGCCCGGGCGATATCGCCGCCCGGCGGTTCCACCTTGATGACCTCCGCGCCGTAGCCTGCGAACAGCTTGCCGCAGTACGGCGCCGAGACGAACGTCCCCAGCTCAACGACGCGGATTCCCTCGAGCGGCCGGCTCACGGCGCCTCATCTTACGCGTCGTCGGCGTTGCCCTCACCTGCCGCGTCATCCACGCGGACCGTGCCGCCCCGGTCACCGTGGAGCTGCGAGAAATCGAACCGCGTCGGCGGAATTTGGCCCATGCGCCCTGCGTGGTAATCGCGGATTGCCTGGACGATTTCCTCACGGCTGTTCATCACGAACGGGCCATGGAACACCACCGGTTCCCGAATCGGACGCCCGCCGAGCACGAGGATGTCAAGGTTGGGTGCGCGGGAATCCTGCACTTCGTCGGCCTCGACGATGATGCCGTCGCCGTTCCCGAAGACCACCAGCTGGCCTTCCCCAAACGGCCTGCGCTCGGTGCCGGCGCGGCCCCGCCCGCTGAGCGCGTACACCAGCGCGTTGAAGTCGCGGCGCCACGGGGTCTCGAAACGCGTTCCAGGGGCCAGCGTCACGTGCGCGTAGGTGATGGGCGTAAAGGTCACGCCCGGTCCGGTGTGCCCGGCCAGCTCCCCAGCGATGAGCCGAACCAGCGCACCGCCGTCGAAGCTTGACAGCAGCGTCACGGCCTTCGCGCCGATATCCTGGTACCGTGGCGGCGTCCACTTCATCGCGGCCGGCAGGTTGACCCAGAGCTGCACGCCGTGGAAGAGCCCGCCCTTCTGGACGAGCCAGGCCGGCGGGACCTCGTCGTGGAGAATCCCCGCTCCTGCCGTCATCCACTGGGTCGCGCCGTCGCTGATGTAGCCGCCCCCGCCCGTGGAGTCGTGGTGCTCCAGTGCGCCGTCGATCATGTACGTGACCGTTTCAAAGCCCCGGTGCGGATGCCACGGGGCGCCCTTCGCTTCGCCCGGCGCGTATTCGACCGCACCGATGTGGTCCAGCAAGAGGAACGGGTCCGCAATCCCGAGGTCGAAACCCGGGAACGGCCGGCGCACCTGGAATCCCTCCCCCTCGAGGTAGGTCGGGGCAGTTACCACGAGATGGACCGGACGGGGACGCGCATCCGGCGAAAGCCGGTCGACCCGGGGAAGTGCGAGCAGGTTCTGGGCAGTGACGGCGGGCACGTAACGCTCCTGTAGTTGCAGTGACAACTACTACCGTAGCACAGCCGTCAAGCCGCCGCGTCGCCGTTAACTCCGGGCGGGCAGCTGCACCTGGACGTTCGCCCGCGTACTCGGCTGGCCTTCAGCAAGTGTGACCACTTCCAGCTCGACGAGGTGGACACCGTCTTCGACCCGCTTCTCGACAACACGGCCCGCCAGGACGAGCGGACGGTCGGCGACGTCGGGCCGGCGGTACGCGGCCCGCACACTCCTCACCATGCCGCCGGGGCCGGCCCAGTCGCTCACATACTGGGTAATCCAGGCGAGCTTCAGGAGCCCGGGCACGAGTGCCCCGCCGACGCCGAGCCGTTTCCCCGCCTCCGCATCGGCGAAGGCGGGGTTCGTCGGATTGTCACGGCCAAAGAAATCGATCGCCATGTCCGTGGTCGGGACCCGCTCGAGCGGTTCGAGCTCATCGTCGATGTTGACATCCTCGTAGTAGCGCTGGCTCATTCCTCGCCCCCGCTCGCCGCCATCTTGGGGTCGAACTGCGTGATGGTGATCATCGCCGCCGCAACATGGTTGCCTTCCGCGTCGTAGTAGTCGGTGCCCTGCGTTACGAGCACGCTGTAGCCGTACCGTCCGCCCAGCCGGTCGCGAATGTCGTACACCTGCGAAACTGCCTGCAGCTCCTCGCCGATGCGAAACGGCCGAGTGAATCGCCACTCCTGCTGGGTCAGCAGTCCGCTGGGGAGCACCTGCGGCATGCCGCGTCGCGGGCCCCCGCCCAGCATCGCAATGACGTATGGGGGAGCGATGCCCGTGCCGTCGGCATATCGGGGGTCGCGGTCTCCGAGAACGTCGCGCATACGGCGCGCATCCTCTTCGCGGACCGTGACGGTAACCGGGTCGCTCTTTCGCCCAATCGCCGCCCGGTGCTCATCGGTGATGAGGCTCTGCTCAGGTATCGCCATAGGTCCTCCAGTGGCCCGTCCGCCGAATGCGCAGGGGCACGGCAGCGCGGGCAGATTCGGGTGCCCGTAGTCTGCCAGCTTTTCCCCGGTTCCGGGAGGGACCGCCGTTCAGGGGACCGCGACCACCGTGACGGTCCCGGTGTCGCCGTCGACTTCGATGGTCGCGCCGTCGGGGATGCGTTTCGTCGCGTCCGTCGCCGAGACAACGCACGGGATGCCGAGCTCGCGGCTGACGATGATGGCGTGGCTGAGCGTCGCCCCGACGTCGACCACCACGCCCGCAGCCGGCACGAACAGCGGTGTCCACGCCGGGTCGGTCATTGGAGCGACGAGGATGTCGCCGGGGTCGAGCACCGTCGGGTCGAGCGGGTCGAGCACGACGCGCGCGGTGCCCCTTGCCTTCCCGGGGCATCCCGGGACGCCCTGGATGATATCGCCGGGCTTCGCCCGTTCAGCGCGGTGCTCGGACCGGCGCTTCCACGTGGTGTTGTCAGGCGGCGTGCCGTTGATGATGAATGGCGGCTCCAGCGTCAGCAGCCAGTCGTAGTGGCGCTTCCGCGGTTCCACGAGGCTCCGCAGGTCCGTCAGTCGTCCTTCGGTATAGGCACGGAGTTCGTCCTCGAACAGGAAACAGATGTCGTGGGCGCGGTCAATCTGACCGCGCTCCACGGCCCGCCGTCCGAGCTCGCGAAGCGCCATCCGCGTCTCCTCGATGACCCGGATGATGTTCGTCTTGGACCGCTCACGGCCGGGCACGAAGACGAGCGCGCTCTGCATCGCCGCATCGAACTGGGCCAGCGTGGCAGGGTCGGCGGCGAGCGCGGAGCGGATTTCTGTTCGAATCCGCTCCCGCTCCGCCACGCGTTCGGCGTTTCGGATGGCCGGGTTGCCGTCATCGCCGCTCAGCCGCATCCGGTCGACCGCTGCCAGCGCGAGGTCTGGGTTGGTTTCCCAGGTATCGGCCATCACGTCCCATTCGTTCGGGCCGCGTGACCCGAACTCGGCGAGAAACTCCCCGAAGCGCTCGAGGAATGCGACGACGTCCGGGTGCTGCGAGGTGCGCAGGCGCTCGTACAGCCCCGAAGGCCCCGCGTCGAACAGTCGGTTCAGCTCGTCGGAACCTCGCACCTGGCGGCTCAGCTCCCACATCGCGTACGACGGTGCGGCAGAATCCACCCCGCCGAGTCCCGCGATCAGTTTCATCGCATCGGCTGGCCTGCCGATGGCGGCACAGATGGCCGCGATGGCGCCGGGCCCGATGGACGCTGCCCCGCTCTGGTTGATGTGCTGGTCGAACATGCGCCGGCAGAGGGGACGCATCGAGATGGCCCGCTCCAGGAGCTCGGTGTCGGAGAGCCGCGTGAGGTCGGGCCGTTCCGCGCGCACCTTCCGCGCGAGCTGGCGGTCTGCCTCCAGCTCCGATTGGTCCATGTCGCCGAGAACCCAGCCCAGCCACTTCTCCATGACGGCTGTCGTCGCCGGGTTTTCGTGCCAGGGCTCCTTCACATAGGGCGGGACGTCCGGGTGGTCTCCAAAGTACGCCGCGTCGATGGCAGCGGCCGACATCCCCGGGGTGCGCTCACCCCAGACGCGAATCCACGTTGCATTCAGGTACCCATAGCCGCCGATCAGCCCGATGAAGTCGCACCGGTTCGGGTCTGGGTCCAGCTCGTCGTCCCCCACGCCGAGGCGGTTGACCGCGCAGTCGCGCCATCCCCGCACCGTTCCGCCGTTCCCGAACACCAGTTCCCACCCTGCCGGGCTTGGCGGCTCGGGCAGCACCTCACCGACGTTCGCCCGCGTCCAGAACGACGCCTTCGGGTTGTATGGGGCATCCTCAATCCAGCGTACCTTCTCCATGCTCCACTCCGTTCGTTGCTGTCGGAGGCCGCATCGTAGCGACTCTTTCGCCCGTTGCGAAGGGGTTTCCTGGACGCCCCGCCAGTTTGACCGCAAGCCCCCCGGTTGCGATACATCAAGCGTATCCATCGATAGACGAACGGAGGGTGTCATGCGGGTGGAGAAGCTTGGGGTGATCGGCGCAGGGCTCATGGGAAGCGGTATCGCCCAGGTCGCTAGCTACCACGGCTGCGATGTCACGCTGGTCGATGTCGACGAGCAACGGGTCAACCGCGCCATTGAGGGGATCCGCGCGCGCCTGGCCCGCGAAGCAGAGCGGGGCCGCATTTCGCCGGACGCCGCGGAAGCAGCGGCCGAGCGCCTCCACGCCGCGAGCGACATCGACAGCCTGACGTCCGTCGCCCGGGCGGAGGCCGTCATCGAAGCAGTCGTCGAGGACCTCGAGGTCAAGACGCGCCTCTTTCGGCGCCTCGGCGAGGTGTGCCGCCCCGACGCGCTCCTTGCCAGCAACACGAGCTCACTGCCGCTGAGCGACCTCGCAGCTGCCTCGGGACGCCCCGAACGGGTCATTGGTCTCCACTTCTTCAACCCCCCGTGGGCGCTCAAGCTGGTTGAAATCGTTTCCACCGCATCGACGACGGAAGAAACGCTCCAGGATGCGCTCGCGCTGTGCCAGCAGCTCGACCGGGTCACCGTGCAGGTCAAAGACACGCCCGGCTTCATTGCAAACCGCCTCCTCGTCCCGTTCATCTTCGACGCCATCGAGCTGCTCCAGACTGGCGTCGCTTCCGCGGAGGATATCGACCTTGCCTGCAGGGTCGGCCTCAATCACGCCATGGGCCCCCTGGCGACCGCTGACCTCATCGGTCTCGATACCCTCAAAGCCATTGCTGAGAGCATGTTCGAGGAGTACGGCGAGCCGCGCTTCAAAGCCCCTACGCTCCTGCGCCGACTCGTGAGCCTCGGGTACCTCGGCCGCAAGACGGGGCGGGGCTTCTTCCGCTACTCCTGACCGCCTGCCACGTCCCGCATGTTCGCCATCTCGTCGAGGACCGCAACGCACTCGTCATCGGTGTTGTAGAAGTGCGGCGCCACGCGAATTCCGGCACCGGGGCGGTAGTCGACGACGAAGCCTCGCCGGATCAGTTCGTCCTTCACCCGTTCCGCGCCCGGGAGGTCGATGGTGACGTGGTTCCCGCGACGGTCAAATTCGAGCGGCGTCCGGACTACGAACCCCCGCTCGAGGGCACCGTCGATCAGGACCTGCGTTTGATGACGCGCGCGCTCGCGAATTGCCTCGACCCCGACTTCGCGAATGATTCGGTAGCCTTCCCGTGCTTGGTAGTAGGCCGGCATGTTCGGAGTTCCCCCGACGAATCGCCCGATGCCCGGCGCAAACGTGATGGGAGGCGGCTCGAACCCGAACGGGCGCGCGTGCGAGAACCAGCCGGCCATTCGCGGCTCGAGCCGGTCCACCAAGTCGGGCCGGACGTAGAGATACCCCGCGCCAGGTCCGCCGCAGAGCCATTTCACCGAGCCCCCAACGAGAAAATCCACGCCCAGCTCCCGCACATCGAACGGGACCGCTCCCATCGATTGGTACGCATCGAGTACCACGAGTGCTCCGTGCTCGTGCGCTCGTTCGACCAGCGGCCGTACATCGACCAGCTCTCCCGTGCGAAAGAGCACATGCGAGACCACGACGAGAAGCGTCCGATGGTCGATGGCGGCGTGAAGCTCCTCGAACGGGAACGACAGCGGGTCGCTCCCAACCCGGACGACTTCCGCGCCAAGCGCCCGCTGCCCGTCCACAAGGTACTCCACGGTGGGAAACTCGCCGGCGCAGAGCACGATGCGATTCCGCGGCGGCTCGTACTCGAGGCACGACAGGATTTCGGCCAGCGCGTTCGTCACGTTCTGGCACATCGTCATCGAACCGCGTGGTGCGTGGATGATGTCCTCGAGGATGGCTGCGACGTTCGCCACTTCGGGCACCCAGGTATCCCACGCCACGACACCCTCTTGCGCCCAGAGCTGCGTGTACTCGGCAAGCGCGGTGGGGACCGAATCGGGCATGGCCCCCAACGAGTTGTTGATTAGGTAGGTCTTTGCGGAGAGGATCGGGAACCGCTGCCGCCAGGAAAGCAAATCAGGCATGCATGGAGCATGCCTGATGCCGGACCCTTACGAAAGGTGCCCGTCACGCGGGGCAGGGGCCGCTAGCGTGGGAGCCCCACGTACACCTCACCGTTTTCCACTTTCACCGGGTAGGTCTGCATGTCCTCAGCGGTGAGCGTCGGCCGTGCAAACTTCGGCACGGGGAACGCCTGGTAAGGCATCGGGATGAACCGCAACAGCTTGAACAGTTTCGACTGGATTCCGCCAAGGAACGGGTGTTCGTTGTTGAACTGGCTCGAGAACGGCTGCCGAACGACCTTGCCGGTGGCGACGTCGAACCGGGCCCCGTGGAATGGGCACATCACGCAATTGTCCCGGACCGGCTCAGGCCGAATCGGGGAGCCCGGGAACCCTGCCAGCGGCAGCCGGGCATGCGAGCAGAGTGCGTTGAGTGCATGGACCGTGTCGCCGGTTCGAACGAGCAGCACCCGCTGGGCGCGCGCCCGCACTTCCTTCGGGAGGCCGTCCGGCAGGTCTCGGAGCAGACCGACCTTCGCCCACCGGGTCATCTGCGAATGCGGCCGAATCTCCTTTGCCCGTACCGGGACCGGCGCGTCGAGACCGAGCAGCGGGGAAACCACCACCTGCATCAGACCGCCCGAGATGAGGCCGGCAACCAGCAGGACGATGCCGCCGAGCGTGTTGTCCGAGGCGGTGACGGGGTCGCCCGGGAAGAACAGCAGGATGATGCCCCCGGCAATGAGCCCGATGCTCGCGATCCCCCATGTGCCGAGGATGGAAATTCCAAGGAAAGCCAGGGCAGGTGACACGGCGAAACCTCCGACGGGATACTACCCCGCTTGTGCAGAATTGCGCAAAGTTTCGGCTGACCAGGTGAGCAGTTCACGCACCCGAGAGCTGTTCCGACAGCCCCTCGAGCAAAACCCGTATCCGCTCGGGGGCCGCCAGGTGTTGCCGGATGCGGGTCTCGAACTCCTTCCGGTCCTGAGACTGGACCCAGCGCTTCCAATCCCCGAGGCCGAACCACGTGCTGATGACCACGAGGTTGTGCGGGTCCTCGCTATCCCGCAGCGTCTCACCGGAAATGTACCCCGGCTCATCGAGGCACCGGATACGTAGCTGTCGAAGCAGCTCGAGCACGTTGCGTTCATGCCCGGGCAAGACGCGGCGTTCAATCACAACCTTCACTGCCATGCATCAAACCCCTCCGAGAGACCGATACGCGCGCCGAAAGTAGATGAGCGGCGCTCGGTCCGGATCGAACCGGGCGCCGACGACTCGCCCGACCATGATCGTGTGGTCGCCGCCCGGCAGCGCCTCATGAAGCTCGCAATCCAGCTGAGCAACTGAGTTCGGGATGAGTGGGCACCCGGTTACCCACGTTTCCGTGGCGATGGAGGGGTCGAAGGCTGGAGCGGGTTCCCGGCCGGACGTCGCGAAATACTTCGAAACGTCTTCCTGACCCGCGGCGAGGATGCTGATGGCGAACCTGCCGGACTTCCGGATCATGTGCGGCAGGTGGTTCGAGTCCGCGAGACTGACGAGCACCAGCACGGGGTCGACCGAGAGCGACGAGAAACTGGATACCGTAATCCCATAGACCATCCCGTCGAGTTCGGTCGTGACGACCGTCACCCCCGAGGCCCAGGAGCCAAGCGCACCCTTGAAATCGTCGAGCGAGAGTGTCCCAGCCATCGGCTTCAGGATGGCGGCAGCGACGGAACCATGTCCCAAAGGGCATGGACCGTCGTCTCCGTGAAATATCTGGCCAGGGGCAGGGTCGCGATCAGCGTGTCAATCTCCCGGGCGTCGGCGACGTCATAAATCGCAAGGACCCCAACACCGGCTTCCCGGTAAATCGCGCGAATCTTGCCCTGGTCATATTGCGCCTTGACGGCGCGCAGCTGCTCCGCGACGAGCGCCTGCCACTGCTCCGCGGGCATATCGTGCGGCTGTCGCGTAACCAGCCGAACGGAAAACAGCATTGCGAGCTCCTGGGGGTTTCGGGTGCATGCAAGTATAGCCCCGGCCGATGGCGACGGCGAAACCGGCTCAGCGCGCGAGGAGCACGAGCGCTGCAACGACACCATAGCCAATGACCGCAAGGCGGAGCCGCGAAGCACCAAGCCGCCGGGCGAGCCCTGCACCGAGATACCCGCCTGCCAGCGCTCCCGTCGCCATCACTGCCACCGCGCCCCATTCGACGGGCCCAAACAGGACGAAGTACGCCACCGCGGCAAAGTTGATGAGCGCCGAGAGGAGCCCCTTCAATGCATTCGAATGCTGGAGGTCATCCGGTAGAAGGATGCCAAGCACGGCCAGCATGATGATCCCGAGTCCCCCACCGAAGTAGGCCCCGTAAATGGCAAGAACGAAGACCGCCCCGATGAGCGCGGCCGACACGCGCGCTTCCTCGCCGGGCGGCGGGTGCCCCTGCCGCGCCAGCCGTGCAAGCGGAGACTGGAACGCCATCACGCCGCAAGCGAACAGGATCAGGAAGGGCACGATAGCATCGAATGCTGAATCTGGCGTGAGGAGCAGAATTGCCGAGCCGGCGAAAGCCCCCAGCACACTCGGGACCGCCAGCGGCACCACCCGGGCGCGCTGCCGCCGCAATTCGCTCCGGTACCCGATGCTCCCGCCTACGTAGCCCGGCCAGAGCGCGACCGTATTCGTCACATTCGCAGCCTTGGAGGGATATCCCGCTGCGAGGAGGGCCGGAAAGCTTACCAGCGAGCCTCCGCCCGCGACCGAATTGATGGCTCCCGCTGCAAATGCCGCTGCCGCGAGACCGGCCCCCGTCAGGACGTCCATGTGCAGCCAACGCTGCCAAACGGAGCTTCTATGCGCCAGAGCAGGTAGGCTCCGGGACGTGAGCCGTCCGCTTCTCACCTTCGACCTCGACGGCGTGCTGTGCCGGCCGCCCTTCGGGATAAATCCGGGCTCCGGACGTCACAAGCGGCGCGACGCCCCGGGCAGGGGCGGGCTCCTGTGGCTGACCGAGCGATGGCGATATTGGGGCAGGCGCCCGATGCCCGGTGCGCTCGAGGCGTTCGCCGAGCTTGAGCAGACCTGCCGGTGCGTGGTCGTGACCGCGCGCGGTGAACAGGCCCGGGCCCTAACCGAGGGCTGGTTCCGCCGCTACCTCGGCCGTGTCCCTGAATTGCGGATGCGTCCATCTCCGTCCGAAACGTCCTCCCAGTTCAAAGCACGGGTCATGCTTGAGCTTCAGCCGCAGGCGCACTTCGAGGACGACCCCTTCACCGCGCAATGGGTCTCAGAGCTCGTACCGCGGGTGTTTGTCGTCGACTGGCCTCGCAACCGGTGGCTCGCAGCGCCCAATATTTGCCGGGTGCGGTCCATCGCCGACGCGGTCCCGCTGCTGCTGGGGCTTCAGGAAGGGCGCGCCGAGAGCTGACCGAGGAGCGCCCGCCGAAGCAGCAGCATCGCCGTCGTGACGGCTCGCCGTTTCACCGCTGCCCGTCCCTGGTTCATCGAGGTCGAGAGGACGTAAGTTTCGCCGTCAGGCGTGGCGACCGCCACGTGGACAGTGCCTGGAGCAATACCGTCTTGCGGGTCTGGACCGGCCACGCCGGTAATGCCGATACCATAATCGGCGCCGACACGTTCCCGGGCTGCTGACGCCATTGCGCGGGCCGTCTCAGGCGATACGACCCCGTGCTCGGCAATGACCTCCGCCGGTACGCCGAACGCAATCTTGAGTTCCGTCTGGTACGTCACGAGGCCCGCGAGGAAATACGAGCTCGCCCCGGGAACGTCGGTCAGCGTGCTCGAAAGCAGGCCGCCCGTGCACGACTCCATCACCGCCAGCGTCGTCCGGCGCGCATGCATCAGGTCGGCGATGTGACCCTCGAAGGTGTCATCGTCCCTTCCCCAGATCGCATCCCCGAAAATGCGTTCGAGCTCCTGCTCCACCGGCCGGATACGTTCCCATGCCTCCTCGCGCGTGCGGGCCTTCGCTCCAATCCGGAGGTGCACGCCGTCGGCGCGGGCATAGGTGCCGATGCCGATGCCAGGGGTCGAATAGAGCGGCCGGGCCATCTCGTCGACCGTGCCTTCGCCGATGCCTACCGTTTTCAGGGTGCGAGTGACGAGCACCTCGCTGGCAAAACGGCGCTCCAGCTCGGGCTCGACTTCCTTGCTCCACATCCGCTCCATTTCCGGGGGAACACCCGGCATGCAAACGATGATGCGGCCGTCGCGTTCCACCCACCAACCCGGCGCTGTCCCCCGCGGGTTCTCGATCGGCCGGGCGCTCGGGATGAGCCACGCCTGCTTGATATTTGACTCGGGCATCGGATAACCGCGGCCCGCGAACCACGCGCGCACCCGCCCCTCCAGCGCCTCGTCGACATATGGCTCCTCACCCAGGACGCGTGCGACCCCCTCCCGGGTCAGGTCATCGTCGGTAGGTCCGAGCCCCCCGGTGGTGATAATCAGGTCCGAGCGATTCCACGCTCGCTCCAGCGTGTCGACAATGCGCCCGAGGTTGTCTCCAACCACCGAGGTGTAAAGGAGGTCGATGCCGAGCGGCGGCAGCCGCTGGGCAATCCACGCGCTGTTGGTGTCGACGATTTCGCCGAGCAGGATTTCGGTGCCGATGGCGATGATTTCTGCCTTCACGAGCGCGAAGTCTACGGCCGCTCAGTCGGGCATGGAAGGTTCCGGCGCCGCACGCCGGAGCTCCGCCTGCATCTGCGCGAGCCCCATCGGACCGAGGTCGAACGCGGTCCGGTGCCAGGCCTTGAGGTCGAACTTCGCGCCCAGCCGCTGGCGCGCCTCCTCCCGGGCCTCCAGCCAGCACCGCTCGCCCACTTTGTAGCTGATCGCCTGGCCCGGCATCCCGAGGTACCGAATCACTTCGCTCTGCACGAAGTCGAGCGGGAACTGCGAGCGTTCGTTGCAGAACTCCTGCCCGAGGGCAGCGTTCCACCGCTCGCCGGGGTGGAACGGCTGGCCCCGGGGAATTTCCAGCTCGAGGTGCATCCCGATATCGACGATGACGCGGACCGCACGCAGCGCCTGGGCACGCAGCATGCCGAGGTAATAGTCGGGGACATCGAGATAACCCAGCTCGGCCATCAGCCGTTCGGCATAGAGCGCCCACCCCTCCACGTAGCCCGATGTACCCCCAAGCAGGCGCTGGAATCGCGAAAGCCTGTCCGCGAGGTACTTGGCGTTGGCCCGTTCGAGGTGGTGTCCCGGGACTCCTTCGTGATAGGCGATCGACACCTCGCCCCAGAGCGGGAACCGCGTCCTCCCACCCGTCGGATACCACGTGCGCCCCGGCCGCGAGAAGTCCTCCGAAGGGCCGGTGTAATACATGGCCGCAGCTCCCCCCGGGGGAGCGATCATCGCTTCGATGCGTTTCACGGGTTCGGGAATGTCGAAGTGCTTGCCATCGAGCTCCGCGATGGTCCGGTCCTGCAGGTCCTGCATCCACTGCCGGAAGGCGTCGACGCCTTCGATCGACCGGGACGGGTCCCGCTCCAGGAATTCCTTAGTCTCGGGAATCGACGCACCCGGCAGGATGCGCTGGCAGGTAGCGGCCATCTCAGCTTCGATGCGGTGAAGCTCCTCCCAGCCCCACGCGTACGTCTCTTCGAGATCGAGGTCGATGCCGTTGAACGCGCGGGCATTGAGCCGATAGCGGTCCCGGCCAACAGCGTCCCGTTCACCTGACCGTTCGGAGAACGGACCGGCGAGGAACTCGCTGAATTCAAGCATGGCGCGGGATGCATCGTCGGCACCGCGGAGCAGTTCGCTACGTAGCGAATCGGGGAGGGAATCCGGGGCGCTTTCTGCAAGGCTCCGAAAGTAAGACTTTCCTTCCGCGCCCCCGTACGTACGCAGCTGCCGAATCGCCTCCGCCACCTGCCTCCGGGGGCTGGTGAAGCCGCGGGCGACCGCCTCTTCCAGCAGCACCCGATAGCGCGCCAGTGCAGCGGGATAGGCCGCGAATCGGAGAGCGATGGCGGCCCAGTCGTCCTCGCTGCTTCGGGGCATGAGGTCGAACACCATCCGCATTGTCGTTGCCGGGTTGCGGAAGCCGCTCAGGTAGTACTGCTCGCCCGAACTATCGAGTTCATCCCTCAGTTCGAGGTACTCCAGCATGCCATCGCGTGCGACTCGGTCACGGTCGCTCTCCACGGGCGCCGTTTCCAGCATCTGGCGGTAGCGTCGCCGGAGTGCACGCAGACGTGCGTACCCCTCCGGAGAATGGTCCGTGAGCCGGTCATCGTGCCCCTGTACGCCCATCATGGTGGCAGCCACTGGGTCGGACGCTGCCAGCTCCTCGATGAACAGGTGCGCAATTTCGTAGATGCGGCTCATCGCTGATTCCTTTTGGCTATTCGCTATCCGTGCTGCTGCCGCCCCTGCGCGGCGTGGTGAAGCAGCTCCTGAACGACGGCGGGACGTCCGGCGACGACGCCGCGCGACCGCAGTCTCGCCTCACTGCCGTCCCAATCGAGCACGACGCCCCCCGCTTCGCGCACGATGACGAGCCCCGCAGCGAGGTCCCATGGCTGCAGGTCGGCGTGGCAATACAGGTCCCACCACCCGGCAGCCAGCCCGGCAAAACCGAGCGCGGCCGAACCGGGAATCCGAAGTGACTGCATCCCTGGCCAGAGCTGACGTGCGAGGTCGAGCTGCGACCTCGCACGCTCCGCGTCGTACCCGAGGTCCATGGCGACCACGGCGTTGGCAAGGCGCGAACACTCGCGCAGGACAGCTGCATGCCCGTCCACGAAGCACCCCGCACCGGCGACCGCTGTGACTTCGCCCCCGAGGAGCGGATGGGTCGTCACGCCGAGCACGGGTACCTCGCGGCTGCAGAGGGCGATCGTAAATGCGAAGTGCGGCAGCCCCCGTGAAAAGTTCTTGGTCCCGTCGAGCGGGTCGACGACCCAGAGCCAGCCTGCCGACGCCGTCTCCGCGGCCGTCTCTTCGCTCAAGACCGCGTGTCCGGGGAACGCCGCCTCGATGGCAGCGATGACCGCCGACTCGACGGCGAAGTCGGTCTCCGTCACAACGTTGCCCCGGCCCTTCACGGCGGTGACGGCGGCAGTGTCCGCCGTCCGGCGGATGATGTCGCGTGCGAGCCGCGCACAATCGCGTGCAACCTCGAACGCCGACCGGCCGTCTGTCGCCCGAAGAGCGAGGAACTCAGGCAAGCTCTGCGCGGGGTCCATGTCCCCGAATCGTGGCACACTCCACCTGCCCGAGCTACGGTGAGGGTATGCTGTGTATCGGGATCGACCTGTCGTGGACGGGGCGACGGCCTTCCGGGTTCGCGGTCATCGACCCCGCTGCCGGCTCGCTCCGCAGCTGGACGGCGATTCTGTCGCCGTCCGACGTCGCGAGGTGGCTGAACGGTCTCGGGTCGGCAGTTGCGGGAATCGACGCACCACTCGTCCTCGAACCGAGCAGGAGCGCCGAGGCTGACCTCCGCCGGACCCTCGGCAGGTTCGGGGTCGGGGCGTTCCAGGCAGGCGAGGGCTTTCTCGAGCGTCACGGCCTCCAGGCGGGGCCCGCGCTTGCCGCGCTGCTGCGTGCCGCTGGCTGGGTCCTCGCACCGCCGCCCGTGACGTGCACGGGGAATCGCCACGCCTTCGAGACTTTTCCCCGCGGTCTCGCCGTGACGCTGCTCGGTGCCTCCCGACCGCCAGAGTACAAGCGCGGCCCCATTGCAGACCGAGCCCGCGGACTCGGGCAGTACCGGGACCTGCTCAGGCGCACACTTACCGTGCGGGGACTGCGCCTTGACGTCGAGCTCCCCGGGAGCGAAGCGGGTGGATGTCCCGCCGGGCGGCTGTTGAAGGAACTCGAGGACCGGCTCGACGCCATCGCCTGCGCCCTCGCAGCGCTCGAGGTGGCGGAGAACGGCGCGTCCCCGGCCGACCGGTTCGGCGACCCACTGAGCGGGGAAATCGTCCTTCCCGGGGCGTCCCGGCTTACATCCGCTCGGGCGCCGTCATCCCCATGAGGCCGAGGACTCGGGCAAGTGCGACCCGCGCAGCAAGCACGAGGCGCAGCCGCGCGCGGCTCAGCCCCTCGTCCTCCGTCAGGACCTTCAGGCCCGGGTCGTTCTGCTGCTTGAAGGCGTCATTGAAGGCGTGGAATGCCGTTGCGAGGTCCTGAGCATAGTGCGGCAGATGCTGGGGCTCGAACCGCGTCGCAACGTTCTCGATCACATCCACCAGCCGCATCATCTCCCTGACCAGTGCCAGCTCGTGCGGCGCGACGAGCCTGCCCACATCGCCGCCGTCGGGACTCAGCCCCTGTTCTCGCGCGCGTTCGAGGATTGAGCAGAGCCGCGCGTGGGCGTACTGGACGTAATAGACGGGGTTCTCCGATGACTGCCGCACCGCGAGGTCGAGGTCGAAGTCCATCTGCGCGCCGGGTGACCGAAGCAGGAAGAAGAAACGCGCGGCGTCCGCGCCCACTTCGTCGATGAGCTCGTCAAGCGTGATGATCTCTCCGCTGCGCTTCGAGAGGCGGACGACCTCCCCCCCGCGTTTCAGGGTCACGAGTTGATACAGCAGGATATGGAGCGCCTCGGGGTCCGCTCCAACCGCGCGCGTTGCGGTCTTCAGCCGTGAGACGTGCCCGTGGTGGTCTGCGCCCCAGACGTCGATGACGAGATTGAAACCGCGCCGAATGAATTTGTCCCAGTGGTACGCGATGTCGCTCGCGTAATACGTCGGCCGCCCGTCGGACCGAACGACCACATTGTCCTTGTCTTCTCCGAGTTCACTGGACGCGAACCACAGCGCCCCGTCCCGCTCGACGAGCATCCCGGCTTCCCGGAGGATGGCCATGGCGCGCTCATAGGCGCCGCCCGACTCATACAGGGACTTTTCGGAGTACCAGCGGTCGTAGCGGACGCCAAAGCGCTCCAGTGTTCGGCGGATACGCTCGACCATCAGATTGATGCCGAGCTCAGACAGTTCGGCCGGGAGCGGGTCGCCCGGCGGCCGAAGATACGCGTCCCCGTGGCGGCCTTTGACCTCCTCCGCCAGCTCGATCATGTACGAACCCGGGTAGCCATCCTCGGGAATGGGCACGTCGCGCCCGAAGAGCTGCTGATACCGTGCGTAGAGGGTCTCCGCAAAGTAATCCGTCTGCGTGCCCGCGTCGTTCACGTAGTACTCGCGTTCGACCCGATAGCCTGCCGCCTCGAGGACGTTTGCGAGGGCATCGCCGATCGCGGCCCCGCGCCCATTTCCAACATGGAGCGGTCCGGTGGGGTTCGCGGAAACGAACTCGACCTGCGCGGACTTCCCATCGCCGAGGTTGAGATTCGCGTACTCGTCCCCCGCGGAGATGATGTGCTCCACCTGCTGCTGCAGGAACGGCACGGAGAGCCGAAAGTTGATGAAGCCCGGCGGTGCGACGACGGGCGGCTCGATGACCGGGTCGGGCGGTACATGGCTGGCGATCGCCTGCGCAATCTCGACCGGCGGACGCATCGCCGCACGGGCGAGTCGCAGCGGCAGCGTGGACGCGAAATCGCCGTTTGCCGGGTCCTTCGGCCGTTCGATGGCGGCACCCGGGATGGCTACATCGGGCAGGTCCCCGGCTGCGACGGCAGCCCGCGCCGCCTCGGCGACCAGTGACTCGAGGTAGGGCCGAATAGTTCTCGTGTCAGGCATCGAGCCTACAGCGTACGGTGCGCGTGCCGATCGCGCATCGGCGGCCGACCGCAAATAAAGGGGAATCGGCCATCGCGCACCAGCGCCATCACTTCGTGCACCGCGCCCCAGGCGCGCTCCACGACGTCATCCGGGTAGCCGTACCGCTCCCGGTGAACGGCAAACTCATCCTCGTCCAGCAGCTCGACACAGCCTGAAGGGTAGACCTTGACGTCGAGGTCGAGGTCGACATAGGACACCTGGCAGCCGTCGAACGTCGGCGGCGTCGTGATGTTGCAATACCACAGCGCCGTGGAGCAGCCCGGGCGCGAGAGCCGGAACACGTTGTACCAGCGGTCGCGCCAGAAGTAGACCAGCGAGTCGTAGGGTGAACGGAACTCGCCCCGGGATGTGTAAATCGGAGTCCGCGCTCGGTACGACGTCACCAGCAGGTTCCCGTCGTCGGAAACGACACGGAATGGCTGCAGCCAGTGGGGAGCGCCATCGTACTTCGTCGCACGGAGGAGCACCCGGTCACCAGGAGCCGCGCGGGGTTCAGGGGCGTCCATTGGCGGATCATACAGCCCGCGTGGCACCGTTCGGCCGAACTTACGTGAAGTTCTTCGAAAATACTGGCTGGTAAGCCAGCAAATGCCTAATCGTTGACCAGCACGAGCCCGGATATCAGCCCCGCGGCCAGTGCGACGAGCGCGAGGAAGTAGCAGAAGGCGACAGCGCCGGCGTCGAAGGACTCGCGCACGTCGGTGTGCATCGGCGCGGCGTTCGGATTCGTGGGGGCGTGATGGTGGTCGGCCAAGCTGCGCTCCTCCTGACAGGGTCTGTCAATCAGGGAACTATTGTTGCCCCGTTCTCCGTTTCGGTCATTGCCGTTCTGTCTGTAAGGTTGATGCAAGGCATGGGCAGGAAGCAATTCGTCACGAAGCAATTGGTCGTCCCAGAGGCGTTCGAGCGGTTTTGCGCCGACTTCAACGCGGGGAGGTTCTACGAGGCTCACGAACACCTCGAAGAGGTCTGGCAGTTCGAGAAGGGCCCCGTTCGCGACCTCTACAAAGGCCTGATCCAGGCGGCGGCTGCCTACGTGCACCTCTCACGAGGCGGATACGTGGGCGCCTGGAGGTTGCTCACCACGGCGCTGGGCTACCTCGAGCCGTACGCCGAAGGGCCTGCGATGGGATTCGACGTCCGCCATGTCGCAGATGTGCTTGAACAGGCACTCGCGGAGCTCCAAGGGCTCGGACCCGCGGACGTCAGCCGCTTTCCGCTGGAGCTGCGCCCGCTCATGCGCGTCGATCGGCGGGTCATTCCCGCCGAGGCAAGGCGGTGGGGCGCGTGGGGATTCGACGAGCAGGGCCAGCCGATGACGATGGAGGTGACGCTCGCCGCATGACCAGCATTTCGATCGAAGCCCGCCTCCGGCCTGGCTGCGACCCTTTGCCCCGCCCGCCTCAACTGTGCCAGGCGCCGACTGCAACATGACTGCCACCAAGGAGTACCTGAAGCGTGACCAACAACGAAATCGTCATTGACGCCCGCAACGTCGTGAAAACGTACGACACCGGCAGCGGTGCAGGTTCAAGCCCTGCGCGGCGTCACCCTCCAGGTCCGGAAGGGCGAAATGGTCGCCGTGATGGGGCCCTCGGGCTGCGGCAAGACCACCCTCCTCAACTGCTTTTCCGGACTCGATGAGTTCGATTCGGGCACGGTGCTGGTCGCCGGCCACGACATCGCCCACATGCCCGATGATCGCAAGACGGAATTCCGCGCCCGCGAAATGGGCTTCGTGTTCCAAACCTACAACCTCCTCCCGGTCCTCACTGCTGTCGAGAATGTCGAGCTGCCGCTCATCGTATCGGGCACGAGGCCCCGCGTGGCGCGCGAGATGGCCCTCGCGGCGCTCGAACGCGTCGGCCTTCGCGACCGGGCTCATCAGCGCCCCGCGCAGCTGTCCGGCGGCCAGCGCCAGCGGGTCACCATCGCCCGCGCCCTGGTCAATCACCCGTCTATCGTCTGGGCCGATGAACCCACCGGCGCGCTCGACTCGCAAACAGCCCGGGAGATCATGGACCTCTTCGTCGAGCTCAACGCCGCAGAGCAGCAGACGTGCGTCATTGTGACCCATGACCCCAAGGTGGCCGCATGCTGCCACCGGACTATCCAGATGGCAGACGGGCTCATCGTGCGGGAAGACAGCCGGGAAGCCATGCAGGCCGTGGCCGCGCTTGGCGGCGGGGAGTAGCCCGGGATGAATGAGCTGTTCGGCGTCTCGATGACGGTCATCGCAGCCGTGTGCGTCGCGTTGACCGCCGTGATATTCCTAGTCATGGCCTACATCGCGTGGCGCAATCCCGTCATGTTCAAATTGGGCCTCCGCAACATCCCCCGCCGCAAGGCCCAGTCGACCCTGATCATCATCGGCCTCATGCTCTCGACGCTCATCATGAGCGCTGCGTTCGGCACGGGCGACACGCTCACCTCGTCGTTCGGGTCCGAGGTCTACTCCATCCTCGGCGAAACCGACGAGTGGATTTCGTGGGACGCCCAGGAGCACCCGGCTCCACGCGAGGCCCAGGTCATCCCCATCGCCACGGTTGACGAATGGAAACAGCAGCTTGCTGGGGACCCCGACATCGAAGCGATCGTCCCCATGCAGCGGGAAACCCTGCCCGTCTACAACACGCGCACGAGGCTCAACGAACCCTCGGCGCGCATCGTCTCCTTCCGCGGAGACGATGCGGCAGCCCTCGGCGGACTGCGGGACACCGGCGGCGCTCCCGTCGCGCTCTCGGGCAACGGCATCGCCGTGAACGAGGACCTCGCCGAACAAATCGATGCCCGCGTCGGTGACACGCTGCAACTCTTCTACCAGGGACAGCCGGTCGAGTTCACGGTCGTCGCCATCGTGCCCTCCAACGTGCTGTCTGGGGCTGTCGACCCCTTTGCCATGCGTGGCGGCACCGTCGACTTCGCAACGTTCGTGCAGCTAACCGGCCGGGGCGACGTGGCCGACTCGGTGCTCGTGTCCAACGTCGGCGGCCCTCGGGATGGACTGCAGCGCTCGGACGTCGTGACCGAGCGCCTCGAGCGTCTCCTCGAGGGAACACCCTACCGCGTCGTCTCCCTCAAGAAGGACCTCGTCAACACCGCCGAGCTCGTCGGGTCCGCGTTTACTGCAGTTTTCGTCGTCTTCGGCCTCTTCTCAATCGCTGCCGGCATCCTCCTCATCTTCCTTATCTTCGTGATGCTCGCTGCCGAACGAAAACCCGAAATCGGGATGGCGCGCGCCGTCGGGGCGAAGCGGCGGCAGGTCGTCGAGTCTTTCCTCGCGGAGGGAATGGGCTACGACCTCGGTTCGGCGCTCGTTGGCCTTTTTGCCGGTATGGGTGTCACGCTCCTGATGGTCCGAGTCATCGAGCACTTTGGCGGCGACAGTCTCGGCCTCAACCTCAGCGTGCAGTTCACCCTTCGCAGCATGGTCACGGCATTCTGCCTCGGCGTCATTGCCACGTTCCTCGTCATCCTCATCGCGTCGTGGCGTGCCAGCCGCATCAACATCACCGCAGCCATCCGCGACCTGCCCGAGTCGAACCCCATCGACCCCGAAGCATCGACCTGGCGCGGCTACTACCGGGCTGCCATAAACGGTATTGCGGCGTTTTCGCTGCCGGTCGGATTCGCCTTCTTCCTCTTTGGCCCGCCCGGCATGGCGCTCGGCCTGCCGCTGGCGCTCGTCGGTCTCATTACTCCCTGGTTCTACGTGCTGCGGAACGCGGACTTTGCGGCTCCACGCAGCCGCCGAACAGGCGAGCCGCTTCCCCGCTGGCCCTGGCTGGTCGGACTCTTCGTGCCGGTTTTGGGTTGGGTCCTTGTGCTCCCGTGGTACGCCATCGCCATCCTCCTCGTGCGGCTGACTCGCGACCGTAAGCCGTCGGCGCTTCCCCGCTGGCTCGCCGTTGCGGCGCTCCTCGTCTGGCCGCTCGCCTTCGTCGTCGCCATGCTGCAGAACTGGCGCGTGCGGGTGCCGTGGACCGCTGCCACCGCCATTGCGTTCGGTATCGCGGGCGTCGCCCTCACCTACGGCGGCCTCGACCGTGACAGCTCGTTTTTCTTCCTGGCGGGCGTCTCGACGCTTTTCCTCTGGGCGGCGGTCACGCTCCGCTACTTCGGAATCTCCGAGCGGCTGGCGTTCACCACAACCAGCGTCCTCCTGCTCGCCCTCTGGTACGTTCCATCTTCATGGCTCGAACGGGTGACCGGGCCCCTCAACGGTGACATCGAGATGTTCTTCCTCAGCGGCATCGTCATGGTCACCTGCGGCGTCTTCATCGTCGTCTACAACGCCGACATCATTCTCCCCGCCCTCGCCGGCATCGGCAGCCGTTTCGGCCGCATCATGCCCGCCATCAAGACCGCAGTGGCCTATCCGCTCACCTCGCGGTTCCGCACCGGGATGACGATGGCCATGATGGGTCTTATTGTCTTCTCGCTCGTCATGATGTCGACCATCAACGAAAACTTCTCCGCGCTCTTCCTCAGCGACGAAGCGCGCGGCGGCTTCGATGTCGTCGGACTGGTGAACGAGAATAACCCCATCGACGACCTCGAGGCCGCGCTCGAACGGGGCGGCGTCGACACATCTCGGATCGAGGCCGTTGGAGTTGCCCGCGTTGCCAATCAGGAGGAAGTCGAGGTCGAAAACCGCGACGGCTATGTGAACACCGACGAAGGCGAGATTGCTCCGTTCAGCCGCATCAAAGTCTTCGGCGTCGACCAGGGCTTTCTCGCGGCGCAGGAGCTCAAACTCAAATTCCGCGCGGCCGGCTACGACACCGACGAAGCCATCTGGGCGGCCCTCGCCGCGCAGCCGAACCTCGCGCTCCTTCCCGCCGACGCCACCGTCGCGCAGCAGGGATTCGGCGGCGGCAACAATCAGCGCCTCCGGCTGAAGCCGCTCGCCGATGGGTTTGAACCCTTCACGCTCGACCTCCGCGACCCGGGCACCGGGGAAGTCGTCACCGTCACCGTCATCGGCCAGCTGAAGGAATCGGCCGATACCTTCTTCGCAATTGGAAGCCCAGACTTCAGCACGGGCCTGCTGGTTCGCGAAGACACGCTCCAGCGCGCCTTCCCAGCGGCCCGCGGAGAAATGTTTTTCCTCAAGCTCGCGCCGGGTACCGACAGCGAGGAGTTCGCGAAGACCGTCGAGGCCGCCCTCGTGCAGGCATCCGCGGACTCGCTCGAGGCGCTCCTCCAGGAACAGCAGCGCCAGCAAACTGGCTTCCTGCTCGTGTTCCAGGGCTTCATGGGCCTCGGCCTCATCGTTGGCATCGCCGCGCTGGCAGTCATCGCGTCCCGCGCGGTGGTCGAACGGCGCCAGCAGATCGGCATGCTGCGGGCCATCGGCTACCAGCGCAGCATGGTCGCGCTCAGTTTCCTTCTCGAGTCCGCCTTCATCGCGGTTTCCGGCATTCTGCTCGGGTACGTCCTGGGTCTCTCGCTGGCATGGGTGCTGTTCACGACCGGCGAGTTCTTCGATGAATCAGAATCCGTAGACTTCATCGTCCCCTGGCTGCAGTTGACCGTGATCGCCGCAATCGCCTTTGGCGCATCGATGGTCATGACGGTCCTGCCCGCCCGGAGTGCCTCCAGGGTGCCGGTGGCGGAAGCCTTGCGCTACGAATAGCCCGGCCCGGTGAGGGGTTCGCAAAAAATGACCGCGGGGGCCATCAATGGCCCCCGCGGTGGCTTGCGAGCAGGCTGGCTGCCCGGTCGTGAAGCCTCTCCCCCGCACGGAAGGAGGCTAGGATGGCCGGGCGAAGAACCGCCCGAGGTTCACGATGACCCGCTCGCGAAGGAGCGTCGCAGCCCGCCGCTGCTCCGGGTCGATGAGTTCTTGGCCGGGCTTGGACCCAGCAGACTTCGAACGTTCGTATTCCTCACGGAACCGCGCTTCGGGCGTCGGCTCGTGGCCCTGCGTCAGGTAGACCAGGCTCATAGGGTCGAGGTTCAAGAGGCACCTCCTTGCACAGTGAATGTGCGTTTCCTCACAACCACCGTAGCACAGGACGGGGACGATTCCGTTACGGATTGGAAAATTTCAGCCCGATGTAGCAGATTCCCATGGCTGCCATAGGCCGAATACATAACCATCGGGCCCCATGACCTGGCACTCCAGCCGCCCCTCGAACTCGTATGGCTGCGCAATGGCCTGTCCGCCCAGCCGCAGTGCGGCACGGTATGCAGCCAGGACGTCGGCTACCGGCAAAACGAGTTCGACGCCGATGCCCCGCGCAACACCTTCGCGCGCCAGCGCGTGGAACCACGGGTGCCCGCGGAACGTCTCGTCGGCATGAATCTCGATGCGGCAGCCGGCTGCCTCCAGCTCCGCAAAGCCCGGGTGCCGCTGCACCAGGCGGGCGCCGGCAACATCCGCCAAGAAGTCGGCCAATGCTCCGACGTCTGTCGCCCAAAGGACGAGCCCGAACCCTGCATCACCCGTCACCGGTCTACCGTCATGCCCGCCGTAATTTCGTGTCAAGTGTCAAGACAAGTGCTCGTCATAACTCACGAATGGGCCGAAACCGGGGCAGCGTGACATCCTCGTGCCGCTCGAACACCACCTCGACCGGCATCCCGACGCGAATCTCGTCGTTCGCGACGTCGAGCAGGTTCGTGGGCAGTCGCGGCCCTTCTTCGAGCTCGACCACGGTCACGTTGTAGGGCACCTGGAATGCCGGGTGGTAGCGCTGATGCATGATGCCGAAGGTCCGTACGTGCCCGCGACCGCTCGATGCTTCCCACGTGTAGCGGTCCGACAGGCAGACGTCGCAGTGTTGGCGGGCGGGGAGGCGCCAGGTATGACAGTCGGCGCATCGCATGAGCATCAGGCGCCCCGCTGCCGCACCATCGAAGAACGGCTTCGACGCCTCGTCGGGTTCCGGCACTGGAATCGTTGGCTGGGTCATGGTCGGGTCTCCTTCCTTCACGCCGGGTGCGGGCTCAGGATGAGGCACGCGTGATAGCTGAGGCTTCCCCCGTTCCCCGTTACAAGGATGAGGTCGTTCTTTACCTGCCGTTCGCCGCCGTGGCCCCGCCCCTGGATGATGGCCTCGCTCAACGGCGTCATACCCCACATGTAATAGGCAGACAGTTCCCCTCCCCCCGTATTCGTGGGCAGGGTGCCGCCGGGGCCCAGCTTGCCGTCCTCGACGAACGGGCCTCCCTCCCCTTTCTTGCAAAAGCCGTAGTCCTCCAGCGTCACCAGCACCGTGTAGGTGTAGCAGTCGTAGATTTGGCACTGCGTGAAGTCCGAGGGGCCGACGCCCGCCATCCGGTACGCCGTCTCTGCAGCGAACCGTGCACCCGTTTCCGTCTCCCACTCGGAGCCTGCGCGCCCGCTATCCCCGGGGTGCCCCTGACCCATCCCATGGATGTACACCGGGGGTTGCGGCATTTCGCTCGCCCGCCGGGCGGGGCTCACGATGACGGCTACCGCCCCGTTCGAGACGAGGCAGCAGTCGAGCAGATGCAGCGGCTCGATAATCCACCGCGAGTTGTGGTAGTCCTCGAGCGTGATGGGCTCGCGCATCTGGGCCAGGGGATTCATCGACGCCCACCGGCGCTGCCCCACCGCGATGATACCGAAATGGTCCTGCTTCGTCCCATACAGCGCCATGTGCCGGCGTGCTGCCAGCGCGTACGGCGTGTTGGCGCCAAAGTACCCTGCCGCCGCATAGAGCCCGGCCATGCCCCGCGGCCGCTGCGGGTTTCGGGCAGCCCCGCCGTAGGCCGCTCCCGCCGACGTCCCCTCCTTGAGCGGTGCATCGGCAAACACGCAAACCACGTGGGTCGCCATCCCGGCGTGAATGGCCATCGTGGCGTACTGGACCATCTGCGCCGCAGTCGAGCCCGCGGCGTTCATATGGTTGAGCAGGCGCAGGTTGCGAAGCCCGAGGTAGTTCTGAAGGCCGAGCGTCAACCCGCCGCCCGTCGTGCCCGTGATGCCGGCGTTGATAAGCAGGCCGTCGACCTCATCCTTCTTCAGGCCGGCGTCCGCGATGGCCTTCGCCACCGCTTCGGCGGCGAGCTCATTGGTGGATTTGTACACCCGTCCCATGGGGGTCATGCCGAGGCCAGTGATGGCCGCGGCTCCGCGCAGGGGATGTCCCATACAGCTGTCTCTCCTTCGAAAGGGCATTCTACCGGCGGTTGTCAGAGGCGGTAGCGGGCGAGGTCCTCGGCCGCGATCGTTCGGTCGAGGTGGGAGACCGAAAGTCCCGGCACAAGGTGGGTCAGCACCAGGCGCGAGCCCGGCGCCATCGCACGGCGGAGCCGCGGAATGTCATCGACCAGGTTCAGATGGATCGGCACTCGTTCGTCGACCGACGAGCACTCTGAAACCAGGACCTCGACGCTTGACGCGAGTTCGATGACGGCGTCGCACATCCCCGTGTCGCCGGTGTACGCAAAGCTCCGTCCCTGCAGCACGCAGCGGTAGCCGAGGTTCAGCGAGAGCCGTGCATCGTGCTCCACGCGGTGACCAGTGAGCTGAAGGCCCGCGACGTCCGCGGACGCACCGTCGCCCAGCTCGACCCAGCGGAGCTCGTAGTCGATGTCGAAAAGGCCCGGGTAGACCGAGCGCCCGATGCCCATCATGAGCTCACGCGTGCCCGGCGGGCCAACGACCGTCGCCGGCCGCTCCCGCCGGAAGTATTTCCAGTGGAGCAGGATGAACGGCAGCCCCAACACGTGGTCGCCGTGGTGGTGGCTGAGGACCACTGCGTCAAGGCCGTTCGGGTCGATGCCCAGCCGGTTCAGCGACTGAAGCGCTTGGGGCGGCGCCTCAAAGAGAAACCGCCCGTCGACAACGAATCCGTTCCAGCAAAGCCCCCCGGGTGCGAAGGCGTTGCCGGTCCCGACGAAAGCGAAATCGAGTTCCACCGTTCGATCCTGCCCGGTGCGCGAGGAAAAGTCTCCGCCGCGCAGACCTCGCCTACTCCGCGGCCCGGCGCCCGCTGCCCATGCCGAACATTACCTGCGCGATACGCCGAATCTGAATTTCGTCACTGCCTTCGGTGATGCGGTAGCGGCGATGGTGCCGGTAGATGTGCTCGAACGGCATGTGCCGCGTGTAGCCGATGCCCCCGTGCACCTGGATGGCGAGGTCCGCAGCGTTGCAGGCGAGCCGGTTGGCCCGGTAATTGCACATCGCCACCTTGTCGCTCACCTCCATGTGGTGCTGCTGATCGAGCAGCCAGGCCGTCCGGTACACCATCCAGCGCACCATCTCGCACTCGGTCTGCAGCTCCGCCAGCGGCCACTGGATAGCCTGCCGCGTCGCCAGCGGCTGACCAAACGTCACGCGCTGCTTGGCGTACTCGACGGCGCGGTCGATGCAATACTGCGCTGCACCAACCCCCGAGGCTGCCTGCCGAATCCGGTTCTCATGGACGAAGGTGTTGGCGAGCGCGAGCCCGTCCCCCTCCTTACCCAGCATCGCCGTGGCCGGCACGCGCACGTCCTTCAGCGTCACCTCTGCGTGGTCGCTCGGCATGTTCATCGTCCACCACATGAAATCGACCGAGAATCCGTCGGCATTCGTGGGAACGATGAAGCAGCTGATGCCGCGCGCCTTCCCTTCCTCCCCCGACGTCCGGGCGAAGATGAGGTCGTGGGTGGCGTTGTGCAGTCCGCTGTTGAACCGCTTCTTGCCGTTGATGACCCACTCGTCGCCGTCCCGTACCGCCCGCGTCTCGAGCCATGAGGCGTCGGACCCGTGGTTCGGCTCGGTGAGCCCAAACGCGACCCGCGTCTTCCCCGTGAACATCCCTTCGAGGAATTCACGCTTCTGCTCCTCGGTGCCGAATTGCTCCCACATCTTTACGGTCGGGAAATTCCCGACTACCGAGGACTCGTTCTGCAGGTCGTTGTGAAGGCCGAGGCCCTTCTTGGCGAGATGCTCACGGATGATGGCCATCTCGAGGTTCGTGCCATCCCTCCCGCCGTACTTCTTCGGCACGGCGAAGCGCAGCCAGCCCGCGCGGTCGGCGCGGCGCCGCATCTCGGCAAGGAGCTCTTCCCATTCTTTCCGGGGGATGCCCCCGTTCTCCCAGTCGGTCCGGGCCCACTCGCGGCGATGGTCGAAGAAACGAATGTTGTCGTTCTCCTGCTCGAGCGGCTTGATTTCCCGTTCGATGAATTCATCGAGCTCGCGCAGGAGGTCGGGAATGTGGGGCGGAAGAGAGAAGTCCACAGGGGCATGCCTCGCTGTCGAAAGGTGCCCGCGTATCCTACCCGCCGGAGGAACGAAATGCCCGCATCGCGCCCGCTTGTGTCGCGCATGCTTGAAGCACGCGGCATCCAGCACCGCGTGCACCCGTTTGACCGGGGCATCCGGTCCGCGCCGGAGGTTGCCGCCGCGCTTGGCGTCGACCCATCACGCGTGCTCAAAACGCTGGTCGTTGAGACCGCGCCCCCGAGCGCCCGGCCGTTCCTGCTCATGGCGCCGGCAGCCGACACGGTCGATTTGAAGGCACTCGCGCGGCTGCTCGGCCTTAAGGCCCTTCGGATGGCGTCTCACGCGGAAGCCGAGCGGGTCACAGGTTTGAAGGTTGGCGGCATCAGCGCGCTGCGGCTGATCGGTAAGGGATTTGGCGTGTTACTTGCCGAGTCAGCCCTGCTGCAAAATACGGTGTTCGTCAGCGCCGGGGAGCGAGGCTTCGAAGTCGAACTCAGCCCCGACGACCTTGCGAGGGTCACCGGAGCGCGGTTCGTCGACCTTCGGGCGGGCAGTGCTTAGCCGAGGAGCTCGAGGTACTTCCGCTTCATCCAGTCGCCTTTGCGTCGATAGTCTGCCGGAGTCGCGAGCGTCCCTTTCTGGCCAGTTTCCCGAGCGTACGCGGCATTGAGCACCGCAAAGTGATTCTCCCCTTGCCCAAGTCGGCGAGCCCGTTCCCGCGCCGCACGGCTCGTCCAAAGGCGGCAGTAGTCGATCGCGTCCTGCAGTTCGGCGTGCAGGTCGACAACGGCTGTCCGCGCAGGGGCGGGTTCCGGCTGGGGTGTGGTTACACGGGTCGGCGGAGGAGGCGCCGGCACGCCGAACATGGTTAGCTGCTGCCCTTCGACGAAGCGCCCCGTCTCGTCGAGAACGGCGTCACCGGCCTCTTCGACGTCGATGACCTCCGGGACGGCTCTCGGCTCGGATTCGTCCGGCTCGGCCGCCGCCTGGGGTGTTTCGTCGGCGTCTGCGGTCTCCAGCTCCTGCCGTTCGCGACGCGCGCTCACCGCCGGAATCGCCGCCTCACGTTCGAGGTGTTCGATGATCGGGCCCAGCCGGGGGTCCCGCCCGATGAAGACATGCAGCACGTTTTGCGCTTCGGGCAGGTTGTGATTGAACCGCAGGCCCCGCCCCAGCTGCTGAATGACCGGCTCTCTGCTGAAGACGGCGTCCAGCTTGAGGAGGACGGAGACCGTCGGCGCATCGAAGCCTTCGCTGGCCTTTCGGACCTGGATGAGAACGTCATAACGTCCGGCGTGAAAGTCGCGCATCCTCCGCTCGACCTCCGCCTCTGAGAGGTCGGAACCGCTGTGCACCACGGTGCAGCGGAGGGTTGGATGAAACCGCGCGAACACGCGCGCCAGGTGGTCCGCGTGACTCGTCGTTGCAGCAAAAACCAGCCCCTGGTGCTGGCCCGGGGCCATCACCAGTTTGCGCTCCAGCGTGATCGCAAACTCCCTCACGAGCGGCTGGACATAATCGTCATTCCAGCGAAGCTGCTGCCTCACGCAGCGCTGGTCGAAATCTGAGAGCTCCGCCATCTCCGAGGCGGTGAAGGTGTAGGTCTCACCGTCCGCGCCGCGAAGCTCCACCGCGTAATCCTTCATTTGCATCGCGAGGCGCTTGAGGATGCGCCCTTCCCGCCACGCCTGCCGCATCGTCACATGGATGAGCGGGTCGATGTGAAGACCCTCGCCGTCCTCGGCCGGGACGTACCGCGCCCCCGCGATTGGTTCGCGGTCGAGCCGTACCGGAGTAGCGGAGAGCAGCATGGACGTCGAAACCGGCAATTCGCGGAGGGCGGCCGCCCACTGCCCACGTTCGCCGAGGTGGTGAGCCTCGTCCGCCACCAGGTGGACCCGGCGGCCGCGGCAGAGCCGCGCATACCGCGCTGGCGCCGCCGCGATTTGCTGGTATGTGGCAACGATGACGTTAGCGCGATTGGCGGCCGCTCGCTGCAGCGACGCGTTCTCGGCGAGGTACTTTCTCACCGGCAGGTCCGCCTTGAGAAGCTGCAGCGCGCGCTCGACACCACCGTACACCTGCGTCCGCAGGACATCGGTCGGCGTCACATACAGGCAGGTGTCTGCTAGGCCCGCGGATGCAGCAACGACGAACGAGCCGACACCGATGACTGTCTTGCCATAACCTACAGGAACAACGACCAGCTCGGCCCGAGAGCCCGCGGTGAGTGCCTCCTGCCAGCGTCGGAGCGCCTCCGCCTGACCCGGTCGCAGTGCACCAGCCTCGAATGCAGTCATGCCCGCCCTGTCCGTCCGCCTGCCGGCATGGCGATCAGCGTAGCCGTTAGCCAGCCACACGGCAGCCGTGTCGGCAGCGACATTGCGTCATGAAGCCCGGTGCGTTCGTCAGTCAGCCGCGGCAAGCGGGACGACGGCGCGGTACTGCCGCAGCGGGCGGGTGGGCCCCTGAGCACTCGGCGCCGCGCCAGGTTCGGTCTCTGCGACCAGGTAGGAGGCAGCCATCCACCCGTCTCCGACCGGGGTCTCCACGCGGTACCACGCGATGCCAAGGTGCGTCACCGGGCCTTCGATGATGCTCACCTTGGTCCCGTGGGCGAGGCACTGAACGATCTCCCCGCCGGGAGCGGTGCGGAGCCGCAGGCAATCGCCCGGGGTATTCACCCGCACGATGGTTCCCGGAGCAAGGGGTTTCGCAAGGCTGCCGCTTTCAGGGGCGTTGCTCGGCGTACCCTCCGCCGACTCGAACCGGTAGATGTGCACCTGCAGGCCGTTCGCCGCGGCCTGTGCGAAGGGGTCGTAGGCAGGGCGCAGCCGTACGACGCCGTCCCATAACTGATTGGAGTCGATGGCATCGAACGTGCCGTCGCCATTGTTTCGAAGCACGATTGCCGTGTGGAGGCCGGGGTAGTCTGCGTCCGGGGCGGTCCAGGTATCGAGCGCGACCTGGATGATGTCCCCGGGGGCTGCCTCGCGTGGGTCCACCTCGACCGCGCCGGCGTCGAAGAACCCCTGCCGGTAGTCGAAACCCATTTCCCGGCCCGTTGCATCGAGAACGACGCGTCGTACCCACGGCCAGCACTCACCCTGGTGGGTGTCAAGGTCGCGCAGCGCTCGCTGAACGATAGGGTGGTCCGAGTCAGCGTCGGCTGACTGGCTCGTTCCTGCCAGTCCCACCACCGCCACGACTGCGGCCAGGAACGCTGCAAGGGTCTGCCGTCGGCGGGTCAGCGGCATACACCTGCTCCTGATGTCCCGGGGGCTTCACGGCACCGTACCGTGTTCCCCGCCGTTGTGACAACCCGAACGATAGTGAAACGAAAATGGGTTAGATGACATCCATGGCATTCACGGGTGAAGAACAGGGGAATCTTTCGCGTCTCGGCATCCCCCGGCTGCCTGTTCCGTGGGCGGCCGTATGATCGAAACCCATGTCACAGACACAGCCGCTCGAAGGATTGCGCGTCATCGAGTGCGCAGGCTGGAACGGCGTTCTCGCTGGCCGCCTGCTGGCCGAGGGTGGCGCAGATGTCGTCCGCGTCGTGTCCCCGGCTGGCGACCCGCTGGACCGTGAGCCGCCGTTCTTCTCCGGCACGAACATCTCCATCCAATCAACGTTCTACAACGCCGCCAAGCGCGTCGTTGCCCTCGACCTCGCTAGTGAACCCGACAGGACGCGGTTCCTTGACCTCGTGGCCGGGGCAGACATTCTCATCGAAGATTGGCCGCCGCCCGGGCCGGACGTCGCGGCGGCTGACCTTGCCAATGCCAATCCGGCGCTGGTGCGCGTCTCGGTTACGCCCATGGGCCAGGACGGCCCGCGCGCTGACTGGCGAGTCAACGACCTCGTCGCGAATGCACTTTGCGGTTCCGCGTGGGTCACCGGGGACGCCCAGAGCCCGCCGATTTCCGGCTACGGCAACCAGTCGTGCCACACGGTCGGGCTCTACGCGGCCGTCGTGGCGCTCGCTGCCCTCCGATTTGTTCGCGCTTCGGGCAGAGGTGTGCACGTCGACCTCTCGGCTCATGAGGCGCTCGTCAGCTGCACCGAGCAGGTGCTCATGCAGTGGTTCTTCCCGAACGGGACCTGGCGGACCCCGATCGCTCGGAGGCAAGGCAGTCTGCACTGGAGCGGAGCCTACGAAGTCTACCCCGCCCGGGATGGCCACGGCGTGATGGTCACGGCCTCGCTGAAGCTCACGGAGGTCCTCGTGCCGTGGCTCATCGAATGCGGCGCTGCCCAGGACCTCGCAGACCGCGAACGCTATCCCGACGTCATCGCCATGGTCAAAGACCTCCCGTACGTGATGAAGGTGCTGCGCGAATGGGTGGCGACCTGGGATGGCGAGGAGCTGTTCTACGAGGGCCAGCGGCGCCACCAGCCGTTCGGGGTGGTCTGGAATATCCAGGAGGCGGTCGAGCGGAGCCCCCAAATCCCGGCCCGTCAGTATCTCTATACTGCGGATGTGTCCGGTGTGGGCCCAGTTCAGCTGCCCGGCCGCTTCTTCAGGACGAGCGCCGACGGTCCACCGCCCCCGCCCCCGGCACGGGTCGAAGTCGGGAGAATCGGCTGGACTCCGCGGCCGTCGCGTCAGACCGATGCTGCGGGGCCCAACGATGCAGCTCGCCCCCTGGAAGGTGTTCGCATCCTCGACTTCACCCACGTGCTGGCCGGCCCGTTCGGAACCCGGGTTCTTGCCGACCTCGGCGCAGAGGTCATCAAGGTGAGTAGCGCCAAACGGAGCGGCGGAGCGAACTCGCCCGACCACCCGTACTACGTCTGCTGGAACCGCAACAAGCTCAGCGTTGCCCTGGACATGACCGTTCCGGAGGCTCGCGCCGTGGCTCGCGACCTCGCGCTGCGGAGCGATGTCATCATCGAAAACTTTTCCGCCGGTGTGCTCCAGCGCTGGGGGCTGGACCGCGATTCGCTCGCAGCAGACCATCCTGGTGTGACGGTCATCTCCATGGGCGGCATGGGCCAGTCAGGCCCGTGGAAGGACTTCGTAACCTATGCGCCCACCATCCATGCCCTCACCGGCCTGACCTACCTCACCAATCCCGAGGGCACGCTGACCGACGGATACGGCTTCTCGCTCACCGACCACTTGAGCGGCCTCGCGGCCGCGGTCGCTGCGCTCGAGGGCCTCGAACACCGCGACCGCACCGGCCAGGGCCTAGCCGTCGACCTCGCGCAGTACGAACTGGGCCTCGGCATCATGGGGCCTGCAATCATCGACTACCTCGCCAACGGCGCGAACCCGGAGCCCAGGGGCAACCGTCACCCCTTCGACGCATGGGCACCGCACGGCATCTACCCCTGCGCCGGGGAGGACCGCTGGATCGCCATCGCAGCCCGCGGGGACGATGAATGGCGGCGACTCGCCGGAATGCTGGAAATCGACCCCGGCGGACCGTTTGCAACCCACGTCGAACGCGTCGCCAACTGGCGCGAGCTCGACCGCGCAATCGCAGAACGGACACGCGTCATGGACCCGTTCGAACTCGCCGAGCGGCTGCAGCGCGCCGGCGTCCACGCCGGGCCTGTTCAGCATGCCGGAGACCTCGCCGAACGTGACCCCCAGCTCGCCGCACGAGACTTTTTCGGCAGCGCGGTCGCCGAGCGCTGGGGTGAGTACGGGCTCGACAAGTTCCCTGCGCGGTTCGATGGACGCCGCCCACCGCGTTACGAGGGCGTTCACCAGGTCGGCCAGGACACCTTCGACGTTCTCTCGCGGGTGCTGGGATACGATGACGAACGCATCGCGGAGCTGATGGCGCTCGGTGCCCTGAGCTGAGGGTTGCGAAGCGAAACTAACGCTCTGCTACCCTAGCAGGAGCCCGGGAGAAGGAGCCGCCAAGGTGCCGTTTCGGTTGTTCACATCCCTCGGCAACGAGGTCCGCGAATTTCGGACGGTGGCGCCCGGCGAGGTCCGGATGTACGTCTGCGGAGTTACGCCCTACGACGTCACCCATCTCGGCCACGCGTTCTCCTACGTTCAGTTCGATACGCTGCGAAGGTTCCTCCTCTGGAAGGGCTACAGGGTCCGTTACGTGCAAAACGTCACGGACATCGATGACGACATGATCATGGTCTCGCGGCGGCAGGGCGGGCGGCCGATTGCTGAAATCCGCGACGAAAACGACGCAATCCTGAGGGCGGACCTCGACCGCCTGAACGTCCTGCGGCCCACGGTCTACCCCTACGCGACGGACCACATTCCCGAAATCATCGAGACAACCCAGCGCCTCATCGATCGGGGCCACGCCTACGTCGTCGATGGTGACGTGTTCTTCGATGTTGCCTCGTTCCCGCGGTATGGCCGGCTGAACGGTCTCTCGCTCGCCGAGCTCGGCAAGCGAGAAAACCCGGAGTCGAAGCGTGCCTACAAGAAGCGGGGTCACCTCGATTTCTTGCTCTGGCAGCAGGTCGAACCCGGTGACCCATCGTGGGACAGCCCTTGGGGACCGGGCCGGCCCGGCTGGAGCATCGAGTGCACCGCAATGGCGGTAAAGCACCTGGGGACGCAAATCGACATTCACGGCGGCGGGAGCGACCTGAAGTACCCGCACCACGAGAATGAAATTGCCCAGGCCGAAGGCGCGTACGGCGTCGAACCGTTTTGCGGCTGGTGGGTCCACAACGGCATGCTCCAGCTCGAGGGGGTCAAGATGAGCAAGTCGCTGGGCAATCTCGTCCTCGCGCGGGACCTCATGCGAACCTACGAGCCCGACCACCTCCGGCTGTACCTCCTAAGTCACCAAATACGAGTGGACGCCAACTACGTGGCAGGGGCGCTCGACGGCCTCGCCGACCGCTACGAGCGCCTCCGCCGGGCCGCTACATCCGTCGACGCGGTGCCCGCCCGGCCTGCTGCCCTCCAGCGCATAGTTGAGCGTCTCGAGGATGACTTCGATGTCCCCGGCGCTCTCGAGGAGGCCGCAGGACTGGCTGATGCCGTGCTCGTTGGGGCGGCAGAGCCTGGGACTGCGGCGGCGCTGCGCGAAGCGCTGCAGATTCTCGGATTCGCCTTCGCCGGCGCCCGTGGACCTGCAACCGGGGACGTTTCTCCCTGAGTTGCTAGCGCTCGGCGGGCCCAACGACCCGGCTGGCTCGCAGGCGGGCGATTTCCTCCCCGCCCAGGCCCAGCTCCCGAAGGACCTCGTCGGTGTCCACCCCAAGCTCACGGGCCGGAAACGACAGCACCGGCGGCGTTGCGGAAAGCTGGATGTGGGGCCCGACCACACGCTGCCGCCCGAAACGCGGGTGCTCAGTTTCGGTCAGGTAGCCGTTCGCCCACGCCTGCTCGGATTCCGCCAGCTCAGCGTACTCCTGGACTAGCGAGGCCGGCACATCCTCGGCCCGGAGCCGCTCGAGCCAGTACGCGGACGGCTGCGCTGCGAACGCCTGCTCCATGATGGGCTCGAGCTCGTGCCGGTGCCGGTAGCGGTTTCCGCCACGCGCAAACCGCGGGTCATCGATGAGTGCCTCGAGGTGCAGAGCCCGCGCGATGCGCGGCCAGAACTTCTGGTCGATGCCGACAATCATCACCCAGCGCCCATCGGAGCACTGGTAGTGCCCTACCGTAGGTGAGGCGCGGAATTCTCGGGGCCGCTCCTGACCGAAGTGGAGCACGTGCAGGAGTTCCGGAGCCTGCAGCGCGAGCTGCGTTCCAAGCAGAGACACCTCTACCACCTGGCCCTGCCCGGTCCGCTCGCGCGCGAACAGCGCGGTCATGATGCCGAGCGCGAGGTTCATCCCGCCCGTCTGGTCCGCGATTCCGGGATATGGCACCTCCGGACGGTGGCCCGGTCCTCCCCCGGAGTGCTGGGCGAACCCAGAGTACGCCTGGGCAATCTGGTCGAATGATGGCAGCCCCGCCATTGGGCCCTTCGAACCCCAGCCGGTCGCCCGCGCATAGACGAGGCGCGGATTTCGCGCCAGGACGACGTCGGGCCCCAACCCCCATTTCTCCATCGTGCCGGGGCGAAAGTTCTCGACCAGCACGTCGGCGTGGTCCGCGAGCCGCAGCGCCAGGTCGACACCCTCCGCTTCACGGAGGTCGATGCACACCGACCGTTTGCCCCGGTCCAACGCCTCCCAGAATGCGGAGAAACCGTCCGGCTCCCTCCACATCCGCCGGCCGTAGTCGCCATGCGGCTCTTCCACTTTGATGACGTCGGCGCCGAAGTCCGCAAGGATCACCGTCGCAAACGGCCCCTGCTGGTAACGGGTGAAATCGAGAACGCGGATGCCCTGGAGCGGTGGATTCATGGCGGGCAGTCTACGACCGGCCCCACTGGCGGAGAAAGTGCCGACGCAACCAATTCGTCACCACTGTTCACGTGAAAGCCCTCCCCTCGCCCCGCATGGCGGTCTGCGGCCGTTCGCCCGCGATGTCGTGAATACGACGGGGTCAAGCGACGGGCGCGGCGCAGTGTTCACTTTCATCTCCCGACGGTAGTGTTCGCGACAGGCTGACGACAACTTCGAATGCCTCTGTAGGGTAGAGAAGCTGCAGCAAGCATCCTGAGCGGTCGATAAGTAACGGTGACATGACGTCTGCAGCCAACGCCGGCAGTCGCGAGGACTGGTTCATCACGCTGACCTTTGCGGTCGGCGCCATGGCCTTTACCTCAGCATTCTTCATCCACCCATTGAACGACCCCGTGGGGCTTGCCGTCGTCGTGGGTCTTGCGGTCCTCACCGAGGCCTTGTCCGTGCGTCTCCACTTCGGCGGGTGGGTTTCGGTAAGTTTCGTCGGCACTGTGATGGCCGCCATCCTCTTCGGCGCACCCGGCGCGGTGACAACGGCCGCGGCTATCGCGATGGTTGGCTGGCTGCGAAATGGTAGGTCGCCCAGGAAGGTCGCGTTCAATTTTGGGCACACTTCCGCTGCGGCCCTGGCTGGTGCGCTCGCCATCTCGGGCATTCAGGCAATGGCTGGCCGCGGGGTCCCACGCTCGGTCCTGGCGCTCGCTGAGGGTGGCATGGCAGCTGTGCTGCTGTACGTCATCGATGGCGCGGCGGTCGCCGGCATCATCGCTTTGACGAGCAAGCGCAGCATTCGTTCGAGCTTCAGCGACAACATCGGCTGGCTGCTTCCGTACTACGTTGTCCTCGGATTCGTCGCCGGCGGCCTTGCCGTGATCTTCATGGAGCTGGGCGTTGCGGCCGTGACGGTGATGGTCCTGCCGCTGGTCCTTGCACGGTATTCGGTCACCCAGTTTGTCGAGCGGACTCGCGAAAACGTTATTCGACTAGAACGGTCGAACGAGCAGCTCCACCGCGCCTATATCGAAATCCGCGATATGTCGGAGCAGCTCCGGGACGCCTATACCGGCACGCTGGAGTCGCTGGTCACCGCCCTCGACGTCCGCGACCAGGAAACGAAGGGCCATTCGGTGCGGGTCGCGCAGCACGCCCTCGACATCGCCAAGCTTCTCGGCATCAGCGACGAGGAGGAACTGCTCACCATCTACCGCGGTGCCCTGATGCACGACGTGGGCAAAATCGGCGTTCCCGATGCCATCCTGCTCAAGCCTGACCGCCTCACAGAAGAGGAATGGGAGTTCATGCGTCGCCACCCTGCCATGGGGTACCGCATCCTCGCGCAGGTTCCCTACCTGAGGCCGGCCGCCAAGATTGTCCTTGCCCACCACGAGCGGTGGGATGGACACGGCTATCCAAGAGGACTCGAAGGAGAGGCGATTCCGCTCGGCGCCCGCATCTTCGCCGTGTGCGACACCTACGACGCTATTATCTCCGACCGTCCGTACCGCCGCGGGCAGTCGCCAGACGCCGCGCTGGCTGAGATACTTCGCTGTGCTGGAACCCAGTTCGACCCGCGGGTGGTGGAGGCATTCGAAGCCGTCTTCCCCCGCTGGAAGCAGGAATCGCCCGGAACCCCCGCCCGGCCGCTCCTGTATCTCCCCGCGTGGAGGCAGGAAGACGATGCGTCAGGAAGAGCGGCGAGCTAGAACACGCCGCCTCCTGCTCGAGGCGGCGCGTGGCGTGGTTTCAGAACGCGGCTACGAAGGCGCGTCACTCGATGCCATCGCAGCAGCTGCCAGGCTCTCGAAAGGGGCCGTCTACGCCCACTTCGCGACGAAGCTTGACCTCTACCTTGCGGTCACAGAGGAGGTGCTCGCCGATGCACGCCTCAGGGTGCAGGCGGTGGCCGGTGCTGTGGAGGCCGGCGCGCGCCCCGAGGACGCGGCCGCGGCGTACTTTCACCCTGCCGAGTCTCCGGTTCATGCTGCAGTGCTGATGGATATCTGGACCACCGCGGGCCGCGAAACGACTGTCAGGCAAGCCTTCGATAGCTTCCTGAGAGAACGGGAAGAGCTAATTTCGGCTGCAGCGGTTGCCGCAGGACGGACGCCAACGCAGGCGCTGGCGCTTGCGGGGGTCACATGCCGTCTCATCGATGCTGAAGTGCTCTACCTCCGGCATGGGCGGTCGGTCGCCGGTGAACGCAGCTGGCGCTAACGGGAAGGGGGGCCGGGCGACCGGCCCCCCTTCCTGGGTTCTTGCTCCCGAGTTACCAGGTGATGGTCAGCATCGGGGCCGCCGCCGAGACGACCGCGACCGCTGCCAGCGCGCCAGCAACAAGGAGCATCCGGAGCCTAGCCATTAGGCACCTCCCGCGATATTCCGGCGGCGACATGCCGACCGGCCGGTATGTAATACGTCGCACGCGGTAAAGGTGTCAAGATGGGAAATGCGCGGTGAATGCAGATTTTTCGCCAGGGTTTGTAAATTCCTTGCGTTCAGCTTGCCGGCCAACTTTCCCGCCGGTGAATGCTCAACCCGAGTTCCAGTTCTTCGATGATGGCTTCCGCCAGCTCGCGCTCCGGACCCGTCGGTATCTCGCCTTTCCAGGCAGCGACTGCGAGCTCCGCCAGCCTGTTTGGCCCGAGTTCGCGCTCGGCTTCGGAGAGCTCCGCTGCGCGTGCTGCCTGGTGGAGGCGGATGCGGTCGTTCAGGATGGCAGATATTTTCTCATCGGCGGCACGTCGCGCCTCGAAATCGGTTAGCGGAGGCAGGCGGTACTGGAGCAGACGGCGCGCTCGGTCCCCAATCTCGTCGACCGCGTCGGCGGCCGTCTCGGGGTCTCGCAGCCAGCGGCGGAAAATCTCGCGCTCCACCGCGCCGGTGAACAGGGTCTCCGGGTAGTTCCGGTATGCCATGCGGAGCGCCGGATGCCGGAGGAGAATGGCCAGCAGTGCTTCCTCCGGGCCCAGCGGGGCCGTTCGCGTCTTCGGCAGGCGCTGAGCACCGCGGCCAGCCATGCGCAATCGCTCCGCAATGCTCTCTTCGCTTACCCCGAGGTGGCGCGCGAGGCGTTGGATGTACAGGCTGCGCTCGATGGGGTCTCGCACCGAAAGCAGCACCGGCCGCAGCCTATCGACTGCCTGGCGCGCCTCGATCGCCGAGCCGGGCTTGCGTGCTCCCAGCATCCGGAAGAGGAGGAATTCGACGAACGGAACCGCGCCCGCGACCGCTGCCTCCCATCCTGCGGGGTCATCGCGCACCAGCTCGTCGGGGTCACGTCCCGCCGGGAGCGCCGCAACCCGGAGGTCGACCTCCGCCTCCGCGCCGATGGAATCTGCTGCCCGCGCGGATGCGATGGCTTGCTCGTCGCTCGCAATCCCGAGCACCAGTCCCCCCGCGCGTTCTGCCGCGTTCGCGCCGGCAGCATCGGGGTCCAGGGCGAGCACGACCCGCGGGGCGAACCGCCGAAGGAGCGCGGCGTGCTGGACCGTCAGCGAGGTACCCATCGTCGCGACGACGTTGCGGTAGCCCGCCTGCCAGGGCCCGAGCACGTCCATGTAGCCTTCGACCACAACGACCTCGCCCCGCTCCCGGATGGCATCGGCCGAGAGATTGAGCCCAAAAAGGGTCCGTCCCTTGTCAAAGATCTCCGTCTGCGGTGAATTGAGGTACTTCGGCTCTTCACCCTGGAGCCCTCTCCCGGCTAGCGCAACAAACTCTCCTCGCTCGTTGGCTATGGGAATGATGACGCGCCCCCGGAATCGGTCATACGGTTCCCGGCCATCCTCCGACTCCACCAGGACGCCTGCCGAAACCATGTCGGCAACGGAATAGCCGCGGTTGAGGAGAAAGTCGCGGAGGTTGTGCCAGCCCTCCGGAGCCCAGCCAAGGTGCCATGCGGCGATGGTCTCAGGGCGGAGCCCACGGGCCCCGGTGAGGTACGTGAGCGCATCTGCGCCGGCCGGGTCGAGGAGATTCCTCTCGTAAAAGCTGACAGCCGCAGAAACGATAGCCGTCAGCCGTTCGAGACGGGTTCTCCGCCGCGGGTCTTCCTCGTGGAGCTGAACGCCTGCCTCCGCTGCCAGCAACCGCAGCGCACCCCGGAAATCGGTGTTTTCCCGCTTCTGTACAAACGAAAAGACATCGCCGCCTTCTCCGCAGGCACCAAAGCATCGCCACGTTCCGCGGTCGGGAAAGACGTAGAACGACGGAGTCCGCTCGCTGTGGAATGGGCAGAGGCCGCGGAAGCTGCGCCCGGACTTCTGCAGCTGGGTGAACCGCCCGATGTAGCCGACCAGGTCCACCTGCCGCTTGATCGTCTCGACCACGTCCATGCCGACTATCGTACGGCCGCCGGCGCGCGAGTGGGGCCCCCGACCCGGATGCCGTCCCGACTGTTAGGGCAGCTGCACGGTGGTGCTGGCCATCGGCTGGTTCGCCACATAGACCGTCACCGTTGCAGTCCCCGAACCCGTCGGGCGAGCCACCGGGATGACGGGCGATGACTGTCCCGTGGCAAGCGCAATGTTCACGCTGTTGCTGGTAGTTTGCCCACCGAGTTGGACCTGGACCACCACCGTCGACGCAGGAAGCTGGCCTCCATCGTTTCGGACGGTCACTTCGATGGTCGAAGCGGTTACCGTGGCGCTCGTGATGACAAGGTTGGGGGCTTCGACCGGCGGTTGGAGAACAAAGGTTGCCGCATTGTTGTCCTCCCGCTGCTCCCTGACGATGTTGCCGGGGTCGATGGTGACGACAGCTCGCTTCCCGCCAGAGGTGATGGCCGGCGACAGCGGGAACTCCACGACCGTGGAGCCGCCGTTCGCGGGAAGCTGAACGTCGATTGCCAGCTCCTGCTGAGGCACATCGCCGCCAATAGCCACCACAAGCGCCCCTTCGTAGCTGGTGCCAGCAACGTTCGAGACGGTGACGCGCAATACCGAACCCTGTGCGGCAAGCACGGCGTTGGTTGGCACGAAGTCCGGTGCCGCGGCCGAAGGCGACGGCGATGGCGATGAGGTTGACGTTGGCGATGGTAAAGGTTCCGGGGTGGCGGTCGGCGCGGGCGTCGGCGTCACATCTCTGACGGGCACGAGGTCGAGCGTATCGAGCGGCTCAACCGCCGCCCGGCGCACCCAGCCCTGCTGCCCTGCTGGCGGCTGAACAAGGAGCCATACGAGGTCGCGTGTCTTGCCCGCAATCGTGACCTGCGCGCCGGCACGGAGGCTGCCCATCTCCGCGAAGGTTTCATCCGGGCCGGCCCGGAGCGTCGCATCCGCAACCACACGGCCCTGGATGGTCTGCGGCCGTTCACCTACGGGCTCAATCGCCACGACCCTCACTTTCCCCGAGTCCTTGGATGCCCCCGACTCCGCGAAGACGCGTACGAAGAGCTCGTACGTCCCCTTTTCCGTGAGAGTGAAGCGTAGCGTCGCGCGGTAGCGGTTGTCGGCGGGTGTCTCGGTGATGTCAACCGCATCCACGGCGCGGTCGCCGAGGAACAGCTCGATGCGCCGCAGCGGTTCGGTCGCCGTCGCCTGCACGACCACGTCGTGAGACTGATTGATTTCGAGTCGCTGGTCCCGCGCCGGGCTGTCGATCCGAACATCGAACGCCGGAGCTCCCGGACCGCCGTTGCCGCCGCCATCCTGGACCAGACGAAATACGAGAAAGACAAGAATCGCCCCAACTACCGCGGCCAGGAACAGGACTACATAAAACATCGGCTGCCGGGCGGGAGGTTCGTCGGCGTGGTAGGGCTCCTCCCAGTAGTCCTCGTCGTCGTACCCCGGTTCGTCGTAAGGGTAGTCGTCCTCGTCCGGAACGTAGTCGACCTCGGTCGCCGGGCCAGGAGGAAACCCTGCGCCGATGATGCGTTCACCCGATGGTGGGGGCGCGCCGATTACCGGCTCGTCGTCAAAGCTGGAGCCGTAACGATTGGTCATGGCGGGTTGTCCCGAGTATCGGCGCGGAATGTTCTACCTTCAAGGAGCGGGACCACGCTCGATAAGCGAGCAGGAAAGAGCAATCGCCAGATTAGACCTGCCAGCCGATAGCGTCCGAACAACCGAGAGAAGCGGCGAGGCGGATCGCAAAGCGGTCGGTCATGCCGCTCACGTAGTCTGCTGCCCGACGCTCCACCGGGTCGTCAGGCAGAGAATAGTCCGGTGAGATGCGCTCCGGATGTTCGACGAAATAGCGGAACAGGAAATGGACGATCCGCTTGCCTCGTTCGGCCTCGCGGCGGGTCTCGTCGTACAGGTACACCCGCTCGAACATGAATTCGCGCAGCTCGTTCGCCGCGCGGTGCACTTCGGGGCTGAATCGAATGACCGGGTCGGGTCCCGCGCCGGTAGCTGCCCACGACGCCGCGACGATGTCGCAAATGAGGGAGTCGAGGCGTTGGCCGTGGCTCGTCCCCAGCAGCCGCCGGGTGCTATCTGGGAGGTCGTCTTCCGTGATGATTCCAGCCCGAACCGCATCAAGAATGTCATGGTTGAGGTAGGCGATGGCGTCCGCTGTTTTCACCACCTGGCCCTCCAGAGTCACAGGGACGCCCCACCCTTCCGCAAAGATGTCTTCCCGGGCCTTCGAGCTTTTTTCGATGGCATCGAGGACCTCGAAGGTGAGGTTCAGACCGCGGCCTCCGTTCTCCAGCCGGTCGAGCACCCGCACCGACTGGTAGTTGTGCCGAAAGCCCTCCGGGAGGCACTCCGAGAGCGCCTCCTCCCCCGCGTGCCCGAAGGGCCCATGGCCGATGTCGTGCCCCAGGGCGGCGGCCTCCGCAAGGTCCTCGTTCAGGTTTAGCGCCCGGGCTATCGTGCGCGCGACCTGCGCGACTTCCAGCGTGTGTGTGAGCCTCGTGACGAAGTGGTCCTGCGCGGGCGCGATGAACACCTGTGTCTTGTGCTTCAGGCGGCGAAATGCCTTCGTGTGGAGGATGCGGTCACGGTCGCGCTGGTACTCGGTCCTCAGCGGCGACGGCTGTTCCGGTCGCTTCCGGCCGCGGCTCGTCGCCGTGCGCGCGGCGTACGGACTGAGCGACGCCTCGGCCGCTTCGAGTCGCCTGCGTACCTCGTGCAGGTCCATCGCCGCGATTGTAGCCCGGGGAGGTTCAGGTCCGAAGTCGACTAAGGCCCCCCGCTGGCGGAGCCTCAGTGAGCGGGAGCCGCTACCTCTCGGATTCAGGCCGGCGCGCGGCCAAGCTTTGCCTCAGCGTTCGCGATGATCTCGCGCGTCTGGTCGATCATGTCCGGGCTAACGCTCACGCTGGTGATGCCCCATTCGACCAGCTTTTCGGTTACCTCGGGGTAGACGCTCGGTGCCTGCCCGCAAATCGATGCGGTGATACCGCGCCGCCGCGCCACCGTCACCGCCGTCTGGATGGCCGCCATGACCGCCTCGTTTCGTTCGTCGAAGGTGTCGGCAAGCGCCTCGCTGTCTCGGTCGATGCCGAGGACCAGCTGGGTGAGGTCGTTCGACCCAATCGAGATGCCGTCGATGCCGACGTCGATGAACCGTTCAAGGATGATGACGTTGGACGGGACTTCGACCATCATCCAGAGCTTGAAATCATCGCCGCGCACGAGCCCTTGCTCGGACATGAGCTGTTTCACGCCCCGCAGCTCATCTGGCGTGCGGACGAACGGAACCATCACGTAGAGATTCTTGAACTCCCGGCGTACGGCTTTGATCGCTTCGAGCTCGAGGCGGAAGATGTCGGGCTCGCGCAGATACCGGCTTGCGCCGCGGTAGCCGATCATCGGGTTCTCTTCGGTAGGCTCGAACTTGGCCCCGCCTTCGAGGTTCGCGTATTCGTTGGTCTTGAAGTCGGTCAGGCGATAGACGACCGGCCGCGGATTGAACGCCCGGCAGAACTGCTTGATGCCTTCCTCGAGGCGCCGGGTGTATTCCTCCGGGTGGCCCTCCTCGATGAATTGCCGGGGGTGCTTCCCGATTTGCGCCACGATGAACTCGGCGCGAAGCAGGCCGACGCCGTCGACGTTTCGTTTCGCCACCACGTCGGCGAGCTCCGGCTCGGCAAGGTTCACGTAAAGCCGCGTCGTCGTCTTGAGCGAGGCTGAGCGGGCGTACCGCTCCTTCTGCCGCTCGTACCACGCGAGCCGGGCTTCAGCGCGCCCGTCGTAAATTCGGCCGGCTGACCCGTCCACGGTCACTTCACGTCCGACTTCGAGGCCCGTCGCGCCCGCAACGCCAACCACGCAAGGGATGCCGAGTTCGCGGCTGACGATGGCCGCGTGACAGGTGCGGCCGCCCCGTTCGGTAACGATGGCCGAGGCCCGCTTCATCGCCGGGACGAAGTCTGGCGTCGTCATCTCCGCTACCAGGACATCTCCCTGCTTCACGATGTCGATTTCTCGCGGGTCGTGGACGATGCGAACGGCACCCACGCCGACGCCAGGAGACGCCGGCTGGCCGGTAAGCAACACCGGCGCCGTCTCCTCCTCCCCACCGTCCTCTTCAACCTCCGTCTTGAGTGTGGTCACGGGCCGGGCCTGCACAAGGTAGAACTTGCCCTTTTCGTAGGCCCACTCGATGTCCTGGGGGCTGCCGTAGTGTTCTTCGACCGCGCGGCCGATGCGGGCCAGTTCGCGAATTTCCGCATCGGTCAGCTTCTGCCGCTCGCGGAGGTGTTCCGGCACCGGCAGCCATGCGTTGGCCGCCTCGTGGCTGCCATCGGCATCAGGCCGGCGGGCGATCATCCGGTCCTGCGGCGTCACGGTCTTGGAAATGACCTGCAGCGACTCCTTGTCGACGAGGTAGAGATCGGGGGAAATCTCGCCCGACACGATGCCTTCACCGAGCCCGTAGACCGCTTCGATGGTGATGCGCGTTCGGTCGGAAGTCACCGGCTCCACGGTGAACATCACGCCGGAAATCTCCGACTGAACCATGCGCTGGACCGGGACTGCCAGGCCGACCTTGGTGTGGTCGTAGCCCGATTCCTCCCGGTAGAAGATTGCCCGCGCTTCGAAAAGCGAAGCCCAGCACGCCTGCACGGCACGGACGACATTGTCGGCCCCGACGACGTTCAGAAACGTGCTTTGCTGGCCGGCGAAACTTGCTTCGGGAAGGTCTTCTGCAGTGGCGGAGCTGCGCACCGCTACCGGTCCCTGGCCGAGCTCACGGTACGCGGCGCGGATCTCGTCCGCGATGTGGGCCGGCATGGGCGCTTCCATGATGCGCCGCCGAATATTCTCCGCGCGCTCATTCAGCAGCCTGGTGTCATGGACATCGAGGCCGAAGAGTTCCTTGCGGATGACGGGCTCGAGCCCGTTCTGCTGGATGAACCGGAAATACGTGTCGGCGGTAACGACGAATCCCGGGGGCACCGGGATGGATGCCCGCGTGAGTTCGCCCAGGTTGGCTCCCTTGCCCCCGACGAGGCCGATGTCTTCCCGGCCCACCTCGGAGAACCAGACTACCGAACGAGTGACGCTTACCAATCTGTCTATACCTCCGCGCATCGCGCATAGTGCAGACCGATGGCTTCGGTCGCACGATTATAGGCCGAACGCCGGCTATTGCACGGCCGGCCAAACGGCCCACGTACCCAGGCCCCTCGGCCGCTCATTCCACCGTGACCGTCTTGGCCAGGTTTCGCGGCTGGTCTACGTCGCAGCCACGGTGCACCGCCACATCGTAGGCAACGAGCTGCAGGGGGACTACCGAGACGACCGGCTCCAACCACGACGAAACCCGTGGCACCGTGATGACTTCGTCGCAGAGAGCCGTCAGCTCCTCGTCGCCCTCAGACACGACACCAATTACCGGTCCGCCGCGGGCCTGGATTTGCTCGATATTGGAGACCATCTTGGCCCGCAATGCGTGCTGCGTCGCGATGGCGACGGTCGGAAAGGCGGGTTCGATGAGCGCGATGGGCCCGTGCTTCATTTCGCCCGCCGCATACCCTTCGGCATGGATGTACGAAATCTCTTTGAGTTTCAGCGCTCCCTCCATCGCGACCGGATGCGCGAGCCCGCGGCCGAGGAAGAGCGCATGCTGGGCCTGCGCGAGCCTTGCCGCAACCCTCCGGTACCGCTCGCGATTCGCAATCACGTCGGCGACCGCCCGGGGTAGCTGTGCGAGTTCGCCCAGGTGCGCAGCGAGCTCGGACTGTGAGATGCGGCCTTTCGCCTGCGCCAGCCGAAGGGCGAACAGGTACAGCGCCACCACCGCCGAGCTGAAGCACTTCGTACTGGCGACACCCCGCTCTAGGCCAGCCCGGGTGTAGACCGTGCCGTCGGCCACCCGCGTCGTCTGGGCCCCTTCGGTGTTGCAAACCGTGACTTGCACCGCTCCCGCGGCGCGGGCCACGGCCATCGCTTCGAGCACGTCGACGGTCTCGCCAGACTGGGAAACGCTCACCACCAGCGTGCGCTCGTCGACCACCGGGTCCCGGTACCGGAATTCGCTACCGTTGTCGACGCTTGCGGGCACGCGGGCGAACGCTTCGATGTACCGCTGGCCGAGCATCGCAGCATGCAGGCTGGTGCCCATCCCGATCAGGATGACCCGGTCAACGTCCGGCAGGCGGTCTGCCGCCGGTCCGAGGTCATCGAAGTACAGTGCCGGGGGTTCGAGTGTTGCGAGGCTCCAGATGGTGTCGGCGAGCGCCTCCGGTTGTTCGTGGATCTCTTTCAACATGAAGTGCGGATACTGGCCCTTGAGCGCAGTCACCGGGTCGATTGGCACTCGTTTGCGCTGGAGCGGCACCGGCTCTCCGCTGACGGTACGCACCTCTGCGCCTTTTGGCGTGACTCTCGCCACCTGCCCATCCGAGAGGAACGCCACGTCCTGCGTAATTGGGAGCACGGCCGCCAGGTCGCTGGCGACGACCATTTCGCCATCGCCGAAGCCAATCACGACACCCCCGGCGTTGCCGAGGCGCGCTGCAGCGAGCACCCCCGGCTCATCAAGCGACATCGCTACTACTGCCTGTGAACCTTCAATGCGCTGCGCGGTCCGACGGAGCGCCTCGAAAAGGTCGGCTCCCGCCCGCATCTCCTCTTCGAGCAGATGAGCCACGGTCTCGGTGTCCGTCTCGCTCCGGAACACATGACCGCGGGCCCCGAGTGCTTCGCGGAGCGGCGCATAGTTCTCGACGATGCCGTTGTGAATCACCACGACCCGCTCGTCGCAAGAGACGTGGGGATGCGCGTTCTGGTCGCTTGGGCGTCCGTGCGTTGCCCACCGCGTATGGCCAATCCCGACTGTGCCCGACGCGGTTGCGTTGATGGCGGACTCGAGATTGGCGATCTTGCCCTGTCGCTTGGTGATTGAAAGGGAATCACCATCGAGTACTGCGATGCCAGCCGAGTCGTAGCCCCGGTACTCGAGGTCCTTCAGGGCTCGAAGCAGGATGGGTACCGCCTGGCGATGGCCAGCGTACCCTACGATGCCGCACATGGATTGCTCCTCCTCGCGGGCGCTGCGGCCCGCAGGCTGGGGCACGCGAGGCGGCGTGGAACACCGGGCCTTTCCCGGTGCATTTCAAGGAGCCGGATTGAGCAGAGGAACGGGTCGGGTTCACCCGTGCACGTGGTGCGCTTTTGTCACCCGGTTGCCCGGGGTGGTTTGTGCGTCACCTGCGGCTGTGCAGCCGGGGGGCCATCCGCCGAATGCTTCGATACTGCCCCCGCCTCGTCATCCGCGGCCATACCGCGGACCTGGCGCTTGTCGATGCTGCTCCCTGCGTGCCTGCGGAAACTGCGATGCCTGGTTCCCAGCACCTCCTCGCCGTCGACCTACGTTGAGTCTCCCGAAAGGTCTTCGCCGCGTCAACTTTCCGCGCGGGGAATGCCCGCGAATCCGAGGAAGTCGTCCTCCCAGTCGAGCACCGCGCGAATGACTCGAGCATCAAGCGGATACGGCCGGGCGACGACGCCGCGGCGCTCGAATTCAGCCGCCAAGGTCTCCGCGATCTCCTCGACCGGGCCGCGGTGAATGCCGAGCTCGCGCTCCGTTTCGAGGATCAACTCGATGAGCTCTCCCTGGAGCTGAATGCCCTCCTCCTGGAGCTGTTCCCAGACCCACTCCGCACATTCGGTGAAGAGGGGCCCCTGGAGCCGTCCGCAATGTTCGACCATCGTGCCTCGTTTTGCGCTGAGCTTAGGCTGTATTCGCGCGCTTGATTCGCGCGAGCGGGGGCAGCTTTGGGGCTGGCAACCCCGCTTCCGAGCGGAGTCGCTTCAGACGCTGGATATTCTTGCGGTCAGGACCCTGCCCGTCGAATCCGGGCACTTCGAGCAGGAACGGCACCTCTGCAAAGGCGGGGTGCGCGATCACCGTCCGAAAACCGTCGAGCCCGATGTGGCCTTCGCCGATATTCTCGTGCCGGTCGCGGAACGTGCCGAGCGGCTGCTTCGTGTCGTTGGCGTGGACCGCCACGAGGCGGCCAAGGCCCAGCTCCCGGTCGAACTCCTCGAGTGCCGCTTCAAGCCCAGCTTCGTTGGCGATGTCGTAGCCCATGGCGTACGCATGGCACGTGTCGAGGCAGATGCCGACACCGGGCGGGTCGCCCATCGCCCGGACGATGGCTGCGAGCTCCGCGAACCTCCCGCCAATGCAGTTCCCCTGGCCGGCGTTGTTTTCGAGGATGAGCATCGCGGGGTTGTCGGGGTCCTCCTCGAGGATACCCAGCAGCGTGCCAGCGATACGCTCGACCATCGAACCGTCGAAGCCGGCCCCGAGGTGGCTCCCAACGTGGAAAATCGTGCCGACGGCGCCCATCTGCCCGGCCAGGCGGTGGTATGCCCGGAGCGAGGCGGCCGACTTCTCCAGCACCGCCGGGTCCTGGCTTCCGAAATTCATCAGATACACCCCGTGAAGAAACACGGGCACCGCCGCCGCCTCGCGAACGCGATTGAAGCGTTCCACCTGCGCCTCGTCGAGCGAAGGCAGCTTCCACTGCTGCGGTGCGCTGATGAAGAGCTGCACCGCCTCGGCGCCCATCGCCCTGGCGCGTTCGAAGACGAGGTGCGGCCCCCCCGCGCTCGACACATGCGCGCCAATTCTCATGAGTCCTGGGCCTCCCGAACCCGCGCTACCCCGGCAATCGCCGGGAGGGGGCCAATCGTTCATCTCGCGCAGCTCCTCGAAAACGAACCCCGCACCCTCGATGGTCTGCCGCGTATCCCGGTTTGGGTGGCAACCTCCCCCAAGCCGCGACCAGACCGGCGTGACGGCACCGAGCAGCCATCGGCCCGCCCGCCGCCCACTGTTGATGTGCTCCCAGAGGATGAATCTGCCTCCCGGCCGGAGCACGCGCCGAATCTCGGCAAGCGCGCGGGCAGGGTCGGGAATCGTGCAGAGCACCAGCGTCCCGATGACCGTGTCGAACTCGGCGTCCCCGAACTCGAGCGACTGTGCGTCTCCGTCCCTGAGGTCCAGTGGGCGGCCGGCCGGCCGATGGCGTTCGGCGCGCTCGCGCATGTACGGGTCGGGTTCGATGCCGACGTACTCCACGCCAGGCGGGAGATGCGGCCAGTTGGAACCCACCCCATAACCGATTTCGAGCACACGCCCCTCGGCGCGACCGACGAGGTTGGCCCGCAGCCGCCGCTCCCGCGCGCTCTCGTGGCGCGCAAGCCAGTCCCACGCAGCAGCGAAACGCCGGTGCCCCGCAGCAGACCCCATGCGGCCTCCTCCACGTGTTGACAGGATGGTGCAGTCTGACCAATATCCCGCGCAACCGGGAGGGGGCTGAGGGATGTTTCCAAACGTGCCGCACACCGGGCTGCCGCTCTCCGGCCTGATTGTTCTCGACTGCACGGTCTGGCAGCAGGGCACGTACGCCACGGCCATGCTGGCCGATTTTGGCGCCGACGTCATCAAGATCGAAGGGCCCGATGCTCCCGACCCGGGCCGCGGGCTGAGCGAGGCCTACTTCGAAAGCCACAACCGCAACAAGCGGGGCATCGTGGTAGACCTGAAGCATCCCGAGGGCCGGGAGACCGTCCTGAGGCTCGCCGAGCAAGCCGACGTCTTCGTGCAGAACATGCGCCAGGGTGTGATGGAGCGTCTCGGGCTTGACTACCCCGCGCTCCGCGAACGGAACCCCGCCATCATTTACGCGACCGCCTCCGGCTACGGCTCGCGCGGACCACATGCCCGCTGGCCCGCCATGGACATCCTCGGCCAGGCCCGCGGCGGCACCATGATGACCCAGGGCGCACCCGACCAGCCGCCGGTGTTCTCGTTCGGGGGAATGGCCGACCAGGTTGGCGCCATCTCCCTCAGCTACGGCATCCTGCTCGCGCTCATTCACCGCTCGCGCACCGGGGAAGGCCAGCACGTAGAGGCGTCGCTCCTCGGCGGCCAGGTCATGCTCCAGTCGTTCAACATCACCGGCACGCTGTTCACGGGCCAGGTGCCGCCGAGGCGCTCCCGCGGCGATGCCGCGCCTCTCTGGAACGTCTATCGTTGCCGCGACGGCGGGTGGATCGCGCTGAGCATGGCCCAGCTGAGCCGCTGGTGGGTCCCCTTCTGCGAAGCGCTCGGACGCCCGGACCTGCGGGATGACCCGCGTTTCAATGCGCTCCCCGCCCACATGGAGCACCGGGCAGACCTCATCGCCGAACTCGACAAGGTCTTCGCGCAGCGAGACCAGTGGGATTGGGTCGAAGACCTCTGCGGCAAGGGCCTGCCCGTCGCGCCCGTACAAGACTATTCGCAGGTTATCCGCGACCCGCAGGTCATCGCCAACGGCTACATCACCGACTACACGCACCGCTCCGGTGAACAGCGGCGAATGGTCGGCCCGGCGGTCCAGCTCGGCCGCACGCCGGGCACCATTCGCCGCGGCGCGCCCGAGTTCGACGAGCACACGGAACAGGTACTCCTCGAGTTCGGGTTTACCTGGGACGAGGTTTCCCGGCTGAAGGAATCGGGCGCGGTCGGTGCGCGATAGCCGCAGTTGACGGCCTCCCGGCTCCCGTAGCAGGATAGGGGGGTACCCTATGTGGAGGTTCGATGACCCCGGAAGTTCGTAGGCAGGCGCTGCGGCGCATCAAAATCATCGCGGGCCAGGTGGCAGCGCTGGAGAAGCAGATAGAGGATGACCGCTACTGCATGGACATCCTCGACCTCTCCCTGTCCATCCAGCGTGCGCTCCGGAGCCTCGACGCGCTTGTCCTCGACGGTCATCTCAAGACCCACGTCGTGGAGATGATGAAGGGCGGAGAGGAGGAGCGGGCCATCGCAGAGCTGCAGCGACTGTATCGGACGCAGGGGCCGAGCGAACCCTAACCTGAACACCAACGAGGAGGCACGCAATGCCACAGACTATCGAGCTCACCATCACCGGGATGACCTGCGACCACTGCGTCAACGCGGTGACGGCGGCGCTCAAGGGTGTTCCTGGCGTCAGTGATGCCGTCGTCAACCTCGCCGAGAAATCTGCGAAGGTCAGCGGCGACGGCGTCGATGCCCAGAAACTCATCGAAGCGGTCAAGGAAGAGGGCTACGAGGCCGCCGTCCGCTAGCAGCCGGCATCCGAACGTCAGTCTGTCGTCTGCCCGCCCGCATCCGTCAGTTACCGGGGACATGCCACATGAGCTCGCCCACTGCTGAGCGCGCCGTAACCCTGAGCGTGGAGGGCATGACCTGCGCCTCCTGCGTCAGGCGTGTCGAGCGGGCCCTTAGCCGCGTCGAGGGGGTCGAAACCGCCAGCGTCAATTTCGCTTCCGAGACGGCCCGCGTCACACTCGGGGCGCCGGTCCCCGTCGAGGCCCTCATCGAAGCGGTCGAAAAAGCTGGCTATCGCGCTGCCCCGGTCACAGCCGCTGAACGGCGGAACCCCGCCGAACACGCCCGCGACACCCTCGTGCAGCTGATCGTCGCGTCCGTGTTTGCCGTCCCGGCAATTCTGCTCGCGATGGCGATGGACATCGCCGGCCTGCACCTCTTCGGCAATCCGACCCTGCACGCGTGGGCCGTGCTCGTCCTGGCGACGCCGGTGCAGTTCGGCCTCGGGTGGCGCTTCTACCGCGGCTCGTGGGCCAGCCTCCGCCAGCTGAACCCCAACATGGACGTGCTCGTTGCGCTCGGTACCTCCGTCGCCTACCTCTACAGCGCATGGGTCGTCATCGCGGGCAGGCACGACACCCACATGTACTTCGATGTCAGCGTGGCCGTCCTGCTCTTCATCTCGATGGGCAAGTACTTCGAGGACACCTCGAAGGGCGCTGCATCGCAGGCGATTCGCGCGCTCCTCGCCCAGGCACCGGCCCGGGCAACGGTCCTGCGGGATGGCAACGAGGTGGAGGTCCCCGTCGAAGAACTCCGCGTCGGCGACCGCTTCGTCGTCCGCCCGGGACAGCGCGTCCCCGTCGACGGCGTCATCATCGAGGGCTCGACCGCCATCGACGAGTCGATGCTCACGGGCGAATCCATCCCCGTCGAACGCAAGACCGGCGACCGTGTGCTCGGGGGAACCGTCAACCAGTTCGGCGCCATCGTCGTCGAAGCGACCGCCGTGGGTGCGGATGCCGCGCTCCAGCGGCTCGTACAGCTGGTGGAGGAGGCGCAGGGTTCCAAGGCTCCGGTCCAGAAGCTGGTCGACCGCGTCGCAGCGGTGTTCGTCCCGGCAGTCATCGTGGTCGCTGCTGCCACCTTCGCGGCGTGGGGTCTCCTCGCTGGCGATTGGCAGCAAGGGATGACCGCAGCGGTCGCGGTCCTCGTCGTGGCCTGTCCATGCGCGCTCGGACTTGCAACCCCCACGGCGATCATGGTCGGCAGCGGGCTCGGCGCGTCCCGCGGAATCCTCATCCGCAACGCGGAAGTCCTCGAGCGCACCGGCCGCATCGACGTCATCGTCCTCGACAAGACCGGCACCCTCACCGAGGGCCGGCCACAGGTGACTGCGGTTGTCCCGCTCGGGAATTGGCGCCGGGACGAGCTGTTGAAGCTCGCCGCATCGGCCGAGATGCCCAGCGAGCACCCCCTGAGCCGCGCAATCGTCGATGCGGCCGTCGATACAGGGCTCGCGCTGATGCAGCCCGCGCGATTCGAGGCCCTCGCGGCCCGCGGCATCCAGGCGATGGTCGACGGGCGCCTCGTCCAGGTCGGCAACCTCGCGATGTATCGCGACCTTGGCTACCCAACGGAACAGCTCGAGCCGCAGGTACAGGAGCTCGAAGCCCGGGGCAAGACCGTTGTTGCCGTTGCGGTCGATGGCACGCTTGCAGGCCTGCTCGGCCTCTCAGATGCCCTCAAGCCGAACGCCCGCCGCGCGGTCTCGGCGCTCGAGGCCCTGGGACTCCGGGTGGTCATGCTCACGGGCGACAATCCGCAGGCTGCCCGGGCTGCTGCGGTCAGCGCCGGCATCGACGAGTGGCGAGCCGGGGTGCGCCCCGAGGACAAGCTGGAGTTCGTCCGCGAGCTGCAGTCGCAGGGCTTCGCGGTCGCGATGGCCGGGGATGGCATCAATGATGCGCCCGCCCTCGCCCAGGCCGACATCGGTATTGCCATGAGCAACGGCACGGACGTCGCCATCGAATCCGGCGACATCACCCTCCTGCACGGCGACGTCGCGAAAATCGCCGAAGCCATCGCGCTGTCGCGAGAGACCCTCCGCACGATTCGCCAAAACCTCGCGTGGGCGTTCGGCTACAACGTCGTCGCGCTCCCGGTTGCCGCGCTCGGCCTCCTCAATCCGCTCTTCGCCGGCGCCGCCATGGCCATGAGCTCCGTCAGCGTGATGGCCAACAGCCTGCGGCTTCGCACAAAAGCAAGGGCACTCGCCCGCGCTGCCGGGAACGAGTACACCGCCCCCGTGCAGGGCGTCCTCGAAGCCAATCGCGGGCCCGTCACTGCCATGTTCCTCGCGGTCGTTCTGCTCGTAGTGCCCCTCCTGGTCTTCACCGGCATCGACCGCGGATGGTTCGGGAACGAACCTAGGGACATCCACGCCGGCACCCACGGCTGAGTCCCCTGCAATTGTAAAATCTCGGCCAGACTGTATTGACGTCTGGAATAACCGCCGTGGTAAGGTGCCGCCGCGGACACGGCACGGTTCGCGGAAAGGAGCAGACTTCCTTGACAGACAGGACAGACAGAGGCGCCCTCAGCGGCTGATCGCGAGCCTGTGTGCTGCAGCCATCGCGGCACTCGTGACGGTCACCCTCGTCTCAGCTACCACCGTGAACACCGACTCGTGGAGTTGCCCCTGGTCGGGCGCGACGAACTGGCAGGGGTACGCGGCGTTCGCCAGCACGGCGGCCGCATCCTGCGCGGTCGTCACCGCAGTACAGCTCAGCTACGACTACAACGGCAACTGGTACGCGAACTCGTATAAGTTCGGCTCGACGTACGTGAGCGACAGTACGGGCTACGCCATCAGTGAGGCATTCACACGTCATCAAATCGGCGTTTCCGGCTACGGCTGGGGACAGGAGGAGTACACATGGCTACCCTGAAACACATCATCACCGACCGCGCAATCCAGCTCGTGGGCGTCGCAGCACTGCTCGGTGCAGCAGCCGCCTTCGCCGCCGGCTTCGTTAGCAGCTCCAGCGGAGCCGCCACCGACGCTGTCGCAATCCCGCAGGCGGAGCGCCACTGGGTGCTGGACGAGGCTCCGCTGGAGCAGCAGGCCGCGCTCCAGGACCTGCAGGTTGCGCGTGAGGAGTATGTCGCCGCCATCGCGGCGGAGCGGAAATGCCTCACCGACCAGGGCATCTGGGTCTCCGATACCTGGTGGGAAGACAACCAGCTCCGCTACACCTTCGGTGGTGTCCCCACGCGCGAAGAAGCCGCAAGCGTCTTCGAAATCTATCGCGCCTGCCACATGACCCACGTCCGCAACATTGCGACGGCCTGGGCGATCGGTTCGGCCCCGGCAGCCATGCCGTAGCCGGGTCCCGCCGTGGGCGGGACGAGCCGGGTGCCGACGGCCGCCCCGCTCACGCCGCGTTCACCCGGCCGTTGGTACACTCGTGGCATGAAGCGCGCCAATACGCGGCCGGTCCGCGCAGGTTCTGTCGTCATCGGGGGCGGTAACCCCATCGTCGTCCAATCGATGTGTGCAACCCGCACGACCGACGTCGATGCCACGGTGGAGCAGGCGCGGATGCTCCACGCAGGCGGGTGCGGGGCGTGGTACGCATCGCCGTCGACAACAAGAACGACGTCGCCGCCCTCGCAGAAATCCGTGCGCGGGTTCCCGAGGCAAACCTCGTCGTCGACCTCCAGGAAAACTACCGCCTCATCACTCAGGTGGCGCCGTTCGTCAACAAAGTGCGCTACAACCCCGGCCACCTGCACCACCACGAAAAGCACAAGACCATACGCGAGAAGGTGGCATTCATCGCCGAAACCGCCGCGAAACACGACCTGGCGGTGCGGGTCGGCGTCAACTGCGGCTCCGTCGACCCTGAGATGGAGGCAAAGTTCCAGGGCGCCGACCCGCCGGAGCTCGACGGGGTGACGGCCATGATTGAAAGCGCGCTCGAGCACTGCCGCATCCTCGACGACCTCGGCTTCGACCGCTACGTCGTCTCTCTCAAGGACTCCGACCCCCGCAAGGTCATCGAAGCCAACACCCGCTTTGCCGCGGCTCGCCCCGAAATCCCCCTGCATCTCGGCGTGACCGAGGCGGGCATGCTCCCAGATGGCGTCATCAAGACCCGCATCGCGTTCGAACAGCTCCTCTCGCGCGGCATCGGCGACACCATCAGGGTGTCCCTTACCCTGCCGTTCTCGGAGAAATGGCGTGAAGTCGAAGCCGGGAAGCAGATCATCGCCGACGTCGAAGCCGGGCGGTTCCGCTCAGTCCCCAAATTTCTCGATGGCGGGCTCAACATCATCAGCTGCCCGAGCTGCAGCCGCGTCGAAAACGAGGCATTCGTCGACCTGGCGTTCAAGGTCAAGGAGATGACCGCGTACGCAAAGGCGTACGACATCACCATCGCCGTGATGGGCTGCCGCGTGAACGGCCCGGGCGAAACGGATGACGCGGACATCGGGCTCTGGTGCGCGCCGACGTTCGTGAACCTCAAACGCGGGACCGAAGAGGTCGGGGCATTCCCCTACGACACCGTACTCGACCGCCTCAAAGAAGAGCTTGACCGCCTCATCGCTGCCAAGCAGGCTGGCGCCGCCGCGACTTGAGTCGTCAGCGGCCGGCGCGCGCGGTTGCGCTGCGCCGACTGCCCGCGTAGCCTGCCGGCGTGGCACTACCGGTCCTGCGCGAAATTTGGCAGTTCCCAGTCAAAGGGATGGCGGGCGTACAACTGCCGCGAGCGGCCCTTCAGCTCAACGGAATTCCCGGCGACCGAACGTACGCGTTCGTCCGCGTCGACCGCACGCGGCTCTTTCCCTGGCTGACACTCCGGGAATTTCCGGAACTCGCGGCCTGGGAACCGTCCTGGCGAGAGCAACCCGACGGCGGCCACAGGCTCGCGGTCCGGGCCCCCGATGGTGCCGCTTTTGATATCGATGACCCGACACTGACAGCGCGAATATCTGGTGCAGCCGGGTTGGATATCCGGCTCCATGCGGACTACCGCGGGAATTTTGACGTCGCCCCAGTCTCCATCATCGCGGCTGCGACCATCGAGCGGCTCTGCGCGGAGGCCGGTGTGGCGCCGGAATCCCGCAGATTCCGGATGAACCTCGTTGTCGAAGGAGTGCCCCCCTTCGGCGAGAATGCGTGGGTCGGACGGGTCCTCCGCGTCGGAACGGCCCGGCTTGCCGTTGTCGAACGCGACCAGCGATGCGCAGTCATCACGGTCGACCCCGACGGCTCGGGCCTTCGGACACCGGGTGTGCTCAAGGTCGCCGGGAGCCTCAACGATGCGTGCGCCGGCGTGTATGCCGCCGTGGTTACCCCGGGCGAGGTCCATGCGGGGGACGCTATCGAGGTCGAGCCGGCGAGCATCGGACCCGGCACGTGACTCGCCCAACTCCACCCCGGCGGCGCGGGCAAAAACAGCTGCGCCGGGGCCCCGTTCGAACCCCGGCGCGTCGATGTCGTTGGTGGAGACGCGGGAGAGTTGAACTCCCGGTCCAGTGAAGGTCGGCTCCGGATTATCCTACAGGCTTTCCCACCGATAGGGTTCTCGCCGGGTGACTGCAGTGGTGGTCCCCACGCCACCCGGCCAGCCGAGAAGTCTTTCGCGGGCGATATCGGCGTCGGCCCGCGGCAGCCTGGCTTTGGTGACGCCCTACCCCGGCGCTACCAGGCCGGGCCCCGGGGAGGACGGCTCCGCACTAAGCGGCGAGAGCGAGTTGGCGAGTGTTGCCGTTTATTTTTGGCCGCCTGATTTACGAGGGTGACGACCAACCTCGGCCTGCTATCCGGCTACCTGGCTTCCTGTCGATTCCTTTCGTCCCCAGATACCCCAAAGTCTAGCACGTCCGCTCGTCGCCGTGTCATCCCCGGCGCTTCATCGCCTCGGCGAGCGCCCGCTGCTGGTCGCGCTGCTTGACCATTTCACGCTTGTCATAACGCTTCAAGCCTCGTCCGACGCCGAGCTCGACCTTTGCCCTGCCGCGCTTGAAGTACATCGAGAGCGGGATAAGCGTCAGTCCGCGCTGTTCCACCATCTGCGCAATCCGCCGAATCTCCTTCTTGTGCAGCAGCAGCTTCCGGTCCCGCGTCGGGTCGTGCGATGTGTACCCTGCGTTAGCGTATGGCGCGATGTGAGCGCCCACGAGCCAGACCTCGCCATCCTTGATGCGGGCATACGCCCCCTGGAGCTGTACCTTGTGCGCCCGCACCGACTTCACCTCGCTCCCGGTCAGCACGATTCCAGCCTCGAAGCGAGCGAGGATCTCATAGTCGTGGCGTGCGCGCCGGTTCTGGGCGATTGTTGCGTCGGACATTGCGGCTCGAAAGGCTGCGGGCCCATCTCCGCGATGGGCCCGCAGGTGTCACGCCCAGTGTAGCGCGGGGTCAGTTGCCGCGCAGGAAGTCGATGGCCCGGAAGAGCTGGATATCGCCTTGATCGACATAATCGTCATAGCTCATGGGGACCTCGATGTCGGGCTTCACGCCAAGGCCCTCGATCTGGTCGCCCTTTGGCGTAAGCCATCGCCCGACCGAGATGTACAGGGCACCGCACCCCTTCGGGTCTCCGCAGCTCTTCAGCTCCTGAAGCTGGTTGACAGTTCCCTTGCCGAAGCTGCGCGTGCCGATGATGGTTGCGCGGCCGTTGTCGCGCAGCGCCGCCGCGAAGACCTCCGCACCAGAAGCACTGCCTTCATCCTGCAGGATGACAACGGGGATGTCGGTGAGGATGCCCCCGCGGCGTGCGCTCCACGTCTGCGTCTGCCCGTCGGCGTCCACCTCCGAGAGGATGACGCCCTGGTTCAGGAACTCGTCGGCGACGTCGACCGTCGCCTGCAGCAGCCCGCCGGGGTTGCCCCGAAGGTCGACAATGAGTCCCCGATACCCTTGGGCTTCGATGTCCTTCGCCTTCTCGCGAAGCTCCTCCAGCGTGCGGTCGTGGAACTGGGTGATGGCGATGTACGCGATGTCTGTCACTTCGGCGCCGTTCCGGTCGACCAGCCTGGTGCCGCTTTCGCCGGGGATCACCTCGAGGTTGGGTTCGAGGAACACGCTTTCGAGCGGGATGTTTCCGCGCGTGACGGTAATGGTCTCAATCGTCCCGTCCGTGTGCTTCACCTTCAGTGTCACTTGGGTGCCAGAAGGGCCTCGGATGACCTGCACGGCTTGGGTCTGCGTCCATCCCTCCGTTGAAACGCCGTCAACCTCGAGGATGATGTCTCCGGGCCGGATTCCGGCCTTCTCAGCGGGCGAATCACGGAACGGGGCGACAATCGTGATAGCGCCGCTTCGGTCCGACACAGTCGCGCCGATGCCGTCGTAGCTCGACGAAAGGTTGAGGGCGCCAGCCTGCAGCTCGGCCGGCGTTAGGTATTCCGTGTGCGAGTCGTTGAGCGACCGGATGATGCCGTCGATGGCGGCCTCGCGCAGCGCCTCCGGGTCAAGCGCTGCTTTGTCCACATAACGCGTTTCGAGCAACTCAACGATTTCATCGATGATGGCGGCTCCAACCGAGTCGCCGGAACCGCTGGAAGCCGTTGCAGGTGCAGGCTGGCTCGGCGGTGCATCGTCCGAGGCCAGGTCGTGCACGGCCCAGCCGAGTCCAAACGAGAGCGTCAGCATGCTGAGGAGCAGGAACACGGCGACAGCCGCGCGAGCGACCTGCTCACCGATACCCGGCCGGGACGATTCGCGGGGGAGGTCCATGGAGTTCCTTCGCGCGGGGCGCGCTGGGGGCGGTGTTCCTCCGAGTGTACAGGCGCCAATTCTCGCGCTTCAATTTGGCAATTACCGCAGGTTTACGGGACGGCTCGGGCGCGTTGATGCTACAGAAATCGACCGAAGGACCCGGAGGCGAGCCTCACCCAGCGCAGCGGTCCACCGTGCTCGCCTACCCGCACGCCGAGGACGTGCTGGAGCCCCGGCGGACCGAACAGGTCGTGTGGCCCATCCCCGAGTAGCCGCCCAGACAGCGCGAACCATTCGCCATCCCTCGACCATGGGTCGTGAGACCTTCCGAACTGGTCGAAGAACGCCATCGCGAGCCGCTCCTGCGCGGACAGGACCACAGGCTCCAAGCGGCCGAGCATTCGTCCCTCCCCATCCAGAAACTCCATCAGCAGGCGGCCGTCGTCGAAATAGCCCGGCCGGGCAACGGCCAAACGGAGCTTCCCACCAGCTTCATGCGCCCATGCCGCCAGCAGCTGCCCTTCAGCAATCTGGCGAACCCTGTCGTCGGCCGGATTCCACGCGAGGATGCGCGCGAATCCGTCGACCCCGGGCTCCGAGGCCGCAATGAGCACTTCCGGCCCACTGGTTCCGCTGAGGAAACGCACCGGGCCCGGCAGCCGAGGTCCCGAGAAGCTCACATTGCATCCCGGGCGAGCGGCCCGGAGCCTGATCCTGCCGCCCTCGATGGGCTCAGCCCAAGCCACCGTATCGCCCTGGCCCAGGAATGCCGGCGCACCGAAGCCGCCTGCGCCTTCAATCCTGAAACATGGCTCGCTCTCACGCCGGTCGAACACGAGGAGCGAGCCGCCGGACCCCTGCCCCCCGTGCACGGCAATCCTTCCCGACTCCCGGTCTAGCGCAAGAAACAGCGGTGCCGCGACCAGGAGCGGCGTGGCATCAGGGTCGCCGGGGGACCAGGTGGCCAGCTGCAATCCGCCCGTCCCCGACGGCTGCACTACGGCGACCGTATCGGCCGAGCAGTACACATAATGCGTGAGCAACGGCGCGATGGCGAAGCCAGCGGGCAGCCTGGTTGCGGGAATCTCCGTGGCTCCGTCGCCTCGTGCGAGGACCCTGACCACTGCGGACCCTTCGGTTGCGGAGCGGTCAAGCGGGATAGCGAGGCTCGCTCCGTTGGCTGCTGGCCAGCTCCCTCCGCGGTCGACGAGCGTCTTCTCTACTCCCAGCTCAAGGTCAACGACCGTGACCCGGCCGTAGTCCGCGACGACGACGAGCTCCATTCCGTTAGCGTACGCCGGTCGGCGGTTCCGCGGTTGTGATGGAACTTCGCACTATACATGTTATGTGATTCTGCCGACTGCTCCGGGCCGCGGGGCAGGATGGCTTATGTCGCCAGTTGTCACCAAAGCATCACGCCCGCGTCACGCTGTGCGCGTTGTTCTGTCACCTCCGGAGCCTGAACAATCGGCGCAGTCGCCCGAAAACAAAGGCACCAGCGGTGTCATTTCGGGGAATCGCCTCGGCCCGGCCCAGTCCGCTGCACCGAGGCACGGCACGCAAACGGGGGAGTACACACATGCAGTGGCCGTCCACCTTCGACGAACAGCAATCCCAAGCTCCGGCGAGTCCTGGCACGCCAAACCGGCTCTCCCTGGAAGAGCAGCAGCGCCTTGTCATGCAGTACGCACCGCTCGTCCGGCGGGTGGCCCGCACCCTCCCGCTGGAAATCCCCGGACTGCTCGAATTCGAGGACGCCGTCGGCTATGGCACCTGCGGGCTCGTCGAAGCCGTCCGGCGCTACGACCCGTCGAAGGGCACCAACTTCCACGCGTACGCAGTCCAGCGCATCCGGGGCGCGATGATCGACGCCTTCCGCCGCATGGACCGCCTGAGCCGCACGATGCGCCAAAAGGCACGCGACGTGCAGCGCGCCCAGTCTGAGCTTGAAGTACTCCTCGGTCGTACCCCGACCGAAACCGAGACGGCCGACCACATGGGAGTCTCCCTCGACCAGTACCGGGAAGCGACGTCGCACGCGCGCTGGGTCACCGTCTCTCTCGACCGCATGCTCGAGCGCGATGACGATGGCGACTCGTTCCCGGCGGCGGAAATGCCAACGGCCGAGGAAGATATCGACTTTACGCGGACATTCGAAGAAAAGGAGCTGTACGAAGACCTCGCCCGTTCGGTCGCGGCCCTGCCGGAGCGTGAGCGCCTGGTCATCAGCCTCTATTATGTAGAGCGCCTCACCATGCGAGATATCGCGGCCGTGCTCCAGGTGTCCGAAACCCGCGTCAGTCAGCTTCACGCGCAGGCGGTGAAGCGCCTTCGCCGTGCGTTGCTCAGGGACGTCGCCTAAGGTGTGCGCTCGTCGCGTTCCGGGAATAGCGTTCGGGGGCCGGGGCAGTCCGGCCCCCGCGCTTGTTCGGGCTGAAAGGTGCCTGGCGGTAGCAAAGCGGGAGCAGAGAAACCGCCCGGCCCCCTATTCGATGGACAAGGGGTGCCGAAGATAACAAGTGAAACGCTTCGCCTGCAGTCGCCAGCTCCCGGCGCCCCCAGGCGAAGCCGCACGCAATCGAATGGATACGGCAGCCCGCCGTGGCCCCTGTGATGGCCCGGCCGGGGATTTTGGGGGTGATGCCATGGCGGACCGCTTCAACGACGGCTTCCGGAGCCAGGTCGCGTTTGTGACACACACGCGCGACTACCGCTCAGCGGACGTGCTCCCGTCGCTCGCACGCCACGGATTTACGACAACGGAACGGCCGCATGACCGGGAAACCGAGCGGCTCCTTGCGCAATTCGACCCGGACCTGGTCGTGCTGGCCATCGACCCGCGCCACGACGACGATATCGCGCTCGTTCGGCAGGTGGCCCGCGCATGCAAGGCGAGCATCATCGTCGTCGCTCCCGGCCCGCATCCGCACGGCTTGAGCCTCGCCCTCGAAGCCGGCGCCGACGTCTGCATCCGGGACACCGACGGCGGTGAAATGTTCAACGCTCAGCTCGGCGCAATGCTCCGCCGCCGCAATGCCATCGAAACCGAATCCGAGGAAGAGGGACCCAGCACGATCACCGTGCGCGACCTCGTCCTGGACTTCGACCGCTGCCAGGCTGTCCGCAACGGCGAGGCCATCCCGCTCACCCCGACCGAGTTCAAAATCCTCGCCTACCTCGCGAAAAATGCCGGCAAGGTGGTCAGCCCCGTCGAGATCCTCCGCGCGGTCCAGGACTACACCTACTCGGAACGCGAAGCGCAGGAAATCGTCAAGGTCTACATCCGCCGCATCCGCCGGAAGGTCGAACACGACCCAGCCGAACCGAGCTACATCGTCAACGTCCGCGGCTTCGGCTACATGCTCGAGCGTCGCAGCAACCGCCGCGACGCGGGCCGTGTCAGCGAGGCCGCCTGACGTACGCCTGCGGTCGTGCCAGTGCACAACGAGGCCCCGGGGACATCTCCCGGGGCCTCGTTCGCGAAACGCAATCCAGGTTGCCGGCGGCAGGCTCAGGCGATGGTGACGCCCTCGCAGCGATAGACGTCCTGAATGGCGTGAAGAAGCGCAACCCCCTCTTCCATCGGCCGCTGAAACGCCTTCCGGCCGCTGATGAGGCCCATGCCGCCCGCCCGCTTGTTGATGACCGCCGTCTTCACCGCCTCTTTCAGGTCGCTGCTCCCCGGCGCTTGCACCGCCGGAATTGATCAGCCCTACGCGCCCCATGTAGCCGTTCGCGACCTGATAGCGGGTCAGGTCGATGGGGTGGTCGGTCGTGAGCTTCGTGTACATCCGCTCGTCGAACTTCCCGTAGCTGCCCTTCTGATTGAGCGCCCGGTAGCCGCCGTTCTGCTCCGGCAGCTTCTGTTTGACGATGTCGGCCTGGATGGTGACCCCGAGGTGGTTCGCCTGCCCCGTCAGGTCGGCTGAGGTCTCGTGATTGACACCGTCGACCTTGAACCCGGGGTTGCGGAGGTAGCACCAGAGCACGGTTGCCATGCCCAGCTCGTGGGCATACGCGAACGCCTCTGAAACCTCGACGATCTGCCGCGAGCTCTCCTCCGACCCGAAGTAGATGGTCGCTCCCACGGCAGCCGCGCCGAGATTCCACGCTTCCTTGATGGTCCCGAACATGATCTGGTCGTACTTGTTCGGGTACGTCAGCAGCTCGTTATGGTTGATCTTCACGATGAAGGGGATGCGGTGCGCGTACTTCCGGGCCACCGCGCCCAGCACGCCGAAGGTTGAGGCCACCGCGTTGCATCCGCCCTCAAGCGCCAGCAGCACGATGTTCTCAGGGTCGAAATACGCGGGGTTCTTCGCGAACGAAGCTCCCCCCGAGTGCTCGATGCCCTGGTCGACAGGAAGGATGGACACATAGCCGGTACCTGCGAGCCTCCCATGGTCGAGGATCGCTTGCAGATTTCGCAGGACCTGCGGCGACCGGTCGGAATGGGCCCAGACCCGGCTCACGAAGTCCGGACCGGGGAGATGCAGCGAAGAGGCCGGTATGCCTTCGCAGCGGTGCTCGAGCAGCGACGGCGCCTCATCGCCCAGGATATCCGCGATGTCCGACAGCGACAGCTCGCGGCTGGTTCGTTCGGCAAGGACCATAGCAATCGCCTCCCGGTGGACTTGGCGAAACGCGCCACGGGGATGATAGCGCGGCGCAGCCCAGCGGTCCCGCCGGGCCATTCGCGAAGGGCATTTCTTTACCTTCGCTTCGAATTTCGTGCGCTACGGTGGAAGCACGAACAACCTGGCAGGAGGTCGGCGATGCGAGTGCTGGTCGTCGAGGACGAAGAGGCGATCGCTGGGGCAATCGAGCGGGGCCTCATCAAGCAGGGATACGAAGTCGACGTGGCCCGCGATGGCGCAGAAGCGCTCGAGATGGCCGCCGAATCCGATTACGACGTCATCTGCCTCGACTTGAATCTCCCCCGGGTCGATGGCATCGAGGTCTGCCGGCGGCTTCGTGAGGACCGCTTCGCCGGCGGCATTATTATGTTGACCGCGAGAAGCTCCATCCGCGAGCGCATCGAAGGGCTCGACCAGGGTGCCGACGACTACCTCGTCAAGCCGTTCGCGTTCAGCGAACTGGCGGCTCGCATTCGTGCCATCACTCGCCGCGAGGGTTCGATGCGCGAACCGGTGATCGAGACCCGGGGACTCGAGCTCGACCCCAACACGAACCGATGCCGGCGCGAGGGCAAGGAGATCCATCTTACCCCCAAGGAGTTCGCCCTCCTCTACTACCTTGCCCGCAACGAGGGGCGTGCCGTGCCGCAGGAGGAGCTCCTCGAAAAAATCTGGGACGAGCACGCAAACCCCTTCACCCAAACCGTGAAGGTGCACATGAACAATCTCCGGCGCAAACTGAATGACGGATTCGAGGAACAGCTGATCGAAACGATCCGCGGAAAGGGCTACGTCCTCTAAAGTGCACGTGCCTCCGTTCTTTCGGAGCATCCGGTTCAGGCTGACGGTCTGGTACTCCAGCCTCCTGCTCGTGTTCGGGGTCGCCTTCGTGGTGGCCCTGAATCTCGCTGTGCGGCTCGACCAGCCACCAGTTTTCGAGCTTTCTCGCTACAACGATATCGTCTACACGCCCGTGCGAACCGGCCCGGCCCAGGCCATCGTCGTGCCAATCGAGACCGAAACGTACAGCCTCCGGGAAGTCGAAGACGGGATCTACTCGCGCAGCCTCGACCGGCTCCAGTACTGGTCGCTGGTCTCCGTGGTCGGATTGGCCATTGCCTCGGGCATTGGCGGGTATATCCTTTCCGGCATGTTGCTTCGTCCCGTTCGCGATATCACGCAGGCGGCCTCGGAGATCAGCGCCACAAACCTCAGCCGGCGCATCAACTACCAGGGCCCGCGGGACGAGCTCTGGGCACTCGCAGATACGTTTGACTCCATGATCGGCCGGCTCGAAGCGTCGTTCGAACGGCAGCGCCAGTTTGTCCAGGACGCATCGCACGAGCTTCGAACGCCGCTCGCCGCCATCCGAACCAACATCGAAGTCACCGAGATGGACCCCGATGCCACGCTCGAGGAGTATCGCGAGCTGGTCGCGACCATCAAGAGCCAGACCGAGCGGCTTACCCGCCTTAGCGAAGACCTGCTGCTGCTGACGAACGACGACGGAGCCAGGGTCGAACGTGAGCCGGTCGACCTGGGTGCGCTGACGGCTGACGTCGTTTCGGAACTCCAACCGCTCGCCGCCCAGCGCGGGGTGGCGCTGCGGCGGCATGTTGCCGCGCCCGCGCCCGAGGCACAGGCGAGCCCCGACCTCCTCTTCCGGTGCGTTCTCAACCTGGTCGATAACGCGATCAAATACTCCGGCGAAGGCGCGACGGTCACGGTTCGCGTCCTGGAGGCCGGCGAGCGCCTGCGGGTCGAAGTAGAGGACAACGGTCCCGGCATCCCGCCGGAGGCACTTCCCCACATCTTCGAACGCTTCTACCGCGTCGATAAGGGGCGCAGCCGTCGCGAAGGCGGAACCGGCCTCGGGCTCGCCATCGTCCGCGAACTCATCACCGCCATGGGAGGGCAGGTTGGAGTTCGCTCCGAGCCCGGCAGCGGTACGACCTTCTGGATCGACCTGCCGCGGGCGAAGGACGAGGCATCGCCCGCTTTGGGAGCTCTACGCGGCAGTGCCCTGCGCTGGGAGCACGGGCAGCAGGCTTGACCCTGCCCGGCAGCGCTCCGTAGGTTCCAATTTGGCCGGTAAGCCCCCGTACCGCGCGGCAGACGCCGCGCATGGCCTACTGGGAAAGCAGGAGGAGATGACGGCGTGACCAGGCTACTCGACCGAATTGAAAGCCCGCGCGACCTCCGGGGGCTGACTTATGACCAGCTCCAAGTGCTCGCAGCCGAGATACGGCAGTTCCTCGTCGACACTGTCGACGGTATCGGCGGCGGCGGGCACCTCGCTTCCAACCTCGGGGTCGTCGAACTCACGCTCGCCCTCCACCGCCTCTTCGACTCGCCGCGCGACAAAATCGTCTGGGACGTCAGTCACCAGGTCTACGTCCACAAGATCCTGACTGGCCGGAAGGACCGGATGCACACCATCCGCCAGTACGGAGGACTGAGCGGCTTCGCTGATCGACGAGAAAGCGAGCACGATGCCTTTGGCGCGGGACATGCTGGGACATCCATCTCCGCCGCCGTTGGGATGGCCGTGGCGCGCGACTTCAAGGGCGAGGACTACTACGCCATTGCTGTCATCGGCGACGGCGCGATGACGTGCGGCATGGCGCTCGAGGCGATGAACCACGCCGGACACCTCGGGCTCCAGCGGCTGATTGTCATCCTGAACGACAACGCGATGTCGATTTCACCGAACGTGGGAGCCCTGAGCCGGAATGTGAACAAGCTTCGCGTCGACCCCCTGTATCGAAATGCGAAACGTGAAATCGGCGAACTCGTGGAACACCTCCCCCTTGGGCGACAGGTTTGGCAGGGCGCCAAGCGGGTCAAAGCGAGCCTCCGCGACTTGCTTGTGCCCGCCCGGTTCTGGGAGCAGTTCGGATTCGAATACTACGGCCCCATCGACGGACACGATATTCGCGAGCTCGAAGCCACGCTGCGCGCAATCAAGAAGGTCGAAGGGAAGCCCGTCCTGCTCCACGTCCTGACAGAAAAGGGACATGGGATTCCAGAAGCTGCCGCCGACCCAATCAAGAGTCACAGCGGCACTTACTGGCTCAAGAAGTCCGACCCCGCCGCACCTCCGCCGCGTCCGACCTACAGCCAGGTCTTTGCCCAGGCCGTCCAGGAGCTCATCGAGTCCGACCCCCGCGTCGTAGCCATCACCGCCGCGATGCTGGAGGGCACCGGCCTCGCGCCGGTCCACGCGAAGCACCCGGACCGCGTGTTCGACGTCGCTATCGCGGAACAGCATGCCGTGACATTCGCGGCCGGGCTTGCCACGCAGGGGATGCGGCCGATCGCCGCCATCTACAGCACTTTCCTTCAGCGAGGCTACGACTCCGTCGTCCACGACGTCGTCGTTCAGGGCCTTCCTGTCGTGTTCGCCATGGACCGGGCCGGCTTCGTTGGAGACGACGGGAAGACGCACCAGGGCTTCATTGACATCAGCTACCTCCGCTGTCTGCCCAACATGGTCGTGAGCGCTCCCAAAGACGAGAAAGAGCTTCGCGACCTCCTCTACACCGGTATCCACCACGACGGCCCATTCGCAGTCCGCTACCCGCGGGGTACGGGCCCGGGTGCCCCGATTGACCTCCCCATGGAGCGGGTTCCCATTGGTCGGGGCGAGCTGCTTCGCCCGGGACGCGACATTGCACTCGTCGCGTTCGGAACGCCCGCGCATGAGTGCCTGAAAGCCGCGGCCCTGCTGGAGGCGGAAGGCATCGATGCCGCCGTCGTCAACGCGCGCTTCGCGAAACCGCTGGACGCTGAGCTGCTCCTGAGCGTGGCCCGCGACACGACGGGCATCATCACCGCCGAGGAAAACGTCCGCGCCGGGGGATTCGGCGACGCTGTCCTCGAGCTCCTCGCCGACCACGGTCTCGCAGACCGGTACCTCGGCGCCCTCGCCATGCCAGACGCCATCGTCGACCACGGCCCCCAGGCCACGATGCGTCATCTCTATCGCCTCGATGCCGAGGGCATCGCCGCCACGGCCCGCGAGGCGCTCGCGGCCCGCGGCAAGGCGCCCGCAGCGCCCGGCATCATCGTCCCGGCATGACCGGAGAGCCCGCCTTCTCCCGCTTCCGCCCACTCGTCGAACAGGGCCTGCGCCATGCCCTCGAAGATGGCCCCTCGGAACTGGTCCGGGTGTCGCGTTATGTCATGGGGTGGGAAGACGAACACGGCCGGCCTACATCGGGAGGAGGGAAGCGCCTGAGGCCGCTCCTGTGCCTCGAAGTCGCGGCAGCGCTCGGGGCAGCGCCTGAGGCCGCCCTCCCGGGCGCTGTCGCCGTCGAGCTGGTCCATAACTTTTCGCTTGTGCACGACGACATCCAGGACGGCGATGTCCTTCGCCATGGACGGCCTACCGCATGGAAGCTCGTCGGGCAGGCCCAGGCCATCAATCTCGGGAACTTCCTCTACACCCGCGGCCTCCGGCAGCTTGCCGAATGCGACCTGCCGGGCGCTGCGGCGGCGCTCGACATGCTGTTCGTCGCCGTAGAGCGCATGGTGGCAGGCCAGTGGGAAGACATCGCATTTGAATCCGCTGGTCGCGTTTCGGAGTCCGAGTACCTGGCCATGGTCGAGGGAAAGACCGGCGCGCTCCTCGGCGCCGCCGCCGGCATCGGTGCAGCCCTCGCGGGGGCAGACCCGCTTCTGGCTGGGCAATTCCGCCTCTGGGGCGAACGCCTAGGGCTCGCGTTCCAGGTCCACGACGACTACCTCGGGACATGGGGCAACGCAGCGGAAACCGGCAAGTCCACGTCTAGCGATATCGTCCGGCGCAAGCGGACACTACCGGTGGTGTACGCCCTCTCCCGCCGCGCCGATGGCCCCCTCCATCGCTACTACCGCGAATCCGGTGATGACGAACGTGCCCTGCCATCTGTGGAAACCGTTGCGGCGCTGCTCGAAGAGACTGGGGCGAGGGAACACTGCCTCGAACTCGCGACACGGCTCGCCAGCGAGGCGGACGACCTGCTGACAATCCCCGAACGGCGCGGCGCTCGCGTCGACCGGCTCCGCGCGCTGGCGCGGTACATTGTCCAGCGTGACCGGTAACGTCTCCGCTGCCACGATGAGCCGCAAGACCTGAAGCCAGCCCGGGGGCACACCTCCATGTTCGAAAACGTCCGGGAAGACATCCGCCAGGCGGTCACCTGGCACGCAGTCCCTGCCGTTCGCCGATGGTTCGGGCCGCGCGCCGAGACCATCGCCAGCATCGCACTTTCCGCGGAAGCGCAAACCGTGCTGGTCTATCGCCTCCAGGCCTGGCTGCGCAGGAAGCGCGTACCGCTCCTGCCGAACCTCTGTCGGCGGCTTACCATGCTGCTTGCCGGCGTCTCAATCGGCGACCGCGTCGACATCGGGCCTGGGCTGCTCCTCAACCACGGCCACGTCGTCATCGATGGAACCACCCGCATTGGGCCATATTGCTCGATCGCTCCATTCGTCACCATCGGCCTCAACACCGGCGGCCCCGACGTCTCACTCGAGGGGCCGACGATCGGCCGCTTCGTCTTCATTGGCACCGGAGCCAAGGTCCTCGGTCCCGTGAAAATCGGTGACAACGCGCGCATCGGGGCCAACGCGGTCGTGCTGTCCGACGTCCCCGCGAATGCCACAGCAGTCGGCGTGCCCGCGCGTGTCATCGCGCACGAGTACCCGCTGGGCCCCGCAGCAAGCGAGCTTCCCAAGGGTTGAACCGGGAGCTCGGACGCTCGTCCCGGGTCAACCGCGGGTTTAGTTGATGGGCAAATGCGTATCGCCCATCAGGTATTGGTCGATGCCGCGCGCCGCGGCGCGCCCCTCGGCGATCGCCCAGACGATGAGCGATTGGCCGCGAGTCATGTCGCCTGCTGTGAACACGCCGGGCACCGACGTCATCTTGCTCTCGTCGGCCCAGACGTTGCCCCGCTCGGTAAGCTGAACGCCCAGCTGCTCCAGGAGCCCGCCCTTCTCGGGCCCAAGGAAGCCCATCGCAAGGAGCAGCAAGTCGACCGGCTCCGAAAACTCGCTCCCGGGAATCTCCCGCATCACCTGCCGGCCGTTTTCATTTACGAATTCGACGCGCACGGCATGGAGCGTGGTGAGCCGCCCGTTCTCACCCGAGAGTCCGGTGGTCATGATGCAGTAGTCGCGCGTGCCGCCTTCCTCGTGAGCCGAAGAGACGCGGTAGATATTGGGATAGAGCGGCCACGGCTGCTCCGGCGGCCGGCTTGCCGGGGGCTTGGGCATGATTTCGTACTGCAGGACCTCGCGAGCCCCCTGCCGCAGGGCCGTCCCGAGGCAGTCTGCACCGGTGTCGCCGCCGCCGAGGATGATGACCCGCTTGTCCTTGGCCGTGATGAATTCTTCGTCGGGAATTTCATCACCCGCATTTCGGCGGTTCTGCATCGGCAGGTACTGCATGGCGAAGTAGACGCCCTTCAGCTCCCGGCCCGGGACCTGGAGGTCTCGAGGCTGGGTCGCGCCTCCGGCAAGACAGATGGCGTCAAACTGTTCGAGCAGTTCGCGGGCATCGATGTCACGCCCGACGTTGACTCCCGGGCGGAAGACCACCCCTTCGGCTTCCATCTGCGCCAGTCGCCGGTCGAGGAAGCGCTTCTCCATCTTGAAGTCGGGGATGCCGTAGCGCAGCAAGCCCCCGATGCGGTCGTCGCGCTCGAAGACGGTAACTTCGTGGCCCGCGCGTGCGAGCTGCTGCGCGCAGGCGAGCCCGGCGGGCCCCGACCCGATGATGGCCACCGACTTGCCGGTCCGGTGTGTCGCCGGCTGCGGCTTTACCCAGCCAGCCTGCCATGCGTACTCGATGATTTCGAGCTCGACCTGCTTGATGGTCACCGGGTCGGCATTGATGCCCAGGACGCACGCGGCCTCGCACGGCGCCGGGCAGAGCCGGCCCGTGAACTCTGGGAAGTTGTTGGTCGCGTGCAGCCGGTCGATCGCGTCCCGCCAGCGGTCGCGGTACACGAGGTCGTTCCAGTCGGGAATGATGTTGCCAAGGGGGCAGCCCTGGTGGCAGAAAGGGATGCCGCAGTCCATGCACCGCGCGGCCTGCGTTTTCAGCTTCTCGATCGGGAACTCCTCGTAGACCTCGAGCCAGTCGTGAACACGCTCCGCGACAGGCCGCCGCTTCGGCGTTTCCCGCGAGTATTCAAGGAATCCGGTCGGCTTAGCCATGGGCGGCCCCCACGGTGGAAGTCTCTGTGCTTTGTGCAACGTTTTGTGACTGGTGCCGCTGCTGTTCCAAGACGCGGCGGTAATCCTTCGGCATGACCTTCACGAACTTCCGGGCAGCAGCCGGCCAATCCGCGAGGAGGCGCGCAGCGACCGTGCTGCCGGTGTACTCGACGTGTCGTTCGAGCAACCCCTTGACGAGGTCGAGGTCCTCGGGCTCCTCGAGCGGTTCGAGCCCGACCATCTCGAGGTTGCAGCGGGTGTGGAAATCCCCTTCCTCGTCGAGAACGTAGGCGATTCCGCCACTCATGCCGGCCGCAAAGTTCCGTCCGGTCCGTCCGATGATGACCGCACGGCCGCCCGTCATGTACTCGCACCCGTGGTCGCCGGTGCCTTCAACGACCCCGACAGCGCCCGAATTGCGAACCATGAACCGCTCGCCCGCCACGCCCCGGAAGAACGCCGCGCCGCTGGTTGCGCCGTACAGCGCAACGTTGCCAATCACGATGTTCTCCTCGGGGACGAACGTCGCATCCTTCGGCGGATACACGATGATCTTGCCACCGGACAGGCCCTTGCCGATGTAGTCGTTGGCATCGCCCTCGAGCCTGAGCGTGATGCCGGCGGGGAGGAACGCGCCGAAACTCTGGCCGGCAGAGCCGTGGAAGGTGATGTCGATCGTGTCGTCGGGAAGCCCCGTGTGCCCGTATCGGCGGGTCAGCTCGCTCCCCAGCATCGTCCCCACCGTACGGTTGACGTTCCGGATTGGCAGGTCGAGGACGACCTTCTCGCCGCGCTCCAGCGCCGGCTGCGCGAGCCGAATCAGCTCGTTGTCCAGCGCTCGCTCGAGCCCGTGGTCCTGGGTCGTCACGCAGCGCGTCGCGACCGACGGGTCAACCTCGGGCCGGTAGAGGATCGCCGAAAGGTCGAGCCCCTGCGCCTTCCAATGGTCGACTGCGCGGCGGACGTCCAGCAGGTCGGAGCGCCCGATGACTTCGTCCAGCGACCGGTAGCCGAGCTGGGCGAGATATTCCCGGACCTCTTCGGCGATGAACTTGAAGAAGTTGACGACGTGCTCGGCACGGCCCGCGAACTTCTCCCGGAGCGCAGGGTTTTGCGTGGCGATGCCGACGGGGCACGTGTCGAGGTGGCAGACGCGCATCATCACGCAGCCCATGACCACCAGCGGCGCAGTCGCGAATCCGTACTCCTCCGCCCCCAGGAGCGCTCCGATGATGACATCCCGCCCGGTCTTCATCTGACCGTCGACCTGCACCACGATGCGGTCGCGGAGTTTGTTCATCACCAGTGTCTGCTGCGTCTCGGCGAGCCCCAGCTCCCATGGGAGCCCAGCGTGTTTGATCGACGTGAGCGGGCTCGCCCCAGTGCCACCGTCGTGGCCGGAAATCAGCACGTGGTCGGACTTCGCCTTTGCGACCCCAGCCGCCACGGTGCCTACGCCAACCTCGGCAACGAGTTTGACGCTGATGCGGGCGCGCGGATTCGCGTTCTTCAAGTCATGAATGAGCTGCGCGAGGTCTTCGATTGAGTAGATGTCGTGATGCGGCGGTGGGCTGATGAGCCCCACCCCGGGCGTGGCGTGCCGAACCTCCGCAATCCACGGGTAGACCTTGGTTCCCGGCAGCTGCCCGCCTTCCCCGGGCTTTGCGCCTTGCGCCATCTTGATCTGGATCTCGTCGGCGTTCACCAGGTATTCGCTCGTTACCCCGAACCGGCCCGACGCCACCTGCTTGATGGCCGAACGCCGCGAATCGCCGTTCGGGTCGGGGGTAAACCGCCGGCGGTCTTCACCGCCCTCCCCGGTGTTGCTCTTCCCGCCGATGCGGTTCATTGCGATGGCCAGCGTTTCGTGCGCCTCCGCACTGATGGAGCCGAACGACATCGCGCCCGTTGCGAAGCGCTTGTAGATGTTCTCGGCTGGCTCGACTTCATCGATGGGAATGGGCGGCCGGTCGGACTTCAGCTCGAACAGCCCGCGCAGCGTCGCCAGCCGCTTGCTCTGGTCGTCGACGAGGCGCGTGTACTCCTTGAAGATGCGGTACTGCCCCGTCCGCGTGGAGTGCTGCAGTCGGAACACCGTCTCGGGATTGAACAGGTGGTATTCGCCGTCGCGCCGCCACTGGTACTGCCCTCCCCAGGCCAGCTCCCGGAGGCCGCCATCACGGTCCGGGAAGGCGCGCTGGTGATGCAGCAGCACCTCCTGCGCGACCTCATGGATGCCGATGCCCCCGATACGCGAGACTGTGTTCGTGAAGTACTTGTCGATGAACGCTTCGTTCAGGCCAACGGCTTCAAAGATCTGCGCGCCCCGGTAGCTCTGGATGGTGGAGATGCCCATCTTGGACATCACCTTCACCACACCCTTCTTGATGGCCTTGAGGTAGTTGGCCCGGAGCTTTTCGACGGGGTAGTCGGCAGTGATGTACCCGTCCTGCCGCACCTGCTCCAGTGAATCCAGGGCCAGCCACGGGTTCACCGCCCCAGCACCATAGCCGATCAGCAGTGCAAAGTGGTGCACCTCGCGGGCGTCGCCCGTCTCGACGATGAGACCGACCTGGGTGCGCTTTTTCTCCCGCACGAGGTGGTTGTGCAGGCCCGCGACTGCCAGCAGCGACGGTATCGGCGCATGCTCGGCGTCAACGCCGCGGTCGGAGAGGATCAGGACTTTCGCACCGTTCTCGATGGCCCGGTCAGCCGCGCGGAACAGCTCCTCCATCGCGGCTTCGAGGCCGGCAGGGCCCGCCTTGGCCGGGAACAGCATCGGCAGCACCGTCGCCCGGAGCGCGTGGTCCTTGAGCGACTTGAACTTTGCGAGCTGCTCGTTGTCGATGAACGGATTGTCGAGGCTCACGAGGTGGCAGTTCTCGGGCTCCGGGTCGAGCAGGTTCCCCTCGGGCCCGATGACCGTCTTGACCGACGTGACGAGCTCCTCACGAATTGCGTCGAGCGGCGGGTTCGTCACCTGCGCGAAGAGCTGCTGGAAGTAGTTGTAGAGCGGCTGGGGCCTATCGCTGAGCACCGCCAGCGGGGTATCGGTCCCCATCGACCCAACCGCTTCCTCGCCGTTCTGTGCCATCGGACCAAGGTGGTACTTCTCGTCCTCGATGGTGTACCCGTACGCCATCTGCTGCTGAAGCAGGGCGTCAGGCGGCAGCGGCGGCGGAGTTTCCGTGGCCGGGATGTCATCGATGTTGATGAGGTTTTCCGCCAGCCACTGCGCGTACGGCCGCTCGTTCGCGAGCTTCATCTTCAGCTCGGTGTCATCGATGATGCGGCCCTCTTCGAGGCTGACCAGGAACATCTTGCCCGGCTGAAGGCGTCCCTTGTACAGCACCCGCTCGGGCTCGACCGGCAGCACGCCAACCTCGGACGCCATGATGACGAGGTCGTCCTTGGTCACGTAATAGCGCGACGGTCGAAGGCCGTTGCGGTCGAGCACGGCGCCAATGTTGCGTCCGTCCGTAAACGCTACCGACGCCGGGCCGTCCCACGGCTCCATCAGGCAGGAGTGGTATTCGTAGAAGGCCTTCTTTACAGGGTCCATGCTCTCGTGACCCTGCCACGCCTCCGGGATAAGCATCATCATCGCGTGAGGCAGGCTTCGGCCCGCCATGACCAGCAGCTCGAGCGCTTCGTCAAGGCTCGCGGTATCACTGCCGTGCTCGTTGATGATAGGCAGAATCTTGTGAATGTCCGGGAAGTACGGCGACTGGAAAAGCGCCTCCCGGGCAGTCATCCAGTTCCGGTTGCCCCTGAGCGTGTTGATTTCGCCGTTGTGCGCGATCATCCGGTACGGATGCGCCAGCTCCCAGCTCGGGAACGTGTTCGTGCTGAAGCGAGAGTGGAACATGGCGAGCGCGCTGATGAGGTGTCGGTCGCTCAGGTCCGGGAAGTAGCTCCGCAGCTGGGCGGCCGTCAGCATCCCCTTGTAGACCAGGGTGCGACTTGACAGGCTCGCGAAATAAAACCACTCGGCATCCCGGATGCCCCAGCGCTGCACGGCCTTTTCGAAGCGCTTCCGGACGACATAGAGCCGCCGTTCGAACTCATCACCGCCGCCGATGCCTGCGCCTCGGCCGATGAACACCTGCCAAATCTCTGGCTCGGCGGCGAGCGCAGTCGCGCCCAGGTCGGTGTTGTTGGTGGGCACCTTTCGCCAGCCCAGCAGGTGCTGGCCCTCTTCCTCCACGATGGCCGCGAAGAGCGCTTTCGCTTGCTCCGCAGCCCGCTGGTCCCGCGAGGCGAAGAAAACCCCTACGCCGTAGCTCCCTGCTTCAGGCAGCCGAATGCCCAGCTGCGCGCATTCGCGCCGAAAAAACTCGTGGGGCATCTGAATGAGGATGCCGGCACCGTCGCCAGTGTTCGGCTCACTCCCCGAGGCTCCGCGATGATGCAGGTGCTCCAGGGCAGTCAGCGCGTCATCTACGAGCTTGTGCGACCGCTGACCCTTCAAATGCACGATGAATCCAACGCCACAGGCGTCGTGCTCCAGCCCTGGACGGTACAGACCCTGCTGCGCAGGCCTCCGGGGTTGCTGCATGCTGCGTCCCTCTCGACGAACGTTTCTCCCCGAGCGCGATTACGAAATGAAGAGAGCCTCCGGCGCTGCCGTCATTTCGGCCCGCCATTTGTGAAATGCTTCGCAATCACGCGCGATAGGGTGGGTGAGCTTGAAGTATAACAGGCCGGTCAAGCCGCGTGTCGAGCGGTAGCGTTCCGCTCGCCGATTCGGCGCATCGAAGCCGTATAATCCGCCCACTCTTCCGCCGGAGCCGAACCAATGTCCGAGCCCTACTGGACCCCCGAGCGCGTCGACGCTCTCGTCAGTCAGCGCGCCCGAACCCTGGGTCCACAGGTCTGGGCCGCAGCAACCCCCGACCCGAGACAGGTCATCTCCTTCGCGGGCGGCCTGCCCGACATCCCATCACTCCCTGCGAAGGAGCTGCTCCGGGCGGCAGCGACCGTGTTGGAGCGCGAGGCGAAGGAAGCGCTCGAATACGGGGGTACTTTCGGTCCGCTCCCGCTTCGGGAGGCCATCGCGGAGCGATGGACGCGCATGGACGGCGTTCCGGTCACCAAAGACCACGTCATCATCGCCAGCGGTTCGGCGCATGCCATCGGGATGGTCTGTGAAACGCTTCTCGACCCGGGCGACGTCGTCATGGTCGAGAGCCCGAATTTTCCCGGGTCGATGCGCACGTTCCGCTCTTTCGGTGTTCGCCAGGTTGCCATCCCGCTCGACGCCGATGGCATGCGCACCGACGTACTCGAAGCCCGGCTTGCCGAGCTTCGAGCTGAGGGCAAGCGCGCCAAATTTATCTACTGCATCCCCAACCACCAGAACCCCGCCGGCTGCACCATGAGCCTCGAGCGACGCAAGCATCTCCTCGCGCTTGCCCGCGAATACGAGACCTTCGTCCTGGAGGACGACGCGTACGGCGAACTCTGGTTCGATGAACCGCCGCCGCCGTCGATCTTCGCCCTCAGCGGCGGCGAACACGGCGTAAAAGTCGGAAGCTTTTCGAAAACCATCGCAACTGGACTGAGGATGGGCTGGGTCCAAGGCCCGCCTGCGCTCATCTCCCGCATCGCCGCCCTGCGCTACGACATGGGGACAAGCCCGTTCCTCGGGCGCGTCATCGCCGAGATGATGCGCAACGGCGACCTCGACCGCCACATCGACCGCCTACGCGGCATCTATCGCCGGAAACTCGAACGGGTCGAAGCGGCACTCGCTCGGTACTGCGCTCCGTACATCTCCTACACGCGTCCGAAGGGGGGCTTCTTCCTGTGGCTTGAACTCCGCCCCGGGTTGAGCTCCCGCGACGTCCAGCTGGCCGCCAACGAACGCGGCGTCATCGTCGGGCAGGGGCCGCAGTTCTTCGCCGACGGCCAGGCAACCAATCACCTCCGCCTTGCGTTCAGTTATGTTGACTTGGAAGAGATTGACGAGGGCATCCAGCGGCTCGGCGAAGCGCTGGCCGAGGTGGCTGCGCGGGGCTCCACGAAATGACTGCGCCGAACAGTCAACAGTCGGCCAGTCCTGCGTTCATCGGCTCGGTCGCCATCGTGCCGCTGCTCGATGCACCAGTGCTCATGAACCCGCGGCACTTCCTTCCCCGCCATGCCGACCGCTTCTACGAGGAGTTCGGCCACCAAGCGGATGACCGCGGGCTGTTCACGATGAGCGTCACCTGTTACCTCGTGAGGTCAGCGGGGCGCACGATTCTCGTCGATACCGGACTGGGGCCGCGGCGCCGCCCCGGCTTCCCGCCGGGACACCTCGATGAGGCCCTCCGGACCGTGGGCGTGGCGCCCGCCGACATTGACCTCGTCGTGCACACCCACCTCCACATTGACCACGTCGGCTGGAACACCGTCGACGGCGCTGGCGGCGCCCCGCAGCTCTTCTTTTCCAACGCCGAGTTCGTAATCCAGCAGGCCGAGTGGGATTACTGGATGGCCGACGAACGGCTTCACGCACCGGGGAACGAACACCTCCGCGAGTGTGTGGAGCCGCTTCGGCACTCCGGCCGCGTCCGCTTCGTCGACGGAGAGACCGCACTCGACGAACACCTGGTGTTCGTACCCACCCCCGGCCATACGCCTGGGCACGTGGCAATCGGCATCGTCGATGGAGCGGAGCGGGGCATCATCATCGGCGATGCATCGCACCACCCGGCCCAGCTCATCCACCCGGACTGGTCGCCCGCGTTCGACATCGACCCCGAACAGTCGGCCGAAACCCGCGAAGCCTTGTTCGAACGAGCCATTCGAGAACGCCTGACATGGTTCGCCGGCCACTGGCCCCATCCTGGGGTCGGCCGGCTGGTCCGCAGGGATGGCCGCCGCATCTTCGAGCCGGCCTGAGCCGCGGGCTTGCGGGCCGGTCCCGCACCGGGATAGCGTTCAGGCCATGCGGCTGGCGGCGCGTTTCCTGCCGGTGGTGATGGTGCTGCTCGTGGTCACGGCCGGCGGTGCGCCCGCCGCTGGAGAGTCACCCGGCGTGCTGCTGGTCACATCGTCGGCAGATGACGGCGGGACCTGTCCCGATGCCGTGAACTGCACGCTCCGCGCTGCCATCGCAGCCGTCAACGCCGGAAGCCCGCAGACGGTCATCCGCTTTGACCCCGCAGTGTTCCCACAAGAATCCCCGACAGCCATCGCCATAGGTGCGACGCCACTGCCGCCGCTCATGCGCGCGGGCGCCATCGTCGACGGTACCGGTGCAGGGGTGGTCATCCGAAACGGCGCTGCAGGGCTTGCAACGCCCCTCGATGGACTCCGGCTCACCGGAGCCGGGTCAGCCGTCCGCGGCATCACCTTCGAGGGATTCACCGGGAGCTGTGTGGTGGCAGACGCGCCGAACGCTGCCGTCGGCGGTGCTGCCGGCAACCGCTTCGATGGCTGCGGAACAGCCATCCTGGCAGCCGCCCCGGGGGTATCGGTCGAGGGCAATGTCGTCACGGGCGAGAGCGAGGGCGGACCGCAGGGCATTGGCATCCGCGTTATCGCCAGTGACGTTCGCATCGGCAGAACCACGGCACCCAATCTGCTTGATGGCCTCGCCGTGAGCGTGATCGTTGCCGCAGACTCCGGGCCCGTCGACGGCACCGTCGTTGAAGGCAACTTGATGCAACAGCAGGGCGGTCCCTGCGTCGTCCTGGAGGCGGGCACCAGCGACGCGCGGGTGACGGCAAACGCCTTCACCGGCTGCAGCACAGGAGTTGCGGTGTCCGGGCCCGCTGCGGAGTTGCCGGCCTCATCCGGAAATACGATACGCGGCAACACATTTGCGTCGCTCGCGGGACTGGCGGTCGACCTCGACGCCGACGGATTCCGGAACCAGCCCGGGACGCCCGCGGCCAACGGCGGCGTTGGCTACCCGCAAGTGACGCGAGCCACCCAGGCCGGCGTCCAGGGCGTAGCCTGTCCCGGCTGCACGGTTGAGCTTTACCTGGCCCACCACACACCCGGAGGCGCGCTCGACTACGGGTCCGTGCCGCTTGGTCCCCCGGTGGTCGCCGACGGCTCGGGGCAGTTCAGCGCCTCGCTTCCGGTCAGCGCCGGGCAGTGGGTCACCGCCCTGGCAACTGATGACCGGGGCAACACCAGCGAGTTTGGCCCGCCGGCTCGGGTTGGCGCCGGCGCCGTTGTCTGCGGCAACGTGCTGCTGCTCCCCGGGTGGAACCACGTCGCCTATTTCGGCAGCCAGCCGCTCGTCCTCGGCAATGTATTCCCTTCGCCGACGTCTCCAGCGGTGACGGCCATCTACCAGGCTGTCGACGGCTCGACCGCCTACCTCCGCTGGCTGGCGGCAACGGTGGCAGGCCGGACGCTTACCGTGCTCGAGCCCGGTCGCGAATACTGGTTCCTCGCAACCGCGCCGGTCTCGCTCGAAGGCGGCTTCTCGGTCTCGTTTCCCGTTCCCGTGGAGCTGGCTGAGGGCTGGAACGACCTCGCCTATATCGGCGGGAGCGCCGACCCGCGCGACGCCTTTGCCTCGCTCGGCGACCGTCTCCAGGCCGTCGCGAAGTGGGACTCGGTGACCCAGCGCTGGCTTCGCTACGGCGACGGCTCGGCGCCCGACTGGGCCAAAGGCTTCAACGAAATCGAGCCATGCGGCGTCTACCAGGTCAAGCTCCGGGAACCGGCGACGCTCGTTCCCCTCCAGCCCTGACGTTGCCGGAGAACGTATACTCACCGGCCATGACTATCGAAATACGGCCCTGCGCTGACCGCGATGAACTGCGCGAGTACGGCCGCATCGTCTCGTATGTGTTCGCTTCTGACGACGGCATGGAAGACGAGCTGGCCGCGACGCAGCCGGACTGGACGGTATGCGCCTTCGTCGACGGCCGGATGGTCTCGACGCTCGGTGTGTGGCCGTTCACGGTTCGCCTGAATGGCTCTCCGGTCCCGATGGGCGGCGTAACCGCCGTTGGCACGCTGCCGAACTACCGCCGCAGGGGGCTGCTTCGTCGGACCATGCAGCAAGCCCTCGAGACGATGCACGAGCGGCGCCAGCCGCTTGCCATCCTCTGGGCCAGCATGGCTGCCATCTACCAGCGGTTCGGCTATGGGCTCGCGTCAACCGGGGTGACCTACAGGTTCGACCCCAGGCTTGCCGCGCTCGCCAATGGGGCAGACGCGCAGGGCTGGCAGGTCGAGCTCTTTGCCGCGGTCGACGCGTTGTCGGTCGTCAAGCCCGTGTTCATCGAATGGGCGACGCCGCGGAATCTCGTCATCCACCGCTCAGCCGAGCTGTGGCGCGTATCGACGTTTCGACCTCCCAAGAAGGGCTTGCCCGTGCACGTTGCGCTGGCCCGGGACGCAGCAGGCACGCCGCGCGGCTACGCTGTGTACTCCGCTATGACCGTCGACCACCAACCAGACGAGGGTGAACAGGAGCTCCGCGTAAACGAACTGGTCGCACTCGATGCCGCCGCATGGACAACCCTGTGGGAGTTCCTGCGCTCTCACGACCTCGCCCGGCGCGTGGAGTTCCGGGCCGTGCCGCCCGATGACCCGGCACCGGAGCTCCTCCTCGAGCCGCGGGTCCTCAACCGGCGCACGCAGGACGCTGTGTGGATGCGCGTTGTCGATGTCCCGGCCGCGTTCACAGCCCGCCCCTACGACGCTGACGGCAGGCTCGCGGTTCGGCTCGCATCCGACAACCTTTGCCCCTGGAACGAGGGCACATGGGTTCTTGAAGTCGATGGCGGCACCGCAACCGTGCGCTCGGCGACTCTAGAACCGGACCTCGTGGTCACTCCAGCTGTCCTTGCGTCGCTCATCGCGGGCCATCGCAGCGCCACGTTCCATGCGCGGGCGGGCCGACTTGAGGCACGCGACCCTCGTGTGCTCGCGCTGGCCGACGCGATGTTCCGCACGACGTTCGAACCGTTCTGCCCTAACGGCTTCTAGGACGCTGCCGTCAGTTTCCGCCCGTGCCTACGAGGCCAAGATAGCGGTCGCGATCGGCTGCTCGGGCGGGCCGGTGCTTCACGTCGTCCGGGCCAAGAGGCCGCGTCCACGTCGCGAATTCGAGCAAGATTCCATCGGGGTCCTGGAAGTAGAACGAGCGAATGAATGTGCCCGCATGAACCTCCCGGGAAACCTGCCGCGGGCTGTCGTCGTGATTGAGGATCGGCGTGACCTGGATGCCCTTCGCTTTGATCTTCTCGTAATACTCGTCGAATTTCTCGGGCGGTACGTCGAACGCCACGTGGTTCATCGACCCGTGCGCGGTGGCAAGTTCCCCCTCGCCAGGCATCCCCGCCGGGGATGCGATTCCCGGGGCAGCCTCAGGCGCGTTCGGGAACCAGAAGAATGCCAGCGAATCGCCGTTGCCGATGTCGAAGAAGAAGTGCTGTCCCATGTTGTTCGGCAGCTCGATGGTTTTGATGAGCGGCATGCCGAGAACGTTGCAGTAGAAGTCGACTGTGCGCTCCATGTCCCGGCAAACGAGCGCGAGGTGATTGATTCCCCGAAATTCGAACTCGGCGTTCTTGCGTTCCATGCTGCCTCCTTGCCGCGAGTTCTCGCGGCCCGACTTAGCTTAGCGGAGCCGTCAAGGCCCGGCGTCAGTCCCGGCGGTTGCTCTCTGTGCGCCGATTGCCAAAGCGGTCCCAATGCGTGACCGCAGAGAGAGGCTTCCGGGGAGCGATGCCAAACTTGCCGCGCGGCCGCCCCATCGGCACGAGAGCGACGATTTCATATCGTTCCGGGATGCCGAGCAGTGCCCGCACCTCATCCTGGTATACCCGAATGACTGTCGTTAGCGTGGTGCCGATGCCCAGGGCGCGCGCAGCCAGCATAAAGTTCTGGACAGCCGGGTACACCGACGCGTAGGGGGTTCCCACGTCCAGGGGTCCCTCTGCGTCGTAAAGCGTCATACTGATGTTCGGCATCAGGAAGAGCACGAGCACCGGGGCGTGGTCGAGGTGCTCCGCAAGGTAGCGGGCCGATGCCAAGGTCCTGCTGTGCCGCTCCGCTTCCGCCGGGTCGCGGAAGGGCGGCGTCGCCGCCAGCATCGCGGGCTCGTATCGCTCATACGCCCGGCGGTAGATCGAGGCTAGCTCACGGCGAAGGTCACCGTCGCGTACCACTAGGAACTGCCACGGCTGAATGTTGCCGCCGCTCGGCGCCTGCCTGGCAGCCGCGAGACAGGTGAGAACTTCGTCGTCGGTTACCAGTTCACTGGTGTACCGGCGAATCGCGCGCAGGGTCATGATGGCTTCGAGTGCATCCATGGCGCAGCTCTTACAGCATGAAGGTGTCTACCGGCAGGCCAAGCATGACCCGGCCGGCCACCTCGAACGTGGGTTGGCCGACCATGACGTGCTGGGTCATGGTGTGGATGTCGCGGAAATGCCGCTGGAGTGGACTGTTCTCGTAGATGCTTGTTCCCCCGCCGAGGTCGTAGCAGATGTCGACCGCCCGCGCGCAGCTCCGAGCCGCAAACGTGGCGGCCAGCCGCAGGCCCGCACGCTCGGCCGTCGAGAGTGCTTCTCCCCGTTCGGCGGTGGCCCATGCAGCCCTGACGGCATCAAACAGGTAGGCACGGCTGCTTCGAAGGAGAGCTTCGGCCTCGGCGATACCGAATTGCGCAGCCGCCCGGTCTGCGAGCGAGCGCCGGCTGCCGGTCGGCGTCTTCACCCGCGCGAGCTCGACCAGCGCATCGATTGCAGCGCGGGCGATGCCCAGCCCTACCGCCGAAACTCCGAGCGCCAGAAGGCCGTACATCGGGAAGGCGTAGAGCGGGCCGCTAGCCCAAGGGCGGTCGATGCCGAGCCCGACCGTATGGGCCTCGGGGACAAAGAGGTCGCGAACTTCGTAGTCGTTGCTGGAGGTGCCGCGGAGTCCCGACACGTGCCACGTGTCGTGGATGGTGCAACTCCCTGCCGGGAAAAGTGCCATCCGCAGGTGCGGATGGCCGCCGGGGAGGGTCGCCGGCTGGCCGTCCTCGCCCATGACCGTGACGCCGCCGAGAAGCCAGGTGCAGTGCGACGAACCGCTCCCATATGACCAGCGGCCCGTCACGCGGTAACCGCCCGGCACCGGGGTCGCAGTCCCACGCGGCATCAGCATGCCGCCCGTGACTGAGTCGGGGTCGCCATGGATTTCCCGGGCACCTTCACGCGGCAGAAGCGCGGCCGTCAGCCCGGTCGTGGCGCCAATCATGAGACACCACCCGGCAGAACCGTCCCCGGTTGCGACCGCCTCGATGGCGGTCAGCAGGTCCTCGACCGTGGCTTCTCCACCGCCGAGCTCACGGGGAACGAGCATTCGAAACAGGCCGGCTCGCCGCAGGGCGTCAACCACCGGCGCGGCGAGGCGCCGCTCCCGCTCCGTCTCGTCTGCAAACTGCCTTGCCAGCGGGGCGATATCCCGCGCGGACTTGACCAGGGGCGTAGCTTCGACCTGCATGGCAACCTCCGGGGAGGGCGCCAAGCGTAGGCCGTCCGAAGTTGGACCGCAAACCTCGGTCGATTATGCCGCCCGGCGTTGCCCGAACGGCCACGGGAACCGGCGTTTCTTCGGGTGCTGCTCCTCTTTGGGACCAGCGAAACCCCGTCCGCACCCCTGGCAGTAGGCATAGACGTTGAGGTTTTCACGTCCGCACCACGGGCACTTTCGCATGTCGCTTCCTCCCCGAGGGGCCGCCACCGTACGGCCCGGATGTGAATTCTAAACCGCCCTACCGAAACCGGCGGGCAGCCTCGATCGGCCACGTGTCCACCACTTCGCCACCGCGCCGGACGTAGTACACGTCGTGGAGGTTTAGCGTCGTGTCACCGTGGCTGGGGATGAGCTCGACGCGGTCCCCCGGCCGAAGTCCGCTCACCCCGTCGCCAACGATGATTGCGTGCTCCTCACTCAGGCGTGATGCACGTAAACGGCCGTCTGGGGAGACTGGGGCACCGAATTCGTTAGTGAGTGATTTCAAGCCGCAATCCGCCACGGCGTAGCGCTCCTTCACCGAAGTGATCGTCGTCAGGAGCGTGAGCGCGAAACGGAAGCGGCCGGGGATGAACGCTTCGTTGTGGAGGTCGTTGAAGACGTAGGTCCCGGCCTGCAGCTCGGTCACGAACCCAGCACCTGCAGCGATGGGAACGCTCGCCGTCCCGGACGTCGAGACAATCGAGGGGGGCATGCCTGCCTCGGCAAGTGCTTCGACGTGCTGCCGCACGACGTCGAGCGCCTCCCGAATGAGGCGCTCGCGCGCGGCCGCCTCCGGCTGACCATACATATGGCCCTCGTAACCCATGATGCCCCGAAACTCGATGCCCTCATCCATCAGCATGCGCGCAAGCCGCACCGTTACGGCGGGGTTGGCCGTGCCGCAGCGGCGCATCCCTGCGTCCACCTCGATCACAGCTGCAGCCCGAACACCCCCACCCCGGGCGGCGGCGGCAAGCTCGCGCACGTGGTACTCCGATTCGACGGCAACGGTGATGTCGACGCCACGCCGAAGCAGCGAAACCAGGCGAGCCAACTTGGGTGCACCCACCACCTGGTTCGCGACCAGGAGTGGACCCAGTCCTGCGTCGGCCAGCACCTCTGCCTCGCCAAGCTTCGCCACAGTGATGCCAATCGCCCCTGCCTCCAGCTGCATGCGCGCCACGTGCGGGCATTTGGGCGTTTTGAAGTGGGGGCGCAGGCGGACACCGGTGCCCTCGAGCAGGTGCTGCATCGTGGCGATGTTGTCTTCGACCGCATCGAGGTCGAGGAGGAGCGCCGGTGTATCGATCTCGTCGAGCCGCATGGGCGGGACTTTACCGGCGCTCGCCGGAACTGGCCACTCCTATCCGGCCCGGCCTGCTTCGAGCGCCGCAAACTTCAGCCGCCGCGCCTCCCGCGCGCGCAACGCGGGATTCAGCTCGGTTTTTCGGATGCGAATTGACCGGGGTGTCACTTCGACCATTTCGTCCGGGGCAATCAGCGTCAGCGCCTGCTCCAATGTGGGCGGCTGCGGCGGCACCAGTTTGACCGCAATGTCCGCTGTGGAGCTCCGGATGTTCGTCAGGTGCTTCGCGCGGCAGACGTTCACGTCGAGGTCGTTGTCGCGGTTGTGCAGGCCTACCACCATGCCGGTGTAAACCTCGTCTCCCGGGCTGATGAAGAGGATGCCGCGCTCCTGTGCCGCGGCGATGCCGTAGGCAAGCGCCGTCCCCGTCTCGCTCGCCACGAGCGCACCCGTCCTGTGGCGGCTAATCTCTCCAGCCCACGGCCGGTAGCCGAGAAATTCGCTGTTCATGATGCCTTCGCCCGCCGTACCCGTGACGAACACGTCCCGGAACCCGATGAGTCCGCGCGTTGGGATGTCAAATTCGAACCGGACGCGCCCGTCGTCGCCCGTGTGCATCCCGACCATCTGCGCTTTGCGCCCCGACAGCGCCTCGATCAGGAAGCCCGTGGCCGCTTCGGGCGCCTCGATGTAAAGCCGCTCGTACGGCTCCTCCCGGCCTCCCGGCTTATCCCGGACGATGACTTCAGGGCGAGTCACCGCGAATTCGTACCCTTCACGCCGCATCGTCTCGACGAGAATCGCGAGGTGCAGCTCTCCGCGGCCAGCCACGACGAACTGGTCGGGAGACGCTCCGTCCTCGACCCGGAGCGCGATGTTGGTCTCCGTCTCCCGGAACAGCCGCTCCCGCAGCTGACGGCTCGTCACAAACTGCCCTTCCCGCCCGGCAAATGGAGAATCGTTGACACGGAACGTCATTTGCACGGCGGGAGGCTCGAGCATGATCGCCGGGAGCGGCTCGGCGACCTCCGGCGATGCCAGCGTTTGACCGATGAGAACGTCGGGAACCCCGGTCACGGCAACGATGTCGCCGGCCACAGCCTCGGAGACCTCCATGCGCTCGAGTCCACGGAACCCGAACACCTGTCCAACCCGGAATGGGAGCGCTGTGCCTTCGTGGTCGAATCGTTGAATTGCCATGCCCGGTCGAACCGCACCGTCGCGGATGCGCCCTACCGCGATCCGCCCCCGGTAGCTGTCGTACAGCAGCGTAGTTACCAGCATCCGGAATGGCGCGTCGGGGTCGCAGAGCGGCCCGGGGATGTGCTCCAACATCGCCGCAAACAGCGGTTCCATGTCACCCTCGCGCACCTCGGGGGAAAGCCCCGCATAGCCGTCCCTTGCGCTGGTGTACACGACCGGGAAGTCCAGCTGGTAGTCCTGCGTCGCGAGTTCGAGAAAGAGGTCCGACGTCGCCTCGAGGACGGCACCCGGCCGGGCATGGGGCCGGTCGATCTTGTTGATGACGACCACGGGGTGGAGCCCAAGCTCGAGCGCCTTCCGCAGGACGAAGCGGGTCTGCGGCATCGGCCCTTCAGCAGCGTCGACGACGAGGAGGCAGCCGTCCGCCATGTTCAGCACCCGTTCGACTTCACCCCCGAAGTCTGCGTGGCCGGGCGTGTCGATGATGTTGATACGAACGCCGCGATGCTCGATGGCAGCGTTCTTCGCCATGATGGTAATCCCCTTCTCTCGTTCGAGGGGATTCGAATCGAGGATGAGCGAACCGACCTGCTCGTGCTCGCGAAACACGCGGGCATGCTTCAGCAGGGCGTCGACCAGCGTCGTCTTCCCGTGGTCGACGTGGGCAATGATGGCAACGTTGCGAATGTCTTGGCGGCGCTCGGGCATGAATCCAGTGTGGGGGTGCGCTGCCGTGCGGTGAAGGCCAGGCAGCATTCACCGATACTTTGCGAAAGCGGGCCGCGCGCCGCACACTGGAACAAGACCGACCGGAGGGCCGAGATGAGCAGCAGCTACGACCTTATCCAGGAACTCGTCGCCGGGAAGCGGCCGGATGCCGACCTCGTCCGGCCCCAGGACATCATGCCCTTCGTCATCGAGAGCGATGGACGGCGGGAGCGGGCCTACGACATCTACTCGCTCCTCCTCAAGGAGCGCATTGTCTTCCTCGGCACGCCCATCGACGCGATGGTCGCGAACATCGTCGTGGCGCAGCTCCTCTACCTCGCCCGCGAGGACGACGAGAAGGACATCATGATGTACATCAACTGCCCCGGCGGCAGCGTCACAGCGGGCCTCGCGATTTACGACACCATGAACCTGATCCGCCCCCACGTCTCGACGCTGTGCATGGGCCTCGCTGCCAGCATGGGCACCGTCATCCTCTGCTCCGGGGCGAAAGGGAAGCGCTACGCACTACCCCACAGCACCATTCACCTCCACCAGGTCCTTGGCGGTGCGCAGGGACAGGCTCGCGATATCGAAATCCAGGCGCGCGAAACGCTCCGTCTGCAGCGTGTTCTGCGGACGATCATCCAGGAGCGGACCGGGCAGCCGATGGAAAAAATCGAGCACGACACCGACCGTGACTTCTGGCTCGACCCGCAGGCCGCGAAGGAGTATGGCCTGATCGACGAAATCCTCGACCGACCGCCGAAGGGCGAGAGCAGCCCTAACGGCAAGGTAGCCGCAAGCTAGAGCCCGAGCGCCATCCGACGAGTTTGTTGGAGAAGAGGGGCGGCCCAAGCGGGCCGCCCCTCAATCGTTCGTTTCTGCTGATCTGCTGAAGTGCCTGTTGGCGCTCAGGCGGTCGCGGGAGCCCCGGCAGCCTCGACCGCCTTTTTCGCGGCCTCGAAGAGCCCGTTCGCCCGGATGAGCGGCAGCCCCGACTCCTTGATGAGCTGTTCGCCCTCCGCCAGGTTGGTCCCAACGAGTCGCATCACGACCGGGACATCGATTTTCATCTGCCGGTGCGCATCGATGACGCCCTGCGCGATGATGTCGACCCGCGCCATCCCCCCGAAGATGTTCACCAGGATCGCCTTGACGGCGGGGTCCTCTAGGATGACCTTCATGGCGTTCACCACGCGCTGGGGGTCGTTGACGGTTCCGATGTCGAGGAAGTTGGCCGGCTCCCCACCAGCGAGCTTGATGGTGTCCATCGTCGCCATGGCGAGGCCGGCGCCGTTGACGATGCAGCCGATGTTGCCGTCGAGCTTGATGAAATTGGCAACGCCAAGCTGCTGCGCCTTCACCTCGAGCGGGTCCTCCTCGTCGAGGTCGCGCATCGCCGCAAGGTCCTTCTGGCGGAACAGCGCGTTGTCGTCGATGTTCAGCTTGGCGTCGACGGCGACAACCCGCCCGTCGGCGGTGAGCGCCAGCGGATTGATTTCGACCAGGCTGGCATCCGTCGCCATCAGCGTGCGATAGAGTCCCTCGACAACCTTTCCGAACTGGTCGGCCTGCTCGCCCGTGAAGCCCAGCCGGGCCGCGAGCGTCCGGCCGATGTACGGCGAGTAGCCAGCGGCAGCCGGTACCGGCATCCGGACGATGGCCTCGGGGTTATTGTGAGCCACGACTTCGATTTCCTGGCCGCCCTCGGCCGACGCCATGATGAGCGGGCAGCCCTGCATCCCATCGATGATGGCCGCGAGGTAATACTCCTTCGCGATGTCCGTCTGCTCCGCGACGAGCACGTGCTTGACCAGCTTGCCCTCAGGACCCGTCTGGATAGACACGAGGTGCTTGCCAAGGATGGCCGCGGCTGCCGCCTCCGCCTCCTCCGGGGTGTCAGCAAGCCGAACACCGCCAATACGTTCACCCCGGACCTTCCCGGAATGGTTCTCCGGGTCGGAGATGAGCTTCTGGTACATCTCCGCCGTTTCGGATTGCGCCACGAGCCGGCCTTTGCCGCGTCCCCCTGCGTGGATTTGGGCCTTGACCACGACCTTGCCGCCGAGCTCCTCCGCAATGGCTCGTGCCTCTGCTGGAGTGCTGGCGACGCGCCCCGCCGTCACGGGGACGCCGTTCTTCGCGAGCAGGTCGCGTGCCTGGTACTCATGAAGTTTCATGAAGTGCTCCGGAAGGGATTGCGCAGGAAGCGTACCGCTTCACGCCGCTAGCCGGTAGCGAGCAGCCGCGCCAGCACCACCGTGATGTTGTCCGGGCCGCCGCCAATGTTGGCGAGCTCGACGAGGTGAACGGCTGCGGCTGGAGGGTCGCCGCCTTCGAGCGCACCCTGCAGCCGCTCTGGCTCGACCTGCTGGTACAGGCCATCGGTGGCAAGCAGCCACGCCGGGGGGAGAGGCATCCGCCCCGCGTCGGGCTCGACATCGCCCGACGAACCGAGGCAGCGGGTCAGGACATTCGCCAGGCGAGGGTGCCCGCCGGGTTCGGATGCCAGGTTATGGTCGCGAGTCACCTGCACGAGGCTGCCCGCATCAAGCACGTACAGGCGGGTGTCGCCGATATGTACCCAATGGAGCTCCTGTGCATCTGCGAGGACCGCGGTCAGCGTCGTGCCGGCCCCAGGTGTGCCCAGGCGCAGCGCTTCGCGCACGAGGCGCAAATTGAGGTCGACGACGACGGCGGAAAGGTCGGGAATCTGTCCCGGCGGGGATGATTCGAGCGCATCGACGAGCGCGGCGCAGGCAAACCTGGCGGCCCACGCACCGTTCGGATGCCCCCCCATGCCATCGGCCACGGCGAAGAGTACGCCCCCGCAAACCTCGCGCACGACCCACGCGTCCTGGTTCTCGTGCCGCATGCGGCCGATGTCGCTTGCAGCGGCCCAGGCGAAGGGTCCGCTTTCTCCGGTCGTGGCAACGCTCACGCGCCAATATTGTCGCGCAAAGCCCCGCGCGGGGTCGACGCGCGGGGCTCGTCGATGGTGCCGAACCCTGGCTTCAGCTCCTGCGGTAGGCCGCCCAGCCCATCCCTGCGAACCCCAGCGAGGCCAGGGCGGCCATCGAAATCACCCACCACGCACTCGGGCCGCCGGCGGCTGCGACACCGGTCCCGGCCACGGGCGGGCGCGGCGTTGCAGTCGGCGAGGGGGAAGCCGTGGGCGTGGGGCTCGCACTGACGAGAGCCAAGTCAAGCTGTGCCAGCTCGTAGTTGCGCCACGTACCGGACTGCGGCGCAACCGCACCTCCGACCACAAACGTTACCGCGGCGCCAGCCGTTCCACATCCGGGCTGACTGGCAGCGCTCGCTACATCGATGACGTACCGTGCTTGGCCCCCCTGCGTGAACACGGTCGCACTGCCACACGTCGATGTTCCGACTCGCGCCTCAATCACCGTCCCGGCCGGAGCAGGCTGGCCGTCGATCGTCACGCTCCCTGCAAACCGCGACGGCGGCTCCGGCGGCGACTGCGCCTCGGCTGTGCCGGCGCCAACGCCAGCGAGTGCACCGAAGACCAGCGCCGCGGAAGCCGCGGTCGTGAGCAAGACTCGATGCAATTCCATCGCTCGTCCTCCATCAGTCAAAACGTTCGGTTTCACCGAGACGAGTATGGTGCGGGGCCCGAATACGGGCGTCGCCTGCACGTCGAGAACGTGTAATTTGCGTGTGAAAACCCCGCGTGGGTAAAGCCGCGGTCAATCCCGCACGGCGGGCGCTGGATTAACCGCGGCAATTCGGTCGGTCCCCAGGTACCGCCGAAGGACATGCGGCACTTCGATGCTGCCATCCGGCTGCTGGTAGTTCTCCATGACGGCGATCACGGTCCGCGGCAGCGCGAGACCCGAAGCGTTCAACATGTGGGGATGGCGAGGCGGTGCGTCCGGTGCGGGGCGGTACCGGATGTTCGCCCGACGCGCCTGGAAGTCGAGACAATTCGAAGCAGAGCTCACCTCCAGCCACTCTGCCTGGCCCGGCGCCCAAACCTCGAGGTCGAACGTCTTCGCTGCGTTGAAGCCAAGGTCACCCGTGCAGAGGGCAACAACGCGGTGAGGGAGCTCAAGCGCGCTGGCGATGTGCTTGGCCCGCGCAACGAGGCCGTCCAGCTCGGCCGAGCTCGCTTCAGGCTCGCAGTAGACGAACATCTCTACCTTCTCGAACTGGTGCCCGCGCTTGATTCCCCGCACATCGCGGCCAGCGCTCATCTTTTCTCGTCGGAAGCACGGCGTGTGGGCGACGAACCGCTCCGGCAGCCGTCCCGCCGGGATGATTTCATCCCGGTGGTAGTTCACGAGGGCAACCTCCGCCGTCGGAATGAAATAGAAATCCTCCTCGGCGTCTCGGTAGAGGTTATCCCGGAATTTCGGAAGCTGGCCCGACGCAAGGAGTGAGGCCTCCGACATCATGTACGGGACATACGCTTCGGTGAACCCGGCCGCGACATGTTCGTCGAGCATGAACTGGATCAGCGCCCGCTGGAGCCGCGCAAGAGGACCCTTGAGAACGTAGAAGCGTGAACCGGACATCCGGGCTCCGCGCTCGATATCGAGCCCATCTACCATCACCCCAAGTTCCCAGTGCGGGCGTGGGACGAAATCGAACTGGCGCGGTTGCCCGACCGTCTCCACGACCACGTTTGATGTTTCGTCGGGTCCGCGGGGAACCGATTCATCGACGATGTTCGGCACCTCGTACAGGCGCTGCTGGAGCTCGTCGTCGAGGGACCTGAGTTTCTCCTCGAGCCGCCGGATTTCGTCGCCGACGAGGCGCATCTCCGCGATACGTACTTCGCGCTCTCCAGGCTCTTTCGACGCACCGATCGCCTTGCTTGCCGCGTTCCGCTTGGCCCGCAGCCCCTCCACCTGCTGAAGCAGCGCGCGCCGCTGCTCGTCGAGCTGCAGAATCCGGTCGATGTTGACGTCGGCGTTGCGGAGCAGCATGTCGCGACGGACGCGGTCGGCGTTCTCGCGGATGAACTGGATGCTCAGCATGCCTTCAGCTTCCCCCGCCTGCAGCCTCGATGGCGCGGATGCCGAGCAGACGAACGTCCTCGGCAACGCGCACGAGCGTACCATCGGGCGCGGGGAGCGCAACCTCAGCGCCCAGCTCGGGTAGCCCGACCCACCGGTGCGGGCCGTGAGGGATAGGGCCGTCGAAGTCGACCCTTTCGATGGCGCGAGTGAAGTACACGTGGTCGATGTGCTGGTGAAACGGCTGGTCGGGCCGCACGATGTCTTCGACGAGAATCACCGCGGGCGGCGGCAGCACCAGCGGTCGGTCAACTGCGAGAAGCCCCGGGGGAGTGAGGACCTCGACGTCCAGCCCGGCTTCCTCCCGGGCTTCGCGGATTGCAGCCTGGACAGGGTCTTCGTTTGGCTCGAGGTGGCCCCCGGGCGGGAGCCACATGCGCAGGCCGCGGTGCCACAAGAGAAGCGTCCTGCCCCCCGCGACAATGTATGCGGTCGCGGTGTGGTGCCGCTCGACGCCTCCGCTCATCAGTCTTCGGTCGACCTGACGGGCGGGAAGAGGATCACCTCGCGGATGGAGGACTGCCCGGTCAGGAGCATGACGAGCCGGTCGATCCCCATGCCGAAACCGCCCGTCGGCGGCATCCCGTGTTCGAGCGCGAACAGGAAGTCCTCGTCGACGAGCTCGACCTCCTCGTCGCCCGCGGCCTTCAGCGCGAGCTGTTGTTCGAATCGCTGGCGCTGGTCGAGCGGGTCGTTGAGCTCTGTATAGGCGTTGCCGCATTCGAATCCGGCGATGAAGCACTCGAAGCGCTCCACCAGCCGCGGGTTGCCAGGTTTGCGCTTGGCGAGCGGGGACAGCTCGACCGGGTAGTCCATGAGGAACGTCGGCCGGATGAGGTTTGGCTCCACGTAGTGCGACATCGCCTCATCGGCGAGCTTCCCGTACCCCATCTGCTCTGTAACGGGCAACCCCCTGCTGCGCAGGTCCTCCCGCAGCGCGTCGGCGTCGGTCACCTGTTCCAGGTCGGGACCGCCGAAGTCCCGCAGCGCTTCGATGAACGTCAGTCGCCGCCAGGGGGGCGCCAGGTCAATCTCGTGGCCCCTGAAGTGGATAACGGTCGTGCCGAGCACCTGCCTGGCCACCGTGCTAATCATCTGCTCGGTCATTTCGGCAACGTCGTTGTAGTCGGCGTACGCCTCGTACGACTCGAGCATGGTGAACTCCGGGTTGTGCTTGAAGCTCATCCCTTCGTTCCGGAAGTTCCTCCCGATTTCGTAGACCCGCTCGAAGCCCCCGACGAGCAAACGTTTGAGATGCAATTCCAGGCTGATACGGAGGACGCGGGGTTCGTCCAGCGCGTTGAAGTGCGTGACGAACGGGCGCGCAGCAGCGCCGCCCTCAGATACCTGCAGGATCGGTGTCTCGACCTCGAGGAAGCCGCGGTCATCCAGGAAGCGTCGAATGGCGGCAACCGTTCGGCTGCGAATTGCGAAAACGCGCCGCGTCTCTTCGTTGGACATCAGGTCGAGGTAGCGCCGCCGCTGCCGTAGGTCCGGGTCGGAGAGACCGTGGTACTTCTCGGGCGGCGCATGCAGCGACTTCGCCAGCATCGTCCACGACGCGGCCTGTACGGTAGGCTGGCCGGTCCGCGTTCGGATGGGCGTCCCCGTGATGCCGATGAAGTCCCCGAGGTCGACCAGCCTGAGCAGGTCATACCGCTCGGTGCTGTTGGCGCGGAGCAGGACCTGCAGGCGCCCGGCTCCGTCGAGGATGTCGATGAAGGTGGCTTTCCCCATGTCGCGCCGGGCCATCACCCTGCCGGCAACACGAACCACCGTGCCGGTGGCCTCGGACTGTTCCGGCGGCAGCGATTCCACGAGCGAGATCACCTCTGCGGACGTGTGTGTCCGCTCCCACCGGGGCGGATAGGGGTCGATGCCTAGACGCCGCAGCTCCTCGAGCTTCGCCAGGCGCTGCGCCATCAGCTCATCCACGGGCGGCTCCTTCACGACGACGGGCCGCTTCGAGGCGGCCCGTCTCGGTCCAATTCTGCAGCGCGGCCGAGGCTCAGTCGATCTTCAGCACCTTGAGCTTGATCACGCCCTTCGGAACGTTCACCGACACGACGTCGCCAACGGCCTTGCCGAGGAGCGCGGTGCCGACTGGCGAGTCATTGGAGATTTTTCCGTTCAGGGGGTCGGCCTCTGGGCCCCCGACGATCTTGTACGTACGGATAACCCCGTCCTGGTCCACCTCGACGGTGGAGCCGACCATCACGCGTCCCGCGGTGTGGGCCACCTCTTCATCGATGACCTTGGCACGGCGAAGGATGTCCTCGATTTCGAGGATGCGCCCCTCGACGCGGCCTTGCTCCAGCTTGGCATCGTCGTACTCGGCGTCCGCCTGGCTGGTGCCCTGTTCCTGCGCGTTATGAATCATTTCCGCCACTTCACGGCGTCGAATCCGCAGCTGCTCGAGCTCCTGCTCGAGCTTTGCCTTTCCTTCACGAGTCAGCGGAACAGGCTTTTCCATGATGTCGTACCCTACGAACACCGCGTGACAACAAAGGAACTGAGGCCGCGGTTTGCCTCAGTTCCCGCGCTGAGTATACCCACCGCCACATTCGCGCGGCAATTGGCTGCCGGGAGCACGATGTCCAACGATAGCGGTGACCATCGCGATATCCCACGCGTCTGGCGTCCGCCAGCGCCTGTCGGCGAGCCACAACTGCCGGGTCAACCTCCTCAGGAACACCAAGAGGCGCCGCCGGGTGACACGTCCAAAGATATGCCCCGCCAGCGAAACGGAACGCTGAGCGTCCTGGTACTTGCCGGTTCGCTCGTGGCATCGGCGCTCCTCGGCGGCGTTATTGGCGGCCTCGTCGTGCTGCAGTTCGACGACTCTGGCGCCGGGCCTGCGCCCACCGCAGCCAGTACACCGACTCTGCCGCTTGATGTGACGACCGCGGTCAGCGAAGCCGTCACGCGCGCACGACCGGCAGTGGTCCGCGTTGAAAGCGCGACCCGGCGGACATTTGATGTCGGGAGCGGCGTGGTCATCAGCAGCGAAGGTTACATCGTCACCAACGCGCACGTGGTCCTCGATACCGACCAGCTGAAGGTCGTGTTCGAGGATGGCTCCGAACGCCCTGCGGTCCTCATCGGGCACGACTATCCCTTCAACGATATCGCGGTTCTCCAAGTCGCCCCGGTTGGTCTCACGGCCATCGAAATTGGGGACTCGGCAGCACTCCAGCCCGGGGAGACGGTCATCGCCATCGGCAACCCGCTCGGCGAGCTCTACGGGTCCGTCACGGTCGGTGTCGTCAGCGGTGTCAACCGTTCACGCCTGCTCGATGGTGTACGCCACGACGACATCATCCAGACGGACGCGGCAGTCAACAGCGGCAACAGCGGCGGTGCGCTCGTCAATCTTGCCGGCCAGCTCGTCGGGATTCCGACGACGATCCTTCGCCAATCCAGCACCGGCCAATCCGTCGAGGGTGTTGCTTTCGCCATCCCGTCGAGCCGCGCTGTCGACATCGCGAACCGGATCATCGCAGCGCGCGGGCCGATTCCGCGCCCCTCCCTCGAGCTGGAGCATCTCGACCTGAACGAGGAGGTTGCCGCGCGGCTGCCTGCCCTGGCCACCTCAACCGGAGCCGTCGTTCTGACCATCGCGCAGGGCGGGGTTGCTGCAGCCGCGGGGATCCGCGCTGGCGATGTGATCACCGAGTTCGGCGGCATGGCCATTGATGCACGCACCCCGCTCCTGAATGCGCTCATGGAGCATCAACCCGGCGAGACCGTTAAGGTTGTCCTCAATCGGAATGGCCGGATAATCGAGACCGAGGTCCGCCTTGCGAAACGGTCGTAGTCTCTGTCCCAACCCCAAGGGGCGCCCCGTTCGATGATGCGAGGGGGTGGCCGCCTGCCGTGGGGTGCGGGCGGAAGCGGTCCCGGCTTTCGAAGTGGGCGCGACCGGCAGCCGGCCCGCATAGCGGCTCTTGGCGCCATTCTGCTCGGTATCGCCGTGCTCGGCTGGCTGGCCTATGGCCGGGTATGCGGCGCCTCTGAGTGCGTCACCGAGTACTGCCCATCCGACCGCTCCATTGACGCACCCGAAGGCTATGAATTCGCATCCCGCATTCTCGAGCTCAATCCGAAGGGCGCCGGCGCGCAGCCCGGCTTCAACGTCCAGCTCCAGGTCGCGCTGCTCAAGCCGGCGTCCGACGGCCGGATGCTCAGCTTCTTCAAATACGACGACACCGCGAAGCGCTGGGAGCCGGTAGCCCCGGCAGTCCTCGACCAGCAAGGCACCGTGGTGACCGGAACGCTCACCGAGACCCCCGCAGTCATCGCTGTTCTGCGCCGCAACACGCCCGCTGGCGAAGTCGTCGCCTACTTGCCCCATAATGCATCGCTCAATCCGCAAGCAGTCCCCCACGTGACCATCGTGCACCCCATCGATTTCGCACCCCTCGCCGACGGCGGCGTCGGCGGTGAGCTGAGCCGAACCGTCACCCGCACCAGCACCTACGAAGTCTTCCCCGTCATCGCTGCGAACGCCTCTGTCCAGGGGCAGGTCGCCGTCGTTGAATCGCTGCTTGTCGATGCACGCTCCCGAACCAACCACGTGCAGCAGATTTTGGCGCGGGTCAACGAGGCCGGTGTCAACGGCATCGACATCGCCTACCTCGACCTTCCGGCTACGAACCGGACTTCGTTTACGCTCTTCATTGGTGAGCTCGCAGAGGCGCTGCATGCACAGGGCAAGAAGCTCACCGTGACCCTGCCCTCTCCCATCAAGACGCAGAACCGGATCGACGAAGGCGCATACGATTACCAAGCCATTGGCGAGCGCGTGGACCTCGTGAAGATCGCTCCATATCGGGACCAGGCCACCTACCGGCTCGTCATGCCCGAGGTGCTCACGTTCCTCACTGAACGGGTGCCTTCATCGAAACTCATTTTGACCATCTCCCCCTATGCAACAGAAACGGGGGGCGAAACCATCAACCGCCTGACGCTCGTCGATGCCATGAACATCGCCAGCCGCATTTCGGTCCGCGCCCAGGCCGACGCGATAACGGTCAGTACGCAGGTGGATGTCGCGGGGACAAACATCGACCGCGACGAAGGGTTGACCGGCATTCGCTGGTACCCCGAGACAGCAACGGTGGCCTTCAGCTACAAACAGCCCCAGGGCGGCGGGAGCCGGACGATTTACATCGAGAATTTCTTTAGTGTCGGTTTTAAGCTTGAACTCATCCCCACCTTCAAGCTCGGCGGTGTCGCCATCGAAGACGCTTCAGAGAACGTCCTCCTCGGCGATATTTGGCCAGCGGTCATCCCGTTCGTCACGAGCGGCCTGCCAACGCTCCAGCAGCCCAACGCCGAAGACCTGCGGCCGCGATGGTCGGTGAGCGGGGGCACCATCGAAGATACCGGCCGCGGTTCGGCACGGTGGTTTACGCCCGGAGAACCCGGGACCTATTCGGTCACCCTCACCCTCAGCGACGGCGTGGCGTTGTTCGAAAACGCGGTCGATGTCGTCGTGCGGCCGCGGCCTGCGGCCGAACCCACAGCAACACCGACGGCGGGCAACTGATGGCCGGCCGGGGAGTTCGAGTAGCTGGAGGCCGCGCGCGCGGCGTTCCGCTGGTGGAGCCCAAAGGGGTCCGCCTCCGTCCAACCTCCGGACTGGTCCGCGAGGCAGTCTTCAACATCCTCGGCAACGCCGTCGAAGGGGCGCGCGTGCTCGACCTCTACGCAGGGACCGGCGCGCTCGGGATAGAAGCACTGAGTCGGGGTGCCTCACACGCAACCTTCGTTGAAGGCGAAGCAGCCTGTGTCGAAGCCATTCTCCAGAGCCTCTCGCGAACCGAGTTTCAATCTGCCGCAGCGGTGCTGCGGGCGAGGCTCCCGGCGGCGCTTGCTCGGCTCTCCGGCCAGTTCGACATCGTGTTCATGGACCCGCCATACGACGACTCATCGCGGGAGGAGGTGCTCGCGGCGCTGTTCCCGCTGCTGGCACTGGGAGGCTGCGTCGTCTTCGAGCATGCAAGCCGGTACAATCCGCCGGTACGGCCTCGCGGACTTGAGCTCCGCGACCGGCGCACTTACGGCGACACTGCCGTCGCGTTCTACGGCCGCGTGGAGGGTGAATGAGGATCGCAGTCTATCCGGGCGGTTTCGACCCGGTGACCAACGGCCACCTTGACCTTATCGTGCGCATGACGCACCTCTTCGACCGTGTCATCGTTGCCGTCGTCAAAGGACGGGACAAGGCCACGATGTTCACCTGGGAGGAGCGCATCGATATGGTGAAGGAAGCCGTGGCGAACCTTCCAACCGTTGAGGTTGAAGGATTCGACGAGATGACGGTTGAGTTCGCCAAGCGGAAGGGAGCCGTTGCCATCGTCCGGGGCATCCGCGCCGTGAGCGACTTCGAGGTCGAATTCGACATGGCCATGATGAACCGCAAGATGGCCCCGCACCTCGAATCGGTGTTCCTCATGGCGAACCAAGAATTTCTCTACATCAGCGCGAGCCGTATCCGGGAAGTGTCACGCCTGGGCTATGACGTCGCTGACCTCGTCCCGCCCCACGTCCGCACCGCACTCCGCCGAAAGCTTGGGCAGGAATAGCCGTGAGCCCGGAAGGGCCTGCTCTAGAATTTCTCGACCTGATCGACGCGCTCGAACAGCTCGTCCTGGAATCTCGTCGTCTCCCCGTCGGCGGAAATCTCGTCGTCGACAGGCGACGGCTCCTCGACCTCATCGACCAGCTCCGCCTCGCAATCCCGGCAGACCTCAAACAGGCACAACAGGTGCTGGAAGCGCGCCAGCAGATCATCGACGACGCACACCTCACCGCGCGCCGCATATTGGAACGAGCCGAACAGGAGCGCGCGAGACTCATTGAAGACCATGCCATTACGCGAGCAGCCGAAGAGCGCGCTCAGCAGCTGTTGATGGACGCCGAGGCACGCGCGCGCCAGATTATTGCCGAAGCGGACGCCACGGCTGCCGCCCACCTGAGTGAAACTGCCGAAACCACGCGCCTCGAACTCGAAAACCTGGATGCATTCACCCGCAATCAGCTCCAGTGGCTTGAACAGGTGCTTGGCCAGCTTCTGACGACCGTCCAGGAAAGCCTCAAGCAGGTCGAACGCCCCCGGAAGTGACGTCAACTCACTCCTCGGCTTGCACTTTGGCTCATGCTCTGAACTTGAGCTAAAGTACAGCTCAGAAAGAATCCAAGCAGGGCCGAAAACGGCACCGATCGAGGAGAGACGTCATGGCAGAGTTTTCCGTTATCAAGGACACCGAGGCACCGCGTCCGCACCGCCAGACTGGCAGACTTGCGGCCCGGATGCGCGAGTACGAGAAGTACGTCGAACAGGTCCCGCAAGGCAAAGCCGGCAAGCTCGTTCCAGCACGGGGTGAAACTCCGAGAGCAATCGCCATGCGCATCAGCCGGGCTGCCCGAAGACTCGGGAAGAATGCCAATACCTGGGTCGTTGACGGCGTCGTCTACTTCACCGTGTCCTGACAGCACTCTTATCAACGGCCCCGGAGGTCGTGCTGATGCAACGAGGGGGATTCGCCGTGCGAATCCCCCTCGTATGTGCACCGAACTGGACCGAGTCAGCGCTCAGCGCCGCTCCGCTATCGCAGGTTCGGCGTCACTCGAAACAAGCGCAAACGACGGCGCCTCGCGGCGTACCTTGGCCGGCACAGTCTCTGCCTGGGTGTCCTGGGTCGCCGCCCGCTGGCCAGTCCTGCTGACCACATCTCCCGCTTTCTGGGTCGTGTCGACGTTGCCGGAGATCGATGCACCTTCCTCCACTACCAGGATCGGTGCCCGGATGGTCCCGGTGACCACCGCCGTCGACGTCACCGTCAAACGGGCGCTGCAGACGATGTCCCCTTCGAGCCTCCCCTTGACCACGGCTTCCCTCGCCTGGACCCGGGCCCGGGCGGCGGCGTCCTTCTCCAGCGTCAGGGTCCCGCGGCACACCACTTCGCCGCTGATGGTCCCCTCGATGCGCAGGTCCTGTTCGGTTTCGAAGCGACCATCAAACGACGAATGCCGGTCGATGGTGCTCTCACTTCGCACGGGAGTTTCTGCCCGGGGCTCGTCTGTGCGCACTGGTGCAGCGGGCGGACGTCCGGCCACGCCGCGGCTGTACACGGATTCGGCAGCGGATTCACCGAAAGCCTCCGACTCGACGACCGGCCGATCGCGTTCGTACCGCGGCATTGGCTCTGGGTAAGCTCCTTCGCGGGAATTCTTCTTGATTTGCATGAGCCCTCCCGGGAAGCCGCATTTGCGGGGTGCGCATAGCCTCCCACCGGCAACCCTACTGCCGCGGCAACCGAACGTCCACCGCCGAATGTAAATTCCTGGTGATTCTCGGCCTAACCTGAGCGTGAAATTAGCTCAGATCACAAAGTTCAGCAGCTTCCCGGGTACATACACCACCTTTCGCGGCTCCCTCCCGTCGAGTGCCGCCGCAATGCGTTCGAGGCGGCTCGCCACTTCCACCACCGTCTCGCGGTCCGCGCCGGACGGGACTGTCACGCGGTCTCGAACTTTGCCGTTGACCTGGACCGCGATTTCGACCTCCTCGTCACGGGCAAGTTCGGGGTCGGCTTCCGGCCAACGCTGGAAGTGAATCGAGTACTCCCCGCCGATGCGCTCCCATAGCTCCTCGGTGATATGCGGCGCCAGGGGCGCAGTCAGTAAGAGGGCAGTGCGAATGCCTTCGTCCCACGCCCGACGGTCGACCGGACCGGCTTCGCGAGCACGGTGCAGCGCTGAAGAGTGCTCCATCAGCCGGGAGATCATCGTGTTGAACCGGAAATGCTCGATATCCTCCGTTGCGGCCAGGATAGTCTTGTGTGTGACGCGCCGCAGCTCACGCGCTTCCCGGCTGTCCGGCGCATCGGTCAGCTCGACGGGGTCTACCACCAGCGACCAAAGCCGGTGCAGCCAGCGGGAGATGCCCGCCATACCCGTCGGGTTGTAGGGGCCGCCCTGGTCCCACGGGCCGACGAACATGAGCTGGCACCGGAAACAGTCCGCCCCCCACTGCGCAACCTGCTCATCGGGCGCGACGACGTTGCCCCGGCTCTTTGACATCCGGTTTCCGTCCGGCCCGAGAATGACGCCCTGGTTGAACAGGCGAAGCATCGGCTCGTCCCCCTCCACGAGCCCGAGGTCCCTCGCTGCCTTCCAAAAGAACCGCGTGTAGAGCAGGTGCATGACCGCATGCTCTGCTCCGCCGGTGTACTGGTCGACTGGGAGCCACTTGCGCGCCAGCTCCTTGCGGAAGGGAGCCTCGTCGTTGTGCGGGTCGATGTAACGCATCTGGTACCAGCTGGAGCACATGAACGTGTCCATTGTGTCCGTCTCGCGCCGCGCTGGCCGCCCATCAATCGGGCACGGAACGTTCACCCACTCTTCCACCTGCGTCAGCGGTGACTGGCCAGTTGGGTCGAATTTGACGTTCTCCGGCAGGAGGACAGGCAGGTCACTCTCGGGGACCGGGACAATGCCGTGGTCCGGACAGTGGATCATCGGGATTGGGGCGCCCCAGTAGCGCTGCCGCGAAATGAGCCAGTCGCGCAGCCGGTAAGTCACGGTCGCGGTCCCGATGCCATGCTCCTCGGCGTACGAAATCACCGCGCGGATGGCCTCATCGGCGGGCGTGCCGTTGAACGGCCCCGAGTTGATCATCCTCGTCCCTCGCGTGAAGGCCGCAGATAGCGGCTTCGTGACGTCTATCTCGGGGTGATCGAACACCGGGATAATGGGCAGCCCGTGCCGCTGCGCAAACTCAAAGTCGCGCTGGTCGTGCGCCGGTACGGCCATGATGGCACCCGTTCCATAGGTAACGAGGACGTAATCCGCGATCCAGATAGGGATCCGTTGGCCGTTGAACGGGTTGACCGCATAGGCGCCCGTGAAGACACCCGTCTTTTCCCGCTCCGTCGAGAGACGTTCGATCTCCGTCGTCCGGCTCGTCCGGACGCGATACTCTTCCACCGCGGCCCGACACTCCGAAGCGGTGATGCGTTCCACCAGCGGGTGCTCCGGGGCGAGCACCATGAACGTGGCTCCGAATACCGTGTCGGGGCGCGTGGTGAAGACCGTCAGGGGTTCCTCAATGCCCGGCAGGTCAATCGGAAAGCGCAATGTCGCGCCTTCCGAACGCCCGATCCAGTTGGTCTGCATGACCTTGATTCGCTCGGGCCAGTCGATGCCATCAAACCTGAGCAGCTCTTCGGCGTAGGCCGTGATTCGAAAGAACCACTGCGTCAGAAACCGGCGCTCAACGATGTCATCAGAACGTTCACAGCGCCCATCGATGACCTGTTCATTGGCGAGCACCGTCTGGCAGCCCGGGCACCAGTTGGCGGCGGCCTCCGCGCGGTAAGCGAGACCCTTCTCGTAGAACTTCAGGAACCACCACTGGGTCCACTTGTAATACTCTGGGTCGCTGGTGATAACCTCCCGTTCCCAGTCGAACGAAGCTCCCATCATCCGAAGCTGGCCGCGCATCCGGTCGATGTTGGCATACGTCCATGCCTTAGGGTCGATGCCGCGCTTGATGGCTGCGTTTTCTGCTGGAAGGCCGAACGCATCGAACCCCATCGGGAAGAGGACGTTGTACCCCTGCATCCGCCGATAGCGAGCAGCAGCGTCGCTGGGTGCCATCGCATACCAGTGGCCCGTATGCAGGTCGCCCGATGGGTACGGGAACATCGTAAGCGCGTACCACTTCGGCCGGGGGTCGTCATCCGGCGCGTGGTAGAGGCGGTCCGCCAGCCAGCGTTCGCGCCACTTGGCTTCGATCACGGCGGGGTCGTAGCGATCGGACATGATCTGCTCCAGGGGTCGAACTTCGATATTGGAGGAAACGGAAGCCGCGTCGCCCCACAGCTCACGCGCTGCGGGGCCCAGTAAGGGGACGCGGCACAGTTCGGCACATGGTGGGCCTCATGATAGCGGTGGCTCGTTCCGGGCGTCACCGCCGCGGGGTGCACCCCGCGAGCGGGCGTGTTCTAGCACCCAGTCTGAGACGGGTGCCAGCTCCAGCAGGACGACAACGGTCCCTGTGACCAGCGCGGCGAGCACGAACAACTCGCTGGCGACCGCGAGTCCGACAGCCGCCATCATCCAGATTGTTGCAGCCGTCGTCACGCCGTGTACCGTCCGTCCCCGCTGGAACACGATACCCGCACCGAGAAAGCCAATCCCCTGCACCACCGCCGCGGCCACCCGGTCGTCGCCGAGCTCGAGCGATATCGAACCAAACAGCGCCGCCGCGCCACAGACGAGGGAGTTCGTCCGAATCCCCGCCTCATGTCCGCGGAACTCACGTTCCAGCCCGACGAGCGCTCCCAGTGCGAACGCAGCCAGCACGCGGACGAACACCGTGAGCTGGTCATCGGCACTCACGGGGCGTAGTGCGCCACCAGCAGCGTTTCGAAATTGCGCTCGCGTGAACAGGTTCGGCAGGTCAGGTACCACGCGTAGAGGGCGGTGGGTCCCCGTCCGTATCGCTGTTCTGCTTCGTTCCGAACCCGCTTCGCGGCCCGGGCGAGCTCGCCCCAAGGGGCCTGCACCAGGCGCGAAAACGCGAATCCTCCCGGGCGATAAAGCTCACGGTCGGCTCCAAGTTCCCCTGGCTCGACCTCCAGCAAGACCCTTCGACGAAAGCGGCCCTCGCCAATGAGCAGCATGGCATCCTTCGGCACGACCACCCCGAGCTCGGCTGCGCGCTGTTGAAGCTCCGACCGCGCACCTTGGAACCCCACGGGTACCCCTGCCACGGCAGCCACCGATGCAGAGAGAAAAGTTATGTCTTTCCAGTCGCTCTCCACGCCGTCCCATTCCTCAGCTTCGAGGAAGGGGCACTCGCACGGCTCTCCCTTGTCCTCCGTTTCGGCAGTCCCCGGGAAACGCTCGTTCCCGGGAAGCAGCACGCGCCGCCTGGGCTCATCCATGCCCGAAGAATACCAAAGCGGAAGATGCGAATCAGGAACCTTCAACTACCCAGGCCGCTCCGAGCGGCGGCAGCTCCAGGCGCTCGGAGCGGAGGTGTCCCTCGCGCGCGCGGTCGGTGCACAGGGCTATCGAGCTCAACCTGAAGGGCACGTCAACCGTCACGGCCTCCGTCGAGGTGTTTACCGCCACGAAGACTGAGGGCGCCCCTTCGGCCACGCGCAGCCAGCTCACGACGGACTCGTCCCCGCCAAGGCGTTGCAAGGAGCCGCGCCGCAAAGCCGCCAGCTCCTTCCTGAGCCAAACTGCCGACCGGTAGAGGTTCAGGAGGGAGTCCGGGTCGCTGTCCTGCTCCGCGACGTTTGGCGATAGCGGACCGAACGGCAGCCACGGCTCTCCCGATGTGAAACCGCGCCCGGGGCTGGTATCCCATTGCATCGGCGTTCGCTCCGGGTCGCGCCCAACGGAGCGAAATCGGGCTGGGTCCTGCTGCCGCTCCGGTGGAATATCAACATCGGCCATGCCGATCTCTTCCCCGTAATAGAGGAACGGCGTGTTTCGGAGGCCAAGGAGCAACAGCGGCGCGGCTCGCGCGCGTTCCCGGCCCCGCCCGTCTGCATCGTGTCGCGTGATGAAACGCGAGCGGTCGTGGTTGTTGAGGGCGAAACACGGCTGGCTGAACGACGGAACCGACGCTTCGGCGTTCCCGATGATGCGTCGCAGAACCGGCGCCTCCCACGGCGTGATGACGTGCCCATGCTCGTGAATGAAGTGGAAATTGAACGCGAGATGCAAACCTCGCTCGTCATCATCGCCATAGAACCGGGCAATCTCTTCGGGCGTGCCAAAAACCTCCCCCACCGACACCGTGCCCGGGTATTCGTCGAAGACGCGCCGGATGCGCTTGACCGCCTCGAAAACGTCAGGAAAGTTGTGGTTGTACACCCATATTTGCGAGAAACGTTCACGCTCACCCGGCTGCCATTCCGGATTCGGCGGATTATCTGGCAGGTCCGGGTGCTTCAGAATGCGCCCGATAACATCGATGCGGAATCCATCGACCCCGCGTTTGAACCAGAAGCGGAGCGTGTCGAACATCGCCTGCTCGACCTCCGGGTTCCGCCAGTTGAGGTCGGGCTGCTCCTTCAGAAATGAGTGCAGGTAGTACTGCCCGGTCGTTTCGTCGAAGGTCCATGCCGGCCCGCCGAACACCGAACGCCAGTTGTTCGGCGGCGAGCCGTCCGGCTTCGGGTCACGCCAGATGTACCAGTCGCGCTTTGGGTTAGACCTTGAGGACCGAGATTCGATGAACCACGGGTGCCGGTCGCTCGTGTGATTCGGCACCCAGTCGAGGAGCACGCGAATCCCCCGCCGGTGGCACTCCGCAATCAACCGGTCCATGGTCTCGAGCGTGCCGAAGTCGGGATGGACGTCGCAGTAGTCGGCAACGTCGTATCCGAAGTCGGCCATCGGAGACGGAAACGTGGGCGACAGCCAGACGGCATCGACCCCGAGTGAGCGGCGGGTGCCGTCGTTCAGGTAGTCGAGGCGTTGGATGATGCCCTCGAGGTCTCCGATACCGTCGCCGTTCGAATCCTGGAAGCTGCGAGGATAAATCTGGTACGCAACAGCCTCGCGCCACCATTCGCGGCTCGGCTCGCTGTCCATCTCAGCCCGCCGCAGCCGCTTTGACCTCAGCGAGCAGATCGGGGTGCTCCTCGAGGAACCCGTTGGACACCGTCACGATGGACTCGAAGGGCGCCTTTCCCTCAATGACGCGCCTCAACCACGCCTCGCCTACCAGCCGGGCGAGTTGGTCGCGCGCTTCCTGGGTATCGGTTCGGCCAAGCTCTTCGAGGAGTCGCCGGGCTGCTGGGGCGTTGAGCAGCACCGCAACCTCGCGCGCCTTCCAGCCGGGCACCGTGACGAGGAAGTTCGCCTGCGAGAACCCCAAGAACTCCGTATCGGGGCTCGGTCCTTCGTAGCTGATGGCGCCGGCGGGTTCGGTGGCAACGGCCATGGTTTCTCGTTCCCCTCTGCTCAGTCGTGCTGATGCGGCGTTGCGATGCGCAGCGCCTCGGGCAAGTCGGCAAGGAGCTGAGTGCGCACCTGCGTGCGCGTCTGGAGCCCCCAAATGGTGATGAAGCCAACCGCCGCCGACTGGTCGTACGTGTCGCCCCGATCATAGGTGGCAAGGCCCCGGTCGTACAGGGAATGCTCCGCCTTCCGGCCAACCACCACGGCTCGCCCGCGATGCAGCTTCACCCGGATGGTGCCGGTCACATGGCGCTGGGTGCTGGCAACGTAGGCCGCAAGGTCCTGGTGGTGAGCGCTGAACCAGAGCCCGTTGTAGATGAGCTCGGCGTACTCAGTCGCGATGTACTTCTTGAGCTTGAGCTGCTGCTTCGACAGCGTCATCGCCTCGAGCGCTGCGTGCGCCGTGTGGAGGATGACAGCCGCGGGCGCCTCATAGATCTCCCGGCTCTTGATGCCCACGAGGCGGTCCTCGATATGGTCGATCCGCCCCACGCCATGGAGCCCGCCCAGGTCGTTGAGCTGCTCCACAAGGGCCACCGGGCCGAGCTGCTCCCCGTTCAGCCGGACAGGAACGCCCGATTCGAACTCGATTTCGAGGTACGCAGGCGTCGGCGGTGCATCCTCAGGGTCCCGGGTCCACTCAAACGCCTCCGCAGGCGGCTCGGCCCACGGGTCTTCGAGCACGCCAGCCTCCGCGCTCCGGCCCCACAGGTTCTCATCAATGCTGAACGGGCCCTTCTCGCCCCAGGGGATGTCGACGCCGTGCTTCTTCAAGTACTCAATCTGGTAATCGCGCGGCATCGCGTTCTCGCGCGTGGGAGCCACGATCTTGAGCGACGGGTCGAGCGTCTGGATGCCAATGTCGAATCGAACCTGGTCGTTGCCTTTACCCGTGCATCCGTGCGCCACTGCCACCGCGCCCTCTTCGTGCGCGACATCGACGAGCAGCTTCGCCATGAGCGGCCGCGCGAGAGCCGTCGCCAACGGATACTGGTCCTGGTACACGGCACCAGCAGCCAGCGCCGGGAAGGCAAAATAGCGCAAGAAATCTTCCCGTGCGTCGATGACACGTACCTTCAGAGCCCCGGCGGCAAGGCCGCGGGATTCCACCACGGGCTGCTCGCGGCTCTTTCCGACATCGATGTTGAGGGCGATGACCTCGTAGCCCTGTTCAACGGAGAGCCACTTGATCGCGGTGGTGGTATCCAAACCACCAGAGTAGGCAAGGACGAGCTTCGGCACGCTGGATTCCTGTCGCGTGTGGATGTGGCTCCAGTATCGCCGGGCCGCCGGCAGGCGCAAACGCCCCCTCAGCCCCCCAGCTGGCGCCGCGCCGCCGCTTCACCGAGGAGCCAAGCCGCCAGGGCCGTGCCACCCACCACAACCGCGAGCCCCAGCAGCACCGCCACAGCGAACCCGTCAGGGAGTGCGCCCGCAATGGAAAACGGCAGCACGGCTGCTGCCGCTGCAACGGCAGCGACTCCCCCCAGCAGGAGGTATATCCCCCCAAAGCGATGGACTGCTGCCCACCGTTCGTCGCTCGAGAGGGCGTATGGCGTCCGGATGCCGACCAGGTGCTGCCGGGGAAGTCGGCCATTGAGGCCGAGCCAGCCGGTCACCACCAGCAGCAGCCCCCCAATCAGTACCGCGAGGAAGGCAATCCACATCGTGCTCCCCTTACTTTGAGCCCTGGGACTCGACGGCTACGATTGCTGCCTCCAGGATGTCGCAGGCTCGCTCGATTTCGTCGTCGGTGACGGTCAGCGGCGGCATGAGCCTGACCGCGTTCGGCCTGACGTTGTTGATGAGCAGACCGCGCCGTCGCGCCTCGTCCACGACGTCGGCGGAGCAATCGCGTGCAAGCCCCATAGCCAGGAGCATCCCCCGCCCGCGGATGCCCGTGACCAGCCCGTGGCGGTCCTCAATCGCCTGGAGCCGTTCGACCAGTCGCCGGGAAGCCTCGTTCACGCGCTCGAGAAAGCCCGGCGCTGTCACTTCGCGGAGCGTGGCAAGCGCCGCGGCCGCCGCCAGGGGGTTGCCCCCAAACGTGCTGCCGTGGTCGCCCTTCACGAAATGTGCCGCGACCTCCTCCCGGGCAAGGATGGCGCCGATGGGCACGCCGCCCGCCAACCCCTTGGCCAGCGCCATGATGTCCGGCTTCACTCCCTCCTGCTCGAACGCGAAGAGCGTCCCGGTCCTGCCGATTCCGGTTTGGACCTCGTCGAGAATCAAGAGCAAGCCCCGCTCGTCGCACCATGCGCGCAGCCCCGCGAGGTAGCCCGGGGCCGGCAGGTTCACGCCGCCTTCGCCCTGTATGGGCTCGACCATGACCGCGACGGTACGGTCGCTCGTGGCACTGCGGACGGCGTCGAGGTCACTCCAGGGCACGATGCGAAACCCGGGGACGAGCGGTTCGAACGGTTCCCGGTAGCGCGTAGTACCGGTGGCCGAGAGGGAACCCATCGTCCGGCCGTGAAAGCCATCCACGGTGGTGATGATTTCGAACGCGCCGGCACGCCTATCGTGACCCCAGCGGCGGGCAAGCTTGATCGCCGCCTCCACCGCCTCAGCCCCGGAGTTGCAGAAAAACGCCCGGTCCAATCCTGAGCGCTGAACAAGCTCCCGGGCTAGTTGAATCATGGGAATCGAGTAGAACAGGTTCGACGTATGGATGACCCGCTCGGCCTGCTCCGCGATGGCCCGCACGACTGAAGGATGGCTATGCCCCAGGACGTTGACGGCAATTCCGCCGACAAAATCGAGGTACTCGTTACCGTCGGTATCCCACGCCCGCGTTCCCTGGCCGCGTTCGATGACCACCGGCTGGCGCCCGTAATTCTGAAACAGGTAGCGTCGTTCCTCGGCGATCCAGTCGGTCATCCGTGCCCTCCTTCGACGGGCATGGTACGGCCTCGTCTCGCCCCCGTGAACCGGGCCGTCTGCTAGGAAAACGGAGCGCGCTGGAGCAGCAGCTCCTGGCAGCCGGGGTCGGTGACATTTCGGTCCCGCTGCCACGTCGCGTCATGGAGCCGCCAGCCCTGCCGGCGGTCGTTCAGCTGGAGCTCCAGGAGCTCCATGAGTTGGGCACGGTGCTCTGGTGCGCGAACCGGCGCGAGCACTTCGATGCGCTCGTCGAGGTTTCGCTTCATCAGGTCGGCGCTGCCAATGAAAAACTCGGGATTGCCGCCGTTCTCGAAGTAGTAGATGCGCGCGTGCTCGAGAAAACGCCCGATGATGCTCACCACCCGGACGTTTTCGGAGAGGCCGGGCAGACCCGGCCGAAGCCGGCAGATGCCCCGGATGATGAGGTCAATCTGAACCCCCGCCATGGCAGCCTCGTACAGGAGGCGCGTGCACTCGAAGTCCTCCAGGGCGTTCATCTTCAGGATGATGCGCGCAGGTTGACCGGCGCGCGCATTGGCAATCTCTCGCCTGATACGCTCCGTTATCGACGTCCGCAGATTCGATGGCGCGGCAAGGACGACATCGGTCCTGAACTGCTCCCCGAATCCGGTGAGCAGGTTGAAAATCCGGAGAATATCCCCGCAGATACCGGGGTCGGCCGTAAACAGCCCCAGGTCGGTGTACACGCGAGCCGTGCGGGAGTTGTAGTTTCCGGTCCCGATGTGGGCGTACATCGTCACGCCGTTCGATTCTTCCCGCACTACCAAGCAGATCTTCGAGTGAATCTTGAGGTCCGGCTGCCCGTACGCGACGTGCACCCCGGCGGATTCAAGTTTCCGCGCCCAGAGGATGTTGTTCGCCTCATCGAATCGGGCCGTGAGCTCCACGAGCACGGCTACCTGCTTGCCCCTGCCCGCAGCATCGATGAGCGCCTCGAGGATCGGCGAGTCGGGTGAGGTTCGGTACATCGTCGCCTTGATGGCGAGTACCGCAGGGTCCTCTGACGCTTCTTCGACGAAACGGACGACCGTCTCGTCGAAGGACTCGTAGGGGTGGTGGACGAGCAGGTCCCGCTCGCGGATGTTCGCGAAAAACTCCGGGGCGTCGCCGCTCCCTGCGAACGCCGACGGGACGGCGGGCGTAAACGGGGGGTCGCGAAGCGGGGCAACGTCGAGGCTGGCAAGCTGGAACAGGTCGTGGAGGCCGAGCGGACCTTCCGACCGATAAACATCCGCCTCAGTGACCTGGAGCTCCTCCAGCAGCAGCTCCAGCCGCGCCGGCGGCAGCTGGCCCGTCACTTCCACCGAAACGGCTTCGGCGAGCCGGCGGCGGCGAAGGGCGCTCTCGATAAGCTCGAGGAGGTCGTCGGCTTCCTCCCCAGGAGCGCCAGTCTCAGCGCTTCGAAGGACGCGCAGCTCCTGCCATTCGGTGACCTCCATCCCCGGGAACAGCATGTCGAGATGCGAGGCAATCAAATCCTCCAGGAGGACGAATCGCAGGTCGCCCGCGTCGACGAATCGCGGTCGATTCGGGGGTACCTTGACCCGGGCGAAGCGGTCTTGGCCGCTCGCCGGGTGGCGCACATTGAGCGCAAGGGAGAGGGAACCGCCCGAGATGAACGGGAAGGGATGTGCCGGGTCAACCACCAGCGGCGTGAGCACAGGAAATATCGAGCGCTCGAAGTACTCCCGGAGGCGCTGCCTCGCGGGGCCGTCCAGCTCACTGAACCGAACAACGCGAACGCCGTGGCTGGCAAGCTCCGGCAGCAGCTCGTCGCGCCAGACCAGCTCTGCGTCTCGGCGCATCGCGTGGCAGCGGGAGATGACCAGGCCGTATTGCTCGGCGATGGTGAGTCCGTCGACGGTCCTCGTCCTGGCATCGTTCGCCAGCATGCGCTTCAACCAGCCCACCCGCTTGGCGAAGAACTCGTCGAGGTTACTCGCGGTAATTGCCAAAAACTTGACGCGCTCAAGAAGAAGATTGCGCCGGTCGCTCGCCTCAGCGAGTACTCGCTGGTTGAACTCCAGCCAGCTCAATTCACGATTCAGATAGAGCGCCGGGTCGTCGAGATTCCACGTCGGCGGCCCGTAAGGCTGCACCAAGGCATCCTCGGGGAGCGGAACGGAAGGCGACTCGCTGACTTCCATCGTGTCCTTCGCATCCCCAAAGTTACCACGGCAGCTGCCGGATTTTGTTAAGACCCCCAGGGGCGAATGACCGTGCCCGCAGCGTCGAGTGCCTGGAGAGCGCCCGGAACGCGGCCATCCACGATTTGCACTTCGACTCCCAGGGCCGCTGCATGCAGACACGCCTCAATTTTGGGGATCATTCCGCCCGAGATGGTCCCGTCAGCGATGAGCGAGCGTGCCCGGGAGGCGTCGAGCTCCGCAATGCGGGCACCGACGGCATCCCGGACCCCTTCCACGTCGGTCAGGAAGACAAGGCGGCGCGCTCCAAGCGCAGCCGCAAGATTGCCGGCTACCGTGTCCGCATTGACGTTCACCAGCTGGTCAGTCCCGGTGCCCGGGACGCACCCGATGGGACTAATGACCGGTACGATGCCGGCCGACAGCAGGGCCTCCACAGGAGCCGTGTCAATCATGTCCGGCTCACCGACGAACCCCAGCGCAGGGTCCGCCAGACGGCATTGCAGCAATCTCCCGTCCGCGCCGCAAAGGCCGACGGCCCTCGCGCCAGCCGCGTTGATGGCGCTGACAATCCGCTTGTTGACGAGCCCGGCGAAAACGGCCACGACGACCGGCAGCACGCGTTCGTCGGTTACACGTAATCCGCGCTCGAAACGCGTCGGGATGTTCATGGCTTCGAGCCACCGGCTTGCCTCGGCTCCGCCGCCGTGGATGACGACGGGGACATCACCCGCCCGCGCCATCGCGGCGATGTCTGCGTAGGTCGTATCAGTCGAACCGAGGGTCGACCCGCCAATCTTGATGACAAATGGCCCGCGACTCATGTGTGGTAGTCCGCATTGATGGCTACATACTCCGCCGAGAGGTCGCAGCCCCAGCCCGTGGCCGCCTCCTGCCCAGCGCCGAGGGCGACTTCGATGGAGACCTCACTACCCCGCATCGCCTGCGACAGGGCGGCTGCATTGAAGGCAGTCGGCCTCCCGTGCTCGAACACCCGGACGCCGCACAAATCGATGGTGACCGCGTCGTCATTGAATGTCACACCCGAGCGCCCAATGACCGCCGTGATGCGCCCCCAGTTCGGGTCGGCGCCGTGAATGGCGGACTTCAGTAAATACGAGGTGCTGAGGAGGCGGACGAGGTGCCGTGCGTCCTCCGGCGACGCGGCCTCCCGTACGCTGAACTCGACGAGCTTCGTTGCTCCCTCGCCATCTCGCGCAATCTCACGCGCCAGGTGCACGCAAAGCGCCCGGAGGGCGGATTCGAACTTCGCCGCCAGCGCCGAGCCGGCAGCAATGAGCTCACCCCCGGCAGCGCCGTTCGCGAACACGACGGCGGTGTCGCTCGGGCTCGTATCACCGTCGACCGAAACGAGGTTGAACGAGTCGTCGACAGCGCGGGAAAACGCCGCGCGCAAGAAGCCGGCTTCAACCGGCGCGTCCGTGGTGAGGAAGGCCAGCATCGTGGCCATGTTCGGGTGAATCATGCCCGAGCCCTTGCAGGCCCCTCCAATCGTGTACGGGCCGAAGCGGACTGCACCGGTCTTTGGCCTCGTGTCGGTCGTAATGATCGCGCGGGCGAATTCAGCCCCACCCTCCCGAGACAGCACCACCTTTGGCATCGCGGCCGCGAGGCGCTCCATGGGCAGGTATTGGCCGATCACGCCAGTGCTGCACACCAGCATCTCATCTTCCTGTATGCCTGCGCGTTGGGCAGCCAGCCGGGCCAACGCGTAGCCGTCCTCGATGCCCCGCCGGCCGGTGCTCGCGTTCGCGATTCCGGAGTTCACGACGACGCCCCGCGCCGGTCTTGCAGCCAGCTTCGCCCGGTCGATATCCACCGCAGCAGCCTGCAAACGGCTCCGGGTAAACGTTGCAGCGGTCGTGCAGGGTAACTCCGAGACGAGTATGGCGAGGTCGAGCTTGCCTTCTCCGTACGTCTTGATCCCGGCGTACGCTGCGCCCGCCACGAACCCCCTCGGGCTGGTCACGTGGCCGGCCGGGTCAACCTCGCCCGAGGTCACGGGTACACCGCAGGGAGCTGCAGGCCCGCCGTCTGGTCGAGGCCCAGCATTAGGTTCATGTTCTCGATTGCCTGTCCCGCCGCGCCCTTGCCGAGGTTATCGAGGACGCTCGCGACCACGAGCACGCCGTTCCGCGTGTCGACGACCGGGTGCACGATGCAGCGGTTTGTCCCGAGGGTATGCTTCGTGTGCGGCGGTGTCGTCGAGACCGAGGTGAACGGGGCCTCGCGATAGAAGTCGCGATAGATGTCCAGCACGTCACCCTGGGAGGGCTCGCCGACAAGAGGCGCGTAACAGGTAGCGTGAATCCCGCGCGTCATGGGGACGAGGTGCGGGACGAAGGTGACCCGCGGTTCCTCACCGCCTCGCAGGGCACCGAGCTCCTGGGAGATCTCGGGTTGATGGTTGTGGTTGGCAATCTTGTAGGCTGAGACGTCCTCGTTGACCTCGCTGTACCCAAAGCCGCCGCCGCTGCCCCTGCCGGCTCCGGAAATGCCCGATTTGGCGTCAACGATGATCGCTGACCCGACAATCCCGGCTCGCACCGCCGGAGCGAGGGCCAGAATTGCCGCTGCCGGGTAGCAGCCCGGATTCGCTACCAGCCGCGCGGCCGCGATGCGATCGCGGTTGAGTTCCGGGAGACCGTAAACCGCCTCGGGGAGAAGGTCGGGAGCGGGGTGCGGGACTCCTCCGCCCATCCATTGCTCGAATGCGCCGGGGGCCTTCAGTCGGAAGTCCGCGGCGATGTCGATGACCTTGACGCCCTGGCGAACGAAGGGGGCACATGCCCTGGCGCTCTCCGCCGTAGGCAGCGATGAGAAGACGATGTCGACGCTATCTTCGATCGATTCCGTAATTCGCAGGTCTGCGTACAGCCCAAGCGATGGGAAGGCATCCCCAAGCTTCTGGCCTGCCAGCGACCTCCCCGTCGCAGCCACGAGCTTCGCCGAAGGATGGTTCCAGAGGAGGCGCGCCGCCTCCATCCCGGCATAGCCCGTCACGTTGATGATGCCCACGCGATACGTCACGCGAGCATTGTTACGCCTCGGCCGCCACCGAACCAGCGACGTCGAGCACGGCAGCACCCCGAACCTGCCCCTCGGCGAGGGCTAGGAGTGCCTCATTCGCCCTCTCAAGCGGATACACCTCGATTTCGGTGCGAACCGGGATGCTCGCTGCGAGCTCGAGAAACTCCCGGGCATCGTCGCGCGTGAAGTTCGCCACGCTGCGGAGCGACCGCTCCCACCAGAGCAGGTCGTAGGAAAACGCGGGGACCCGGTCCAGGTGAATCGCGTTGATGGCTACCGTTCCCCCGCGGTCCACCGATTCCAGGGCGCGAATGACGACGTCGCCCACTGGGGCAAACGTGACGGCCGCATGGAGTAGCGTGGGCAGCCTGTCGCCGTAACCCCCGGCCCACGCAGCTCCCAGCCGCCGCGCCCGTTCCTGCTCCTCCGACGAGCGCGTCACAACGAACACTTCGCACCCCCAGGCGACCGCGACCTGGATGGCAAGCGTGGCAGATGCGCCGAACCCGAAGAGTCCCAGGCGCTCGCCCGGGCGAATGCCACTGACCTTCAAGGACCGATAGCCGATGACCCCGCCGCAGAGCAGCGGGGCGGCCTCGAGGTCACCAAAATTGCCCGGGATGGGCAGGGCGAAATCGGCACGAACCGTCAGGCAATCGGCGTAGCCGCCGTCGCGATCCCAACCGGTGAACTTCGCCGCTTCACACAGGTTCTCCCTCCCGGTGACGCAAAAGCGGCAAGAGCCGCAGGTGCCAGCCAGCCACGCGACGCCCGCGCGGTCGCCTATCTTCCAGCCGGACACCCCCTGGCCGACCGCCTCGACCCGTCCCACTGCCTGGTGCCCGGGAGTGATAGGAAGCCGCCGCGGCTGGAGGTCGCCCTCAGCCAGCTGAAGGTCCGTTCGGCACACCCCGCATGCACTGACACGGAGGAGCAGCTCACCGTCTCCGGGTGCCAGGCGCGGCATATCGTCCAAGTGCAGGGGTCGCTGTGCGGCAGGAGCGGGGTGGTGGACCCGAGCCGCGCGCACGGTCAGGCCACCGGGGCTGGCCGGGCACAGCCAACGATGTCGGCGATGCGAGCGACCCCGTTGGCCGCACACCACGCCTCGAGCCCCTCAACGATGTCCAGCAGCGCTCGCGGGTTGGCGAAGGTCGCCGTGCCGACCTGGACAGCCGTGGCGCCCGCCATGAGAAACTCGAGTGCATCGTGGGCCGTGGCGATGCCGCCGCAGCCGATGACCGGGATGTCCACGGCACCAGCCACGTCGTACACCACACGCAGCGCGATTGGCTTGATGGCTGGCCCGCTGAGGCCGCCGCGTGCGCGCGGGAGCACCGGTCGGCGGCGCTCCACATCGATGGCGAGCCCCAGCACCGTGTTGATCGCACAAATCGCCGCCGCCCCTTCCGCCGCACAGGCCCTCGCGAGACCTACGGGGTCCGTCACGTTCGGGGTCAGTTTGACGATGACGGGAAGTTCGGTATTGCGAACCGCTGCACGGGTTGCCCGGGCAGACGCTTCCACGCTCTGGCCAATCTCCATGCCGCCCGTGTCGACATTCGGGCAGCTGATGTTCAGCTCGAGCGCCGCGATTCCGGGGACGCCATCAAGCATGCGCGCCATCTCCCCGAACTCCTCGACCGTGTCACCCGCAATGTTGACGATGACCGGGGTGTCCCAGCGGGCCCATTCGGGAGCCAGCTCCCGAATGGTGGCCTCGATGCCGACATTCTGCAGGCCGATCGAATTGAGCATTCCGGCCGGCGTTTCCGCGACGCGGGGCTGGCGGTTTCCCGCCCGCGGCTCCATGGTCACGCCCTTCGAGACCACCGCCCCAAGCCGGGCGAGCCCCGCCGGGCCGAAGTGGTGAAGGAACTCGAAGCCCCAGCTGAAGGTCCCGCTCGCGGGCATGACCGGGTTTCGAAGGACAAGCCCGCGCTTGTGCCCGGGAGCCAGGTCGACGGACAGGTCTGCCTGCACACGCCCAGTGTACCGCGGTCAAACGGCACAGGCCGGGCCCGAGGCCCGGCCTGTGCTCGGCGCCTTGACGCCGGGTCAGGAATCGGCGGCGCGCCTGCCCCGGTATCGAGAGCCGTTCAGGCTGAAGCTGTCGCTGTCCCAGAGCGGGTCCTCAGAAGAATTCCGGAAATCGCGGACAACCCCGCACCGTTTGCAGCGGCCCGTGCTGACCGCGCCATTCGGCGTCTCGATGACCCAGTGATGGCGGCAGAGCGCCTGCCCGGCGGGCGCCGTTGTGGTGGAAATCGTGTCTGTCATGGAGTCTCCACAGTGATGCTTACCGGTCGGTAATCCAGAGTATATCACCGGCCGGGGGCGCAGGACGAACGTACGGCGAGGCAGCGAAATCTGCGGTAAACCGTCAGCGGTTTGGCCCCGCTCGTGAAACAGGGTACGATCTAGCGTGCAACTGGCACCGGCCGGGCATGCGGGATGGCCGGCCGTGCAGCGCAGCCGGTATCGCAGAAAGGCACCCCGCGGATGACTTCGGCCCCGACGATTGACCGCGACGCCGTCGTCGCAGCCCTGGACACCGTCAAGGACCCCGAGCTTCACGCCTCGATCGTTCGTCTCGGCATGGTGAAGGACCTCGCGATAGAGGGTGGGCGCGTTTCCCTCACCGTGGAACTGACGACTCCGGCGTGCCCTCTCCGGGAGACGATCGAGCAGGATGTCCGCGCAGCTCTGGGCGGCGTGCCCGGCGTCAACGACGTCGTCATCGCATGGGGGGCGCAGGTTCGTGCCTCCAGCCCGCGTGAGGGACAAAAGCCGATTCCGGGCGTCCGCAACATCATCGCGGTGGCTTCCAACAAGGGCGGCGTCGGCAAATCGACGGTTGCCTCGAACATCGCGGTTGCTCTCGCGAAGGCTGGTGCCACCGTAGGGCTAATCGACGCCGACATCACCGGCCCGAACCTCCCCACCATGTTCGGCCTTCCTCCCGGCCTGCAGGCCGGCTCGAGCGAGGGGCTCAAGCCGGTCGAACGGTACGGCGTTCGGGTCGTCTCCATCGGGTTCCTCCTCCCGAGAGGAACTCCCGTCGTTTGGCGGGGTCCGATGATCGGGAGCGCCGTTCGTCAGCTCCTTCACGATGTCCCGTGGGGCGACACCGACTACCTCATCATCGACCTGCCCCCCGGAACGAGCGACGCTTCGATGAGCATGGCCCAGGATGCGCCGATTACGGGGGTCATCATCGTGTCCAGCCCGCAGGCCGTCTCCGTCGAAGACGCCATGAAGGCCGTCGCAATGTTCGAAAAACTTGGCGTGCCAGTCTTTGGGATGGTGGAGAACCTGAGCTACTTCGTTGCCCCGGACACAGGCAAGCGGTACGACATCTTCGGCCACGGCGGCGCGCAGGCCGCGGCCGAAGAGCTCGGCATCGACTTTCTCGGCGAAATCCCCATAGAGCCGGGCGTGCGGGAAGGGGCGGACCGGGGGGTGCCCGTGGTATTCGGCGCTCCGGAGAGTGAATCGGCCCGTGCGTTCGACCGCATCGCTCGCAATGTGGCGGCCAGGATCAGCGTCTTGCAAAGGATGGGTGGCTAACCCAAGGACAGGTTATGGTACTGAACATTTTCCCGCGGCGAGAAAAGCCCGCCGTAACGGCGGTGGAACCCGCCGCACCCCCTCCCCCCGAGCCTTCGCCCGAAGCGCTCGACGAGCCAGACCCGAGGCCGCGCCGCAGGCGCACCTCTCGTAAGCCAGCGGCAGAACAGGCAGTCGTCGAGCAAGCCGCCTCCGGCGCGGCAACCGAGCAAACGGCACCCGCCGCGCCCGCAGCTGCAGAGGAAGCAGCCCCGGCCGCGCCGCGCCGTCGCCGCCCGCGCGTAGCAACGGTTGCCGAAGAGAAGCAGCCCGAGCCGGTGACGCCAGCCCAGCCGGCGTCACCGGCGCCGGAAGCAGCATCCAAGGAGCCGCCGACACGGCGCCAGCCGACGCGGCGGTCGACCACGGCCCGGTCCGGCTCAGGCCAGCCGATGACCGAGGAGGCAGGGAGCGAGACCCCCGCAAAGGCCCGCAGCGCCGCGCCAGTCCCCCCCGAGAAGCAGTTGGGCCAGCTTGCGCACGAAATCGCTTCCCTCACGCGGACGCTCGAAGCCCAAGCGGCGCAGCTCGCCCAGCTCGTACGCGTACAGGAGGACCTTGCGCGCCGGGTGGCCCATGCACCGGGAGCGGCTCCGGCTCCCGCCGCCCGTATCGGCGTCTTTGTCGACGCGGCCAATATCGAGCTCGCGCTCGACCGCCTGAAACATCGAGTCAACTGGAAAAAGATGCTCGATTTCCTGTCGGAAGGGCGGCAGCTGGTGCGGGCAGTGGCCTACTCACCGGTGCACGACGACCCGGGCGTGAGCATCGAGACGCAGCGATTCGCGGAACCGTTCTTGGACCATGGCTACCGCGTCGTAACGAAGCCGCTGCGCAGGTTTGCAGACGGCAGCATCAAGGCAAACGTCGATATCGAGATGGCGCTCGACATCATCGAGATGCTGGACCGGCTCGACGTCGTGGTGCTCGTCTCCGGGGACGGCGACTTTCAGCGGTTGGTTGAGGTGGTACAGGCCAAGGGGGTTCGCGTCGAAGTCGTCTCGGTCGGCAGCAGCACAGCCTCGAATCTGCGGCACGCGGCCGACCGCTTCATCGACATCCAGGCTATCCTCCCGAAGGTCAGGGCCTAGTCCGCCGTCAGGCCGGCTCGAACACCGGGATGGCGATACCGGTGGACTGGTCGAGCCACGTCAGCTTCACGCGCTGTCCGATATGGATGTCCCTCGTGGGGTCGGCCACGTTCACGATGTTCGTGAGCATCCGAAAGCCTTCATCGAGGTCGACATACGCCACCGCGTACGGCCCAAGCTCGGCAAACGCGGGGTGACGATTGAGACGGACCACGCTGAACGTGTAGACCGTGCCGAGGCCCTTCGACTCGCGCCACTCGAGGTTGGAGGACCCGTTCTTCGGGTTGTGCCGACGCGGGAAAAACACCACATCGCCGGTGTCGCGGTCGACCTGGTAGAGGAGTCGGTGCTCCTTCGTCGCCTCCCAGAAGGGCTGAGTGTCAGGCTCGGGAAAGCGCGGCTGGGGTCGATCTGCCATGGTCAGTCCCTCGCGAGAATGATGGTGCCGCCGGTGTGGCTCGTCGCGAGCATGCCACCGTTGCCGTGCGCGATGGCGAGACGGGCGTCGGCAACCTGCGATGTGGATTCACCCCGGAGTTGCCGCGTCGCTTCGATGAGCAAGAAGATGCCGCGCATACCCGGGTGGTTCGAGCTCAGCCCCCCGCCGTCCGTATTGAGCGCCGGCTTCAGCGGACTATCGAAGCGCAGGCGCTGTTCCGAGACGAACGCACCGCCTTCACCCTTCCTGCAAAAGCCGAGGTCTTCCAGCATCACCAGCACGGTGATGGTGAACGAGTCGTAAATCATCGCCACATCGATCTCGTCGGGCCGAACGTCAGCCTCCGCCCACGCCCGCGGTCCTGACTGCGCGGCGGCACTGACCGTGATGTCGCGGCCGTTCTCGGAGTAGCTGGTGGCCTCGCCCGAGCCAATGATCCAGACCGGCCGCTTGCGGCAATCGCGGGCAACCTCCGGCGCCGCAATGACCACCGCGCCGCCCCCATCGCTCACCATGCAGCAGTCGAGCAGGTGGAGCGGGTCTGCAATCATCCGCGAGTTCACCACATCCTCAACGGTGATTTCGCGGATGTCCTGGAATTCGAGGTCGGTCATCGCCTGGACGGCCTGCGGGTTCCGCATCGCGTGGGCCCTCGTGGCGACGGCGATGCGCGCGAGCTGCTCACTCGTCGTGCCGTACTGGTGCATGTGGCGCCGCGCCACCATGGCGTAGTTCGAGATGAGCGTCATGCCGTAGGGGTCGGTCATGTTCGAGAGCGGACTCGGTGCGCCGGGCCCGCCGCCGGCCATCGTCCCGATGCGACGGGCGTCGCTGTGTGCCGTGGAGCCGTACGTCAGCAGGGCAACCTTGCAGCGGCCAGCCGCAATGTCCCGCTTCGCATGCGCTGCATGGAACTCGTAGGAGCTCCCGCCCACGGCAGTCGTATCGATCACGTTCGGCCGAAAACCGAAGTACTCTGCGAGGCTGAGTCCCGCCATCCCGGCTCCGTCCTGGGCGTCGTAGAGCCCGTCGACATCTTTCCAGCTAAGACCAGCGTCCTCGAGGGCACGGGCCGCGCACTCTGCCTTGATCTGCAGCGAGGTAACCCCGGGGGCTTTTCGTTTCGGGTACTCGTAGATGCCGACGATGGCGGCATCGCGGCGCTGTGTGACCATTCGGTTGCTCCTCCGGATGCGGTCGTGGGGCTGGTCCCGCCGCCGGACTCTACGGATGTGCCCTGAACGCGTCAAACTGCCTCTCCCGGCGAACCCTGCGCTCTGGTAGCCTCCGGCCCCGATGCTACTCATCGGGCTTGGTTTCGCCTGGGTGGTCGGGCTCGTGCCAGTCGGTCTCTGGGGGGCTCCCTGGTGGATGGGCGCCGCGTGGACAGCGGCTGGAGGAGCCGCACTCGTCACTTCCCGCCGAACCGCTCCATGGGCCGTTGCTGTCGGGGTGGCACTGGCCGCATATGCCGGATTTCGCCTCGACGCTGCGCTCCAGCGGCAACCGTCCGCAATCGCCGAACTCATCGGACACGACGTGGTCATCTCGGGCGTAGTGCTGAGTGAACCGGGCCCCGGCGAGCTGACCACCGCCTACGACATTCGGGTCGAGCTGCTCGAAACCGACGACGGCCGTGTGGTGGAAGACGCCGGCGTCGTTCGGGCGTGGCTCCACCAGTACGCGCGGCTCCTGCCCGGGGACCGGGTCCGCCTTGAAGGCGAGCTTGAGGCCGCGCCAGTATTCGACACCTTCGACTACCGGCGTTACCTGGCGTCGCGCGGTATCGATGCGGTGCTCTGGCGCCCGGCGTTCGAGTTCGTTTCCGATCGAGGTGGCATCCGCCGGGCGCTGGTTGAGCTGCGCCTTTCGCTCGACAGGTCCCTCCAGCGTGCGCTGCCCGAACCCGCTGCCTCGCTCGCGGGAGGTATCGCATTTGGTCGCGATGGGGGGCTCTCCAACGATACGAAAGAGGATTTCAACGCCAGCGGCCTCCGACATCTGGTGGCCGTCTCCGGCGCCAACCTGGTCCTAGTCGCGTCGATGACCCTTGCGGTGGGGGTGCGCACGGTGGGCCGAAACCGTGCGTGGCCGGCTGCTGTCTTCGCCGTGGGGGGCTACGTGGCACTCGCCGGGTTCGAGCCGAGCGTGGCGCGCGCTGCCGTCATGACCGCGATGCTCTTCGCCGGGGAGCTGGTTGGACGCCCGCAGAGCGGTCTGCCGGGCCTTGCAGCCGCGGTGGTGGTGCTCACCGCAGTCTGGCCCCGTCTGGCACTCGACCCCGGATTCCAGCTCAGTGCGGCAGCTACGGCCGGGCTCATCACGTTGGGTCCATGGCTACGCTTTGCTTTCGACAGCGCGCGACGATGGTGGTTCGCGAGCTGGTTGCCTGGCTGGAGCACGGACGTCGCGGCACTCTCCGTGGCGGCCACGGCCGCGACCACGCCAATCACCTGGGCGCACTTTGGTTCAATTTCGCTCATAGGCCCCGCCGCGAACGTCCTCGTTCAGCCCGTGGTCGCGGTCGCCTTTTGGACATCCCTGGCGACCGCCGCCGTGGGCACGCTCTCACGGTCCGCCGGAGAAGCCACAGCAGCAGTAGCCTTCTTCCCCTTGCACTTCATCCTCGACGCGGCGTCGTTGGCCGCCGGGCCATCGTGGGCGACCGCGAATGTCGCCCCACCCGGCAATGACATCGCCCTCGGAGCCCTCGCGCTGATGGCGGCGGTCGCTGCAGCAGCCTACCGTAATTACCCTCCCGCGGTTGTCCTCCCCGAGTCCGCTCACCGTCGCGCATCGCTCGGCGGCGCGCTGGCCCTTGCCGGCGCCGCTGCGGGCCTCGCGCTCGCCGGTGCGGCACAGCTCGGCCCCTCACCGGAGCACTTGACGGTCGACGTGCTCGACGTCGGACAGGGAGACGCCATCCTCCTGACGACGCCGCACGGGACCGAGGTACTGGTCGATACGGGACCCAGCGCGCTCCGCCTCGCCCGCGAGCTCGGAGCCGCCATGAGCCCCTTCGACAGGCGCATCGAGCTCGTCATCATCAGCCACCCGCAAGAGGACCACATCGGTGGACTGCCCGGCCTGGCCGAACGTTTCCGCATCGGGGCCGTGCTGACCAATGGTGATCGCAACGACACGCTCACGGCCGACCTCGCGGTGCAGGTTTCGACAGGACGGGAAGTCGTTGGCAGCGCCGGCGACCACTTCGACATTGATGGCGTCACCTTCCAGGTCTTGTGGCCCACGGCGGACCAAACGAGCGACGACCTCAACGCACGGTCACTCGTCGTCCTCGTCACCTACGCGGGCCGGACAATTCTGTTGACCGGCGACGCGGACGCCGCCGCGCAACGCGCGCTGCTGGGGACGCTGCCGCCGATCGACGTCCTCAAAGTGCCCCACCACGGCTCCCGCACCAACGACCGCGCCTTTCTCCAGGTTGCCACCGGCGGCATCGCCCTCGTTACCGCCGGGTCCGGCAATCCATTCGGGCACCCGCACGCTTCCACCCTTGAAGCGCTCGCCGGCGCACACGTGTTTCGAACGGACCTCGACGGGCGCATCCGCGTGATCGTGACGGCCGACACGGTTCGCGTCCGCACGGAGCGGTAGCCGCCTTTGCCCGGGACCGGGTCCGGCGATACGCTCGAGGTCGATTCCCCAAATCCCGGGAGCAGGCATGACCACCCGAATCGATGGGCGCGCTCCGGACGAGCTGCGCCGTGTTCATCTCGCGACCAACGTCCTGGACTTCGCCGAAGGCAGCTGCCTCGTTGAATTCGGGCGCACGCGCGTGCTTTGCGCCGCCAGCGTCGAAGACCGCCAGCCGCCGTTCCTGCGCAACACCCAGAGCGGCTGGGTCACCGCCGAATATGCGATGCTCCCCCGCGCCACCCACACGCGCAGCCAGCGCGAGGTCGAACGAGGCCGGCCGGGCGGGCGAACACAGGAAATCCAGCGGCTCATTGGGCGCTCACTCAGGGGCGTTGTCGACCTCGAACTGCTCGGACCCCGGACCATTACCCTCGACTGCGACGTGCTCCAGGCCGACGGGGGGACACGAACGGCCTCCATCACTGGCGCTTATGTCGCATTACGGTTGGCCGTGAAACGACTCGCCGAGGCTGGGCTCGTTTCAGAGGCGTGCATCACTGCTCCCGTCGCCGCCGTCTCCGTCGGCATCGTGCAGGGCGTCCCGATGCTCGACCTGTGCTACGAGGAGGACTCGACTGCGGAGGTCGACTTCAACGTCGTCATGACTGGCGAGGACCAGTTCGTCGAAGTCCAGGGGACGGCCGAAGGGAAGCCCTTCAGCCGTTCGGCCATGGATGCGCTCATCGACCTCGCACGGCAAGGCATTACGAAGCTCTTCGAGATGCAGGCCGCCGCGCTCGCCAACGCCTAGCCCACGTAATGCCCGAGGAACGTCCCGCCCAGGATATGCAGGTGCCCGTGTTCTTGGCTCTGCATCGCGTCGTAGCCGAAGTTCGAGAGCAGCCGGAACCCACCCGGGCACAGCTGCCGTCCGATTTCGGCGGCAATCGGGCCGATTTTTCCTATGTGATGGGCCCAGAGCTCCGATTGGGTCGTGTGCGCCTTGGTCATGGCGAGCAGCATGACGGGCACCCAGCGCAGGATATTCTGAATGACGATGATTTCATCGTCCTCGTACACGATATTCGCGGGCTCTCTGCCCGCGACAATGTTGCAGAAGACGCAGTATGTTGGCATGGGGACTCGGATCTTACCGGTCCGGCGCCCCGCCAAACAAACCATTCTCGCCCTGCCGGGAGACCCGATGCCCCAGTTCATGCCGTTTCGCGGCCTGCGGTACACGCCGGCCGCGGGCCCGCTTGATGACCTGCTCGCCCCGCCCTACGACGTCATTACCCCCGCCATGCAGCGGTCGCTGACGGCGAAAAACCCTTGCAATGCCGTCCACCTCGAGCTGGCCGAAGGCGGCGAGGAGCGGTACCAGCGAGTTGCCGACCTGCTCAAGTCCTGGGTGGCGTCCGGCCTGGTGGCGCGCGACGAGCGCCCGATGCTCTACGTCTACGAGCAGGAGTTCATCGAAGACAGCCACCTCTACTGCCGCCGCGGCATCATGGCAGCCGTTGAAGCACAGCCCTGGGAGGCTGGCGTCGTCAAGCCTCACGAATACACCCTGTCGGGTCCGAAGGAAGACCGGCTCAAGCTGCTGCAGGCCGCGGGTGTGCAGTTCAGCCCAGTGTTCTGCATCGCACGCGACAGGGCTGGACAGCTCAGGCAATTCATCGACCGGGTGGTTCGCGAAATCCCTCCCGCAGCGACCGCTACGAGCTTCGAAGGCGACCACCACCGATTCTGGGCGGTGGAAGCAGGCCCGTACGAAATGCGCCAGCTCGCTCCACTCCTCGCCGAGTCGTTCTACATCGCCGACGGACATCACCGCTATGAGACGGCCGTCAACTACCGCAACTGGCGACTCGAGCACGAGCAGCTCCCTGCCAACCATCCAGCACGCTTCACTATGGCCGCCATCGTCCCGGCGGACGACCCCGGACTGGTTATTCGGCCCATCCACCGGCTCGTCCCGAGACCTGCGCCGGCCGACTGGGTCGAACGCCTGGGAGAGGCCTTCGAAATCGAACACGTCAAATTGCCCCTCGATCGAGCCGAGGCCCGTGCGGCCCTGCTCTCAGTGCTCGAGACGTGTGACACCGTGGCCCTCCACCTAGAACCGCGGCAGGTCCATGCCCTCCGCCGTCGCCCCGCGGTGCCGCTGCGCGGAGACGTCCCTCCCGGCCATTCCGAAGCGTGGGTGTCGATACCGCCGAACGTCCTCCGGTACGGCGTGCTCGAGCCCCTTTGGGGAATTACCGACGACGACCTCAGGGCAGGACTCATCGAATACACGCACGACCTGGAAGAGGTGTTCGCCTTCCTCGACGCACGACCGGGCGAGTCCGCAGCGTTCCTCCTCAATCCGGTCCGGGTCGAAGAAGTCATCCAGCTTGCAGACCAGGGCGAGCGGATGCCCCAAAAGTCGACGTTTTTCCACCCAAAATTGGGCACGGGGCTGGTGTTTTATCCGCTCAATCCCTGAGCGGTCGGCGGCCGCTAGGCTCCACCCTGTTCATTGGTCGCCAGCATGTACCCGATTCCCGGGAGTGTCTTGACGATTCTCGGCTCTGAGGGAACGTCTTCGATCTTCGCGCGAAGGCGAGAGACCCAAACGCGCAGGTACTGCAGGTCGTCACGGTACTCTGGCCCCCACACCTTGGTCAGCAGCTCGGGTGCGAGGATGACCTTATCGGGGTTCGCCGCGAGGTGTTGGAGCAGCAGCCACTCGGTGCGCGTGAGCGCCACATGCTCGCCGTTCTTGCGCACCAACCGGCGGTTCAGGTCGATTTCGACGTTTCCCGCGCGGACGACTCTGTCGACCTCCGGAGCCAGCGCACGGCGGAGCACGGCCCGGATGCGTGCGCCAAGCTCGTCCGGATTGAACGGCTTCACCACGTAGTCGTCCGCCCCAAGTTCAAGGCCCCGCACTTTATCGCTGTCCTTGTCTTTCGCAGTGACGAGAACGATGGGCACGTTCGACCGCTCGCGGAGGCGGCGCATCACCTCCAGCCCCGAAATACCCGGCATCATGACATCGAGCACGACTGCGTCGGGCCGCTGCTCCTCCGCGAGCCGAAGCGCGTCCTCGCCGTTCTCCGCGGTGATGACACGAAACCCCTGAGCGGTGAGCTCCAGCTTCATGAGCCGGAGAACGCCAGCTTCGTCGTCGACAACAAGCAACAACGGCTCAGAGCTCATCGCCGTCTCCATCTGCGGCAAACGGCGGCAGCCAGAAGGTAACGGCAAGCCCGCCCGTTGGCCGTAGTTTGGCGTGTATCGTACCGCCCATGCCTTCGATGAGCTTCTTGCAAACCGTGAGACCGAGCCCCGCGCCCGGCGCCAACCCCGCGGTCCGCTCGGAACGGTAGAACCGCTCAAAAATCCGGTCGACGTCTTCTGGTGGCACACCTGGGCCTTCGTCGAGGACTGATACCGAACCCCCGTCAGCCTCTGCAGCGACGACGACGCGGACCGGGGCCCCGGGAGGGGCGTACTTTGCCGCGTTTTGAACGAGGTTGCGCAACACGTGTTCGATGTACCCCGGGTCACCTGCCACCGGGGACGGAGCCGACGCCACTTCGACCTCGATTCGGCGTCCGCTGGCAGGCTCCAAACCCGCTATGAGGCGGGGGATGAGCCGCTGCAGCAGTACAGGTTCGACCGGAACCTCCGCGTCGAGCTCCACGCGGGACAGCGCCAGCAAGTTTTCGAGCATGCGCGAGAGGCGCTCTGCTTCGCGCTCTACATCCTCCAGAATTCCGTCGGCGACGTCCGGAGGAAGCTCGGTCCTCCGGGAGCGCAGGACGTGAGCGCCGCCATGAATGACCGTGATGGGAGTCCGCAACTCGTGGGAGATGAACCCGAGGAACTCATCCTTGGCATCGTTGGCCCGGCGCGCCTCCTCGTAGAGGCGCAGGTGGTCGAGCGCCGTCGCTACCCGGGCGCCAAGCTGCCGCGCGAGTTCCACATCGCGGCCGTCGAACGGCCTCGCGCGGGCAACCCGCAGCAGCGTCATCGCTCCAAACTGCCCGTCGCGTGATTCGATGGGAACGACGAGGATTGAGCCCGCCCCGAAGGCCCTGCGGGCCACCTCGAGCAGTTCTGTGCCGCCTGCAAGACGCCGCAACATCTCGTCGCTGATGGTTGGCACATACCACGCATTTCCGCCACGCACTGCATTTCCGATAGCCGACCGAAGCTCCGTTGCTACCCCTGCACGCTCGAAGGTCTCGACTGCCCGGGCGAGCTCAGCGTTCGAACAGGCCCGCGCAACGCGCTCCAGGCGCCCATCGACGAGCAGGTCAATGAAAACCGTGTCGGCGAAGCGCGGCACCAGCAGCCCGGCGAGGGCCGTCGTCGTGCGGTGGAGGTCAAGTGCCTGGTTCAGGGCCACGCCGGCATCGGCCAGGAGCTGCAGCGCCTCGTTGGCCCGGACCAGCTCCCGTTCCCTTGCGAGAGCAAGGGCGTACAGGTCAGAAATCTCCGCCTCGCGCTCGACAAGGCGGCGCAAGAGCTGCCGCATCCGTCCTCCGAAGAGCGCGATCAGCACCCCTTCGGTCGCAAAGGCGGCTGCCAGGACGGCGTTACTCATGCCGCCATCGAACAGCCCGGGCTCGCCAACGAACAGGACGTTCGCGACGACGAGAGAGGCGATGGTTGCTGCAACGGCCGGACCTGCCCCGGCGAGGAATGCCACTGCGGCCGCAGCTCCGAGGAAGATGACGAACGTCGGGGCCAGGCCCTCGACCAGCAGCCCAAGGCCAGCGCGGAGCGCCGCGGCCGCAAGCACCAGCGCTGCCGCGATGCCGTACCCCCGGAGCGAGTGCTCCGTGCCATCCTCCGCCATCCAGCGCAGGAGCCCCCGGACTCGGGCAGGTGCCCCCGGGAGCAACGACGGGTCGCGCTGTCGCAGCGGAGCGTCGCTCATCTGTCGCCGGTCATTCGGCGGACGTCGAACAGCCGGTCGAGCTCGCGGTCGTCCAGGCCAAGCTCACGCCGGGCCGCCTCACGGATCGTGCAGCCCTCGGCCAGCGCACGCTTCACGAGCTCGGCAGCCCGGTCGTAGCCGATTTCCAACGCCAGCGGGGTCGCAATGGCCAGACCCTGCTCAACGAGCTGCGGTCCCCGCTCAGTTGCAATGATCCCCGAGACGCACTTCTCGGCGAACACCGCTGATGCATTCCCCAGCAGTTCAATCGATTCGAGAAGTGCAGTGCCCGCCACCGGCAGCATGGTGTTCAGCTCGAAAAACCCCCACTGGCCGGCCATCCCGATGGTGGCGTCGTTCCCCACGACCCTGGCAGCAACCTGGACGACCGCTTCCGGAATCACTGGGTTGACCTTCCCGGGCATGATGCTGCTGCCGGGCTGCAACGCCGGCAGTTCGATCTCCGCAATACCGGCGCGGGGTCCGCTCGCCATGAGCCGGAGGTCGTTCGCGATTTTCACCAGGGAGACGGCAGCCGTGCGGAGATGCCCGCTCGCTTCGACGATACCATCGATGGCCGACTGGGCCTGGAAGTGATTGGATGTTTCGACAAGCTGGACCCGCGCCACCTCCGAGACGTAGGCAAGCACCCGGCCCGCGAACTCGGGGTGCGTGTTCAGGCCGGTTCCAACGGCGGTTCCGCCCAGCGCCACCTCCCTCAGGGCCTCCCCGGCCGCCGTCACCCGCCGGCGCGCACGTTCGACCTGCCCGGCATACCCCCGGAACTCCTGTCCGAGTCGGATCGGGACGGCGTCCATCAGGTGCGTCCGCCCAGTCTTCACCACGCCGTCGAATTCGTTGGCCTTTACCTGCAGCGCCGATTCGAGCCGGTACAGCCCGGGCAGCAGGTGCTCGCGAATCCGGCGTATGGCCGCGAGGTGGATGGCGGTGGGAACCACGTCATTCGAAGACTGCCCGCGGTTGACGTGGTCATTCGGGTGAACGGGCCGGTAGGTGCCTCGCGGACCGCCTCCGAGCAGCTCGTTGGCACGGTTCGCGATGACCTCGTTCACGTTCATGTTGCTGGAGGTGCCCGAACCCGTCTGGTAAACATCCACAGGGAACTCGTCGTCCCAGCGCCCGGCCGCAACTTCACTTGCGGCAGTCATGATGGCGTCGGCCAGCGCCGCGTCGAGGAGGCCGAGCTGGCGGTTGGCGCGGGCAGCCCCAGCCTTCAGCAGAGCGAGGGCGTGAATGATGGCAAGAGGAAATCGCTGACCCGAGATGGGGAAGTTGGCGATGGCCCGCGCCGTGTCGACGCCGTACAACGCGCGCGCGGGAACCGGGAAATCGCCAAGTGCATCGCGCTCAATCCGGGTACCTTCGTCCATGTAGAGAACGATAGCAGGACGAACCGACGGGGGGCATGGCTCCCGCGAACCGGTTGAACGGCACCGGAGCGGGACATAGACTGAGTGAGCTGGCGGGTGGTTAGCTCAGATGGTTAGAGCGCGTCGTTCACACCGACGAGGCCACTGGTTCGAGTCCAGTACCGCCCACCATCCGCTTTCATCGGTTGAACCGCTGGCCGGCTCGGCCGATAATCAACCCAGTGCCGAAGTGGCGGAATGGCAGACGCGCTACGTTCAGGGCGTAGTGCCCCCTGTGGGCGTGTGAGTTCAAATCTCACCTTCGGCACCATGGTTTGCGATGCGCCCGTAGCTCAGGGGATAGAGTGTTGGGTTGCGGACCCAAAGGTCGGAGGTTCGAATCCTCCCGGGCGTACCACTGTCGTCTGCGAGCCCTGCCGCTCGTCCTGAGGAGGCCGCCAATTCTGGCGGCCTCCTCCGTTTGCTCGGGGCAACCAAGGTCGTTCAGTCGCGCGAAGCCGGCTCGATGGCAACGAGCCCCCCGGGCTCTTCTTCCGCGTCATGGCCGGCGATTTCCCGGCCGCGCATGACAGTCACCGCATCGCGCAGGGTGGCCGGCACCGACCGCCAGTTCCATGCCAGCAGGACCACGCACAGCACCGCGTAAGCCGCGCCATAGAGAACCCGCGCATGCTCATTGGTGATGAAGAGCTGCGTCGCAAACAGCGAAAACAGTGCAGCGGCCTCCCATCGCGACATACGAAGGTTCGCGAAAACCGCGATGGCGAAGGCGCTCTGCGCGGCCGTGAGAAAGATTTCGTCCCGCTGGCGGGCATCCAACGGGAGCCCCACCGTCCATCCGAACTCGCCAGCCGAAACGAGGAATGCTATCGGCAGCGTTCCAATGAGCAGCGTCCACTGATTCACCTTGGACGAAATCAGCACGCCCATCCCCGCCGCCGCGCGGCCTCGCCATGCCAGCAAGCATGCGACGAGCACCTCGGGCGATTCGGACGCGAGCGGCGCGAGCCACTGGATCAGGAAAAACTCGCTTACACCGAACTGCTCGCCGATATGCACCAGCGATTCGGCAAACGGCTCGGCCGAGGCAAAAATCGCGGCCGCGCTGTACACCAGCAGCACAATGACGATGGCGCGCCTCGGCGCTGCCTGGAGCGCACCGATGGCCCTGGCTGGGCCAACCAGCTCAACCTCCTCCGTCTCCACCCGCGACGTGAAGAACATGTACATGAGAAAGAGCGAGACCAGGACGATGGTGTCCAGGACGCTCACGTGGCTCCGGAGCGGGATGAAGATCACATACAGCGTGGCGATGGCCAAGAACGTCAATTCGAGGCTCCGTTCGCGATCGACAACCAACTCGCGTATCCGGGTTCGGTAGAAGAACAGGAAGAAGACGAGCGGCCAGCCGACCCCGATGAGCAGCCGGTTCCCGCCAGTCATGTTGGCAACGGCAAGCCCACGTTCGGCTTCTGCAGGGTCCGCCCCGGCCTTCCACGCGAGGATGAAGTCGACTGCGTATTCGGGGAGTACCGCGATGATGGCGATGATGGCGAGGGCCAGCCCCTGCGAAATATCCATCTCCGCAGTCTCTGCCCCCCAGCTCAGCAGAAACGCGGCCGCGAGGATGGCCAACCCGAACGTCGCCGCCCCGGCCACTGCCGGCGGGTGATACCCCATCAGCCGAAATGCAATACCGGGGACGCAGGCAGCGGCTGCCGCGCCGATGGTGAGCCACGCCCGCCGTTCAGCGGACATGGCGCAGGCCCCGGCGGTTCACGAACCGGCTCATTCGTAGAACGGGATGGGTTCGGCGGTTTCCCAGTAGTTCTCGAGTTTCCCCTCAGGGAGCCCGCGAGCCGGGTAGAACCGCCCCTTGTGGAGCTGGTCGACCATGTGTTCCTGACTCAGGAGCTCTTCCTCGAAAACTGCCGTGAAATAGCCAATCCCCTGGGTGCTGTGAGCGTCCGAGCCACCCGTTCCTGGCTTCCCGAGCACCTTGGCGACCTGGAGCGCGAAGTAGTTCTCCCGCGGTGTATTGCACCCGTTCAGGACCTCGATCGCGTCGACGAGCTGAAACACCGGGAGCTTCGCCGCTTCCTCCGGGGTCAGGCGAAACGGCTCCTTGCCCTCACGCTTGAAGTGCACAGGGTCGAAAAAGTGCCGAAACGGATGCGCCACGACCAGGAATGCGCCCTGCTCATTGGCGACTTCTCGGAGCTTTTCGAGGCGCCGGATCCCGGGCGCATACCCCTTCAACCCGATGGCGAGGATGTGCCCCATGTCGGTCGAAACTTCCATCCCGTTCGAAACGAAGACACCCTCATGCTTCTTGCGGAACGGGTTGAGATCCCACGGTTCCCACATCCGGTCATGCTCGGTGATGTTGACACCGGTTAGGCCTACCCGGCGAGCCTCAGCGATGAGGTCGTCGGGGTCGAGCATGGAATCCGAGGCGCCCCGGGTGGTGTGCAGGTGCATGTCAATGATGGTCCCCGGCAAACGGCGTCCTCCGCAGATTCGTTCGGAATTTCACGAGTGGGCCGAGTATATCACCGCTCCCCGAGGAGGGGCATGGCCCAACCGAAGAGCCCGAGGAAGCTCAGCGACATCCCCAGCCAGAGCCACCAGTAGCGACGAGAGACGAGCCACAAGACCGGCACCGGAAGCCACGCAAGCGCCGCGATGAGTAGCAGCCACGGTCCGCTTGGCGAGCCGAGCGCCGGCCGCATGGCGTCGAAATCGCCGAGGACGTACACCGACGCGAGGACGAGACCCGCCATCGACCACAGGACGGCCGTTCCGATGGAAATCGGGACCGCGATCAGCGCCCCGGGCACTTCCGGGTCGAGGATACGCCGAATCAGCCGGGCCGCACCCGGCTGCACCGCCAAGTACGTCAGGGCCAGGGTCGACAGGATGGCCATGACGTGCCCCATGGCCCAGCCAGCGATGACCGTGCTCGCGCTCACGAGCGCAGCGCCGTCCTCGTCTCGATGCAAGTGAGGTTCGCTTGCCGCGCGGCTGCCGCAATCGCGGACCCCTGCCCGAGGGGGCCAATCCAGAACCACGTCGGCCCCGCGCCGCTCAGGATAACGGGCTCGCCGATGGCTTCTTCGACGCGCCTCCGGAACTCCCCCAGGCCCGGCATGACCCGGACAGCCGCAAGTTCGAGCGCGTTCGTTCCCCACAGATCGCGGCTGCTACAGTGGCCCGACGTGAGCAGCTCGACGACGCCGGGCAGACACGGCGCCTGTGGCGGGAGAACTTCGAGTGCGGCGAAGACCGATGCCGTCTTGTTCTTGGGAATGGCCGCCTCGTCGTCGAACGGAAAAAGCACCACATCGTGCGGCGGAAGCGGAGGCAGCGCCTCGAGCACCTCGCCCCGCCCCAGGCCTCGGGCCGTGCCCCCGAGCAGGAAAAATGGGACGTCGCTGCCGAGTGCGAGCGCCAGCCGGGGCAGCTTGGCTTGCAGCGCGGGCCATCGGCGCGAGAGCACGCTGAGCACGGCCGCGGCGTCGGAGGACCCTCCGCCAAGGCCGCCCGCCGGCGGGATGTTCTTTTCGAGCCGGATGAGGAAGTCGGCAGCTTCACCCGCGGCCCCTGCAGCCAGGTGAAGTGCCTGCAGCGCAAGGTTCTGGGAATCGGCAGGTGTACCCTTCGCGAACGGACCGGTCACCCTGACCTCGGCCGCTTCGGCGGGCTCGAGCGACACCTGGTCGGCAAGCTCCAGCTCCTGAAAGACCGTGTCGACGTCGTGGTAGCCGTCAACGCGCCTGGCCAGGACATCGAGCGCGAGGTTGACCTTGGCCGGCGCGCGGACGGTGAGCACCTCAGGCAAGGGCCAGCACCTCATCGCACGCCCGGCGGAGCGCCTGCCAATCATGCAGGTCCAGCGTCTCCGGACGGCGGGCGGGGTCGATGCCGGCGCGGAGAGCCGCCGCCCGTGCACCGCCAGGGGGGAGCCATACGCCCCTCGCGAGACTGTTGTGCAGCTGCTTGCGGGGATTGCGGAAGACTCGGCTAACGAAGTCGAAAAACGCCGGCAGTTCGGTTGCAGGAATTGCAGGCTCGGGACGGACTCTCAGCCGGACAACGGATGACCACACAGCAGGGGGCGGGTCGAAGGCCTCGGGCGGAACGTCGAACAGGAGCTCGGCGTCGGCGTAGACCTGGATGGAGATAGTCAACAGCGACCAGTTGCCCGGCGCCGCAGTCATCTCGCGGGCAACTTCACGCTGGACCATGACAACCAGCTCGGTCGGCTGCCGCCTGCCCTCGAGGATGTTGCGGATGATGGGGTTCGCAGCGAAGTACGGCAAATTGCCGGCGACGACGAAGGGCCGGTCCCCCGGGACAAGCTCCGCGAGGTCGACCACGCGTGCATCGGCCTCGATGAGGCGCAGGTTGGGGTTCCTGCCAAAGCGATTCCGAAGATGGCCGATGAGCCGCTGCTCGACTTCGATGGCGGCAACGGGATGTCCTGCATCGAGAAGCGCTGCCGTGAGCTGGCCCGTCCCCGCACCGACCTCGACAACGAGTCCGCCCTCCGGCACGCGGAGCGCACCAACGATGTCCATCAACACGCCATCATCTCGGAGGAAATGCTGCCCGAGCGCCTTCCTGGGACGCGGACCCGGCAGCCGCTCGGAATTCGTGCGCGCCATATTGCCATCCTAGGCGCGCGCTGCCGCCTCAGTCGAGGAGGTAGATGTCGACGTTCCCGGTGCGCCAGGGATTCGGTCCGGCATCTTCCGGGAATCCCAGGTCAACCTTCCAGCCCTTGATCCCCCCGCCGACGTCGGCCGCCACGCAGAGCCCGTATCCCGGCACCACGAAGCGGGTGCCGAGCGGAATGAACTCGGGGTCTACCGCGCAGATGCCCCGCTTCACGATGACACCCGTCGCAGTTTTCCCGTAGTTCGGGTCTCCCTGCACCCACGGACCATGGCTGGCGTTGTACCAGGTCGCCCAGACCGTGACCTTTTTCCGGTATGGTCCTGTGTACTCCGGGCTGTGCAGGACCGGCGAGGCAGGTGCGTCGAGCGTGCCAATCACCTGCCGCGTTGCAACCGGCGCACGGGTGACCGCGTGGCTGACGGCCTCGCGACGCTCCAGGTTGCCATTTCGATAGGTTGCTTCGTAGACGATGCGAACTTCACCGGGCTGCCCCGCAAAGAGGCGGACCTGTCCCCGCGGCAATGCCGGGTCTTCCTCGACGATGATTGAGGGCGGAAGCGGCTCGAGGACTTCCTCGCGTACCGTCCGGAGGGTACCAACGACCAACGTAGCTCCTGCAGGAAGGTACTCGGCAGGGTCGTGTGAAAGCTCCACAACCTCAGCCCCGCCCAATTCGAGGAGGCTGAGGACTTCCGAGACCGTGGCTGCCCGGGTGTACAGCGCCTGGGCCTGTCCATCGAGAATCACATTCACTGTCCGCGCCGGGGCTAGTCGCACGGTCATCCCTGCGACCAGTGGCGTTTCCGGTGCGGGCGCGACGAGGTCGGCCTCGCGGACAACGAGCCCAAGGTCGGCGACCAGTTCTGCCACCGACGCCGCCGGGGACTGCACCTCGAGACGAAGGGCATCGATGAAGACGACGAATCGGCGCGCCCGTTCGACGGTGACGCGCGGCGCATCGCTGCCGTGACCGACCGCTGCCGGCAGGCGCACACCCTCCAGCGGCGTCGAAAGCGTGGCCACGACGCCATTGAGAAGAACCCGGTCCCGCGGACCGAGCCACACGCCAGCCTCGGCGAGCGCACCCGCAATGGTTGCGGCCGTGGTGGCAACGGTAAATTCGCGGCCATCGACAGCAATACCCACGGTCCGGGTTGCGGGGAGACCGAAGCCCGCGAGCCCCTCACCTTCGAAAGAGCGGGCCGCCCGCAACGCGGCGGGGTCCATGCCCGGGAGCGCCGCCAGCTCGCCCGGAAACACCGTGTGGTAGACGCTCGCGCCTCCTTCCGCAACAACCAGCGTCTCCCGCTGAGGAAACGCGATTGCCCCTAGGAGGGTAACGGCGACCGTCGCCAGCACGGCCGCGGCGTGTTGGCGACCGCGAAAAATCCTCGCCCGTGCTCGCCGAACGAAGGCCGCGCGCTCGAGCCGAAGGCTGGAAGCAGAAACCGCCCGGGGCAGGGCCTGCGTCACACGCACTCCTGGTGGATTGACGCGAGCCCGTGCGGGTACCGGGCCGGTCGAACGTTAGAGAGGGTGGCCGTGCACCTGCTGTCGAACTGGCCTCCGGGCTTGCTCTGCCCCAGGCGGCTCAGGCCCGGTTGACTGCGGCACCCGAGGCAAACCCCTTATGGCTGCTTCCTTCCGGACCTGACCAGGTTCGGAGCGCCTCGCCGCGCAGGACCAGACCCTCGGCGCCGGCTGGAGAGGACAGTCCCCGATTGCGCAGCCCTCGAGCAGGAATTCGACCCCGCTATAGCGGATTGCGGGTTCAGGGCACCGCTAGCTCCCCGTCTAGCACAGCCACATTTACCGTACTGCCCGCCCCCGCGGGGGGTCAACAGACCGGACACGCTCAACCGAGCTGGAGTGAAACGAGAAGGTCGCCGGCATTGACCCGTTGACCTCCCGACACCGCCACCTGTTCAACGGTTCCTGCGGCGGGCGAGCGAAGCTCGTTGTTCATCTTCATCGATTCGATCACGAGCAGGACATCACCCTGCGCAACCCGGTCCCCTGGCCTGCAGCGCACTTCGACGATGGAGCCAGTCATCGGCGCGACGATGCGGCGCACGCCCGTTTGCATCTGCTGTACGGCAAGCTTGGCCGCCTGTGGCCGCCATCGCTCCACGTTGAAGTCGAAAGCATGCCTCCCGATGGTTGCGCGAGAGCCGCCGCGCCGACGCTCAAGGTAAATTTCCACCGGCCGGTGTTCCAGCATCAACAGGTAGAGCTGCGAATCTCCTAGCCGATGAAGCTCCACCCGCGTCCACTCCTCTTCATCCTCCCTTCGGACGCGCGTGCTCTCTCCGTCGTGTTCGACCTCGTACGCAACCGCGGAGTCTTCCGAGCGGATCAGATACTTCTTGGCCATCGACCCATGCCTCCCCCGGCAATCGTGGGGCCAGCCTGTTGCCGCCGCCATGCGCCGATGGCCGAGCGGTAGCCGTTCGCTGGCGCAAGCTGGCCATTCATCGGCTGGTCCCCGTTGTCTCGTTCCCCGCTGGTAACCAGCAGCAGGGCTGCGATCTCGGCAATCCGCCGCTGTTCCTCGTAGTGCTCTTCAGCGAGGACCTGGTTCCGGTCGAGGAACCCGGTGTCAATATCACCGTTGATAAAATCGGGCAGGTCCAAGATTTGCTGCAGATAGGGGATGTTGGTAGCCACGCCCACCACCCGAAACTCTGCCAGCGCGCGCTTCATGCGCTGCCGCGCTCCCTCCCGGTTCCTCCCCCATGCCGTCACCTTGGCCAGCAGTGAATCGTAATACGGGGTCACTTCGATGCCGTCGTAGAGGGCGCTTTCCACGCGAATGCCCGGCCCTGCAGGTTCCCGGGCGAAGACAACACGGCCGACCGAGGGAAGAAAGTTGTTGAAGGGGTCCTCAGCCACGATGCGACACTCGATTGCCCACCCGCGCGTTAGGAGGTCGGCCTCTTCGTAGGGAAGCTCCTCCCCGGCGGCCACAAGGATCTGGTCCTTCACGAGGTCGGTGCCCGTAACGATCTCTGTGACCGGATGCTCGACCTGGAGCCGCGTGTTCATTTCGAGAAAGAAGTGGGAGCCATCCTCGTTCAGCAGGAATTCGACCGTGCCAACGTTATGGTAATTCGCTGCCCGCGCAATGCGAACGGCGTGGCGCGAAAGCGTCCGTCGCAGTTGGGGGCTTACCGCGACCGACGGGCACTCTTCGATGATCTTCTGGTGCCGCCGCTGGATGGAGCATTCCCGTTCACCCAGAGGCACGATGTTGCCATAGCGGTCGCCGATGACCTGCACCTCGATGTGCCGGACGCGCTTGAGGTTCTTCTCGACGTAGATGGCAGGATTGCCGAAGGCTGCCGCCGCCTCCTGCATCGCCCGTGCGGCCGCCCCGGGAAGCTCCTCCGGTGACTCAATGAGGCGTATGCCACGGCCGCCGCCGCCAGCTGCGGCCTTGATCATCACCGGGTAGCCGATGCGCTCGGCAAAGGCCAGCGCGTCTTCGATGGAAGTCAACTCCCCGCTCCCCGGAAGGACCGGGACGCCTGCCTGCTCGGCGATTCGGCGGGCAGCGATCTTGTCGCCGAGCAGGCGGATCGATTCGGGGGAGGGGCCGATGAACACGAGTCCGGCGTCCTCACACGCCTCGGCAAACTCCGCGTTCTCCGCGAGGAAGCCATACCCGGGGTGGATCGCATCGGCACCGCAGCGCCGGGCGACATCGATGATGCGTTCGACGTTGAGATAGCTCTCCCGGGCGTCCGCAGGCCCGATGCAGTGCGCCTCATCCGCATAGCGGACGTGCTGTGACAGGCGATCCACATCGGAATACACAGCGACCGACCGGATATCGAGGTCGCGAAGCCCGCGGACGATGCGAAGGGCGATCTCGCCGCGGTTCGCTACCAGGACCTTGGAAAACATTGCAGGGGCCTTTACTTCTCTCAGGAAATTCGATAGCTCCACAGCATACGCGGGAGCCGACAGACAGGCGAACGGCATGTCGTGTTGGTCGGGACTTCGTGTACCTCGTACACTAAGTCCATGGCAGATGAAGCTCCCGTAGGCGGGCGGTATGCAGTCATCGTGGTCGGGAGCGGAATCTCTGGCCTCTTCGTGGCCCTGGAGGCGAGACACCTCGGACCGGTGCTGGTGCTAACCAAAGGGAGCATCGACGAATGCAACACGAGGTGGGCCCAGGGCGGCATCGCGGCTGCCGTCGGTCCTCTGGACTCGCCCGAACAGCACCTCGCCGACACCATCGCGGCTGGTGCCGGTCTCGTCGACGAAGACGCGGCGCGAATTCTCTGCTACGAGGCGCCCGCCCGGATCCGCGACCTCGTCGAATACGGGGTCTCGTTCGATGCGCTCGGGGGTGAGGTCGCGCTCGGACGGGAGGCCGCCCACAGCCGCGCGAGGGTGCTCCACGCTGGCGGCGACCGGACGGGCGCCGCCATCGAAACTGCGCTCTCGGCAGCAGCACAGGACCCTGCCATCACCATTCTCGACCACACGCTGGTGACGCGGGTCATCCTTCGTGACGCCGAGGCCTGCGGGGTCGAAGCCGTCGCGCTGCAGTCCGGAGAGCGGGAGCGATACGAGGGTGATGCCGTCGTGCTCGCCACGGGAGGCGCGGGCCAGCTCTTCTCGCATACGACGAATCCCGATGTTGCGACCGGCGACGGCGTCGCCCTGGCCTTCGACGCTGGTGCCGAAATCGCCGATATCGAGTTCTACCAGTTTCACCCGACGGCGCTGCGCGTGCCGGGCGTCCCCACCTTTCTTATCTCCGAAGCCGTACGGGGCGAAGGTGCTGTGCTCCGGAACCTCGCGGGAGACGCCTTCATGCGACGGTACCACCAGCTCGCTGACCTCGCCCCGCGCGACGTCGTCGCCCGCGCCATCGTTCGCGAAATGCAACGCGAAGGAAGCGACCACGTCTTGCTCGATTGCACGCAGCTCAAGTCGATTGACCTGGCGGCCCGCTTCCCCGCCATCTTCGCCTACTGCAAGTCCGCAGGTATCGATATCCGCTCGGACCCGATTCCGGTAGCACCGGCAGCGCATTACCTGATGGGCGGCGTTCGTACTGACACCTGGGGCCGGACGACCATCCCTCGCCTGTATGCCTGCGGAGAATGCGCCTGCACGGGAGTGCATGGCGCCAATCGTCTCGCCAGTAACTCGCTCATGGAAACCGTCGTATTCGGCAAGCGCGTCGTCGAGCACCTGAAGTCCCGTGAATGGGGCTGCGCTCCCCCAACGGCTGACCGGGTCTCACTTCCGGTACCCCGCACCGCCGCCCCGTCGCGCAGCGCCCTCCAGTCGATGATGTGGGAGTGCGCCGGCATCGAACGCGACGCGGAGGGACTCCAGCGGGGTCTCGAAACGATTGCCTCGTGGCCCGCCCGCTCTGAAGGCACGCTGGGGCGCGAGGCGTTCGAGCGCCGTCAGATGACCACCGTCGCGATGCTCATGCTCGAGGCGGCACTTCGGAGAACCGAGAGCCGCGGCGGCCACTACCGAAGCGATTTCCCCGAGACCGACGACCTCCGCTGGAAGCGCAGGCAGGTGTTGGTTCGTGGCGCATGAGCTCGACCCGCGGCTGATTGAACGGTTGGCGCGCTTCGCGTTGGAAGAGGACCGTGCCTTCGACGACGTGACGACGCTCGCGACCGTCGATGCCGGGCTCACAGGCCATGCGACATTTGTAGCGCGGGAAGCGGGCGTTCTGGCCGGGCTCCCGGTTGCAGAGGCGTGTTTCCGCCTCATCGACGACCGCTGCCGCTTCGAACCGCATCGCACAGACGGCGAGAAGTTCGGTGCAAGCGAGCCGCTCGCCGTTGTCACGGGCCCGGTCCGGGCCCTCCTCCAGGCTGAGCGGGTGGCACTCAACTTCCTTCAGCGCTTGAGCGGCACGGCGACGCTCACACGGGCGTTCGTCGATGCCGTCGCCGGAACGCAGGCGCTCATCCTCGATACACGGAAGACAACACCCGGCCTCCGTGACCTGGAGAAATACGCCGTGCGCTGCGGAGGCGGCGCGAACCACCGGCGCGACCTCGCGAGCATGGCCATGATCAAGGACAACCATCGCGAAGCCATCGCGCGTGAAGGACGTTCACTTGTTGAGGCAGCAGCCGCAATTCGGCAGCGCTCGCCGGGTGTGGCCATCGAAATCGAAATCGACCACATCGCCCAGCTCGAGGCTGCCCTCGAAGCCCGGCCCGAGTGGATACTCCTCGACAACATGTCCATCACCGACATCGCGCTCGCCGTACAGCAAACCGCCGGGAGGGCCAGGCTGGAAGCTTCCGGCGGAGTCCGCCTCGAGAACGTCAGAGCCATCGCCGAGACCGGGGTCGATGCCATCTCCGTGGGCGCATTGACCCACAGCGCGCGGGCATTGGACATCAGCCTCGAACTGAAGTTCTAGCCCAGTCCGATTCCTGCGAGGAAGGCCCGCGCCGCGCGGACTCGTTCAGCTGGCTGGTACTGATTGATCTCGAGCGTGAGCTGCGGCAGGTGGCGGACTCCCTGCACCACGTAGGTCCAATCGACATCACCATCCCCTGGCGCACGGTGGTCCCCGATTCCCTCGACGTCGTGGAGGTGGGCGCCGACACAGCGGCCCGACCACCTGCGCAGCCAGGCATGCTGGTCGATGAGCCCGAGTCGGTGGAGCACTTCAGCGTGCCCGACGTCGTGCCAGTACCCAACCTGCTCCGGCGCGAAACCCTCAAACAGCGGCCCGTACTCCTCCGGGTGCGGGATCTCGTGGAAGTGGTACCGATTCTCGATTCCAAGAGCGATGCCGTTCGGCTCCGCCAATGCGACGAGCTCCTCCAGTGAACGTCGGGCAGCCGCGAGATAGGGCTCCGCGGCCGACGCCCGCCGCTGCCGCAGCGTGGCCCTGAGAGCTTCCACGCGCTCACCCTCGCGCTCGCCCGCATCGTAAGCCCGGCGCAATGCGAGCTCCTCGTCGTACTGCGCGGCGCTTTCCCCGACGTGCCCCAGGTGTACGACGACCCGTGGAGCGCCGACCCTGGCGGCCAGGTCGATCGACCTGGCCGCCGCTTCCACGGCGGCCCTCCGTTCGTCCTCATCAAGGCTCGCGAGGTTGAGGCTCGAGTTTCCGCGCCCATTCGGGAGACGTTCATACGGCGCAGGCTGGTGGACAGAGACTACGGGCAGCATCCCGCACCGGAGAATGGCCTCGATTTTCGCCGCCGGCGTTGAGTGGCTGACCTCGATCGCATCGTAACCGGCTTCCGCTGCGAAGCGAGCGAACGCGGCGCCATCTTCGAACCGCGCCTGCTGCGCGAACATGGTGGAGAGCGCCAGCTGCCTCACTGCTGCCCGCCCGCCCACGGTTCTCTATGTGCTTCGATGCCTGGTAACCCCGCCCAGCGCCGAACCAGCAGGAGCGTCAGCGGAACGAAAAACGCCGCTGCGAGGCTGCCCCACAGCCCATACCACCCCGTGGCGCCCGTGAACGGAACAGCCAGCGCCGCGATGATGCCCGAGGCGAGGCAGAGCGGAAGGTTCCAGAGTCCCGCACGGCCCCGTGTCGCCACACTGACCCCGAGCCACGGCAGGAACGCCAGGGTGCCCCAGACCACGAGATAGATTGACACAAAGACGGCCGTGTACATCAGCTCACGAGCCGTGCGATATCGAAATACGTCACGACCAGAACGCCAAAGAGCAGGAGCGCGAATCCCATGAAGTGGACCAGCGCCTCCTTCTCGGGGGCGATGCGGCGTCCCCCGCGGAGAATCTCGATGAAGACGAACAGCATGCGGCCGCCGTCCAACATGGGGATCGGGAGAGCGTTGAAGATTGCGAGGTTCAGGCTCAACAGGGCCGCCAGCTCGATCAGCGGTCGCCAGCCTTGCTCCGAAATGATGTTGCCCGTGGTCTCCGCAATGCCGACCGGACCGGTGAAGGCCGGCTGTCCGTTCGACATGGAGGCGCCGGACGTCCCGGAAACCATCACGCGAATCTCGTTGACCGTGAGCCGGAACGTCTCACCGAGCGAGGTGACCGCCTTCGCCAGCGCAGTCCATGGCCAGTCCCAGACCTTCTCGGTGTAGGGGTACAGGGGCTGGCATGAAACCGGATTTCCCTCGCTGTCCGTGGAGCACGAAGCCGGAGCACCGATGCGCACACCCGTGGGCCCCTGCCCGGGCGGCGGGTCCCAGCGCGCATACACATAGGCTGTTAGCGTCGACCCCGCCCGGTTGATGACCCAGCGCTGCGTCTCGCCGAGGTGCAGGCGGTTCGCGTATACGAGCTCGGAGGTGTTGCGGACTTCCTTTCCTTCGACCTCGAGCACGATGTCGCCCGGCTGGAGCCCCGGCTGGGGAGTGGAGCCATCGCGCATCACACCCTCAATGCGCGCCTCCGCCGCCGGCGAACCCGGTGCGACCTCCAGAATTTGCGCCATGGTGAGCGCCCGCTCCCTCGGAACCATGAACCCGACTGCGAGGAGCAGTACGGCGGTCACGAGATTCATCACCACGCCAGCCGACATCACGACGAGACGCTTCCACGCCTTCTGGGCAGCGAGGCTGCGGGGGTCGGAAGGGTCCTCTTCGCCAAGCAGCCGCACGAAGCCGCCGATCGGGAGCCAGTTCAGGGTGTACTCGGTCTCGCCCCTGCGGAGGAACGTCCAGGCGCGCGGCGGAAAGCCGATACCAAATTCGAGAACCTTGATGCCGAAGGCCTTCGCGGCTAGAAAGTGCCCAAACTCATGGATGACTACGAGCACAACGAGGATGCCAAGGAAGGGCACGGCCGCCTGGAGGATTGCGAGGGGGTCGAACGCGAGAAAGGTCATGCGGCCACCCCCGGGGCAATGGCCGCCGCCAGCCGCCGAGCCTCAGCATCGGCGCCAAGAACCTCCTCGAGCGTCGGATTCGCGATCGGGCTGTGACGCTCGAGGACTGATTCAATGACGCGCGGGATATCGACGAACCGCAGCTCGTGCCGGAGGAAGCGTTCGACCGCGACCTCGTCGGCGGCGGCCATGACCGCCGGCGCGGTGCCGCCTATGCGCCCTGCATCCATCGCGATGCGGAGGCAGGGGAACCGCTCTACGTCTGGCTTGCCAAAGTGGAGCGCCCCGACAGTTGCAAGGTCGAGCAGCGGCATTGGCGGTTCGGGGGCGCGTTCGGGGAAGCTTAGCGCGAGCTGGATGGGAAGCCGCATGTCGGGTACGCCGAGCTGCGCCTTGACACTTCCGTCGCTGAATTCGACCAGTGAATGGACGATGGATTCGCGATGGAGCACGACATCCACGGCCGTCATTGGCACATCGAAGAGCCACATCGCTTCGATGGTTTCCATGCCTTTGTTCATCAGTGTCGCGGAATCCACCGTGATCTTCCGCCCCATCTTCCACGTCGGGTGGTCAAGGGCCTGTTCAGGGGTCACGGTAGCGAGCTGTTCCAGGCTGTAATCCCGAAAGGCTCCGCCGCTCGCGGTCAGGATGATGCGGCGAATGCGGGCGTGGGACTCTCCCCAGAGGCATTGCCAGATGGCAGAGTGCTCGCTATCGACCGGCCGTAGCTCGCCGCCGCCCTCCGACATCGCCTGCCGGACGAGATGGCCCGCCATCACGAGCACTTCTTTGTTGGCGATGGCCACCGGCTTCCCGGCTCGCAACGCCGCGAGCGTGGGGTGGAGACCGGCCGCACCGGCAGTGGAGACGAGTACCACATCGATATCCGGCGCGATGGCAATCGCCTCGGGCTCCACGACCTCCGCGCCAGCGGCCTCCACAGCCTCGGAGAGTCCTTCGGTTTGGACCACACTCGAAACATACCGCGGGCGGAACGCAGCGACCTGCTCCGCCAGCAGCGACGCATTCTCGCCGCCGGCGAGGGCCACTGCTTCGAAGCGCCCGCCGGACCGGGCAATGACATCAAGCGCCTGCCGCCCGATCGACCCGGTGGAACCGAGGACGGCAACACGCAGGGGGTCGTTCACAGCGTGATCGTACGGCGAGGCAGCCGCCGCCGGCCAGTCAGACGGCAAACTCCGGGATAACTTCCTCGGTCCAGGCGTGGAGGGCGTCCCAGTCCACCGGCGGCCGAATGGCGATGTTCACCCGTGTCGCGCCAGCCTCGCGGTAGCGCCCCACGAGCTCCACCGCCTGCGCCGGCAACCCGGTAACAACGCCGCGGCTGCGCATCCCCTCGGCCGCCGGGCCCCAAGTCTCCCGGTACTGCCGCTCTGCCCGGTCCAGGGATGCAGGGCTCGCCGCCAGGTGGAACGATAAATTAACGGTGCGTTCGATGGTCACAGGGTCTCGCTGCTCCGCTTCGCACCAGCGGTCGAGCACGCCGGAGAGCCGTGCAAACTCGTCAGGAGAGGTGTACGGCGTGTTCCAGCCGTCGGCGTGCCGAGCGGCAATCCGAAGCGTCCGCTTTTCGCCGTTGCCGCCGACCCAGATGCGCGGCCGGGCCTGGACAGGTTTTGGGTTGCAGGCAGCGTCGTCGAGCCGGTAGTACCGCCCGGCAAAGTCGGCCCTGTCCTTCGTCGTCAGGAGCCTGATGACCTGGATTCCCTCCTCGAGCATATCCAGGCGCTGCCCTATGGACGGGAAGGCGATGCCGTAGGCGCGGTACTCGGGCTCGTGCCAGCCAGCGCCGAGACCAATCTCCAGCCGCCCGCCGCTAAGGTGGTCGATGGTGCAAAGCGCGTTTGCGAGCACCGCGGGGTGCCGATATCCCATCCCGAGCACGAGCACGCCGATACGCACACGCGCGGTTTCACACGCCATGGCGGCCATGCAGGTCGTGGCCTCGAAGCAGCTGCCGTTGCCATCGACCGGCGGGGCCTCGTAGAAGTGGTCCCAGACGTCGACCCAGTCGAAGCCGGCCGTATCTGCCCACTTCCAGAGACGGCGCAACTCGTCGATCCCGATGTTTTGTTGGCCGATGTGCAGACCGAAGTTCATGGGTCACCCTCCGCGCCGCGCATTCTACGGGTGGGGCCCAAACCAGTCGCGAACCCGATGGCGCTGCAGCTTCCCGCTGGTCGTACGGGGAAGCGCGTCTACCGTGAGCCACCGGCGCGGCAGCTTGTAGGCGGCGAGCCGCTTGCGAAGCCACGTCTCGACCTCCACGGGGTCGACCACTCGCCCCGGCGCAGGAACCAGCGCGGCGGCCACGAGCTGGCCCCAGCGCGGGTCGGGTACGCCGACCACCGCAGCCTCCCGAACCGCAGGGTGAGTTTCGAGCGCGGCCTCGACCTCTGCCGGGTAGACGTTTTCCCCCCCGGAGACGATGAGGTCGTCTCGCCGGTCGAGCACGTAGAGGAACCCTTCTTCGTCCAGTCGTCCGACGTCACCCGTCCGCAGCCATCCGCTGTCCAGGGCGCTGGCCGTCGCTGCCGGGTCATCGAAATAGCCGGGGAAGACCGTCGGCCCGGCGACAAGGATCTCTCCGGGCTCACCGGGCAACGCGTCGAGGGCCACCTGCACACCAAAGAGCGGTTTGCCGGCAGAGCCGAGGTGGGTCAATGCGTCGCCAGGGGCAAGGGTCGTAACCTGGCTCGTTGCCTCGGTCAGGCCGTACGTCTGGAGGACGGGCAGTCCCCGAGACGCGGCCCGCTCCAGTACGTCGAGTGAGACTGGCCCGCCGCCAACGAGAACGGCCCGGACACTTGCGGGGTACGGTTTGTCGTCGGCCTCGAGCATGCGCGCGAGCATGGTTGGCACCACGGAGAGGAGGGTGATTCCCTCCCGCCGGAGTGCGGCGTTGACACGTTCGGGGTCAAACGCGGCATGGATGACCGCAGTCGTTCCCTGGATGAGTGAGCGCGTGGCGATGGATAGGCCGCCGACGTGACACAGCGGCATGCACGCCAGCCAGCGGTCCGCGGGTTGGACCCCGATATTGAACGCCGAAGCCGCCGCACTGGCGAAGAAGTTCTCGAAGGTCAGCCGTGCCGCCTTGGGCTGTCCGGTCGTGCCTGAGGTGAACATCAGCATGAAATCGCCGCTCCACATTCCAGGCGAACTGTGGCCGGGCACCGCGTCACCCGCGGCGGCGGCCTCGATGTCGAGGAGCAGCACACCCGCGTCGGCCGCCACCTCTCGCGCCGGCCCGGCAAACGCCGAGTCGTGCAGGAGCACGCGAGCCCCAATACGGTTGACCTGCCAGGCAAGCTCACGCGGGGTTAGGCGCCAGTTCAACGGAGCCACGGGGTTACCACACCGCGCCGCTGCGAAGACGGCCGCGACGTAAAACGGGGAATTCGCCCCAAGGAGCGCGAGCCGGTCACCGGGTTCCGCACCTGCCCTGGTGATGCCGCCGGCAACCGCCGAGACGCGCCGGTCCAGCTCGGCGAACGTCCACGTCCCCCCGTCGAAGGCCACCGCGGGATGACGGGGCAGGACCGCAGCGCGGTGCCGCACCCAATCAAACGCTTTTGATGCGGCATTCATCTGCCCACCACCTCTCGCCCTGCCGGGCTGCCGCGGAGCCCCGGAAACACTCCCGCTGCTGGCAGGGCCACCTCCCCGGCGGAAGGCCGCGGAGCACCTCCCACCGGGTCATCGAGAACCGCGAGCGCCGTCGCAAACCCATGCCAGGTGTCGCCGGTGCCCAGGGCTGCCGCGAACTCCAAAGCAGCCCCGAGCCCAGCCGACGATTCGAAGGCGCCGGTAACGATCACCTCGAGCCCTGCCTCGCGGGCCCGTCGCGCGATGCGGCGCGCTGCCCCCAAGCCGAGGAGCGACGGTTTGAGCACCGCCGCATCGCACACATCCTCGTCGAGAAGGGCGAGACCCCTCGCCCCGTCCGCCAGCGACTCGTCCAGTGCGACGCGCACGCCACGCCTCCGCAGTTCCCGCATGACCTGCAGGCTCCCTTCGCGCCCCGGCGGCAGGGGCTGCTCGACGAGCCCAACGTTCGCTTCGAGCAGCATATCGACCCGCCGCAGGGCCTCCTCAGGAGACCACGCGCCGTTGGCGTCCGCGCGCAGGTACGCATGGGGCCCAAGGGCTTGGCGCAGGGACGCGAGCAGGGCTGCGTCGCGCCCCGCGTCGTCCGAGAGCTTGACTTTGAACGCACGATACCCGGCATCCCAGGCCTGCCCGGCAGCGCGCACGGCCTCCTCCGGCGCGGCGGTATCGACGAGGGCGTTGACCCGCAATCGGTCTGGCCGCTGCCGACCCGGTTCGAGCAGCGCGCCCAGCGGAACGCGACGTTCGGCCGCCGCCAGGAACCCGAGCGCGGCTTCGAGCGCTGCCCGGACGGGTCCGGGCACACCCAGGGGTAAATCCGCCGAGAACTCTTCGAACGCCGCGAAGGGCTCCACACCGATAAGCGACCGCGCCCGTCGTTCGAGCTCCGGGACACAGACGTCAAGCCCGGGTGACCACGGCGGAAGAGGAGCACAGTCCCCAAGAGCCGTCCGCCCCTCAGCGTCGGTCAGCTCAAGCAGCGCCCCCTCACGCGAGCTGAAGGCGCTACGCGCGTCGGTGTGCGCCGACACGAGGCGCAGCCGATAAGGCATCACGCGCGCAGCGGCAACCCGACTCACGGCCGCCGGGGAAACTGCGAAAAGTCCGAGTAGGCCGGCTCACGCTTCTCGAGGAACGCGTTCCGCCCCTCTTTGGCCTCGTCAGTCATGTAGAAGAGCATGTTGGCGTTGTGAGCGAGCTCGGTAATCCCAACCATCCCATCGAGCTCTGCGTTGAAGGCCGACTTGAGCATTCGAATTGCGAGCGGGCTCATCTTGAGTATTTGCCGGGCCCAGCGCACACCCTCCGCCTCGAGGTCTTCGAGCGGAACGACGGCGTTGACGAGTCCCATCTCCAGCGCCTCGCGGGCGTCGTACTGACGGCAGAGGTACCAAATCTCCCGGGCCTTCTTTTGTCCAACGTTGCGGGCAAGCTGGATCGCACCAAATCCGCCGTCGAAGCTGCCGACTCTCGGGCCGGTCTGTCCGAACCGTGCGTTCTCCGCCGCAATCGTCAGGTCGCATATGACGTGCAGGACGTGGCCCCCGCCGATCGCCCACCCCGCCACCAGCGCAATCACCGGTTTCGGGATGGATCGGATGAGCTTGTGCAGGTCGGTGACATTGAGACGCGGTACATTGTCTTCGCCCACGTACCCGCCGTGACCGCGGACACGCTGATCCCCGCCGGAGCAGAACGCACGGCCGCCCTCACCGGTGAACAGGACGACGCCCACCTCGGGGTCCTCCCGTGCGCGGGAGAATGCATCGATCAGCTCGAACGTCGTCTTCGGCCGGAAAGCGTTGTGCACCTCCGGCCGGTTGATACTGATACGCGCGATACCCTCCGCCTTGTGGAAGAGGATGTCGTCGTATTGCTGGACAGGCTGCCACTGAATGGCGGTCATTGGACAGGCTCCGCTAAAGAGATTGCAATCCCGAAGAGAAACGAGACGACGGCATCGGCGACCGTTTTCGGCGCCTCGAGCTGCGCCGCGTGACCGGCTCCGGGGATACAGGCGAATCGGCCATGGGGCGCGAGCCCGGCCATCCGTTCCGCCACCTCGGCGTATCTGTGGTCGAGGGCCCCGGCGATCGCGAGGAACGGCATTGACAGTTTTTCCAGCATAGGCCAGAACGACGGCTGCGCCCCGGTGCCCATCCTGCGGAGGCTGTTCGCCAGTCCCGCGGGTCGGTTTGCCAGCCGAACACGTCGCTGCGCTTCGAGCACCTCGGCGGGGAGCCTGGCCTGGCTCGCCCAGAGGGGCAACGCCTCCCAGTAGGTCACGAATGCCTCGATTCCCTCACGCTCGATGCGCTCCGCGAGCGCTTCGTCAGCGCGGCGCCGAGCCGCGCGTTCCTCTTCCGTTTCGAGTCCGGGCGATGCCCCGATCGTGACGAGCGCCGAGACGGCATCGGGGTGGAGGCAGGCAACCGCGATGGCGGTCCGCCCACCCATTGAATAGCCGAGCCATGGAGCCCGCGACACCCCCACGGCGCCGACGGCAGAAACCAAGTCTTCGGCCACCCGCTCGATGTGGTAGCGCGAAACATCGGACGGCGCATCCGAGGCGCCGTGTCCTGCAATGTCGACGGCGGTGCAGCGGAGCCGTCGGCCGAGCAGCTCGCCGAACTCCCCCCAGGCCCGGCTTGAGCCGGTGAATCCGTGCAGGAGCACGATGTCGGGCCCTGAGCCCCACTGCTCTACGTTGAGGAAAAAGCCCGGCGACACCTCGACGCGCGTCACTGCCCCAGCACCTCCGCCGCAGCGGCCGACGCCGCCTTCCAGGCCCGCTGGTGCATCGCCACGCTTGCGGCCCGGTCGGTTCGAACCTCGACGAGCCGGGGCCCCGGCGCAGATGCCCAGTGCGTGAGCACGCGGCGGAAATCGCTCCACGCGGACACGCGCTCCGCCGGGACGTCGAACAGACCGGCTGCCCGCTGAGGGTCGATGCGTGGCGGCGTGGCGAACCACTGCTCGAACTGCTCTCGGTGGGCCGACTGCGGCAGGTAGTGGAAAATGCCGCCGCCGTCGTTGTTAACCACGATGACCAGCAAAGGCAGCCGATGCTCCCGCACGGCCCACAGCGCGTTGAGGTCGTGCAGGAATGAGACGTCGCCGACCACCACGACCGTCGGCACACCCGCAGCCGCGGCCCCCGCGGCGCTCGACATCACGCCGTCGATACCGTTCACCCCACGGTTCGCTACTAGCTCCGCGGGGCCTTCCCGAAGCCCAAAGAAATCGTCCAGGTCCCGGACCGGCATGCTGTTGCCCGCGACCAGCACCGCACCCGCCGGCAATGCCTGCCGCAGCTCGACGAAAATTCGCCCCTCGAACGCTTCGTCCGCATCACGCGCGAACAGGTCGAGCGCCCGGCGGGCTGCGCGGTCGGCGCTCACCCAGCGCGCAGACCACCCGCCCTCGGTCGCGGATTCGACCGTCGAAAGTGCCCGTGCGACCGCCCCTGCCTCGCCGCAAACGAAGAGCGGCCTGACCCCGTTCGGCTCGCGGTAGCCGCCGGGGAGGTCGACGAGCACCTGCGGCACGTCCGTCAGAGACCCGAGCAGCTGGTTGAGCACCTTCGACGTGGGTGCAGCACCAAACCGAAGCACAAGGTCAGGCTCGGGAGCGGAAGCGTGGCGGAACCATCCGTCGTAGGCATCGAGCACGAGCTGGGCCTCCTCCGGGCGAAGCCCGGCCCGCAGGCCGCTGAGCGGGTCGGCGAGGATAGGAGCCGCGATGCGTTCAGCCAGCGCGAGGATGTCGCGTGCCGGCAACCCTCCTGTCTCCGGGCCGGCCACAATGAGCGGGCGCTGCGCCCTGCGAAGGAGCGAGCAAGCCTGCTCGACCCCGGTACCGGCGGGCTCGAAAAGCGGCACCGCAAGGCTACCGCCCCTGGGGTTCCACGGGCCGGGGTGGTCGGCCGGCGGCTCGACCAGCGGTTCATCGAACGGGAAATTCACCTGCACCGGCCCGGGAACTCCTGCAACGGCCGCCTGAACTGCCCGGAGCCCGGCCGCCTCGTAGGTGCGGCAATCTCCCCCGGGAAATGGGACCGGCAGGTCGATGGACCAGCGCACATGGCGCCCGAACACGTTGACCTGGTCCATCGTCTGAGCGGCGCCGACATCGCGGAGCCGGGGCGGCCGGTCCGCAGTGATGGCAATCAGCGGGACCCGTGACAGGTTGGCTTCAGCGATGGCCGGGAAAAGATTCGCCACCGCTGTCCCGGACGTACAGGCAATAGCCACCGGCGACCCGGTCGCCCTTGCTAACCCAAGCGCGAAAAACCCGGCCGACCGCTCATCGATGACGAGCCAGGGGCGCACCACCTGCTGGTCTGCAAAGGCAAACACCAGCGGGGTCGAGCGGCTCCCCGGGGTTATGACTGCGTGACGGGCTCCGCTCGCTGCGAGGCCAGCCACGAAGCCGCGCGCCGCGAGGGTGTTCGCGCGGGCAACACTCACGTCGAGATAACCCCGCGCAGCGCATCGAGCTTCGTCTCGATCTCTTCGAGCTCCGCCGCCGGGTCGGAGTCGGCCACGATGCCTGCACCAGCGTAGAGACGGGCCTCGGACGACCCGAGCAGCGCCGTGCGCAGCCCGACGACGAACTCGCCGTTTCCGGCGGCGTCCACCCAGCCAATAGGGCCCGCATACCACCCCCGGTCCATGCGCTCGAGGCGGCGGATGGCATCGAGCGCATGGACTCGGGGCCAGCCGCCGACGGCCGGTGTAGGGTGGAGCCGTTCGACGAGGTCCAGGATCGAGACGCCGCGCGCGAGCTGCCCGGAAATCGGCGTGCGGAGGTGCTGGATGTTGGCCAGCTTCATGACCTCCGGGGTTGCCGAGATACATGGTTCTTCGAGGAGGTCCTGCGCTTCACTCGCGATGGCCTCGACAACGAGTCGATGCTCCCAGCGCTCTTTCGCGCTGGTAAGCAGTTCCTGTTCAAGTCGGAGGTCCTCCGCAGCATCGCGACCCCTCCGTCGAGAACCAGCGAGCGAAACGAGTTCGGCTCGCCCGGCCTCGCACCGGGCGAGCGGCTCCGGGCTGGCGCCCAGCCACGTGAGTCCGCCGGAACGCAGGCTGAACACCGCGCAGCTCGGGAATGCTTGGCAGAGGCGCTCGAGAACATCGGCGGGCGTCGTGGAACCGAGCGGGACTACCCTCGAGCCCGCAAGGACAACTTTTTCATAGGCCCCGGACCGGATTTCCCCAACGGCCTGGGTGACAGCAGCGCGAAGGTCTGTTGAAGCCGCTCGTCCGAGGTCCGGCGGAACCTCGCACGCTGATACTGGGAAATCGCCCGCGCAGGCCCACCCCGACCACCGCTCGCCGCGCCGCACGATGGTGATGGCCGGCACGAGCACCTGCCAGCCTCCAAAGGCGTCCCAAACGGCATCGCGAACCGTGGCCGCCGGGTCGAACGCAGCACCGGCGAAGACCAGCGGTGCGGGAACCTCGCGGTCGGCCCTGGACGCGAAACGGCCGAGTGTCTGTTCCACGGTTGCGCGGACTCCAGAAAGGCCTTCGCTCCGAAGGCCGACGACGCGAATCGCAGTTCCCAGAGCCGAACACCTGCAGCGCTTCCGCGGGGCGCTCCCATGTCACGGTGGCCCGCTCACGCAGCCACCGTGCGCCGCGTGCCCGGTACCACTCGAGCGTTGCGGGCGATAACGCCATGAGGGACTGGCCAGCTGGAGATTCGGTGAGGGGTGTCGTCGTCGAGGGAACCGGCATGGTCGTTGAACTTCACCGGGCGGGGTTCGACAACAGCCTACCGCGCCGCCTGCCTACAGGCTGTGGGTGGGCTCACGAGCTTCGAACCGGAGTGCGGAGGCACATGGACCCGTCCGTGCTCAATCCGCATCGGCCCGGGCTCGACACCGAAGCGCGCGCTCCATGTCGTCGATGAATTCGCGGAGCGTTCGTCGGGCCAGGACGTTGTCGCCCACTGCATCAAGGGCAGCGCGTGCGCGTCCGATGGTCTCTTCATCGACCCGGTACGATGGCGCGAGGTTACGGAAGAAATCGGTCGCAAATTCCTTGTCACGTGCCGCGAAGACCTGCGGAACGGTCTCGAAAAAGCGCTGGATGAATGGCTCGAGTAGCTCGCGCTGGTGCCGCCAGTTGAAGCCGGACATGGCGGCCGCCGTGAGATGCAGCGAGCCGTACCCCTCGCCCAGGAACCGGTCCCACGCCCGGGCTTTCACGGCAGGGTCTGGGACTGCCGTCTCCGCACGAAGCCGTGCCCGCGCGCCGCGGTCCGAGGGGTCGCGGCCCGCCTCCACCCCCAGTCGTTCGCCCGCTCCCGGCACGTCATACGCCACCCACTTCACGGCAATCGCCCAGCGCATGTCCTGGTCCACCACGAGGCCGGGAACAGCAAACTCGCCGTCGGCCAGCTTGCCGAGGAATGCCACGTCATCCCGGCTCGCGGCAGCGCCGATCAGTGCCCGCGCCCAAATCTTCTGAAGGTCGCCCTCCGGCACGCGCTGGAGCGCCCCCAGCGAGGCCTCGAAGAACCGGTGCGCTTCCGTCTCGATGCGATCCTCCGGCACGTACCGGGCGATAGCGGCAAGCGCGTTTGCGGTTATCGTCTCCACGAGTTCCGGATGCGGCTCTTGCGGGGCCTTGGAACAAACAAGGTCGAGATACCGGAGCGACGATAGCTGCTGGTCCCTGACCATATGCCAAAGCGATGCCCACAGCTGCAGGCGGAGCAGGGTGTCATCCACCCTATCGATGCGGTCGAGGACGTATTTGAGCGACGCGTCGTCGAGTGCAACTTTGCAGTAGCCGTGGTCGCCGTAGTTCGGGAAGACAAAATCGGGGCGGGGGAGCCCGACGGCGCCCGGCAGACTCCGCTTCGGCCCCTGCAATCTCCGCCGGGAGCACCGTGACCCGAAGGCCCGCCTCCTCCTCCCGGGCCAACCCGACATCGAGTCGGTGGGGGCGAAGGAAGGGGTACTCTTCGGGTGCCGTTTGCTGAAGCACAAAACGGGCAATGCGGTCGCCGTCAGCTTCCCACCGGGCTGCAATGGTGTTCAGCGAGGGCGTCTCCAGCCAGAGGTGGGCCCAATCCCGAAGGGATGCGCCGCTCCCGGATTCGATGGCGCTCAGGAAGTCCTCCAGGGTGGCGTTGCCCCATGCGTGACGGCGGAAATACTCCCGCATCCCCTCGCGAAAGCCTTCGAGTCCCACTGCAGCGACCAGCTGCTTGAGCACCGAGGCGCCCTTGCCATAGGTGATGCCGTCGAAGTTCAGGAACGTCTGGTCGGTGTCATCCACCCGCCCGGCAATCGGATGCGTCGTCACGAGCTGGTCCTGCCGGTATGCCCAGTTTTTGAGTGAGGAAGCGAAATCCAGCCAACCGCTGTCGAACTTCGTCGCGCGCTCCATGCAAAGATACGACATGTAAGTGGCAAAGCTCTCGTTGAGCCAGAGGTCGTTCCACCAGCGCATGGTGACGAGGTTGCCGAACCACATGTGGGCCATCTCATGGAGAATCACTTCCGCTCGCGAACGGCGCTGGTTCATCGTGGGCGGGTCCCGGAACACCATGTATTCGTTATGAGTAACCGCCGCCACGTTCTCCATGGCCCCTGAATTGAACTCGGGCACGAACACCTGGTCGTACTTCCCGAACGGATAGGGCACCCCGAAGAAATCGCTGTAAAAGTCCAACCCCTGTTTCGAAACCTCGAAAATCTCGACGGCATCGAGGTAGCGTGCCAGCGACCTCCGGCAAAAGAGGCCAAGGTCGACAGTCCCGTGGCGGTCCCGAACCACGTGGTAGGGGCCCGCAATGAGCGCGAACAAGTAGGTGGAGAACCTCCTGGTCGGGTGGAAGTCCCACCGGCGCCTGCCGTCGGGTTCCCATGCGACGGATGCCGGTGCTGTGTTGTGTATAAGTTCCCAACCCGCGGGCGCCGTTACGGTAAGGCGGTAGGCCGCCTTGATGTCCGGCTGGTCGAACTGCGGAAAGAGGCGGTGGCTCTCGTACGGCTCGAAGTTAGTGTAAAGGTACTCCTGCCCATCCTCAGGGTCGACGAACTGGTGAAATCCGTCGCCCTCGTGGTCGAAGTCGTTCTCATAGGCCATGTGAACGGTGTTGTGCGCAGCAAGGCAGTCCGCCGGGAGCCAAAGGCGGTATCCGTTCCACATCGGTGATTCGATGGCGCGCCCGTTGACCTCGAGGCGCTCGATGCTGCGGCCGCGGAAGTCAAGAAACAGGTCACCGTCGCCCGAAAGGTCGAAATTGATGGTCACGCTCCCGCGGTAGCCCGTCGCCCGGTCCTGGAGGTCAAGTGCGATGTCGTACGAGACATTCGAAACCCGGGCAGCCCGCTCTTCGGCTTCCTGCTGCGTCAAAACATCGCGCGGTGCGTCATGTGATGCTGATGCGCTGGCCATAGCAGCTCCGGCGCGGCCCGATGCCGCTCGTTGGGGTCACCGAACAGGGTAGGCCAATTCCTCGTCAGGTGCGCGGCGCATCACCAGAACCCGGAACCCGCCGCCCGGCCCGGAGGGCGCGGTGACCCAATTCGTGAACCGGGGTACAATCCGCCCGACCCTAGCGCAGGTGCCGCTCGCGTATGTCTCACATCCCCGCCGTCAACGCCCTCATTACCGCCATCAACTTCGACCGTTTCGCGGAAATCGAGGCGCGGCACAAGCCGGATGCGCTTTTCCAGTCGTTCCGCGGCCCGACCCTGCGCGATGCCGTCTCCATCGCCGACTGGCACCGCGAGTTCCTGCGTGACTACCAAGACTGCAACTATGCCGACCTCGAGTACATCGAGGAGGGCAACGCGGTCGCCGTCAGGGCCACCATCGAGGCGAAGGGGTACGACTGGCGGCCCTTCACGCAGCGGGTCATCGAGGTTTTCGAATTCGACGCCGAGGACGATGAAGAGGTGGCCCGGCGGCGGCTGTACGCGACGCTGCGCGACATCACCCTGGACAAGCCTGCGACGGCCGCGCTCAACGATGCTATCGGCTTTCGCGGCGGAAGCCCCGCACAAACGCGCCAGGTGGTCCAGGCTTTCTACGATGCGCTCCTCTCCGGCGACCGGGACACAGCACTCGAGCAGCTCTCGTCGAAGGCCACGGTAATAGATGGTGTGTACGGTGTGGCCACGGGCCCTGAGAACGTGCTCGGTCTCCTCGCCTCCATCCCAATGCCGGCATTCGGCAGGCTTCGCGTCACCAACCTGATGGCTGGCGACCATATGGCGATGGTTGAGCTTGCCATCGACCCCTCACGGCCCCGGTTCGCGGATTGGGTTCGCCTGGTCGATGGGAAGATTCAGGTTATCGAGGGGTACGCGATGCTCCGCGAAATCGGCGTCAACCCCTTTGAAAACTACGCCCACGACCGCCACCAGCGGCGCGTCATCATGCCAGCCTGACCCGGGACGCTTCGCGCCCTGTCACCCACCCCAGGCCCGCAGCACTACGAGGTTCCCACCATGGCCAAGATGTACTATGACAACGATGCTGACCTCTCCCTCCTCGATGGCCGCAAGATCGCGATCATCGGCTTCGGCTCGCAGGGGCACGCGCACGCGCTGAACCTCCGCGACAGCGGGTGCGATGTCATCGTCGGCCTTTACCCGGGCTCGAAGTCGCGGGCAGCTGCTGAAGCCGAAGGGCTGCGCGTTGCGAGTGTCGAGGAGGCCGCCCGGGAAGCCGACATCATCATGGTCCTCGCACCGGACCAGGTGCAGAAGCAGATCTACCAGGCGGGCATCGAGCCGAATCTCGCCGAGGGCAAAATGCTGATGTTTGCCCACGGCTTCAACATCCACTTTCAGCAGATTCAGCCGCCGCCGTTCGTCGACGTGACGATGATTGCGCCCAAGGGCCCCGGCCACCTCGTTCGCAGGGTCTTCACGGAGGGCGGCGGCGTGCCATGTCTCGTCGCCGTCCATCAGGACGCGAGCGAAGTCGCGCTCCAGCTGGCGCTTGCCTACGCCAAGGGCATTGGCGGAACCCGCGCCGGCGTGCTCGAAACGACCTTCCGGGAAGAAACCGAAACCGACCTCTTCGGAGAGCAGGTCATCCTCTGCGGAGGCCTGTCATCGCTCATCAAGGCAGCCTACGAAACGCTGGTAGAGGCGGGATACCAGCCCGAGAGCGCGTTTTTCGAGACGATGCACGAGCTGAAGCTGATCGTCGACCTCATTTACGAGGGCGGTCTCTCGCGGATGCGCTATTCCATCAGCGACACCGCCGAATATGGCGACTACACCCGCGGCCCGCGGATTATCACCGACCAGACGCGCGCGGAAATGAAAAAGGTCTTGCGCGAAATCCAGACGGGGCAGTTCGCGAAGGAGTTCATCCTCGAGAACATGTCAGGGAGGCCGCACTTCCTTGCAATGCGGCGCCTGGAAGCCGAACACCCGGTAGAGAAAGTCGGCGCCGAGATGCGCGCCATGATGAGCTGGCTCAACCGCCCCAAGAACTGACCGGAATTCAGCCCGCCACGGAGGGCTTCGCCGTGGAGTTGGACAGCGCCGCGCTCGTGGGAATCCTGGACCGTGCGGGCGCGGTGGCCTTCGCCGTCTCCGGTGTTGAGGCTGGGCTCCGTCGAAGGTTCGACGTCTTCGGCCTGTGGGTCATGGGCCTCGTCACGGCAACGGGCGGAGGAGTGATGCGCGACGTTATCCTCGACCGGCAGCCGCTCATCCTCGCCCGGCCCGACTACCTCCTCTGGGCAACCGCTGGCGCCGCAACGGCAATGATGCTCGCCTGGCGCGGCAGGCCGTTTCCACGATTCACCCTCGCACTCGCAGAGACCGGCGGACTCGGCGCCTTTGCGGTGGCGGGAGCGCTCGCCGCCATCAATACCGGCCAGGGCCTCGGCGGCGCGGTGCTCATGGCCATCCTTACCGCCACAGGGGGCGGCGTCATCCGCGACCTCCTCGCCGACCGCGTTCCGCTCGTGCTGCACAGCGAAGTGAATGCAACCGCAGCCGGTCTCGGAGGTCTCGCGACATGGGCAGTCTTTGATACCTCCAATGGGGCTGCCACACTTCTCGGACTCAGTGTCACGGCACTGGTGCGGGCCGCGGGCGTCGCCTTCGACCTCCACCTGCCGCGCCCGGGAAAACCGCCGCGGCGGCATCCTTGGGGTGACCGCTGATTCCTTTTTGCGGGGCCGGGGCGTAGGATAAGTCTGAGAACTTTCGGCGCATCACCCGCCGGAGTGCCATCCGTGTCATCTCGTATGACCGCCCTGGAGAAAACGAATGCTGGCGATTACGGCAGGTATCGTCGGCCTCGTTGGTTTGCTGGTTGGAGCCGCGGCGGGCGTCCTGTACCGTCGCCGCGTTACCGGGACATCACTGCTGCAGGCAGAGGAACAGGCCAACCGCATCCTCGCTGAGGCCGAGACACGACAAAAGGAGCTCCTGCTCCAAGCAAAGGAAGAGACGCTGCAGCTGCGCAACGCGCTCGAGGCGGAAATGAAGGAGCGCCGCGCCGAGATGTCGCGCATCGAGCAGCGGCTCGCCCAAAAAGAAGAAAACCTCGACCGCAAGCTCGAAACGCTCGAACGGCGCGAGCAGTCGCTCCGGGACCGCGAGGCACAGATCGAGAAGCTCCGCGCCGAAGCAGAAGAGCTTCGCCAGCGCCAGGCCACCGAGCTCGAGCGCGTCGCGAACCTGTCGGTCGAAGAGGCCCGGCAACAGCTCCTCTCGGCCGTCGAGGTCGAAATTCGCGAGGAAGCTTCGCGGCGCGTCCGGGAAATGGAGAAGGAGGTCGAGGCCACCGCAGCCCAGCGGGCGCGGAAGATCCTCGCGACCGCGATCCAGCGCTACACGTCCGAAGTGACCGCCGAAACCACCGTTTCGGTCGTGCCCATTCCGAGCGACGACATGAAAGGCCGCATCATCGGGCGCGAGGGCCGGAACATCCGCGCCATCGAAGCCGCTACCGGCGTCGATCTCATCATCGATGATACTCCCGACGCGGTGACCGTCAGCGCGTTCGACCCGGTCCGCCGCGAAATTGCGCGCCAGGCGCTGACCATGCTCGTGCAGGACGGGCGAATTCACCCGACGCGGATCGAAGAGGCCGTCAATCGTGCACGGCGCGACGTCGAAGCAACCATGATGGAGGCCGCTGAGGCTGCCGCCGTCGAGGCAGGTGTACTCAATCTGCACCCCGAAGTGCTGAAAATCTTTGGCCGGCTGAAGTACCGCACCAGCTACGGGCAGAATGTCATGCGGCACTCCGTGGAGACTGCCCACATCGCGGCCATGATTGCCCAGGAGATTGGCGCCGATGTCGAGGTCGCCCGCGCGGGCGGCTTCCTCCACGACCTTGGAAAGGCGGTAGACCACGAGGTCGAAGGTACGCACGCCCTCATCGGTGCAGAAATCGCCCGCCGCTACCGCGTCAAGGAGGCTGTCGCGCACTGCATCGAGGCGCATCACGAGGAAGTTGAACCGAGGACCGTCGAAGCCATCATCGTCATGATGGCCGATGCTATCTCGGGCGGGCGTCCGGGTGCCCGGCGTGAATCGCTCGAGGCATACATCAAGCGGCTCGAAACGCTCGAAAACATCGCCAAGAGCTACAAGGGCGTCGAATCGGCCTTCGCCATCCAGGCTGGCCGCGAGGTGCGCGTGATCGTCAAACCCGAAATAGTCGACGACCTCGAAGCCATGCGCATCGCTCGCGACGTAAGCCAGAAGATCGAGGAGACGATGGAATACCCGGGCCAGATCAAGGTGACCGTGGTCCGGGAGACGCGAGCCACCGAGTACGCCCGGTAGGCCGCGCGGTGCGCCTGCTCTTCCTCGGCGACATCGTTGGCAGCGTCGGACGGGAAGCGGTCGTTCGTGCCGTTCCTGCATTGCGGGCCGAACTGGGGCTCGATTATGTCGTAGCGAACGGCGAGAACTGCTCCGGCGGCAAAGGGCTCATCCCGCGCCATGCTGACGAGCTGTTCGCAGCGGGGGTCGATGTCATCACCGGCGGCAACCACACCTTCCAGCACCGGGACCTCTACCCATACCTCGAATCCACCCCCGGCATCACACGGCCCCTCAACTACCCGCCCGGCGTTCCCGGACGCGGTGTAGCAGAGTGCGGTGACCTCGTCGTCATCAATCTCATCGGGCGGTCCTTCATGCCGGCCGACTACGATGACCCATTCCGCGCGGTCGACGCCGTGCTGGCCGGTCTCCCAACCTCGAACCGCTTCATCGTCGTCGACTTCCACGCCGAGGCGACGAGCGAGAAACAGGCCATGGGTTGGCACCTCGATGGCCGGGCCACGCTGGTCGTCGGCACGCACACCCACGTGCCGACTGCCGATTGCCGCTTGCTGCACCACGGTACGGCCTACTGCACCGATGCCGGCATGTGCGGAGCTCGCGACTCCGTCATCGGCGACGACATTGGCGCCGTGCTCAATCGCTTCCTGACACAGATGCCCACGAGGCTCGTACCCGCCGAATCGGGCCCCGCAGTGATCAACGCGGTCTACGTCGAGGCAGACGACACAACGCGGCGCGCGACGCGCATCGAACGGGTCGACCGGGAGATTTGCTGAAATGGCAACTGGCGATTTCCACCTCCACTCAACGGCGTCTGACGGCGTTCACTCCCCTTCCTGGGTGGTGGAGCGCGCAGCGGCAAACGGCGTGCGCGTGCTCGCACTCACCGACCACGACACCACCGATGGATTGGCGGAGGCCGCCGGAATGGCAGCACGACTGGGCCTTCGACTTATTCCCGGCGTAGAGATCAGCACTGAAGTCGGAAAGGCGGACGTCCACCTCCTGGGCTACGGATTCGACCCCGCCGGCCGGCGGTTGCAGGAATTCTTTCGCTGGCAGCGCGAAGGCCGCCTGGCCCGCGTCGAAAAGATCGTGGCCATCCTCCGTGACCACGGGATGCCCCTCGAGACGAGTCGCATCTTCGAAATCGCCGGGGAGGCAACCGTCGGTCGTCCCCATGTTGCGCGGGCCTTGCTCGAAAAGGGATATGTTTCGAGCGTCCAGGAGGCGTTCGACAGGTGGCTCGGCAACGGCAAGCCCGCCGACGTCAACCGGGAGAAGCTGGACCCCAAGGACGCCATCGAGATCATCCACGACCACGGGGGCGTAGTCTTTGTCGCCCACCCCATCTATATCGGCGATAACTACGTCGACGTCGTTCGCCACCTGAAAGACCTCGGCGCCAACGGCATCGAGACGTATTACAAGCATTACCCACCGGAGACGGTCGCCTTTCACGCGGGCCTCGCCGCCGAGCTGGATATGGCGAAATCGGGCGGCAGCGACTATCACGGGCTCGGAAACCCGGACGACCGTGACATCGGCGACATCCCCTTCGCGGACAGGGACGTCGACGCTTTCGTCCGGTTCATCGAAGCGAACTGCCGGTGTTCAGCTGTCGAGGGGTAAGATGACCATCGAAATCGACGAAATCGAACGCATCATCCCGCATCGCTACCCGTTTCTGCTGGTGGACCGCATCGTAGAAATTGAAACGGGCAAGCGGGGAGTCGGAATCAAGAATGTGACCGCCAACGAGTGGTTCTTCGAGGGGCACTTCCCCGGCCGGAAAATTATGCCGGGAGTCCTGGTTGTTGAGGCGCTCGCGCAGGTCGCAGCCGTCACGCTCTTGCACGGCGCCGAGACGGGCGGAAAACTGCCGCTGTTCGGCGGCATCGAGCAGCTCCGCTTTCGGCGGCCGGTCGTGCCCGGCGACCAGCTGCGGCTCGAATTCGAACTCGAGAAGCTGCGCGGTCCCGTTGGCAAGGGCCGCGTCCGGGCGAGCGTCGACGGCAAGGTCGTTGCCGACGGGAGCATTACCTTCGCACTGGCCGACCCCGGCGGTTCGGGTGAGAGCGGGTGATATACTCGCACTAGCAGCAACGCCTCGCGGCGGTCCGCCACTGGCGGACCGTCAGCGTGTTACGGGACTTCATGGACGACACGGTACTTGCGCAATTGGAGCGGGTGAACACCCGCTTCGACGAGCTCACGGAAGAGATGGGACAGCCCGACGTCGCGGCCGATTTCGAGCGGGTCAGCCGTCTCGCGAAGGAGCGGGCGGAGCTGGAGCCAATCGTGGACGTCTTCCGGCAGTACCGGGCGGCCCAGGACGCCGCGCAGGAGGCCAGGGCGCTCCTCGCCGAGTCGGACCCCGAGATGAAAGAGCTCGCGCAGGCTGAATTCGAGTCTGCCGAGTCGCGCATGGCGGAACTCGAGCGGCAGCTGCGCAGGATGCTCCTGCCTAAAGACCCCCGCGACAGCCGAAACGTCATCGTCGAGATCAGGGCCGGAGCCGGCGGCGAAGAGGCCGCACTGTTCGCACATGAGCTGTTCCGAATGTACCAGCGGTACGCGGAGCGCAAGGGCTGGCAGACGGAAATCCTGAGCGCTTCCGAATCCGACAAGGGCGGATTCAAGGAAGTCGTCTTCGAAGTGCGGGGGGAAGGCGCCTACTCCCGCCTGAAATACGAAAGCGGCGTCCACCGCGTCCAGCGGGTGCCAGAGACCGAGGCGCAGGGACGCATCCACACATCGACCGCGACGGTGGCGGTGCTCCCCGAAGCGGAGGAGGTCGACGTCGACATCGACGAGAAGGACCTCCGGGTCGACATCTTCCATTCGTCGGGCGCCGGCGGGCAGAACGTCAACAAGGTCGCTACAGCGGTCCGCATCACCCACATCCCCACGGGCATTGTGGTCGTGTGCCAGGACGAGCGGTCACAGCTCAAGAACCGCATCAAGGCCATGACCCACCTCCGGTCCCGCCTCTACGACCTCGAGCAGCAGAAACAGGAAGCGGAGCTGACGGCCAGCCGCCGGAGCCAGGTTGGCACCGGGGACCGCAGTGAGAAGATCCGAACCTACAACTTCCCGCAGGACCGGATCACCGACCATCGCATCGGCCTGACCGTGCACAACATCTCCCAGCGGCTCGACGGCGATCTCGACGACATCATCGACGCCGTAGCAACGGCCGACGAGGCGGCCCGTCTCGAAGCGATGGTATGAACGCCCGCGAAATCGCCGGCGCAGCCGCGCGGCGGCTCGAAGCGGCAGGCCTCTCCGATGCCCGGTTTGAAGCCGAGGTGCTCGTCCGGGAAGCTGCCGGGATTTCGCGTGCCGCGTACTTCGCGGGCGCCTGCCTCGAAGGTGCATCGCGCGGCCGTCTCGAACAGTGGCTGGCGCGCCGCGAAGCCCGCGAACCGCTCGCCTACATCACCGGCTGGCGCGAGTTCTACGGCAGGCGTTTCGCGGTCGGGCCCGGCGTGCTGGTGCCCCGCCCTGAGACGGAGTTACTCGTCGAGGCGGCAGTATCCCGGATAGCGCCCGGAGCTCCTGCGGTCGTCCTCGAAGTTGGGACCGGGAGCGGTGCCGTGGCCGTATCCGTCGCCGCCGAGCGACCCTCCGCGACCGTCATGGCAACGGAGGTCAGCCGCGAAGCGCTGCAGTTCGCGCAGCTCAACGCCGCCGCGCACGCGCCGGGCGTCGTGCTGGTCCGGGGCAGCCTTGCAGATGCCGTGAGGCGCGCCGATATCGTCCTGGCCAATCTCCCATACATCCCGAGCGGCGAGATTGACGCGCTCGAACCGGAGGTGAGCCGGTGGGAGCCTCGCGTCGCACTCGATGGCGGACACGACGGGCTCGACCTCATTCGCGCCCTCATCCGCGACTGCGCGGAGCGTCTCCGGCCGCACCTGCTGGCGCTTGAAGTGGGCTTCGGGCAGGCCGAGGCCGTGGCATCATTGGGCAAGGTGGCGGGAGCCTCTGTCAGCGTGACGAGAGACCTCGCTGGCATCGACCGGGTGGTGTGCCTCGAGTGGGCGTGAGGCTCGTCGCGCTCGACATCGACGGCACGGTGATACCGCCGGACAACGCCGACGGCGACCACGTGCCCCCCGCCAGCATCCGCGAAGCCGTCCGGCGCCTGACGGCGGCTGGCATTTCGGTCGTCCTTGCCAGCGGGCGGATGTTTCCCGGGACACAGCGCGTGGCGCGCGAGCTGCGGCTGCTGACACCGGTCGTCTGTCAGCAGGGCTGCTCCGTCCACCGCATCGATGGCGAGATGACTCCACGTCTTCCCGATCGAGAGGACGCTGGCGGTAGAAATCATCGATTTCGCACGGGAACGTGGCCACGACTACGAGTGGTTCAACCCCGTTCGCTATCTCGCGAGCCGGCCATCCCACGCCACACGTCGGTATGGTGAGGTGAGCGGCATCACACCCGAGTACAGGCCCGACCCCGAGCACTCGGGCGTCGTTCCCACGGGGGTCGGCGTCATCAGCGACGCCGCCACTGCGCCGGGCATTCACCGCGAACTCGCCGGCCGCTACGGGGACCGGCTGCACATCCTCGATTTCCCGGAAGTCACGGTGGCCGTCGCACCCGAGGCGAACAAAGGCCACGCCCTCGCGCTGCTCTGCGCGGACTGGGGCATCGACCGCCGCGACGTGGTCGCCGTCGGCGATTCGGTCAACGACGCCCCAATGCTCGCGTGGGCAGGTGTCGGCGCGGCCATGGCGCACGCCGACGCCTACGCCCGCGACGCGGCCGACATCATCCTTGAGCCCGGCGAAGCGGGACTGGCGGACTTCCTTACGTCGCTGATGACTTAGCTGGGGTCAATCCGGTGCCAAACGCGCATCAGCACGAGACCAATACCGAAGACCGCCAGCAGCAGTACCCCGACGGGCAGGATGGTCTCCCGCAATTCGATGCCCGCTCCTTGCTCCCCGGCCTCGGGGGGCACCGCCTCCTGGCCCGTAAGCGCCCGGATACGCTCAACCAGCTGAACTTCGGGCAGAGCCTGCCCGCCGCCATCAGCACGCACTGCTAGGCCATCGCGCAGGACGAAGGCGGCCGTGGCCGCCGGCTGGGCCGGCAGGCTTCCCTGGGTCGTGAGAAAAACCAGCACCCGGTCGGCATCTTCGAGCTTGGCAGGCGAACAGCCTTCCGGCAGCGCCGCAGGGGAAAATCGGATGACCTCCCGACTCACGGTGCCCTTGAGGAAGGCCTCGGGCTGCAGCTCGGGGCCGTCCGGCGCCTCGCGTACCGTCCCCACGACGATTACGTTGGCCTCAAGCACTGCAGCGTCGAGTGCCGCAGGGTTGGCGTCGATACAGCGACCGGCGGCCCCGGCACGTTTCGCCGGGACCGCCAGCAGCACGATAACCACAACGAGGAGGCTAGCTCCCAGCCTGTGCAAACTGGTAAATCTTGCCTTCGGTTTTGATGGCGGGCGCGATGACCATCTCCGCCTTTTGAAACTCGCGAATGGTGCGCGCGCCGCACATGCCCATCGCCGTGCGCAAAGCGCCGACGAGATTTTCCGTTCCATCGGTGCGGCTCGTCGGGCCGAACAGGAGCTTCTGGAGGGTGGTGTTGACGCCAACCGCGACCCGCGTGCCGCGCGGCAGGTGAGCGTGCGGCGTGGCCATCCCCCAATGGTAGCCCCGCCCCGGAGCTTCGGTCGTCGCCGCGAACGGCGAGCCCATCATGATGCCATCGGCGCCGGCTGCGAAGCACTTGCACACGTCGCCGCCGGTCCGGATGCCGCCGTCGGTGATGATCGGGACGTAGCGCCCCGATTCGCGGAAGTAGTAGTCGCGCGCAGCCGCGCAGTCGATCGTCGCCGTAACCTGGGGTACGCCAATTCCCAGCACTTCGCGGCTGGTGCAGGCAGCGCCAGGCCCGACACCGACAAGGACGGCGGCCACGCCGGTTCGCATCAGCTCGAGCGTCGCTTCGAACCCGACGGTGTTCCCAACCACAACCGGGATGTGGATCTCCTTGAGGAGCTTTTCGAACCGGAGGCCTTCGATGCTGTTGGACTCGTGCCGGGCAGTCGTCACCGTGCTCTGGACCACGAGAATATCGGCGCCAGCCTCCTGGATGAGGGGGGCCCAGCGCTTGGTATTCATCGGCGTGACGGAGACCGCCGCAACGGCGCCGCCGGCCTTGATCTCCTGGATGCGGCGGTGGATGAGGTCTTCCCGGATGGGCTGGGCGTAGGCATGCTGCAGGAGAGCCGTTGCTTCATCGCGGCTGACCGAGGCGACTTCCTGCAGAATGGCGCCGGGGTCGTCGTACTTGGTCCACACTCCTTCGAGGTTGAGCACCGCGAGCCCGCCCGCCCGGTGCATCGCGATCGCGAACGATGGATCCACGACCGCGTCCATGGCTGAGGCGATGAACGGAATGGCGAAGTGGTGCGGACCGATGTCCAATCCAAGTTCGGTGAGTTCCGGATTGATAGTGACCGTTCCCGGAACGATGGCGACTTCGTCGAAGCCGTATGCACGCCGGAGCTGCTTGAATGTGGGCACGGGCTGGTCGCCCTGCGGGTACGACGCGGTGCCGCGCTCCGGCTCATCGGAGGCGGCGGAGGAAAGGTTGACGGCAGTACTCAATTCAGCGCAATCCCGGGGCTAGAATTGCGGCCTGTCGGGCGGCCGCGGCATTAGCTTCGAGTGTAGAAGCGCCGGGTAGACGGGTCAACACAAAACGGATTCAAGGGTGGTGCTTATGTGCAATAGCTCCAATCGGCCGGTTCAATGACGACGTGGCATCCCGGGCTGTACGTCACCGCCACACCGCTCGGAAATCTCGGCGACCTGTCGCCCCGCGCCGCCGAGGCGCTCCGGGAGGCCATCCTCATTGCCGCCGAGGACACCCGGGTCACGGGGCGGCTGGCGCGGCTCGCAGGCAGCACCGCGCGGCTCGTCAGCCTTACGGAATACAACGTGGAGCAGCGCACCGCCGAGGTCCTGGCCGCTGCACGCGAAGGTGTCGCGGTGCTGGCCTCCGACGCAGGTACTCCCGGTGTCTCGGACCCGGGCGCGCGGCTGGTTGCCGCCGCCCATGCCGAACACGTCCGGGTCGTGCCGATTCCCGGCCCGTCGGCACTCGCCGCCGCGGTGTCCGTGGCGGGGTTCGATTCCGAAATCGTGGTCTTTGCTGGCTTCCTGCCCCGCAAGGCTGGCGAACGCCGGTCACGCCTCGTCGCCATCACGGGGCCTGACCGAATGGCGGTCTGCTTCGAAGGCCGCGGTCGGGTCGGAGCCCTGCTTGGGGACGTCGCCGAGGTTCTCGGGGACCCGGAGGTCGTCGTCTGCCGCGAGCTCACCAAGCGCCACGAAGAGGTCGTCCGGGCCCGGGCCTCGAACCTCATCGAACGTTTCGCGGGCGGCCGCGGGGAATTCACCGTGGTGATTGGCCCCACAGCGTCCCGTCCAGCCGAGGAGTCCCGAGCGGCCGCGATGCTGGCTGCCTTCAAACGCGCAGGTGCGCGGCGGTCGGCGGCTGCCGCCGAGGTCGCGAAACTGACCGGGGCAGAGCGCGCAGCTCTGTACGCGCTCTGGGAGCGGCTTCCCGGGCCCGATGAACGCTAGGCCTGTGGTAGCATGGGCGGGAGACCTCTCCCCGGGTGGACTGTGGCAAACCGCGTTCTCGTTTGCGTCGCCTGGCCGTACGCGAATTACCTTCTCCATGTCGGTCAGGCAGCCGGCGCCTACCTCCCAGCTGACATCTTCGCCCGCTTTCAGCGGCTGCGCGGCAACGACGTCCTGATGGTGTCCGGCTCGGACTGCCATGGGACACCGATCACGGTAACCGCAGACCGTGAGGGCATTTCCCCCCGCGAGGTCGTAGACCGATACCACCCGAAAATCCTTGAGGTCTGGGAACGATTTGGTATCTCCTTCGACCTCTATACGTCGACCCTCACCGAGAATCATTACGCCGTCACACAGGACGTCTTCCTTCGCCTTCTCGAGCAAGGGTACCTGTATCGAAGGACGGATGAGTATCTCTTCGACCCCGAGGTCGGGCGATTCCTCCCCGACCGTTACGTTGAAGGCACCTGTCCATACTGTGGGTACACGGAAGCTCGCGGCGACCAGTGCGACAACTGCGGAAAGACGCTCGATGCGACCGAACTGCGTGACCCGCGGAGCAAGCTGAGCGGCGCCCGCCCGGTGCTGAAGCCGTCCGAACACTTTTTCCTCAAGCTATCAGCCTTTGCAGAGCCGTTGCGCGCGTGGGCCGGCGCACAGTCTCACTGGCGGCGGAACGTCCAGAACTTCACGCTCGGGATGCTCAACGAGGGTCTCAGGGACCGGGCAATCACCCGGGACATCTCGTGGGGTGTCCCCGTACCTGTGCCGGGCTACGAGGACAAGCGCATCTACGTGTGGTTTGACGCCGTTATCGGGTATCTGTCGGCGAGTAAGGAGTGGGCACAACAGCGGGGTGAACCAGACGCCTGGCGGGCCTACTGGCAGGACCCGGCCACGCGCTCCTACTACTTCATCGGAAAGGACAACATCCCCTTCCACACCATCATCTGGCCCGCGATGCTGCTGGGTTATGGCGGGCTCAATCTTCCGTACGACGTCCCTGCCAACCAATACGTCAATTTCGCCGCCGGCCAGAAGCAGAGCAAGTCGAAGGGTACGGGCACCTGGATGCTGGACCTCCTCGACCAGTACGACGCCGACGTGATCCGGTTTTACCTGACGTCGATCATGCCGGAAACCAACGACAGCGTGTTCAACGAGGAGGAGCTCATCCGAGCCAACAATGACGTCCTCATAGGCACGTGGGGGAATCTCGCAAACCGCGTCATTTCGATGATTCACCGGAACTTTGATGGCACAGTGCCCGCCGCGGAAAAGGCCTCGCCCGAGAGCGTGGCGTTGCTCGCGGAGTGCGAGGCGATGTTCGACGCCGTCGGCAGTGAGTTCGAGCGGTGCCACTTCCGCGGCGCGCTGCAAACGGCCCTCCAGCTCGCTCAGTCTGCTAACAAGTACCTCGACGAACGCGCCCCGTGGAAGGCGGTCCGGGAGAACCGGGACCATGCCGCGGAGACTTTGGCGACAGCGCTGGACGCCATCAATGCCCTGAAGGTCCTCCTCCACCCGGTACTGCCCTTCTCCACCAGTCAACTCCACAGCGACCTTGGGCTCGAGGGCACGGTCCGTGACGCGGGTTGGCGGTTCCAGTCCATTCCGCCGGGTACCAAGCTTGAGCCCGCACGCCCCCTGTACACGAAGATTGATGTCCGCGAGGCTGCGGGGGCATGACGCTGCGGCTGTTCGATACTCACGCCCACCTGGCTGACCCGAAAATCGGGGACGATGTCGCCGACGTGCTCGCCCGGGCCGAGGGGGCTGGCGTCGTAGAGGTCCTCGCGCTGGGATACGACCTCCCCTCGAGTGAGCGCTCCGTCGAGCTCGCGCAGATGTTCGGGGGCCGGGTCCTGGCAGCGGTTGGACTCCACCCGCACGAGGCCGATAGCGACTGGCAACAGTGCCTGCCGCGCCTGCGGGAACTCGCCGCAGCGCCGGAGGTTGTAGCCATTGGCGAAGTGGGACTCGATGCATACCGCGGGTGGTCCTCGGAAGCCAATCAGCGAAGGCTGCTCGAAGCACAACTCGACCTCGCGCTCGCAGTCCGCAAGCCGGTGTGCGTGCACTCCCGGGCAGCCGAGGACGCCGCACTAGCACCGTTGACAGAATTTGCGCGGGCTGCGGCGCGCGCCGGCATGGCGGTGCCCGGGGTCATGCACTGCTTCGGCGGCACCCTCGAGCAGGCGCAGCCATACATCGAGCTCGGGTTTCTGGTCTCCATTGCGGGCCCCATCACGTACCCCAAGAACGACGTGACGCGGCAACTTGCCGCCGCCCTGCCAGCGCGCTCACTTGTGATCGAAACCGACACTCCGTACCTTCCTCCACAGAGCATGCGAGGAAAGCGCAACGAACCCGCCTACATCGTCGAAACGGCCCGGGCTGTGGCAGCCGCCCGGGGAGTCTCCGCGGAGGAGATTGCATCCCTGACTACCGAGAACGCACGGCGCGCCTTCGCCCGGGCGGCCCGGCAGGCGGTGCGGTGATGCCTGCCACGCAGGTCGCCGCCCTCTACGGCCCCGTCGCCGACGACATGGTCCTCGTTGAGGACCTGCTCGAGTCGACCAAAAACGTCGACCTCCCGCCCTTGAAGCGCATGTTGGACCACGCGCTCGAGGCCCGCGGCAAGCGGCTTCGCCCCGCACTGGTTCTCCTGGCGGGCCACCTGGGCGACTACAATCTCAACCGGCTGGTCCCGCTCGGGGCCGCCATCGAGCTGCTGCACACGGCGAGCTTGGTTCATGACGACGTTGTGGACGGGGCGACCAGCCGCCGCGGCCGGCCCACGGCGAACGCCGTCTTCGATAATGCCCTGACCGTGCTGCTGGGCGACTACATGTTCGCCAACGCCGCCGAAATGGTAACCCGAACCGGGAGCCTCGCCGTCACGCGGCTCTTCGCCCTTGCCCTGATGAAGATGACGAGCGGGGAACTCGACCAGGACGCCGCGGCTTTCGACGCGGGCAAGGACGTTCAGCACTACCTCTGGCGCATCGGCGGCAAGACAGCCGCCCTGTTTGCCAACGCCACTGAGGGCGGAGCGATGCTCGGCAGCTGCGACGAGCACACCATCGATGCGATGCGCACCTACGGTTACAGCTTCGGGATGGCCTTCCAGATTGTCGATGACGTCCTCGACTACGTCGGCGACGAGGCGGTGATGGGGAAACCGGTCGGAAGCGACCTCCTCGAGGGCACCATCACTCTCCCCGGGCTCCTCTTCCTCGAACGTTACCCCAAGGACAACCCGATTCGCCGGTTCATCCTCGCCCGCCGCGACCGTGAGGCACGCCTCCGCGAGGCGCTCGAGGCCGTCCGCAATTCCGATTGCATCGATGCCTCCATGGCGATGGCGCGCGACTACATCAGGCGGGCTCAGGAAGCCATCGCGTTTCTCCCGGATTCAGACACCAAGCGTTGCCTCATCGACCTGAGCGAGTACGTCCTGACGCGGAGCAGCTAAGCAGCCCGCACCACCGAAGCCGCGCAAATTACAGCCCGCGGGGCGTGCCTTTCCGGACCACCCGCCCCTGCTCGACAACCTCGGCAACCTCCTCGGGCTTGATTTCGTTCCCGTAGAGGTCGACCAGCTCCCGCTTCGCCGCGAGCTCCTTCATGTCGCGCAGTTCCTGCTTCTCGCCCTTGGTCTTTCGCTTCTTCGGCTCAGGCTTGTTGACCTCCGGGTGTTCGTTCGGCCGACCGCTCGAAACCAGCCGTGAGACCTTCTTCCCGAGGTGCCAGTACTTGCCATCATCGGGGATGCGCCGGGGATACCCGTCACGGAACGTGAACGCGGCGAACGAGGTGGGCATGATGCGTTTCGCGTCCTTGTAGCACACGGGGCAGGGTACGGGCTCGCTCGCCTCACGCATGGGCCGAAGCTCTTCAAAGATCCCGTTGCAGGGTTCGCAGTAGTACTCGTAAAGGGGCATCGTCCCCTCCTTGGCGGTCGGGTTGGCGGCATGACCGGTGATGGTGTGGCGTCTACCGCGCATTGTACACGCACCTGAAGGTACGCCGCTGGCGTGGCCGTTGGCTTCAAGGGCGCTCCCCGAGCTGGTCGAGAAACTTCGCCGCCCGGGGCTCCGCGTCGAGGGCCGTGCGCACCGCCTCGCCAAGCGCAGCCCGCACTTCGGCGTCGGTCTCGGTCGGCATGCGAAGCGCACAAAACTCCTCCAGCCCCGAGCGTCCGCAATAGCGCAATACCTTCTGCGCCCGGACCGAGAGTAACCGCCCCGTTGCTCCAGCGCGGCACGACGGACAAAGGATTCCGCCTGCAGCGGCGCTGAAGAGACTCTCGGCCTCTGCGAGCTCCGAGCCGCACGACGCGCAGCACGCTACCTGCAGCTCATATCCGGCGGCCGAAAGCAGGTGCAGCTCGAAATATCGCGCAGCGCTCGCCGGCCGCACACCTGCGTCGAGCGCGGAGAGCAGGTTTGCGAGCAGGTGGAACAGCTCGAGCTGAGGTGTCTGCGCCGGTGCTGCGAGCTCGGTGAGCTCGCAGCAATACAAGGCCACCGCGAGTGCGTCGAGGTCCCCCTTCAGCGACAGGTAGGCATCGACCGTCTCAGCCTGTGCGACAACATCGAGGGACCTCCCACGGGCAAGCATGAGACGCGACCGCGTGACGGGCTCCAGGTGCCCGCGGAGCTTTGCTTGCGGCTTCCGAATGCCACGCGCCACGGCATCTACGCGTCCCTCGGCCAGCGTGAGCAGCGTGAGCACAGCATCGGCCTCGCCGATCGGCCGCCGCCGAAGCACGATGGCTTCGGTCGCAATCGTCCTGGGCGGGCGGCCGGCCATTTTAGAGCTCCTGGCGCCCCTCGAGAGCACGGGCTAGCGTGACGGTGTCGGCGTACTCGAGGTCAGCGCCCGAGGGGAGGCCGCGCGCCAGGCGTGTGACCCGGACCCCGTGCGGCGCGACCACGCGCTGCACATACATGACAGTAGCCTCGCCTTCGAGACTCGGATTCGTGGCCATGATCACCTCCCGGACATCCCCGGCCGCTACACGGGCGACGAGAGCGTCGATGTGGAGGTGCTCGGGTCCGATGCCCTCCATCGGGTTGAGGATGCCGTGCAGCACGTGATACACGCCCCGGTAAATGCCGGACCGTTCGACCGCGACAACATCGAGCGGTTGCTCGACCACGCAAATCGTCGCTTGGTCACGGCGCGGGTCCGCGCAAATCGCGCACGGGTCACGCTCGGTGAGGTTGACGCACCGCGAGCAGTAGCGAATGCGTTCGCGGGCCTCGAGGAGCGCTCGGGCGAGGCCTTCTGCCTCGTGGGGTGCGGCCCGGACAAGGTGGTACGCAAGGCGCTGTGCCGACTTTGGGCCGATACCGGGCAGGCGATGGAGCGCCTCGACAAGTCGCAGAATCGGCTCCGGCGTGGCAGAGGTTTCGGGCATCGTGCGCAGTTCAGCCCAAGCCCGGCAGACCGAGGCCGCCGGTAATGGCACCAAAGGACTTCTGCTGCAGCTCGGTTGCCTTCTGGGTGGCATCCCCAATGGCCGCCATGATGAGGTCCTGCAGCATCTCGACGTCTCCCGGGTCGACAACCTCGGGTTCGAGCTTGATGGCGAGGACCTTCTGTTCGCCGGACATGGTCACACGCACAGCTCCCCCGCCTGCCGTTCCTTCGACGGTGGCGGCAGCAAGCTCCGCCTGGGCCTTGGCAAGAAGCTCCTGGGCCTGCGCAAGTGCATGCGCATTTCCCCCACCCATCGAGCTGCGCCCGGGAAGTCCACCCCCGGCGCGCCGCAGGTACCGATTGTTTCCGCTACCTTTGGCCATCACGAATCCTTTCCAACAGGCCGCCCGCCCATCGATTTTGCAGCTTCGATGAGGTGCCCCCGACGCGGCTCGCGTTTCGGTTGTGTTGGCGCCTCAATGAGCTTGACCACCAATCGAACCTGGCGCCCGAGAATGGCCGCGGCCTGCTCTTCGACCATTGCCCGGCATACCGTGTCGGCCTTTTCGAGCGGCATCTTGCGCTGGAAGCCAAGTACCAGCTCCTCGCCGTCCATCTGCAGCACTTCGAACGACCCGTTGAGCCACATCGCGTGCGTGGGATTCACCATCCGGCAGTGCTCGTAGAGGTCCCGGGCGAACCGCTCCTCCCGCGAAAGGGGACCGGCCGCGGCGGGCGCGGAGGACCCGGGCGAGGAGTCCGGCGCTGACCGCGCCCTGGGCGCCGGCGGGCTGCCGAGGCGGGGCGGCAGCCGGTGCTGAGACTCCGGGGGCCGGGCCGAGGATGACGCTCGCACACGCAACCTCGAGCGGCACCGGGCTTGCCGGGTCGAGCCGGAAATCTGCGCGTGCAAGTTCGGAAAGCGCGGCAGCCAGGAGATGGACCGCATCGGGCCGGCTGCGGGCGGCGGCGACCAGCGGGTCGTCCTCGGCCGCAGCGCCATCGCGCAGCACAGCACCCAGGACCTGCCGAACCGTGTCGATGACGCCGCGGGTGAAGCGCGCGAGGTCGAGGCCGTCGTCGCCCACGGACCGAGCGATGTCGAGCGCCGAGGCCAGGTCCGAGGTCAGGAGGGCCTCGACGAGCTTGCCCGTGCGCGCGTCGTGGACTTGCCCGAGCGCCGCGCGCACATCGTCGAGCGTGGGAGAGGCCCCATACCGGGCGATGACCTGCTCGAGCATGGTGATGGCATCGCGCAGGCCGCCGCGGGATTGTGCCGCAATGGCGAACAGCCCATCACGAGGCACGTCGACCCCTTCCTGCGCGCAGATGAACGAAAGCCGCTCAACGATGGCGTCGTTTGGAACCCGGTGGAAGTCGTAACGCTGGCACCGAGAAATGATCGTGGCCGGGACTTTGTGCAGGTCTGTCGTTGCGAGAATGAAAATAGCGTGGGGCGGCGGCTCTTCCAGCGTCTTGAGGAGCGCGTTGAAGGCCCCTTCCGTGAGCATGTGTACTTCATCGAGGAGGTAGACCTTGCGGGCGAGGTCCGATGGCGCATACGCGATCTTTTCGCGGAGCTCGCGCACGTCATCGATGCCTCGGTTGCTGGCTGCGTCCATCTCCACGAGGTCGAGCGCCGAACCCGAGAGAATGGCACGGCAGGACTCACAGGCGTTGCAGGGCTCGCCGTCCTTGAGCGAGCGGCAGTTGACGGCGCGCGCAAAGATGCGGGCGGTCGTCGTCTTGCCGGTCCCGCGCGGGCCGCTGAACAGGTAGGCATGGGCCACCTGCCCGGTCGCGAGGGCATTCTTCAGGGTATGAACGATGTGGTCCTGTCCGACGACTTCGGCGAAGCCCTTCGGCCGCCACTTTCCGTAGAGCACGTGCGTTCCTGTCTGCGGGGTACCCTGAGTATAGAACAGGTGTGCCACGCCGGCATGGGCAGGTCAGTGGCGGTGGAGATGCCGGAGGTCGCCGAGATAGTGCTCTTCGCGGGCACGCATCCTCGCCTCCTCCTCGGGCCCGTTGACATGGTCGTAGCCGCAAAGATGCAGGATGCCGTGGACGAGCAGGTGCTCGAGCTCAGCCTGCAGCGAATGCCCAACCTGTGATGCCTGCCGGCGCGCGGTGTCAAGGGAGATGGCGATATCGCCAAGATGGGGAGCTTCGCCGGGAGGACCGACGAAGTCATCGTCGGCGTCAACGGGGAAGGAGAGGACGTCCGTCGGCTCGTCAATGCCCAGGAATTCGGCATTGAGTCGTCGAACTTCATTGTCGTCAGTGATAACGATCGCCAGCCCGGTGCCCGGCGCGATGCCTTCGCCCTCAAGAACCCGACGCGCCAGCGCTTCGAGAGCCGCCACGCTGGCGTCTTCGATTTCGACCTCGGCCTCGAATGAGATGGCGTAGTCGGTCGGGTCGACCACGGCTAGCGGGCGAATATTTCGACGGCGTCGCGCGCGGCCGACATCAACGGAGCGGGCACGATGCCAAATACGAGCACACCCGCAGCAGTCGCGGTGAGTGCCACGGCGATGGACGGCGACGCGCGGAAGCGCTGCTCGGTGCCCGGCTGGCCGAGGAACATCACGCGGACGACACCGAGGTAGTAGTAGGCTGAAACAACGCTGTTGAGGACGCCGACGACCACAAGCCAGACGAGGTCCGCTCGAACGGCCGCATTGAAGATGTACAGCTTGGCCCAGAATCCAACCGTCGGCGGAATGCCGGTGAGCGACACAAGGCAGAACGCGAGGCCCAGTGCAAGGAACGGAGAAACCTTCCACATCCCCGCGTAGTCCGCAATCTTGTCCGAATTGATCTTTTGCGAGATGGCGATCACAGCAACGAACGCGCCGAGATTCGTGAATGCGTAGGCTGCCACGAACAGCAGGATGCCGCTGGCGCCCAGCGTGAATTCCTCGCCGGTGACGGAGATGGCTGCGAGGCCAACGAGGAAGTTCCCGGCCTGCGCGATGGACGAATACCCCAGCATTCGCTTGATGTCCGGCTGGGCGATCGCCATCAGGTTGCCGAGCGTCATGGAAACGGCGGCGATGACCGCGAAAATCATCGACCAATCGTCGCTCAGGAAATCGGCGCCGAGCGCTTCGAAAAAGACGCGGACGGCAACCGCAAAGGCCGCAGCCTTGGAGCCGACCGAAAGGAAGGCGGCAACGGGAGTCGGCGCGCCCTGGTAAACGTCCGGTACCCACATCTGGAACGGCACGACCGCCATTTTGAAGCCGAACCCGGCGATGAGGAGCGTCATGGCTACGACGAGGAGGCCCCGGTACGACTCGCCGTTGGTTTCAATGGCCGCCGCAATATCGGGAAGCAAGGTGCTCCCGGTGACCCCGTAGAGAAGCGCCATGCCGTAGAGGAGGAGCGACGAGGCGACCGCTCCGAGGAGCAGGTACTTCAGGCCAGCCTCGCTCGATTTCGTGTCCTTCCCCCAGCCGGCCAAGATGTACTGGGGAATGGAGGAGAGCTCCAGCGCGATGAAGATGGTAATGAGGTCGCGGGCCCCGGCCAGGAACATCAGACCGGCGCAGACAGTGAGAAGGAGTGCGTAGTACTCGCCCTGGCGCCGCCCTTCGCGGTTGACCCAGTCAATCGAGGCGAGGACGACCGTCGCGGTCACCCCGGCGAAGACGTACTGGAAGAACACGGCGTAGCGGTCGAGCGCGATCGTTCCGTGGAAAACTGTTTGGTAGTCGCCCCGGCTCACCCACGAGGTCGTCCAGAGCGCCGCCGCGATGAGGCCAGCCAGCGCGACGAAGGGCAGAATCCGGCGCTGAGCCGGAAAGAGCGAGTCGGCGATGATGACCACGCCGGCCGCAAGGAGCACGCTGATCTGCGGGCCGAGCACATCGATTCCGTTCATGCCTGCAACCTCGCAGCCAGGGTCGTCATTGCCGGTTCGATGACGTCCATGATGAGAGCGGGGTACACGCCAAGGAGCACCACCAGTGCGGCCAACCCGGCGACGACCGTGTGCTCCCACCAGTGACGCTGGTCGCTCAGTTCATCCCACTCATGCCGGACGGGTCCGAACATGACCCTCTGAAGCATCCAGAGGATGTACCCCGCGGAGAGCACCACCCCGACGATGGATGCCAGCACAGCCCATTCGAATCGCTGGAAGGCGCCAAGGAAGACCGTCACCTCGGCAATGAAGCCGGCGAGGGCCGGCAGCCCGAGCGAGGCCATCCCGGCGAACACCATGCCTGTAGCAATCAGCGGCATCTGCCGCGCAAGGCCGCCGAGGCGCGCAATCTCGCGCGTGTGGGTCCGTTCGTACATCAAGCCAATCATCACGAACATCAGCCCCGTGATGAGGCCGTGCGCCAGCATTTGGTAGGTGGCGCCCGTGAGCCCCGTCGAGCCGAGCGCACCGATTCCGAGCAGGACGAGCCCCATGTGTGACACCGACGAGTACGCGATCAGCCGCTTCACGTCGGTCTGACGGAGCGTGATGAACCCGCCGTAGAGCACGCTGAACGCGCCGATGCCGGCCATCCACGCATCCCAGTCGTGTGCCACCTCTGGCATGAGGGTCACGCAGAGCCGGATGATGCCGTAGCCGCCCATCTTGAGAAGCACGCCCGCAAGCATCACGGATACCGCGGTCGGGGCATCGCTGTGTGCATCGGGGAGCCACGTGTGCAGCGGCACGATCGGCAGCTTCACCGCAAACCCGATGAACAGGAGGAAAAACACCCATCCGAGCGGGAGGAGCGTGTCCTGGAATTCGGCCGCCGCAAGCCGTTCGATGTCAAACGTCTGTGCATCGAAGGCCAGCACCAGGATGCCGATGAGCATGAAGGCGGAGCCCGCGATTGTGTACAGCACGAACTTCGTCGCCGAGTACTCCTTGCGGCCCGACCCCCAGATGGAGATGAGCAAGTACATCGGGAAGAGCTCGAGCTCCCAGAAGAGGAAGAAGAGCATCAGGTCGAGCGAGACGAACACGCCGACGACCGAGCTCGCGAGCACCAGCAGACAGGCGAAATACGCCCGCGGGCGATGGGTAACACTGAACGAGACGAGAACCGAAGCAAGCGTCAGACAGGTCGTCAGGACGACGAGCGGCAGGCTCAGGCCATCGACGCCGACCAGGTACTGCAGATTGAACGCGCCGATGTCGACCCACCGGTGCCGTTCGACGAACTGATAGCCTCCAGCATCCCGGTCGAACTGGAAGAACATCTGCACTGAGAGCACAAACATGGCGGCTGCAGTCACCAACGCCACCCACCGCGCCTGCTGCTCCAGCCGCTGCGGCAGCAAGAGAATGACGGCGGCCGCAATGGCGGGCAGGAAGATGAGGATGCTCAGTTCCACCACGGCCTCCTAGAGTGGATTCGCCAGGATGACGGCGAGGAAGATGACGACGACGCCGGCAGCGACCCCGATGCCGTAGGACTGCACCTCTCCGACTTGGATGGTGCGCAGTTGCGCACTCACCGCACGGCCAAGACGTCCAGTCCCGTTGACGGCCCCGTCCACCACCCTGCGGTCGACGGTTTCGAGTAGCCGGCACCAGCCGCGATAGAAGATGTTGCGTACGAACACGGTCTCGTACAGGTCATCGAGGAAGTACTTGCGCTCGAAGACAATGGCCAGCGGTGCGAACGTCGCGCGAATCGAAGCGGGGTCGGCCCACCGCTGGATGTACAGGGCATAGGCAGTCCCGATGCCCGCCAGCGCAATCACCGTCGACGAGATGGCGATGCCCAGCTCGAAGGTGCTCCCATGGTGAGCGGCGTGCGGCAGCGCCGCCTCGATGAAGTCCTTGAACATGTGGTCGTACGCGAACCAGCCGGCCGCGATGGAGGGCACGGCGAGAACCAGCAATGGCGCCTTCATGGACCACGGCGACTCGTGGGGATGCGCAGGGTCGCCGTGGAAATGGTTGTCGGGGTCATGGTGGTCGACCGGTTCGCCGCCTTTGTAGGAGCCGTGGAAGGTGAGGAAGATGGCCCGGAACATGTAGAACGCGGTCATGAAAGCCACGGCAGCCCCGATGGCCCAGAGCGCGCGGTCGTGGCGCCAGGCATCGAGCAAGATTTCGTCCTTCGACCAGAAGCCCGCGAGCGGGAAGATGCCGGCAAGACTGAGCGATCCAATCACGAAGGTCCAGTACGTGACCGGCATGTGCTTCCGGAGCCCGCCCATCTTCCGCATGTCAAACGTATTCGTGGCGTGATTTACGGAGCCGCTCCCAAGGAACAGCAGCGCCTTGAAGAACGCGTGCGTGAAGAGGTGGAACATCGCCGCCACGTACCCCAGCGCGCCGAGCGAGAGCATCATGTAGCCCAGCTGCGAAACGGTGGAATACGCAAGCACGCGCTTCAGGTCCGTCTGAACGAGAGCAATGGTGGCTGCCAGCAGGGCCGTGATGGCGCCAATCCATGCCACGACGTCCGCGGCATCGCTCGACGCTTCGAAAACCGGGAAAAACCTCGCCACCAAGTACACGCCGGCCGCCACCATCGTCGCCGCGTGGATGAGCGCGGAAACTGGCGTAGGGCCCTCCATCGCGTCCGGCAACCAAACGTGGAGGGGGAACTGGGCAGACTTGCCGGCAGCCCCCGCGAACAGGCCCAGCGCGAAGAGCGTCACGACCGTGCTCTTCACTTCGCCGCTCGCGGCCCATTCCTGGATTTGCGTCACGTCGAAGGTGCCCGCGCGCGTCCAAATCAGCAGGAGCGCCGCTAGCAGGCCGAGGTCACCGATACGCGTTACGATGAACGCCTTCTTGGCAGCCGCGGCGGCGCTCGGCTTGTGGAACCAGAATCCAATCAACAGGTAGGAGCAAAGCCCTACCAGCTCCCAGAACACAAACATCTGGAAGAGGTTGTCGGCGAGGACGAGCCCCAGCATCGACGTGGTAAAGAGGCACATGTGCGCGAAATAGCGGCCGTAGCCCGGGTCGCCGTGCATATAGCCCGTCGAATACACCTGTACAAGGAACGCCACCGTCGTCACAACGACGAGCATTACCGCCGTAAGGCCATCCACCCGGACGCCAATCGGCACCGCGAGCTCGCCGGCCGTGAACCACTCATGGGTGTACTGCGCAATGCCGCCGTCCGCGTCGATGACGTTGAACAGCGTCGCGTAGCTCAGCGCCATAGCCGCGCCGATGCCAAGGATGGCCGCGTAACCGGCCAAGACAGGCACCTTGCGCAGGTACAGAGCAATGAGCCCCCAGGCGACGAGCGGGCACGCCATGATCGCCCAGAGAACGGCCTGGTCGATGGTCGGGGTTGCTGCTGCTGACGGCTCAGCGGCGAGGAACAGCATCGGCTAAATCTTCCTCAGGATTTCGCGGGCGACGTGCGCCTTCCCGCTCGGTACGTAGAGCGTCCGTTCGTCGAGCATCGACGCCTTCTCGCCGTAGCCGATGGGCGGAACGACGCGGACCGAGAGCGCCTCCGCGGCGAACAGTTCAGCCCAAGTCTGGGCGACATAGGCGTTTCTTACCGTCATGAATTCAACCCACATGCTGCTTCACGACCTGAGGAGATTGAGGCGGTCGACGTCGACGGTCTCGCGGTTCCGGTAAACAGCGACGGCGAGTGCGAGCGCCACGGCCGCCTCCGCCGCAGCAACCGTCAGGATGAACACGACGAACGTGTGGCCAGCGATGGGGTTCGGGCTCACCGTGAACCGCGAGAACGCGATGAGCGTGAGGTTGACTGCGTTGAGCATGAGCTCGACGCCCATGAGAACGCCGATGGCGTTGCGCTTCGACAGCGAAATCGCGAGCCCCAGGCAGAACAGCAGCGCCCCGACAGTCAGGAAGTGTTCGAGACCGGGAGTCATGCGAGAGCGTCCTCCGCTTCTTCTTCTGGGCTTCGCGTCAGCATGATGGCCCCCACGAGCGCAGCCGTGAGCAGCACGCTGGCAATCTCGAACGGGACGACCCACGTCGAGAGGAGCGCCCGCCCCAGCGACGCAGCACTAAGATTGGCGGGCGCAGCATCGACAGTCCGCCATGCAGTGTCATGGACGACGAACAGGAAGATGGCTGCCAGGCAAACGGCCAGCAGAATGCCCGGGGCCGCCCAGCGGGTTTCCGAGTTGTCGCGGCTCGACCTTGGCGTAAGAAGAACGGCGAACAGGACGAGCACCGCGATGGCGCCGACATAGATGATGACCTGTGCCATCGCGATGAAGTCGGCCGAGAGCAGCACGAAGAACCCGGCGACACCTACAAACGTGAGGATGAGAAAGAGCACGGCGTGCAGCAGGTTCCGCGAAACCATCACGCCGCCAGCTGCAACGAGGGTAATAGCAGCGAGCACCCAGAACGCGAGCGAAGGACCAAACCCGTCCATCATGAGCGCTCCCCGACCGGGATGTACCCTCCGGCCTGTTTGACAAGCCGGGGTCGCGTCGGCGTTCGTTCCGGGCGGTACCCGTTGAACCGCGCCCACACGTAGACGAGCACCGCGGAGAGAGCGATGTTCACCGCCGCGAAGACGTAGACCAGCCCCTTCGCGTAATCCTGCTCGAACCAGAGCATCCGCTCTGTGCTCACGATAAGCAGGTTGAAAACGCCAAGCGGCAGGAGAAACTTCCACGCAAAGGCCATGAGCTGGTCAGCCCGGAGCCTGGGCAACGTACCGCGGGTCCAGATGAAAAGGAAGTAGATGAGGTACGTCTTGGCGATGAAGATGAGCCAGCCCGGAATCCACGCCTCAAGTCCGAAAAACGTCCAGCCGCCGAGGAAGACCGTGGTGATAAACCCGGAGGCAGCAAGCGCGTAGCCGATATCCATGCCGTAAAACAGGCCCCACTTCATGCCCGAATACTCGGTCAGGTACCCCGCCACGATTTCGGACTCTGCTTCGGCGATGTCAACCGGGGTCCGGTTGAGCTCCGCGCTGACGCAGATGAAGTAGATGACAAGTGCCAGGGGTTGAACAAAGACCACCCAAATGTTGAACTCGTCCGCCCAGGCCACCATGCCCGAGAGGCTGATCGTCCCGGTCAGGACGACAGCCCCAAGTAGGGTCAACACCAGCGGCGACTCGTAGCTGATAACCATCGAGACGATGCGCATGGCGCCAAACAGGCTGTACTTGTTGTTCGCACTCCACCCGGCCATGAACGTCGCAATGACGGGAAGCGAGGATACGGCGAGGAAATACATGAGGCTGACCGGGATGTCAGCGATGACCATATGTTCGCCGAATGGAATCACCGCCCAGAGCAGCACTGCAGGCATGACGAACAGGATAGGCGCCACGTACATGACCGCGCGGTCTGCCTGCGTCGGCGTGAGGGCTTCCTTCTGGATGAGCTTGATGGCGTCGGCGATAGGCTGGAGCAGCCCGAACGGCCCTACGCGATTCGGACCGAGGCGGGACTGCATCCGCCCGATCAGGCGCCGTTCCCCATAAACACCAACGAACAGCTGGGAGGGAAGAACGAACAGCAGGAAACTGGCAACGAAGCCGATGACAGCGGCAAGGATGTAGACGACCTCGAACGGCAGAACCTTGTCGAGGGCCTCGAGAATTGCCGATGAAAGGTTCCCCAGGTCGCGAATGTCGTACCACCGGTCGGATGTGAGGAACGGGGTCACCGGTCAATCTCCCCCACGACAATGTCAATGGACCCGAGGACGACGATCGCATCCGCGACGGTGCCGCCAACGGTCATCTCCTTCAGCGCAGAGAGGTTGATGAACGACGGCGGCCGAATGTGGAAGCGGTACGGCGACGGCCCTTCGTCCGAGACGAGGTAGTAGCCAAGTTCGCCCCTCGGGCTTTCAATGCGGGCGTAGGCTTCGCCCTTGGGCGGCCGCAGTGCGAGCGGCACTTCGGTGCGAAACGGACCACCCGGGAGACCATCCAGCGCCTGCTGAATGATCCGCACGCTCTGCCGCATCTCTTCGAGGCGGACGATGAACCGGTCGTAGCTGTCGCCGTTGTAACCGATCGGGATATCGAAATCATATTGCTCGTATCCGCAATACGGGTCGGCTTTGCGGATATCCCACGCAATGCCGCTGCCGCGCAGCATCGGGCCCGACAGGGAGGCATTGGTCGCCATCTCCGGCGTCAGGACGCCGACCCCCTTCGTGCGCGCGATGAAGATCTCGTTTCCTGAGAGGAGCCCCTCCATCTCATCGATGAAGGGCGGGAAGTCCCGGAGCACCCGCCGGACCATCGGCTCAAACTCCGGCCGGAGGTCGAACGCAACGCCGCCAATGCGCATGTAATTGCAGGTCAGGCGAGCCCCCGAAGTGACCTCGAAGATGTCGAGAATCTTTTCACGCTCTCGGAATGCCCACATGACAGGCGTCTGCCACGCGCCGGTGTCGTTCGCGAATGCGCCGACCGCCATGCAATGGCTCGCGAGCCGCTGGAGTTCGGCCATGATGACGCGGATGGCGTTGCCGCGCGGCGGCACCTCGATGCCGGCCAGCTTCTCAACCGCAAGGCAGTAGCCGAGATTGTTCGACATGCTGCTCAGGTAGTCGGTGCGGTCGGTGAACGGGATGTTCTGGGTGTAGGTGCGCTCCTCCGCCAGCTTCTCCATGGAACGATGGAGGTAGCCCATCACCATCTCGGCATCGATCACCTTTTCGCCGTCGACCGTGGCCTTGATCCGGAACACGCCGTGCGTGGAGGGGTGCTGGGGCCCGATGTTGATAACGAACGGCTCGCTCTTGATGACCCCGCTCATTCGATCACCTTCACGGGCGGTTCCTGGCGGCGAGCAACGCCGGCGAATTCACCCAGCCCCGGCTGCAGTCCGCCCGGCATCGCGAGGAAGTCCTTGCGCAGCGGCCACCCCGGGTAGCCTTCCCAAAGCAGGATGCGGTAGAGGTTCGGGTGGCCGGCAAACTGGATGCCGAAAAGGTCATACGCTTCGCATTCCTGCATCCACGCCCCATGGAAAACCGGCGTGACGCTTGGCACCTCCGGCTTCTCCCTGTCCCACGCCTCCACCTTGAAGCAGGCCAAGTGGTTCTTCTCGAAAGACTGAATGTGATACACGACTTCGAAATGGTCCCAGTAGTCCACGCCGCACAGGTTGGTCAGGTGGACGAGGTTGGCCTCGGGGTCATCGCGGAGCGCCCGGAGCGTCTCGACCAGCCGGTCAGGCTTGAGATAGCAGGCTGTCTCCGTTGTTCGATCGACTGAGCCGGGCACAAGGGCCTCGGCGAGTGCGGCGGCTTCGGAACCGGTAAGCTCGCGGGTCACAGGCGCCACTCCAGTGCGCGTTTTCGCCAAGCGTAAATGCCGCCGACGATGAAGGTGGCGATGAACAGCAGCCCCTTCCCGTAGCCGACCCAGCCCACCGAGTCGAATACGAGCGCCCACGGGAAGAGGAAGATGATTTCAACGTCGAGGAGCACGAACAGGAGGGCGATGTAGTAATAGCGGAAGTTGAACTGGACGAGGCTCGGGCCCTCCGTGCGAAGCCCGCATTCGTAGATATCATCCCGGACCGGATCCGGCCGGAACTTCGGCCGGATGCCGACGAACTGGAGCGCCCACGAGGTCACCACCGCGCCAAGCGGGAAAATCAGCGCGATGATGACGAGGATGCCGATGTGACCGTATTCGTACAGCACGCAGCGGGGCCGTTTGTGAAATTCGTCCCTAAGGACCGGCGCTGACTATAGCACGCGCTCGGGAGCCGGACAAAAGGGCCGTCAGCGGCGAAGCCGGACGATCGGGCCCTCCGAGTAGAGTTGCCCAACGGGGATGCCGAGCCGCTGATGCACGCTCAACGGGATGCCAATATCCGCGAGATAGAGTTCCCCGACCATCCCCCTCGCTTGCGGGTCGAGGCATCCGCGTTTCGGAAGGTCGAGCATGAGCGTCGTCACGGCGCGAATGGCGGGCATGCTCACTTCGCCGGACGTCGCGTTGACGCCGGTAGGAATGTCGAGCGCCAGTATCGGCCTCCGGGATTCGACTGCAAGCCGGGTGACGGCCGCGGCAACGCCGACCGGCGGACCCTCGAGCCCGTAGCCCACAAGGGCATCGATGACGAGGTCGGCGCCCGCCAGCTGCTCTTCGAGGCGCACCTCGCTCGCTTCGAGGTCCGCGGGCTGCAGGAGCCCTGTCTGGCGAAGGATGTGGAGCTGGCGACGGGCCGTGAATGAGACCTCTTCCTCGACACCGCCGATGACCGGCTCGACGCGGCAGCCCCAGTTGGCCAGGTGGCGAATCGCCGCGAGGCCTGCTGCACCCTTGTTGCCGCCGCCCGCAAGCACGACGACGCGCTGGCCTCGCCCGCGTCCTCCGAGCATGGCAAAGGCGAGGAGTGCCGCGCTCCGGCCCGCATTTTCAGTGAGCTGGAGGATATCGAGCCCAAACTCCTCCTGCGCGATGCGCTGGACATCGCGCATCTGGGCGGCGGTCACGGAACAAACATCGGAGCAGCGGCGTTGCGGGAACCCCGTAGGGTCGGGTTTTACTGGCATGCGCACCTCACGGCCCCACCAGGGGCCACGGGGCTTCGAGTCTACGGAATCCTCGGGGGCCGCGTCATGCCCCGGTAGCGGACGGCGCGTACGTAGCAGTGACACGAGCGCTGATGCCTCCCCGCGTGTTGAACTCCCCCGTCACTGTCGCCGACCGCGGCTGCACAGCAGCGACGATGTCATCGAGGATGGTATTCACCACGTCTTCGTAAAAGATGCCGCGGTTTCGAAAGGCGTGGAGGTAGAACTTGAAGCTGCGCAGCTCGATGCACTTTCGGTCGGGTATATACGTGACCCGGATGGTGCCGAAGTCGGGCTGCCCGGTCATCGGGCAAACACTCGTGAACTCGGGCGCGATGAACTCGATCACGTAATCCCGGCCGGGGAACTGGTTCTCGAAAGCGTCGATCGTGCCGTCGGTGCGGAAGGTGTTGTTCGGGTTCATGATGCTTCACATGCAGGTTCGGACGAAGCATCGGCTGGCGCAAGGTCAGCCGCGGGGAAGGCCAAGTCCGCGCGTTGCGATGATGTTCCGGTTCACTTCGCTCGTACCGCCCGCGATGGTGTAGCTTGGGGCTGCGAGCGCCCAGCGTTCGATTCTGCCGCGCAGCGGCGCCCAGCGAGAACCCGGCTCGAGCTGCCCCGGCAGCCCAAGGACGCGAAGCCCCGTGATGCCCATCTGCCGCTGCAGCTCCGTTCCGAAAATCTTCGAGACTGAAGCCTCGGCATTCGGCACCTTGCCCTCGCTCTGCATCTGCGCCACCCGGTAGCACAGCCAGCGGCCAATCTCGAACTCGAGGTACCGCTCGGCGAGCTCATGCCGAATTTCGTCGCGGCGCAAATGCCGATGCTCCCTGACGTAGTCGATCAGCGCGTACAGCGTGCTGCGCGTCATGACCACGCGGTTGATGCTCGAACGCTCCTGGTCAAGGGTCGTGGTCGCGATGTACCAGCCGCGGTTCTCCTCGCCGATGAGGCAATCAGCCGGGATTCGCACGTCGTCGAAGAACACTTCGCAGAAGTGACGGCTGCCCATCAGGTTCACCAGGGGGCGGATGGTAATCCCGGGGAGGCGCATGTCGACCATGAAATAGCTGATGCCCCGGTGCTTGGGAGCTTCCGGGTCGGTTCGAGCCAGCAGGATGCCCCAGTCTGCTTCCTGCGCCCCCGAGGTCCAGATTTTCTGACCGTTGATGATGTACTCATCGCCGTCGCGGACGGCCCGGGTCTGGAGACTGGCCAGGTCGGACCCGGCACCCGGTTCGGAGAAGAGCTGGCACCAGTGGTCGTCCGCCGCCCGCATGCCCGGCAGCCATCGCTGCTGCTGTTCCGGGGTGCCGTGCATCATGAGCGCGGGTCCAGCCAGCCACACCCCCTGGTCGTAGGCACCGGGTGCGCCAGCAGCGCTCATCTCCTCCATGTAGACGGTTTGGGTCATGTAGCTCGCGCCCGCGCCCCCGAACACCCTTGGCCAGCCCATCGTGAGCCACCCCCGCGCCGCAAGCTTCTTGCGAAACCGGCGCGTGAATTCCGCCTCCTCCGGGGTCATCTCCTCGCGGTCATTGCGCATGTTCCACACGTCGCGCGGAAGCTCGGCATCGAGGAACGCGCGCACCTCGGCGCGGAAGGCGGCATGCTCGGGGGAGTCGCGAAATAGCATGGGCGGGTCCGGTCGTTCAGGGTTGGCTTTTGCGAGTATAGCCCGCCATCGCGGCACCGCACGGTGGGCTGCCCCGCGCCGATGCCGTAGGCTTCCCCCACCCTACTACGCACCTGGGAGACCGCAGATGCAGTTTCGCGACATCCTCTACCGCGTCGACGACGGCATAGCCCGCATCACGCTCAACAAGCCGGAGAAGCTCAACGCGCTCTCCTGGGGCTCGTGGGCGGAGATCGAAAACGCAGTGGTCATGGCCGAGGCGGACGACGCCGTTCGGGCGATCGTCTTCACCGGAGCGGGGCGCGGCTTCTGCGCCGGGACGGACCTGACCACGACAACCCGTGAGGAGGACTGGCCGGCACGCCCCTTCCCGGGACGCGCCGGCATGATGCGCTCTCGCTTCCTGGCGACTGCGCAGGTGTACCACTGCCGCAAGCCCACCATCGCCGCGGTGAACGGGCCGTGCGTCGGCGCGGGCTTCTCGCTGGCCATGGCATGCGACATCCGGGTGGCCGCAGAGTCGGCCCGGTTCAGCGCCATCTTCGTGAAACGGGCGATCGTTGCCGATACAGGGTCGACGTGGCTGCTGCCCCGGCTGGTCGGGCCGGAGTGGGCGTACCGGCTCCTCTACACGGGCGAAATCATCGGTGCGCGGCAGGCAGAGCAGATCGGCCTGGTGAGCCAGGTCGTCCCCGACGAAGAGCTCGCCGGCGCCGTGAATGCCCTCGCCAGCACCATTGCCCACGGCCCCAGTGTCGCCATCGAGCTGATGAAGCGGCTGGTCCAGGAAGGGGCCAGCCGCGGCCTCGATGAACAAATCGAGCTCGAGCAATTCCTGCAGCAAATCACCCACGCCACCGAAGACGCCGCAGAAGGCCGACGCTCGTTCCTCGAGAAGCGGGAACCCGTTTTCCGGGGTCGGTGAGCACGCGTTCACCCAACGGTTACTCCTCTTCCACCACTCGGTTCCCGGGCGGCGCGCTGCCGGGTGCGAGACTTATGGCGTGAACCTGCTGAGTGCCATCGCCCCAACCTCCATCCCCGCCGACCCGGTGGAGGGGATTGCGGGCCGGGTCGCGTTCCAGGCCGCGGTCAGGGCCGTCAAGGCGGCCGCCGAAACTCAGGCGGAGCTGGTTCGACTACTCGACCCAAACGTCGGACGCAACCTGGACCGTTCCGCCTGAGGTACGTGCCGGGTTCGGCTGGTACGCTTCCTGCATCACCACTGTGGGATGCGCATGCGAGAGGTACCGGCTGAGCTGATTACAGACACCGTGGCGCGCCTCGCCATCGAGGCAACGCACTTTCTCCCTGAGGACGTCGAGGGAGCCATTCGCGCCGCCCGTGCGACAGAACGGTCGCCGCTTGCGGTCCAAATCATCGATGAGATTCTCGAAAACGCGCAGGTCGCGCGCGAGCGGATGCTGCCCCTCTGCCAGGACACCGGCACTGCCGTCGTCATCCTGGAAATCGGTCAGGACGTCCACATCACCGGCGGCTATCTCATCGACGCGGTGAACGAAGGCATCCGGCGGGGCTACAGCGAGGGCTATCTGCGGAAGTCGATCGCCGCGCGGCCGTTCAGCGCGCGTGTCAACACCGGCGACAACACGCCCGGCGTCATCCATACCGAAATCGTTCCCGGTGACCAAATCAAGGTTATGTTCATGCCGAAGGGCGGCGGCTGCGAGAACATGTCGCGGTACCAAAACTTCCTGCCGGGCATGGGCAAACAGGCGGTCATCGACTTCGTTTGCGAGACCGTCGACATGTCGGGCGGGAATCCCTGTCCCCCGCTGGTCATCGGGGTCGGAATTGGCGGCACCGCCGAAAAGGCCATGACGATGGCAAAGCACGCACTGTTCCGAAAGATTGGAGACCGCAGCCCGGACCCCGAAGTCGCGGACCTGGAGCGCGAGCTCCTGCAGGCCGTGAACGAGCTGGGTGTCGGCCCCCAGGCCGTCGGGGGAAGCACCACCGCTCTCGACGTCTTCGTCGAGACATACCCGACACACATCACCGCGCTGCCGGTGGCCGTCAACATCCAGTGTCACTCGGCGCGGACGAAGCAGGCGGTCATCTGACGTGGAGGAAGAGGTACGGTTGCGGCTCGTCCCGGCCGCTGCCATCGATGCGTGCGCAGTCGCGGGGCTCGTGAACCGGGCCTACGCCACGTACGCACACCTTTTCGCCGGTCAGCGCACCACGCCCGCAGAGCTGCTTGCCGAGGCGGGCACCGCAGGGCGGTTCATCCTCGCCGAGGATAGCGCCGGGTTGCTGCTCGGCAGCGCGCTCGTGGCGCCGGCTGAACGGTTCGTCGAACCGGACATGCTCGGTCCGGCGGGAACCGCCCGCCCGGCTGCCCCGGATGTCCCGCCCGGCCACCCGTGGCGAGGGGCGCTGTATTTCGGCATGGCCGCGGTGGAGGTGGACCGCATGAACCGCGGCATCGGGCGCCGGCTGGTCGCCTTCGCGGAAGATCTCGCGCGTGCAGAGGGATACCCCGCCGTCGCTCTCGGGACGGTCCGCGAGTTCGGGCTGGTCGAGTACTACGAGCGGCTGGGCTACCGGGTGATTCACGAAGTCGAACACCCGGCGGGCCACTGGGACTTCCTCGTTCGCCACAGGTACTGCGAAATGGTGAAGCCGACATGACCGATGCGGCGTATCCGGTCGAGGAAGCGACCGCGTGCGACGCCATCGAGCTCACGCGGCTGATCAACCTGGCGTACCGGGTGGAGGACTTCTTCAAAGCCGTCGACCGGACAACGCTCGAGGAGGTTCGAACGTACCTCGAACACGAGACCTTCCTGACCATCCGGGATGGCTCCGGCAGTCTTCTCGCGTGCGTGCGGCTCGCCACGGTCCCGCCGGTCGGTCATTTCGGCATGCTCGCCGTGCACCCGGAAGCGCAGGGAGCAGGGCTCGGCCGCCTGCTCATTGCCGAAGCCGAGCGCCGGGCACGAGAAGCCGGCTGCTCGCGCATGGAGCTCGAGGTCGCAAGCCCCCGGACCGACCTCCCGCGCTACTACGAGCGGCTCGGCTACCGGCTCACGGGCCGGGCCCCGTGGCCCGCTCACGCGGAGCATGAATTGAAATCGCCGGCGCATTTTCTCGTTATGTCGAAAAGCTTGGAGCAACACCCCGCGGAGGAACAGCATGGCTGATTCGGTACGACTCACAACACCGCTCTCGGACGAAGTCATCGAAAGCCTTTCCATCGGCACCCACGTGCGCTTCAACGGCGTGATTTACACAGCACGGGACGCTGCGCACAAGCGAATGATCGAGCTCCTGAAGCGGGGCGAGCCCTTGCCAATCGACCTCAGGGGGCAGGTGATTTACTACGTCGGCCCTACCCCGCCGCGGCCGGGCGCCGTCATCGGCTCGGCCGGACCAACCACGGCGATGCGGCTCGACCCCTACACCATTCCCATGCTCGAGGCGGGCTTGAAGGGCATCATCGGCAAGGGCGGCCGGGGACCGGCCGTCCGGGAAGCGATCAAGCAGCACCATGCGGTCTACTGCATCGCCGTCGGCGGGACGGGCGCGCTCCTCAATCGCCACATCAAGTCCGCCGAGGTCGTCGCGTTTGAAGACCTTGGCACGGAAGCCATCCGGCGGCTCGTCGTCGAGGACTTCCCGGCCATCGTCGTCAACGACTGTCATGGCGGTGACCTCCTGGAAGAGGGGAAGCGGCGATACCGCACGAGTTCACGGCCGATCCCCGCGGTGCAGTCGCTCGGGGGCTGAGCAGGTCCCGCTACCGTCGCCCAAACTGGCGCTCGATCGCCTCCGTCCCGACACGAACGATGGTCGGGCGCCCGTGCGGGCACGTTCTGGGCGTGGCGGTCGATGCGAGGTCCTCGATGAGCTGCCGCATTTCGTCGAGGGAGAGCATCATCCCAGCACGTACACTGCTGTGACAGGCGACCGTTGCGGCGGCCCGGCCGAACCCTGGCGGTATCCGTTCATCCTGTTCCAGGGCCTCGAGCACGGCCATCACCGTCGCCAGGGGATCATCGGCGCGAAACCCCGCCGGGACCTGGCGGAGCAGCAGCGCGCCATCGCCAAACGGCTCGAGCACGAGTCCGAGCTGCTCGAGGTCGGCTTCGCTGGCGGCGGCAACATTCGCCAGCGAAGCGCCCACTTCGAGCAGCAACGGTTCCAGCAGCGGCTGGGCGGCCGGGGAGCCAGATGCAGCCTGGCGCGCCAGGAGCCGGTCGTAGACAACGCGCTCGTGCGCGGCATGCTGGTCGACCAGGTACATGCCGTCAGGACCCTCCGCGACGATGTAGGTCGCATTCAGCTGGCCAACGACCCGGAGCAATGGCAGGAGCTCGCGGTGGGATGAGCCCGCCCCCCCCGGCATGACCGGCATCGAAGGCCGGACCGGCCGCGTAAGCGCAAGAACCCCCTGCGTGGGAGCCGGACCGCGCAGGGCGGGGGGCGGAGCGGCTACGGCGACGGGTTCAGCGGCGGGCAACAGTTCGTCCGGCGCGGGTGATGCGGGCTCCGTGACAGGTCCCGTCACGGGTGTCGCCATGTCGGTCAGGCTCCAGACGACCGGTGCAGCCCCCTCAAGAGCCTCCCGCACTGCGTGGCGGATTGCCCGCGCCACGCGCCGCTCATCCCGGAAGCGCACCTCGGCCTTGGCCGGGTGCACGTTGACGTCGACGTCCTCATCGGGAAGGCGAATATGGAGGGCAGCGATGGGAAACCGCCCTGCTGGCAACTGCGACTGATACGCCTCGGTGGCAGCGAAGAGGAGGGCCCGGCTCTGCACCCAGCGTCCATTCACGAACACAGAGATTCCTGTCCTGTTGCCGCGGTGGAGCGACGGGGGCCCGGCAAGGCCGAACACTGCCACGTCCCCATCTCTGAACTCGACATCAAGCACCTTCCGCGCCATGTCGGCGCCGTACACCGCCGCGAACGCGTGGCGCATGTCGTCGTCCCCGCTCGTCGTAAGCACCCGACGGCCGTTGCTCGCGACCGTGAATGCAATGCCCGGGTAGGCCAGTGCGTAGTGGGTGGCGAGCGTCGTGATAGCCCGGGATTCAGCCGCTGGGGTCCCCAGGAACTTCCTCCGGGCGGGCACGCGCGCAAACAGATCGCGCACCGTAATCGTAGTGCCCTCGGGTGCGGGGCGAGCGCTGCGCCGGACCGGTCGACCGTCGGCGAGCGCGAGGAAGACTCCCACCGGCTCACCGCGCGCCCGAGTCAGGATTTCGACGTCGGCGGCAGCGGCGATGGAAGGAAGCGCCTCGCCCCGGAAGCCAAGGGTGTGGACGCGCAGGAGGTCGTCCACGGAGGCAACCTTCGAGGTCGCGTGACGTTCGAACGCAAGCTCGACGTCGGCCGGGGCAATCCCGCGGCCGTCATCGGCAACTTCAATCCGGCTGATGCCTCCGTCATCGAACGACAGCGAAATACGCGAGGCGCCGGCGTCGATGGCATTGTCAAGCAGCTCGCGAACGACCGAAACGGGCCGCTCGACAACCTCCCCGGCAGCGATACGGGCGGCGACGTCCGGCGGAAGCACGCGAATCGCGTTGCTCACCCGCCCAGTCACCTGTTCACCGCGCGCTCGCGAGCGCGGGAACGCAATTCGTACAGCTTTTGGATCGCCTCGATTGGCGTCATGCCGTCGACGTCGAGCGCCGCGAGCTCCTGCTCAAGCAGCGACGCGGCCGGCGCAAACAGCGGAAGTTGCGCCGCAGCGAGCTCGACGCCCGGGATGTGCCCATTGGACGGCACTCCGGCGTTGCCGGGTGGGTTCAGAGGAGCGGCGCCCCGCTTCGAACTCGTTGAGCAGGTGTTCCGCCCGGGAGATGACCGCCCGCGGGAGTCCTGCGAGCCGGGCTACGTGAATGCCGTAGCTTCGGTCGGCTGCGCCGGGCACGACCCGGTGTTCGAAGACAACCTCGCCGCCCTCCTCCCGGACCGCGACGTGCGCGTTCCGGACACGCGGGAGCAGTCCTTCGAGCGCCGTGAGCTCGTGGTAGTGGGTAGCGAAGAGGGTCCGCGCTGCACCCTCCTTTCGGTTGTGCAGGAATTCGATGACTGCGCGCGCAATGGCCATCCCATCGTAGGTGCTGGTGCCACGGCCGACTTCGTCGAGAATGACCAGCGATTCGGGCGTGGCGCGGTGGAGGATCTGGGCGGTCTCGACCATTTCGACCATGAACGTCGACTGCCCTGCAGCAAGGTCGTCGTGGGCGCCAATTCGGCTGAATACGCGGTCGAACAGGGGAAGGCGCGCTTCGGCTGCAGGGACAAATGAACCGGCCTGCGCGAGCAGGGCGATGAGCGCCACCTGCCGCAGGAAGGTTGATTTGCCGCTCATGTTCGGGCCCGTAATGACGAGGATTTGCGTCGCTCCGTCGAGGACGCAATCGTTGGGAACGAAACGCCCGGGTCCCACCGCCGCTTCGACGACCGGGTGGCGCCCGCCGCGGATTTCGAGGAGCCCGTCCGTGAACTCGGGGCGGGTATAGCCGCGCTCCGAAGCCGTCTCGCCAAGTCCGAGGATGACGTCAATGAGCGCGACCGCGTCGGCGAGCGACTGGAGTCCGGCAAGTCCAGCGGCGAGGGTCTCCACCAGGGATGCAAACGCCTGCCGTTCGAGCTCGACGAGGCGCTCCCGGGCTCCTACAAGGCGTGACTCGTACTCCTTCAGCTCCTCCGTGACGTACCGCTCGGCGCCGACGAGCGTCTGCCGGCGCTGGTAGTGTGGGGGGACGAGCGCAGCGTTGGCGGCACTGACCTCGATGTAGTAGCCGAACACCTTGTTGTGGCCGACCTTCAAGGACTTGATGCCCGTGCGCTCTCGTTCAATGCGCTCAAGCCCAAGGAGGAAGCTTCGCGCATCGTGCGCAAGGGCGTGCAGCGAGTCGATCTCCGGGCTGAATCCTCTCCGGATGACGCCGCCGTCGTCGAACGCCGCGGGCGGGTCCTCCGCGAGCGCGGCGTCGAGGGTGGCGAGCGGCTCCGCTGCGCCGGCGAGCGCCGCGAGGGTGCCATACAGCAGAGCCGGCGGTTCCGACCGCTTCAACTGGGCACCAAGCTCGAGCACAGCACGCAGTCCTTCGCGAAGCGACGCCAGGTCGCGCGGCGACGCCGTCCGGGAGCCCACCCGCCCCGCGAGGCGTCCGATATCGGGTATGGCCTTGAGGACCGCCTGCATCTGCTCACGCTCGATCGGGTGGTCAACTGCCCAGCCTACGGCGTCGAGCCGCGCTTCGAGCTCAGCCCGGTCGCGAAGCGGGTGCGCGAGCCAGTGGCGCAGGAGGCGGGTTCCCATCGACGTGCGCGAACGGTCGACCACGCCCAACAGCGACGACGAACGCCCCGGCGACGGAAAGACTTCGAGGTTACGGAGGGTTCGTTCGTCGATGAGAAGCCCGCCGGCTAGCGGGTCGACACGAAGCCGTTGAAGGGTGCCAAGCGCCGCAGGGAAGGTCTCGCGGAGATACAGGATGATGTGCGCGAGCGACGCTGCCGCAGCAGGCCCGGGAATGAGCGCTTCCCTGGCACGTTCCCCAAACTGGCGGGCCAGCTCGGCCTCGATGACAAGCTCGTTGAGCAAGGGGCGCTGCACCACCGGCATATCGGCCCCTGCGGCATCGGCCGCGTCCTCGACCAGGAGCTCAGCTACCGGGGACCGCCCCAGCTCGGTGAGGGCATCCTCGCCTGGCACGATGCGTATCTCGCCCGTCGTGACGTCGGCGAGCGCTAGCGCCGCGTCCCTTCCCCTGCGAGCAAACGCACCGAGGAAATTGGGGCGCCCAGCCTCGAGCGATACGTCGGACGTGACGGTGCCTGCGGTGACGATGCGCACGACATCGCGAGGCACGAGCCCCTTCACCTCGGCCGGGTCGGCCAGCTGCTCGCAAATGGCAACCCGGTACCCCCGGGCGACGAGCTTCGCGACGTGCTGGTCGATGCTGTGATAGGGGACGCCTGCGAGCGGGACCCGCAGGTCTTTGCCCATCGGCTTCGAGGTCAGGGTGATCTGCAGCTCCTCGGCGACGACCCTCGCGTCGTCATCGAACGTTTCGTAGAAGTCGCCGAGGCGAAAGAAGAGGATCGTGCCCGGGTAGCGTTTGCGGAGGTCGAGGTACTGCTGCCGGATGGGAGTCGACACGCGGCGGAACTCCGGCCCCCGGGTCGGGGACGAGAGCCATTGTAGCGCGGGCGAACGAATGTACGCCTCGCTAGTCGGCGGTTGCCCCCGCGGACACTGGCGCCGGACGCCGTGCCCAGCGGCCGGGCATCAGCCCTTTGCAGACACCCGCGCGGCATACTTTATCGACGATATGTTCGACGTACTCGTCCCGGAACGTCCTCAGCGACGTCTTGATGCTGGTCATCGCGAACTGACCGTGGAGGCAGTTGGACCAGACCAGCGTGCCGATGAGCTTTTCGAAGTTCTCGAGGTCGGCATCGCGTCCGCCGCCGGCAGCGATGCGGCGCAGGATTTCCACGGCGCGCTGGGTGCCGCCGTGGCAAGTGGTGCACCGGCCGCAGCTTTCATCCTCGCAAAACCCGAGGAAGAAGAGGCAGAGGTCGACGATACAGGCCGACTGATCGAAGAACACGACACCGCCCGACCCGAGGAACATCCCCCGTTCACGATACGGGTCGAGTGTGAGCGGGAGGTCGATATCGGATGCAGGCAGGACCCCGGAGAGCGGGCCGCCGGGCTGGAAGCCCTTGAGCGGGAGGTCCCCACTCAGGCCGCCTGCGTACTGCTCGAGTAGCGTGCGCACCTTCGGGCCGAAGGGAATTTCGATACAACCGGCCTGTTTCACGTGGCCCGAGAAGGTGAACATCTTCGTTCCCTTCTCTTTCACATCGGAAACGGAGCTCCACCACTGGGCACCGTGCCGAAGGATAAGCGGCGCGTTGGCGTAGGATTCGACGTTGTTGACATTCGTCGGCTTGTTCCAGAGGCCGGCCTGCGCCGGGAAGGGAGGCTTGATGCGGGGCATGCCGCGGTAGCCATCGATGGAATTGATCAGCCCCGTCTCCTCACCGCAGACATACGCGCCTGCACCGAGGAAGACGATGAGCTCGAAGTTCTTCCCCGTCCCGAGGATGTCGCGGCCCAGCAGACCCCTCTCGTAGGCCTGCGCGACGGCCTTCTTCATGCGTTCGAAGGCCAGCGGATATTCGTACCGGATGTAGATGTAGCCCTCGTCGGCATGGGAGGCGAGGGCCGCAATGAGCATGCCCTCGATGATCAGGTGCGGGTCGCCTTCCATCAGGATGCGATTGACCCACGCACCCGGGTCACCCTCATCGGCGTTGCACACGAGGTAGCGGGGCGAGGTGGTGGCGTTGCGCAGGAAATCCCATTTGCGGCCTGTCGGGAAGCCGCCGCCGCCGCGGCCGCCCAGGCCCGAGTCCAGCACTTCTTTGACGATGGCTTCGGCATCCATCTCCAGGGCTTTGCCGAACCCCTCGTAGCCGCCGTGGGCGAGATAGTGGTCGATGTTCTCCGGGTCCGTGCGTCCGAGATTCGCCATGAGGCGCCGCACCTGCCCCTTCATGAACGGGTGGTCCTCAAGCAACGGAATCTCAGGCGTCGCGTTGCCCTCGATGACGCCGAGCGCGAGTTCGGGAAGGTCGCGGCCGGCGGCGATTGCTTCGATCAGGCCGTCGACGCGGTCCGGGGTGACGTTGCCGTAGAGCACGGCGTGGGTGCCGGCCGCCGAGCGGACAGACACACAGGGCTCCATCCAGCAAAAGCCCCACGAACCCGTGATGCCGACGTCGGCGTCGATGCGGCGCGACGCTGCCGCCTCGCGCAGACGCGCGAGTGTCTCGTCTGCACCGCGCGCGAGTGAGGAGGTGTCGAGCGTCACGCGGATGCGGATGCGGCCAGATGCCTGCTCGGCCCGCCAAGCCGCCCTGGCATCTGAGATGAGCTTCTCGAGGCGCGCGTTCATTCGCCATCCCTCAGCGAGCGGATGATGTCCCGGGCGCTCTCCGGCGTGAGGTTGCCGCGCACGCGGCCGTTCACCCAGATTTGCGGAGCTTCGTGGCACGTCCCATTGCACTGCCCGACGTGGAGCCCGAATCGATGGTCAGGTGTCTGCTCGTTGAGCCCAATGCCCAGCTCTTCCTGGATGGCTTCCCTGATAGCTTCTCCGCCGCGCAGGCGGCAGGCGGGACCGCAGCACCACGCGACCTCGTATGTAGCGGGCGGGTGGGTCCGGAAGTCGCTGTAAAACGTCACTGCGCCGTAGATGAGGGCAGGCGTGGTGTTCAACTGGCGGGCGATGACCTCGATGGCCTGCCGGGGGACCCAGCCATAGGTGTGCTGGACCTTGTGGAGCGCGGGCAAGACATGCCCGCGGCCGGGCTGAAATTCAGCGACGAGCTCCCGGAGCTCCTGCAAACCGGGTTCAGCGGCCATCGACCGGACCTCTCGCTTGTGAAATTCGGTGCAACTGTAGCAGACGGCGGCCTAATCGGCGCGTGGGCGTGTCAGATGCCCTGGCCGCGAGCCGCGGCGCCCCCAACGGCATCCTCGTGCATGAGGCGGGCAACCTTTTCCCCGAGCAGCAGGCTATAGTTTTGGCCCCGGTCCTCCGGGTACACCTGGGTCGTATTCGAAAGGTAGAGACCGGCGATACCCGTCCGCATGTCCGGGATGGAGCGCGAGTAATGCGTGGTAATCACCGGCTGACCGCCCGGGTCCTTGAAGAACCATTTCTCGCGAACCCACGATGGGTCAAACGCGGGGTTGAGCCGGCGGATGCCTTCGAGGTAGTGCGCAAACACCTCATCAGCGTCCATCTGCAGCACCGGGTGATCCGGCGCTGTGTAGTTCGAGAGGTACACGATGTGGTTCCCGCCGTACCGCTCGGGCGGCATGAAATTGGTGTGTTCGATACAGGCGACGAAGGGGAGGTCGTCCCCAATCGAGAGCCAGTAATACGGCGTTAGGGGACGATCGAGAGCCAGCACGAGGCATGTCGCCCACTGATAACGGACCCGCTCGAGGACAGCGCGGTAATCGGCCGGCAGGTCGGGCACCATCCGCAGGGCGAGCACGTTGGGAACCGTCAGGAGGACGGCATCGAACTCGTGTACGGCACCGCCAGCCCGGAGACCTGCGACCCGTCCCTCTTCTACGAGCACCTGCTCCACGGGAGTCTGGAGATGGATTTGAACACCCTGCGCCTGGAGCCTGTCGGCGAGTGCCCGGTAGTATCGCTTGAATGAGCCCTCGAGGTAACCGAGAACCTCCTTCGACGACCCGCCTTTGCGGGAGGCGAACCGGAGATAAATCTTGTTCCAGAGCCAGACCATTCCGACCTGGTCGGCCTGGTCGGCGAATTTGCCCTTGAGGAGCGGACCCCAGAACGCGTCGAACGCGGTTCGGCCGACAGCGCGGAGCATCCATTCGCGCGCGGTGACGCCTTCGTACCGCGTTACGCCATCAGAGCGCCGGCGGAGCCAGAGCGCAGCGAGGCCGAGGCGAATGCGGCTGGTGAGGGGAACAGCAGTGAAGCGCAGGAGGTCGAGCGGGGTGACGAAGGGGTACATGCGGCCGCGCACGAAATGCGCGTTACGCGGCTCGATCCAGCGGAGGCAGTCCCCGAGACCGAGCTCTTCGATGTAGCGGACGACCGTCGTGTCACTGGTGAAGATGTGGTGATAGAAGCATTCGAGCTCCTCGCCACCCACCGGGAAGGTCACGACCTGCCCCCCCACCTCGTCCCGCGCCTCGAAAATGGTCACCTCGTGGCCCGCCTCGCGGAGCACCCGCGCGGCCGCGAGGCCTGCGACGCCCGCGCCGACTACCGCAGCCTTCACGGCAACACCCCCTGCTCTTCGACCTCGACGCGGGCAATCCTGCGAAACGAAACGCCGAAGCTCCACAGCAGGATGAGCCCCAGCACGGTGGTCGGGATAAGGATGACGCCGTGCGCGACGACCGAGTAGGCAGATGCCACGGCGGGATTGACCCCTGCCGAGACGAGCACAAGCCGGGCAGCCCACTCGAATGGACCCGTACCGCCGAAGAACGTCGGGATGATGATCGCGAGGTTGGCGGCGGCGAGGAGAAGGCAGTAGTGGGCAAAGCCGACGTCCATGTCGAAGCCCACGCCGATCACCGCGTAGGCTCCGGCCTCGATGGTCCACGCCAGACCCGAAAATGCCGCCACCAGCAGCAGCGGTACCGGCTCATGCACAGAGCGCAGGCTTCGGACGAGGTTGTCCGCGACCGTCTCGACATGCGGCTCGAAACGGTCCGGCAACCAGCGGAGAAAGAAGTGGATGACCCGGAGCGCGCGTTCTTCACGCAGGGTGAGCACGTAAAAGCCCACGATGGCGGCGAGAAACAGCACGGTGGATGCCATGGCGATTGCGCGCAGGCGGCCATCCTCGAAGCCCACGAGCGCGCCCGCGATGAGCAGCATCAGCACGAGGGTGCACCCGTCGAAGAGACGCTCGACGGCGATCGTCCCGAACGTGCCCATTTTGGAGACGCGCTCGCGGTCGCCGAGTACATAGGCGCGGACCACCTCGCCCGCGCGGGCCGGCAGGAGATTGTTGGCCATGTAGCCGATGATGGCGTACGGGAAGAGCCGCGCCGGGCTCATGGGGGCAACGGGACGCATGAGAACTGACCAGCGGATGCAGCGCGCCACGATGGCCACGAAGAGAACACCGGTGCCCGGGACGAGCCAACGAAAATCAGCCTCCGCGAGCGCATCGCCGAGTTCACGCGGGTGGGTTGCGCGAAAAAACAGCGCGATGAGCACGGCGCTGATGAGAAAGCTGGCCCAGAAGCGGAGCGAACGGAACACGGGGAGCCTTTCGAAATCAGTCGGGGACCTCGAAGAGGCGAACGCGGGCCGCGCCGCCCTCGACAATCCAGAGCTTACCATCGGGGGTTTCGACCATCCCGTAGGGGCGGGACAGGGGCTCCGCACCGCCGGTGATCGTGCCGAGCAGACGCCCCTCGGGTGAGTAGATGCGAACGATGCCTGCCGAGGGCAGGCTGACGGCAACCCTCCCATCCGCCAGCACGCGCAGGTACGGCTTGTCGGTGACGTCCTGTCCGCCCCAGCCATCGACGGGGAACGAACCCCGGAAGGTGCCGTCGGAATTCAGCACCTGGACCCGCCGGTTGTACATGTCGGCGACGTAGACCCCACCACCAGGCCCAAGGGCGAGTCCCACGGGTTCGTCGAATTGCCCGGGCCCCGAGCCGCTGCCCCCGATGGTCCGGAGATATTCACCGCCGAGCGTGTAAACCTGAATCCGGTCATGGCCGGTATCCGTTACCCAGAGCTCCCCGTCGACAACGAGTGCATCGCGGGGGCCGAACAGGTCGTAGGGACCGGGTGCGGCGCCGGTGGGCGGCTGCCCAAACGTGCCAACTGGCCGCAGGTCGGCGTCGAACACGCGCACGCGCCAGCCGAACGTATCCGCAACGATCACCTCCCCAGACGGGCCCAGCGCGAGTCCCCATGGTTCCGACTGCTCGGCGCTGTTCTGGGGGTCGAGACGGATGTCGACCTGGCCGAGCAGGTTGCCCGACGGGTCGAATTTCTGCAGGCGCTTCGTGGCACTGTCGATGACGTAGAGATTGCCGCTGCCGTCTCGCTCGATATCGACGGGACTGAAGAACTGGCCCGGCTGATGCCCGGCGCCCCCAAAGACCGGCCGACCCTCGCCATCGACGGAGGGACGCGGCGGCTCGACAGGCTCCGGCCGGAGCCGCCCTGCGTCCCGGTCGAAGTTCGCCGGGAAGAAGGCGTACGCATCGGTCGAGCCCGGCGGACGTCCCGGGTCATGGTCGCGCCAGTAGCTCAACCACGCTGAGAGCCAGCCGCGTTCGAGAAATCCGCTCGCGATGTGCTTCCACGTTGCAAGCCGGAACGGGCCACAGTTGCCGCCCCGCGACGTGCAGGGCTGGCCCGGCTCGACGTCCATGGCCCACTTGTAGGTCTCGTCGTACCACCAGCGGTGCGGGTAGCGAGTGGGCGCAGCATAGACCGTGGCGGTGGGCCGGGTGAGGTAGTCCTGGATGCGGCCGAGATTGCCAGCCGCAACCAGCATGACCTGGTACTGGCCCGGCGGCGGGCCGGCCGAGAAGTCGAGGTAGGAGACGGCGCGATAGTCGCGCAGATACCAGGCCCACGGCCATGCGAACGAGTCGGTCGTGTCAACGGCGATCGGGAGGTCGTAGCCGAGGCCCGTTGCGGCCGCCAGACGTTCGATGTCGTCTGCAACGTCCTTGAGCTGCGGAGAACTCTGCGTGTAGACCAGCAGGTCCTTGGGAACGTCGCCGCGTTCGTACGCCGCAGCCACCATCGTACGCATGGAGAACGGGAGCAGCGCGCCCGCAAGTGCGATGGCAACCACCGCGGGCACCGCGGAGCGCCCATAAGGCCGGGCAACGACGAACGCTGCTACCCCGACCATGGCGACCGCTGCGAGGCGGAGCACGTGGTACGGCGTCCCTCCGGGGAGGTAGGCGACCACGAGCAGCGCCCCGAACGCCACCACCGCTACCGAACCCAGGACCGCTACGAATCTCGGCGAAAGGTCCGGCCGGTCCCGCCATGCGGCCCAGGCGCGCTGGACGCTCCATGCGGCCAGCAGGCAGGCCGGCAGCGCAATGTGCGTGTTGAGCCACGGCATCTTTTCGGCACCCCATGAGAGCGCCAGCCAGATGCCGACCAGCCACGCGACGAGGAAGCGCGAGAATGCATCGCCGCGTACCAGCGCCCACCAGAGCCCGAGCAAGACAATCGCGAGCGGGAGAAATTCGTAGGCAAGCATCAGCAGGTAGTAGTAGAACCAGGGCTGCTCCCCGCGGTGGGCGTCCTGCTGGCTGTACCAGTAGTCGAGTGAGCCCCAGGGCCCGCTGACAAGGCCGTGAAGGTTGGTCCATAGCGAGGTCATGAGCGTGAGGTAGACGAGCGCGCTAAGCGCGAATGCAGTCCCCCAAACCTTGGGACGCCACTGGAGCCCTGCGAAGGCGGCCATGCTCGTCGTGACGGTGAAGAGCCCGGCCAGCGCCACCGCGTCGCGGGCAGCGATGGGCCCCTGCAGGCTCTTCTCCCAGCTGAGGCGGTCCTTTTCGAGCACACCAATCGGCTCGAGGAGTGTCACCCGGGCCACGGGCGTCAGCAGCGGGAGACAGAACGTGCCCAGGAGCAACAAAACCTCGCCCGGGCGGGGCAGATCAGCGTCCCAGTCGAGGCGGCGGCGCAACGGCCCAAGGAACGGCCAAAAGGCCGCGGCAAGCCAGGCATACGGCGCGAAGGCGACTGTGAGCGCAAGGCGCCGCAACGGCGTGTCGAGATTCGCTTCTGCGCGGGGGCGCGCGTTCGGGGAACTCTCCGCTGGCGCTGGCTGCGGTCCCGACGGAAGTGCAAGCTCCTCGCGGCTGGCGTCTTCAGAACGCCCCCGGAGCGTCCGTTGCGCCAGGATGGCAGCAAGATAGATGTCGAGGTACACCAGCATGACGGCGAAGACGAGGAACGAGCCTTCCTTGGTGAGCACATTGCCGGTGAAGCCCGCAGCGAACGCATACAGCCACCGGGTGCCGCCGTCGTCGATGTAACGCCACATCGCGGCGACCATGAGCAGCGTGAACGCAGCCATGTAGATGTCTTCGCGGAAGAAGCGGCTGAAGTAGACGAGCGTAGGCGAAAAGGCGATCAGGGATACGGCGGCGAATGTCCCCAAGGGCCCCAATCGGCGCCGGAGCAGCAGCGGCAGCGCGACAACGACCATGCCGGCGATCGCGGCCGAGAGCCGGCTGGTGTAGTCGCTTGCGCCGAAGATGAAGAACACCGCCGCCTGGAAGTGGTAGTAGAAGGGGCCGTGAAAAATGGGACTGTGCTGGTAATTGCCCTGGAGAAGGCCCCAGGACCACTGGGCGTGAATGCTTTCGTCGTGGTGGAGCGCACGAGCTCCGAGGTCCCATGTACGCAGGAGCACCGCTGCACCGAGCACAGCCCCGTAGAGCACCACCTCCAGAGTCAGAGGAATACGGAACGCGAGCAGCCGCTCCAGGCCCACCGGGCGTTCACGGGCGGCGGCAGTCACGGCTGCTCCCGGATGTAGACAGCGGCTGACACGTCGCGCACGGGAAGAGTATTGCGGCTCCCCAGCCAGCGGAGATAGTCGAGAAACCCTCCAGCTGGACCGTTTCTTTCCCGGAGGATGGCCCAGCGCCCCTCGTAGGCCCGGAAGCCATCCGGCGGCGACCCGCCGGGTTCCCAGATGACGACGGCCGCGTTTGGCGGGATGCGGCTCGTCACGACGAGGCCGCTCGCACCGCGAAGCGGCCACGTGAGCGCGTCGGCCGCTGCCGGGTGAATCGCAACGATGCCGGAAGGGTCGCGAGATGGGCCGACGATGATATCGCGAATCTCGCTCGCCTGGAGCGTGGTCACCGGAGATGGCAGCGGTTCATTCGGGCTGCCGCTGGCTACGGCGAATCCCCCGCTCAGCCACGGAGTCGCCGCCACCGCCACCGCCGGGAGCACTGCGGCAGGCCGCGTGACCGGGAATCGCAGGAGCAGGACGAGCGCGCCAATAACCACGCCGGAGAGGACGATGACCGCGGCGACCTCGCTGCCCGGCCCGACGCGGCCCAGTCGGGCCCAGTCGAGGAGCGGACCAACGATCGTCACGGCTGCCAGTAGCGCCGCCGCCAGCGGCCAGCCTGCTTTTCGCCAGCTGACGGTCCCCAGCTGATCGACGAGCGCGGTGAGGAATCGCGCCGCCGGGATGGCCGAGGCCGCGGTGAGGGCAGCCGCCGGTACCGGGTCGTGAGCGCCGCCAGCAACAACGGCCCAGGCAAGGGAAGACGCCCACCACGCCGCAAGGAATCGGTCGAGCTGTTTGCCGGGCAACCTGGGACCACCTGCGTGCAGCCGCGATGCTACCCAAACGCCGGCTGCCAGCGCGGGCGCCCAGCCATACAGGGCGAGGAGCCGGCGCGTCGTTTCAGTCGACCACTCCGCGTCGAAGCCGGCAGCAAAATGGTCGAACGGGGGCACTGTGACGCCCTGCCAGCCCGCACCGAACCCGGTGGACGCCAGCAGGACACCGGCCGCGGCACCAGCCGAAGCAGCCGCCGCGGGGAGCCCCGGCAGGCTCCGCGGGCGTACGCAGAGCGCGGCGGCAAACACCAAGGGCAGCACGCCGGCCCCGGCGGTGGCAAAGGCAGCACCGCCAGCGGCAGCCAGCCAGGCGCTGGCACGAAACCGCTCGCTGCATGCAAGTGCAGCAAACACGACCGGCACGTCGAACGCAGACACCGTCGCGGTCGGACCGAGTGCGACCTGCAGCGGGTCGATAGCGAGGATGATCACTGCCGCCAGTGCGGCCGGCTGGCCGATGCGCTCGCGCAACGCGAACAACGACGCGGGCACTGTCAGGCTGGCCGCGATGGCGCCGAGCCTCGGGAGGAGTTCGCTGCCATCAACCCGGAAAAGTCCCGCGGTGAGCGCCTGGAACAGCGTGGGAATATAGCGGGCATCATCGAACCCAGTGTGTGCCTGCCAGGCCCCGGCGAGCGACCACAGTTCAAGCCCCCCAACTGGCACGTGCACAAGCGCAGCCGCGCGAACGGCGGCGTAGAAGAGGATGGCACCGCACCAGGCCAGGCCGGCCACCGAGACGGTCCAGCGCGCGGGTTGGTGCGGCCTGTGGGCGGTCATGGTGAGCTCACCGGTTCGTACCGGGGAAGCCGGTAGACGCGGTAACGGCCCGCTTCGAATACGCGATCGAGAAATGCGTCGTAGTCCGGAAACGGCCCGGGGTATCGGGAGTATTCGACGCTGCCGAGCACGAGGTAGTCTGCGCCGAACTCGTTCATGACGGAAATGACCCGCTCGGGGCTGGAGGTGAGGTAGGCATCATCGACGGCTCCCTGCCGGGCCAGGAACCGGTCGCGGTTGGCCGCCGTATCTCCGCGCCACTGGATTTCGTGAAAGTACCACCCGATAGGCGTCTCGCGCCCGGTCCGCGACGCGATGCGCCCCGCGTCGGTGTAGTCGACGCCCGCGTCGACCATGACGCGGTTGCCGGACGTGTCGAGTGCCCAGCGCCGGCCCGTTGCCTCGATCACGACCGAGCCCCGCGGCACGTTGTCAGTAATCCACCGCGTCAGTGCGTACTCGTCCGGGTCGGCCGCCGCGAGCCACGCAAGGCCGTCGATGGCGGTAGCCCGGCTGAAGCCCTCGGTACGATTGAAAGCCGCCAGCAGCGGGTAGACCAGCCCCGCAAGAAGCAGGAGCCCCGCACCGGTGGCGGCTGCCCTCCAGCCGAAACGCCCGGCGGACCCCGACGGGCCTGAGCCTACGGTCCGCGCCGCGAGCCCAGCTGCCGCGACACCGCCTGCGATGCCGAGCAGCAGCCACGCCTGGTAGCTCAGCTTGAAGACGGTGTTGAGCCGCGGCACAGACCCAAAGAAAACGTCGCGAATCAGGAAGAGCTCGGCGCCGTACAGCAGCAGCAGCCCCGCGGCTCCGATGGCGGCCACCGGAGCGCCGGCGTTGCGACGTGCGGCCAGCGCCAGCGCTGCGCTCCACAGCGTCCATACAAGGAAGCCGTAGGTCGCCAGGGTTACCCAGCCCCCGGCGCCGCGGGAGGAGGCTCCGGCACCGAGGTCGCCGCGGACCGCGGCAAGCACCACCCACCCGACGAACGGCAGCACCGCGGCCCAGCCTGCGGTCACCGAAGCAGCTGCCAGCCCGCGCAGCCTGACTCGTGAGAGGAACACGACTCCGCCGAGCGCGGCAAAGGCGACGGGAACTCCAAACTGCAAGAACGCATGAGCCGGAATCGTGCCCTGGCCGGTGTAGGCGTAGAGCCCGCTCGCCTGCGAGCTAAAGGTCAGCCACCATGGGGCGTACAGAACCGCGGCCGCGACCCCGGCAGGGACGAGCCACCCAATTCCGGCCGCCAGCGCCGCGGGCGCTGGGAGCGTTCGCCAGTTCCTCGCGAAGACGGCCACCGCGAGCAATGCGGAGAACGTGATGACGTCCCAGGCGTTCTGGAAGGCGAGCCCGCCGAATATGGCCGCGAACGCGAGAATGGACCCACGGTCGGCGCCAGGCCGTCCGCCACGACAGCACGCCTCTGCCCCGCCAGACCGCGGCACCGGCCGCCACTGCGAGCGTTGACATCGGGAGCGCCATGAGATGCGGATGAAGGTCGCCGAGCAAAAAACTGAAGAACGGGAACTCGGTGATGGTGTCGGGGATAACGCGGGACCCGCGCCACCAGAACCAATACTCGGTCGGGTACCACTCCCGAGTCCGCGGCGAAGGCCCCGCGTAGCAGGACTCGGTTTGACCTGGAGAGCAGGGGAGCAGGTAGTCAACGCCAAACGCACGGTAGAGGGGTTCACTGTAGCGCTCGTGCGCGGCCGACCATTCGAACACGGCCGAGAGTGACCCGACAAACAGCACGAGGATGAGCGCCGCGGCCGGCGCGAGGGGAGCGAAGCGGCGGCTCGGCCCCGTCAACGCCCACCGCGCCACGGCCCACGACACCGAGACTACCGCCGACGCGGTTGCCGCGAAAGTAAACGAGAGGGCCAGGTTGTACCCGGACCACGCCGGCACGTTCGCGAGGGATGACAGCAGCGCCGCCTGGACGTAGCCGAAGTAGTAGTAGCTCACTGGCTCCCCCGCAAGCCATGGGTCTCGCGGGGGATACTCCGGCGAGGTCATGGATGCATTGAGAAAGAGCAGGTCCATCGGCTGCTCGGTGCCGGAGATCTCCGCGTTGTAGGAGCGGAAGGCGATGTAGGCGAGGAATGCGCCGGTGAAGACACAGCCTGCGATGACAGCGCCGCCAGCGACCCGCTTCGCATCGCCGCGTCGCCAGCGGAGCCTTCGCGCAGCCGCGGCTGCTCCGGCTGCTGCGAGCGCGCCAGCCAGCAAGTAGCCGCCTCGGCCCGGCGGCAGCACGCTCGCGACCCGCAGCAGAAAGTACAGGAGCGAGACAGCGAGGGACCCCAGCGAAAAGGCCAGCCCCGCCCCGCCATCCGGAAGGCGGCGGAACAACCCAAAGGTGAACGGCAGCCCGACGGCGGCCATGGTCATCGAGGCCAGCCATGCCGCCAGCACCGCCTCCATCGTCGTCAGGCCAGCAGCGAGTCGACGAATTCGACCGGGTCAAAAGGAGCAAGGTCCTCCATCCGCTCGCCGGTCCCGATGAAGCGGACGGGGATGCCGAGCTCGTGCGCAATGGCGAATGCGATCCCGCCCTTGGCGGTGCCGTCGAGCTTGGCGAGGACGATGCCGGTGACGCCAACGGCTTCCGTGAAGGTTCGCGCTTGCTGCAGGCCGTTCTGGCCGGTCGTCGCGTCGAGCACGAGCAGCGTCTCATGCGGAGCAGATGGAATCTTCCGCTTGATGACCCGGTCAACCTTCTTCAGCTCTTCCATGAGGTTCGATTTCGTGTGAAGCCGGCCGGCGGTGTCGATCATCACGATGTCGGCTCCGCTAGATTCCGCAGCGGCGAGCGTGTCGAACGCCACGGCTCCCGGGTCGGCACCGGGCTGGTGGGCAACGACGCGAACGCCAACACGCTCTCCCCACACCTTGAGCTGGTCGGTAGCAGCGGCCCGGAACGTATCAGCCGCGCCGAGAATGACCGATGCCCCGTCGCGCTTGAAGGCATAGGCCATCTTCGCAATCGTCGTCGTCTTGCCGGCACCGTTGACCCCGACGACGAGGATGACCAGGGGCGAAGGGATGTCGCCGCGCGCCCACGCCGGAGCCGTGTCCCCGGGTTCCTGGAGCTCCGTGATGAGCTCCTCCCGGAGGAGTTCGCGGACGCGGGCCGACTGCTTTACACCCTCCTTCTTCACGCGCTGACGCAGCCGGTCGAGGATGGCGGTCGTCGTTTCGATACCGGCGTCCGCGCCGATGAGGATCTCCTCTAGTTCGTCCCACAGGGTGTCGTCGAAATCCGCCCGTTCGAACAGCGCGCCAATTCGCCCAAAGATACCGCGCCGGGTGCGCTCGACCGCCCGGCCGGTCTGCTCGTGGATTTCTGCACGTTCCTCGGCGGTAGGCTCGAGCGCCTCCTGCGGCTCGGCAGACGCGGCGTCACCCGGCGACGGGGTTTCCGCTTGCTTCCGGCGCCAAAACCTCACGTACGCGCTCCTGACGACAGCATTGAGCCGATGGTAGCGGGCGGCCGGTTAGAGGACACCTGTCCCCGGCGCCGCTCAATGGCCGCCCGTCGCAATCACCCGCGGCCGCCTGTCAGCAGCCTGGCCACTGCGGCGGTTCGCAATCGCCACGATTCCCGTCACGACGGCCACGAGCCCAAAGACCGGACCAACACCCACCCAGTCGCTCAAGACGCCGGCAACAACGACCGGAATCGAAGACGCCATCGCCGCCATGGCCGCTTGAGTGGCGCCGACCCTGCCCCGCAGTGAGAGCGGAACGCGGTCATCGATGACCGTCTGTCCCGCAACCGAGACGAGCGCGTAGGCGAATCCAAGCGGGAGCATGACGGCCATGGCGATGACGCCGCCCCCATCGAACCGCCCAATCGAGACGCTGTTCAGCCAGGCAAAGATGCCGAAGCCTCCGAGGAATGCCGAAAGCTCGTTCACAATCGCCAGCAACCCCAACGACACCACGAACATGAGGAAGCCGGTGCTGCTGAGCAGCGAGTGCGGCACCCGTCTCGCGAGGAAACCGGCGACGCGCAGGCCGAGCGCCACGCCGAGCACCGCCGGGAAGAGGACTGCGGCTCCGAAGTCGACTCGTACGCCGAGCACGTCGGTGATGTAGCTCGGGATGAGGCCGCTCAGGATGATGACTGCGGCCGAGATGAGCGTAAGTTCGAGTGCCGCGTGGAGTACTGCCCGGTCGGCCCGCATGGCTCGCCAACCGGCGCTCCACCACGCACCCCCGGGTTCCCCGCCCACTTCCTTGCGCTCGGGCGAAGCCGTGCTCCCGATGAGTGCGGCCTGCACTGCTGCCACCGCAAACAGGCCGGCACACAGCGCAAAGAGGGCGTCACGGGAGTCGACCAGTCGGAGAACCACCGGCGTCACCACGCCGAGGCCGATGGCTTGGGCGGCTCCGCCTACCGCCTGTCCAATCGCATTGGCGCGAGCCAGGTCGTCTCGCCGGACGATCGCGGGCAGGATGGCGCTCTCGGCGGTCCCTGCAAACTGGGAGGTGGTCGCAAGCAGCACAGCAAACAGGTAGTAGCTCACCGCACCCCCACCCTGGAGCAGGAACCCGATGCAAATCGCCGAGCGAGCGATGTCGGCCAGCACCACGATGAGCCGCTTCGGCAGGACGTCGGCCGCGGTCCCGGCTACGATGCCCGCGAAGGTCGATGGAACGACGAGAGCAAGCACGAGCAGGGAGGTGAAGACCGCGCGGCCCGTCTCCTCGGTGATCAGCAGCACGAGGCCGAAATTCAGGGCGTTTTGGGCAACCCTCGACCAAAACCTCGTGTAACTGAGCATGCGGAACGGCCGCTGCTGCCAGAGCGGAGGCTCGACGGAAGCCTGGACGTCACGCTTCACGGCCCACGACGCTCTTCAGTCGAGACTCGAATCTGGCGCGCTCAACGACGACGCGGCGGCCGCAGGTCCGGCAGACCATCCCGATATCCGCTCCAACACGGTCGACCAGCCACTCCCAGCCGCCGCAGGGGTGCCGCCGCTTCATCCGAACGACATCGCCTTCACGGATTTCAGCCGGCATCGCGTGCTGCCCGTAGCGCGTCGCGCAGGGCCCTGGCAGCCTCCGCTGCGGCCCCGTCGGCGCCCGAGCCCTCCCCCGCATAGAGGATGCTTCGTGAAGCATTCACGATGACGCGGCCGGGGCGGTATCCCGCGGCAGCGACCACATCAGCAGCCGAGCCTCCCTGCGTGCCAACCCCGGGAACGAGCAGCGGCGTGGCCGGGACAAGTTCGGTGACGCGCCGGAGCTCCGCAGGCGCAGTGGCGCCGACCACCAACCCGACGTTTGGGCCCCACCCGGCGGCAGTCGCCGCAACCCGCTCGAACACCTGCTCCCCAGTCGCCAGCGTAAGGGATTGGAAGTCCTCAGCCCCGGGGTTGGAGTTGCGGCAGAGAACGAAGACGCCCCGCTCGCGATAGGTGAGGTAGGGCTCGGTAGCGTCGCGCCCAAGGTATGGGTTGACCGTCACCGCGTCGAAATTCCAGACCTCGAACAGCGCCCGAGCGTAGGCCTCAGCGGTGCTGCCGATGTCGCCGCGCTTCCCGTCCCCAATGACCGGGATGCCGGCGGGGATGGCATCAAGGACCAGTTCGAGCGCACGCAGACCCGGGATGCCCCACTGCTCGAAAAACGCGAGGTTCGGCTTGTAGCAGGCGGCGTACTCCGAGGTCGCGGCGATGATGTCGCGAAGGAATGGCGCCACCTCCTGCACAGCGTGTCGCCGGAAGTCAGGGTCGAGGCCGACGCAAACGAGCGAGTCGACCGCGTTTGACCGGGCAGCGAGCCGCTCGAAGAAGGTCGTCACGCGGGTACGGCTCCTTCCCGCCGCAGGCCAAGCGCTTCCACCCTGCGGAGGAACGCTGCAAGGTCCTGGCTCACGATGAAGCTGAGTCCTCCCGGCCCGGGACTAACGGAGTCGCGCTCAATGAGCACGTCGAACGCGCGGCGGGCCACCGCTTCCGATGTATCCACGATGGCGACACCAGGAAACTCCGCCGCTATCGCTGGGGCGAGAAACGCGTAATGGGTACAGCCGAGTACAACGGTATCAGCGCCCGCAGCGACCTGACTTTCCAGCAATCCACGCAGCCGCGCGCGAATCCGCGGACCATCGCATTCGCCGCGCTCGACTGCTTCGGCCAGCCCATGCCCGACGATACGGGCGACTCGCGTACCGCGGCCGAATTCCTCGACGACCCGCTCGAGCAGTCTGCTATCGAGCGTTCCTTCAGTTGCGAGCACCACCACATGTCGATTGTTCGACTGACGGGCCGCCGGCTTCACGCCGGGCACCATGCCGACGAATGGCACCTGCGGAAACGCCTCTCGAAGGTCGGCCAGCGCGGCGGCTGAGGCCGTGTTGCAGGCGACAACGATGAGTTTGGCTTCGCTCTCCAGCAGCCGCCGCGTGATTGCAAACGCTCGCTTCCGGACCTCGGCGGGCGGCCGCGGGCCATAGGGAAACCACGCTGTGTCGGCGAAGTACACGATGCGCTCGGCCGGCGCGAGCCGCTGCAGCGCGCGGGCAACAGCGAGCCCCCCGACGCCCGAATCGAACATCCCGACAGGTCGAGGGTCCACGGCGCACAGCGTACCACGGACGGCCCAATCGCCCGCTAAAGCGCGCTCGGGCATAGTGGGCGCCGTGGAGAGGTCCGTCGACGTGCTCCTGCTCCCCCCGGGGACACGATGGCCAGAAGCCGACCGGCTGGCGGTCGTCGATGCGCTCCGCGCGACGACGATGATCGCCATGCTGCTCCACCGAGGGGCCAGGTCCGTCATCGCCGCCGCCGAAGAACGCATCGCCCGACGCCTCGCGGCCGGGCAGGCGGGCGCAGTGCTCGCTGGCGAGGTCGGCGGTCTTCCGCCTCCGGGATTTGACCTCGGGAACAGCCCGTCAGCTGTCTCGGCGGAAGCCGTAGCCGGGAGGGACGTGGTTCTGTTCACCACTAACGGCACCCGTGCGCTCTGCTCCGCCGCCGCGCAGGGCCAAACGGCTGCAGCCGCAGCCGTCAATGCGTCGGCAGCGGCTCGCTGGCTGGCAAACGGAAACCGCGCAGTTATCGTTTGCGCGGGCGAGGCCCGCGGGACCAGCTTCGCCCTCGAGGATTTCGCAGGAGCGGCCTGCATCGTGGCGCGCCTGCCCCGCCTCCGCCTCGGCGACGGAGCGCTCCTCACGCAGCAGCTCGCCGACCCAGCGGCGCTCATTAGCGCGTCGCGGCACGCTGAAGAGCTGCGGCGCCTCGAACTGAGCGCGGACATCGCGGTCGCTCAACAGGTCGACCTCATTGACCTGGTGCCGGTGGTGGTTGAGCGAGGGGATGGCTGGGTTCGGCTCGAGGCTACCCGCGCCTGACTCGAGCCCACGAGGAGGCCGCTTCCCGGACGCGTTCCGGGTCGGGCGTCCGGCCCGCGTAGCGGGCTTCTTCGAACATTCGCGTGATGTCATCGGTCAGCGGCGAGGCAAACGTGTCATGGAGCACCGGGGCAAACTCATGGGGTGTTTGGGCAGGTGCCCGACGTCGGCCTCGTCGGCCCGCATCATGAAGGACGTCGAGGTAGAGCCGAACGACCTCATCGTTGACATTCCGGTACCCCACCCCGCGGTCCCGCGGGCGCCGTCCGAGCAACGCCAGCAGGTCCTCGCGCAGACTTCCTTCAGTCCGGCTCCGAGCGACTGCCTCCCGCAGGGTGATGTATCGCCGTCGCGCGCGAGTCCACACCAGCAGGATGCCGAGGAGCACGGAAGTGAAGGCAACGAGCGCCAGGGTTCGGAGCCCGAAGAGCCCAACCTGCTCGGCCACACTGGTGTCCCCCTGCCCGGGTTCCCGCGGCTGGCCCTGCCGCTCGACGACCCGCTCGAGACCCGCGAACGGGTCGACACCGTGCAGCAGCCGTTCGAAGAGTTCCGTGAGAAGCCAAGCGAGCGGCGTGAGGAGCACGATGAGTACAGCTTCCAGGGCGCGGCCGACGGGCGGGAGCACAACCGGCCCGAGCCACGGGGCGAGAATGCCGAACACGACGAAGATGGCCAGCGCGGCACCTGCCGTGCCGGCCACCAGTCCCCCAGCCAGACCGCCAGCTCTGAGCGAGCCCAGCGTCGCCCCGCCCAGGGCGAGCTGCGAAAGTGCCAGCGAAGCGACGGCGGCAGCGAAATACCCCGAGGCAAGCGTCGCCAACGCCCCGGCCTCGGAGGAACCTGCACCGAGGAGGACAGACACGATAACGACCGCAAAGGGCACCACCAAGGTGCGCGGATGCAGTTCGAGGTCGAAATCCTGCTCGGCCCGTTGAGCGCCCCGTGCCCAGGCGCCAGCAAGAAGCAACACGGTGACGACGGCCGGCGCCCCGGTTTCCATCGTCGCTTCCGGGTCACGGTAGAAATCCAGAAGCCACCGAAAGGTCCATCCGCTCAGGGAACCGGTCGCCTCGAGGCTCACCGCCGTGAGGATGAGCGCAAAGGCCACGCCGGTCAGGTACACGGAACCGCGCCGGGGGTCGACCGCTGCGCCGACGAGCCGGGGACCGGCGAAGCCGGCCGCGAGCAGCACCAGGATGGCAGGCAGCCCGGCCGAGGGGCTTCCCTCGGGAAATGCCGCTCCCGCGATGGAACCCGCACAGGCCAGTGCGAGGGCATCGGCAAGGAGAGCGAGCCCCACGGCAGCCGCCCCAATCACGCCAGCACCTCCGCGGGCTGAAATGCTCCCGCGACGCGGGCCACGGTCACCCCTGGCAACGGTGCCGCCGCCGCCCGTTCCGACGTTGCGAGCAGGTGCACACGGTGGCCCTCACCGGCGAGGCGTTCGAGGGCATCGGCGAGCGGCCGCGGAACGAGGCTGGCCACGGTCACGATAGTCGTCCCCGCCTGCAGCCGGCCCGCCTCACGCCGGATTGCGCCCGCGAGGTCACCCATCGTCAGGGGCTGAATCACGGCCAGGGCCTCCAACAATCGCGCGTGCTGGTCGCGCGAGCGGGACGGGGGAAGGCGGATTGGGCGGTCAGCATCGGGGAAGGCGCCATTGGCGAGCAGGCCAACAGCGTAGCGGGCTCCCGCAGCCCAGCTCACGACGGACGCGGCGAGGCTGACGAGACGTTCCAGCTCGTCGGCGAGGTACCCCTCCCACGCATGCTCCAGGGTGTCGATGTTGAGGAACACGTACAGCTGGCGGGAGGCGGAGGGCTCGTACACCCGGGAGCGGAGGTCCCCTGCGCGCGCCGTGGCCTTCCAGTCGATGCGGCGCAGCGGGTCGCCGGGCCGATATTCCCGCAGGCCGGCGATGCGCAGCGGGTCTTCGAAGATGCGGTTACCGCCCCTCGTCTCGCCAAACGGACGCTCAGCCGGGAGACCAAGCTCGGCCAGACGGTACACCCGGGGAAACACCACGAGGTGGTCGACTCCGACATCCTCCGTGCGGGAGGGCCACGCCCCGAGGATGTCGCTCGAGCGAACCGCCGCCGGGCCGATGGGGTGGTAGCCGCGCTGCGACGAGGCCAGCTCGAATCTCCACCGCTCAGCCGCGTACCACCCGAGGGTGCCCCTCCGGACGAGATAGTGCAGGCCCGGGACTGCGGACGCAGCCAGCGATTCGCCGGCAACCCGCAGGTGTTCGCCAAGCGCAAGCCGCCACTCGAACCAGGGAAGCGGCAGGAGCTTGCGGTTTGTGAGCTCGACTTCCAAGGTAACCGGCTCATCGATGAACACACGACGTTCGGACAGGCGGCGATGGAGGACCAGCCGGTCGAACAGGTGGCGAGACCACCAGCGAGCACCGAGGCCGAGCACCATGACGCCCAGGCCGACGAGCGCGACCAGCGGCAGGCCGGCGCCGAAACCGACGAAGAAGAGCACCCCCCCTATGAGCGGCCACGAGTCGCGGAACGGCATGACTACCCCTCCACGGGAGCCGGGACCCGCTCGACCACATCGGCCAGCAGCGCGTCGACGTCGCGCCCGCGGAGGCGAGACTGCGTCGAGAGGATGACCCGGTGCCCCAGCACGTGCGGGAAGAGCGCCTTTGCATCGTCGGGCAGCACGTAATCCCGCCCTGAAAGGGCTGCCTTCGCTCGGGCTGCGCGGAAGAGCGCGAGCGTCGCCCGCGGGCTCCCGCCGAGCTCCAATGCGGGCTCCGTTCGCGTCTCCTGGACGAGTCGAACGATGTATCTCCGCACAGGAGGCGCGACGTACAGCCGCTGCAGGCGGTGCGCCAGGTCGAGCACCGCGGGACCATCAAGCACGGGTTGGAGCTCCTCCAGCGGGCTGGCAGCTTCGAACCGCTCGAGGATGCGGTCCTCGTCGTCTTCTCCGGGATATCCTAGGCGGAGCCGCAGGAGGAACCGGTCGAGCTGCGCTTCCGGGAGGGGGAAGGTCCCCTCGAGCTCAATCGGGTTCTGGGTTGCGATGACGATGAACGGCGCGGGCATGCGAATCGTCTCGCCTTCAACCGTCAGCTGACGCTCTTCCATGGCTTCCAGGAGTGCCGCCTGCGTCCGCGGGGTCGCCCGGTTGACCTCGTCGGCCAGCACAACCTGGGCCAGCAGCGGGCCCTCTCGAAACACGAATTCACCGAGCTTCTGGTTGTAATACGTAATGCCGGTGATGTCGGAGGGCATCAGGTCTGGAGTGAACTGGATTCGGCGAAAGGTGCAGTCGAGCGACCGGGCGATAGCCTTCGCCAGCGTCGTCTTGCCGGTCCCGGGTACATCTTCGAGGAGGATGTGGCCCTCGCAGAGCAGCGCGACGAGGACAAGGTCGATGACATCTCGGTGCCCAACGATGACCCGCTCGATGCTGGAACGCAGCCGTTCGGCGGCCTGCGCAATGGCTTCAGCCTCTCCCGGGGTGAGGCGTTCCTGGGGTAGGTGGTCGTGCATGGTGCCGGGATGGTAGCCGCTGGCAGCGGGCACCGCGACTGTTTGGCAGGAGAATGCGGCACCGTAGACTCCGCCCATGACCGCTGCTCACCCCATCGTCCTCGGCGACAACACCGTCTATCTCGTGGAAACCGACGGGAGCCGCGTCCTGGTCGACACGGGCCCTGACTTCCGCGGGTCTGCAGAGCTGTTGCTGGACGCGCTCGGAGGAAAGATGCCGGAAGTGGTCATTGCGACGCACGGGCACCTCGATCATGCAGGTCTCGGCCGCTGGTGGCAGGAGCGGGGAGTGCCGGTGGGATTGCAGCGGGCCGATTGGCCTCTCGCCCGCGGCGAAGCCCCCGACGACGAAGAGTTTGCCGCGCTCGAGCGGTTTGCCATGGCTTCAGGCGCTCCGTCCGACGTCGCAGCCGAGGCGGTCGCAGCCATCCGGGCCCGGCGGGCTTGGAATGCCAGCGCGCGCGCGGGCACCGGGTACCCGCCCCCTGGGCGAGACCGGCGCTGGCCCTCGGGCTTGCGATACCTGCCGTTTACACCATCAGCGGAGCTGGCCGACGTACAGGTGCCCGGCATCGAGCTGCTGCATTTGCCCGGTCACACGCCCGGTAACGCGGTTGCCTGGCTTCCCAGCGAGGGGTGGCTCTTCGCCGGCGACCAGCTCCTCCCCGGCATCACGCCCACGCCGGCCCTTCAGGGGCACCACGGCACCGAGGCGCCAGACTGGCGCTTTCGCAGCTTTCCGAAATTCCTTGCGGCGCTCCAGGCGCTCAGGCGGCTGCAGCCCGCCCGATGCTTTCCCGGCCACGGAGAACCGTTTGGAGACGTCGGCGCAGTGATTGACGCGAACCTGTCGCAGGCTGAGCAGCGGCTCGAACGGGCGCTCGGAACGCTGAAGCTACGAGGCCCGCTCACCCTCTACGCGCTCGCTCACGAACTCTACCCGCGAGCCGTGCGGCGACGCTTCTGGCAAATCGCAGCCACCGTGCAGGGGCTACTTGACGTGCTCGAGGCCCGCGGACTGGTCTTCGAAGATGGCGGCCGCTGGTGCGTCGGTCAGGCGGCAGCTCGACCGGCTTCGTAGCCGCCTTGAATCAGCTCCGAGACCTCGAGCCAGCCAACGAGCGACTCCCCCCGCTTCAACACCGGGCACCCTCCGCGGCCCGGGACCCGGACGACCTCGAAGTCGTCGGGATACACGGTCGTGACCTCGTCGACGCCATCGACAAGCAACGCCACAGCCTGGCCTTCCCACGCCGCAACCACCAGCCTGCGTTCGGGTCCGATTGGTGCCGCGGCGAGCCCGAGCCGCTTCGCAAGGTCGATGACCGGCAGCGCCTGACCCCGTACCTGCGTTAGGCCAAGCACTTCCGGGGGCGAACCTGGCGCCGGCGTGAGGTCGCCAGGGACGAGGATTTCACGCACGACATCGATCGGAAGCGCCTGCCGGGTGCCCCCTGTACGGAAGATGACGCACTGAGCCGGTCCGTCGGGGAATGCTTGAGTCATCTGGCTGTCTACCTCTCCGTAGTGGTATCGGATTGGCATGTTCAGGCGTGGAGCCTCGGGAGACCGCTTTGCTACGATTGTCACGTGAGCTTTACCGACCTCGCGAATGCCCGGCTCGAGACCATCGGGTTTCGCTCAACAGCCCCCAGGAGGTCGGTGCTCCAGGCAATCGAGGCCGCCCGCTCGCCGTTCACCGTCGAAGAACTGCTCGAGGCGCTGCCGCATGTCGGCCGCGCCACGGTGTTCAGGACAGTCAAACTGCTGCATGAACTGGACCTCCTCTGCCGGGTGCCGCTCGAAGATGGCAGTGTCCGGTATCAGCTGAGCGAGGGAGGGCATCACCACCACCTGGTGTGCCGGTCGTGCGGGCAATTCACGGAGTTCAGCGACCTCGAGCTCGACGCGAGGATCCAGGAACAGGCGCGGGCACACGGGTTCGCACTCGAGGGGCACGCGGTGGAGCTGTACGGCGTGTGCCGCAGGTGTGCCGCAGCCGCAACCTAGGCGCCGGGGTGGCGGAATGGCAGACGCAGCCGGCTTAAACCCGGCGGCCGAGAGGCATGTGGGTTCGAATCCCGCCCCCGGCACCACCCCTCCCGGCGGCGGGCTGAGCCCGGCTCAACGAGCGAGGGCCGGTGCCGCGCAGGAAATCCCGCGCTGGCGGGCGCGCGTTGTCCTGCAGCCAACCAGGCTGGCGGGTCGAGCACCGGGCCGGGTTCGGCACCGGCCCCCTCGGGCGGCAACTGTACGGGGCGCAGCTCTCGACGTGACCGAGTTATGGCAAACCAAAGCGTAAAAATTCGCACGCTTTGTTATGCAGAGACGTCCTGTCGGAGAACGTTACGCCGTTCGCGGCTCGACGTCGGATTCATATGGCGTGGCAGAGTGAGCCACCCGCCGGAACGGCTCGAACATCGTGTCGAACCGCCGCACCTCCACCGGCCGGCGAATTCCCTGGTGTTCACAGGCTGAACCGACCGAACAGCTCGCGCAGCAGTACTTTCGGCCGGCCATGATGTGCGGTGCCGACGTGTAGACTGCATGGCAGCGGATGCAGCGCTGCGGCTCGGGATTCGACATCGGGACTCTCCCGCTGGAGCGTTTCGCTGCTCATTCTCGCTTCGACCGCGGCTCCGCGAAAGCTCATTACGCGTGAAGGAAGCCATGGTCCGCATCAACCGTGTGTACACCAGGGCCGGCGACACCGGCACCACCGCCCTCGGGGGCGGACAGCGGGTTCCGAAGGAGAGCCTGCGCATCGACGCCTATGGCACCGTCGATGAGCTCAACAGCGTCATCGGCGTGGTCATCGCTTCGGGGCTGAACGACTCGCTCCGCGAGCGTTTCCGTGTCATCCAGCAGGTCCTCTTCAACCTGGGGTCCGACCTTTGCATCCTTGAGGAGGACAAGGAGCGGCTGCCCGTGCCGCGCATCGAACTCCGGCACGTGGAGCAGCTGGAGCGCTGGATCGATGAATGGAATGAGGAGCTCGAACCGCTCACCAGCTTCATCCTGCCCGGCGGCGACCTCGCAGCCGCCCAGCTTCACGTCGCCCGGACGGTCTGCCGACGGGCGGAACGCGCCGTGGTTGCCCTCTCACGGGAGGAAGCGGTCGGGCCGCATGTTATCCCGTACCTGAACCGGCTCTCGGACCTGCTGTTCGTGGCGGCACGCTACCAGGCGAAGCTAGCCGGCGTCGGCGACATCACCTGGGACAGCCGCAAGTACTGAGGGGACCGGAAGTGAGCCGATTCGAAGGCAAAGTGGGATTCGTTACCGGCGGCGGCACCGGCATCGGGTTCGCCTGCGCGGAGGCCATCGTCGCGGGCGGAGGCCACGTCGTCATCGCCGGCCGGCGTGAGGGTGTATTGCGCGACGCGGCTGCCCGGCTGGGGCCCGCCGCCGATTACGTCGTCTGCGACGTCATGAGCGACGCCTCCGTCGAGGCCGCCTTTGAACAGCTGCGCGAGCGGTATGGGCGCCTCGACCTCGCGGTAAATGCCGCCGGCACCGGCACCGTCGGCAATGTCATGAACGGGCCCGTCTCAGAGTTCACGCGTGTGCTCGAGACGAACCTCACCGGTGTCTACCGGGTAATGCAGCACGAGTCACGCCTGATGGCGGCGTCCGGTGGAGGCAGCATCGTCAACATCAGTTCGATTGCCGGTACTCACACACACCGCTGGATGACGGCCTACTGCGTTGCGAAGTCCGGGCTCAACATGCTCACGCGCTGCGCGGCGGACGACCTCGGCGAGTACGGCATCCGCGTCAACGCCGTCGCCCCCGGGCTCGTGCCGACGGACCTGGCCGCGGGGCTCGTCGCCAACGAGGAGACCGTCGCCGAATACCTGCGGCGGATGCCGCTCGGGCGTCTCGGGACGACCAAGGACATCGCCGAAGCTGTGGCCTTCCTCCTCAGCGAAGAGGGGGGCTGGATTACCGGCATGGTGATCGCCGCTGATGGCGGGCACCATCTGCGGCAGGGTCCGGACCTGCTCCACCAGTTCCGACCGCTCTTCCCCGCCGGACCCGGTTCGTGAACGAATCGCGCTTGACACGCGGTCCGGTTTCCCTACGCTTAGCGTTCCCGGCAGCCTCGAAACCTACCGGCCGGGAAACAAGGAGTATGTGAATGGCGGATCTCAAGGAAGCGGCCGAGCAGTTCGCAAAGGACTTGGTCAACCAGAACATCGCGGGCCTGATGATGGCCTTCACTCCCAACGGCATGAGCCAGGCTATGGCGCTCCAGGCGCAGATGCAGGCGGCGGGCGGACCTCAGCCCACCAGTGCCCCCACGGTGTCCGTGGAGGTTCAGGGGCAGGAGGGGGACGACCACCTCGTCGACATCGTGATGTCGTCCGATGCCGGTTCGCGGACCATTGCCACGCGCTGGAAGGACGTAGCCGGCTCGTGGAAGGTCGACGGCATCTCGCTGAAAGCCTGAACGCCCGACTCGCAAACGTCCGCGAAAGGCCGCCCGAGCGTGGGCGGCCTTTCGTTGTCCTGCCCGGAACCCTGCTAGGGTAATTGGGGATGGCTGAGACGCTCACGGGTGCCCGCCCACTGCCATGGCCCCAGCGCATCCGGCGCTTCCTCGACGTAGGGTGGACGTTTGTCGTCATCTACCTGAGCTACAAGCGGTTGCAGAAGTTCCCCTCGAAGGACCCGGCCGAGCAGGCGCGCCGCCTGTCGAATGCCCACCTCGCCGCCGCCAGGCGTATCTACGGCCTCGCCACGCGGATGGAAGGTCTGCTCATCAAGACCTGCCAGTTCATTTCGAGCAGGGCGGACGTCGCGCCGCCAGAGTACATCAGCGTCCTCAGCCGCCTGCAGGATCGTGTTCCTGCGCGCCCATTTCGCGAGGTGGCCGAGCAGGTGCGCCGTGAACTGGGCGCTCACCCGGACGCCATCTTTGCCGAATTCAGCCGCAACCCAATCGCATCTGCCTCCCTGGCGCAGGTGCACCGAGCACGCACCAAAGATGGACACGACGTAGCGGTGAAGGTCCAGTACCCCGGCATCGACCGCGTACTCGAGACTGACCTTCGCAACATCTCCATCCTGGTCCGCATCCTCGCCCGCATCGAGCCGAACTTTGATTTCCGGGTGATCATGAACGAGCTCAACCGCCAGATTCCGCGGGAGCTCGACTTTGAGCTCGAAGGGCGAAGCTCCGAGCGCGTCGCGCGCGACCTTGCGCACCGCCGGGATATCCGCATCCCCCGGGTGTACTGGGAGCACACCGCGCGGCGGGTGTTGACCACCGAATTCATCGACGGGACCAAGATTTCGGACATCCCATCACTGCTGGCGCAGGGCATCGACCCCAATCAGGTGGCGCTCGTGATGACGGAGGCCTATTGCGAGCAAATCCTTGTCCACGGCTACTTCCACGCCGACCCGCACCCGGGGAACTTGCTCGTGCTCCCGGGTCCGGTTGTTGTTTTCCTGGATTTCGGCCTCTCGAAAGAGCTCCCCGAGGATTTCCGGCTGAATTACGCGCGGCTCGTGGTCGCCATGCTCCGCCAGGACGAAGCCGAGATGGTCGCGGCGTTCCGTGCGATTGGCTTCAAGACCAAATCAGATGACCCGGAGTCGCTCATCGCCCTGGGCCGGTCATTCTTCGAAGCTGCCGGCCCCGAACAGAAGCCCTACATCGATGCCGATGTGATGCCGGAGGTGAACGAGCGATTGGCGCGCATCCTGAACGCGAACCCGGTTACAGAGATTCCCGGAGACATCCTGCTCATTTTCCGCGTCCTCGGCCTGATGAGCGGGCTCCAGAAGCGCCTCGACAGCCGGGTGAACATGTTCGACACCATCACGCCGTACGCCGAAGAGCAGGCGCGGCTCCTCGACCAGCGGGGAAGCGGGGAGGCTGCAGGGTGAACGGGCGAGCCTACATGAGCCAGTCGAGAATCGCCTGGAAGAGCCCGGTCGCGTTCTCCCACCCGAGATAGAGTAGAGCCCCGGCCTGGACGGCCACGACCAGCCCAAGCGCCCCGACCAGGATATTGCTGGCGAGCGCCCGGCGCCGCTGCTCCGCGCGCGCCTCCCGCTCGAGCCGTTCCAGCTCGGCGCGGAAGAATGCCCGGTCGTATTCCCGGCGGAGTTCCGGCCTCGAGAGGACGGCGTAGGCCTCGTTGAGGCGCTGCATGGCCTCCCGGGCAGACTCGTCGTATTGCGACTGGCGCATCAGGTCGTCAGACAGGCGTGCATAGGCAGCTTCGATGCCGGCGAGGTCCGCCTTCGGGGGCAGGTTGAGGATGGAGTAGTAGTCGACCAGGCGAGACTCAGCCATCGAATGCCTCCCTAAGGAGATAAGACGGCAGTCCGTGCCAAAAGATGAGGGCCGATAGCTGCAGGCGGCCTAATCAGGACTGGCAGGCCAGCCCCGCGATGTAATAGCGAATCTGGCGTAGCGGGGTATCGCGGTCGATGGGGGCACCGCCGAAGACGTGGGCGAGGATGAACATGTTAAGAATGCCCGTGATGGCAGTGGCGCAGTTCGGGACCGAATCCGGCCGCAGTTCGCCGGCTGCCATACCGCGGGCGAGAATTTCATCGAGCGGCAGACGCACGCGCTCGCCGAGCGCCTGGGAGAACTCGGCCATGGGGACGCCGCCCAGGCCGAAGACCTCGCGGAGCACCAGCGCGATGATCTCCTCCTGCTGGAGGAAGTAGTCGAGGTAGCGCTCACAGTACGCGAGGACCTGGGCCGCGACGGGCGCCTCGGCGGGAAGGTGGGCGCGGATGGTCTCAGCCATCTCCTCGAGGATCTGGCGGATGATTCCCGCGTACAGGCCCTCCTTCGAGCCGAAGTAGTAATAAATCATCGGCTTGGTGGTGCCTGCATCTTCAGAAACCTCCCGCAGCGAGGTAGCTGCGTACCCCTTCTGGGAGAAATGCCGGAGCGCGCTCGCGAAGATGCGGTCGCGAACGTCAGACTCTCGCGCCTGATCGGCACCGGGAGATGACGACACTGAATGCTCCCGAGTGGGTGATATGTGGCTGACGCGGCAGCTTCGAGTATACGCCCCGCCCGGGAGAGGGTCATGCGGCCGGGGCTGGAACAGAATTCTTCCGGGCAGTATCCTTGGGGAAACCCTTTAAGGCGGTCCCGTGAGGCCGCTAAGGGAGGAGGTGCCGGCATGACCGGCCTTGTGACGAGACACCTGTGCGCCTTCTCCGCGGTCCGGGGGAGGCGTTTTTCGTGAGTGGCGCGCGCTATCTCGGGCCGGAAGAGATCGCCCGTACCATCCGCCGGCTTGGCCACGAAATCGTCGAGAGCAACCGGGGCACCGACGGCCTCGTGCTCGTGGGGCTTCTCTCGCGGGGCTACCCTCTGGCTCGCCGCCTCGCCTCCGCCATCCGAGAGTTCGAAGGCGTCGAGGTTCCCGTCGGCTCACTCGATATCGGCCTGTATCGCGACGACGTGGCACGGCGGGGAGCACCGCCTCCCGTCCGTCCTTCGAACATTCCGGTATCCATCGACGGCAAGACCGTCGTTCTCATCGATGACGTACTCTTCACCGGCCGCTCGGTGCGGGCCGCGCTTGATGCCCTGCTCGACTTCGGCAGGCCTGCCCGCGTCCGGCTTTGCGTCCTCGTTGACCGGGGGCACCGCGAACTCCCGATTCGCCCGGATTTCGTTGGCAAGAACATTCCGACGGCGCTGGTCCAGCGGGTGCGCGTCCGGCTGAGCGAAACGGACGGGGAAGATGCTGTATACGTCTACGGTGAGGGGGCGGACAGTGCTTGACACCGCAGCCTCCCCCGCGGACTCGGCCCCGGGCGCAACCTGGACCCGGAAGGACCTGCTCGACACCGACACGCTCACACGCGCCGAAATCGACCTCGTGCTTGAAACAGCCCGTGGCATGCGCGAAGTGCGGTCGAGGCCGGTCTCGAAGGTGTCGACGCTGCGCGGGGTCACAGTCGCGACGCTCTTCTACGAGCAGAGCACACGGACTCGAGCAAGCTTCGAAGTCGCCGCAAAGGCCCTTGGGGCTGATGTCGTCAACCTGACTGCCAGCGGGTCGTCGGTCGAGAAGGGGGAAACGCTGATCGACACCGTCCGGACGCTGGAAGCCATCGGCGCGGACATCATCGTCATGCGCCACAGCCGGTCCGGGGCGCCATACCTCGCCGCACGGCACACTGCAGCATCGATCGTTAACGGCGGCGACGGAACACACGCCCACCCTACGCAGGCACTGCTCGACCTCTACACGATGGTCGAACGCCTCGGCTCACTCGAGGGGCGGAAGGTCGTCATCGTGGGAGACGTCCTGCACTCCCGCGTGGCCCGCTCGAACGCCTGGACGCTGCTCCGCTACGGCGCAGATGTGGTCTTCTGCGGTCCTGCGACGCTCCTGCCGAGGAGCTTCGTGCCCTCGGTCGACGGCCGAGCCTGCAGCATCAGCACGGACCTCGATTCGGCTATCGAGGGAGCTGACGTCGTGATGGCCTTGCGGATGCAAAAGGAACGTCAGCAGCGGGGATTGATTCCCTCCATTCGTGAATACATTGCGAACTACCAAATCAATGCGGCGCGGCTGGCGCGGGCACGACAGGGGGCATTGCTGATGCACCCCGGCCCGATGAACGAAGGCATCGAAGTCTCCCCGGATGTCGCGCACGGCGCACAATCGCTCGTGGAGGAGCAGGTCGCAAACGGCGTAGCCGTGCGGATGGCCCTGCTCTACCTCATTGCTGCAAGGAGCCGAACGTGATGGAGCGCATCCTCATCCGCGGCGGGCGCGTGCTCGACCCCTCCCGCAGCCTCGACATGACTGCCGATGTGCTCGTGGCGGATGGCGTCGTCGCGGAGATTCGCGAGGGAATCAACCCTGCGGGAGCGCGCATCATCGAGGCCGCCGACTGTGTCGTCGCGCCCGGGTTCGTCGACCTGCACGCACACCTGCGGGAGCCGGGCTACGAACAGAAAGGGACAGTGCGTACGGAAACCACCGCCGCCCTGCGCGGGGGATTTACAACGGTCTGCGCGATGCCCAATACGCGGCCGGCTCCAGATTGCGGCCCCGTGCTCGAGAGCATCCGGGACATCTATGCCCGTGAAGCCCTCGTCCGCGTGCTGCCCATCGGGTGCATTACACGGGGCCGCGAGGGAAAGGAGCTGGCCGAGCTGGCCGAACTCGCAGCCGGCGGAGTCGTGGCTTTCAGCGACGACGGGAGCCCTGTGGCCGACCCTCGTCTGATGCGAAACGCGCTGGCGCTGGCCGGCGCGCTCGGCCTGCCGGTCTCGGAGCACTGCGACTCCCCCGAAATGCACGCCGGCGGCGCCATGAACGAAGGCGCGGTCAGCGAGCGGCTCGGACTCAGCGGCCAACCTTCCGCAGCGGAAGCCGCTGCAATCGCCCGCAACATCGAACTCGCAGCAGCCACCGGCGGTCGGCTGCACATCGCCCACGTGACCACCGAACGCGGGGTCGAGCTGGTGGCCGAGGCCCGGAGGCGGGGGCTTCCCGTAACCTGCGAAGTCACGCCCAGCCACCTCTTCCTGACCGAGGATGCCGTGGCCGGGACGGGCGATGAACCAGCCTACGACACCAGCGCGAAAATCAATCCCCCGCTCCGGACCGAGACCGACCGCCGCGCCCTGCTGGCCGCGCTCAACGCGGGGCTCATCGACGCCATCGCAACGGACCACGCCCCTCACGCCATCGAAGAAAAGCTGGTGGAGTTCGAGGCGGCGGCGTTCGGCATTAGCTGCTTTGAATCCGCGGTCTCGACGCTACTCACGCTGGTCTACCGGGGTGAGCTTCGCCTCGAAAGGATGGTCGAGGCGCTCACGACGGCCCCTGTCCGCTGCTTCGGACTCGCCCAGAGGGTCCCCGGCATCGGCACGCTCGAGCCGGGCGTCGCACGGGACGTTGTGGTGCTCGACCCGCGCACAGCGACCATCGTCGACCCGGAGCGCTGGGCCTCGAAGGGCAAGAACACCCCGCTTGCGGGCAGGGAGTTGAAGGGCGTGGTCCGCGCAGTCATTTTCGAAGGCACGCTTGCGTGGGAACGGGAGGCGGCACATGTCTGAGGCCTGGCTGGTACTCGCGGACGGAACGGCGTATCCCGGCAGAGCCGTCGGAGCCGAGGGTCATGCCGACGGCGAAGTCGTCTTCAATACGTCGATGACCGGCTATCAGGAGATGCTCACCGACCCCTCGTACGCAGGGCAGCTCCTGGTCCTCACCTATCCGCTCATCGGGAACTACGGCATCGATGAGCGGGTGGAAGAGTCGGCACGCATCCAGCCGGCAGGGCTCATCGTCCGCCAGTCGACCGACCAGCCGAGTCATCTTCGCTCACACCAGACGCTGCGGGAGTACCTCGAAGCGCGCGGGGTCGTGGCCATTGACGGCGTGGACACGCGCGCGGTGACGCGCCGCATCCGAAAGCACGGGGTCATGCTCGGGACGATCACGACCACGGAGACGCCAGAGCAGGCGCTCGCCCGCGTCCGCGATCTCCCGGTCTACGATGACATCAACTGGGTGGCCACGGTCACGACGAATCGTGTCTACGACTGGTCGATTCCGCTTGGCGAGGGGCGCTACCGGGTGGCGCTGCTCGATGGCGGGGTAAAGCGGAACATCATGCGGGAGCTCGAGCGCCGGGGCTGTTCGGTACGCGTGTTCCCGGCAGAGACCCCCGCGGCGGACATCCTCACCCTTCGTCCCGATGGCGTCTGCCTGTCCCCCGGTCCCGGCGACCCGCGCCTGCTCGACCACATGGTGCGGGAAGTCCGCCAGCTCATTGGCCGGGTGCCGGTGTTCGGCATCTGCCTCGGGCACCAGGTTGCAGCCCGGGCCCTGGGGGCTGGCACGTTCAAGCTGCCGTTCGGCCACCGCGGCGGGAATCACCCGGTCAAGGACCTCGCGACCGGCCGCGTCACCATCACGGCGCAAAACCACGGGTACGCGGTGGACCCCGATGGACTGGAGCAGTCCGCGTTCGTTTCGCACATCAACCTCAACGACGGAACGGTCGAGGGCATCGCTTCGAAGCGAGACCCGCTCATGACGATTCAGTACCACAGCGAGGCCTGTCCAGGGCCGCTCGACAACGGATACATCTTCGACCGGTTTGTCGACCTTATGGCAAGCACGAAAGGAGGGGTGCGATGACCCGCGCCACCGAAATCCGCCGCGCGACCGCGGCCGATGCCGAGGGAATCGCTGCAATCCTGCGCGGTATGGGCAGCGAGAACGTCGGGCTGGAAGGCCCGTTCGACGCTGCGCGCATCGAGGCGTGGCTCAAGCGGCTCGGCGATGATGGCGCGCTGTTCGTTGCCTACGATGGAAGCATCCCGGTGGCGTTCGGCGCGCTCGATTTCGATACTGCAGAGCCGGGGACGGGGCTCCTCGGCGTTTGGGTTCTCCCCGACCATCGGCGGCGGGGTATCGCGACCGACCTTGCCGAAGCGATTCTCGAATTCGCACGGCAACGGGGCTACAAACGAATCCGGGGGCGGTTGCCGGAGGGAAACGAGCCGGCGCTCAGCTTCCTGTCGAGCATCGGTGCCATGGTGCCGCTGCGGAACCCGAACATGCGGTTCGAGTTGCCGCTCTGAAATGCGAGCGATGCCCGGGGCCGCCGCGATGACCGTTCGCCGCCGCAACAACGCGCCGCTTCGGCCGCAGCGAGGTGCGTCGGTGGCGGCTGACTTCAGCTTCGCCGGCGCGAGTACCGCGCTCGTGATGGCTGGCATCTTTGGCCTGGCCAGTTTCACGGGCCCGGGGTTCGCCGGGGGCGATGCCGGGGCCGACCTGGCGAGGCTGTTTGCTGCGTCGCTGGCCATCGCGAGTGTCTGCGCGATGCTCATCGGGGCGCTGCTTGTGCAGGGCGCTCCGGACGCCGCCGACCATGTCCTGGCGCCCGTAGCGCTGGGAGCCGCCATCGGGGTTTTCGAGGCGTTGCTGCTCCTCACCTCGCGGATTGCGTTGCTGCCGCTGCCGCTGGCGCTTCTCCTGTTCGTCCCGCTCCCGGTTCGGCGCATCTTGCGTGGCGGGCGAGGCTGATGAAGCGCCGCCAGCTGCGAACCGGGGCCCATCGGCCAACAACATTCGAGTCCTGCCGGAGAGGCATTTCGTGAAACCTTCGAGCGTGCTCATCATTGGCTCGGGGCCGATTGTCATCGGCCAGGCAGCCGAGTTCGATTACGCAGGCACCCAGGCGTGCAAGGCGATGCGGGAAGAGGGTGTCCGCAGCATTCTCGTCAATTCGAACCCCGCGACGATCATGACGGACCTCGACATCGCCGACGCGGTGTACATCGAGCCGCTCACGGTCCCGGTACTGGAGCGCATCATCGCGCGCGAGCGGCCCGAGGGACTGCTCCCAACCCTGGGGGGACAAACCGGCCTCAACCTTGCCGTGGAGCTCTCGCGGGCCGGAATCCTCGAGAAGTACAACGTGCGGCTCCTCGGCACGCCGCTCGACGCCATCCAGCGGGCAGAAGACCGCGAACTGTTTCGGGAGATGCTGGCCAAGCTGGGGGAGCCGGTTCTCGAAAGTGAAATCTGCCACACGCTGGAGGAGTGTGTCGCGGCTGCCGAGAAGATCGGCCTGCCGGTAGTCATACGGCCTGCCTACACGCTGGGCGGGACCGGCGGCGGAATGGCGTTCACGATGGACCAGCTCCGAACGTGGCGGCATCCGGTCTCGCGGCGAGCCCGATTACGCAGGTGCTTGTTGAAAAGAACTTGCTGGGCTGGAAAGAGGTCGAATACGAGGTGATGCGGGACAGCGCGGGCAACTGCATCACCATCTGCAACATGGAAAACATGGACCCGATGGGGGTCCACACGGGCGACTCCATCGTCGTGGCACCTTCACAGACGCTGAGCGACAAGGACTACCAAATGCTGCGCTCGGCCGCGCTCCGCATCATCTCCGAGCTGGGCATCGAAGGCGGATGCAACGTCCAGTTTTCGCTCGCTCCGCGAAGAGATGTGACCGACTGGCGCGGCGACCCCGATGAACCGCTCCCCTACTACGTCATCGAAGTCAACCCTCGCGTGAGCCGGTCATCGGCCCTCGCGTCGAAGGCCACGGGCTACCCGATCGCGCGCGTCGCGGCCAAGATCGCGTGCGGCCGGACGCTGGACGAGATTCCGAACGCCGTGACGAAGAAGACGACCGCCGCGTTCGAACCTGCGCTCGACTACGTTGTGGTGAAAATCCCCCGCTGGCCGTTCGACAAGTTTGCGCTCGGCGACCGCACGCTCGGCACGCAGATGAAAGCGACCGGCGAGGTTATGGCTATTGACCGAACCTTTGAGGCAGCCCTCAACAAAGCGGTCCGGTCGCTCGAAGTCGGGGGCAGGAGCCTCCTGTGGGAGCGCCCGGAGTGGCGCGAGCTCGATGAAATCCCTGTCCACGCCACTGACGAGCGCCTGTGGGCGCTGATGGCCGCATTACGCCGCGGGGAGGACGTTCTCTCCCTCGCCCGCCGGTCCCGCGGCATCGACCCGTGGTTCCTCGAACGGCTCCAGAACATCGTTCGGATGGAGCGGCGCTTGCTCGAAGAGCCGCTCCATCCTGCGCTCCTCCGCGAAGCCAAGCGAATGGGCTTCAGCGACGAGATGGTGGCGCAGCTCGCCGACCGGCTCCCCGAACAGATCCGGGCGCTCCGTCACGAGTGGGACATCCGGCCGGTGTACAAGATGGTCGATACCTGCGCTGCCGAATTCGACGCAGAAACGCCGTACTTCTACAGCACGTACGAGCTCGAAAACGAAGCGTTGCCGGAGGAGGGGCGAGCTGCGGTGGTCGTGGGCAGCGGCCCCATCCGCATCGGACAGGGCATCGAATTCGACTACGCGAGCGTACATGCCGCGTGGGCGCTGCAAAGCGCCGGCCTGCGGGCCGTCATGGTCAACTCCAACCCCGAGACGGTCTCGACAGACTTCGATACGTCCGACCGGCTCTATTTCGAGCCACTCGACGAAGAGGCGGTCCGCGACATCATCGAGAACGAAGGGGCAGGCACCGCGAGCATGCCACCGAGCATCGTGCAGTTCGGCGGCCAGACCGCGATCAACATCGCCGGGCCCCTCCGGCGCGCGGGACTTCCGATCATCGGGTCCGATGCGGAGGCCATCGACATCGCCGAGGACCGACGCCGGTTTGAGCGATTCCTGCAGGACCTCGGTATCCCGCAGCCGCCCGGAGCGGCAATCACCACCCTCGAAGAGGCCATGAAGACCGCCCAGCAGATCGGCTACCCGGTGCTGGTTCGGCCATCCTACGTGCTCGGCGGGCGGGCGATGGAAATCGTCCAGAACGCGACCGAGCTGGTCACATTCGTCGGCGCGGCGGCGGAAGTCGCGGCCGGCAAGCCCATCCTGATCGATAAGTTCCTCGAGGGTGCGGAGGTCGAGGTCGATGCCATCTGCGACGGGGAGCGCGTGCTCATCCCCGGCATCATGGAGCACATCGAGCGCGCGGGCGTGCACTCGGGCGACTCCATGGCGGTGTATCCGCCGGTGCACCTCGACGAGGACGAGAAGTCGGTCATCGTGGACTACACCCGGAGGATTGTGCTGGGCATGGGGGCCGTTGGGCTGACCAACATCCAGTACGTCGTCCTGCCCCGGCGTCCCGGCGAGCCGCCGCGTGTGTTCGTGCTCGAGGTGAACCCGCGGGCGAGTCGAACCGTCCCATTCCTCTCGAAGGTCACGGGCGTCCCGATGGTTCAGCTCGCCGTGGGCGCCATGCTCGGCCGTAAGCTGGCGGAGCAGGGTTACCCCGATGGGCTCTGGCCAGAGCGGAGTCTGTTCGCCATCAAGGCGCCCGTCTTCTCGATGTCGAAGCTCACCGGGGTCGACACCTACCTCGGCCCGGAGATGAAGAGCACGGGCGAAGTGATGGGGGTCGACCGAACCTTCGAGGGCGCGCTGGCCAAGGCGCTCATCGCGGCTGACCTCGCGCTGCCCCCGAAAGCTTCCGTGTTGCTTAGCATTTCTGACCGAACGAAGGCCGACGCCCTTCCCCTCATCCACCAGCTCGCAGAGGCAGGATATCGGCTGTACGCGACCGAAGGCACAAGTCGAATGGTCCAGGCGCTGGGATTGCCGGTCGAAACGGTGACGAAAGTGCTGAGCGGCCAGCACCCGAACGTGGTAGACGTCATCATGGACGGCACCGTCCAGTGTGTCATCAACACGCCGGAGGGGCGGATGACCGGCTCGCTGCGCGACGGGTTTCACATCCGCCGCGCAGCGGCTGAACGGCGCATCCCATGCTTTACATCGATTGACACCGCTCGTGCAGCCATCGAAGCGCTCGCCAGGCCGGCAAGCTACGACGTCGCAACGGTCCGGGAGTACCTCGGTGGAGATTGAGGACGCGGTCATCCTCGAAACGCGAACGGCCTGGGAGGGCGCGTTCATCACCTGGTTCCATGCGCCTTCGCTGACGCGCGGCGTGCAACCCGGCCAGTTCGTCATGGTCCATTGCAGCCGGGAGCGTACGGACCCCATGTTCGCACGGGCGTTCAGCTACTACCGGGTCGATGGAGAGCGGTTTGCCCTCTGCTACGCCGTCGTCGGGAGAGGAACGAGGTGGCTCAGCGAGCAGCCGCCCGGCACCACCGTGCGGGCGTACGGTCCGCTCGGGCAGGGATTCAGACTCCCTTCGGCACCATCGAACCTCCTGCTCATCGGGGGCGGCGTCGGCATCGCACCGCTGGTAGAAACCGCCTTTCAGGCCGTTACCGCCGGTCACCAGGTTGTGGCGATGATGGGGGCTCGCTCGGGAAGACATCTCTTGCAGCCGTCCGAATGGCCGAGGGAAGTCGAGTACGTCGTGGTGACCGAGGACGGGTCAGCCGGACCGAAGGGCTTCGTCACGCAGCACCTGGGCAAGTACCAGGAGTGGGCGAACCGCATCTACGCCTGCGGTCCGAACGCGATGTTCCAGGCGCTTGCCGATACTCTGCGCGGCAACGGCCGACGGCAGTCGCCGGAAATCTTGATGGAGGAAAACATGCCCTGTGGATGGGGCATGTGCTACGGCTGCGCCATCTTCACGCGGCGCGGCGTCAGGCTGTGCTGCAAGGACGGGCCACGTTTCAGTCTCTTCGACGTCTTCTAGGATTGCCGGGAGAGTGATTCGTGAAGCAACTCGAGCGAGCGCTGCGCGATTTGCGCCATGACCTCGACGCGACTGCCGGGGAAAAGATGTTCTTCGGTAACGGTTCCTGACGGGCCGGCGAGTGCAATGACGACCGACCCGACCGGTTTCGGCGAGCGGCGGCTGCCCTGCGGTCCCGCGATTCCGCTCTCTGCCAGGGCCCATGCACAGCCCAGGGCCCGCCGCAAACCTTCCGCTGTAGCGGCCACCCACGGGACGCTAACCGCCCCGTGCCGCCGGGCCACCTCGACGTCGAGCCCCAGCTGCTCCCACCGGTAGGCACCCGCGTACGGGATAATGCCCCCGTCGTACCAGCGGGACGCTCCCGGCACGCTGAGCAGTCGAGCACTGATCAGGCCCCCGGCTGTCGTCTCAGAGACTGCAAGCTTCTCGCCCCGGGCGACCAGCAGGTCACCGACCGATGCGGCCAGCTCGTCGTGCTCCAGTGGGAAGAGACCCAACGCCACACCCTCCGGCCGCTCATGGCGGCACCTGTTATCCTTCGGGGCATGCCCGACTATCAGGTCAAGATTGTCGATGCCTTTACCACTCAGCGCTACGCGGGCAACCCCTGCGGCGTTCTGACGAAGGCCGACGGACTGACCGATGGGCAGATGCAGCAAATTGCACGGGAGCTCAACGCCAGCGAAACCGCCTTCGTGTTCCCATCGCGGCGAGCAAACTTTCGAGTCAGGTTCTTCACCCCACTGAAAGAAATCCCCCTGGCAGGGCATCCGACCATCGCAACCATGCACGCGCTCGTCGAGGAAGGCCGAATCGACCTTTCACGCGGCCGGGTTCGGGTCACGCAGGAGTTGAGTATCGGGGTGTTGCCGGTCGACATCGACCTCGATGAGCAGCGAAACGTCCGGGTCGTCATGACGCAGGGAAAGCCGGAGTTCGGGCGGAGGCTCGACCGCAACGTCCTTGCCGACGCGCTCGGCATCGCGCCCTCCGACATCCTCGGGGACGCGCCGGTCCAGGTGGTTTCGACCGGAACGCCCCAGGCAATGGTTCCGGTACGGTCGCTCGACGTTCTGCGGCGGCTGCGTCCGAACTTCCAGCATCTCGGCGACCTCGAGGAGGTAGGGCATTACTTCAGCACGCACGTGTTTTGCCTCGAGGCAATCGACCCGGGACACCGCGCGCACGCCCGGCACTTCGCGGCCAGTGCGGGCGTCGCCGAAGACCCGGTCACGGGGAGCGCCACCGGTGCCATGGCTGCCTACCTCTGGAAGTACGGGCTGCTGCGAGAAAAGCGTTTTGTGGCCGAGCAGGGGCACATCATGGGCCGGCCCGGCTTCGTCGAAGTCGAGGTCGATGCCGAGGGGGACGAACCGGTTGCCGTACGCATCGCCGGCACTGCCGTCACGGTGCTCCGAGGGACGGTCGCGGTCTGAGTTACGGCGTCCGGCCACGGCCTCTGGTAGGCTCGAAGGCGGATGGACGTCGCCGATTTTCGGGTGATCGAGGAGCGGCTCGAAACCGCAGCGTTTCTTGATTGCCGCCCCGTTTGGTACTCCTCGAACTACGTCTTCCTTGCCAGGCTGCAAGACCCCGCGGGCGAGCTGCTGGCCATCTACAAGCCCCGCGACGGCGAGGCGCCGCTGTGGGACTTCCCGGCCGGGACGCTCTATCGGCGGGAGGTAGCTGCCTTCCGCCTTGCTAATCTCCTCGGATGGCAGCTCGTTCCCCCAACAGTCGTACGCGAAGGGCCCTCGGGGGTCGGCTCACTGCAGGTCTTCGTTCATCACGACCCTCAGCAGCATTACTTCGTCCAACGGGAAAACCCCTCACTGTGGCCGCAACTCCAGCGGCTCTGCCTGTTCGACTTCGTGGCCAACAACGCCGACCGGAAGGGCGGGCATTGCCTTCTCGACGAGAGCGGACGTATCTGGGCCATCGACAACGGCCTCTGCTTCAACGCGCAGTACAAGCTCCGCACCGTGGTGTGGGACTGGGCTGGTGAACCGTTGCCGGACTGGCTCGCCGATGAGCTCCGCGCGGCCGTCGATGCGTTGGGACGCGAGGCTCATGCGGCGCTGGCGGGCCTCCTGAGCGACCTCGAAATCGAGGCCGTCGTCCGGCGAGGCAAACAGCTCGTCCAGGCCGGGCGATTCCCCGTGCCGGGCGAAACGCGCCATTACCCCTGGCCGCTGGTGTAGCCTCCCCTGGGAGGCTTGCACGCCGTCGTACCCCGTTCGTAATGTGTACCGCGCCCAACGTAGGCCAGCCCGCAGGAGGTCGCGCAATGTTCCCCAGCACGATGATGGACATCCCCCTGACGGTTCAGAGCATCTTCTGGCGCGTGGAACGCCTCTTTTACGACAAGCCTCTCGCCACGTACACCGAATCGGGTGACGCCGTCCGATCGACCTACGGCGAGCTTGCACGGAACGTTCACCGCTTGGCGAGTGCGCTGGCAAAGGAGGGCGTGAGGGAAGGCACTCGAGTTGGCACCTTCGGCTGGAACACGCAGCGGCACCTCGAGTGCTACTTCGCCATCCCCTGCATGGGCGCCGTCCTGCACACGCTCAACGTCCGGCTCTTCGCCGACCAGCTCGAATACATCATCAATCACGCCCAGGATGAGGTGATCTTCTGCGACCGGTCGGTGCTTCCGACGCTGGAAAGCCTCGCCGACAAGATTCCGTCCGTTCGGCTCGTCGTCCTTATGAACGAAGGACCGGAGCCGACCGGCAAGCTCCCGCGGACGGTCGACTACTTCGAGTTCCTCCAGTCGGGCGACGAGCATTTCACCTGGCCGTCACTCGACGAGCGGGCGGCGGCAGCGATGTGCTACACCTCCGGCACGACCGGCAACCCCAAGGGTGTGGTGTACTCGCACCGCTCGACGATGGTGCATTCACTCGTAGCGGCTCTGCCGGATTCGGTGAACATCTCCGAGAACGACACACTCATGTATGCAGTGCCGATGTTCCATGCCAACGCATGGGGCCTGCCGTACGCGGCAGCCAATGCTGGCGCCTCGCAGGTGTTCTCCGACCGATTCCTGGACGCGGAACGCGTCGTGAACCTGCTCGATCGGGAGGGGGTTACTATCTCGGCGGGCGTCCCAACAGTTTGGCTGCCAGTTCTGAATCTCCTCGACCAGACCGGACGCAAGCTGTCCAGGCTCCAGCGTGTACTCTGCGGGGGGTCGGCCGCACCGCCAGCGCTCATTGCGGGTCTCCGCCGACATGGTATCCGCCTCGTGCACGCTTGGGGCATGACCGAGACGTCACCCCTTGCCTCCCTCACCCGTGTTCGGTCGACGATGCAGGACTGGCCGGAGGAGAAGCAGCTCGAGGTCATGGCGAAACAAGGCGTCATCGTCCCGACTCTGGAGTGGCGCATCGTCGACCTCGAGACGGGCAAGGAGCAGCCGTGGGACGGCAAGTCTATCGGCGAGCTTCAGATTCGCGGTCCCTACATCACGGGGACGTACTACAACGACCCCAGCGCGGGCGAGAAGTTCATGGACGGGTGGCTCCGCACAGGTGACGTGGCGACCATCGACCCACTCGGCTACGTCCAGCTGGTCGACCGCACGAAGGACCTCGTCAAGTCGGGCGGCGAATGGATCTCGTCGGTGGAGCTGGAGAACCTGATCATGGCGCATCCGAAAGTGCTCGAAGCGGCCGTCGTGGGACTCCCGCATCCTCGGTGGCAGGAGCGGCCGGTCGCTGCCGTCGTTCCCAAACCGGAATACCGCGGCCAGCTCACTGCCGATGAGGTCAAAGCGTACCTCGCGGACAAGGTGGCGAAATGGTGGCTCCCGGACGAGGTCGTTTTCCTGGAGGCATTGCCCCGCACCAGCGTCGGGAAGTTTGCCAAGAACCAGCTGCGAGACCAGCTGAGCGAGGTGGCGGACCGGTGGGCTGCCTCTCCCGCCGGCTGAGCCATGCGTGCCCGCGACGAAACCGGGGTGTCTTCGCGTCCGTGACTCGCCCAGGTCGGACTGTCCACCCATGAGGCGGGCCCGTGCGTGATACCGACGGGGAGGTGCCGCACGGCATTCTGACTACGCGCATGGTCGGGGAGCGGCGCCGACCGGCAGTCGGCAGCGGCGTCACCCGGCTCGCGCTCGGCTTTGGGACCATCCTCTTCGTCGGTGCCCTCATCCTCATGACTCCGGCAGCCTCGGAAGGCGGCGGCTGGGTCAATTTCAAGGACGCGCTGTTCACGGCTGTTTCGGCCATCTGCGTGACGGGGCTCACTGTCGTCGACACGCCGACACATTGGAGCGCGCTGGGCGAGTCGTAATCCTCGTCCTGATTCAAATCGGCGGCCTCGGTTACATGGTCGGCACGACGGTTGTGATGTGGGCCCTTGGGCGAAGGATCGGGATTCGCGACCGAAACATGCTGCGCCTGTACTACGGTGCGCCGAGCATGCACGAGACGTTTTCGTTTGCCCGCAGCGTGGCCATGTTCACGTTTCTCAGTGAGGCGGTCGGGGCGCTGGTTCTTTGGGGGGCATTTCGCGCCGAAGGCGTCTCTTCGGGGACGGCCGCCTGGTGGGGGATCTTCCACGCCGTCTCCGCATTCAATAACGCCGGGTTCAGCCTCACCGGCCGCGACATGCTCCCGTATGCGGGGAACCCCGTCATCCTCTGTACCCTGATGCTGCTGATCATCCTCGGCGGCATCGGGTTTCTTCCGATCATCACGCTGCTGCGTCGCCGTTCGTTCAATCGCTTGCCTCTCGACAACAAGCTGATCTTCGCAACCAGCGGGGTGCTTCTCTCCGCCGGCATGCTCTTCACGGCAGCGGTGGAGTGGAAGAACGACCAAACGCTGGGCAGCATCAGCCCGGCCGAGCGGCCGCTGGTTGCCCTGTTCCAAAGCACCAGCGCGCGCACGGCGGGGTTCAGCGCCATCGACACGTCCGGTCTTCATGACCAAACGAAGCTCGCAACCATCGGGCTCATGTTCGTCGGGGCGGCCGCTGGCTCGACCGGCGGCGGGCTCAAGGTCGGCGCCTTCTCCCTGCTGTTCGCGGTAATGGTTGCGACCATTCGCGGTTCTGACGAGGTCTCGGTGTTCCGGAGGCGAATACCCCAGGCAGTGGTCCAGCAGGCGACGACACTCGCCCTCTACCACGTGGCGCTCCTCTTCGGCTTTACGCTCGCGCTGACGTTTACGGCCAACCGGCCGTTCATCGACATCCTGTTCGAAGCGCAGTCAGCCATTTCAACCGTCGGCCTTTCGACGGTGGGAACTGTCAATCTCGGCGCCGACGGCCATTTCGTACTGATTCTCGCGATGCTCGCCGGACGCTTCAGCCCGGTTATGCTGGTGCTCTACATGACGCGGCCGCGGCGTAAGGCGCCCGTATCACCATCCACTCGACAGCGTGAGGTTGAGCTGACCATGAACGTCGCAATCCTGGGCCTCGGCCGGTTCGGCTCTCAGCTTGCCGCGGAACTCGTCGCCGTCGGGGTCGAAGTGCTCGCGGTCGACCGGCAGGACGCGCGCGTCAATGAGCTCGCCGAAACAGCCACGCTCGCTGCCGCCGGCGACCTGAACGACTTCGAGTTCCTTCAAAGCCTCGCCTTGCACGATTACGACGCGGTGGTGGTGGCCATCGGGTCGGATGTTGCGACGTCGGTGCTCCTGACGCTCACGCTGAAGAAGCGCCTGGAACTTCGTTACGTCGTGGCCAAGGCGAGCACCAACGACCATGCGCAAGCGCTGCGGCTGGCAGGAGCAGACCTCGTGATCGCGCCCGAGCAGGAAGCCGCGATTCGACTGGCGCACACCCTGGGGCCATCGAGCCACCTCCAGGAGTACCTTTCGCTCGGTCCGACCTATGGCGTCGCGAAGCTGGAGGCGCCCATTACGGCCGTGGGCAGGACCATCGGCTCTCTGGAGACATTCACGCGGCACAACGTCGTGCTGCTGGCGATGGTACGGAACGACCTCGTGACCTTCCGACCCGACCGCGACGTCGTCGTCGAAGAAGGGGACATCTGGCTGATTGCCGGGGAAGACGAGCAGCTCCGCAAAGCGGGCACGTGAAGCGGCTCGTTCCAGGTTGGACTCGCTGGTTGCCGAGCAGGGATTCGAACCCCGACCATAGGCTCCAAAGGCCCGTGTGCTACCGTTACACCACTCGGCAACTGAAATCGGACGACCGGGTGAGCGGCTGGTGCCGAAGGTGGGATTCGAACCCACACGAGCTTGCACTCAGCGGTTTTTGAGACCGCCGCGTCTGCCATTCCGCCACTTCGGCGTCCTGCACCATCATAGCCGTACCCCGCGGCTGCCAACAGAAACGCCCGCCGCGCGGCGGGCGTCCGGGTCGATACATTGGAGCGGAAGACGAGGTTCGAACTCGCGACCTCCTCCTTGGCAAGGAGGCGCTCTACCACTGAGCTACTTCCGCCTGACGGCTTCAGTATAGCACGAGGGCCGCATGCGCCAAGCGATAGTTGGCGGGCCTCAGTCCCCGAGAAGTGTGGTGTAACCGAGGCCAATGACCTCCTCAACGTACTGGCTCCGCCAGCCGGGGTCGGGAATCGGCACGCCGTGCTCGCGAAACCAGCGGTGAAGCTGGAGGTACTCCTCCTCGAGGCGCAGTCGCCAGGCGTCTTCCTCACGGAAGAGCTCGGGGTCGACCTCGTGGAGCCCCTTTTTCATGTCGTCGTAGCTGACGTCCGTCTCTTCCTTCCAGTACGTGGAAAGGTAGTCGATGGAATCCTCGAGGTTGCGCCGGCACTCCTCAAGCATCATCGTCATCATGCCGGCCTCGTCCATTAGCTCGCCGTTGACGCGATGGGTCCGGGCGCAGGGTTCGCACACCACAACGAGCTTCCGGGCATCGCAATCGGATTTGTCGGTGCAATCGCGGCACCGGGCCGCGAATTCGGCCGCGGAGGGCTCGCGGGTGTAGCCGACGACCATCTCGTCGCCGAGCGCACCGCACGCCTGGCAGGCGAGCTTCTCCGAGAGAATCTCGTTGATGGTCTTGTCCCAGTCGAGCTGCATGGGATTTCCTCCGATGGAGCGGCAAACTGTACCGCTCACAGCTCCAGTGTATACCAGCCGGCCTGGCCGGGCATTTCCTCGACCCCGACAGCGATGCGCTTCAGGTGGGTAGCACCGTCGCGCTGGAGCGCCTCAAGCAGCTTCGCGGTGAACCACTCGGCGATGCACTCCGCCGTGGAGTTTGCAATAGGGAGCGGGAGCACATCACTGCGAGGGAAGCGGTACGTCCGGCCCCGGAAGCTTACCTCCCAAGCTTCGGCTTCCTCACGGATGTCGAGGTGCGGACTCTTCGCCTGGAGGAGGAATTTGTGGTCGAGGAGCTCGGCCAGTTCGCGCGCCGCACGCTTCACTGCGCCGAAGTCCCAGACCCAACCGTCCTCGGTGAGCGGTCCCTCGAGCTCAATGATCACGTCGTAGTTATGGCCGTGAAGGGGCTCGCAGTCGCCCCCAAACGTTGCCATGTGAGCAGCAGCGAACCGGAGGCGATTGCGCTCGACAGTAACTTTACGGGTGCTTTGCATGGGTCCATCGTAGCGGTCTCCCGCTGAACGGTCCGCGTTGCCGCAATCCGTTCCGTTCGTCACAATCCATGCTGGCGCCAACGGGCGCGGGAGCTAGCGCGTGAGCATCATCGCCGTGACCTCAGCCTACCCCAGAGCCGGGAAAACCGGCGTGGCGGCGGCGCTTGCGCGCGCCATCGCCTATCGCGGCGTACCGGTGCGGCTTCTTCGCCTGAATGAGGCCGAGAGCCGAGCGACCGAAGACGCAGCCTGGTTCTCTACGCTCGAATTTGCGCCGGGGAGCCCGCCCGAGCCCGCCGAAAGCCTCCCAGCAGCCGGGGACGGCGAAACACTGGTGGTGGAATGCGCGGCGTCCGGAGTGCCGGCCGGTGCTGCGGTGGTCGCTGTCGGGCGCGGCGCACTGCCGGCCGATGCGAGCCCTGCCGGTACCCGGGCCTTGGTCGCGACCGCGGTGCCCGGGCTCCGCGGAGTCCGTGTTCAGGAAGGCGCGCCGCTTCGCATTGAAATCGGCGAAGACCGCGCACTCGCTGGATTCGCCCTCGACGAGGCACTCCGGTGCCTTCACGCGGAAGTCCTGCTCCCCGGAGACCTGCCGGCGGATACCACCTCCGACTACCTGAGTCATCGCACCAATCGGTTCCGACGCGGGGCAGCCGTATTTCCGTCGCTTCCCCTCGATGACGGTCGTGGCGCGCTTCGACCGAACCGACATGCACCTCGCCGCGCTGCGAGCGAATCCGAACGCACTCATCCTGACCGGCGGGAGGCAGCCGAGCGGCTACACCCTCGATGCGGCCAGCGCGAGCGGCATTCCCGTCGTGCTCTCCCGAACAGACACGGAGAACACGGTCATCGCGCTGGAGCGCGTCTTCGAGGGGACGCGATTCCGGGGCGAGCGCAAGTTGGAGCGCATGGGCGAGCTGCTGGAAGGCACCGGCCTCGTCGACGCCGTGCTGGCCGCCGTTTCTGCGCCGGCCTGACCCGCACACCCAAACCCTTCGTCAACCGCTGTTTCCTGCCGGGCCGAATTGCGGCCCTCCCCTCTGGAACGTCGCTGTTCGGTCAGCCCCCGATGACAGGTCCGTCCTCCCCGGCGCTGGGCTGAGGTGCGCCGGGCGACTCCCAAATGGGTCACGGGCCGGGCGTGCCGGTGAAGGCGGCGCTGCCGCCTGGCTGCGCGGCTGCGGTGCCGGGACCGGCCCGGGCCTCGGCGTTGCTGGCGCCTGGGCATACTGGCGCGGCTGGGGCGGGCGCGCGGGGCGGGCACCAAACCCCTCGCGGGGCGGTTTCTCGAGCCCGCAATATGGGCACGCAACCCAGGCATAGCTCAGCGGGCGGCCACACTGTCTGCACGGCTCCTTGAGCTGTGTCCGGCACGAAGGACACACGAGGTAGTCGTCCTGGACCCGGCGCTTGCACGTCGGGCACGCCTTCTGGTCCTCGAGCTCCTGGAGGAGTGCCTCCTCCTCCAGGGAGCGCTCGTACAACTCAGCGAGCGTGTACCGGGGGCGTACGATGAGATACACCCAGTGGCCGGGGAGGAAGAAGAGGAGAACGAGGAGAACTGCTACCGTCTGGAGAACCGGGTCACGCGACCGCTGGCGGATATCGCGGTAGGTCCAGAAGACGAGGGCCACCCACACCGCAGCAAGGTACAGAAAGAGGACCGCCGCCGCGTATCGGACTGTCGCTTCCCAGGAGCCCCCGGGCCAGGAATCGAACATAGACAAACCCTGCGAGGGCGCTCGGCCCCGCTTCACCTTACCGCAGGGCGCACGAAGATGCAGCGCGGGAATCGCTCAGCCCGATGATCGAATGGTACGATCCCCGAGTGGACGCCCCCCCGATGGTCGATGTGCTGCAGGGCCTCAACGACGCCCAGCGGGATGCAGTCGTGCACCCGGGCGGCGCGCTGCTCATCCTTGCCGGGCCGGGCAGCGGGAAGACGCGCGTCATCACGCATCGTATCGCGTGGCTCATCCGGCAACGGCGGGTAGCGCCATGGCACATCCTGGCCGTCACATTCACGAACAAGGCTGCGCGCGAAATGCGGGACCGCGCAGCACGTCTGATCGGCGAGGACGCCGCATCGGTGCACATGGGGACCTTCCACGCCATGTGCGCGCGATGGCTGCGCATCGACGGCGAAGCCGTAGGTGTGCCCAGGGATTTCGCGATTTACGACGATGCGGACCAGCTCGGAGCCGTCAAGCGCGCGCTCGAAGAGCTGCGCATTGACCCGCGGCAATTCCCGCCCCGTAGCGTGCTTGCGCGCATCTCCGCAGCAAAAAGCGAGCTGCTGACGCCCGGCGCACTGCTCGAGCGGGTCCGCACGTACCCGGAGGAGGTTACTGCGCGGGCCTACGAGCGGTACGACGCGGCCTTGAAGCGTGCAGGAGCACTTGACTTCGACGACCTTCTCCTCCGTGCGGTCGACCTCCTGCGCCTGCCTGAGATGCGCGAAAAATGGGCAGGCCGCTACCTTCACGTGCTGGTGGACGAATTCCAGGACACCAACCCGGCCCAGTACGTGCTCGCCCGAGAGCTGGCCTCGGTTCACGGGAACATTACGGTGGTCGGGGACCCCGACCAGGGCATTTACTCCTGGCGCAGTGCGGATATCCGCAACGTTGAGCATTTCAAACGCGACTTCCCCGGCGCCACTGTCGTACTGCTCGAGCAAAACTACCGCTCGACTGCGCCGATTCTGCGCGCCGCCGACGCCGTCATTGCACGGAACCCCGGCCGGCACCCCAGGAAGCTCTGGACCGACCGCGCTGGGGGCGACCCCATCATCACGTTCGAGGCCTACAACGACGAGGAAGAGGGTGAATTCGTCGCGCGGGAGGTGGCGAAGCTGGTCGCCGCGGGCCGCAGGTATGACGACATCGCCGTGCTCTACCGAACGAACGCGCAGTCGCGGCCGTTCGAAGAGGCGCTCGTGCGTCACCGAATCCCGTACCGGCTGGTTGGAGGCGTGCGGTTCTACGAACGCCGCGAAGTGCGCGACCTGCTCGCCTACCTTCGCGTCATTCATAACCCCGCCGACGAAGCAAGCCTGCTCCGGATCATCAACGTCCCCGGCCGTGGCATTGGCGACCGGACCATCGAGCGGCTCAGGGAACTGGCCGCCGCGCAGGGCTCCAGCATGTGGGAGGCGTGCCGTGCGGCGGCAACGGGTCGCGCTGAAACGATCGGAGGACGCGCGGTAGCTGCCCTGCGGGACTTTGTCACCACGGTCGAGGGGCTCCGCAAGCTACGAGAGGAGCGCCTTGTAGCTCTCTTCGAGCGCCTCCTCGACGCCGTGGGGTACGTGCGCTACCTGCAGGAAGGCGACAATGTCGAGGAGCGGCTGGAGAACGTGCTGCAGCTCCAATCGCTGCTCGCGGAATACGAAGAGATTGCCGGCGAGGGCAACGACCTCGCCACGTTCCTCCAGGACGTGGCGCTGGTCACCGACCAGGACACGCTGGACGGGCGCTCGAGCGGGGTCACGCTCATCACGCTCCACGCTGCCAAGGGCCTTGAGTTCCCCGTCGTCTTCTTGGCTGGCATGGAAGAGGGCGTGCTGCCGCACATCCGCTCGTTCGATGACCCCGACCAGATGGCGGAGGAGCGGCGGCTCTGTTACGTGGGTATGACCCGTGCTATGGACCAGCTCTACCTCACACGCGCGTACCGAAGGATGACCTATGGAATGAGTGCCGCGAATCCACCCTCGCGGTTTCTCGCCGATGTCCCGGCAGCAGTCCGGAGTCCATACGGCAGTGCTCCGCGCGGCTATGTCGAGGCCGCCGCGGAGCCGTCCCGGGTCGATGGCGAAGCAGCGGAAGCGGCAGCCTTCCACCCGGGAACGCGGGTGGTCCATCCGAAATTTGGAGAAGGCCTAGTGGTCGATGCGCGGCTGAACGGAGGAGACGTGGAATACGTTGTGGAATTCGACGCAGCGGGCACCCGGCGCCTGCTCCAGAGCTATGCAAGGCTCAGGGCAGTATGACCGGGAGCCTCCCATTCCTCGTTCCGACAACGGCCGACGAGTGGCAGACCTGGTTCCGTGACAGCGGACTCACGATCGTCGGGGTCATCGTTGGCCTGGTCATCGTACGAGTGGTCGTAGCGCGAGCCCTTGGGCGCATCATCAGGTCGGCCTCGCTGCGTGCAGCGCGGGCGCGCCACGAAGACCTCGACCTCGTCAAACGGCGGGTCGATACCCTTATGGCGACGATTGGCTGGCTGTTCAACATCGTCCTGGCCTTGTTGGGAACTGCAATTGTGCTGGACCAGCTGGGCGTGCAGGTCTCGGCACTCATCGCTGGCGTAGGGGTTGCGGGCATCGCCATAGGTCTCGGTGCACAAACGCTGATCAAAGACGTCATCAACGGCCTCTTCATCCTGGTCGAGGGACAGTACGCGGTCGGCGATGTCGTCCGGGTTGCCGGGGTCAGCGGACAGGTAATCGAAATCACGCCGCGCCGCACCGTCCTGCGGGACCTGAACGGCGATGTCCACATCATTCCAAACAGCGAGATTACCGTCGCCACAAACATGACCCAGGGGTTCAGCCGGGTGAACCTCAACGTCCTGGTTGCGTACGAAGAGGACCTCGGCCGGGTGATCACCGTCATCAACGAGGAATGCGGTCGACTGGCGGCCGACCGCCCGGACGACTTCTTGAGCACGCCAGCCGTGCTCAGGGTCGACCGCCTGGCCGACGACGGCGTCGAGCTGAAGGTCGTTGGAGACGTGAAGGCGTTCAAACAGTGGGAGCTGATGGGCGAGCTGCGAAGGCGGCTGAAGGACCGTTTCGATCGGGAAGGAATCGAGATTCCGTACCGCCACGAGGTCCAGCTCCCGCCCCGCGTGCGCGCGACAGCTCCGCCGCCTGCTGCTGCAGTCGAGGAGGTCCCACCGGAAGGCTAATCGACAACGCTTGCGCCCGCTGCCGGGCGATTCCGCTCGGCGCGGACGGCGCGAGGGTCGAGCGGCTCGCCGCAGCTGCCGCAGACGAGCTGTGCGCCGAGTTGATGCCCGCATTCATGGACCAGCGTAAGCGGCGGACCCTCGGGCCCCGCCATCCAACGGTCGCCCCAGGCCAGCATGGCGATGAGCACCGGGTACAGGTCGCGGCCTTTCTCGGTCAGGCGGTACTCGCATCGCGGAGGGCGGTCCTGGTACTGGCGCCGTTCGAGCACCCCGTGCTCCACCAAGCGCTGGAGGCGCGCCGCGAGGACATTGCGGGCGATGCCGAGACGTGACTGGAAGTCATCGAAGCGGCGAACGCCATTGAACGCCTCGCGGATGACGAGCATCGTCCACCACTCGCCGACGACCTCGAGCGTTCGTGCCACAGAACACGGCATCTCCGCGAAACTCGTACGTCGCATGGCCTGAGCATAGCACAGGCAGCAGCGGACGGTTGCTCGGAACAACCCACTGTGATTCGAACGGGAGGTTGGCAGGGAGTAACCTTTTGCCAACGACGCCCTGGAGAGGATTGGAACGTACCATGCCCTACGACCCGAGAGCCCGCAGCCGAACCCTGGTCGACGGCCCCAGCCGGGCGCCTGCCCGGTCGTACTTCAAGTCGGTGGGGTTCTCATCGGATGACCTGAAGCGGCCGCTGGTGATGGTGGCACACTCGTGGATTGGCACCATGCCGTGCAATTTCAACCACCGGGAGCTGGCGGCTGAGGTGATGGCTGGCGTCCGCGCTGCTGGCGGGACGCCGATGGAGGTCAACACCGTCTCCATCTCGGATGGGATCTCGATGGGAACGGAGGGCATGAAGGCGTCGCTCGTTTCGCGGGAGATTATCGCCGACTCCATTGAGCTCGCCGCGGTTGGCTACTCCTTTGACGCCGCGGTGATCATCGTTGGCTGCGACAAGACGATTCCGGCTGCCGCCATGGCGCTCGCGCGGCTCAACATCCCGGGGCTGATTCTCTACGGCGGTTCGATAGCACCGGGCCGCTACCGCGGACGCGACATCACCATCCAGGACGTTTTCGAAGGCGTTGGCCAGCAGGCTGCCGGGGCCATCTCGGAGGAGGAGCTCGAAGAGATCGTCGATGCGGCCTGTCCGGGTGCTGGCGCCTGCGGTGCCCAGTACACCGCCAACACGATGGCTACGGCGATGGAATTCATGGGCCTCTCGCCTATGGGCAGTGCCACCGTCGGGGCCACCGACACGCGAAAGCGGAAGGTAGCGTTCCAGGCTGGCGAGCTCGTCATGAAGGTGCTGAACGAGGGGCTGCTCCCACGGCAGATCCTCACGCGCGAGGCGTTCGAGAACGGCATCATCTGCGCCGCATCCACCGGCGGTTCAACGAACGTAGTGCTCCACCTGCTGGCCATCGCGCACGAGGCCGGGGTAGCACTCGACATCGACGACTTCGACCGCGTTTCGGAGCGAACGCCGCTCATCGGGGACATGCGTCCCGGCGGCCGGTACGTGGCGCTCGACATGGACCGAGCCGGCGGAACGCGGCTGCTTGCCAAGCGCCTCCTGGAGGCGGGCAAGCTCCACGGAAACGTTTTGACGGTGACGGGCCGCACCATCGCCGAAGAAGCCGCGGAGGCGGTCGAAACGCCGGGGCAGGACGTCATTCTGCCGGTGGAAAAGGCCCTCAAGCCTACCGGGGGCCTCGTCATTCTCAAGGGCAACCTTGCGCCGGAAGGCTGTGTCATCAAAGTCGCCGGTCACGAACGGATGTATCACGAGGGCCCGGCGCGCGTGTTCGAATGCGAAGAGGATGCCTTTCAGGCCGTTGCGAATCGCCAGATACACGCCGGGGACGTGGTCGTCATCCGAAACGAGGGCCCCAAAGGGGGTCCGGGGATGCGCGAGATGCTCGGCGTGACAGCTGCCCTCGTCGGCGAAGGTCTCGGGGAATCCGTGGCGCTGCTCACGGATGGGCGATTCAGCGGCGCCACACGTGGACTGATGGCGGGACACGTCGCGCCAGAGGCAGCCGTCGGCGGCCCCATTGCGCTCGTCCGCGAAGGTGACCGGATTAGCTTCGATATCAAGAACCGCAAGCTGACGCTCCACGTCGACGAAGAAGAGCTCGAACGCCGGCGGGCGGCGTGGACGCCGCGTCCGCCGAAATACGTGCGAGGCGTATTCGCTAAGTACGCAGCGCTGGTCTCCAGTGCCTCGAAAGGTGCCGTGACCTCCTGACCCGCTGCACCGTCACGGAGGGGACGGCTTACCGCGACTGGACCCGCAGGTCCTGTGCCGCAGGCACCGATGCTCCGGGATACGCGCCGGGACTAATCTCCGGCATATCGTGCGCGAAGACGCCACCGGCAGTGGCAACCGTCCATACGTGGAGCTGCCACGGTGTCCGCGGGGCGAACACGCCTGGACACTCCGACCGGGTTGCCGTAACACGCACGCCGTTACCCACGAAGCACAGGTTTTCGTGGTAATGCCATGCGTCGAGGGGACCGAAGTACGAGGGTGGCTCTTCCGTAACGCCCTCGGCGAGGAACATCGCGCCCACGAGACGCCACGTGCCATCGAGCCGTTTCGTATACAGCAGCACATCCGGATGCTCGGGGTCCATCTCGCGGCCGTCACGCTGGTAATCGAACCGAATGAAGTGGGCAGCGATTCCCGGCAGGTCCTGGGTAATTTGCACATAGCCGTCAGCCATCGCACGGCGGATGTCTTCGTACGGGGTGATGCTGAGCTTGAGGCGGGCGAGGAAGTCAGAAGCGGCGGCAAGCTGCTCGGCGGTAACCGGCACCTCCGCGTGGTGATGATGGGCCGAGCCCTCGTCCAAGGCGTCGGCTGAACCCGCCTCCGAAGCTGCGTGGCTGTGGCCATCGCTGGCGCCACCTGCGCGCTCAGCCGCGACGGGGCCCACTGCCCGCGCGAGTGCGGGGTCGAGCGCCACGGTTTCGTGTGCGCTGTGGACGTGCGGTGCCGCGTGGACATGCGTGTCACTTTCTGCCCGCGAAGCCAGCCAAATAGAGCCGGCAGCGGCAACCCCAACGAGTGGAACGCCGGCCCCCCTTACGAGTGACCCGAGCGCTCCATTTCCCCCGAAGCGGCGCTCCTTCATCCAAAGGACAGCAATACCAAGGAGGCATGCCGCCATCACCGCCGTCCCGAGAACAATCATCAGGTGTGAAGGGTTCGACAGCGAGAGAACGTCTTCACGCTGGGCGAGAGACGCATCCCGCGAGTGCCGGTACACGTCCCAGCCGAGCCCGGCGAGATGCAACACGAGACCGGCCAGGGCGCCAGCCCACAACAACCTGTAGTACATGCAGCGACTCCTCGCGCGAAAGCGTACTCGAATGAAGTTCGGACGGAAATTGCTGGAGCCAAAACACGGCGCGCCCGCTATGCTTCGTCCACTAAGACACGAGCCGCGGACGGACGATGTCCATCTCTCGCCTCCTGATTGCGAATCGCGGGGAGATCGCCTTGCGCATCATGCGTGCTGCCGCTGACCGCGGCATCGCCTGCGTGGCGGTCTATCCTCGCGACGATGCGCGCAGTCTTCACGTGCGGCGGGCAGCCGCCGCAGTCGAGCTCCCGGGGGCGGGAGCGTCGGCCTACCTCGATATCGACACGATCGTGGACGCCGCTAAGGCAACGGGCTGCGATGCCATTCACCCGGGCTATGGCTTCCTTAGTGAGCGGGCCGACTTCGCCGAAGCCTGCGAAGCAGCGGGGCTGGTATTCGTTGGCCCGCGTTGGGAGACGTTGGCCACACTTGGCGACAAGGTCGCCGCCCGAAGGCTGGCTCAGCAATGCGGGGTGCCGGTCATTGCGGGCACGGACGAGCCGCTCAATCTCGAGGCTGCCCGGACATTTTTCGCGCAGCTCGATGGCGCCCCGATGCTGCTGAAGGCCGTTGCCGGCGGCGGCGGCCGCGGCGTGCGCGTGGTGCGGTCCGGGGAGGAGCTGGAACAGGCGTTCAGCCGGGCGAGTTCGGAGGCTCAGGCGGCGTTCGGCGACGGGTCCCTGTACGCCGAGCGGTTCATCGAGCGAGTTCGACACATCGAAGTCCAGGTCATCGGCGATGGGCAAGGGGGCGTGACCCATGCCTGGGAGCGGGAGTGCAGCCTCCAGCGACGGCATCAGAAGGTCGTCGAAGCCGCGCCTGCCGCGGCACTTCCCGAGTCACTCCGGGAACGCCTCATCGAGGCCAGCCTTGCGATGGCGCGCGCGCTCGACTACCGCGGACTTGGCACGTTCGAGTTCCTCGTGGACGTGACCGGAGGCGCGAACGAATCCTCACCGTGGTTCTTCATTGAGGCGAACGCGCGCCTGCAGGTGGAGCACACGGTCACCGAAGAGGTGACCGGCCTCGACCTTGTCGGGGTGCAGCTGGCCATCGCCGAGGGCGCAAGGCTGGAGGACCTTGGATTCGCAGCGGGGCCGCCCGCCCCGCGGGGATTTGCGCTGCAGGCCCGCGTCAATGCCGAGCGGATGACGCCCACCGGCCTCGCGTACCCGGCTTCCGGGACGATTGCGGTCTTCGAGCCGCCCGGCGGACCGTTCGTGCGGGTTGACACGGCCGCCTTTACCGGGGCGGAGGTGAGCCCGGCCTTCGACTCGCTGCTCGCAAAGGTCATCGTCCGGTCCCCGGGCAAGGAGTTCGGCGACGCCATTCATCGGATGCAGCGGGCGTTGCGGGAGTTCGAGGTCGAGGGAATCGACACCAACCTCCGATTCCTGCGGGCGCTGTTTGAGCAGCCCGAGCTGGCCGCCGGCCACCTGTACACGCGTTTCCTCGACGACCACGCGAGCAAGCTCGTCGCCGTCGCCGCGGCCGCAGAGACCGAATCGGCGCGAGCCACAAGGCCGACACCGCCAGCCGTGGCCGGGGCGGTAATCGACACAAGCGACCCGCTCGCCGTGCTGGCCTACGGCAAGCAGAAGTCGGCGGAGCGCGCCGAGCGAGAGGAGGCGCCGGTCGAGGAGGGCGAAGTCGCGGTTCGCGCCCCCCTCCAGGGAACGGTCATCGCGATCGCGGTCGAGCCCGGGGCGCCCGTGAGGGCAGGGCAGGTACTGGCGGTGATGGAAGCGATGAAGATGGAGCACGAGGTTACCGCGCCATGCTCGGGGACCGTCGGCCGCGTGGCAGGCACCACGGGCCTGCCAGTCGTCGAAGGTGCGCTGCTGTTCACGCTCGTGCCCGGTGAAACTGAAAAGGAGGCCGAAGGCGGAGCGGACGAGGTCGACCTCGAGTTCATCCGTCCGGACCTCGCCGAAGTGCTCGAGCGGCGGGCCCGGACCCGCGACGAGCGCCGTCCCGAAGCCGTGGCCCGGCGGAGGGCGACGGGCCATCGCACCGCCCGCGAAAATATCGCCCACCTTTGCGACCCCGGCACGTTTGTGGAATACGGACCGCTCGTGCTGGCTGCGCAGCGCGCACGCCGGTCGCTCGAAGAACTGATCGAAAAGACGCCGGCCGATGGTCTGATTACGGGTGTAGGGAGCGTCAACGGCGCCCTGTTTGGGGACCCCGCGAGCCGTTGCGCGGTGATGGCCTACGACTACACGGTCCTCGCCGGAACGCAGGGCGGACAGAATCATCGCAAGACCGACCGCATCATCGACATCGCGGAAAAGGGCCGTATGCCGTTCATCCTCTTCGCCGAAGGCGGCGGAGGGCGGCCCGGGGACACCGATATCGTGGCCAGCGCACTGTCGCCGCCTACGTTCACGCGCTTCGCCCAGCTCTCGGGGCTTGTACCCATGATCGGCATCACCACGGGGAGGTGCTTCGCCGGGAATGCGGCCCTCCTCGGTTGCTGCGACGTCGTGATAGCGACCGAAGATGCCAACATCGGCATGGGCGGTCCGGCGATGATCGAGGGCGGGGGCCTGGGAATTTTCGCGCCAGAAGAGATCGGCCCGACCGCCGTTCAGGTCCCAAATGGCGTCATTGATATTCTCGTGCGGGACGAAGCCGAGGCAGTCGAGGTCGCGAAGCAATACCTGTCCTACTTCCAGGGCCCGCTGCGCACCTGGGAGGCGGCAGACCAGCGCCTCTTGCGCCACGTGGTGCCGGAAAATCGTCTCCGCGTCTATGACGTGCGCAGGGCGATACACCTTCTCTTCGACACCGGGTCAGTGCTTGAGCTTCGGCCGCGGTTCGGCGTCGGCATGATCACCGCCCTTGCGCGCCTGGAGGGCCGGTCCGTCGGCGTCGTTGCGAACAATCCCGCCCACCTCGGGGGTGCCATCGATTCGGACGGGGCGGACAAGGCATCGCGGTTCATGCAACTGTGCGATGCATTCGACCTGCCCATTGTCTACCTGTGCGACACGCCGGGAATCATGGTGGGACCCGAGGCGGAGAAGACCGCGCTCGTTCGGCACGCATCGCGGGTCTTCCTGACGGGCGCAAATATCAGCGTGCCGACATTCACCATTATTCTCCGCAAGGCGTACGGACTCGGGGCTATCGCCATGGCCGGCGGCACGTACCACCGGCCGTTTTTTACGGTCGCATGGCCAACGGCGGAGTTCGGCGGGATGGGGCTCGAGGGGTCGGTGAAGCTGGGCTATCGGAACGAGCTGGCAGCCATCGAGGACTCCGAGAAGCGGCGCCAGTTCTACGAGGAGATGGTTGCCCGAGCCTACGCCCGGGGAAAGGCGCTCAACCAAGCCTCGCTCTTCGAGGTCGATGATGCCATCGACCCCGCGGAGACCAGGACCTGGCTCGCGGCGCTGCTCGCTGCCATCCGGCCTCCCGGTCCGCGCGAGGGGAAGAAGCGCCCGAACATCGACGCCTGGTGAGCAAGCGGGCAACGGGCCCCGGCATGCCGCCCGCAGCGGCCCGCTGCTCCTGACGCCCGGCAACCGGGTCTCTGCTGGCGTCGCCGGCGGGGTTGCAAGCCCTCCAAGAACGGCACGTGGCCCGGAACGAATCCGGGCCCCGGTGTGGCTTTTGGTAGCGCGTAGGGGATTCGAACCCCTGATCTCCACCTTGAAAGGGTGGCCAGCCAGCCGAGATATCTTGCTATGCAATGAACACAGTGGAACTTTTGCAGGTTTCACAGGCCGCACCATATGACGCTTTGCTGTGAAAGAACGGCGTATAACGGCAGCCCGGAGCAGAGCCCGTAGCCAAACGGTAGCCAACTGCTAAGATATCCGGTTGGCTGAATTGCAATGTTTCGGGCGCGTCCGGGTCGGCCCGCCGGGCCAGGCTCCGAACGAAAGTTTGGGGGCCGGCCAGAAGTGCGCGGCCCCCTCCCCTAAATCGCGCGCGTGCGGAATCGTTTTCAACGGGCGAGGTCGCGGCCGAGCCACAGCTCGGTCACCCCGCTCTCGAGCGCCGCCCGGAAAACGAAGAGGTCGCGCCTGAGGTCGACCAGGTAGGTCGTCCGCCCGCCGGTCGCCGTGCGGCACCGCCTGTGGCAGACGAGGAAGCCGCGAGGATACGTGTGGGACTTGCCCGGCGCCCCCAACAGACTAAACGGCGACCAGTACGGCCCCCCTTCCCGGAAGGGAGCGTCGGGGTCGCAATTGCTGCAGGGGTAGCCGTGCTGCGGAATGGTCCGGAAGGTGAGATGAGGCATCCCGCCGCAGACAGCCAGCAGGCCGAGGGAGCGGAAGCACTGCTGGCAGCGTGCGGCGACGATGGGGATGCCGCTGAGTCGGGCGTTCAGCTCCGCGAGGCGGTTCCAGGTGCCCGCTTGCGCGGCCCGTGCCGCCTTCTCCGCCAGTCGCTTCTGCTCCTCCGGCGCCGGGCGGGGGGCCCGGCCGCGCTCGAGCTGGAATCGTTCGACCGCTTCTGCCGTCTCCATCAGCAGACGGGTGACCTCGCCAACGTCTCGACGGGCCATCGCGGCGTCGTACTGCGCGAGCAGGGCGTCCCGCTTCTGGTAGTAGAGCTGAAGGTCTTGCACGACACTACCCATATGGATACACTATAGCGCGTAGACAATTTAGCGGTAGGCAGCGCCGCACGAAGGCTGTCCTTGCCAGGTCCGAAGCCTGGGCCCCCCGGTGGGGTGTGCTCAGCTTCGGGCCTGCTGTTTGGTGCACCTCCCGGGGAGGAACGAAAGGAGGTGCACCGATGGAACCCTTCACGCGCCAGGCCCTGTCCATCCGCGAGGTCGCCGAGCTCCTCGGCTGCTCGACGGGTCACGTCTGGAACCTCGCCCAGCGCGGGGAGCTGCCGTCGTTCCGGCTCGGCAAGCGGCTCTTCATCCCGCGCGAGGCGGTCGAGCGGCTCTTCGGCCGCGAGGAGGCGGAGTGGTGAACGCCGCCTTCCTGTCTGTGAGTGAGGTGGCCCGGGTGCTGGGCGTGTCGGAGCGGCACGTGCGCGAGCTGCTGCGGCGCCGGGACCCGGCGACCGGGCAGCCGGTGATCCCGTCCGGCCGTCTCGGGCGGCGGGTGCTTGTGCCGCGGAGCTGGCTGGAGGAGTTCGTCGCCTCCTCCGGCGCCCGGCTGGAGGCCGAGCGGTGAACGCGCGGGACGTGCTCGAGAAGCTCGCCTGCGACCGGACCGGCTGCCCGTGCCGGTCGGCCGCGCAGGCGGGGAAGGGGAACACCCACTGCCCGGCGCACGGCGACCAGGTGCCCTCGCTCTCGGTGGAGGCGAAGGCCGGCCGGGTGCTGGTCCACTGCTTCGCCGGCTGCCCCCAGGATGCGGTGCTGGCGGCGCTCGAGCGGCGCGGGCTCGGGCTGCGGCGGCCGGCCGGGCAGGTGCGGCCTGCCAAGCGGGACCGCCACGAGACGCGCTACAAGGTCTGCACCCCGGACGGCGCCCACGTCGCGACCCACGTCCGCATCGACGAGCCCGGCGACGGAAAACGCATCCACTGGACGCTGCCGGACGGCCGGCGCGGGCTCGGCGGCGTCCAGTCCTCGGCCCTCCCGCTCTACCGCTCGGAGGCCGCCGCCCGGAAGCCGAGCGCACCCGTCGTCATCTGCGAGGGCGAGAAGGCCGCCGAGGCCCTCGCAGCGCTCGAGGAGGCGGCGGGGGTCACCGCCCTCGGGACCGTCACCGGGGCCTCGTCGGCGCCGGCGCCCGAAGCGCTCGGGTGGCTCAGCGGTCGGATCGTCTACCTCTGGCCGGACCACGACCCCCCGGGTGCCGCCCATATGCAGCGGGTCGCCGCGAACCTGCGCAAGGCCGGGGTCGAGGATGTCCGGGTGGTCGCGTGGAACGGCGCGCTGGAGCCCGGCGACGACGCCGCCGACTTCGTCGCCCGCGGCGGGACCGCCGAGGAGCTGCTGGGGCTGCTCGCCGCCGCTGCGGCGCCGCCGGAGGACGAGGCGCCGGCCGGCTGGGGCGACTGGCGCGAGGCCGCACCGTACCGGGAGACCCCCCGCGGCATCGTCTATGACCAGCCGACCCGCGAGGGCACCGTCGAGGTGACCTTGACGAACTTCTGCGCCCGGGTCATCCGAGAGGAGGTGTTCGACGACGGCGCCGACCGGCAGGTGCGGCTCGTGATCGCCGGCCACAAAGGGACGCAGCAGCTTCGCCCGCTCATCGTCCCGGCCGCCCGCTTTCCCGGACTGAGCTGGGCCCTCGAATGGGGCACCGGGTGCGTCGTCAAGGCCGGCATGACGACCCGCGACCGCGTGCGGGAGGCAGTCCAGCTCCTCTCGGGCGACCCGCCGCGCGTGACGACCTACGGCCACACCGGCTGGCGGGAGGTCGACGGCCGCATGGTCTACCTGCATGGCGGCGGCGCCATCGGCGACGGCGGGCACGACCCCTCGGTCGCCGTCAGGCTCGACAGCAGGCTCCGGGCGTTCGTCCTGCCGGCACCGCCCGACGGGGAGGAGCTCCAGGCCTCCGTCAGGGCGGCGCTCGGGCTCCTCGAAGCGGCCGACCGCCGGGTGAGCCTCCCGCTCCTGGCGGCGGTCTCCCGCGCCCCGCTCGGCGCGGCTGGGCTCTCCCTCTTCCTCGCGGGCCGCACCGGCACCCGCAAGACGTCGCTCGCGGCCGTCGTGCAGGCCTTCTTCGGCGCCGACTGGGCAGCCAGCGGCCTCGTCTCCTGGGAGACCACGGACAACGCGCTCGAGCGGCTCGCGGCGCTGGCACGGGACGCCGTCCTCGTCGTGGACGACTTCGTGCCGCGCGACCCCTGGGCAGCAGCCGCCCTCCATCGGCGGGCCGACCGCGTCATCCGGGGCGCCGCGAACCGGTCCGGGCGGCAGCGGATGCGGGCGGACGGCACCCTCGCCCCAGAGTACACGCCGGAGGCGCTCATCGTCGGCACCGGCGAGGACTTCCCCACCGGCGAGTCGCTCCGGGCGCGGATGCTGGTGCTCGAGGTCGCCGAAGGGACGGTCGACCTGGGCGCGCTCTCCCGCCTCCAGCAGCATGCCCGGGAAGGCACGCTCGCGCGCGCGATGGCGGGCTATCTCCGGTGGCTCGCACCCCGCATCGCGGGGCTGCGCGCGGACCTCTGGAAACGGACGGCCGCGCTCCGGGAGGAGGCCGCGGCGGCCGGGTTCCGCCACCCCAGGACGGCCGAGACGGTCGCCGGGCTCATGGCGGGCCTCGAACAGCTGGCGGCGTTCGCAGCCGACTGCGGCGCCCTCAGCCCGGCCGAGGCCGACGCCCTCCTCCGGGGGGGCTGGGAGGCGCTGCTCGCCGCCGGCGCCGGGCAGGCCGAGCACCTCAGCGACGCCGACCCGGTCGGGCGCTGGCTCGGGCTGCTCTGGGCCGCCATCGCCGCCGGCCGGGCCCACGTCGCCGACGTCAAAGGCGGTGCGCCTCGTGAATACGAACGGTGGGGTTGGCGGCCGGCAGGCCGGGACGGCAACCTCATCGGCGCCGGGGACTGCATTGGCTGGCTCGAAGGCGACGTCCTGTTGCTCGAGCCCGAGGCTTCGTTCGCCGCCGTCCAGCGGCTCGCGCGGGAGCAAGGGGAGCCGCTCGCGGTGACGCGGCACGCCCTCCACAAACGGCTGGCCGAGCGGCGGCTGATCACCCCCGAGGCGGCAGGCGGCCGGACCTATTACACCCCGCGCCGGAGCGTCGCCGGCCAGCGGCGGCGGGTGCTCATTCTCCCTCTAGGGCGTCTCATGTCCCAAGATGTGGCCAGTGTGGCCAGTGTGGCCCGGACCCGCGCTGAATCTGCGCCGGCACCCGCTGGCCACATTTTGTGGCCACAACTCGGCCCCGGCGAAAGCAAAATGTGGCCAGAAAATGTGGCCGCGGCCGCTGACGCTGAATCTGGGGAGGCGCCCGCCGGCCACACTGGCCACACTGGCCACATTCCTGGAGATAAGACACCCCTAGCCGTCGCAGAACCGCCCCGCAGCCTCGAGGACCCCGCCGCCCGGCGAGCCCTCAGCCTCGCCGAGTCAGCCGGCTGGCCGCGGCTACAGGTCTTTGCGCACCTGGCGGCCGGCCCCGGCGAAGAGTCTTGGAAGACGTTCGTCCAGTTCACAGATGCCAAGAACCTCCGGCAGGCGCTCGCACTCCTCGAGGCGCGGTTCGCATGACGGCCGAGGGACCGCAGCAGGTCCCGATCTGCCGCGAGACGACGGCGGAGCTCGCGTTCGGCACCGGGGCGGGCCCTGCGCGCCGGGCGCCGCCGACCGGTAGAATTCCGCCCATGCCTGACCTCTACTTCGCGGACCAGCTCGCGAAGACGGCGCGGAAAAGCGGCAGTGGGAGCGGAAAATACCGCAGACCCGCCGCGCGACCACGAACGCCGTGCGGACCGGGCGAGCGTCCCGCCCCGGCCAAGAGGAGAGGGCACAAGGCGCGGGCCCAGCGCCACCCGCCCCGGGCACTGAGCCAGCCATGCCGCGAGCTCGGCGGAGGACGGGGTCTCGATGACGATGACGACCAGCTCCGGCATGGGATGAGAACACCTGTTCCAAACTGGGGTGAGCCGATGGTAGACGAACCGAATCCCGCCGCGCCAGACACGGACGGCACAGACGCCAGCAGGTGGCGCGGAAGCTCTATCAGAGCAGGAGTTCGCGCACGCCGGGACGCAGCAGACCGACACGTTCCACCTCTTGAATGTCGACAAACGCTGGCGGTGGATGCTGGGAAATCCCGAGGACTGCGCGAACGGCCGGTGCCCGTGAGGGGTTCCTTGCTGACGCCGCGGGGCCACCGGCGACAGAAAAACGACAGTGGTTGTCGTTGCGGGGAGGGTAGAATCACAGGCCATCCACGCATACCGCCGGAGGACACCCGATGGCTGACCCCACGTTTGACCCGCAGACGCTCACGACCATCTCGCTGGAGTTCGCATCGCGCGGCCGCCCGCGCCGCCGCGAGCCGGCATCCGCGGACACCAGCGGCGCAATCCTCGGCTACGAAGCCCAGCTGTGGAAGATGGCCGACGCGCTCCGCGGCGCGATGGATGCCGCCGAGTACAAACACGTCGTGCTCGGCCTCATCTTCCTCAAGTACATCTCGGATGCCTTCGAAGAGCACCACGCCCGGCTCGAAGCTGAGCGCGACCAGGGCGCGGACCCCGAAGACCCGGACGAATACCGCGGGGACAACGTCTTCTGGGTGCCGCCCGAGGCCCGCTGGGAGTATCTCCAGTCGCAGGCGAAGCAGCCCACCATCGGGCAGCTCGTCGATGACGCAATGGCGGGCATCGAACGCGACAACCCGGCGCTCAAGGGCGTGCTGCCCAAGGACTACGCCCGCCCGGCGCTCGACAAGCAGCGCCTCGGCCAGCTCATCGACCTGATCAGCAACATTAAGGTCGGCGACGAGGCATCGCGCGCGAAGGACGTGCTCGGCCGCGTCTACGAATACTTCCTCTCCCAGTTCGCGAGCGCCGAGGGGAAGAAGGGCGGGGAGTTCTATACGCCCCGCTGTATCGTTCGCCTGCTCGTTGAAATGCTCGAACCGTTCCGCGGCCGAGTCTACGACCCGTGCTGCGGCTCGGGCGGGATGTTCGTCCAGTCGGTGGAGTTCATCCGCGCGCACGCCAGCGGCAACGGCAACGGCGGCAGGGCCAGGTCGGAGATCTCCATCTACGGCCAGGAGCTGAACTACACCACCTGGCGGATCGCCAAGATGAACCTCGCCATCCGCGGCATCGACGGCCAGATCGCCCACGGCGACACCTTCCACAACGACCGCTTCCCCGACCTGAAGGCCGACTTCATCCTTGCCAATCCGCCCTTCAACGTCTCGGACTGGGGCGGCGAGCGCCTGCGCGACGACAAGCGCTGGCAGTACGGCGTGCCGCCGGTGGGCAACGCCAACTTCGCGTGGGTGCAGCACATCGTGCACCACCTCGCCCCCGCGGGCGTGGCTGGCTTCGTGCTCGCCAACGGCTCGATGTCGTCCAACCAGTCCGGCGAGGGTGAGATTCGCAAGAACCTGATCGAGGCCGACCTCGTGGACTGCATGGTGGCCCTGCCCGGCCAGCTCTTCTACTCCACGCAGATCCCCGCCTGCTTGTGGTTCCTCGCGCGCGACCGCCAGAACGGCAAATTCCGCGACCGTCGCGGACACATCCTCTTCATCGACGCCCGCAAGATGGGCCGCATGGTGGACCGTACCCACCGCGAGCTCACCGACGAAGACATCACTCGCATCGCGAACACCTACCACGCGTGGCGAGGCGAGAAGGAAGCGGGCGAGTACAAGGACGTCCCCGGCTTCTGCAAGAGCGCGACGCTCGAGGAGATCCGCAAGCACGGCCACGTGCTCACCCCCGGGCGCTACGTCGGCGCCGAGGTGCAGGAGGACGACGACGAGCCGTTCGAGGAGAAGATGCAGCGGCTGGTAGCGCAGCTTGCCCAGCAGCAAGCCGAAGCCCGGCGGCTGGACGAGGCCATCTGGAAGAACCTAAGGGAGCTGGGCTATGACGCTTGAGGAGCTGTTACACGTCAAACGCGAGGAAATCCTGAAGGTGTGCGCCAAGTACGGTGCCCGCAATGTGCGGGTCTTCGGCTCCGTCGCCCGCGGGGAGGCGGACGAACAAAGCGACCTTGACCTCATTGTTGACTTCGAGCCCAGCCGCAGTCTGCTGGACCATGCCGGGCTTTGGCTGGAGCTTCAGGAGCTGGTGGGGGTGAAGGTGGACGTGGTGAGCAGTCGCGGCATCAAGCCCCGGATTCGGGAGCGGGTGTTACAAGAGGCCGTCCCACTATGAGGGAACCCCAGGAACGCTTGAAAGACATGTTGGACGCCATCGCCAAGATCGAGCGCTATGCCGCCCGGGGCCAAGAGGCGTTTGAACAGGAAGAACTGATCCAGACCTGGATCTTGTACCACATTCAGCTCATCGGAGAGGCGGCCGCCCGGCTCGGCAAAGCCTTTCATGAGTCCCACCCCGAGATACCCTGGGCGCAGATTGTCGCCATGCGGAATGTGGTCGTTCACGAGTATTTCGGGGTGGACCTGCAGGAAGTCTGGAGGACGGTCGAAAGAGACATCCCCGTTCTAAAACACCAGACCGAGGCGCTTGTGAAACGGTTGGAGGAGCAGGGCTATGGCGGGTGAGGTACGCCTCGGCGAGGTCGCCGAGATTATCATGGGGCAGTCGCCGCCAGGGGAGACGTATAACGAGCGGGGCGACGGTCTCCCGTTCTTCCAGGGTGTAGCGGACTTCAACTATCGCCACCCAACACCACGGGTGTTCTGCTCGGCACCCTCCCGTATCGCAGACCCCGGAGACATCTTGCTGAGCGTCCGCGCTCCGATTGGCCGTGTTAACGTCGCGGACCGCAAGTGTGCGATCGGTCGTGGTCTAGCGATCATCCGGCCGGGAAGATCAGAGGATGCCCGGTACTTGGAGTTCGTTCTCCGACTGCAGGAGCCCAACTGGGACGCGATCGAAGGCAGTGGGTCAGTCTTTGGCAACGCCACAAGGAGCGACCTAGAGTCATTGCTTCTGCCCTGGCCAGAGAGCACAAGCGAGAGACGCGCCATCGCCCACATCCTCGGCACGCTGGACGACAAGATCGAGCTTAACCGGCGGATGAGCGAGACGCTGGAAGAGATGGCGCGCTCACTCTTCAAGGCGTGGTTTGTGGACTTCGAGCCCGTGCGCGCCAAGATGGAGGGCCGCTGGCAGCGCGGCCAGTCCCTCCCCGGCCTCCCCGCCCACCTCTACGACCTCTTCCCCGACCGGCTCGCGGACTCCGAGCTGGGGGAGATCCCGGAGGGGTGGGAGGTAGGCTGCGTTGACGATGAGTTTGATCTGACGATGGGGCAGTCCCCACCTGGCGAGACGTACAACGAGAACGGCGAGGGGCTGCCCTTCTATCAAGGGCGTGCGGATTTCGGTTCGCGCTTCCCCAGACGGCGCGTGTACTGCACGGCACCTACTCGACTGGCCAGGGCCGGCGACACTCTTATCAGCGTCCGAGCGCCGGTAGGCGACATCAATATGGCTTTGGAGGACTGCGCCATTGGACGCGGTGTAGCGGCAGCTCGCCACAAGACCGGCAGTCGCTCCTACTCTTTTCAGTTCATGCGAGGCCTTGAAGAGATTTTCGCGCGGTACGAAGCCGAAGGTACTGTCTTTGGTTCGATAGGCAAGAAGGACTTCCAGGCCATTCCGTGTGTGAGGCCACCGCGTGAAGCTGTAAGCGCCTTCGAGACGATGCTCTCGCCAATCGACAGCCGGATCGAAGTTACCGAACGCGAGTCAGTTACCCTGGCCGCCCTGCGCGATGTGCTGCTGCCGAGGCTCATCTCCGGCGAGCTGCGGGTGAAGGATGCAGAGCGGTTCGTCGCGGGAGTCTCGGCCGAAGCTATCGGAGCGCAGGCATGAACGAAGCACATCACCAGCCAGGGACCGTTTCGAGATTGGCGGCGAGGACCTCGCTTCGGTCGGTTCGAGTTGATAGAGACGCCAACCCAGCCCTTGCCGCGGGAAGGGCTCGACGACATTCGCGTTCGGGTCGGGACGCTCCTGAAGACGGAGACTGTGTCGTTCCTGCTCGGCGCGGGCGCATCGGTGGATTGCGGGGGGCACTGATCGGCTCCGTCCCGCTGGATGAGCAGGACTTGCTCAAGCGAACGGATCGCGGGCGGAGCACAGGCCCGTGTCCGCCGATGGGTGAGAGTCTTCTACTTGGCTGTGCGCACTCGGGCGGCGACACGGCACCAGTCACCCGTGACGAGGATCTGGCTCGACGCGCAGCATTCAAGGCAACGAGGTGCGAGGACTCCCGCAAACTTCGAGCAGGTGCTCGCACACTGCATCGGTGGCGCTCCGCTCTGCCCACCGCCGGCGGACGGCTGCGCGTGGACGGTTCCCCGCCGCTCGACGCGAAATCGGATGATTTCGAAACGTGCCTCCGTCACGCCACGCAGGCGCTGGCACGCGCCTGTGAGCTCCCGGCCCCCGAGAAGGAAGGCGGTCTTTCCACCTACAAGACCTTCATTCGCAAGCTCCTGACGCGTCCGCTCAACCTGAAGCGGGTGAACGTCTTCACGCTCAACTACGACACGCTCGTCGAGCAGGCGTCGGACGCCGAGGGTGTCGTCCTCCTCGATGGCTTCGTCGGCACCCAGCGCCGCGTGTTTCGGCCTGAGAGCTACGAGCAGGATCTCTACTTTCCGGCGGAGACGACGGAGGGCCAGGTTCATCGCTTCGACCGGGTGCTGCACCTTTACAAACTGCACGGCTCGATCACGTGGACGGCGAGCGAGCCCACCATCGACAATCCCTACGGTGTCCAGTCGGCAGCCTTCGATCCTGCCGGGTCGCAGCCGCTCCTGATCTACCCGACGCCGGCCAAGTACGGCGAGACGCTGGGCATGCCCTACTCGGAATTATTCCGGCGGTTCGCCGCTGCTGTCGTTCGGCCACAGTCGGTGCTCTTCGTCATCGGCTACGGCTTCGGCGACGAACACGTGAATGCGATCATCCGCCAAGCCCTCGCCGTGCCGAGCTTCACACTCGTCATCGTCGATCCGGCTCCGAAGAGCCCTTTCGTGAAGACACTGCGGGCACAGAAGGATCGACGGGTCTGGATTGCCGAAGGGCCGACGCTCGGGACGCTCGCGGGTTTCGTGGACCAGGTCCTTCCCGACCTGCGGGACGAGGAGATTCGCAAGAAGGTCCTCGCCACGCATCGCGCGCTCGCGGAGAGTAGCCCTGCGCAGGGAGGCGCTCTTGATGGCGACTGACTTCGAGATCGGACGCGTGGTGGCGGTCGACACCGCGCAGGTCAGTATTGAGTTGAACCGCGACTTGAAGGGAATGAGCCGGAGCACCTACGAAGGCCCCCAGGAAGTCGGGCGCATCAACTCCTACGTGATCATTCCGGTGGGCGCGCGGCGGCTCGTTGCGATGGTGACGCGCGTGGTGCTTGTGGAAGAAGCGGAGATGAAGGCCGACCGGACGATGGTGGCCCTTCCCGCGGCCAGGCGCCTGATGAAGGCGACGCTCATCGGAACGATCGACGGCGACAAGTTCCGGCAGGGCGTTTCGCTCTTCCCGGTGCTTGACAATCCGGTCCACTTGGCGGGACAGGCCGACCTGGACGCGATTTTCGGTCCGATCGAGCGAGGCGCGGGTGCGGCGCCCGACCCGGACGAGCCGGGTTACTGCATCCCGATCGGCGAATCTGCCGTCGTGCAGGGGCGACCCATTCGGATCGATCCGGACGCGTTCTTCGGCAAGCACGCTGCGATCCTCGGGAGCACCGGTTCCGGCAAGTCCTGCACGATCGCAAGCCTGATCCAGTCGATTCGCGAGCAGCCGGCGGTGAAGCGAACGACGTTCGTGATCCTGGACACCAACGGCGAGTACCGCACGGCGTTCCAGAGGCAGAAGGATGACGCCAATTGGGAGGAAGCCGCAGCACGAAACACGCTCTACATCCCATCGGACCCGAGCATGGACGGTGACCGGCTGGTGATCCCATATTGGTTCATGAATGCCGAGGACTTTGTGCGGCTGTTTCAAGCATCGAAGGGGGTGCAGCGGCCAGTCCTTCTGGAAGCGTTGCGCCTCGCCCGAAACGAGGCGGGTGACGTCACACCGCTCGCAGTACTGCGTGAGGAACTCGTTCACGAGATCAACAGAATCTGGTCGCTGTCCGGGAAGGACGAGAGCACGTCGAAGGATGTCCGGGACTTGGCAAATGGCCTCAAGACACGGATTGGGCAGAATGACCTGACCCAGGCGTGGACCGATGCGCAGACTACGTACTCCCTAACGAAAGCGGATGTCGAGGCCGCACTTGATACTGTCGTGAGTGAAGCCGAAACGCGCATTGACAAAGGCACTTATCCCAAGGTGCTTCCCGCTGACGCGAGGAAGGCGATCCGCGACGCCCTCGAACCCATTTATCAGAAGCTGACGGGGGCGCACCTTGGGGAGAGTGCCGGCGCCTCGGGCCGCTCGGCCGACGCGCCGTCGTACTTCGACAAGCTGAAATTCCGTTCGCGCCACCTTGAGCAGGTCCTCCGCCGCGAGGAATCGGGTGGCGCCAGAGCGCGGGATTACGCTGGAACGATGCTCCTTCGCATTGACCGTCTGCTCGCCGATCGGCGTTTCGACTTTCTCTTTGGACCAGTCGGCGAGGTGTTGCCTAACCCAGCGCACGCACTGGCCGCATTCCTTCGCGACACCCTCGGTATTGGACCGACACAGCAACCTGCATTGTCGAACGAGACAGACGTTCGCAAGGGAAGCATGCCTTTCTATGACCGGCAGCGTGGCAAGAAACCTGCGGTCGATGTCGTCATCCTCGACCTGAGCTTGCTTGCAGCCGAGGTGCTGGAGAACGTGACAGCGCTGATCGGCAGGTTGATTCTCGAGTTCCTGCAACGGCTGGGTGAACACGGCGGTGAGGGCGCGCGGGGTTCGCTGCCTGTCGTGCTCGTCTTGGAGGAGGCCCATAACTATATTCAGCAGCCGCGCTTCGCTGAGGAGGAGTCCATCGCCCGACTCGTCTTCGAGCGGATTGCCCGCGAGGGGCGGAAATACGGTCTAAGTCTGGTGGTGGCATCTCAAAGGCCAAGCGAGCTTTCGAAGACCGTTCTGTCGCAGTGCAACAGCTTCATCGTCCACCGGCTGCAGAACCCGGAAGACCTGCGCTACTTCAAGGAGATTGTTCCGGGCATCTACGGACCTATGCTGGACCAGATCCCAGCGCTCGCACCCCAGACCGCGCTCGTCCTCGGCGAGTGCGTTCCGGCGCCTGCACTGGTAAGGATTCGCGAGGCGAGGCCGGTGCCGAGGAGCCGCGACCCGCAGTTCTACCGGTACTGGGTGAGCGATGCGGCCCCGCTGGTCGACGTCGAAGGCATCTGCGCGCAGTGGGAAGGAACGCGCGATGACGAAGATGCGGCCCCGTCGGCAGACACGAAAGATGAGCTCGGAACCTGATGACGACAATCACCGAGTCCGACGTCGAGCAGGCCGCCCTCGCCTGGTTGGAGGCGACCGGCTGGCGAATCGCTCACGGCCCCGACATCGCGCCGGATGGTCCCGTGCCCGAGCGCACCGACTACCGCGAGGTGGTGCTCAGCACAAGGCTGCGAGATGCGCTCGCCCGCCTCAACCCTGGTCTGCCTGCCGAAGCGCTCGAGGACGCGTTCCGCAAGCTCACGCGGCTTCCCGGCGCCGACCTGATCCAGCGGAACCGCGCGCTGCACCGGCTGCTGGTGGACGGCGTGACGGTGGAGTATCGCGACACCAGCAGCGCCATCCGCGGCGCACAGGTGCGAGTCATCGACTTCGACGAGCCCGCGAACAACGACTGGCTGGCGGTCAACCAGTTCACGGTCGTTGAGAACCGCCGCGAACGGCGGCCGGACGTCGTGCTCTTCGTCAACGGCCTCCCGCTGGCGGTGATCGAGCTGAAGAACGCCGCCGATGAACAGGCGACAGTCTGGGCGGCCTGGCAGCAGCTGCAGACCTACCAGGCCGAAATCCCGTCGTTACTCTCCGCCAACGCCGTCCTGGTTGTCTCCGACGGCATCGAAGCGAAGGTCGGGGTGGTGGGCGCCGGGCGCGAGTGGTTCAAGCCGTGGCGGACGGTCTCGGGGGAGATGCTGGCTCCAGAGACGATGCCGCAGCTGCAGGTGGTGATCGAGGGGCTGTTCGCGAAGGCGCGTTTCCTCGATTTGGTGCGCGATTTCATCGTCTTCGAGGATGACGGCAGCGGGCGCCTCGTCAAAAAGATGGCCGGCTACCATCAGTTCCACGCCGTGCGGGTCGCCGTGCAAGAGACGCTGCGCGCTGCGGCGCTGGCGCGCAGCAGGAGCGTCGCCGAGGAGCCCGGCCACTACCAGGCGGGCCGCAGGCCCGGGGGAAAGCCCGGCGACCGCCGCATCGGTGTGGTCTGGCATACCCAGGGGTCGGGCAAGAGCCTGACGATGGCGTTTTATGCCGGGCGCATCATCCGCGAGCCGGCGATGGAGAACCCGACCCTCGTCGTGCTCACCGACCGGAACGACCTCGACGACCAGCTCTTCGCCACCTTCTCGCGCTGCCAGGAGCTGCTGCGCCAGCCGCCGGTGCAGGCGGAGAGCCGCGCCCACCTGCGGGAGCTGCTGAAGGTCAAAGCGGGCGGCGTGGTCTTCACCACCATCCAGAAGTTCTTCCCCGAGGAGAAGGGCGACCGTCACCCAATGCTCTCGGAGCGGCGGAACATCGTGGTCATCGCCGACGAAGCGCACCGCAGCCAGTACGACTTCATCGACGGCTTCGCCCGCCACATGCGCGACGCGCTGCCGGGCGCGTCGTTCATCGGCTTCACCGGCACGCCGATCGAAAAGGCCGACGCCAACACCCGCGCGGTCTTCGGCGACTACATCTCGATCTACGACATCCAGCGCGCGGTGGATGACGGCGCCACCGTGCCGATCTACTACGAAAGCCGGCTGGCCAAGATCGACCTGCCGGAAGAGCTGAAGCCGAGAATCGACGAGGAGTTCGAGGAGGTCACCGAGGGCGAGGAGGTCGAGCGGAAGGAGCGGCTCAAGAGCAAGTGGGCGCAGCTCGAGGCCATCGTCGGCGCCGAGCGACGCGTCCGCCTGGTCGCCCAGGATATCGTCGAGCACTTCGAGAAGCGGCTGGAGGCGCTCGAAGGCAAGGCGATGGTCGTGTGCATGAGCCGGCGTATCTGCGTTGAGCTGTACCGCGAGATCGTGAAGCTTCGCCCGGCATGGCACGATGACGACGAAGCGCGGGGCGAGGTCAAGGTCGTGATGACCGGGTCGGCTTCGGACCCGGCAGACTGGCAGCCACACATCCGGAACAAGCCGCGGCGCGAGTTGCTGGCGAAGCGCTTCCGCGACCCGAACGATCCGCTGAAACTGGTGATCGTGCGCGATATGTGGCTCACCGGCTTCGATTGCCCCAGCCTGCATACCCTCTACCTCGACAAACCCATGCGCGGCCACGGGCTCATGCAGGCCATCGCCCGCGTGAACCGGGTGTTTCGGGACAAGCCAGGCGGACTCGTCGTCGACTATCTGGGGCTCGCCCATGAGCTCAAGGCGGCGCTCGCGACGTATACGGAAAGCGGCGGAACCGGACGTACAGCGATCGACCTGGAAGAGGCAGTCGCCGAGATGCTCGAGAAGTACGAGATTTGCCGCGGGCTCTTTTACGGCTTCGACTGGAGCAAGTGGACCACCGGCACTCCGCAGGAGCGACTCAGCCTCCTGCCGGCGGCCCAGGAGCACATCCTCGCCCAGGAAAACGGCAAGGACCGTTGCATCCAGGCGGTTCGCGAGCTGTCCAGGGCTTTCGCGCTAGCGGCGGCGCACGAGAAAGCGACGGATATCCGCGACGACGTGAGCTTCTTCGAGGCCGTGGCGAAAGCGCTCGCCAAGCGTGCCCCCGCGGACACCAGCTCCGAGGAAGAGCTCGACCACGCCGTGCGGCAGATTGTTTCCCGCGCCCTGACGCCGGAGGGTGTGGTGGACATTTTCGCCGCGGCCGGGCTGCAAAAGCCGGACATTTCGATCCTGTCGGACGAGTTCCTCGCCGAAGTGCGGGGCATGCCCCAGCGCAACCTGGCCGTGGAGTTGCTGCAGAAACTTTTGAGGGGGGAGATCAGGCAGCGGCGCCGCAAGAATGTCGTCCAGGCGCGCTCCTTCGCCGAGATGCTGGAGCAGACGATCCGCAAGTACCAGAACCGCGCCATTGAAGCCGCGCAGGTCATCGACGAGCTGATCGCCTTGGCGAAAGAGATGCGCGAGGCCGACAGGCGCGGCCAGGCGCTGAACCTGACCGACGACGAGCTGGCCTTCTACGACGCGCTCGAGACAAACGACAGCGCAGTCAAGGTGCTCGGCGACGCGACGCTGCGGGCCATCGCCCAGGAGCTGGTCCGCACCGTTCGCGACAACGTCACCATCGACTGGAGGGTGCGCGAGAGTGTACGCGCCCACCTGCGGCGGCATGTGAAACGGGTCCTGCGGAAGTACGGCTATCCCCCAGACAAGCAAGAGAAGGCGACCCAGACGGTGTTGGAGCAGGCCGCGGTCCTTTCCGAGACCTGGGCGACGGCGGCACCCTGACTGCCCAGAGACGTACCCGGTGCTGCTCCGGGGCGCCGGGGATGCGACCACGCAGCGTCCGCGACACTTCGTGAGAGGAGGTCCCCATGCGCGGCAGCATCCAGAAGCGCGGCGACCGCACCTGGCGCATCTCGCTCGAGCTCGACCGCGACCCGCAGACCGGGCGCCGGCGGCGCCGGTGGGAGACGTTCCACGGGACGAAGCGGGAGGCGGAGGCCCGGCTCGCCCAGCTGATCCATGAGCAGGAGACCGGGCTAGCCGTCGACCCCTCCCGGCTGACCGTCGCCGACTGGCTCCGCCAGTGGCTCGAGCAGCGCCGGCCGCACCTCCGGGAGACCACGTTCGAGCGCTACCGCGCCTCGGTCGAAGGCCGCCTCATCCCCGCACTCGGCCGGCTGCCGCTCCAACAGCTGAAGCCCATCCACGTCCAGCAGGCCTACGCCCGCTGGCAGGACGAGGGGCTCGCCCCCGCGACCATCGCCAGCCACCACCGCGTGCTCGGCAAGGCGCTCAAAGACGCGCTCCGCCTCCAGCTCATCGGGCGCATCGTCACCCAGGCCGTCGAGGTGCCGTCGGCGCAATCACGCACCATTGACCTGACCACCATTGACCTGCAGGGCCTCATCCGTTCGCTCGCCGAAGCAGAGCAGCCGTGGCGCACCGCCATCCTCCTGATCGCGTACACCGGCATGCGGCGCAGTGAAGCGCTCGGCCTGGAATGGCAGGACATCGACCTCGACCGCTTCCCTGATGCCGGCGTCGGCACCGCAAGCATTAGGCAGGCCCGCACGCGCACTGCCGCCGGCGCCATCCTGGTCCGCGAGCCGAAAACACGGGCCGGAGTCCGCCAGGTGCCACTCCTTCCGCCGGTCGTCCAGGCGCTGCGCGAGTGGCGGACACGTCAGCTCGCACACCGGCTCGCCTCAGGCGCCGACTGGCGGGCAGGTGACATTGTCTTCAGTGTCGGCCCGGCCCCGATGCGGCCTGACAGTCTCACCGTCTGGTGGACGCGGCACGCCCGGCGCCACGGGCTAACCATCAGACTCCACGACCTGCGCCACCTCGCGGCCCACGCTGATGGCGCAGTACGGCGTGCCGCCCCGGGTCATCGCGCAGGTGCTCGGGCACGCGCGAGCCTCGTTCACCCTGGATGTCTACGCCGGCAAGCCG